>NZ_JBHRVU010000007.1:0-23529 GCF_042647625.1 Sphingobium rhizovicinum | reverse complement strand
TTCACATATTAAGATTGATCTTCTTATTATTTCACAACAATGCTAATAGTTTTACATACTATGGAACTTTAAACATATTTGATAGTTGATAAAATCAATTTACATTACGATACAGAAAACAATGCGGTTCAATGCTTGCGCATGATCAGGCAAAGGGATAAAAAAGCAACCAGGAGGTTGCTTATATGCCCGACTGTATCATCAAGAGCATCGATATTGCCGCCCCCGTCGCCACGGTGTGGGACGCCATCATCGATCATGAGAAATTCGGCGCCTGGTTTCTGGTCGCGCTGGACCAGCCCTTTACGGTGGGAGAGGCGACGACCGGCCATATGACCTATCCGGGCTATGAGCATTTCCCATGGGTATCGCGCACCGTGGCGATCGAACCGATGACCCGCTTCGCCTTCGAATGGCCCGCGACGGCGGGGATGAAGAGGCGATCCGCAACGGCGTGCCGGAATGGACATTGGTGGAGTTCGTGCTGGAGCCGATCGCCACCGGCACCGCCTGACGTGACGGAAAGCGGTTTCGACAAGGTGCCCGAACCGCGCCGATCCAATGTGCTGCGCGACAATGAAGGCGGCTGGGCCGAGCAGGTCGACAATGTCAGGCGCTATGCCGAACGCTGATCCGGCATCCCTGTTTGCGGCATTGGGGGATGGACCAGACTGGGGCTGATCGCGCGCCTGTCGGCGGCGGGAGCGATCAATCGTCCAGTTGGGCGAAGGGCTGACGATCAGCCGGCAGGCCGTCGCCAAGCATCTGGACGTGCTGCACGGCGCGGGACTGGTCCATCGCCGCAAAAACGGGCGCGAAGTCCATTATGCGCTGCGTCGGGACGCGATCGCGGCGGCGCGGCTCTGGCTGGATCAGGTGGAGAGACAATGGGACGGGACATTGTCCGCCTCAAGGCTTTTGTCGAAGAAAGGGGGTAGCCCCCTCCCTTTATTGCTGCGGTACGGCGGCGCGGGCTTCCTGCCCGTCACCTTCGGGCGCTGCGATGACGTCGCGGGTTGTGCTGCCCTTGTCGACAACTTCCGTGGCCGGATCGCCTGCCGAGGAGCGGATCCCGGCGGCGGCGTTTCACGCGGCCGGCGGCGTTCAGGGTCGCGGTTTCGCTGGCGCTGCGCGCCGACGGGCCGCCGAACATCGCCTGCATCGCCTCGCTGCGCGAATCGACGGCGGCAGCGGCCGGGGGTGCCCGGCGCGGGCGGAACCAGCGCGAAGTCGGCGGGGATCACCAGCGGCGCCTGACGCGAGACGGCGAATTCGTCGGGACGGCCGCGATTGAGCAGGCTGTTGCCGCCGCCACCGCAAGCCGACAGGGTTGCAACAAGGCCAGCGGCAAGGATCAGGTTACGCTTCACTTCAAAGTCTCCGTCTTTGCGCCCTTGTCGCGCAGCAGCAGCAGCGCCCGCGCAAGCAGGATCAGCACGCCGAACGTGATGGCGGCGTCCGCCAAGTTGAAAATCAGGAAAGGCCGCCATTCGCCGAAATGCAGGTCCGCATAATCAACGACCTAGCCCAGCCGCACGCGATCCACGATATTGCCGATCGCGCCGCCCAGAACCAGGCCCAGCGCCGCGACATCCTGCGCGCGCGTTCCCGCCACATCCATACGCCCACGAAGGCGGCGATCAACATGGTCATGCCAACCAGCGCCCAGCGCATCATGTTGGTGTCGGCATGGAAGAAGCCCATGGAAACGCCGCGATTTTCCAGCCAGCGCAGGCGGAAGATCGGCAGGATTTCAATCCCCTCCTCCGCCCGCTCTTGAGCGCGAGGGGGAAGGTGACGCTATATTTGACCAGCTGGTCGAGCGCGAGCGTCACGATGGCGACGGTCAGGCCCAGCGGGCGGTGATTGATCGGGTTGGTAGGCATGGAAAATCAGCCCGCAGTCAGGAAAGGGCGGATGACGCCGTGGAAAGAAAGAACCCGTCAGAAACCGTCATTGTCATCCGTTCATTCAAGTGCGACTATTTTGCTGCGCTATACCCAAGGCCCTGCGCGCAGGACAGGGAGAAGTTTGCCTACTGCGTGCTCCTGCGAAAGCAGGAGCCCAGGGTCGAACGAAATCCCTGCATCCTGGGCTCCTGCTTTCGCAGGAGCACAGTCCATCCAGCTACCCCTTCAACACTTCGTCGCAGCGATGGCAAAGCGTGCCGTCTTCCTCGACCTCCGGCAGCAGACGCCAGCAGCGGCGCCACTTGTGCCAGTCGCTGGGCTTGACGATGAGCCGTCGCCCACGCCCATCTCGATCCGGGCGACAATGGCGATTTCGGCGAAGTTCACACCATCGCTGGGCAGCATTTCGCCCATGGTGACGTCCGCTCCAGACTGGAGCGGATCACCTTTTCGCGGCGGAATGGTCGATCGCCTCGTTCACCTGCTCGCGCTGGTAACGCAGTTCGCCCATTTGTCGTTCAAATGGCTGTTGATCCAGTGATGGTCGACCTCCGGCCATTCCAGGAAATGGACGCTATCCTCGTCACTTGGGAAGCGGCTTTGCCACACTTCTCAGCGGTGAAGGGGATGATCGGCGCGACATAGCGGACCAATGCGTGGAACAGCGTGTCGAGCAGGGTGCGATAGGCGCGGCGCTTGAGGTCCGACTTCGCATCGCAATAGAGGCAATCCTTGCGGAGTCGAAGAAGAAGGCCGACAGTCGCTGTTCGCGAAATCGAAGATGGCCGGGTGTGTAGCGGGGAAAATTCCAGCCAGTTCTCGCTCTTCGCCGCCTTGTCCACCCGGCGCGCAGTTCCGCGTCGAGCTGGGCCAGACGGTGGAGCATATAGCGCTCCAGCTCGGCATTTCGGCGTAGGACACCGCTTCCGTCTCTTCATCATAATCGGAAAGGGCGCCCAGCATGTAGCGGAATGTATTGCGCAATTTGCGATAGCGTCGGACGAACCGGCCAGCACTTCCTTGCCGATGCGCACGTCATCGAAATAATCGGTGCTGGCGACCCAGACGCGCAGGATGTCCGCGCCGCTCTCGCTCATGATCTTAGCGGATCGACCACATTGCCGAGCGACTTGGACATTTTCTTGCCCGTGCCGTCCAGCGCGAAGCCATGGGTCAGCACCGCGCCATAGGGCGCACGGCCGCGCGTGCCGCAGCTTTCGAGCAGCGAGGACTGGAACCAGCCGCGATGCTGGTCGGAGCCTTCGATTATGAGTCGGCGCGCACGCCTTCGCCAAGCGGCCCTCGACCACGAAGCTGTGGGTCGAACCGCTGTCGAACCAGACGTCGAGAATGTCGTTCACGACCTCATAATCGTTAAGGTCATAGTCCGGGCCGAGCAGCGCCTGATGATCCGCGCCGAAACCATGCATCCGCACCCGCGCCCTTGAACGCTTCGATGCTGCGGGCATTGACCGCCGGATCAACCAGATACTGGCCGCTCTTGCGTATGAACATAGAGAGCGATCGGCACGCCCCAGGCGCGCTGGCGGCTGATCACCCAGTCGGGGCGCCCTTCCACCATGGAGCGGATGCGGTGGTCGACCGCTCGGCACCCAGCGGGGTCTGCTCTGCGATCGCGTCGAGCGCGATTTCGGCAGCGTCGGGCCGTTGCGGTAACGATCGGGGTCGGCATCACGCCGCCCTCGACATCGACCACTGCGCCTTCCTGCGGCTTATCCCTGGGATGAACATTGCGGGGATGCAGCGATCGATAGATGATGCGCGCCTTCGACCGCCAGCTATGCGGATAGCTGTGCTTGAAGTCGCTGGCGCTCAGCAGCGCGCCAGCGGCGCGCAGATCGGTGCAGATCGGGCCTTCGGGACCGTTGAACTTGGTGTTGTATGACGCTGCCCTGCCCCGGCAGCCAATCCCAGTCGTCGCGATAGAAGCCGGCGTCGTTGACCGCGAGGACCGGATCGATGCCCAGCTTCTTGCAGGCGAGGAAATCCTCCTCACCATGATCAGGCGCCATATGGACGAGGCCGGTGCCCGCGTCGGGTCGTGACATGATCGGCCGGCAGCAGCGGACGCGGCTTGGCGAAGAAGCCGCCCAGCGCGTGCACGGGTGACGGGTGGTTGCGCCGGCGAGGTAGGTGCCTTCCCAGACCAATGTGTGTTCCCCAACGCGAGACACGAAAACGCGACGCCGCCGCATCAAGCAGTTCGCGCGCGATTAGCAGCTTCTTGCCAAAGATCAGGTTGCCCCAATCACCGGCTCTGCTGCCATAGTTAAAGCCCCATCAGCATCAACGCCGCCGGATTTCCAGCGACAGCCTCTACCAATACGTATTCAACCTCTTCCCCATAAGCGATCGCCTGATTGACAGGGATCGTCCAGGGCGTGGTCGTCCAGATCACCGCATAAGCGCCGACCAGCTCCGGCGCATTCGGCGCTTCGACGACTCGAACGCCACGTCGATCTGGGTCGAGGTGACGTCCTCATATTCCCACTCCGCTTCGGCCAGCGCGGTCTTTTCGACCGGGGACCACATGACGGGCTTGGCGCCGCGATAAAGCTGGCCGCTTTCCGCGAATTTCAGCAATTCGCCCACGATCGTCGCTTCGGCGTCGAACTTCATGGTCAGATACGGATCGGCCCAGTCACCCATCACGCCCAGACGCTTGAACTGATCCTTCTGCACGCCCACCCATTTGTCGGCATAGGCGCGGCACTGGGCGCGGAATTCGGCGGCGGGCACCTCATCCTTGTTCAGCTTCTTCTTGCGATATTCCTCCTCGATCTTCCATTCGATCGGCAGGCCATGGCAATCCCAGCCGGGCACATAGGGCGCATCCTTGCCCAGCAGCGACTGGCTGCGGACGATGATGTCCTTGAGCACCTTGTTCATCGCATGGCCCATATGGATGTCGCCATTGGCGTAGGGCGGGCCATCATGCAGGATGAAGCGTTCGCGGCCGGCGCGCTTCTCGCGCAGCTTGCCATAGAGATCCATCGCCTCCCACTTCGCCGCGATGGCCGTGTTCCTTCTGCGCAAGGCCGGCCTTCATCGGGAAGTCGGTGACGGGCAGGAAGACGGTGCTCTTATAGTCAGGTGCGTCGGTGGTCATGGGTGACTTATGCTAGATCCGTTCGGTTCGAGCTTGTCGAGAACAGTTCTCGACGGACGCTTCTCGACAAGCTCGAAGCTGCTCGAACCGAACGGAGGTTTGGGCAGATTAGCGCCGTGCCTTAAGCGAGGTAAGGCGTTCCCGCAAGGATTTGCCGCGCATCGTCGCAATCGCGGGCAATGCCGGCCATCAGCGCATCGAGCCCGTCATATTTCACCTCGCCATGGAGGTTGCGGATCAGTTGCACCGCGATCGCTGATCATAGAGGTTTTCGTGAAATCGAAGAAATGCGGCTCCAGCAATTCCTTGGGCGGATCGAAGCTGGGCGGATGCCCAGATTGGCGGCCCCGTCCAGCACCCGCCCATCGGGCAGCAACCGCGCACCGCATAAATGCCATAGGCCGGGCGAAGAGATAAGACCCCATGTCGATATTGGCGGTGGGGAAAGCCGATGGTGCGGCCCAGCTTGTCGCCATGCTGAACGATCCCTTCGATCGCGAAGGGGCGTGTCAGCAGGCGGGTGGCTGTGTCGCAATCGCCCGCCTGCAACGCGGCGCGGATGCGGCTGGAGGAAATGACCCCCTCCCCGTCCGTGACCGGGGCGATCGCTTCAGCGGACAGGCCAAACTGCGCGAAACTGTCGATCGTGCCGGAGCGCCCCTTGCCAAAGGTGAAGTCCTGCCCCGTGACCACGGCGGCGACGCCCATCTGGTCGGTGAGCAGGCGGACATAGGCGGCGGCATCCAGCGCGGCGAGTTCGGGCGTGAAGTCGAACACCAGCATCGCGTCAGCGCCCGCGCGGGCGAACAGCGCGGCGCGCTGGTCCAGCGTGGTCAGGCGGAAGCTGGGCGTATCGGGCCGGAACAGCCGCATCGGATGTGGATCGAAGGTCGCGACAATCGCCGGACGGCCTTCGGCCCGCGCGCGATCGATCGCACGACCGACCACCGCCTGATGGCCCGCATGAAACCCATCGAAATTGCCAGCGCCATGACGCTCCCGCGCAGAGGAGCGGGGATCGGGGCGCCGCTAGAAAGCCGCTCCATGGCGCGCGCTATAGGGAGGTGGGCCGGCGTGGCAATGGACCAGCGTGCTCTTCCGGATGCAGCGCTTGTCGCTCTGGACTCCTGCTTTCGCAGGAGCACGGTGTTGCTACCGCCGCTCGAACGTCACGAAGCTGTAGGCGGGTCGCCCATCCACCGTCGGATGATCGTCCCGCGCGCTTTCCCGCCAGTCCGCCGGGTCGGATAGGCGATCGCCGCATCCCCCTCCGCATCGACATGCACTTCGGTCAGTTCGATCCGGTCGGCGCGTGGCAGGAACAGGCGGTAGATTTCCGCGCCGCCGATCACCATGACGCTCGGCGCGCCGGCTAGCGCGATGGCGCCATCCACATCATGCGCCACCTCCGCCCCTTCGCTCGTCCAGCCCACATCGCGGGTCAGCACGATATGACGACGGCCGGCAACAGGCCGGGCAGGCTGTCAAAACGTCTTGCGCCCATGATCATCGGGTGGCGGCGGTAATCGCCTTGAAATGCTTGAGGTCCGCCGGCAGCCGCCAGGGCAAATCGCCATCCTTGCCGATCACGCCATTGTCGGCGCGGGCCAGGACGAGGGTGATTTGGGGACGATTCATATCTCGCCTTTAAAGCGCAGCGTGCTCCTGCGAAAGCAGGAGCCCATTGAGACGTCGGAACTGGGCCCCTGCTTTCGCAGGAGCACGAACCTTTACAACACCAGCCGCGTCACATGTCCCATCTTGCGGCCGGGACGCGCTTCATGCTTGCCATAAAGGTGCAAATGATTGGCCGGATCGGACAGGATCGCCGGCCATCAAGCACGTCATCGCCGATCAGGTTGCGCATCTCCACGCGCGACGCGGCAAGGCCGGTGTCTCCCAGCGGCAGACCGCAAATGGCGCGGACATGATTTTCGAACTGGCTCGTCACCGCGCCTTCGGTGGTCCAGTGGCCGCTATTATGGACGCGGGGCGCCATTTCGTTGAACACCGGGCCGTCGGCGCTGGCGAAAAATTCGCAGGTGAGGACGCCGACATAGTTCGAGCGCGTCGGCAATCTTCTTCGCCATGGCGCGGGCCTGGGGCACCTGCCCGCGATCAGCGGCCCGGCCGGCACGGTCGATGTGGCGAGGATGCCGTCGACATGCACATTGGCCGCCGAATCCCAGAAGCGCACTTCGCCGTCCGCGCCGCGCACCAGATGACTGAAAATTCCTCGGCGAAGGTAACGAAGCCTTCTAATATGGCGCTCTGGCGGCCGATGGCGCTCCATGCGCCACGGCGTCGCCCGGCTCCGACAGGCGCGCCTGCCCCTTGCCGTCATAGCCCATGCGGTTGGTCTTCAGGATGGCGCGGCTGCCGACCTGCTCGATCGCCGCCTCCAGATCGTCCAGACTTTCGACCGGGGCGAAGGGCGCGGTCAGGCCGCCCAGATCGCAGACGAAGCGCTTTTCGGCCAGCCGGTCCTGCGCCACGCGCAATGCCTGCGCGCCGGACGGACGAGGCCGTGGGTGGCCAGCACTTCGACCGCAGAGGGATCGATATTCTCGAACTCATAGGTGACGACATCGACGCCATCGCAAAGCGGCAAGCGCCGCTGCGTCTTCATAAGCGCCGCGCGTCCAGAGCGGCGAGACATCGGCGGCGGGGCCGCTTTCCTCGGGCGCGAAAATGCTGGTGCGATAGCCCAGCTGGGCCGCCGCCATGGCGATCATCCGGCCAAGCTGGCCGCCGCCAAGGATGCCGATGGTGGAGCCGGGCGCGATGGTCGTCATGCGTCTTTCGTTTCAGTCTTCGACGGTTTCGGCGACGCGTCGGTCTGGCGCGTGCGCCAGGCGTCCAGACGGTCGGCCAGCGCCGGATCGTTGGTGGCCAGGATCGATGCCGCCAGCAGGCCGGCGTTGATCGCGCCGGGCTTGCCGATGGCCAGCGCGTAGCGACGGGTATGCCGCCGGGCATCTGGACGATGGAGAGCAGCGAATCCATGCCCTTCAATGCCTTGGATTCGACCGGCACGCCCAGCACCGGCAGGCGCGTCATCGATGCGGTCATGCCGGGCAGATGCGCCGCCCCGCCAGCGCCCGCGATGATGACCTTCAGGCCGCGTCCGACAGCGCCGGTGGCATAATCATAGAGGCGCTGCGGGGTGCGGTGAGCGGACACGACCTTGCATTCATGGGCAAGCCCAGCGCTTCGAGCGTTTCGGCGGCATGGCGCATCGTGTCCCAATCGGACCGCGACCATGATGATGCCGACCTCTACTGCCCCGCTCATATTTCGCTTCCCCTGACAGAGCGGACCATCGGGCCCCGGAAAGCACAGCCCTTAGCGGCCGGGGCGCGAAGGGGCAATGCGATTCGACCCCTTCGCCGCGTGGATCATTCGTAATCCAGATCCTGATAGCTGTCGTCGGCAATGTCGGAGAAGCGGGTGATCTTGGCATCGAACTTCATGCGGATGCGGCCGGTGGGAGCCCGTGACGCTGTTTGGCGACGATCACTTCAGCGAGGCCATAGATGCGCTCCATATTCTCCTTCCACGCGGCATAGGCGGCCTCGTCGTCGGGCTTTGGCTCCTTGGCGGCTTCGTAATAATCCTCGCGAAACACGAACCAGACCATGTCCGCGTCCTGCTCGATCGAGCCGGATTCGCGAAGGTCGGACAGCTGGGACGCTTGTCCTCGCGCTGTTCGACCGCACGGCTGAGCTGCGACAGGGCAGCACCGGCACGTGCAATTCCTTCGCCAGCGTCTTCAAACCACGGGAAATTTCGGAAATTTCGTTCACGCGATTCTCATTGCCGCGCCCGGTGCCCTGGAGCAGCTGAAGATAGTCGACCACGATGAAGCCAATGTCATGGCGGCGCTTCAACCGGCGCGCACGGGTGCGCAGCGCCGCGATCGTCAGGCCCGGCGTGTCATCGATGAACAAGGGCAGTTCCTGAAGGTCGCGCGCGGCGCGGGACAGGTTCCTGGAAGTCCGCCCGGCTGATCTTGCCCATGCGCAGCGCTTCGCCGAAATGCCCGACTGTTCGGCAAGCACGCGGGTCGCCAGCTGATCGGCCGACATTTCGAGGGAGAAGAAGGCGGTCTTGGCCCCCATATTCTTGTCGAGCGGAATACCGTCGCCATGATCGCGCAGCCAGCGGGATGCGGCATTATAGGCGATGTTGGTCGCCAGCGACGTCTTGCCCATGCCGGGACGGCCGGCAAGGATCATCAAGTCGGAATTGTGCAGACCACCGATCTTGGCGTTGAGGCTGTTGATGCCGGTGGTGATCCCCGACACATGGCCGCCGCTGTTGAGCGCGCGTTCGGCCACCTGCACCGCCATGGTGGAGGCGGACAGGAAGCTCTTGACCGAACCTGTTTCCCCCTCGCCTTCCGACACCTTGTACAGGGCGACCTTCGGCGGCTTCGATCTGTTCGCGCGGATTGACATCCTCGCTGGTGTCCATCGCGTTTTCGACCAGTTCGCGGCCGACGCTGACCAGTTGGCGCAGCAGGGCAAGGTCGTAAATCTGGCTGGCGAAGTCACGCGCGCCGATCAGCGCCGCGCCATTGCCGGTCAGTTGCGCAGATAGGCCGCGCCACCCAGTTTCCTTCAATGCCGGGTCCTGTTCCAGCATGGGTTTGAGCGTCACCGGATTGGCGACCATATCCTTGTCCAGCAGGGCATGATCGCATCATAGATGCGGCCATGCAGCGGCTCGAAATAATGTTCGGCCTTCAGCTTGAGCTGCACATCCTCGGCAATGCGATTGTCGATCATGATCGCGCCCAGCAGCGCGGCCTCCGCCTCGACATTGCGCGGCAGTTCGGTTCCGCCGTTTCGGCGGGGTGATTTTCAGCAGTTCGACCATCTGCCCTCTTTCCTCTCCCGACCCGATTGTGCGCAAGGGGCCACAACCACGCATCTGTGGATAAGTCCTGCTTGCATTTCGGCGCGCGCCGCCGCACTGACTGTTCGCTTGCATTATGGCCGATCCGCGCATCATAGACATCCAGCTGGACCAGCGCACCATCCTGTGGCGCAATGCCGACGTGGAGCAGGAAACGGCGCATCGCGATCTTTCGACCTGCTGGGAGGATAATCACTTCGCCCGCAGCGCGAGCATGCCGATGGCTATGCCGGTCGGTCCCTATAAGGTGCTGTTGGGGGTTGAAGAAGGTCGGCTGGTGATCGAAATCAACCGCCAGGATGACAGCCGCTGGAGGCGATCATCCTGGGCCGGGGCGGTTCCGCCGTCCGATCCGCGATTATTTCGCGATCTGCGACAGCTATTATCAGGCGATCAGCAATGCATCGCCCCAGCAGATCGAAACGGTCGACATGGCCCGCCGCGCCATCCACACCGATGCGGCGGATGTTCTGAAAGAGCGGCTGGAAGGCAAGATCGACGTCGATTTCGACACGGCGCGGCGGCTGTTCACGCTCATTTGCGTGTTGCATATCAAGGGGTAAGACAATCAGGGTTGTGACTTTGGGGGGCCTGCTGTTCCGTATCGGGGCGGGACTGGCGGTGGTCGCGGCGCTGACGCTGGGGCTGTGGCTCTATGCGCGCGGCTGGGCGCCCGCCCGCGATCAATATCCGGTGCAGGGCGTGTCCCATCAGCGCCGGCGACAATGGCCAGGTCGACTGGGGCACGCTGGCGGCGCAAGGCACCGATTTCGCCTATATCGCGCCGCCGACGCAGCCGACGGCGCGACCCGGCTTTGCCGCCAATCTGCGCGGCGTGCGCGCCGCCGGCATGCGCTATGGCGCGATGATCGATTTCAGCCTGTGCCGCCAGCCCAGCGATCAGGCGACCAGCTTCATGACCACGGTGCCGCGCGACAATGCCGCCCTGCCCCCGGTCGTGCGGCTGGCCTTCGATCCCGGCTGCAAGGCGCGCCCGGCCGCGACCAGCTTCTCTCGGACCTCAACACCCTGATCAATCTGGTCGAAGGACAGGCCGGAAAGCCCGCGCTGCTGAACGTCACCGAGGATTTCGACAAGGCCTATGACTCGGGTCCGGCATCAACCGGACCTTGTGGATGGACGGGAATTTCTTTCCGCCCGACTATGCGACAAAGCCCTGGGTGATGTGGACAGCCAGCGACATGCGGCATATCGACGGCGTCGATGGTCCGGTTCGATGGAATGTGGTGGCGCCCTGATGCCTGAAGAGAATGAAGTCCAGTCGCTGATCGCCGCCGCGCGCGACGCGATGGCCAACGCCCATGCGCCCTATAGCCGCTTTGCCGTGGGCGCGGCGGTGCGATTGACCGACGGCAGCGTCATCACCGGCTGCATTTCGAAAATGCCAGCTATGGCCTGTCGCTGTGCGCCGAAACCGTGGCGCTGGCCACCGTCAACGCGCAGGGCCGCTTGCCGATGTGGCGGAAATCGCCGTGGTCGGCGGCGCGATGGATGCGGATGGCGAAGCGCTCGTCACCCCTTGCGGGCGGTGCCGCCAGATCATGAACGAGCCGAACAGATGGCGGGCCGCACGCTGGCCATCTATTGCGCCACCCCCAGCGGCGACCGGGTGCTGGACCTGCGCGTCGCCGATCTCCTGCCCATGCCTTTGGTCCCGCGGACCTGGGCATCGGCCCCATGACAAAGAGCTGAAACGACATGGCCATTCTTTCCGACAAGTGTGATTCGCGAGCAGGCGCTGAGCAACGGCATGATCGAGCCGTTCGTTGGAGAGCCAGCGGCGCGAAGGCTGCATCAGCTACGGCCTGTCCTCCTATGGCTATGACGCGCGGTGGCGGACGAATTCAAGATTTTCACCAATGTCGACAGCACCATCGTCGACCCCAAGGATTTCGATCCGAAGAATTTCGTCGATCGCAAGACCGACTGCTGCATCATCCCCCCCAAAAGCTTTTGCGCTGGCCCGCACGGTCGAATATTTCCGCGTGCCGCGCGACGTACTGGTGATCTACATCGCGCGGAGCCAGTTCCTCGCGCGGGGTCGAAGCGGGGCATGAAGCGCTCGCCGCCGCCCGGCACGCCGGGGGGAAGCTTCAAATGGCCGCCTTCGCCGCACACAGCTTCGGTAATCAGGAAATTCTTGACCTCCAGATTGTAGGGAGGTCGGGTGAAAACTGGTTCATTTCCATGTTCGATACGCGGCAGCCCGCGCGCCAGGCCATGGCGATGCCGTCGCCGGTCGCGCCGGCGCGGCGGTCGAGAAGAGATAGGTGCGGCCCGCGCGCGCCGGTGGCAGAGGATGGTCGCGCGGCCGAGCAGGGCGTCGACGCGTTTGGTCTGCTTGTTGAAGGCGTAGGACGCCCCGACATGGCCGTCGCCCGAAATAGCGCTCCCCATGGCGCGAGGTGATGAGGTCGATCGCGACCATATCCTCCATCAGGGTGATGTTGGGATTGGCGCGCGCGGCCTTGAGCAGTGCGACCTGCACCGCATGGCCGGTGGCGTCATCGACATGGACGATGCGGCGGTGCGAATGGCCGCCTTCGCGGGTCAGGTGCCAGCGTTCGCCAAATTCTTCCCCGCCGTTGAAGGGCACGCCGAGGTCGGCGAGCCGTTCGATCGCGGCGGGGGCTTCGGAAACGACGAACTCCACCGTTTCGCGATTGTTGAGGCCGGCGCCCCGCGACCATCGTGTCATTGGACATGCGCCTCGAAACTGTCACCTGCGTCGAGTACGGCGGGCAATGCCGCCCTGCGCCCAGTTGGTCGACCCGCCATCCAGCGCGCCTTGGCCAGCACCAGCACCTTGCGATCTGCGCGAGGTTGATGGCGGCCGTCAGCCCATGTGCGCAATGTCGGGCTGACCAACAGTAAGGTGCCGGACGCCCCGCAGCGTTATTTGCGCACTGTTCCGATTTTCGAAGCGCCCGAAGGGCCGCATGCCTGGCTCAATCAGGCCATTTTTGTGGGGCGATCGGTACGCCGCCAGAAGATGCGCCAAAGCCATCGGTGCGTATTCGCGTGTATCGCGTGACATGAGTCGGGCGGCTTTTCTTCTGGCGCTGTTGCTGGGCGGATGCGCTGTTCTGCCGGTGAGACAACGACGGAGACACATGGAACGACATCGCAATTTGCGTTTGTCAGCGAAGCGATGAAGCCGGAGGATCTGGCGCGGGTTCCTGAGACACCATGGATCGTCGCGAGCGGCTTTGCGACCGGCGCGGGGTTGAAGATCGTCCGACAGTCGGACGCGCAAAGCCGCGTTCTGGTTCAGAAATGAGGCCGATCAGGTCGCGCGCGACCCGCTTTATCCCGATTGTGAGACATCTCCCATCCGGCGCTGTTCACCGCGCGGGGACTGAGCCTGCGGGTCACGGCGCCAGGACAGGCCCGTTTGCTGGTGGTCAATCATGGCGGGCGCGAGGCGATCGAGATATTTGCTGTCGATTATCGCGATACCCGTAAACAACCGGCGCTGCGCTGGCAGGGATGCCTGGCCATGCCGGCCGGGCATGTCGCCAACAGTGTCGCATCCTATAGCGACGGCACGGTGATCGCGACAGTGCTGACCCGACCGGGAACCAGCATCACCGATTTCGTGCGCGGCCAGCCGACCGGCGGCGTTTATGAACGCGCGCCCGGCGAACCGGCTTTCCGCTTGCTGCCGGGCACGGAACTGCCGGGCAATAACGGACTGGAAACGGCGAAGGACGACAGCGGGTTCTATGTCATCGCCTTTGGCCGGCGCGAGGTCGTCGCTATGCGCGGCACGACACGCGCCAGCCGCTATGGCACGCGCAGGCCCCTGAATTCATGCCAGACAATATCCATTGGGATGGCGACCGGCTGCTGCTGGCTGGAATGGTGCGCGACGAGCCAGCCTGCGGCGGGGTGCGGCAGATCGTCCATGGCGTGGCCGACGGCATGACCTGTCATCGCGGCTGGGCAGTGGTCAAACTGGACCCGGCGAGGCAGTCTTCTCGCTGGTCGCCTTATGGCCCGCCCTGATCCGACCTTCAACGGCGTATCGGCGGCGGTGATCGTGGGCCGCGACCTGTGGCTTGGCTCCTATCAGGCCGATCGAATCGCCGTTGCGCGCGCTGCCCTGAATTTTATCTTTCATTGCATGTACCAGTTCGTACATTTTGCTTGCCGCGCGATCTGAACGGCGTAAAGGTGATTCTGCAAGATCGGGAGCGTCATCCCGGCACGCAGCGGGAGGATCAGGCCGGTCATGGGCCAGCGTTTCATTCTTATCTCAACGTCCCAATCTGGACCTGCTGGGCGTGCGCGAAAGGATATTTACGGCCGCCAAACCCTGGCCGATGTCGAGACCGCCTGCTGCGCGAACTGGATGGATCGGGCGTCGGCCTGATATTCCGCCAGACCAATGCCGAACATGAGATGGTCGAGTGGCTGCATCAGGCGCGAGTCGGCGCCTTTGGCGTCGTCATCACCCGGCGCCTTCTCCTATGCGGCTATCCTGTGCTGGACGCGCTCAAAATGTGCGATTGCCCGATCATCGAAGTGCATATCTCCAACATTCACAAACGCGACGAGGAGATGCCGGTCCCGGTCGAATCATGAGCGGCGCGGTCACGGCCATGCTGTCGGGCATGGGCATTGACGGCTATGCGCTGGCGGTGCGCCCATTGCTCCAGTTGATGAACGGAAAGCAGCATGAGAGCGTCGACGCAATTGCTGAAGCCACAAAGGGCGCGGCTGGGCGTACTGGCGCTGATCAGCGTCGCTACCCTGCTCAATTACATGGACCGCGCAGTGATGGGCGTGGCCGCGCCGTCGCTGACGCAGAACTGAAGATTTCGCCCGAAATGATGGGCTTCATCTTTTCCGCTTTTTCCTGGACCTATGCCGCGTCGCAGATACCCGGCGGGCTGCTGCTCGATCGGCTTGGCACGCGCATCACCTACGCCGGATCGCTGATCCTCTGGTCTTTCTTCACCCTGCTCCACGGCATAGCCGGAAATGTGGCAATGTTGTTCGGCTTCCGCTGGCGCTGGGGGTGGCGGAAGCAACCTTGCTACCCGTGCAACAGCCGCATTCTCAGCAGGTGGTTCCCGCAGGATGAACGTGCGCGGCCAATTCGGTCTATGCCGTGGGGCAATATGCGGGGCTGGCCTTTTTCGCGCCAGTGCTGTTCTGGGTGGTGGGCCAGCTTTGGCTGGCGCGCCCTGTTCCTGATTGCCGGCGCGCTGGGCATGGCGTTTGCCTGCTGATGTACGCCCGTTATCGCGATCCGAGCGACAGCAGCCGCATCAACGCCGCCGAACTGGAGCATATCCGCGCCGGCGGCGGGCTGACCGCGACGAAGCAGGACGCGAAAATCCCTTTTCCTGGCGAATGTCCGCAGCTGATGGGCAAGCGCCAGATATTGGGCGCGTCGATCGGCCAGTTTTGCGGCAATTCGACTTTGGTCTTTTTCCTGACCTGGTTCCCGACCTATCTGGCGACCGAGCGGGGCATGGACTGGCTGAAATCGGCACCTTCGCCGTAGCTGCCCTATATTGCGGCGTCGGCCGGCGACGTGCTGCCTGGGCGGGCAGGTTTCCGACCTGCTGATCCGCCGCACCGGATCCGCCAATATCGGCCGAAAGCTGCCGATCGTCGCGGGCTGCTGCTGGCATCGACCATCGTCGCCGCCAATTATGTGACGAGCAACACGCTGGTCATCGCCATCATGTCGATCGCCCTTTTCGGTCAGGGCATGGTCAATCTGGGGCTGGACGCTGATTTCCGACGTGGCGCCGCGCCAATATGTCGGCCTGACGGCGGCGTGTTCAATCTGTGCGCCAATCTGGCAGGCATCGTCACGCCGATCGTGGTCGGGGTGATCGTGGGGCAGACCGGTCTTTTCTATGGCGCGCTGGCCTTCATCGGTGTGCTCGCCCTGATCGGGGCCGCCGCTATGTCTTCATCGTGGGGGATGTTCGCCGGGTGGAGATGGATTGAAGGGCCGTCCACGCATCGGTGTAAATGATAATGTACGAACTAGTTAGTAATATAATGGGAGGATAGGATGAAGTCAGGTTTTCATATGCAGCTTCGCATCGGCGGGTCGCTGGCCGCGATGGCGCTGAGCGCCTGCGTCAGTCCGGTCTGGGGCGCAGGATCAGGGCGAGCCTGCGGCCGCCCTGGCGCCGCAGGCGACCGATGCCGCAGCGGACCAGCCGTCCACGGCCGACATCGTCGTTACCGGATCGCTGATCGCGCGGCCGAACAATGTCGCCGTCAGCCCCATCGTCACCGTATCGGATGAGTGGTGCAGCAGAGCGGGCAGATCACGCTGGAAGATTCGCTGAACCAGCTGCCCGGCTTCACTCCGTCGGGCAATGCCGGCACCGGCGGCCAGGGTGCGGGCGGGCGCGCCACGCTGAACCTGCGCGGCCTTGGCTCCAACCGCAATCTCGTGCTGCTGGACGGTCGCCGTCTGCCGCTGTCGGACATTAACGGCAATGTCGACATCAATATCTTGCCGGAATCGATCATCGGATCGGTCGACGTCATCACCGGCGGCGCATCGGCCATCTATGGGTCCGACGCCATGTCGGGCGTGGTCAATTTCAAGACCGACAAATATTTCGACGGCGTGCGCGCGCCGACATCCAGAATGGCAACAGCTTTCGCGGCGATTATGGCAAGTTCAACGCATCGCTGGCGCTGGGCACCAAATTTGCCGACGATCGCGGCCGGTTGATGCTGGCGCTGAGCTATGGCCAGCGCGATCCGCTGTCGGGTTCGCAGCGCAGCTTCTTTGACGACAAGGTGCCGTCTCTCCTTCATCGGCACCGGCGCCTTCGTGCCCAATGCGCTGAACCTGCCGAGCCAGGCGGCGCTCAATGGCGTGTTCGCCCAATATGGCGTCACCAATCCGATCAACCGGACGCTGAATCTGGGCTTCAACAATGACGGCACCCTGTTCGTGCAGACCGCGCGATCAATTACAAGGGGCCAACGACCGACGCCTATGCCGTGGTCGGCGGCCATGTGCGCATGCCGGGGGCCACAGCTTCAGATATTGAACGCCTTCGAACGCAAATCCGCCTTTTGCCAAGGGTGAGTTCGATCTGACGGAGACGCTGACCGCCTATGGCCAGTTCTCTATGTCGATTTCGACCGTCACCACCGAAGCGGGCGGCAGCCTGACGCAGTTCGCGCCCTTCACCACCATCCCCGTCACCAATCCCTTCATACCCAACGACCTGCGCACGTTGCTGGCGTCGCGCGCCGATCCGAGCGCCCGTTCCGCTGGAGCGCGCGCTATGTCGGCATCGGCGACAAAGGATGGGACGAAAATTACGGGGGTCCAGCAGTATCTGGGCGGCCTGAAGGGCACGATCGGCGGATCATGGAAGTTCCGACGGCTTCGTTTCCTATGACGAGACGGTCCATAATCAGTCGATGTTCAACGCGGTGCTGAAATCCCGCGTGCAGACGCTGCTTGAATGCGGCGGATGGCGGCGCATCCTATGCGCCGGCGGCTTCAATCCGTTCGGCATCACCAATGCGACCAGCCTGTCGCAGCATGCCAGGATTATATGACCGCCACCGTCAACAGCGCGAAGCGGCTGACCAAGACGCAGGTGCAGGGACAGGTGAATGGCCCGCTGTTCAACCTGCCCGCCGGGCCGGTGCAACTGGCGCTGCTCGCCGGTTTTATCGCAAGAACACGTATAAATATGATCCCAGCCCGATCTGGTGTCCAATAATGTGGAATCGGTGTCGGCTCCAACCGGCACAGGGCCAGATCAGCGTCAAGGAATTTGCCGCGCAGATCGACGTGCCCTTGCTGTCGGACACGCCCTTCTTCCATGAGTTGGGCGTTGGCGCAGCCTTCCGCATTCCGACTATAAACACCACCGGCAGCGTGAAAAAGCTATGAGTTCGATGCGCGCTGGCAGCCGGTAGACGCGCTGTTGATCCGGGGTTCTTACCAGCGGGCCGTGCGCGCGCCCAATATCGGCGAGCTATTCTCCCCCGTCACCGGATCGCAGCTGGCGATCGGCACGCCGCCCGCCGCGATCGGCGACCCGTGCGACGTCCGCTCCACCGCCCGGACCGGCGCCAATGGCGCGCAGGGTGCGTGACCTCTGTCTGGCGCAGGGCATTCCGCCGCCGCGATCGACGCCTATCAGTTTGCGCGACCACCGCGACCGGCGGCAATATTCAGGGCAACAGCGCCCTGACCCGGAAAAGGCCAACACCTTCAATGTCGGCTTCGTGCTCAATCCGAAATTTTCCTCACCCTGGCTGTCGGGATTCTCTTCTCGGTCGACTATTACAACATCAAGATCCGCAACGTCATTCGACCATCAACGGCCTGACCGTGCTGGCAAATGCTATAATCTGGACGGGTCTCGAACAGCAGCTATTCCAATGGCAACGAATTTTGCCAGCTGATCCAGCGCGATCCGACCGGTCAACTCGTGGCGATCGCCCAGCCTTACCTGAACCTCGGCGCGCTCGACACCGATGGCGTCGATGTGCAGGTCAACTGTCGCTGCGCCTGTCCGAAGCGGGCATCGGCGATGGATCGGGCAAGATTTATGCGTCTTCGGCGATCGGCTGGCTGAACCATTATAAGGTCCAGACCCTGCGGGACAGGCATCGCAGGATTTCGTCGGCACCAGCACGCCGGGCCGGCCCCTGCCCAAGTGGAAGGCGCTGACGACGGTGGGCTACAGCTCCGATATGTTCGGCATCGGCCTGCGCTGGCGCTAATCAGGCAAGCTGCGCGACATCAGCGCGGTGACGTCTCCGGCGGCGGAACAGGTGGGGGTGAAGCCCTATAATCTGTTCGATGTCTTCTCGACGCTGGACGTTACGAAGAATGTCCAGTTCCGCGCCGGCATCACCAATCTGTTCGACAAGGGCATTCCCTTCGTCGCCAGTTCCCAGAACGGCACCGACGCCGGCACCTACGACATGGTCGGACGGTCCTTCTACGTCGGCGCGAAATTCAACTTCTGATCTCCCCCTGCCGCCTCCTCCCCTGCGGGCGGAGGCGGCTGTCTCCTCTTCTTGGATGGCCCGATCTTGACCCAGTTTCGCTACCTCACCGGCCTTATCGACGCGACATTCAGGCGTCGCTGTCGCCCATGCTGCATGAAAGCGAAGGCGATGCGCAGGGGCTGCGGCTGGTCTATCGCCTGTTCGATCTGGCGGCGGACGGCATGGATGCGGGCGATCTGCCCCGCCTGCTCGACGCGGTGCAGCTGGCGGGGTTCGCCCGGGGTCAATGTCACCCACCCCTAATAAGCAGGCGGTGATCGCGATCTGGAACGACCTGTCGCCGCAGGCGGCGCGATCGGGTCGGTCAATACGGTGGTGTTCCAGCATGGCCGGCGGATCGGCCATAATACCGATATTCAAGGCTTCGCGGAAAATCTCCGCGCGGGTCTGCTTCGGGTCGCGTTTCGGAAAGGTCGTACAGATGGGCGGTGGCGGTGCAGGCGCCGCCACCGCCCACGCCCTGATGGGCATGTATGTCGGCACGCTGACTTTGTTCGATCCCAATGGCGCGCGGGCGGCCGCGAACTGTGCGCGGCTCTGTGCGCCCTGCATGGCGACGGGCGCGCGGTGGTGGGGCAGGATCTGACCGCCGCGCTGGCCGATGCTGCCGACGGCGTGGGTCAATGCGACGCCGCTGGGTGGGCGGGCTATCCCGGATCGGCCATTCCGCAAGACTGCTGCGGCCCGGACTTCTGGGTGACGGACATCGTCTATTTCCCGCTGGAAAACGCAATTGCTGCGTGAGGCGAAGGCGGCGGGCTGCGTCACGCTGGATGGCAGCGGCATGACCGTGCATCAGGCCGCAGGCGCGTTCGAACATTTCACCGGGCGCAAGGCGGACGCCGCGCGTTGCCGCCAATTTCCACGCGGCGCTGACAGGAGGCACCCGCCGATGACTTTCGGGATCGCGACCGTATCGCTGAGCGGCACGCTGGAGGAAAAGCTGCGCGCGGCGGCGGCCGGCGGCTTCGACGGGGTCGAGATTTTCGAAAATGACCTGATCGCGTCGCATTGTCCCCGCGCGAGGTGCGGGCGATGATGGCGATCTGGGCCTTGGCTGCATGCTTGTACCAGCCGTTCCGCGATTTCGAAGGCATGCCGGGCGCGATGCGGCAGCGGGCGCTGGACCGGGCGGAGGCGAAGTTCGACCTGATGGGGCGACCTCGGCGCGGACCGCATCCTCGTCTGCTCCAACTGTTCGCCCCATGCGCTGGGCGAGCGCAACCGCATCGTCGCCGACTTGCAGGAACTGGGCGAGCGGGGCGGGCAAGCGCAGCATCATCGTGGGCTATGAGGCGCTGGCCTGGGGCCGGCATGTGTTCGACCATCGGACGCATGGGCGATCGTGGAAGCGGTCGACCATCCCCATATCGGCATCATCCTCGACAGTTTCCATTCGCTCTCGCGCGGCATCCCCAGCGAGAGCATCCAGGCGATCCCCGGAGACAAGATCGCCTTCGTCCAGTTGGCCGACGCCCAAGGCTGGGAGATGGACCTGCTCTACTGGAGCCGGCATTTCCGCAATTTTCCGGGACAAGGCGGCCTGCCCGTGGCGGACTATGTCGCGGAGATCATCCGCACTGGCTAAGTTGGCCCCTTGTCGCTGGAGATTTTCAACGATCGGTTCCGCGGCTGGTCGCCCGACCTGATCGCCGCCGACGGGCTGCGGTCGCTGCGCCATGTGGAGGATGCGGCGGAGCGACTGCTGGGCCCCACGCCCGCCGTGCCGGCCCCGCCCGCCGCGGTTGCGCCCGGAATTCTCGAGTTCGCCGTCAATGCGCAGGATGCGCCCGCGCTGGAGCAGATGTCGGATCGCTGGGCTTTGCCCGGACGGGCGTGCACCGGACAAGGCTGTCACCCGCTGGCAGGCGGGATCGGTCAATCTGGTGATCAACGCCCAGCCGGACAGTTTCGGTCAGGGGTTCGAGCGGGCGCATGGCCCGTCCATCTGCGCAGTGGGGCTGGCCGTGCCGGATCGCGACGCGGTCGCGGCGCGCGCCGCCTCCTCGACATCGGGCAGGTGGATCAGGCGGAGGCACCGGGCAATCTGTCGGTGCCGGCGCTGCGCGGGATCGGCGGCAGCCTGATCTACTGATCGGCGAGGAGGAGATCCCGCCGTGTGGGATACGGAATTCGAACCGACCGGCGCTGCGGTCGATCCCCACCCGCTGACCATCGACCATCTGGGCTGCCGTGGGTGCGGATCGATGAATATCTGTCCTGGAGCTTTACTGGCGGGCGCTGTTCGGGCTGGAGCAGAGCCTCCAGTCGGACGTCATCGACCCGTCCGGTCTGGTGCTGAGCCAGCCGCTGCGGTCGGCCCACGGCGCGCTGCGCCTGACGCTCAACGCATCGATGCGGCGGGCACGCTGTCTTCCCGCTTCGTCGGGCATAATTTCGGCGGCGGTTATCAGATATCGCCTTCGCCAGCGACGATCTGACCGCGACCGCCCACAGGATCGCCGAAAAGGGGGCGGACATATTGCCGATCGGCGGCAATTATTATGCCGATCTGGCGGCGCGCTTCGGGCTGGACGGGGCGACGCGCACGCAATTGCGCGACGCCCATATCCTCTATGATGCGGACGATTGCCGGCGACTATCGCCAGCTCTACAGCCGCGGGCTTTCCAGAAACGCTTCTTCTTCGAATTTGTCGAGCGGCGCGGCTATGAAGGTTATGGCGCACCCATGCCGGGGTGCGCCTGGCCAGCCAGGAGCGGTTCAGGACGGCATGAGCAGCGCGGCCCTGCGCCGGGCAACTGATCGTCAAACACCGGGTTGGACAGGAGGAAGCCGATTTCCCCTGCCCGTTCCTGATGGATCGTCTCATCGGGCATCGACGCCAGTATCGCGTCGACCGGGTTGCGCATGCCGTCTGCAAATTCAGGATGAGAGATATAGAGGTCGTTGGCGCGAATGCCGGCCAGCACCCGCTCCCCCACCTCGTCCGCGCTCATCCAAAGCGGAGAGACGGGCCGCTTTTCCAGATCATCCTCTCGCTGCTTATAACCGCTGTCGCTGCGATAGGCGGCCGGGCGCAGTTCGCCGCTATGGGCGATATGGCTTTGCACGGGGCCGGGCATGAAGGCGGACACGCCGATATTCTCCGCCGTCAGTTCACCCCGGATCGCTTCGGACAGGCCCAGGATCGCGGCCTTGGCGGCAGTGTAAAATGGCCGAATAATTGACCGGGATCAGCGCAGACTGGGACGAGGTTGGTGACGATCTGCCCCCCCTGCCCATGCGCCTTGATCCGGGGCAGCAGGGTGACGAGGCCGTTGATTACGCCGCCCAGATTGACGCCCAGCCCCAGTCCCAGTCATCATAGCGTGCATCCAGCACGGCCCCATCACCCGATGCCGGCATTGCCGATCAGCATATGGATGGGACCAAAACGCGCCTCCGCCATATCGGCCGCGCGGGCGAAGCCGGGCGCGATCGGTGACGTCCAGCTGCACGGTTTCCACCTGCGCATCGGCACCAAGATCCGCCTTTGCCTGCGCCAGCGATTCCGGGCGAATATCGGCGATCACCACATTGGCGCCCGCCCGCACCAGCGCGCGCGATATGCCAAGGCCGATGCCATTCGCTCCGCCGGTGATGAAAGCTGTCTTCCCCGCCACATCCGCCATCGGCGCCTTTGCAATTGTGTCATCCCATCCTCTCCCTATTGCTTCAGGCCCAGCATGGCCCGCGTTTCCCCGGCGCTGGCGATGTCGCCGCCCATCCGGTCGACCATTTCCACCGCCAGCGCACCATGTCCGCCATTGTTCGCCGCCATCTGGCCGCGCCGAAGGTAAATCGTATCTTCAAACCCCACCCGGATATTGCCGCCAAGCAGCATCGATTGCGCAGCCATCGGCATGCTGTGCGACTGACGCCAAAGCCGGTGAAACGCGCGCCGCGGGGGATCTGGTTCCTGGCGTAGAGCATGGCTTCGGATGTTGCAGCAGGCCATATTTAGTGCCCAGAACGAAAGTGAAGGGCACATGTTTGGGGATCGCGCCCTTGGCCATCAGATCGTCGGCGGAAGACGAAATCCCCGGCCTCGAAACATTCGATTTCCGGCAATACCCCGGCATCCTGGATCATATGGCCATTTTCGTGATCATCGGGTCCAGGTTGATCGCCACCCGCCCATAGCTGCATCGTACAAATGTCGAGCGTGCACATGTCGGGCCGCAGGTCGAGAATATGTTCCAGCCGCCGTTCGGCCGTGAACATCAGTGTGCCGGGACCGCAGACGGCCGGGTCTTCATCCCCCTGCATCCAGGTGCAGCCCGGCCCGGTGGTGACGTTGAGGATGACTTCGTTGTTCTTTGCCCGGATGAGGCCGACGACCTCCCGATAATCCTCCAGCGCTGCGAGGGATCGCCCGTTTCCCGGTCGCGTACATGAACATGGATGATCGATGCGCCTGCCTCCGCCGCCGCCAGCGCTTCGGCGCCACATGATCCGGGCGGAAGGGAAATCGGGGTGTGTCGGCATCGGTGAACTTCCCGTCACCGCGCAGGTCA
>NZ_JBHRVU010000006.1:2500-24892 GCF_042647625.1 Sphingobium rhizovicinum | reverse complement strand
TCGTCGCGAGCGGCTTTGCGACCGGCGCGGGGTTGAAGATCGTCGACAGTCGGACGCGCAAAGCCGCAGTTCTTGGTTCAGAAATGAGGCCGATCAGGTCGGCGCGCGACCGCTTTATCCCATTGTGGAGACATCTCCCGATCCGGCGCTGTTCACCGCGCGGGGACTGAGCCTGCGGGTCACGGCGCCAGGACAGGCCGTTTGCTGGTGGTCAATCATGGCGGGCGCGAGGCGATCGAGATATTTGCTGTCGATTATCGCGATACCCGTAAACAACCGGCGCTGCGCTGGCAGGGATGCCTGGCCATGCCGGCCGGGCATGTCGCCAACAGTGTCGCATCCTATAGCGACGGCACGGTGATCGCGACAGTGCTGACCCGACCGGGAACCAGCATCACCGATTTCGTGCGCGGCCAGCCGACCGGCGGCGTTTATGAACGCGCGCGCCGGCGAACCGGCTTTCCGCTTGCTGCCGGGCACGGAACTGCCGGGCAATAACGGACTGGAAACGGCGAAGGACGACAGCGTTCTATGTCATCGCCTTTGGCCGGCGCGAGGTCGTCGTCGCTATGCGCGGCACGACACGCGCCAGCCGCTATGGCACGCGCAGGCCCTGAATTCATGCCAGACAATATCCATTGGGATGGCGACCGGCTGCTGCTGGCTGGAATGGTGCGCGACGAGCCAGCCTGCGGCGGGGTGCGGCAGATCGTCCATGGCGTGGCCGACGGCATGACCTGTCATCGCGGCTGGGCAGTGGCGCAACTGGACCCGGCGAGGCAGTCCTTCTCGCTGGTCGCCTATGGCCCGCCTGATCGACCTTCAACGGCGTATCGGCGGCGGTGATCGTGGGCCGCGACCTGTGGCTTGGCTCCTATCAGGCCGATCGCATCGCCGTGCGCGCGCTGCCCTGAATTTTATCTTTCATTGCATGTACCAGTTCGTACATTTTGCTTGCCGCGCGATCTGAACCGGCGTAAAGGTGATTCTGCAAGATCGGGAGCGTCATCCCGGCACGCAGCGGGAGGATCAGGCCGGTCATGGGCCAGCGTTTCATTCATATTCTCAACGGTCCCAATCTGGACCTGCTGGGCGTGCGCGAACCGGATATTTACGGCCGCCAAACCCTGGCCGATGTCGAGACCGCCTGCCTGCGCGAACTGGATGGATCGGGCGTCGGCCTGATATTCCGCCAGACCAATGCCGAACATGAGATGGTCGAGTGGCTGCATCAGGCGCGAGTCGGCGCCTTTGGCGTCGTCATCAACCCGGCCGCCTTCTCCTATGCCGGCTATCCTGTGCTGGACGCGCTCAAAATGTGCGATTGCCCGATCATCGAAGTGCATATCTCCAACATTCACAAACGCGACGAGGAATGGCGGTCCCGGTCGATCATGAGCCGGTCGGTCACGGCCATGCTGTCGGGCATGGGCATTGACGGCTATGCGCTGGCGGTGCGCCATCTGCTCCAGATTGATGAACGGAAAGCAGCATGAGAGCGTCGACGCAATTGCTGAAGCCCACAAGGCGCGGCTGGGCGTACTGGCGCTGATCAGCGTCGCTACCCTGCTCAATTACATGGACCGCGCAGTGATGGGCGTGGCCGCGCCGTCGCTGACCGCAGAACTGAAGATTTCGCCCGAAATGATGGGCTTCATCTTTTCCGCTTTTTCCTGGACCTATGCCGCGTCGCAGATACCCGGCGGGCTGCTGCTCGATCGGCTTGGCACGCGCATCACCTACGCCGGATCGCTGATCCTCTGGTCTTTCTTCACCCTGCTCCACGGCATAGCCGGAAATGTGGCAATGTTGTTCGGCTTCCGCCTGGCGCTGGGGGTGGCGGAAGCACCTTGCTACCCGTGCAACAGCCGCATTCTCAGCAGTTGGTTCCCGCAGGATGAACGTGCGCGGGCCAATTCGGTCTATGCCGTGGGGCAATATGCGGGGCTGGCCTTTTTCGCGCCAGTGCTGTTCTGGGTGGTGGGCAGCTTTGGCTGGCGCGCCCTGTTCCTGATTGCCGGCGCGCTGGGCATGGCGTTTGGCCTGCTGATGTACGCCCGTTATCGCGATCCGAGCGACAGCAGCCGCATCAACGCCGCCGAACTGGAGCATATCCGCGCCGGCGGCGGGCTGACCGCGACGAAGCAGGACGCGAAAATCCCCTTTTCCTGGGCGAATGTCCGCAAGCTGATGGGCAAGCGCCAGATATTGGGCGCGTCGATCGGCCAGTTTTGCGGCAATTCGACTTTGGTCTTTTTCCTGACCTGGTTCCCGACCTATCTGGCGACCGAGCGGGGCATGGACTGGCTGAAATCGGGCACCTTCGCCGTGCTGCCCTATATTGCGGCGTCGGCCGGCGTGCTGCTGGGCGGGCAGGTTTCCGACCTGCTGATCCGCCGCACCGGATCCGCCAATATCGGCCGAAAGCTGCCGATCGTCGCCGGGCTGCTGCTGGCATCGACCATCGTCGCCGCCAATTATGTGACGAGCAACACGCTGGTCATCGCCATCATGTCGATCGCCTTTTTCGGTCAGGGCATGGTCAATCTGGGCTGGACGCTGATTTCCGACGTGGCGCCGCGCCAATATGTCGGCCTGACCGGCGGCGTGTTCAATCTGTGCGCCAATCTGGCAGGCATCGTCACGCCGATCGTGGTCGGGGTGATCGTGGGGCAGACCGGCTCTTTCTATGGCGCGCTGGCCTTCATCGGTGTGCTCGCCCTGATCGGGGCCGCCGCCTATGTCTTCATCGTGGGGGATGTTCCGGGTGGAGATGGATTGAAGGGCCGTCCACGCATCGGTGTAAATGATAATGTACGAACTAGTTAGTAATAATAATGGGAGGATAGGATGAAGTCAGGTTTTCATATGCAGCTTCGCATCGGCGGGTCGCTGGCCGCGATGGCGCTGAGCGCCTGCGTCAGTCCGGTCTGGGCGCAGGATCAGGCCGAGCCTGCGGCCGCCCTGGCGCCGCAGGCGACCGATGCCGCAGCGGACCAGCCGTCCACGGCCGACATCGTCGTTACCGGATCGCTGATCGCGCGGCCGAACAATGTCGCCGTCAGCCCCATCGTCACCGTATCGGATGAGCTGGTGCAGCAGAGCGGGCAGATCACGCTGGAAGATTCGCTGAACCAGCTGCCCGGCTTCACTCCGTCGGGCAATGCCGGCACCGGCGGCCAGGGTGCGGGCGGGCGCGCCACGCTGAACCTGCGCGGCCTTGGCTCCAACCGCAATCTCGTGCTGCTGGACGGTCGCCGTCTGCCGCTGTCGGACATTAACGGCAATGTCGACATCAATATCTTGCCGGAATCGATCATCGGATCGGTCGACGTCATCACCGGCGGCGCATCGGCCATCTATGGGTCCGACGCCATGTCGGGCGTGGTCAATTTCAAGACCGACAAATATTTCGACGGCGTGCGCGCCGACATCCAGAATGGCAACAGCTTTCGCGGCGATTATGGCAAGTTCAACGCATCGCTGGCGCTGGGCACCAAATTTGCCGACGATCGCGGCCGGTTGATGCTGGCGCTGAGCTATGGCCAGCGCGATCCGCTGTCGGGTTCGCAGCGCAGCTTCTTTGACGACAAGGTGCCGTCTTCCTTCATCGGCACCGGCGCCTTCGTGCCCAATGCGCTGAACCTGCCGAGCCAGGCGGCGCTCAATGGCGTGTTCGCCCAATATGGCGTCACCAATCCGATCAACCGGACGCTGAATCTGGGCTTCAACAATGACGGCACCCTGTTCGTGCAGACCGGCGCGATCAATTACAAGGGGCCAACGACCGACGCCTATGCCGTGGTCGGCGGCAATGTGCGCATGCCGGTGGGGCCACAGCTTCAGATATTGAACGCCTTCGAACGCAAATCCGCCTTTGCCAAGGGTGAGTTCGATCTGACGGAGACGCTGACCGCCTATGGCCAGTTCCTCTATGTCGATTCGACCGTCACCACCGAAGCGGGCGGCAGCCTGACGCAGTTCGCGCCCTTCACCACCATCCCCGTCACCAATCCCTTCATACCCAACGACCTGCGCACGTTGCTGGCGTCGCGCGCCGATCCGAGCGCCCCGTTCCGCTGGAGCGCGCGCTATGTCGGCATCGGCGACAAAGGATGGGACGAAAATTACCGGGTCCAGCAGTATCTGGGCGGCCTGAAGGGCACGATCGGCGGATCATGGAAGTTCGACGGCTTCGTTTCCTATGACGAGACGGTCCATAATCAGTCGATGTTCAACGCGGTGCTGAAATCCCGCGTGCAGACGCTGCTGAATGCGGCGGATGGCGGCGCATCCCTATGCGCCGGCGGCTTCAATCCGTTCGGCATCACCAATGCGACCAGCCTGTCGCAGGCATGCCAGGATTATATGACCGCCACCGTCAACAGCCGCGAGCGGCTGACCCAGACGCAGGTGCAGGGACAGGTGAATGGCCCGCTGTTCAACCTGCCCGCCGGGCCGGTGCAACTGGCGCTGCTCGCCGGTTATCGCAAGAACACGTATAAATATGATCCCAGCCCCGATCTGGTGTCCAATAATGTGGAATCGGTGGTCGGCTCCAACCCGGCACAGGGCCAGATCAGCGTCAAGGAATTTGCCGCGCAGATCGACGTGCCCTTGCTGTCGGACACGCCCTTCTTCCATGAGTTGGGCGTTGGCGCAGCCTTCCGCTATTCCGACTATAACACCACCGGCAGCGTGAAAAGCTATGAGTTCGATGCGCGCTGGCAGCCGGTAGACGCGCTGTTGATCCGGGGTTCTTACCAGCGGGCCGTGCGCGCGCCCAATATCGGCGAGCTATTCTCCCCCGTCACCGGATCGCAGCTGGCGATCGGCACGCCGCCCGCCGCGATCGGCGACCCGTGCGACGTCCGCTCCACCGCCCGGACCGGCGCCAATGGCGCGCAGGTGCGTGACCTCTGTCTGGCGCAGGGCATTCCGGCCGCCGCGATCGACGCCTATCAGTTCGCGACCACCGCGACCGGCGGCAATATTCAGGGCAACAGCGCCCTGACCCCGGAAAAGGCCAACACCTTCAATGTCGGCTTCGTGCTCAATCCGAAATTTTCCTCACCCTGGCTGTCGGGATTCTCTTTCTCGGTCGACTATTACAACATCAAGATCCGCAACGTCATTTCGACCATCAACGGCCTGACCGTGCTGGCCAAATGCTATAATCTGGACGGGTCGAACAGCAGCTATTCCAATGGCAACGAATTTTGCCAGCTGATCCAGCGCGATCCGACCGGTCAACTCGTGGCGATCGCCCAGCCTTACCTGAACCTCGGCGCGCTCGACACCGATGGCGTCGATGTGCAGGTCAACTGGTCGCTGCGCCTGTCCGAAGCGGGCATCGGCGATGGATCGGGCAAGATTTATGCGTCTTCGGCGATCGGCTGGCTGAACCATTATAAGGTCCAGACCCTGCCGGGACAGGCATCGCAGGATTTCGTCGGCACCAGCACGCCGGGCCGGCCCCTGCCCAAGTGGAAGGCGCTGACGACGGTGGGCTACAGCTCCGATATGTTCGGCATCGGCCTGCGCTGGCGCTATCAGGGCAAGCTGCGCGACATCAGCGCGGTGACGTCTCCGGCGGCGGAACAGGTGGGGGTGAAGCCCTATAATCTGTTCGATGTCTTCTCGACGCTGGACGTTACGAAGAATGTCCAGTTCCGCGCCGGCATCACCAATCTGTTCGACAAGGGCATTCCCTTCGTCGCCAGTTCCCAGAACGGCACCGACGCCGGCACCTACGACATGGTCGGACGGTCCTTCTACGTCGGCGCGAAATTCAACTTCTGATCTCCCCCTGCCGCCTCCTCCCCTGCGGGCGGAGGCGGCTCTTCTCTTCTTGGATGGCCCGATCTTGACCCAGTTTCGCTACCTCACCGGCCTTATCGGACGCGACATTCAGGCGTCGCTGTCGCCCATGCTGCATGAAAGCGAAGGCGATGCGCAGGGGCTGCGGCTGGTCTATCGCCTGTTCGATCTGGCGGCGGACGGCATGGATGCGGGCGATCTGCCCCGCCTGCTCGACGCGGTGCAGCTGGCGGGGTTCGCCGGGGTCAATGTCACCCACCCCTATAAGCAGGCGGTGATCGCGCATCTGGACGACCTGTCGCCGCAGGCGGCGCAGATCGGGTCGGTCAATACGGTGGTGTTCCAGCATGGCCGGCGGATCGGCCATAATACCGATATTCAAGGCTTCGCGGAAAATCTCCGCGCGGGTCTGCCTTCCGGGTCGCGTTTCGGAAAGGTCGTACAGATGGGCGGTGGCGGTGCAGGCGCCGCCACCGCCCACGCCCTGATGGGCATGTATGTCGGCACGCTGACTTTGTTCGATCCCAATGGCGCGCGGGCGGCCGAACTGTGCGCGGCTCTGTGCGCCCTGCATGGCGACGGGCGCGCGGTGGTGGGGCAGGATCTGACCGCCGCGCTGGCCGATGCCGACGGCGTGGTCAATGCGACGCCGCTGGGCATGGCGGGCTATCCCGGATCGGCCATTCCGCAAGACCTGCTGCGGCCCGACTTCTGGGTGACGGACATCGTCTATTTCCCGCTGGAAACGCAATTGCTGCGTGAGGCGAAGGCGGCGGGCTGCGTCACGCTGGATGGCAGCGGCATGACCGTGCATCAGGCCGCAGGCGCGTTCGAACATTTCACCGGGCGCAAGGCGGACGCCGCGCGCATGGCCGCCAATTTCCACGCGGCGCTGACAGGAGGCACCCGCCGATGACTTTCGGGATCGCGACCGTATCGCTGAGCGGCACGCTGGAGGAAAAGCTGCGCGCGGCGGCGGCCGCCGGCTTCGACGGGGTCGAGATTTTCGAAAATGACCTGATCGCGTCGCCATTGTCCCCGCGCGAGGTGCGGGCGATGATGGACGATCTGGGCCTTGGCTGCATGCTGTACCAGCCGTTCCGCGATTTCGAAGGCATGCCGGGCGCGATGCGGCAGCGGGCGCTGGACCGGGCGGAGGCGAAGTTCGACCTGATGGGCGACCTCGGCGCGGACCGCATCCTCGTCTGCTCCAACTGTTCGCCCCATGCGCTGGGCGAGCGCAACCGCATCGTCGCCGACTTGCAGGAACTGGGCGAGCGGGCGGGCAAGCGCAGCATCATCGTGGGCTATGAGGCGCTGGCCTGGGGCCGGCATGTGTTCGACCATCGCGACGCATGGGCGATCGTGGAAGCGGTCGACCATCCCCATATCGGCATCATCCTCGACAGTTTCCATTCGCTCTCGCGCGGCATCCCCAGCGAGAGCATCCAGGCGATCCCCGGAGACAAGATCGCCTTCGTCCAGTTGGCCGACGCCCCAAGGCTGGAGATGGACCTGCTCTACTGGAGCCGGCATTTCCGCAATTTTCCGGGACAAGGCGGCCTGCCCGTGGCGGACTATGTCGCGGAGATCATCCGCACTGGCTATGATGGCCCCTTGTCGCTGGAGATTTTCAACGATCGGTTCCGCGGCTGGTCGCCCGACCTGATCGCCGCCGACGGGCTGCGGTCGCTGCGCCATGTGGAGGATGCGGCGGAGCGACTGCTGGGCCGCACGCCCGCCGTGCCGGCCCCGCCCGCCGCGGTGCGCCCGGAATTCGTCGAGTTCGCCGTCAATGCGCAGGATGCGCCCGCGCTGGAGCAGATGTTCGGATCGCTGGGCTTTGCCCGGACGGGCGTGCACCGGACCAAGGCTGTCACCCGCTGGCAGGCGGGATCGGTCAATCTGGTGATCAACGCCCAGCCGGACAGTTTCGGTCAGGGGTTCGAGCGGGCGCATGGCCCGTCCATCTGCGCAGTGGGGCTGGCCGTGCCGGATCGCGACGCGGTCGCGGCGCGCGCCGCCTTCCTCGACATCGGGCAGGTGGATCAGGCGGAGGCACCGGGCAATCTGTCGGTGCCGGCGCTGCGCGGGATCGGCGGCAGCCTGATCTACCTGATCGGCGAGGAGGAGATCCCCGCCGTGTGGGATACGGAATTCGAACCGACCGGCGCTGCGGTCGATCCCCACCCGCTGACCATCGACCATCTGGCTGCCGTGGTGCGGATCGATGAATATCTGTCCTGGCAGCTTTACTGGCGGGCGCTGTTCGGGCTGGAGCAGAGCCTCCAGTCGGACGTCATCGACCCGTCCGGTCTGGTGCTGAGCCAGCCGCTGCGGTCGGCCGACGGCGCGCTGCGCCTGACGCTCAACGCATCCGATGCGGCGGGCACGCTGTCTTCCCGCTTCGTCGGGCATAATTTCGGCGGCGGTTATCAGCATATCGCCTTCGCCAGCGACGATCTGACCGCGACCGCCCACAGGATCGCCGAAAAGGGGGCGGACATATTGCCGATCGGCGGCAATTATTATGCCGATCTGGCGGCGCGCTTCGGGCTGGACGGGGCGACGCGCACGCAATTGCGCGACGCCCATATCCTCTATGATGCGGACGATGCCGGCGACTATCGCCAGCTCTACAGCCGGGCTTTCCAGAAACGCTTCTTCTTCGAATTTGTCGAGCGGCGCGGCTATGAAGGTTATGGCGCACCCAATGCCGGGGTGCGCCTGGCCAGCCAGGAGCGGTTCAGGACGGCATGAGCAGCGCGGCCCTGCGCCGGGCCAACTGATCGTCAAACACCGGGTTGGACAGGAGGAAGCCGATTTCCCCTGCCCGTTCCTGATGGATCGTCTCATCGGGCATCGACGCCAGTATCGCGTCGAACCGGGTGCGCATGCCGTCTGCAAATTCAGGATGAGTCAGAATATAGAGGTCGTTGGCGCGAATGCCGGCCAGCACCCGCTCCCCCACCTCGTCCGCGCTCATCCAAAGCGGAGAGACGGGCCGCTTTTCCAGATCATCCTCTCGCTGCTTATAACCGCTGTCGCTGCGATAGGCGGCCGGGCGCAGTTCGCCGCTATGGGCGATATGGCTTTGCACGGGGCCGGGCATGAAGGCGGACACGCCGATATTCTCCGCCGTCAGTTCACCCCGGATCGCTTCGGACAGGCCCAGGATCGCGGCCTTGGCGGCAGTGTAAATGGCCGAATAATTGACCGGGATCAGCGCAGACTGGGACGAGGTGGTGACGATCTGCCCCCCCTGCCCATGCGCCTTGATCCGGGGCAGCAGGGTGACGAGGCCGTTGATTACGCCGCCCAGATTGACGCCCAGCCCCCAGTCCCAGTCATCATAGCGTGCATCCAGCACCGGCCCCATCACACCGATGCCGGCATTGCCGATCAGCATATGGATGGGACCAAAACGCGCCTCCGCCATATCGGCCGCGCGGGCGAAGCCGGCGCGATCGGTGACGTCCAGCTGCACGGTTTCCACCTGCGCATCGGCACCAAGATCCGCCTTTGCCTGCGCCAGCGATTCCGGGCGAATATCGGCGATCACCACATTGGCGCCCGCCCGCACCAGCGCGCGCGATATGCCAAGGCCGATGCCATTCGCTCCGCCGGTGATGAAAGCTGTCTTCCCCGCCACATCCGCCATCGGCGCCTTTGCCAATTGTGTCATCCCATCCTCTCCCTATTGCTTCAGGCCCAGCATGGCCCGCGTTTCCCCGGCGCTGGCGATGTCGCCGCCCATCCGGTCGACCATTTCCACCGCCCAGCGCACCATGTCCGCATTGTTCGCCGCCATCTGGCCGCGCCGAAGGTAAATCGTATCTTCAAACCCCACCCGGATATTGCCGCCAAGCAGCATCGATTGCGCAGCCATCGGCATGCTGTGGCGACTGACGCCAAAGCCGGTGAAACGCGCGCCGCGGGGGATCTGGTTCCTGGCGTAGAGCATGGCTTCGGATGTTGCAGGCAGGCCATATTTAGTGCCCAGAACGAAAGTGAAGGGCACATGTTTGGGGATCGCGCCCTTGGCCATCAGATCGTCGGCGAAGACGAAATCCCCGGCCTCGAAACATTCGATTTCCGGCAATACCCCGGCATCCTGGATCATATGGCCCATTTTCGTGATCATCGGGTCCAGGTTGATCGCCACCCCGCCCCATAGCTGCATCGTACAAATGTCGAGCGTGCACATGTCGGGCCGCAGGTCGAGAATATGTTCCAGCCGCCGTTCGGCCGTGAACATCAGTGTGCCGGGACCGCAGACGGCCGGGTCTTCATCCCCCTGCATCCAGGTGCAGCCCGGCCCGGTGGTGACGTTGAGGATGACTTCGTTGTTCTTTGCCCGGATGAGGCCGACGACCTCCCGATAATCCTCCAGCGCCTGCGAGGGATCGCCCGTTTCCCGGTCGCGTACATGAACATGGATGATCGATGCGCCGGCCTCCGCCGCCGCCAGCGCTTCGGCCGCCACATGATCCGGGCGGAAGGGGAAATCGGGGTGTGTCGGCATCGGTGAACTTCCCGTCACCGCGCAGGTCACAAATAGCTTGCCAGCCAATATCGCTCTCCTGTCTAGTCTCGGCTATGTTGCCGACCGCAGACCAAGCGGTCTTGCAGAGGAGACGGCCCGCAAGAAGGCCGCTGGATGTCCCATCATTGCGAGTAACTGGATAAGGCATGGCACAAAGGGAAGAATTGTCGCGGTTCCTGAAAGCCGCACGCGCGAAGCTCGCCCCGTCAGAAGTTGGATTGCCGGCCGGCGAACGCCGCCGCACGCGCGGATTGCGGCGCGAGGAAGTGGCGACGCTCGCGGGGATGAGCGTCACCTGGTACACATGGTTCGAACAGGGGCGCGAGGTGCAATTGTCCGCGCCGATGCTGGAGCGGTTGAGCCGGACGCTGCGCCTGACGCCCAATGAGCGCGAATTTCTGTTCGCGCTGGCGCAGCATCGTCCGCCGCCGCTGGCCCGCCGCGCCGACGAGACGATCCATGCCGGCACCCAGCATCTGATGGACGCCCTGTCCATTCCCGCGCTGGTGATCGTGGAGGATTGGACCGTGATCGGCTGGAACCGCCTCGTCGGCCGAGCCTTCCGCGATTACAGCCAATTGCCGCGCGAGGAGCGCAATCTGTTCCGCATCCTGATGCTGCATCCGCGCTATCGCGCCGATCCGGACAAGTTTCAGGATATGTGCCGGCGGCTGATCGCCCGCTTCAAATGGGATTATAGCCGCACAGCCCAGCCGGAGGTGTTCGAAGGGATCATCGCCGACATGATGGAGCAGTCCGAATTCTTCCAGCGATATTGGCAGGATTCGGAGATCATGGCCCATTTCGAGGATACGAATATCGCCGACATGCCGGGGGTGGGCGAAATCATGTTCCGCCACACCAGCTATGCGATCGAAGAGGCGCCGGGCCAGCGGCTGTTGCTGTTCGCGCCGCTGGACGATGTCAGCGCGCAGCGACTGGCGCAACTGATGGCGGAAACGGAGGCGCCGGTGCTGGCCTGAAACCCGCCCGGCGTTTACGATCAGTTCGTCTCGCGCTTCAGTCGGTCGGCCAGCGCTTCAATTTCTTCCGGCTCCAGCAGCCAGGTGCGGGTCTTGCGCCCTTCGCGGTGGACCGGCTGGGTCAGCAGCACGCGCGCCTGCGCCTTTGCATGCGGCTTATAGAGGCCGAAATGAACGGCGCAATCGCGGATCGTGCCAATCAGCGGAGCCTTGCCGTCTAGGTCGATCATGGTCGCGGGCTGATCCCAAGGGATGCCGGCGACGCCGGGATGTTTCTGTTCCATGGGCGGGGGACACCATGCCCCGGCGCGGAAATCAAGACCTAAGCGATTTGCCGGGAAATCGCGCCGTCAAAAACTATCGCAGCAGCGCCATCAGGATCGGATCGCGGGTCGCGGCGGGATCGCGCCGGATTTCCGCCTCCTCCCGCCCGATCGCGCGGAAGATCGCGTCGCCAATCTGGCCCGAAACATTGTCGGCGATCGCCGCATAATCCTTGCCGCCGGTGGCGGACAGCGCGGCCGAAAGCATTTCGAACATGTCCGATCGCAACGCGCGCGATGCGCCGGGCAACAGCGCCTCGACCACCGAACCACGCGCTTCGCGGGCCAGCAGGTCGGTCGCCGCCGTCGGTCCGCCGCGCAACACGGATATGGCGTCGGCCAAAGTCATGCGATGCACCGCGTCCATCACGACCGGCGCGGCATGGTCGGCCAGGTCGACCGCCACGTCATTCAGGGCCATCGCCACCCGGTTGCGCACGGCGTTGGTGCGCAACAGCGCGGACAGCACCGCGCCGCCTTTACCGCCGCCCAGATCGGGAGGGGCGATGCGGGTCAGCTGGTCATCATAGAAGCCGCCCGGTTCGGTCAGCCGGGCAAAGGCGCGCTGGCTCGACAATTCCAGCAGCCGGCGCACCGCATCCTCGACCGTATAGCGGCCCATCGGCGTGGCGCAGGCCGCCAGCGGCAGCAGCGCCAGCGTCGCGATCAGGCTGCGCCGGTCGGAAAGACCCAATGATTGCTCCATGACGCATCTCCCTTATTGCAGGCGATGCTATGGCGCGGATAGGCTTGCCGGGCGGTGAACATATATCAGGACGGAAACAATGCCCGTACCGAATCCGGCACTCGCTCGGCGCGCAATCCGGCGGGTCGACTTGCGTCGGGCGCGGTCCAGACCCGTTTTTCGGTGCATTCCACGCATAATTCGCCATCCAGCGACAGCCGATGGGCGACGGTGAAGCTGCTATTGCCGAAGGATGGCGCATCCGCCTCCACCAGCACATCGTCGCCATAGGCGGTGGGGATGAAGAAGCGGGCGGACACATCGACCATCGGGAAGCCGGCAAAGGGCATGGTCGCCAGCATCTGGCGCTTCTTGGGCAGGCCCGCCTGTTCGAACAGCAGCATCGTGCTTTCGCCGAAAATGTCGAAATAGCGGGGCGCATGAACGATGCCGGCGGGGTCGCAATGGCCCCATTCGATGCGAACGATCCGCTGGAGGAAGGCGCTCACGCGAGAATGGTCTTTCCCTGTTTCGTGGTCTTCTCCGCCATCTCTTCGGGCGTGGGCGGCGTGGGGACAAGAAGCCCGCGCTGCACCGCGGGCCGCGCTGAAATTCTTTCGAACCAGCGCTGAAGGTGAGGGAAACCGCCCATGTCGACACCGGCCCAGTCATGGCCGCGTATCCAGGGAAAGCAGGCCATATCGGCGATCGAATAGTCGCCTACCAGATAGTCGTAATCGGCAAGCCGCGCGTCCATGACGCCGAACAGGCGCTGGCTTTCGCGAACATAGCGATCGATCACCGATGGCAATTTCTCGTCGAAATAGCGGGTGAAGACGGTCGCCTGCCCCATCATGGGGCCAAGGCTGGACATCTGCCACATCACCCACTGGATCACCCGGCTGCGATCCTGCGCGTCGGTGGGGATGAACCGCCCGAATTTTTCCGCCAGATAGAGCAGGATCGCGCCGGATTCGAAGATAGCAAAATCGCCCGCATCATGATCCACCAGCGTCGGTATGCGGCCATTGGGATTGAGCGCGACATACCAGTCCTGTTTCTGCACCCGGTCGGTCAGGGATATAGGCGTCACCTGATAGGGCACGCCCAGTTCCTCCAGCAGGATCGCGACTTTCCAGCCATTGGGCGTTTCCGACGTCAGCAGTTCCAGCATCTTCCTCTCCAAATGTCTTTCCCCATCCAGAGCAAAGGCTTGTCCCCGCTGCAAGACGAGTGGCGGCGCTATCATTGAAACTGACAGGTTAAGGTGCCGGGTAGTGGCACTGATAGTATCGACAGAGGACTTGCGACCCGCCGGAGCGCCAGCCACTTTCCCGTCCGAAGGCGCCCAAGACGCCATAACCACAAGGTGAGGATGAACCAGCGCATGTTGACGCTCTACAGCTTCGGTCCGGCCGCCAATTCGTTGAAACCCCTGCTGGCTTTGTATGAAAAGGGGCTGGAATTCACCCCCCGCTTTGTCGATCCGACCCGGTTCGAACATCATGAGGACTGGTTCAAGGCGATCAATCCGCGCGGGCAGGTGCCAGCGCTGGACCATGACGGGCATATCATCACCGAATCGACCGTGATCTGCGAATATCTGGAAGATGCCTTCCCGGATGCCCCGCGCCTGCGCCCGGCCGATCCGGTGCAGATCGCCGAGATGCGGGTCTGGACCAAATGGGTGGACGAATATTTCTGCTGGTGCGTGTCGACCATCGGTTGGGAACGGATGATCGGCCCGATGGCGCGCAAGCTGTCAGACGCCGAATTCGAGGAAAAGCTGAAGCATATCCCGGTCCCGGAGCAGCAGGCCAAATGGCGCAGCGCCCGTGCCGGCTTCCCGCAGGCGGTGCTGGACGAGGAAATGCGCAAGATTGGCGTGTCGATCGACCGGCTGGAACAGCGGCTGTCGCAAAGCGAATGGCTGGCAGGCGAAGACTATACGCTGGCCGACATCTGCAACTTCGCGATCGCGAACGGGATGCAGTTTGGCTATGCCGACATCGTCAACAAGACGGCGACGCCGCATCTGGTCGCCTGGATCGAGCGGATCAATGCCCGCCCCGCCACGCAGGCGATGTTCGCCAGGTCGCAGAGCGAAATGCCGCCCCGCCCGGCCGCGACGGCAGCCTGATCCATGGGCTGGCAGGACGAACCGCCCGCCGGGCAGCTGCGCATGTACCATATCCCCGGATGCCCCTTTTCCGAGCGGATCGAGTTGCTGCTCGATCTGAAGGGCCTGCACGGCATCATGGCCGATCATGAGATCGACATATCGCAGCCCCGGCCCGACTGGCTGCTCGCCAAGACGCGGGGGACCACGGCGCTGCCCGCGCTGGAACTGGAAAATGGCGAGACGCTGAAGGAGAGCATGGTCATCATGCGCTATTTCGAGGATCGCTTTCCCGATCCGCCGGTGGCGCGGCAAGACCCCTATGAACATGCGGTCGAGGCGATGCTGTGCGCGACCGACGGGCAATATACCGGGGCGGGCTATCGCATGATCCTGAACCGCGACCCGGCGAAGCGCGAAGAGCACAAGGCCGAGATCGACGCCCAATATGCGCGGCTGGACGCGTTTCTGCGCCATTATGCGCCGGACGGGGATTTTCTGTTCGACCGGTTCGGCTGGGCGGAGGTCGCCTTCACGCCGATGTTCAAACGGCTGTGGTTCCTCGATTATTATGAAGCCTATCAGATCCCCCAGCATCTGACCCGGCTGCTGCGCTGGCGTGACGCCTGTCTGGCCCATCCGGTGGCCCAGCGGCATCACGGCCATCGCGAGCTGATGACGCTCTATTATGATTATAGTCAGGGTGGCGGCAACGGGCGCCTGCCCGAAGGCCGCACCATCTCCAGCTTCACGCTCGATCCGCCCTGGGACAGCCGCCCCCTGCCGCCGCGCGACAAATGGGGCACGCCCGCCTCCGACGCCGAACTCGGCCTTCTTCCCGCATAAGGACATTCATCATGCCCAACACGCTTCAGCATTATATCGATGGCCAGTGGGTCGACAGCCAGGGCGGCCGGACCATCGCCGTCATCAATCCCGCGACCGACCAGAGCGCCGCCGACCTGATATTGGGCACGGCCGCAGATGTGGACGCCGCCGTGATCGCCGCGCGCCGGGCGTTCGAGACATTCTCGCTGACCAGCCGCGAAGAGCGCGTCGCGCTGCTGGAGCGCATCATCGGTGAATATCAGAAGCGCGTGCCCGACATCGCCCGCGCCATCGCCACCGAAATGGGCTGTCCCATCTCCATCGCCCAGACGGCGCAGGCGGGATCGGGCCTTGGCCATCTGGGACAGGCGCTGGCGGCGCTGAAAAATTACGAGTTCAGCGAGAAGATCGGCGATAATCGCGTGGTGCGCGAGCCGATCGGCGTGGTGGCGCTGATCACGCCATGGAACTGGCCGATGAACCAGATCGTCGCCAAGGTCGGCCCGGCGCTGGCGGCGGGTTGCACCATGATCCTCAAGCCCTCCGAAGAGGCGCCTAGCTGCGCCGCGATCTTCGCCGAAATACTGGGGGCGGCGGGCGTGCCGGCCGGTGTCTTCAACCTGGTACAGGGGGATGGCGAAGGCGTGGGCACCGCGCTGGCCAAGCATCCCGATATCGACATGGTGAGTTTCACCGGATCGACCCGCGCGGGCATCATGGTGGCGAAAAATGCCGCCGATACAGTGAAGCGCGTCGCGCAGGAACTGGGCGGCAAGTCGCCCAACATCATCCTGGAAGGGACGCCGCTGGACCTGGCGCTGCCGGGTGGCGTGGGCGGCGTGCTGCTCAACAGTGGACAAAGTTGCGTGGCCCCCACCCGCATGCTGGTCCACCGCTCCCAGCATGACGAAGCGGCGCAGAAGGTCGGCGCGCTGTTCGCTGCCAAGAAGGTCGGCGACCCGCAGGCGGAGGGCGATCATATCGGCCCGGTCGTCAGCCAACGGCAATGGGACCGGATTCAGGGCCTGATCCAGACCGGCATTGACGAAGGCGCCACGCTCGTCACCGGCGGCACCGGGCGGCCCGAGGGGCTGGAGGCGGGCAGCTATGTGCAGCCGACCGTCTTTGCCAATGTGACGCCGGACATGACGATCGCAAAGGAGGAGATTTTCGGCCCCGTGCTGGTCCTGATGCCCTATGATGACGATGAGGATGCGATCCGCATCGCCAATGACACGCCCTATGGTCTGGGCGCCTATGTTGCGGGCGACCCGGCCCGTGCCCGCAAGTTCGTCAGCCGGATTCGGGCTGGCGCCGTGTTCGTCAATGCCGGCGGGCTTGCCTTCGACATGCCCTTTGGCGGGTATAAACAATCGGGCAATGGCCGGGAATTCGGCAAGTTCGGGCTGGAGGAATTTCTGGAGGTCAAGTCGGTGATCGGCGCGCTGCCCGAAGAGGTGGCGTGATGGCGACGCTGGCCAGAACCGAGGATATTGAGGACAGCGCGCGGCAGGCACCCGCGCTGATCCGCTATCTCGACGAAGGCGATTTCGTCACGCGGCGCTATGTGTCGCAGGGGGTGGAGATCAACACCGGCACCTATAGCGACCATCGCATGTTGGTGCGCGACGGGATGCCGATCCGCGATCATTTCGAATTCGACACCCATGGCTTCATGCTGGGCCGACATCGCAGCGCGATCCGCAATTTCTTCGACAAGGAGGAGGTCGATCGCCTCTATCTGCGCGAATGCGAGGCGGCGATACAGGCGCTCACCGCTGCGTCCTGCGTGTCGGCGGGCGGGTGGATGATCCGCACATCGGCCGACCTGACCGCGCGGGCGCAGGAGAAGGTAGAAAATTATCGCCATGAAGGCGGCATCCAGCCGCCAGCCGGCGAAGCGCATGTCGATTATAATGAGATTACCGGACGGCGCGCGGCGGAGCGGGCCTATGCCGCCGCTTTCCCCGATGGGCCGGGTTATAGACGGTCTGTCTGCGTCAGCTGGAGACCCGCAAAAACCGGGTAATTTCGGCCTGGCTTGACAGACGTCGAGGCTTCGGAGCGCACGAACGGCATCGTTCGGACCGATTTCCACGATGCCTAGCGTTGATTTCGCCGGTTTGGCTGGCTTGCAGACAGAGTCAGCCCCTGCATTCCCGGCGTTCGTGGAAAATCAGGCGGTTGAAGTTGTAGGCCAAGTTGCAAAGCGTCAGTTTTGCCTCAGCGCGGGCGAGGCCGATGGTGCGGATGAACAGGTTGAACCGGTTCTTCTGATGGGCGAAGACATGTTCGACATGGGCCCGGATCGAGGATTTGGCTGCATTGGCCCGCGAGGTGGCCTTCGACATCGGCTTGCCCATAGGTTTGCGCCGATGAATGCGGGACGTGAGCATCTGATCCGACAACCACTTCTCGTTGCGCCTGGAGCGATAGGCACTGTCTGCCCAGACCTCGGAACTGGTATTGTCCGTGCTGACGACCTGCCGGAGAAGACGCCCGTCCGCCGCTGACGCCGAAGTCACCGCCATGCCTCGGATGAAGCCGAAGCGTCGATCGATGCTGATGTGGGATTTGTAGCCGAAGACCGGCAGGGCGATCATGGGGAGCGGCGTTCCATCCGCTCGATACCGAACTTTCCCGCCGATCTTGAGGGTCCAGCGCGCGTCGGTATCCTTCTGTGCTGCCTTGTTCGGCTCGTTCGGCCAGATATCTCTGGCGCTCTTGCCCGACTTGATCGCTTCGCGTTCGCCCTCGGTGTTCCGCTGTCTTGGTGCAGGCACCAGCGAGGCGTCCACGAGTTGCCCGGACATTGGAATGTAGCCCTTCTTCTGGAGTTGCCAGTCAAAGGCCTTCATCACCCGCTTGAGCGTTCCCGTCTCGGTCAGGCGATTGCGAAAATGCCGGATCGTGTTCTCATCCGGCGTGCGGTCCCCAAGCGACAGTCCCAGAAACCGCAGCCAACTCAGCCGATCGCGGATCATGAACTCCATCCGGGCGTCTGACAGATTATGCTGCGCCTGCAGGATCAGGGCCTTGAACATCATCACCGGATCGAAGGGTGGGCGTCCGCCTTTGGCTCCATCGCCATAACCAAGCCCTTCGACCAGCCACGCTCGGAAATACTCGAAATCCACCGTCTCCTGCAAAACCTCAAGCGGATCGCCCTCCTTGCTCAATGCCTCAAGGTGATCGCTCAAACTGAACAGGGACTTGGGATCCATGGCTGGCCTCCGTGATCGCGCGCCCTCAATGAATCATCATAGCCGTCCAAACACTACCGGTTTTTGCGGGTCTCCAGCTTCTGGCGCACCTTCTCACCCGGCCCGCAGGACTGGCCGCTCGCGCTGTGCGACGGGCGCACCGTGTCGGACGAGGAAGCGACGTCCAACACCTTGTTCGTGGTGGATGAATTGCCGACCGGCGAGGCGCTGACCGTGCCGGTCGATGGCGAGGATCAGATGATCGCCGCTTCCATCTTCCGCCATCGCGACCGGCATCGCTGGTGGTATTTTTCGAACATGGCGGCGGACGATGTGCTGCTGTTCAAATTTCAGGACAGCGATCATGATGTAACGTGGCGCTGCCCGCATACAGCCTTCCATGATCGCAGCTTGCCGGACACGCGCATCCGTTAGAGCATCGAAGTCCGAGCCGTCGCCTTTTTCGAATAGGGGAAGATGCTCGCGCATAATGCAAATAGGGCGGCTTTCCTGAAGAAAGCCGCCCTGTTTGGGAGATTGCGAATGGGTTTTGTGTTTAATGCGCGAGCTATAATGCCTGGCGACGCCCTACTCTTCCGGGGCTTGAGCCACAGTACCATTGGCGCAGTCAGGTTTCACGGCCGAGTTCGGGAAGGGATCGGGTGGGTCACTGACGCTATGGTCACCAAGCAATATAGCTTGCGCATTGTTTTTTGATCGATGTTATCCGTGCATATCTGGTGAGAATAAGACCGTATGATCAACATGGTCCTGGGTATCAGGGTTGTTGTTGATGGTGGGACTCATTGGTTCGTAATGAACCGTTTAAGCGTGAACAGAGCAATTAGGATCGGTTAGCTTCATGCGTTACCGCACTTCCACATCCGACCTATCAACGTCGTGGTCTACGACGGCTCGATGAAATCTTATCTTGAGGGAGGCTTCCCGCTTAGATGCTTTCAGCGGTTATCCCGTCCATACATAGCTACCCAGCTGCGCCCTTGGCAGGACGACTGGTACACCAGAGGTATGTTCAACCCGGTCCTCTCGTACTAGGGTCAACTCCTCTCAAATTTCGACGCCCACGGCAGATAGGGACCAAACTGTCTCGCGACGTTCTGAACCCAGCTCACGTACCACTTTAATTGGCGAACAGCCAAACCCTTGGGACCTGCTCCAGCCCCAGGATGTGATGAGCCGACATCGAGGTGCCAAACGATTCCGTCGATATGAGCTCTTGGGAATCATCAGCCTGTTATCCCCGGCGTACCTTTTATCCGTTGAGCGATGGCCCTTCCACGAGGGACCACCGGATCACTATGACCGACTTTCGTCTCTGCTCGACTTGTCAGTCTCGCAGTCAGGCGGGCTTATGCCATTGCACTCTAACAGACGGTTTCCAACCGTCCTGAGCCCACCATCGCGCGCCTCCGTTACTCTTTAGGAGGCGACCGCCCCAGTCAAACTACCCGCCACAGAGGGTCCCTGCACCGGATAACGGTGCGAGGTTAGACATCAGAAAACAACAGGGTGGTATTTCACCTATGGCTCCACATCAACTGGCGTCAATGCTTCAAAGCCTCCCACCTATGCTACACAGTTCTTTCCTAATGCCACTCTGAAGCTGCAGTAAAGGTGCACGGGGTCTTTCCGTCTAACCGCGGGTACTCCGCATCTTCACGGAGAATTCAATTTCGCTGAGCATATCCTGGAGACAGTGGGGAAGTCGTTACGCCATTCGTGCAGGTCGGAACTTACCCGACAAGGAATTTCGCTACCTTAGGACCGTTATAGTTACGGCCGCCGTTTACCTGGGCTTCAATTCAGAGCTTGCACTCCTCCTCTTAACCTTCAGGCACCGGGCAGGCGTCAGGCCCTATACGTCGTCTTGAAGCCGACTTAGCAGAGCCCTGTGTTTTTGCTAAACAGTCGCTACCCCCTGGCCTGTGCCCCCCATCAAAAGTTGCCTTAAGATGGGGCCTCCTTCTTCCGAAGGTACGGAGGCAATTTGCCGAGTTCCTTCAGGATACTTCTCTCAAACGCCTTGGTATACTCTACCATTCCACCTGTGTCGGTTTAGGGTACGGTCTATACGGTGGGGCTATTTCCTGGGACAACTTCCCTGCCCGGACCAATCCAATAAGGCCGAACAAGTTACGCCATCCGTCACACACCACCAGGCCCACGAATATTAACGTGGTTCCCATCGACTACCCCCTTCGGGCTCGTCTTAGGGGCCGGCTTACCCTGCTCAGATTAGCTTTAAGCAGGAACCCTTGGAATTTCGGCGACAGTGCATCTCACACTGTTAATCGCTACTCATGTCTGCATTCGCACTTCCGATACCTCCACGGTCGGTTACCCTTCCGCTTCAACGGCCTACGGAACGCTCCGCTACCGCTCAGTCAAAGACTGAACCCTAAGCTTCGGTGCACGTCTTGAGCCCCGTTACATCTTCGCCGCAGGATCTCTTATTTAGACCAGTGAGCTGTTACGCTTTCTTTAAAGGATGGCTGCTTCTAAGCCAACCTCCTGGTTGTTTTGGAAATCCCACATGCTTTCCCACTTAGACGTGACTTGGGGACCTTAGCTGTAGGTTAGGGCTGTTTCCCTTTTGACGACGGACCTTAGCACCCGCCGTCTGTCTGCCGGACTAGACTCGTTGGTATTCGGAGTTTGGTTAGAATTGGTAGATCTCGCGACCCCCGCATCCATCCAGTGCTCTACCCCCAACGGCAAATATCCGACGCTCTACCTCAATAGATTTCGCGGAGAACCAGCTATTTCCCGGCTTGATTGGCCTTTCACCCCTAAGCACAACTCATCCGATAATTTTTCAACATTAAACGGTTCGGTCCTCCAGTGCGTGTTACCGCACCTTCAACCTGGTCATGCATAGATCGCCGGGTTTCGGGTCTAATGCATCATACTCAATCGCCCTATTCAGACTCGCTTTCGCTGCGCCTACACCTAACGGCTTAAGCTTGCATGATACACTAAGTCACAGACCCATTATGCAAGAGGTACGCGGTCAGGTCTCAAGGACCCTCCCACTGCTTGTAGGCATCCGGTTTCAGGTACTGTTTCACTCCCCTCATCGGGGTGCTTTTCACCTTTCCCTCACGGTACTGGTTCGCTATCGGTCATGTACGAGTATTTAGGCTTGGAGGGTGGTCCCCCCATGTTCAGACAGAGTTTCACGTGCTCCGCCCTACTCAAGTCCTGAATGGTAATTTTCGCATACGGGGCTGTCACCCGCTATGGCCCTACTTTCCAGAAGGTTCTGCTAACTTCCATCCAGGCACTGGCCTGGTCCGCGTTCGCTCGCCACTACTAACGGAATCTCGGTTGATGTCTTTTCCTCCGGGTACTGAGATGTTTCAGTTCTCCGGGTTCGCCTCACCAAAGCCTATTTTATTCAGCTTAGTGATACCTCTCCCATTTAACGCTCGACCAGCATTACTGCTGGGCAAACCTTAAATGGTGAAGGTGGGTTGTCCCATTCGGAAATCGCGGGATCAAAGCTTGCTCACAGCTCCCCCACGCTTATCGCAGCGTGCCACGTCCTTCATCGCCTGTACATGCCAAGGCATTCACCAGATGCCCTTACCTCACGCTTGAGAGTCCACACCACCAACAACAACCCTGATTGCTCAGAGCCCTGTCGATCGCGCGGTTATTAAACTCAGCCAGATATTTAAGTGTCGACAACGCTTCGATCCTTGCGCGCCCGCCTTGCGGCAACCGCCAAAAACCGAACCATGTCGCCACGGCATCGATTAAAAAACCCATTCACAATGTCAAAGAGGCCCGCAGCGCGAGCCATATCACCGACCTAAGTCGGCAAACCGCTACTCTTCATCTCTGGAAATATCTAAACCGCGT
>NZ_JBHRVU010000005.1:1380000-1395133 GCF_042647625.1 Sphingobium rhizovicinum | reverse complement strand
CGCAGATCGGGTCGGTCAATACGGTGGTGTTTCCAGCATGGCCGGCGGATCGGCCATAATACCGATATTCAAGGCTTCGCGGAAAATCTCCGCGCGGGTCTGCCTTCCGGGTCGCGTTTCGGAAAGGTCGTACAGATGGGCGGTGGCGGTGCAGGCGCCGCCACCGCCCACGCCCTGATGGGCATGTATGTCGGCACGCTGACTTTGTTCGATCCCAATGGCGCGCGGGCGGCCGAACTGTGCGCGGCTCTGTGCGCCCTGCATGGCGACGGGCGCGCGGTGGTGGGGCAGGATCTGACCGCCGCGCTGGCCGATGCCGACGGCGTGGTCAATGCGACGCCGCTGGGCATGGCGGGCTATCCCGGATCGGCCATTCCGCAAGACCTGCTGCGGCCCGACTTCTGGGTGACGGACATCGTCTATTTCCCGCTGGAAACGCAATTGCTGCGTGAGGCGAAGGCGGCGGGCTGCGTCACGCTGGATGGCAGCGGCATGACCGTGCATCAGGCCGCAGGCGCGTTCGAACATTTCACCGGGCGCAAGGCGGACGCCGCGCGCATGGCCGCCAATTTCCACGCGGCGCTGACAGGAGGCACCCGCCGATGACTTTCGGGATCGCGACCGTATCGCTGAGCGGCACGCTGGAGGAAAAGCTGCGCGCGGCGGCGGCCGCCGGCTTCGACGGGGTCGAGATTTTCGAAAATGACCTGATCGCGTCGCCATTGTCCCCGCGCGAGGTGCGGGCGATGATGGACGATCTGGGCCTTGGCTGCATGCTGTACCAGCCGTTCCGCGATTTCGAAGGCATGCCGGGCGCGATGCGGCAGCGGGCGCTGGACCGGGCGGAGGCGAAGTTCGACCTGATGGGCGACCTCGGCGCGGACCGCATCCTCGTCTGCTCCAACTGTTCGCCCCATGCGCTGGGCGAGCGCAACCGCATCGTCGCCGACTTGCAGGAACTGGGCGAGCGGGCGGGCAAGCGCAGCATCATCGTGGGCTATGAGGCGCTGGCCTGGGGCCGGCATGTGTTCGACCATCGCGACGCATGGGCGATCGTGGAAGCGGTCGACCATCCCCATATCGGCATCATCCTCGACAGTTTCCATTCGCTCTCGCGCGGCATCCCCAGCGAGAGCATCCAGGCGATCCCCGGAGACAAGATCGCCTTCGTCCAGTTGGCCGACGCCCCAAGGCTGGAGATGGACCTGCTCTACTGGAGCCGGCATTTCCGCAATTTTCCGGGACAAGGCGGCCTGCCCGTGGCGGACTATGTCGCGGAGATCATCCGCACTGGCTATGATGGCCCCTTGTCGCTGGAGATTTTCAACGATCGGTTCCGCGGCTGGTCGCCCGACCTGATCGCCGCCGACGGGCTGCGGTCGCTGCGCCATGTGGAGGATGCGGCGGAGCGACTGCTGGGCCGCACGCCCGCCGTGCCGGCCCCGCCCGCCGCGGTGCGCCCGGAATTCGTCGAGTTCGCCGTCAATGCGCAGGATGCGCCCGCGCTGGAGCAGATGTTCGGATCGCTGGGCTTTGCCCGGACGGGCGTGCACCGGACCAAGGCTGTCACCCGCTGGCAGGCGGGATCGGTCAATCTGGTGATCAACGCCCAGCCGGACAGTTTCGGTCAGGGGTTCGAGCGGGCGCATGGCCCGTCCATCTGCGCAGTGGGGCTGGCCGTGCCGGATCGCGACGCGGTCGCGGCGCGCGCCGCCTTCCTCGACATCGGGCAGGTGGATCAGGCGGAGGCACCGGGCAATCTGTCGGTGCCGGCGCTGCGCGGGATCGGCGGCAGCCTGATCTACCTGATCGGCGAGGAGGAGATCCCCGCCGTGTGGGATACGGAATTCGAACCGACCGGCGCTGCGGTCGATCCCCACCCGCTGACCATCGACCATCTGGCTGCCGTGGTGCGGATCGATGAATATCTGTCCTGGCAGCTTTACTGGCGGGCGCTGTTCGGGCTGGAGCAGAGCCTCCAGTCGGACGTCATCGACCCGTCCGGTCTGGTGCTGAGCCAGCCGCTGCGGTCGGCCGACGGCGCGCTGCGCCTGACGCTCAACGCATCCGATGCGGCGGGCACGCTGTCTTCCCGCTTCGTCGGGCATAATTTCGGCGGCGGTTATCAGCATATCGCCTTCGCCAGCGACGATCTGACCGCGACCGCCCACAGGATCGCCGAAAAGGGGGCGGACATATTGCCGATCGGCGGCAATTATTATGCCGATCTGGCGGCGCGCTTCGGGCTGGACGGGGCGACGCGCACGCAATTGCGCGACGCCCATATCCTCTATGATGCGGACGATGCCGGCGACTATCGCCAGCTCTACAGCCGGGCTTTCCAGAAACGCTTCTTCTTCGAATTTGTCGAGCGGCGCGGCTATGAAGGTTATGGCGCACCCAATGCCGGGGTGCGCCTGGCCAGCCAGGAGCGGTTCAGGACGGCATGAGCAGCGCGGCCCTGCGCCGGGCCAACTGATCGTCAAACACCGGGTTGGACAGGAGGAAGCCGATTTCCCCTGCCCGTTCCTGATGGATCGTCTCATCGGGCATCGACGCCAGTATCGCGTCGAACCGGGTGCGCATGCCGTCTGCAAATTCAGGATGAGTCAGAATATAGAGGTCGTTGGCGCGAATGCCGGCCAGCACCCGCTCCCCCACCTCGTCCGCGCTCATCCAAAGCGGAGAGACGGGCCGCTTTTCCAGATCATCCTCTCGCTGCTTATAACCGCTGTCGCTGCGATAGGCGGCCGGGCGCAGTTCGCCGCTATGGGCGATATGGCTTTGCACGGGCCGGGCATGAAGGCGGACACGCCGATATTCTCCGCCGTCAGTTCACCCCGGATCGCTTCGGACAGGCCCAGGATCGCGGCCTTGGCGGCAGTGTAAATGGCCGAATAATTGACCGGGATCAGCGCAGACTGGGACGAGGTGGTGACGATCTGCCCCCCCTGCCCATGCGCCTTGATCCGGGGCAGCAGGGTGACGAGGCCGTTGATTACGCCGCCCAGATTGACGCCCAGCCCCCAGTCCCAGTCATCATAGCGTGCATCCAGCACCGGCCCCATCACACCGATGCCGGCATTGCCGATCAGCATATGGATGGGACCAAAACGCGCCTCCGCCATATCGGCCGCGCGGGCGAAGCCGGCGCGATCGGTGACGTCCAGCTGCACGGTTTCCACCTGCGCATCGGCACCAAGATCCGCCTTTGCCTGCGCCAGCGATTCCGGGCGAATATCGGCGATCACCACATTGGCGCCCGCCCGCACCAGCGCGCGCGATATGCCAAGGCCGATGCCATTCGCTCCGCCGGTGATGAAAGCTGTCTTCCCCGCCACATCCGCCATCGGCGCCTTTGCCAATTGTGTCATCCCATCCTCTCCCTATTGCTTCAGGCCCAGCATGGCCCGCGTTTCCCCGGCGCTGGCGATGTCGCCGCCCATCCGGTCGACCATTTCCACCGCCCAGCGCACCATGTCCGCATTGTTCGCCGCCATCTGGCCGCGCCGAAGGTAAATCGTATCTTCAAACCCCACCCGGATATTGCCGCCAAGCAGCATCGATTGCGCAGCCATCGGCATGCTGTGGCGACTGACGCCAAAGCCGGTGAAACGCGCGCCGCGGGGATCTGGTTCCTGGCGTAGAGCATGGCTTCGGATGTTGCAGGCAGGCCATATTTAGTGCCCAGAACGAAAGTGAAGGGCACATGTTTGGGGATCGCGCCCTTGGCCATCAGATCGTCGGCGAAGACGAAATCCCCGGCCTCGAAACATTCGATTTCCGGCAATACCCCGGCATCCTGGATCATATGGCCCATTTTCGTGATCATCGGGTCCAGGTTGATCGCCACCCCGCCCCATAGCTGCATCGTACAAATGTCGAGCGTGCACATGTCGGGCCGCAGGTCGAGAATATGTTCCAGCCGCCGTTCGGCCGTGAACATCAGTGTGCCGGGACCGCAGACGGCCGGGTCTTCATCCCCCTGCATCCAGGTGCAGCCCGGCCCGGTGGTGACGTTGAGGATGACTTCGTTGTTCTTTGCCCGGATGAGGCCGACGACCTCCCGATAATCCTCCAGCGCCTGCGAGGGATCGCCCGTTTCCCGGTCGCGTACATGAACATGGATGATCGATGCGCCGGCCTCCGCCGCCGCCAGCGCTTCGGCCGCCACATGATCCGGGCGGAAGGGGAAATCGGGGTGTGTCGGCATCGGTGAACTTCCCGTCACCGCGCAGGTCACAAATAGCTTGCCAGCCAATATCGCTCTCCTGTCTAGTCTCGGCTATGTTGCCGACCGCAGACCAAGCGGTCTTGCAGAGGAGACGGCCCGCAAGAAGGCCGCTGGATGTCCCATCATTGCGAGTAACTGGATAAGGCATGGCACAAAGGGAAGAATTGTCGCGGTTCCTGAAAGCCGCACGCGCGAAGCTCGCCCCGTCAGAAGTTGGATTGCCGGCCGGCGAACGCCGCCGCACGCGCGGATTGCGGCGCGAGGAAGTGGCGACGCTCGCGGGGATGAGCGTCACCTGGTACACATGGTTCGAACAGGGGCGCGAGGTGCAATTGTCCGCGCCGATGCTGGAGCGGTTGAGCCGGACGCTGCGCCTGACGCCCAATGAGCGCGAATTTCTGTTCGCGCTGGCGCAGCATCGTCCGCCGCCGCTGGCCCGCCGCGCCGACGAGACGATCCATGCCGGCACCCAGCATCTGATGGACGCCCTGTCCATTCCCGCGCTGGTGATCGTGGAGGATTGGACCGTGATCGGCTGGAACCGCCTCGTCGGCCGAGCCTTCCGCGATTACAGCCAATTGCCGCGCGAGGAGCGCAATCTGTTCCGCATCCTGATGCTGCATCCGCGCTATCGCGCCGATCCGGACAAGTTTCAGGATATGTGCCGGCGGCTGATCGCCCGCTTCAAATGGGATTATAGCCGCACAGCCCAGCCGGAGGTGTTCGAAGGGATCATCGCCGACATGATGGAGCAGTCCGAATTCTTCCAGCGATATTGGCAGGATTCGGAGATCATGGCCCATTTCGAGGATACGAATATCGCCGACATGCCGGGGGTGGGCGAAATCATGTTCCGCCACACCAGCTATGCGATCGAAGAGGCGCCGGGCCAGCGGCTGTTGCTGTTCGCGCCGCTGGACGATGTCAGCGCGCAGCGACTGGCGCAACTGATGGCGGAAACGGAGGCGCCGGTGCTGGCCTGAAACCCGCCCGGCGTTTACGATCAGTTCGTCTCGCGCTTCAGTCGGTCGGCCAGCGCTTCAATTTCTTCCGGCTCCAGCAGCCAGGTGCGGGTCTTGCGCCCTTCGCGGTGGACCGGCTGGGTCAGCAGCACGCGCGCCTGCGCCTTTGCATGCGGCTTATAGAGGCCGAAATGAACGGCGCAATCGCGGATCGTGCCAATCAGCGGAGCCTTGCCGTCTAGGTCGATCATGGTCGCGGGCTGATCCCAAGGGATGCCGGCGACGCCGGGATGTTTCTGTTCCATGGGCGGGGGACACCATGCCCCGGCGCGGAAATCAAGACCTAAGCGATTTGCCGGGAAATCGCGCCGTCAAAAACTATCGCAGCAGCGCCATCAGGATCGGATCGCGGGTCGCGGCGGGATCGCGCCGGATTTCCGCCTCCTCCCGCCCGATCGCGCGGAAGATCGCGTCGCCAATCTGGCCCGAAACATTGTCGGCGATCGCCGCATAATCCTTGCCGCCGGTGGCGGACAGCGCGGCCGAAAGCATTTCGAACATGTCCGATCGCAACGCGCGCGATGCGCCGGGCAACAGCGCCTCGACCACCGAACCACGCGCTTCGCGGGCCAGCAGGTCGGTCGCCGCCGTCGGTCCGCCGCGCAACACGGATATGGCGTCGGCCAAAGTCATGCGATGCACCGCGTCCATCACGACCGGCGCGGCATGGTCGGCCAGGTCGACCGCCACGTCATTCAGGGCCATCGCCACCCGGTTGCGCACGGCGTTGGTGCGCAACAGCGCGGACAGCACCGCGCCGCCTTTACCGCCGCCCAGATCGGGAGGGGCGATGCGGGTCAGCTGGTCATCATAGAAGCCGCCCGGTTCGGTCAGCCGGGCAAAGGCGCGCTGGCTCGACAATTCCAGCAGCCGGCGCACCGCATCCTCGACCGTATAGCGGCCCATCGGCGTGGCGCAGGCCGCCAGCGGCAGCAGCGCCAGCGTCGCGATCAGGCTGCGCCGGTCGGAAAGACCCAATGATTGCTCCATGACGCATCTCCCTTATTGCAGGCGATGCTATGGCGCGGATAGGCTTGCCGGGCGGTGAACATATATCAGGACGGAAACAATGCCCGTACCGAATCCGGCACTCGCTCGGCGCGCAATCCGGCGGGTCGACTTGCGTCGGGCGCGGTCCAGACCCGTTTTTCGGTGCATTCCACGCATAATTCGCCATCCAGCGACAGCCGATGGGCGACGGTGAAGCTGCTATTGCCGAAGGATGGCGCATCCGCCTCCACCAGCACATCGTCGCCATAGGCGGTGGGGATGAAGAAGCGGGCGGACACATCGACCATCGGGAAGCCGGCAAAGGGCATGGTCGCCAGCATCTGGCGCTTCTTGGGCAGGCCCGCCTGTTCGAACAGCAGCATCGTGCTTTCGCCGAAAATGTCGAAATAGCGGGGCGCATGAACGATGCCGGCGGGGTCGCAATGGCCCCATTCGATGCGAACGATCCGCTGGAGGAAGGCGCTCACGCGAGAATGGTCTTTCCCTGTTTCGTGGTCTTCTCCGCCATCTCTTCGGGCGTGGGCGGCGTGGGGACAAGAAGCCCGCGCTGCACCGCGGGCCGCGCTGAAATTCTTTCGAACCAGCGCTGAAGGTGAGGGAAACCGCCCATGTCGACACCGGCCCAGTCATGGCCGCGTATCCAGGGAAAGCAGGCCATATCGGCGATCGAATAGTCGCCTACCAGATAGTCGTAATCGGCAAGCCGCGCGTCCATGACGCCGAACAGGCGCTGGCTTTCGCGAACATAGCGATCGATCACCGATGGCAATTTCTCGTCGAAATAGCGGGTGAAGACGGTCGCCTGCCCCATCATGGGGCCAAGGCTGGACATCTGCCACATCACCCACTGGATCACCCGGCTGCGATCCTGCGCGTCGGTGGGGATGAACCGCCCGAATTTTTCCGCCAGATAGAGCAGGATCGCGCCGGATTCGAAGATAGCAAAATCGCCCGCATCATGATCCACCAGCGTCGGTATGCGGCCATTGGGATTGAGCGCGACATACCAGTCCTGTTTCTGCACCCGGTCGGTCAGGGATATAGGCGTCACCTGATAGGGCACGCCCAGTTCCTCCAGCAGGATCGCGACTTTCCAGCCATTGGGCGTTTCCGACGTCAGCAGTTCCAGCATCTTCCTCTCCAAATGTCTTTCCCCATCCAGAGCAAAGGCTTGTCCCCGCTGCAAGACGAGTGGCGGCGCTATCATTGAAACTGACAGGTTAAGGTGCCGGGTAGTGGCACTGATAGTATCGACAGAGGACTTGCGACCCGCCGGAGCGCCAGCCACTTTCCCGTCCGAAGGCGCCCAAGACGCCATAACCACAAGGTGAGGATGAACCAGCGCATGTTGACGCTCTACAGCTTCGGTCCGGCCGCCAATTCGTTGAAACCCCTGCTGGCTTTGTATGAAAAGGGGCTGGAATTCACCCCCCGCTTTGTCGATCCGACCCGGTTCGAACATCATGAGGACTGGTTCAAGGCGATCAATCCGCGCGGGCAGGTGCCAGCGCTGGACCATGACGGGCATATCATCACCGAATCGACCGTGATCTGCGAATATCTGGAAGATGCCTTCCCGGATGCCCCGCGCCTGCGCCCGGCCGATCCGGTGCAGATCGCCGAGATGCGGGTCTGGACCAAATGGGTGGACGAATATTTCTGCTGGTGCGTGTCGACCATCGGTTGGGAACGGATGATCGGCCCGATGGCGCGCAAGCTGTCAGACGCCGAATTCGAGGAAAAGCTGAAGCATATCCCGGTCCCGGAGCAGCAGGCCAAATGGCGCAGCGCCCGTGCCGGCTTCCCGCAGGCGGTGCTGGACGAGGAAATGCGCAAGATTGGCGTGTCGATCGACCGGCTGGAACAGCGGCTGTCGCAAAGCGAATGGCTGGCAGGCGAAGACTATACGCTGGCCGACATCTGCAACTTCGCGATCGCGAACGGGATGCAGTTTGGCTATGCCGACATCGTCAACAAGACGGCGACGCCGCATCTGGTCGCCTGGATCGAGCGGATCAATGCCCGCCCCGCCACGCAGGCGATGTTCGCCAGGTCGCAGAGCGAAATGCCGCCCCGCCCGGCCGCGACGGCAGCCTGATCCATGGGCTGGCAGGACGAACCGCCCGCCGGGCAGCTGCGCATGTACCATATCCCCGGATGCCCCTTTTCCGAGCGGATCGAGTTGCTGCTCGATCTGAAGGGCCTGCACGGCATCATGGCCGATCATGAGATCGACATATCGCAGCCCCGGCCCGACTGGCTGCTCGCCAAGACGCGGGGGACCACGGCGCTGCCCGCGCTGGAACTGGAAAATGGCGAGACGCTGAAGGAGAGCATGGTCATCATGCGCTATTTCGAGGATCGCTTTCCCGATCCGCCGGTGGCGCGGCAAGACCCCTATGAACATGCGGTCGAGGCGATGCTGTGCGCGACCGACGGGCAATATACCGGGGCGGGCTATCGCATGATCCTGAACCGCGACCCGGCGAAGCGCGAAGAGCACAAGGCCGAGATCGACGCCCAATATGCGCGGCTGGACGCGTTTCTGCGCCATTATGCGCCGGACGGGGATTTTCTGTTCGACCGGTTCGGCTGGGCGGAGGTCGCCTTCACGCCGATGTTCAAACGGCTGTGGTTCCTCGATTATTATGAAGCCTATCAGATCCCCCAGCATCTGACCCGGCTGCTGCGCTGGCGTGACGCCTGTCTGGCCCATCCGGTGGCCCAGCGGCATCACGGCCATCGCGAGCTGATGACGCTCTATTATGATTATAGTCAGGGTGGCGGCAACGGGCGCCTGCCCGAAGGCCGCACCATCTCCAGCTTCACGCTCGATCCGCCCTGGGACAGCCGCCCCCTGCCGCCGCGCGACAAATGGGGCACGCCCGCCTCCGACGCCGAACTCGGCCTTCTTCCCGCATAAGGACATTCATCATGCCCAACACGCTTCAGCATTATATCGATGGCCAGTGGGTCGACAGCCAGGGCGGCCGGACCATCGCCGTCATCAATCCCGCGACCGACCAGAGCGCCGCCGACCTGATATTGGGCACGGCCGCAGATGTGGACGCCGCCGTGATCGCCGCGCGCCGGGCGTTCGAGACATTCTCGCTGACCAGCCGCGAAGAGCGCGTCGCGCTGCTGGAGCGCATCATCGGTGAATATCAGAAGCGCGTGCCCGACATCGCCCGCGCCATCGCCACCGAAATGGGCTGTCCCATCTCCATCGCCCAGACGGCGCAGGCGGGATCGGGCCTTGGCCATCTGGGACAGGCGCTGGCGGCGCTGAAAAATTACGAGTTCAGCGAGAAGATCGGCGATAATCGCGTGGTGCGCGAGCCGATCGGCGTGGTGGCGCTGATCACGCCATGGAACTGGCCGATGAACCAGATCGTCGCCAAGGTCGGCCCGGCGCTGGCGGCGGGTTGCACCATGATCCTCAAGCCCTCCGAAGAGGCGCCTAGCTGCGCCGCGATCTTCGCCGAAATACTGGGGGCGGCGGGCGTGCCGGCCGGTGTCTTCAACCTGGTACAGGGGGATGGCGAAGGCGTGGGCACCGCGCTGGCCAAGCATCCCGATATCGACATGGTGAGTTTCACCGGATCGACCCGCGCGGGCATCATGGTGGCGAAAAATGCCGCCGATACAGTGAAGCGCGTCGCGCAGGAACTGGGCGGCAAGTCGCCCAACATCATCCTGGAAGGGACGCCGCTGGACCTGGCGCTGCCGGGTGGCGTGGGCGGCGTGCTGCTCAACAGTGGACAAAGTTGCGTGGCCCCCACCCGCATGCTGGTCCACCGCTCCCAGCATGACGAAGCGGCGCAGAAGGTCGGCGCGCTGTTCGCTGCCAAGAAGGTCGGCGACCCGCAGGCGGAGGGCGATCATATCGGCCCGGTCGTCAGCCAACGGCAATGGGACCGGATTCAGGGCCTGATCCAGACCGGCATTGACGAAGGCGCCACGCTCGTCACCGGCGGCACCGGGCGGCCCGAGGGGCTGGAGGCGGGCAGCTATGTGCAGCCGACCGTCTTTGCCAATGTGACGCCGGACATGACGATCGCAAAGGAGGAGATTTTCGGCCCCGTGCTGGTCCTGATGCCCTATGATGACGATGAGGATGCGATCCGCATCGCCAATGACACGCCCTATGGTCTGGGCGCCTATGTTGCGGGCGACCCGGCCCGTGCCCGCAAGTTCGTCAGCCGGATTCGGGCTGGCGCCGTGTTCGTCAATGCCGGCGGGCTTGCCTTCGACATGCCCTTTGGCGGGTATAAACAATCGGGCAATGGCCGGGAATTCGGCAAGTTCGGGCTGGAGGAATTTCTGGAGGTCAAGTCGGTGATCGGCGCGCTGCCCGAAGAGGTGGCGTGATGGCGACGCTGGCCAGAACCGAGGATATTGAGGACAGCGCGCGGCAGGCACCCGCGCTGATCCGCTATCTCGACGAAGGCGATTTCGTCACGCGGCGCTATGTGTCGCAGGGGGTGGAGATCAACACCGGCACCTATAGCGACCATCGCATGTTGGTGCGCGACGGGATGCCGATCCGCGATCATTTCGAATTCGACACCCATGGCTTCATGCTGGGCCGACATCGCAGCGCGATCCGCAATTTCTTCGACAAGGAGGAGGTCGATCGCCTCTATCTGCGCGAATGCGAGGCGGCGATACAGGCGCTCACCGCTGCGTCCTGCGTGTCGGCGGGCGGGTGGATGATCCGCACATCGGCCGACCTGACCGCGCGGGCGCAGGAGAAGGTAGAAAATTATCGCCATGAAGGCGGCATCCAGCCGCCAGCCGGCGAAGCGCATGTCGATTATAATGAGATTACCGGACGGCGCGCGGCGGAGCGGGCCTATGCCGCCGCTTTCCCCGATGGGCCGGGTTATAGACGGTCTGTCTGCGTCAGCTGGAGACCCGCAAAAACCGGGTAATTTCGGCCTGGCTTGACAGACGTCGAGGCTTCGGAGCGCACGAACGGCATCGTTCGGACCGATTTCCACGATGCCTAGCGTTGATTTCGCCGGTTTGGCTGGCTTGCAGACAGAGTCAGCCCCTGCATTCCCGGCGTTCGTGGAAAATCAGGCGGTTGAAGTTGTAGGCCAAGTTGCAAAGCGTCAGTTTTGCCTCAGCGCGGGCGAGGCCGATGGTGCGGATGAACAGGTTGAACCGGTTCTTCTGATGGGCGAAGACATGTTCGACATGGGCCCGGATCGAGGATTTGGCTGCATTGGCCCGCGAGGTGGCCTTCGACATCGGCTTGCCCATAGGTTTGCGCCGATGAATGCGGGACGTGAGCATCTGATCCGACAACCACTTCTCGTTGCGCCTGGAGCGATAGGCACTGTCTGCCCAGACCTCGGAACTGGTATTGTCCGTGCTGACGACCTGCCGGAGAAGACGCCCGTCCGCCGCTGACGCCGAAGTCACCGCCATGCCTCGGATGAAGCCGAAGCGTCGATCGATGCTGATGTGGGATTTGTAGCCGAAGACCGGCAGGGCGATCATGGGGAGCGGCGTTCCATCCGCTCGATACCGAACTTTCCCGCCGATCTTGAGGGTCCAGCGCGCGTCGGTATCCTTCTGTGCTGCCTTGTTCGGCTCGTTCGGCCAGATATCTCTGGCGCTCTTGCCCGACTTGATCGCTTCGCGTTCGCCCTCGGTGTTCCGCTGTCTTGGTGCAGGCACCAGCGAGGCGTCCACGAGTTGCCCGGACATTGGAATGTAGCCCTTCTTCTGGAGTTGCCAGTCAAAGGCCTTCATCACCCGCTTGAGCGTTCCCGTCTCGGTCAGGCGATTGCGAAAATGCCGGATCGTGTTCTCATCCGGCGTGCGGTCCCCAAGCGACAGTCCCAGAAACCGCAGCCAACTCAGCCGATCGCGGATCATGAACTCCATCCGGGCGTCTGACAGATTATGCTGCGCCTGCAGGATCAGGGCCTTGAACATCATCACCGGATCGAAGGGTGGGCGTCCGCCTTTGGCTCCATCGCCATAACCAAGCCCTTCGACCAGCCACGCTCGGAAATACTCGAAATCCACCGTCTCCTGCAAAACCTCAAGCGGATCGCCCTCCTTGCTCAATGCCTCAAGGTGATCGCTCAAACTGAACAGGGACTTGGGATCCATGGCTGGCCTCCGTGATCGCGCGCCCTCAATGAATCATCATAGCCGTCCAAACACTACCGGTTTTTGCGGGTCTCCAGCTTCTGGCGCACCTTCTCACCCGGCCCGCAGGACTGGCCGCTCGCGCTGTGCGACGGGCGCACCGTGTCGGACGAGGAAGCGACGTCCAACACCTTGTTCGTGGTGGATGAATTGCCGACCGGCGAGGCGCTGACCGTGCCGGTCGATGGCGAGGATCAGATGATCGCCGCTTCCATCTTCCGCCATCGCGACCGGCATCGCTGGTGGTATTTTTCGAACATGGCGGCGGACGATGTGCTGCTGTTCAAATTTCAGGACAGCGATCATGATGTAACGTGGCGCTGCCCGCATACAGCCTTCCATGATCGCAGCTTGCCGGACACGCGCATCCGTTAGAGCATCGAAGTCCGAGCCGTCGCCTTTTTCGAATAGGGGAAGATGCTCGCGCATAATGCAAATAGGGCGGCTTTCCTGAAGAAAGCCGCCCTGTTTGGGAGATTGCGAATGGGTTTTGTGTTTAATGCGCGAGCTATAATGCCTGGCGACGCCCTACTCTTCCGGGGCTTGAGCCACAGTACCATTGGCGCAGTCAGGTTTCACGGCCGAGTTCGGGAAGGGATCGGGTGGGTCACTGACGCTATGGTCACCAAGCAATATAGCTTGCGCATTGTTTTTTGATCGATGTTATCCGTGCATATCTGGTGAGAATAAGACCGTATGATCAACATGGTCCTGGGTATCAGGGTTGTTGTTGATGGTGGGACTCATTGGTTCGTAATGAACCGTTTAAGCGTGAACAGAGCAATTAGGATCGGTTAGCTTCATGCGTTACCGCACTTCCACATCCGACCTATCAACGTCGTGGTCTACGACGGCTCGATGAAATCTTATCTTGAGGGAGGCTTCCCGCTTAGATGCTTTCAGCGGTTATCCCGTCCATACATAGCTACCCAGCTGCGCCCTTGGCAGGACGACTGGTACACCAGAGGTATGTTCAACCCGGTCCTCTCGTACTAGGGTCAACTCCTCTCAAATTTCGACGCCCACGGCAGATAGGGACCAAACTGTCTCGCGACGTTCTGAACCCAGCTCACGTACCACTTTAATTGGCGAACAGCCAAACCCTTGGGACCTGCTCCAGCCCCAGGATGTGATGAGCCGACATCGAGGTGCCAAACGATTCCGTCGATATGAGCTCTTGGGAATCATCAGCCTGTTATCCCCGGCGTACCTTTTATCCGTTGAGCGATGGCCCTTCCACGAGGGACCACCGGATCACTATGACCGACTTTCGTCTCTGCTCGACTTGTCAGTCTCGCAGTCAGGCGGGCTTATGCCATTGCACTCTAACAGACGGTTTCCAACCGTCCTGAGCCCACCATCGCGCGCCTCCGTTACTCTTTAGGAGGCGACCGCCCCAGTCAAACTACCCGCCACAGAGGGTCCCTGCACCGGATAACGGTGCGAGGTTAGACATCAGAAAACAACAGGGTGGTATTTCACCTATGGCTCCACATCAACTGGCGTCAATGCTTCAAAGCCTCCCACCTATGCTACACAGTTCTTTCCTAATGCCACTCTGAAGCTGCAGTAAAGGTGCACGGGGTCTTTCCGTCTAACCGCGGGTACTCCGCATCTTCACGGAGAATTCAATTTCGCTGAGCATATCCTGGAGACAGTGGGGAAGTCGTTACGCCATTCGTGCAGGTCGGAACTTACCCGACAAGGAATTTCGCTACCTTAGGACCGTTATAGTTACGGCCGCCGTTTACCTGGGCTTCAATTCAGAGCTTGCACTCCTCCTCTTAACCTTCAGGCACCGGGCAGGCGTCAGGCCCTATACGTCGTCTTGAAGCCGACTTAGCAGAGCCCTGTGTTTTTGCTAAACAGTCGCTACCCCCTGGCCTGTGCCCCCCATCAAAAGTTGCCTTAAGATGGGGCCTCCTTCTTCCGAAGGTACGGAGGCAATTTGCCGAGTTCCTTCAGGATACTTCTCTCAAACGCCTTGGTATACTCTACCATTCCACCTGTGTCGGTTTAGGGTACGGTCTATACGGTGGGGCTATTTCCTGGGACAACTTCCCTGCCCGGACCAATCCAATAAGGCCGAACAAGTTACGCCATCCGTCACACACCACCAGGCCCACGAATATTAACGTGGTTCCCATCGACTACCCCCTTCGGGCTCGTCTTAGGGGCCGGCTTACCCTGCTCAGATTAGCTTTAAGCAGGAACCCTTGGAATTTCGGCGACAGTGCATCTCACACTGTTAATCGCTACTCATGTCTGCATTCGCACTTCCGATACCTCCACGGTCGGTTACCCTTCCGCTTCAACGGCCTACGGAACGCTCCGCTACCGCTCAGTCAAAGACTGAACCCTAAGCTTCGGTGCACGTCTTGAGCCCCGTTACATCTTCGCCGCAGGATCTCTTATTTAGACCAGTGAGCTGTTACGCTTTCTTTAAAGGATGGCTGCTTCTAAGCCAACCTCCTGGTTGTTTTGGAAATCCCACATGCTTTCCCACTTAGACGTGACTTGGGGACCTTAGCTGTAGGTTAGGGCTGTTTCCCTTTTGACGACGGACCTTAGCACCCGCCGTCTGTCTGCCGGACTAGACTCGTTGGTATTCGGAGTTTGGTTAGAATTGGTAGATCTCGCGACCCCCGCATCCATCCAGTGCTCTACCCCCAACGGCAAATATCCGACGCTCTACCTC
>NZ_JBHRVU010000005.1:1017500-1375000 GCF_042647625.1 Sphingobium rhizovicinum | reverse complement strand
GCCGCCTCTGGCCCCAACCGAACAGCCAGTTCATCCCACAGCCGATCATCGGGCCACTCTTCGACCTTCTCGTCCAGCGGCACCTGAATATAATAGCGACTGCGGCTTTCCGACCGCATCGACGCGAGTGCAAAGCCGCGTTCGTGATTGGCATAGATGAGTTCGTGATTGCAGGGCGGCACGTCCGCCAAAATGCCGAGCCACCCAAAGGGATAGACTTTCTCATAAGCGCAAGCGACCGATGCCGGCATAGCCCTGCGCGAAGGGCCATGAAAGCCGTCGCAGCCACACAGAAAATCCGCATCGATGCGGCGAACCGCGCCATCCTGCTTGTAAGTAAGATAGGGTGCATCACTATCGACATCGTGCAGCGCGACATCAGCCGCTTCATAGATGATTTCCAACCCGCGTTCCGGCGCGGCATCCATCAGGTCGCGGGTCACTTCGGTCTGGCCATAGACCATGACCTTGCGCCCGGTGAGGGCCGCAATGTCGATGCGGATCAACCGTTCGCCATCGGCCAGATGAAAGCCGTCATGCGGCAACCCTTCGGCATGCATGCGCGCGCCCAGCCCCAGCCGATCCATCAGGTCGGTGGTTGTGCGCTCCAGCACGCCCGCGCGGATGCGCCCCAAAACATAATCGGGCGCGGCGCGTTCGACGATAACAACGTCAATCCCCTCCGCCCGCAACAGATGGCCGAGCAGCAGCCCGGCGGGGCCTGCGCCGATAATGGCGACCTGGGTCTTCATGCTGATCCTCTCCAATCGATCTGGAATTGGAGAGGATGATGCGCGCGCGCAGGCGACAGGCCCATGGAGCGGCCAACAGATTAGTTGGACGATTCACCAGCCATGATGGCATAGGCCGATCGGTATATCGGAACCCTGCGCCAAAATGCAGGGACAATCCATCAGGCGGCAGGCAGAGTGACGACCATATCGGGTGCATCCCGCAAGCGCAGATAGAGTTTGCCATCCTGCGGCGCAGGCACGCTCAGCACCGATCCGGTATAGCCGTGCGCCACCTGCGCCGCATGATCGAGCGCGGGGGTCGCGCCGACAGCGTCGATCAGGAACAGGTCGCGGCCGCGAATCGTGCAGCCATCCGCTTTGCCCGCGGCATTGCCATCCGCACAGGCAACCGCATCGATCCGGGGCAGGCGCGCCAACGTCACCAGCGGCTGCCAGTCGCTCGCCTCATCCCCGCGCCGCAGACGAAAGCGCAGAGGCCCGAAAGCAGCCGGCGCCATCGCCTTTGCGTTCAGCGTCGCCACCATCACCTGTGGCCCTTCCAGCCGCAGGCCATTAGCCGCCGTCAGCCGGATGGCGTTTTCATCATCGGCGGATGCGACTTCGATCGTATCGGCCGCAGTCAGTTTCGTGCCTTTGCCGGCCTGGACGGAAAAGACCAGCTGCCCATCATCGGGCAACACAGTATCGCCGCCAAGGCCAAGCGTCGCCCCGGTGGCGGGCGTTGCGCCGGGCGTGATGCTCTTGCCGATCAGGCCGATCTGCGGTCGCGGCTCCGCAACTGTAACGCCAAGGTTGACCGTCCGGCCATCGCGCAGCCGGACTCGCGCCGTCAGATCGCTGCCTGCCTGGGGCGCAACGCCATCCCCCTGCCCTGCCAGCCGCAAATGATCGACCGCGCCATTACGGGAAAGACCATCGGGCAACAATGTCAGCCCGCCGACCTCGACCCGCTCGACCTGATCCAGCCGCTGCCCGGATAGCAGGGCTGCCTTATCTCCGGCATGCAGCAAAATCCCGTCGAGCCGACTTGCCTGGGCATAGCTGCGCAGGCCAATCACCGACGGCTGCGCAGCCCCCTGATAGCGGACGTCCACATTCAACGGCCCCGGCTTGCGATCGGCCAGCGGCAGGGTCAGCGCCAGCTGCCCCTCTCCCTGCGGCTTCCAGGCGATGGGGCGGGCTGGCCCATCCCCCTGTCGCAGCGTCACCGTGTCGACGCAGGCCGGCGCGCCGCCGGTCAGCAACAGATCATTGTCGCGACCCACGACCAGCGCGGGCGGCTCTCCATCCAGCGCCCACCCCTTGTCGTCGGGCAGTTGCACCGTGAAGTCCGGTCCCTCGAAGCGATCGAATCCCCATTGTCCATGAAGATGCCCATGCGCCGTGCCCGCAAAGGCGGGTGGCAAGGCCCCGCCCGCCAGCACATAGCCACCCCGGTCGGCGCGCGCTTCTACCGGCAGGTCGACGCTTTCGCCTGACGCCGACCGCAGGGTCAGCGTCATGTCGCGCGCATAGGTGGTGGAATAGACAAGCGGCGCGCCCTCAACTGGCAGCAGCGCGCCGGGGCGGGCGGCGCAGATCGGTCCGGTCGCTCCGCTGCGCAGCCGCGGCGGGCTGTCCGCCTCGATCGCGGGCATGGCGACAACCATCACCGATTTGGGTTTCTGGAAGGATGGAGCGGCGTTGAGCAACAGCCCCATGCCATCCCCCTTGCGCACGCTCAATGTGGGCAGATAGTCGAATTCGGGGCTGCTGAACGCGCCGAAAATCTTCGCGATGTCGCGGACCACCCCGATATAGGGGCTGTAAAAGCCATAGCCCGCCTCGCGCGTGGCGCTCAATTGCAGCGCCAGATCGGTGGGCGCGCCGGTGAGCGTTTCCGCCATGGAGCTGCTGTGCACGTCGGCCAGGACCAGCGAGTCGCGGTTTTCCAGCAGACAGGACGCCTGCATTTCGATCACCTTGGACAGGCAATCCTCATTCAGCTTCATCGACAGGCTGCGCGCCAGCGTCGGCGCGACGCTGCGCAGATATTCGGGGTGCGTGTTTTCCTGCGCCTTGATCGCTCCCATGAAGGCGTCCAGCCGGGACCGGTCGAGCGACGCCTGATTGAGGTCCTGCGTCGCGCGGACAAACTCGCCCGGCTTGCCGCGCACCGCATCGGCCAGCGCGCCTTCCGCCCCGCCCGTATCGGGCACCAGGAATAGCACCATCTGGCGCGCGCCCTTGGGAATGGTCAGGTTTAGCGCCCGGTCCTTCTCTTTCTTCTTCCATGTCTCGGCGAAGCGGACCCAATCCTTGGGCGGCGGATTGGTCGCGCCCCGCAGGAAAGCCGACACCAGAATGAAGCGCGCGCCCTGATCTTCGGGCAGGTCCGCCTCGATCGCGATGGAATCGCCTTCGGACAGGCTGGGCACCTGCGCGATCGGCAGGCTCTGTTTCCCGCGCGTCACCGTGACGCGCAGCGACGGCCCGGTCAGTTCGAACGGCGCGGGATCGGCGGCAACCGCCGGCGCGGACGCCAGCAGCGCAAGGACGCAGAGGCCAGGACGCATCATCCGGTTGATCGACAAACGCATATTCCTGTTATCGGGCGGGCTTCACGCCCCCCTTCCACAATGATCCGGCTGAACCGGACATGGACGGGATAACGCGATCGGCGCGCGACGGTTTCCCTCCGCCCGCGCCGATCGCCCCGTTCAGTCCGCCGCAACCGGCAGCCAGACAGCGCTCGCTGCGTCGCCGCCACGTTGAATCGTTTCGGTCGCCTTCACATAATCGCCGGGCTTCGCCTCCATGATCGATGGCACCCAGCTTTGCGGATTGCGGTCATAGAGCGGGAAGAGGCTGGACTGGACCTGCACCATGATCTTGTGGCCAGGCAGGAAGACATGGTCCACATTGGGCAGCGACCATTGGAAGGCATAGGTCTTGCCCGGCACCAGCGGCGCGGGCGTGGCGAAGCCGTTGACGTAGCGGCCCCGGAAAATCTCTATCCCGATACCCAGCTGATAACCGGCCATGGTCGGATCGACCGAATTTTCCTGCGGATAGACGTCGATCAGCTTGACCACGAAATCGCTGTCCTGTCCGGTCGTCGCGGCGCGCAGGTCCACCTTGGGCGCGCCCTTGATATGGACAGGCTTGTCCAGCGTGCCGGTCGCATAGCTCAACACATCGGTGCGGCCGTCGACGAAGCGCTGGTCATGCACCAGCCAGGTGCGCCATTCCTCCCCCTGCATATGGATCGGGCGTGGCAGCATCGGCACAGGCTTGGCCGGATCGGATACATAGCTGTCGCTACCAGACTGCGGCTTGCTCCAGCTGAGGCCAAAGCCCGCGTCCAGATAGAGCGGCTTGTAATCACCAGCCGGCCATTGCTTCGACACCGCCCAACGGTTGGTCCCGCTGGCGTAGGTCAATACCGGCGGCGTGTCGCATGCCGGGGCCTGCGTCTTGAGGTGGCAATCGAGGAAGGGCTTCATGTAGCGGGTGCGAAATTGCAGGCCGGTATCCCCTTCCCACTTCAGCGGCCCCAGTTCGCGCGCCTCATAATTGACCTGGCTGTGCCGCCATGGGCCGATCACCAGGCTCAGCATGTCATTATTCGCGTCCTGCTTTTCCAGCGCCTGATAGACGGCAGGCGCGCCATAGCTGTCTTCCTGATCCCATTGCCCTACCACCAGCATGGTCGGCACGGTCAGCTTGCGCGCGGCCAGCAGTTTGTCGACCGCCTGCCCCTGCCACCAGGCGTCGTAGCTCGGATGCTCCAGCACCTTGCGCACGACCGGCAGGTCAGTGAGGCCATAGGCACGGGCATAGTCGCCCGCCGACCCGGCGGCCAGATAGGCTTCATATTCATCGCCCGTCCCCTTGGGCACGGCGCCGCCACCCTTCTTCACCGTCTGGCCCAGATCATAGTCGAAGCCGAAGGTGCGGAACGCGCCATTATGGAACCAGTCGTCCCCCATCCATCCGTCAACCATCGGGCTCTGCGGCACCGCGGCCTTGAGCGCGGGATGCGGGTCGATCAGCGCCATCAACGATGTGAAGCCCAGATAGGAAGATCCGGTGATGCCGACCTTTCCATTGCTTTCCTTCACATTCTTCACCAGCCAGTCGATCGTGTCATAGGCGTCCGTGGCATGGTCGACCTTGGTCGGGTTGAGCGGCCCGCGCAGCGGCCGGTTCATGACATAGTCGCCCTCCGACCCGTCGAGGCCGCGCACATCCTGATAGACGCGAATATAGCCGTCATTGACGAACTCGGCGTCCATGACAGGCAGGATTTCCTCGATCTTCTGGCTGCGGTTGCGGCTGGTCGCCTTGTCCGCATTATAGGGCGTGCGGCTCAGCAGGATCGGCGCGTCCGTCACCCCCTTGCGATGGACGATGACGGTGTAGAGCTTCGTGCCGTCGCGCATCGGGATCATTACCACCTTGCGGGCATAATCCGCCTGCGGGCGGACCCAGTCATAGCTTTTGACCTGCTCGTTCATCATCGTGTCGGTCGCCCCCTGTTGCGCCAGTAGCGGGGCGGCGGGCAGAGAGAGGACGAGCGCGACGGCGCTCAGGCGGGCGATGGTGCGAAGCGGCTTTGTCATGGTGCAGGGGTGGCTTGCCGGTATCGGGCGGTCAAGCGGGAATCCGCTACAAAGGGCGGCCGCAGGCGCGATCGGGCATCGCCAGATCGGGGCGGGTCGTGAACTGCGCATCGGTCAGGCTGCGCAGGAAAGCGAGCAGCGCCGGCATGTCGCGATCCGCCACCCCATCGTCATGGCGTCGGACGGCTTCCTCCAGCGTCTTCGCCGTCCCGTCATGCCACCATGGCCCGGTGAGCGCGACCATGCGCAGCGAAGGGGTCCGAAAACGGCCTGCGTCGCCCCCCTGCCCCGTCTGCTCGGCCAGACCCGGATCGGCCCGTTGCGGCGCTTCCAGCCGATGATAGTCCATGTCGGTCATCAGGCGACCGGCATGGCAGGCGGCGCAGCCTGCCTTTACGAATATAGCCAGCCCCTGCCGCTCCGTGGGTGAAAGTGCCGTCTCATCCCCGGCCAGATGCCGGTCATAGGGGCTGTCGAGCGCAACCATCGTCCGCTCGAACGCCGCCAGCGCCGCCGTCACGCTGCCCATGTCGATCCGGCCGCGCCGTTCGGGATAGGCGCGCGCGAACATGCGGCGATAACAGGCGTCCCTGCCCAGCCGCCGGGCCAGTTCCGCCTCCATCCCCTTCATCCCCATTTCGACCGGCCGCTCGCCCAGCAATGGCACCAGCGCCTGTTTCTCCAGCGTAGTGATCGCCGGATCGGCAAAGGTCAGCCGACCGTACCAGCCGACATTGGCAAGGCCGGGAACATTGCGCCGCCCCGGATCGCCATGCACGCCCGGCCGCGTCGCATTGCCATCGGCAAAGGCCCGCTTCTGTTCGTGACAGGCGGCGCAGGCCATGGTGCCGTTGGCGGACAGGTCTGCATCGTAGAAAAGACGCCGGCCCAGTGCGACGCGCGCCGCGCTCATGCCATTGTCTGTCGGAACCGGCGGGACCGCCATGTCGGCAGGCAAGCCCCATCGCCAGGGCGATCCCGCCGCAACCAGAAGCAGCGCGGCCGCCGCCAGCAACACCCGCCTCACGGCAGCGGCGTCACCAGAACCGTCAACTTGTCCTCGCCATTGGCGGCGACCTGCAAGGTATAGACGCCCGGCTCCAGACTATAATCCACCATCTTGCGCACGCCGCTGCAATCGGGCCCATGACCATGGGCGATCGACGTCGCGGCCGCGCCATCCTTCACCACGTCGACCCAGGCGCCCGTGCCCAGCGCGACCCGCCAAGTTCCCGTCTGCGCAACAGTGAAGCTGGCGAGGCCACCAAAGCTGACCGATCCGCCGGGCTTGGCCGGACGCACCGGATAAGCAACTTTGGGTGTAGGGCTAAGCGCCAGCTTCACCGCCTGTCCCGGCGTCAGCACCGCTTTCGCCTCCGACTTGCGATCGACCCCCGCCTTCAACGGAAAGGGACTGCGCCAGGACGCCAGCGGCGCGGGCAAGTCTGCCGGTGCGGTGCAGGTGGCGGCCTCATGTGCCATCGGCGCCTGCGCGGATGCGGGCGCGGCAATGCCCAGCGCAAGAAAGAGGGAGAAAGGAAGCCGGCCGTTCAAACGCATCATGTCTTTCCTCGACAGGGGCAATCTATATACCGCCAGATATAGCGAGTCGCACGAACAGCATAGGGGGATTTCATGCGCACCACATCCATCAGCCTGCTTCTGGCGGGCGGTTTCCTTGCGGCTCCGGCCATGGCGCAGACGGATGGCGCGCCGGGCGATGGAGCGACCGGCAGCTTTGGCCTCGGCCAGATCATCGTCACCGCTCCGCGCACGCAGGGGATCGAGATTGACGGCAACACCCTCTCCTCCGAAGCCATCTACAGCTTTGGCCGCACCGCGCTGGACGACGCCGTCAACCTGATGCCGGGCGTATCGGCCGGTAACAGCGGTGGCACTCGCAACGAACGACTGGTGTTCGTCCGTGGCTTCGACCGTTTTCAGGTGCCGCTGTCGATTGACGGCATCCGCGTCTATCTGCCCGCCGACAACCGGCTCGACTATGGTCGCTTCCTCACCACCGACATTGCCGAGGTGCAGGTAGCCAAGGGCTATGCCTCCGTGCTGGACGGCCCCGGCGCGATGGGCGGCGCGATCAACCTCGTCACGCGCAAGCCGACCAAGGAACTCGACATCGATGTGCGCGGCACGATCAATTTCGACAATGATACCGACTATGCCGGCTATTCCACCTCCGCCATGGTCGGGACGAAGCAGGATAAATGGTATGCGCAGGCCAGCTACGCCCGCAGCTTCACCGATCATTGGGATCTGCCCAATGACTTCACCGCCAAGGTGCCCAGGCTGGAGGATGGCGGGGCGCGCGACTTCTCCCGAACCGAAGACTGGCGGGTCAATGCCAAGGTCGGCTTCACCCCCAATGCCACCGACGAATATGCGCTCAGCTACACCTATCAGGAAGGATCGAAGGGCGCGCCGCTGCACATCAGCGATACGGTGACGACGGCGCGCTTCTGGGACTGGCCGCAATGGAACATCACCAGCCTCTATTTCCTGTCGACCACCGCGCTGGGCGACCGCGCGAGGCTCAAGACCCGCGCCTATTATAACCAGTTCGATTCGATCCTGCGTTCCTTCAACGATCGCACGCAGACGACGCAGAGCCGTCCCTATGCGTTCGATTCCCCTTATGAGGATCGCGCATGGGGCGGCTCCGCCCAGCTCGACTTCGCCGCAAGCGAAGCGGATACGCTGCGCCTGGCCTTCCACTATCGCCATGATCGCCACGTCGAATTTCAGACCAGCTTCTCGACCGCCGGCGTGCCCAGCACCGAACCGCGCCAGACCCAGACCGAAGAGACGTTTTCCGCCGCCATCGAAAATGAGCTGAAGCTCAGCCCCGATCTGACCTTTACGCTGGGCGGCAGCTTCGACTGGCGCAATCTGATCAAGGCGGAGGAATATGGCGCGCCGCTCGGCACATCTGGCGCGTCCGTCCTCTACAATTATCCGCGCCGCGATGCAGACACCTGGAACCTTCAGGGCCGCTTCGACTGGCAGGCCAGCGACGCGCTGGCTTTGCATGCCAGCCTGTCGTCCCGCGCCCGCTTCCCCACCATCTTCGAACGGTTCAGCCAGCGGTTCAACACCGCCATCCCCAATCCGTCGCTGAAGGCCGAACGCGCCACCAATGCCGAAATCGGCGGAAGCTGGGCGCAGGGCAAGCTGCGCGTGGAGGCCGCCGCCTTCTATAGCTGGGTCGATGATGCGATCTTCAGCGTCCTGACCCCTGCCTATCCCTGCACCGCATCAACCACACCGCCCGCCGTCTCCACCCCGGCTGCGCGCTCACCAATCTGACGCAGAGCCAGAATGTGGGCAGCGGCCATTATTATGGCGTGGAGCTGTCGGTATCGGCGACACTGCTGCCGGGGCTGGACGCGGGCTTCAACTATACCGCCACGAAGCGCGATCTGGACTATGCCGCCAATCCCGCCTTCCGCCCGGTCGGCGTACCGACGCACAAGGGCTTCGCCTATCTCGACTGGGCGCCGGTCGACGGATTGCATGTCATACCCAGCATCGACCTGGCGTCCGACCGCTGGACCCTGTTCACGGCGACGCCCGCAACCGCCAGCCAAGTCTATTACCGTACCGGCGCCTATGTGAACGCCGGACTGCGCGTCGATTATGCCCTGACGCCGCAGGTCGACATCGGCGTGGGCGGGCGCAACCTGTTCGACGATTATTACACGCTGACCGATGGTTTCCCCGAACCGGGCCGGACCCTCTTCGCCAGCCTGCGGGTCCATTACTGATCGCGGGACGGGCATTGTCGAACTGGACGATCCGCCTTAAGCCGGGGCCATGTCGACCGCGCCCGTCCCCAGCTTTTATCTTTATGGCGAGCCCCAGCGCAGCGTGGCCGAGGGGTTCGTCCATGTCGAAAGCCTGGACGATCGATCGCGCCCCAGCGAATGGACGATCCGTCCGCATGTCCATCGCGACCTCAACCACATCATCCTGATCGCGCAGGGTGGCGGGGCGATGCAGGCGGAGGCGGCGCAGGTGCGTTTCGAGGCGCCCTGCCTGCTGCTGATTCCGGCCGGCATCATCCACGGCTTCAGCTGGCACCGGGAATCGCGCGGCCATGTCACCACGATCGCCGACAGCTATCTGCGCCACCTGATCGCGCGCGACGCGGACCTCGCCACCCTGTTTGCATATCCGCATGCCGTTGAATTGCCCGCGCATGAAGGGGGCGACGCCGAAACGATCATCGGCCGCATGGCGCGGGAACTGGGCTGGGCCGGGCCGGGTCAGCGCGCAGCGATCGACGCCGCGTTGCTGCAACTCATGGTGCTGGCGTTGCGCCATGCCGCACTGGCCCAGGCGGTCCAGCCCGGCAATGCGCGGCAGGCGGCGCTTGTGGCCCGCCTGCGCGAGCGGATCGACCAGCGTTTTCGCCAGCGGGAATCCGTTTCTGTCCATGCCCGTGCGCTGGGCGCCAGCCTCACGGCGTTGCGACAGGCCTGCGCCCGCGTCGCTGGCAGTTCGCCCGCGCAGATGCTGGACGATCGCTGCCTGCTGGAAGCGCGCCGCCTGCTCGTCTACTCGCAAATGTCGATAACGGACATCGCCTATGCCGTGGGCTTTGACGACCCGGCCTATTTCTCCCGCTTCTTCGCCCGCCATATCGGACAGCCCCCCCGCGCCTGGCGCACCGCCCGGAGGCCACCTACATCATGAGCGACGATATCCGCCAGATACTCGACCGGCTGTGCACGCCGCAGGACAATATTGTCACCCGCGCCCGCCGCATGGTGGAAGCGCATGTGCCGCCGGCGCGGCGCGGCCCCGGCTGGGACCGGCACTGGCGCGAACTGGAGGCCTATCTTGACCTGCCGGGCCATTGGTCGGCAAAGGACGTTCATGACGAATGACGGGATGATCGACCTGCTGGTAGCGCGCCTGCTGCGCGACCATGGCAAGAGCAAACATCATTGGCGCAAGGCGATCGGCCCCATTCGCCTTTACAGCCGCGACACCCATCCCCATTGCAACTGGAACGCCACGCCGTCAGGCAGCATTCGGGACGTCGCCCTGATCGAAAGCCTACTGGATGACCTGCGCTTTACCCATCCGCTGCTGACGCGTTTCTAAGGCTTGTAGGGGCTTCATCGAGCAATGCCGACGAAGGGCTGCTTGCGAAGCGAGGTGAACTTCTTCTCATTAGGGGCCTGCACATCGCAGACGGCGAGCCCTTCGCCTATGAGGAGCGCCTGATCAGCATCGCAGCGGTCCCGGAAATTGCCGAAGTCGAGTTCACGACGGAACCTCCCGGCTCCTGGCTTTTGCGCCATATACCCTGGACCGAGGCTGAGAATCGTATCGGCGCAACGGGCGCCGACGCAAAATGCGCGAAGCTGCTGGGGGTCGCCGAAGGCACGGCTTGCCTCCGGCCAGCCAAGGGCAGATGGAAGCGATCGGCGTCATCGCGCCCCATCACACGGCTCGCCGGATCATGACCGGGATCGACTTATACGCAGGCGTACCGCTTGCTCTGTCATGGTTCTCCAAGGGAACGAGGCAATTTGCTTCGGGATAGTAGGCCGCGACCGAACCACGCGAGATCATGTGCGCCACCGCCGTCTGCCCGGCCAGTATGCGATCGCCCGCTACCACATCGACCAGATCCCCATGCTCCAGCCCCAGATCGTTCAGATCCTCGCCATTGAGGAATATGACGTCCCGGCGCCCGGTGATTCCCCGATAGCGATCGTTCAGACCATAGATTGTGGTATTATACTGGTCGTGACTGCGGATCGTGGTGAGCAGGAAAGGATGGCCCTCCCGTTCCAGCCCGAGTGGAATGTCAGCCACAAGGAAGTGGGCCAGGCCGTCGGGCGTGTCCCATTGACGCTGCGAAGCGCCAACACGCAGGCGGAAACCGCCTTTGACCCGCACACGCTCGTTAAAGTCGAAAAAGTCGGGAAACACCTCCTCGATCTTGTCCCGGATGCGATCATAGTCCGTAACAAGATCGTCCCACGCCACCACCGTCGTCGGCAGGCTCGCCTTGGCGAGACCCGCGACGATTGCAGGTTCGGAAAGTAATGTATCGGAAACCGGCTGAAGCATACCGCGCGAAGCGTGAACAACCGACATGGAATCCTCGACCGTGATCGCCTGCAATCCGCTAGCCTGAACGTCGATCTCCGTGCGCCCAAGACATGGCAGGATCAGGCTCTCCTTCGCTGTCAAAAGGCAGGTACGGTTGAGCTTTGTCACGATCTGGACGTTGAGGTCCAGCTTACGGAAGGCAGCGAACGTCGTCTGCGGGTCGCTGATGGCCACTGCGAGATTGCCGCCAAGGCCGATAAAGGCGCGTGATCTGCCATCCCGCATCGCTTCGATCGCCTCGACCGCATTGTGGCCATGCGCGCGTGGGCTGATGATGCCGAAGGCGCGATCCAGTCTTGCAAGAAATGGCTCTTTCGGAATCTCCGTGATGCCGACGGTGCGATCGCCCTGGACATTCGAATGTCCGCGAACCGGACAAATGCCGGCCCCCGCGCGGCCGAAATTTCCGCGCAGCAAAAGCAGGTTCGCCAACTGCTGGACGGTCTGCGTGCCATGGCGGTGCTGGGTGATCCCCATTCCGTAACAAATGATGGCCCGCTCGGCCGTCCAATAGACTTTTGCGATGCTCTCGATCACGCCTTGCGCCAGCCCTGACAAGGCGCAAATCGTGGCCCAGTCGACTTGCTCGATGTCCGCGCAAAGCGCCTCGAAGCCGGTCGTATGCTGCTGGATGAACGCGCGGTCGATCAGGCCGCGCCCACCTGCACCAACATCCGCAGCGTCGGCCGCCAGCAGCGCCTTGATGATCCCTTTGACGAGGGCAAGGTCGCCCCCCACCTTGACCATATGATAGGCCGACGAAATCGGCGTCGCACCAAGGGTCGCCATCTCGACCGGCGCTTGCGGGTCCTGAAATCGTTCGAGACCGCGTTCCCGCATCGGGTTGATCGCGATGATCGGAACCCCACGCCGCGATACCTCCCGAAGGACGCCAAGCATGCGCGGATGATTCGTCCCCGGATTGTGGCCGAAGCTGAAGACAGCGTCGGTTTCCTCGAAATCCTCCAGCGTGACAGTGCCTTTGCCGACGCCGATGGACTTTGGCAGACCAACGCTGGTCGCCTCATGGCACATGTTCGAACAGTCAGGGAAATTGTTGGTCCCAAACTCTCGCGCGAAAAGCTGGTACAGAAATGCCGCCTCGTTGGAGGCGCGACCCGAGGTATAGAATTCAACTTCGTTCGGATCGTCGATTGCGCGCAGCACGGCCCCCGTCCGCTCGAAAGCCTCCTCCCACTCGATCGGCACGAAATGGTCGGTCGCGGGATCATAACGCAGCGGATGGGTGAGCCGCCCGGCCTCCTCCAAAGCATAATCGGACCATGTCCACAGTTCGGACACGGGATGGCGTGCAAAGAAGTCGGGATCGACGCGCTTTTGCGTCGCCTCCCATGTGACCGCCTTGGCGCCATTCTCGCAGAATTCGAAGGAGGATGTGTGCTTGGGGTCGGGCCACGCGCAGCCCGGACAATCAAACCCCTCGGGCTGGTTCATGCTGAGGAGCGCGCGCGTGTTCGTGCTCGCGCCCATTTCGGCGCGGACCGCCTTTGCAACCGCGCGCAGCGCCCCCCAGCCACCGGCGGGGCCTGGATAGGATCTGATTCCTTCAAGAGAATTCTTGCTCATAGGCACCCCGCATAATTCGATCCGTTGAAGATCGCGCACATCATAATCGAGGACAAGCTGTAGTGGGCTTCAGCGATCCTTCCAACCGATAGAACTGATGATCGGGCGCCGTGTAAAATCAGCGAGCCGTGCGTATCGAAATCATCGATATGGAAAACGGTCGCACCATCGGCCTCTTGCCGGGAGATGGCAAAGCATCCGCCCGCAAGATGGCGCCGCTCATACTGGTACTCTCCGATCCATCCCTCGGCAGCGTCGGCGGTGATCATGTAGGTCATGGTCAGCCCGTCGTCATGATAGGCGTTGATGGCTTTCCTTCCACCGCCAACCTCCATCATTCAAGCGATCTGGATCATTTGTCGATCGGTAGGAGAGCCTCCAACGACACGCTTCCGCTCTTCGATCACGTGTTGGTCATCACGGAAAATCTCTGCCCTGTTTGCCAGAAACGGCGCGATGCAGGGTGGTGGCGATGCGGACATTCTGGTAACGAATGAACAGACGGCGCTATTGTCTGTACTGCGGCAAACTCGTCCGGCTTTCCCATCACAGCAGATGTAACCAAATAGCATCTTTCGTTACATAGCAGGATGCGCTAGCCGGCAGAAATGCGCGATTTTTCCTACGGTCCGGATCAAGCCTTGCTGCTGCTTGGCAGGCTTGATGGAAGGCTGGCATCCAGCCCGGCTGCCGACATCTGGCTGGCGAGGGCGCGGTTGCAGGGCGCAACGATCCTGGCGCGCGCCGCCGGAGTGCCTGTCGATGTGCGGGACCTGCAAAACTGGATTACCGGCCGCACGCCGCCACCGCGGCATAGTGAGGGGCTGAACGATCCGCTGTCGATTGCCGCGCTTTTCCATTTTGCGTTGAGTGCGGGCGATGATGGCCGCGACCCGCTCAACCGTGCGACTCTGAACCTCTCTCGACAGTTGCTGGATGATCGCGCAGAGGCGGTCATGTGGGGCGAGCACGACCTTGTGCGCTTCGGGCCTGTCTGGCGAATGGCGGGGCAGCTTCTGGAGCCCCCCTACCCCACCCCTTCCCTTCCCGCGATCGCTGAACGCTTGCTGATGGCTAGACGCGAGTTGAACATGCCGGCCAGTCAGTCGCCCCTGCTGACGACCGCCGACGGTCGGCAATGGCGTCCTGAACCCACTGGGACGGATCCTGTTTGGCTACTTGCCTGTCACATGCCTCTGGCGCTGCAAAGATCCGGTCTGACGCTCCGTCGTTTGCCATGTTTCACCGAACTTCCACGTTTCCTGCCCGATACAGAGGCCGAACTTACGACGCTGATGCAGGGGATGCTATACAAACGAGCGCTGGAGGGATTGAAGGATCTCGACCGGATTGAAGCTCGGATGGCGCGGGCCCCTCTGGAGATGCCTGTTACGCGTCGCAGCAAGGCTCCCCTGCTCCTACGGTTGGAGCTCGCCTATCCGGGGCTTAGCAGAGTGGCCGTGGCCCGTTTGCTGGGCATTTCGCATCAGGGTGCGACCAAACTGCTGGCGCAGATCGCGCAATGGTCCAATGATTGAGCGGATGGGGCCGTCAATTTCGTATCCATGTCCTTCAATTTCAGAAATATCTCGATACGGGTTACAAGGTTTCTAATAGAGTTAGAGAGTTAGAGACACTGCGAGACAGAGCGAATCGCGCTGATGTCGTGAGTCGCCGTCGGGGCTGCGTTCCCGAAGAGACGAGTATGCGTTCCTGAAATATCGTTTCCAGCGTTCCTGAAGGATCGTCCATCTGTTCCTGATGGTGCGAACTGCGTTCCTGATAGATCGATGGCCGGGAGTGGAAAGCGGGATGCTCCCCGGAATTGAATCAGTTCGCGTGGAGGGGCGGAAAAGCAGGTTCAATTTCCACATCCCCTGCCAAGCCTTCCGCAGCCCGGCGTCCCGTCGACAACTGGTGCAGCTGGCGGACCCGACACATCGGGAACGTCAATGTTGGAAATTGGGATGACGAAAGCTTACCCCCCTCCCCTGCCGGCGGGTGGCGGCGGAACTGAACGGCATTAGAGCATCATCCGATTAGATTGAATCGGATGATGCTCTAATTTTCTTTTGTTTTCCGCATTCTGCGAGCCGTCTGCTGTTCCAGCCGACTTCAGAATGCTCTGAAGAATGATGCGCGCATTTTCTGTCCTGACGATATGACGGGCCGGACGCAAATATATGCCGTCGGAATGAACGGAGTTCAGCAGCATGGTGGTGTTCGATTTGCGCCATCATAAGCTCAGCGGGCATATTTTCAGAATTGCCGCATGTTGAGCGCAAGCAGCGATACGCGACCGGAGCCTGATGACTATATCCTGTTCGATCCCTCCGACAGCCTGCTTGCCGCAGTCGCTCTGAGCAGGTCGAGATCGAGAAGCAGACGGCACAGCGCCAGCTTCTCTCGATTTCGCTTGAACCGGACAGATGCCATCGAATTGAGCGAAGCTTATCTCGTCTGGCAGTATGCCTAAGATTGGCCCGGCTCATTCTGTGCTATCAATCAAAGGATCGCCAAACAACGCAGGCGCCATTGCGGACGAAGCCGGACAATGACGCCTGTATGATATTATGATGCGCCGGTGAGGGCAGGGTGCTGGAACGAGCGCCCCTACAGGTTATGGCGGTTCTTCTCGTGAAATCGGCGTACAAAGCCAATGAACGCCTTCTGATAGTTTACGGGGGTCCGCTGCGGATCATTGCCGATCCAGTCGCGAAACTCCTGATGGAGGGTCTGATAATCCCATCCCGGACATTCTGCGCGCAAGGTGGCAAGCGTGGCATCGGTCAATTCGCCCGCCGTCGCACGGGAAGACAGGCTGACCACGCTACGGCGGATCAAGGCGGTCGCGTCGAAGCTGATGTCATCCGGTGCCGCAACCGGCATCGTCGTTTCCTTCACTCTGGGCGACGTGGTGGAACTGGCGCGGACATCGGTCTGATCCTGTTTGGGAGCGGGCAGGGGAACCGCATTTTTGCGACGACGCATGCGCAACGATGGCTCACGTTTGCCGTCGGCTTGTTCAAGCTCCAGTGTATAGCCGGGCAGGGGATCACGCTCGGCGATCTTGGCCAATTCGAATTTGAAGCGGCGATAGGCACCCTCCGCACCGGATTTTTCAAACAGCGTCGGCATGGAAATGGCGAAGCCGGCTTCGCCTGCGCCACCCGCATGTTTCCGGGCAACCTTGTACAACCAGCGTTCGCGTCCACCAGTAAGGTCGAAATAGGCGCGATCGATAGACAGGACGCCGCCCTGCATAAGCACACCTTCATAGAACCAGTTGGACAGTTCGATGGTCATGCCGCGCGATCGTTCAGTGCGTTCGTCGACCAGCTGGGTCCAGCCATCAAGCCAGGAAAAGGTCGCTTCACGACGATTTTCGGCACGGATGTTGGTCTTGATCGTGGTGGCGACCAGCCGGTCAAGCGACTGGCCCAGCAATTCATACGCCCGTCCTGTGGTCGGCCGATGGATGGCGCGCAACAGGTCATAGGGCATCAGATGGAGTTTGCGCGGAATGTCATTAAGCCCGCGCCGGGCCATATCCGCCAGGACAGATGCGCAATAGATGAGGATGTCCGCATCCCAGATGGTGGCCATGCCATAATCGGGGTTGGCGGACACATGGACCCACGCTTTTCCGTCGGGCGATGTATAGTCGATTGGTTTTACGCGCTTGGACTTGGCGAGAGAGAAGAAGGGGCGCTCCATCATCTCACGCTGATCGCGCAAGGGCATGTCCGCAATATAGGGCAGGAACAGATCGAATTGATCGTTGAACGCGGATTTCGTCTCGCGGCTCATCTGGGCGGTAATCCAATCTGGCAGGACGCCGACATTTTGGAGGCCGGGGGGGAAGGCAATGCGCGGGAGGGAGCAGGCAAACGTGATGGCGCGCGAAGGAAAAAGAGCCGTTTCCCTGGGGAAACGGCTAATGCCAGAGCGTGCAGACTTGCTATGTCACGGCCGGCCGGCGGACGATGCCGCCATGATATTCGGCACGTGTTTCCCCGGGGAAACAGAAAATGTTTCTCGCCGAACGACCGGCCATCTGTTGGACCGCTCTTCATCTTTGCAGGCCCAGACCTTGCTGCTCCAGATGAGCCAGCGTTTCACGCAAGGCATCGACCAGCATTTCCGTGTCGGCCCCGGAACCGGCATGAAAGCGCATGGTCACACCCTGCCGATTGACGGACTGAACGGACAGGACCGGACGGCCAAACCGATTGGTGCAGACATAAGGCTCCATCTTGGGCGCGGAAAGGCTCGCCCGTGGAGCGTCGAGCAGACGCCGAAGCACATCGGCCGCAGACACACAGGAAGCGCCGCGGCGGCGCAATGTCGCCTGCTCTTCAGCCAAATCGGCAGCGGCGGCATGGATCGCGGTCGCTGCGGCTGCGTCATCAAGCGCCTGAGCCAAAGCATAGGCAGGCTTCAACTGCACATCGGCAGGAGAGGCGAAGGCGGCGATCACTGCGTCCGGAATTCCAGCAACCTTGATCATCTTGCTGAGCCACCCCTTGGACAGCTTCAGTCGCTCCGCCATCCTTGTCAGGTGGCTGCCATAATGATCGCCCAACGCCTGCGCATAATTGCGGGCCCGCTCCAGATCGGACACGTCCTTGCGCGCACGATTTTCCAGATCGGCCAGTCGGAAGGCGGCCTCGTCATCCAGTATCGCGACCTGAGCGACAAACTGCATATCGGGATAGCTGTGCGCGCGCAGCCAACTGATCGACCAATGGCGACGCGTGCCGGCAATCACTTCAAAATCATGGTCGGGATCATCCTCGACCCGGCGCACCACGGCCGGCACTTTCTGCCCGCCCTCCGCAATGATCGAATCGATCAGTTCGCGGCAATTATCCTCGGCCAGATGCGCATAGTGACGCGCGTTACCGGGCCAGATGCGCACGCGCGCGGGATCAAGCAGGAGTTGCGTGACCTGACGCACCTCGCCCGAAGCCAGGCGGGCCAGTGCCGACTCACGGCCCAACAACGTCGTGCCGCGCGACCGTTCGGCGCGCGCAGGCGGGGAAGCCGCCTCCGGGGCAGGAGCAATATCCGCTGCCATCGTTGCCGGAACGGCGTCTGCGGCTTCGTCCGACAACAGAGCGGCCAGATAATCGGATTGCTTACGCGCCATGGTTCATCATTCCAAACAAAGAACAAACAAAGAACATAATGCTCGCGCGAGTAGGTTGGTTCGGGCGCGCGCGATCAGGCGACATTGACAATATCCTCTTCCCGCGCCGGCGCGACCCGGCCCCATCCCTGACGCACCAGTGCTTCGATCTGATTCATCGCTTCGTCCAGATTGGCGCGACAGCGTTTGTGCGTCCGGGGCGTGCCGATCGGCTTTTCCAGTTCATAGACAGTCATCATCCGCATGGCGGCATGGCTGATTTCGGCGGAATCCAGGATCGGCACCGGCAACAGGGCGGGACCAAAACTTTGCTCCATGATGGCGCGGACCATGGCGTGACTGGGATCATTGCCGTCGAACTTCGAACAGATCAGACGCACGAAGCTATAATCGACATCGATGCCCGCACTCTGAAGCTGGCCGATGACCTGATCCATCATCGACAGGAATTGCACCGTCGAACAGAAATCGGGCGTCGTTGCCGCCAGCGGCACCAGCAGCGCATTGGCCGCCTGCATCACCGCCAGGCTGATCGTGCCCAGCGCCGGCGGCGGATCGAGCAGCACGATGTCATAATTGCGGGCAAGGTCCATCAGGCCTTGCTTGAGCTTGCGGAAGCGCGCGGCCAACACCGATCCGCCGTCGCTGCCGGCGGCCGCCAGTTCATATTCGACGTCGAACAGTTCCAGATTGGACGGGATCAGGTCGACATTGGGCCAGGCCGTGCGCTTGACCGCATAGAGCAGGTCCACCTGCGTCGGATCGATCGACAGATAGGGGTAGAGCGTCTCTTCGCGCTGGATGTTGAAATGCGGGTTGAAGCCGAACAAGGTGGTCGTCGTCGCCTGGCTGTCGCAATCGACCACCAGCACGCGATAGCCCTGCACGGCAAAATAATGGGCCAGATGGGTGGTGACGGTCGATTTGCCCACGCCGCCCTTGAAATTCTGAACCGCGATGATCGCCGGAACGTCCAGCGGCGCGCGTTCGGGCGTGGCGCCCAGCACCTGCCGCATGTTGAGCAGTTCGTCGATGGCATAGCCTGGCCGCCGGCCATTTTCCGTCGGCGGGGCAGGGGGCAGACGGCCATCTTCCTCCGCCATGCGGATGCGATTCGTCGAACAGCCCAGCAACTGCGCAGCCTCGGCAATGCCGAAGCGGACATTCAGTTCCTTACGGCTTTCAGGCAGAAAAGCCTTGCGCCGCAGGCGTTCCACCATCTTCTCGCCGGCTTCGGCCAGATCGCCTATCTGGTCAACCACTGCGTTCATTCTGTCCCCCGGACATTGGCTTGAAGCTTAATTCTTCAGTACATTGCAGATTTCATTCAAATCCGCAATGTACATGCTTTCGGGAGGCAGATTGGCGCTGAAGCGCTATTTTTGCGGCAATATATCCGGACCAAACCGCGCGTCATCATTCGCGCCAATGTCCATCATCGACGGGTCCGTTGCGCCATAGGGGCGCCATGATGGCAGGCCAGGTCCGTTCGGATCGCCATGCGCCACAAAATTTACCAGATAGCCGCTGGCGATCTGGCCGATATGACGGTCTGCCGGGGTCGTATCCACGCCATATTTTACGCCCACTGTGTCGAAGAAATAGGGGATTTCGCTGGCATGGCCTGCGCCCTTGGTGGCTGGGGCACGCAGTTTTTCCGCCACATAGGAAAAACGATAATACCAGGTCGGCACATCCTGTCCGGCAAATTGCGCCGCCATGGCGCGCGCGCCGGCCACCATCGGCCCGGTCGGTCCGCCAATATCGTCGCTGGTCGCGCCGATCATCACCGGCACCTTGATGAATTGCCCTGTCCGATAGGCCTCCAGACTGTCGCGCGCGATCCGCCCGTCAGCGATCGGATTGCTATGGGTGCGTGGGCCATTGGCAAACAAGGCCGCCAGATTGAGGCCGTCAACAATATCCTGGGCAGGCAGCGCGCGCAGTTTGGCCAGCGCTGCCGGATCATCAGCGGGGATCCCCTTGCTTGCGCCAAAGGCGGCGCCGGTTTTTTCCGCTCCTGCCAGCGTGGCGTCGCCCATGGGCATCGGTCCGCCCGACTGAATTACCGCCTTTTGGAACAGCCCCTGCGCCATCGGGGAGGTCAACAGCGCATGAACAGACATGCCGCCCGCGCTTTCGCCGATGATCGTGACATTGGCCGGATCGCCGCCAAAGGCCGCGATATTGGCCTTCACCCATGTGAGCGCGGCGATCTGGTCCAGATAGCCATAGTTGGCGAGCAGTCCCTTGTCTGCATCCGCCTTGGTAAGGGCGGGGTGCGCGAAAGTTCCGAACCGGCCGATGCGATAGTTGAAGCTGACGACCATGATGCCCTGCTTCGCCAGCGCCCCGCCGGAATAGGTGGGCGGGGATGACCCGCCATTGACGAAACCGCCGCCATATATCCACACCATTACGGGCAGCTTTGCCTGCGCGCGCTGCGGTTTCCAGACATTGATGAACAGACAGTCTTCCGCCGGGGGTGTCCCCAAAGGCGCAGCGTCGGAAGGAAAGGGCAGTTGCATGCAATCATGGCCATAGTGAATCGCGTCGCGCACGCCCTGCCAGCGCGTGACCGGCTGCGGCGCGCGCCAGCGCAGCGTCCCTACCGGCGGCTGGGCGAAAGGAATGCCCTTGAAGGCGATGACGCCATCCTCCTGCGTTCCGCGCAGCGCGCCATCGGCAATCGACACTTCAGGAACGTCTGGCTTGGCGATGGCGACCGTCGGTGCCAGCAGGGCGGCGATCAGCAGGGCGCGTAGAACCATGGGCTTCATCCTCTCGATTATCATGGCAGGGGCAGGCTTATGACCTGCCCGGTGCGGGCGGAAATCCAGGCCGCTTCGATCACTTCCTGCGTCGCGACGGCATCGCTGGTGGAAACGGGCAGGGGGCCGCCCATGCGCACGGCATCGGCAACCTGCGCGTAGAAACGCTCCTGACAGCCGGCGATGGCGGGATATTGCGTAACCTGACCATGGCCATCATGATGTTCGACCAGGTCTGGATCGACGCCCCAGTCGGCATCGCCCGGTCGCAATCCGGCGATCAATTGCGCCTCCTGCGGATCGATGCGGCGCTTGATCAGCGTGCCGCCCGTACCATGGGCCAGAAAGCGGGGCGCTCCGCCTGCATCAGCCCCCGGCGCGTTCAGGCTTGCGTGCAGCACCACCCGTTTGTCGGCGTAACGCAGCACGACATGCGCCCAGTCATCGGCGCGCGATCCGGTCCGCAGGGCGGTAATATCGGCATCCACCGCATCAGGGCGACCGAACAGGGCCAGCGCCTGATCCACCAGATGCGGCCCCAGATCGAACCACACGCCCGACCCCGGCGACCCATCCTCACGCCAGCGGTCGCGCACCTCCGGCCGGAAACGATCGAAATGGCTTTCGAAATGGGTGATCCGTCCGATCGCGCCCGCTTCAATGGCGGCGCTGATGCCCAGATAATCGCTGTCGAAACGCCGATTGTGAAACACCACCAGCCGTCGCCCCGTCTTTTCGGCCAGCGCCGCCAGAGCGCGCGCCTCCGTCAGCGACAGGGCGAAGGGCTTGTCCACCACCACATGCTTGCCAGCGTTCAGCGCCTGTTCGACAAGCGCCGCATGTGTCTCACTCGGTGTCGCAATCACCACCAGATCGATCGCCGGATCGCCCAACAACGCGTCAATGTCCGTCAAACAGGAAATCGCGGGATCGAGTGCGGCCACATCTGCGGCCCGGCTGGTGACGATCGCTGCCAGCCGCAGCCCCGGCGTCGCTTGGATCAGCGGCGCATGGAACACCCGCCCAGCCATACCATAGCCGATCAGGCCAACCTGCACCGTCATGGCTTCAGGGCCTTCGCCACGACAGGCGCCAGCTTGCCGACGATCACGGTGACGCCTTTGTCATTGGGATGGATGCCGTCGGGCAGTTGCAACGCCCGATGTCCGGTCACACCGTCCAGCATGAAGGGATAGAGCGTCGCACCATGGGCCTTGGCCAGTTCAGGATAAATGGGATTGAAAGCAGCCGCATAGTCCGGCCCCATATTGGGGGAAGCGAGCATCCCGGTCAGAATGACCGGGATGCCGCGCTTTTGTGCTTCAGTCAGGATCGCGTCCAGATTGCTGCGTGTTTCCTTCGGGCTGAGGCCACGCAGCATATCATTGCCGCCCAGCCCCACCAGCATCAGGTCCGGCTTGCGCGGCAGTCCGTCCAGCGTGAAGGCCAGTCGTGCCAGTCCCGCCGCGGTCGTATCGCCCGACACGCCGGCATTCACGACCCGCGCCTTGATGCCGCTCGCGTTCAGCGCCTTTTCCAGCACTGGGGCCAGCCCCTTGCCCTGATCCAGATTATAGCCGGCATACAGGCTATCGCCAAACGCCACGACCAGCTTTGCATCCGTTGCCGCATCGGCAGCGGTGCCCTGTTCTGCGGCATTAGCCGCTGGAGGTGGGGGCGGCGCTGCATCCGAACAGGCCGCCACATGGACAAACAGCGTCAACGCCCCATATTGCAACAGCCTGCCCGCCAAGGAGCGCTCCTTCTTCATGCACTTGCCCATCGATCCCGCCACTATCGCGATACGCGCGCATAATGTCACGCTACAGCTTGGAACCCGCGATGCGCCGGTCGCAATTCTCAAGGGCGTGGATCTTTCCATCCTGCGGGGCGAGAGCGTCGCCATTCTTGGCGCATCTGGATCGGGCAAGAGTTCTTTGATGGCCGTATTGTCCGGGCTGGAGCGGGCCAGCGGCGGCAGTGTCGATGTGGGTGGCGTCGATTTCGGCGCGCTGAGCGAGGACGATCTGGCCCGCGCGCGCCGAGGGCGGATCGGCATCGTGCTGCAAAGCTTTCATCTGCTGCCGACCATGACGGCGCTGGAAAATGTCGCGGTGCCGCTCGAACTGGCGGGTCATGCCGACGCCTTCACCCTGGCGTCCGACGAATTGCGCGCGGTGGGGCTGGGGCATCGGCTCGACCATTATCCAGCGCAGCTTTCCGGTGGAGAGCAACAGCGTGTGGCGATCGCCCGGGCAGTCGCGCCGCGCCCGACTTTGCTTTTTGCGGATGAACCTACTGGCAATCTCGATGCATCCACCGGCGCGACGATCATGGACTTGCTGTTCGCACGGCAGCAGGCGGCTGGTGCAACGCTGATTATCATCACCCATGATCCCGTTCTGGCCGAACGGTGCGGCCGCATCATCGAAATGCGCGATGGTCGGATCATCGCGGACCGCATCTTGTGAACGGTCTGGGCTGGCGGGCCGGATGGCGCATCGCCCGGCGCGACCTGCATCTCGGCTTTCGGGGGCTGCGGCTGCTGTTCCTCTGCCTGTTTCTGGGTGTGGCGGCGCTGGCGGCGATCGGCAGCCTGACGGCGGCGATCACGCAGGAAATCAGCGATCGGGGCCGCGTGATCCTGGGTGGCGATATCGAAATCGGCATGACCCAGCGCGAGGCGGGGCTGGGCGACCGGGAAGCCTTTGGCCAACTCGGCACGCTCAGCCAGACCATTCGCCTGCGCGCCATGGCCCAGCGGGTCGGTCCGGGCAGGGGTGATGGTCCGCCAGCGATCCTCACCGAACTCAAGGGCGTGGATTACGCCTATCCGCTTTATGGTATGGTGAAACTCCGTCACAGTGCCTATCGGGCGATGGATACGCATCACGCCGTCATCGGCGAAGCGCTGGCGGAGCGGTTGGACCTGCGACGCGGCGAGGCTGTCCGCTATGGTAACGCGACCTTCACCATCGCTGATATTATTGCTGATGAACCCGACCGGCTGGGCGAAGGCTTTACCCTTGGTCCGGTAACGATCGTGTCGATGGATGGATTGCGTCGTACAGGTTTGATCCAGCCGGGCAGCCTCTACAATGCGAAGTACCGGATCCGGCTGAACCCGCGCTACGATGCAGCGTCCGTTCGCAAGGATTGGGAAAAGGCGCGCGCCAATGAAGGCTGGACCTTCAAGGATCGCGACAATGCCGCGCCTGGCGCCAACCGCTTCATCGAACGGATGGGACAATTTTTGTCGCTCATCGGCCTTGCCGCGCTGGTGATCGCCGGCATCGGCGTCAGCAACGGCGTTGCATCCTATCTTACGGGCAAGCGCAGCGGCATCGCGACCCTGAAAGTGCTGGGCGCGACTTCCGTGGACATTGCCCTCATTTACCGGATGCAGGTGGGTGTGGTCGCGTTGTTGGGGATCGGGGCCGGCCTGTTCGTAGGCGCGGCGCTGCCGCCTTTGGTGGTGGCGCTGGCGGGTGATGTCTTGCCTGTCAGTCCCGGCTTTCATCTCCATCCGCTGCCGCTTCTGGCCAGCGCCGCATATGGGCTTCTCATCGCCTTTCTCTTCACCTTCCCGCCGCTTGCCAGAGCGCGGACCCAGCCTGCTGCCGTCCTGTTTCGTGGCGCGGTGGATGCGCGCAGCGGCCTTGATCGGCGCAGCATCGCCGCGATGGGCGGTGCTGGCGCATGGCTGGTGGCCCTGGCGCTTGGCACTGCGCGCGATCCGCTCTTCTCCGCCGCCGTGCTGGGCGCGGTCGCGGCGGTTCTTCTTCTGCTGCTGGGGCTGGGATTGATCGTCAGCCGACTGGCGCGTCGCCTGCCCCGGACGCGTCGGCCTTTGTTGCGCCTCGCCATCGCCAATCTGCATCGGCCCGGTGCGCAGACCGCCGCGCTGATCGTGGCGCTTGGCCTTGCCCTTACGCTGTTCGTCACGCTCGCCGGCATCGAAACCAGCCTCGATGCGGAAATCCGCAATGTCGTGCCGAAGAAGGCGCCGGCGCAGATCGTGCTGGACATTCCGGCGGTGCAGCAGGCGCGTTTCCGCTCAATTGTGGTGCAGCAGGTGCCAGAGGCTCAAATCAACATCGTCCCGGTCCTGCGCGGAACGATTACTGCCTATGGCGCCCAACGCGTTGCCGATCTGCCGCACTTACCCGAAGGCGCGTGGTTCCTGCGGGGCGAGCGCGGCGTCACCTACAGCGCAACCCTGCCCGAAGGCAGCGATCTGGTCGCGGGCAAATGGTGGTCGCGGGACTATAAAGGGCCGCCGCTGGTTTCACTGGATGCCGAGGCGGCAAAGACATTGAACATCGGGGTTGGCGACACGCTGACCGTATCGATACTGGGCCGTGAGATACAGGCGCGCATCGCTTCCCTGCGCAAGGTCAACTGGGACACGATGGGGTTCAACTATGTGCTGGTTTTTTCGCCCGCCACGCTGGAATCTGCGCCCCATAGCGTCGCCGCCACCATCACGATGGACCAGCGTCGTGACGCTGCCATGACCCGCGCCTTGCTCGCGGCCTTCCCTGGCGTGTCGGTGATCGCCGTCGGCGACGTGATCGATCAGGTCGGCACCATCCTGACGCAAATGTCGCGCGCCATCCTGGTCGCCGCATCGGTTGCTATTCTGGCGGGCATTGCGGTGCTGGTCGGCGCCATTGCCGCTTCGCGTCAGGCGCGCAGTTATGACAGCGTGATCCTCAAGACGCTGGGCGCAACCCGCATGCAGTTGCTGGGTGGGCAGGCGCTGGAATATGGATTGCTGGCGGCGATTCTGGCGCTGGTGGCGTTGGCGCTGGGCAGCGCGGCGGCCTGGTTCGTGATCGTGCAGGTCTTCGACTTTGGCTGGGCGCCGGACTGGCCGGTCGTCCTTATAACACTGGCGGGCGGGGCATTGCTGACGCTGGGCATCGGCCTTGCCGGATCGATCCCGCTGCTTTCCGTCCGTCCGGCCCGCGCCCTGCGGCAGGTCTGACGGCGGGTTGCACGGCAAACGGCGGATCGTGCCGCGCGGCAGGGATTATCCTGTAGTCGATCCATCAGGAAAGGCCGCCATGACCAACGCAACTTTGACCCGCAGCTTCATCGACCTGCGCGCCTGGGCCGCCAGTGCAAATGTGACAGTGGGGGAGGACGATCCCTTCCTTGCCGCTCGCGCGGCGCTTCCGCTAGCAGACGGCCCCATCACTGCCGGCCTTATTGCTCTGCCGCAGGGGGCCGGTGGCGTCAGCGCCATGGCCGCGGACGAATTCATTATCGTGGAATCCGGCGCGGTTCGCATCGCGGGCGGTGATGTCGATGTGACGCTGACTGAAGGCGACAGCGTCGTCCTGCGCGGCGGCAGCAGCTTTAATTGGACTGCCGATACTGACAGCCGCCTGCTCTATATGCGCCGCGCGGGTGGCCCGGCCGGGAATGGCGTGATCATCCCGGTCGACGCTGACGCTCCGCTAACCCCTTCAGGTGCGCCGCTGGCCGAACTGCTGGTCGGGCCGACGCCGGCCTGCCGCAACAATACGGACTGGAAGTCGGACGATGGCGAATTCATGGCCGGCACCTGGGATTCCACGCCCTATTATCGCCGGGCGATGCGCTATGGCCATTTCGAACTCATGTATCTGATCGATGGCAGCGTGACCTTCATCGATGAAGTCGGCGCAGAAGCCACATTCGCGAAGGGCGACATCTTTCTGGTAGAACAGGGCGCGAGTTGCAGCTGGGACAGCAGTGTTCATGTGAAGAAAATCTACTGCATCTATCGTCCGGCCTGACGATATGGCTCCGGCCGCGCCCGCGCGACCGGAGCCGCTTCTACGCCATGGGGTCGAGTGTGCCGAGCCAGGCGACCAGAGCGAGGATGGCGATGGCGGTGCTGCTTTCGACCAGCAGGGACAGCCGCAAATGAGCAATCGCCCGCTGCGGCGTCACGCCGGCCTCCAAAGCCGGGGTCAGCCACCAGCGATTGGCCGCCGCCAGGCCCAGCATCAGCCCGAACAATAGCAATTTGGCGCCCAGCAGCAGGCCGTAGCGGCTGGCGAGCAAGGCCGGCAATTGCGCCAGCCCGACGATCATGATCGCGTTGATGGCGCCGCTGACGACCAGCGTGGCGACAATGAGTGTCCCCATCAGAGAAAAACGCGCCAGCATGGTTGCGACTGGCCGGGTATCGCTTCCCGGTCGCAAATGCGCGACGGTGCAGAGCAGCACCGCCAGCGCGCCGATCCAGCCGGCCGCCGCCCAGATATGGGCGACATCCGCAACGCGATGCAGCGATCCCGCCATTTCTTCTGTCGCGCCGGCGTGGCCGGTCCAGGCGAGCGTCCCGGCAGCTAGCGCCGCAGGGGGAAGCGCCCATCTGTCACCGCGCGGGAGGAGCGTTGCAAACAGCGTAGCCAGCAAGGCTGCTCCGCGCACCGTAAGCACTGGCCCGATCGGCGTCATCGTCAGCAATATCCAGGCCGTAGCCCAGTCGGGGGAAGTGATCGGCGTGCCGGTCATGGACGCGGCGCTCGCCAGCAACCACAGCACCGACAAGGCGATGCCGCCTGTTGCCAGCAGCGCGGTCACGCCCTTGCGCCCCACCATGCCCATGACCCACCAGAAAAGCGGCAGGCCCATGAGCAGGGCAAGGTCGATCATCAGTGCGAAACGCGCGCCGATCAACGCCCCCTCGGTCATCGCTTACTTGACCGTGAAGCTGTAGCCGCCTTCCATCTTGTGCTGGTCGGCGCCGACAACATGCCATTTGAGGTCATAGGTGCCGGCGGGCAGCGCACGGGGGAAGGTCAGGGTCATGGTCTTGCCATCGACGGCGGTCTTGAACCCCTTGATCGGCATGGGATCATGATTGGCCATGCCCGGCATGCCGGTCATGGTCAGGTCGGCTCCGCTCAGCGGAGCAAGGAAGGTTTCTGAAAAGGTCAGCGTCATCTTCGTCGGCTTGGCGATGGTTGCGTTGGCGGCGGGGGTGGACGACACCAGCTTGGTGTGGGCGCTCGCAAGGCCGGGCAGGGTCAGCGCCATGGCGGCGGCGGCGATCAGGGACTTACGGGTCATGGCACTGTCTCCAACAAGGGGTGTTAGGGGCATTTACGCATGGACTTGCTCCACCCCTCGACCCATGCGCATAATTTTTTCCGCCTGATGCCAAGGGGTGGGCGCTTCGCGCGCGTATGCGGTCATGAGGATGGAGAATGACGTGATGACCGATCTGGACCGGATGCTGGGCGCGGTGCGGGCGATGCCCACTGATGCGCGGCTCGAAATGATGGACGATGCCGTGATGGGCGGCGTTGCCAAGAAGCGCGAACAGGTGACGGCGCGGCGCAGCCTGATGCTAGCCGGCCTGTTGGCGATCGGCATCGGCTGGGCCGGCAGCATCGTGCCTGCCGCCCCGGCACAGGCATCACCCCTGCCAATCGGCATGTCGAATTACGCCCCTTCGCGCCTGCTGGGCCAATGACCGCTCGCCGTTATCTTCTGGTCGCGCTGGTCGCCTTTGCAGCGTCGCTTGCCGCCGTGCTGGTTGCGCGTTTCTGGCTCGTCCCCGAACCGCAGGTCGAAAGCGAAGTCCATATGCTGTTGCATCAGCGCCTGACGCTGGATGCGGCGCAGGAAAAGCGCATTCATGCGCTCGAAGCCGGCTTCGCCCTGCGCCGCGCTGCGCTGGAGGGCGAGATGCGCGCCGACAATCAGCGCCTGGCCGACGCGATTGCCGCCGAACATGGCTATGGTCCCAAGGTGGGCGAAGCGGTCGATCGATCGCATCATGTGATGGGCCAGCTTCAGAAAGAAACGCTCCAGCACATCTTTGCGATGCGCGCCGTGCTGCGCCCTGATCAGGCGGCGCAATTCGATGCCGCCGTCGTCAAGGCGCTGACCCAGCCGGGCCAGTGAACGAAGCGGACTCCGAGGATTGCGTCCTTGCGGACCGTGCGCTGGCTGGGCAGCAATCGGCCTATGGCGCGCTGATGCGGCGGCATCGCGATGCCGTATACCGCATCGTGCGTGGTCATGTGGGCGATGGAGACGAGGCGCTCGACATCACGCAGGAGACTTTCGTGGCCGCCTTTGCCGCGCTGGCCCGCTATGATGGCGCGCGGCCGTTTCGGGTCTGGATCGCGCGCATCGCGCTCAACAAATGCCGGGACTGGGCGCGCCGTCGCGCCGTCCGTCGCTTCTTTGCCTTTGCGCGGCCAATCGACGAAGTGCTCGATATTGCCGATAACGGCGCGACGCCGGAAGAAGCGCTGCATTCGCAGCGCGAACTCGCCCGGATCAACGCCGCCATTGCCTCCTTGCCCTCCAATCTGAAGGATGTGCTGCTGCTCCGCACGATCGAGCAGATGAGCCAGGCGGAGGCGGCGATGGTGCTGGGCATCACCGAAAAGGCAGTCGAAACCCGACTCTACCGCGCACGCGCCAAACTCATGGAAATTTTGAGGGATTAGCGGGCGGCTCGCGTATGAAGGAGCATGACCAACCTGTCCCTTGATCGCCGCACCTTGTTTAAGAGCGCCGCCGCCCTGACGCTGGCTGGCGCCTTCCCCGCCTGGGCGCGCAGCGGCACTACAGGGCTGCGGCCCGTTCCCGGCGTTCTTTCCGGGGACAGCATCGCCCTGACCGTTGGCGAAAGCCATTTCGGCACTGGTGGCCGGTCGGCCCATGCCATCACGATCAACGGCACCGTGCCCGCACCGCTCATTCGCTTGAAAGAAGGGCAGAATGTTCGTCTGTCCGTCACTAACAGGCTGAAGGAGGATACGTCGATCCACTGGCATGGCCTGATCCTGCCGTTCCAGATGGACGGCGTGCCGGGCGTCAGCTTCCCCGGCATTCGCCCCGGCGAAACCTTCACCTATGAATTTCCGATCCGGCAGGCGGGGACTTACTGGTATCACAGCCATTCGGGCATGCAGGAGGCGATGGGCCATTATGGACCGATCGTCATCGACCCCGCCGGTCCCGATCCGGTCGCGTCCGACCGTGAACATGTGATCGTGCTGGCCGACTGGTCGCCGGTCCATCCTCATATGTTGCTCAAGCGCCTCAAGCAGATGGGCGGCTATTACAACATGCAGCGCCAGACGCTGGCCGGCCTGCTTGCGGGCAAGGACCAGGGCCGCAAGGATCGGATGGAATGGGGCGCGATGCGCATGGACCCCACCGATATTTCCGACGTCACCGGCTCCACCTACAGCTTCCTGGTGAATGGTCATGGCACGCCGGAAAACTGGACCGGCCTGTTCGTACCGGGTGAACGCGTGCGCCTGCGCATCATCAACGCGTCGGCCATGACCAATTTCAATGTCCGCCTGCCCGGCTTGCCGATGACGGTGGTCCAGTGCGATGGCCAGCACGTCCAGCCCGTCGAGACGGACGAGTTCCAGATCGGCATCGCCGAAACATATGATGTGATCGTTCAGCCGACGGAGGCTAAGCCCTATGGCCTGATCGCCGAAGCGATCGACCGTTCCGGTCTGGTGCGTGCGACGCTTGCGCCGCAGATCGGCATGGTCGCGCCGATCCCCGACCTGCGCCAGCGTCCGCTGCTCACCATGAAGGATATGGGCATGGACATGGCGGGCATGGACATGGGGCAGGGCGGCGTGATCGACCTCAGCCAGCCCGCCAATGAAAGCATGGCCGGCCACAGCATGAAGATGCTCGACCCCTCCGTCGCGCCCAATGTGCCGATGGGGCCGGGGGTCGCGACCTTGTCCGCCATGCCGGCGGATCGTACCGCCGACCGGCCGACCGGGCTGGAGGATGTCGATCATCGCGTGCTGACCTATGCCGATTTGCGCGCGCTCGAACCCAATGAGGACATCCGCACGCCTACCCGCACGCTCGACATCCACCTGACCGCCAATATGGAACGCTACATATAATTTTGATCTACGATCGGCTCCGCTAGAGTGCGATGAAGTGCGATAAATGTCTATTTTTCAGATATTTGAAAAAGCTTACAATACTCTGGCCTTGGAACAAATTCGCTCGAGTTTGATGCGGCATGGCTCCCATGTGGCTCCCAAACATGAGCGCTTTCGGAGGTCCGAAAATGCCCACTTTGAAGTTGACCAAGCGAACCTTAGAAGCGGCTGAAGCCAAATCCAAGGCGTATGAACTGCGAGACACCGAGGTCGTGGGTCTCCTGTGCAAGGTTTCGCCTGCCGGCCGTAAAACCTTCATGCTGCAGTATCGAAATTATGAGGGCATCAAGCGAAAGCCCGCGCTTGGGCTCTTTGGCGATCTAACCGTCGAGCAAGCTAGGGCAATAGCCCAAAAATGGCTTGCTGAGGTGCGTGAGGGCGGAGACCCTTCCCGTGCTCGGGCCGAACGGCGCGCTAGCATGACAATCCGAGAATTCGAGGAAGTATTCTATCAGCGCTGGACATTAGTGCGTAATAAAAAGAGCAGTCAGAAATTACACAGATATATGTTCGAAAAATATATCATTAGAAGGATCGGATATTATAAAATTGAATCCATCAGTAAGAAGGAAATAAAAGAATTTGTGGATGATCTTAGCTTCGCTCCCGGTATGGCCTACATATCCTTAGGAATATTAAGTTCGATGTTTAAGCGAGCTGAGGAGTGGGGGTATCGAGCCGAGGATACAAATCCATGCAAAGGCGTCACTACGCTTGCAAAAAAGAAGAAACCCAGACTTATCCGCCAAGATGAAATGGCTCGATTGATGAACTATCTCGAGTTGCCAGAAGTTGAAGGCGGAGGAAGATCGGCATATACCTTGGCTATGCGACTTCAGTTTGCCTTTGCAGCGCGGGTGTCTGAAATTCTTCAACTGCGCTGGGCTTGGGTAGATTTTGAGAGGCGCAGGATCGATTGGCCTGATAGTAAGACTGGGCCAATTTGGAAGCCGATATCGAAAGAGGCGCTGGCTCTGCTTCAACTCGCAGCAGCTACCGCTGGCGACTCCCCCTTTGTCATCCCGAATCCGAGAGACCCAAACCGCCCGGCCCTGTACGCGGCGTACCATCGTGCATGGCGAAAGGCGTTAACAGTGTCTGGGATAGAGCATGTTGGCACTCATGGCATTCGTCACCGCGCCGCGACGGATATCGCAAATTCGGGAGTGCCTCTCAAAGTGGGCATGGCGTTGACTGCACATAGCCGCGTTGAAGTGTTTATGGGGTATGTTCATATCGAGGAGCCGATGGTGTACGATGCTGCCGACCAGGTTGCTGAAAGCCGAAAGGCCAAATTGGAGGCCGCCAGGTCTATTGCGAGCGGGGCGTGACTGGTTCGTCGAGCCACCCGCAATCTAAATCTCTTGCAGCAAGCAAAAAACTTTCATGCAGTAATGAGGGATAAGTTCGTTAGCTGCGTATCCCTGCGATGATGCCGAATGACAACTTCCATCGCTCCTTGCTTCCGCGCAGGCGTTTTCTGGCTCTTGGCGGCGCCCTTGCCGGGGCCCTTGGGGTGGGCGGTCTGTTTCCAGCTTGGGCGCGAAGCGGTACCTCGGGTATAGTTCATGCCAGAACCGATACCGGTGTTCTGACAGGCAATTCCATATCGCTTCAGATCGCCGAGAGTCATTTCTCGACGGGTGGTCGGTCAGGCCATGCGGTGACAGTTAACGGCACTCTACCCGCACCGTTGTTGCGCCTACGCGAAGGCGAGACCGTACGCATCGCCGTGACCAACCGCCTAAAAGAGCAGACCTCTATACATTGGCATGGGTTGCTGGTGCCATTTCAGATGGATGGGGTGCCGGGCATCAGCTTCCCCGGCATCGGCCCAGGTGAGACGTTTATTTACGAGTTCCCCCTGACTCATGCTGGCACGTTCTGGTATCACTCGCACTCCGGCATGCAGGAGGCGGAAGGGCTATTTGGCCCGATCGTGATTGATCCCTCCGGACCCGATACAATCGACTGCGACCGCGAGCATGTTTTGGTCCTTTCAGACTGGAGTCCGATCCATCCGCACGAGCAAATGCGGCGCCTGAAGATGATGGGAGGTTACTTCAATCGCCAGCGCCAGACGCTCGCAGGGTTATTGGCAGGCAAGGACCAGTCGCTGGCCGACCGTCTCGCCTGGGGTCAGATGCGCATGGACGCGACCGACATTTCGGACGTGACCGGATCGACCTACAGTTTCCTTATTAACGGTCACGGTAATGAGGAGAACTGGACCGGGCTTTTCGCACCGGGTGAGAAGGTGCGTCTGCGCGTCATCAATGCCTCGTCGATGACCAACTTCAACTTCCGCATCGCTGGGCTACCGCTGACGGTGGTGGCAGCGGACGGCAATCACGTGCAACCGGTCGAGACCGACGAGGTGCAGATCGCGATTGCCGAGACCTATGACTTCATCGTCCAGCCCGGTGCGGTGGAAAGCTATGGCGTTATCGCCGAGGCTATCGATAGGTCCGGGCTCGTGCGTGCGACGCTGGCTCAGCGCCCCGGACTGGTTGGTGAAATGCCAAAGCTGCGTGAGCGTCCGGTCCTCACCATGCGCGACATGGGTATGGACATGGACGGCATGGACATGGGCGAGGGTGGTGTGATCGACCTCAGCAAACCCGCCAACAGTTCAATGAGTGGCCACTCAATGTCGATGCGCGATCCTTCCGTGGCGCCGGGCGTGAAGATGGGGCCGGGCGTCGCCACGCTTTCGCCAATGCCGGTGGACCGGCTTGCCGACCGTCCGACCGGGCTGGAAAGTGTCGACCATCGAGTGCTGACTTATGCGGACTTGCGCTCGCGAGATGCCAATCCCGATCCGCGTGTACCTAGCCGCCAGATCGACGTGCATCTGACCGCGGCGATGGAGCGGTATATGTGGAGTATGGATGGCGAGGCGATGTCGGAAAACCCGGCGCCGATCCCTTTCCGTTTAGGAGAGCGCGTGCGCGTCAATCTCATCAACGACACGATGATGCCGCACCCGATTCACATCCATGGCCACTTCTTCGAACTGGTTAGCGGCGAGCCCGGCAACCGCGCTCGCAAGCACACCGTCAACGTGCTGCCGGGTGGCAAGGTCTCGTTCGATCTCACCGCCGATGCTGAGGGTGATTGGGCGTTCCACTGTCATATGCTGCTGCACATGCACGCAGGCATGATGCGCGTCGTCACGGTGCGGCGAGAGGGTGAAGGCTGATGGCTCAGCTTTTTCCGATCCTCACTTCGCTGCTGCTTGCTGGTTCTCCACTTGCCGCAGAGGCTCAGGAGTTTGACGCTACGCCGCATCGAGCCGACGAGCATGTCAATGTGGATCATTCGCAGATGGCCATGCCCGGTATGGATATAAATGGTGGGGAGATGAAGGGCATTGATCACTCCAGCCATACCATGCCCGCAAGCACCGATAGCGATAAGCCCGGCGATGCCACGCCCCCGCCGGTGCCGACAGACATTCCTGCTGAACGTTATTTTGCGCCTGATCGCATGGCCGCCTCGCGCGCGGCGATGCTGAAAGAGATGACGTTTAACACATTCGCACTTCAGGTAGACCAGTTTGAATTTCGCACCGGCAAGGGCGGAGATGGTTTCGGCTGGGAAGGCCAGGCGTGGTACGGCGGTGATATCGATCGGATCGTACTCGCCAGCGAGGGTGAGGGTAAGTTCGGCGAGAGGGCCGAGCGCGTTGAACTCAATGCCTATTGGCGTCACGCTCTGGATCCGTGGTTCAACCTGCAACTCGGCATGCGAAAGGATTTCCGCCCCGATCCGCAGCGTACTTATGCACTAGTCGGTATCGAGGGACTGGCACCTTATTGGTTCGAGCTGCAAGGCCAGTTGCTTGTCTCGAACAAGGGCGACATTCATGCGCGGGGGAAGGCCGGTTATACGCAGCGCATCACTCAATCGTTGGTGATTGAACCCGAGGCTGAGCTGGATTTCGCTTTTCAAGACGTATCGTCACTGAAGGTTGGGGCAGGCTTTGAGCGTCTCGAAATGGGTGTCCGTCTTCGTTACGAGCGTAACCGATCGCTGGCGCCCTATGTGGGCATCAATTGGGAGCGCAAGCTTGGTGAAACGGCAAATCTCGCGCGCGCTGCGGGCGACGATGTGTCTGGTGTATCGGCTGTCTTCGGCGTGCGCGCCATGTTCTGATTACCTCCGTCATTGGTGCGTCCTACACACTTTCAAAACTGTGATGTGTTGTCGAACCTGCGGTCTTCGGCCCATTTTTGAAGATCGGATTGTGCGTAGAGTACGCGCCGCCCGAATTTTCTAAACGGTGGTCCTCCGCCGACTACTCTCTGCTTTTCGAGAGTGCGAGGCGATAGACGCAGAAATTCCGCTGCCTCAGAATTGGTGAGGAAGACGCTGCTATCAGGATTATCACTTTGTTTCACCGGACATAATCCTTGTGCAGGGAAGCTGCATGGACGAATGTTGAAATTGGTGAATTGTAGATCCTGAAGACACTGAATGTTTTACTATCTAATATCACGCCTATTAATGAAGAGCTTAACGAGTTAAACAAAGTAAAAGGCATAATAAAATAAAAAAAGAAGAAATTTATTGAAATTGATCTACTTTGTGTCGATAGTTCATGGCTTGCAGGGGATTTGATAAAAATCTCTCTGCGTCCTGAAAACTCTGCGGCACGGCTTCCCGAAGGTGATGAGCAAGTACAACAATATATGTCGTAGCAAATAAGATATTTGGATTTGCGCGTTCTATCGATCACGGCTTTCAGCCGCAAACACTGCTTATTCATCCCGTCCATATACAAACCTACCTTCTCGGTGGTCTGCCCGCACAGGAAGCATGCCTTAGGTGAAGCGGCGGATCAAGATGGGTTGAAATGTCTTTGCAAAGCGCTGTTCTACTCCCGAATCTTCACCTTGAAACGATCAGGAACGGGTGTTGGTCAAGAGCAGGAAATTTCATTGAGCGGATCTGACAATTAGTCCACTCGAATTGAGTGGCGTCGATTCGAGTGCTTCGGATCGTGTCCCACCGCATGGTGTAGCTTTTCCTGGCCACCGCACATTTCGGCATCGGGATGAGCCGGTCATGCGCCGGGTACAGCCGAGAGCATGACGATGGAATTGTCGCTGACGGGGGCCATGGTTTCAAGCGTCACGTAGCGGGCGCGCTGGACAGCCCATTCGTCACTCTGTTCCATGGGGATGGCACCGATCAGGCGCGTTATCGCGGCCTCGTTGGGGAAGATGCCGACGACCTCGGTGCGGCGCTTGATCTCGCCGTTCAGCCGCTCGATGGGATTCGTACTGTGCAGCTTGACCCGGTGTTCCTTCGGGAACGTCATGTAGGCCAGCACATCGGGCCCTGCTTCATCCATCAAGACTGCCAGCTTGGGTAGTTTAGGCCGCATCTGATCGGCCACGGAGCGCCACTGCTGGCTGGCAGCCTCGGCGGTTTCCTGCGCCAAGGCAGTGGCGATGAAGGCGGAGACGACGCGCCAGCCACGCTTGCCGGCATGGGTCAGCGCGTTGCGCATGAAGTGGACACGGCAGCGCTGCCAAGTGGCGCATAGTAGCTTGGACACCGCCGCCTTGATGCCTTCGTGGGCGTCGGAGATGACCAGCTTTACCCCGCGCAGGCCCCGGCGCGTCAGCTTGCGCAGGAAGGCCGTCCAGAAGGGTTCGGCCTCAGATGGGCCGATGTCCATGCCCAGCACTCGCGGCGGCCATCGCTGTTGACGCCCACCGCGATGATCACCGCAACCTAGACGATGCGGCCATTCTGACGGACTTTGGCATAGGTCGCGTCGATCCACAGGTAGGGCCAGTCGCCCTCGATCGGCCGCTCGAGAAAGGCCGTTACGCGCTCGTCGAGTTCCTCGCATAGACGGCTGACCTGGCTTTTCGAGATGCCCTCCATACCGAGCGCCTTGACCAGATCATCGACTGAACGGGTCGAAATGCCGTGAACATAGGCTTCCTGAATAACCGCCGTCAGCGCCCGCTCGGCCATCCGGCGCGGTTCGAGAAAGCCCGGGAAGTAGCTGCCCTTGCGCAACCTGGGGATGCGCAGCTCGACCGTGCCAGCGCGGGCTTGCCAATCGCGGTCGCGGTAGCCGTTGCGCTGGAAGAGCCGGGCGGCCGACTTCTCGCCATGTCCGGCGCCCGTCAGGCCGCCAACTTCCATCTCCATCAGCCGCTCCGCGGAAAACGAGATCATCTCGCGCAAAATATCCCGCATCAGGGGTCTTCTCGACCAGCGTGCGCAGGTCCATCATGGAATCGGTCATCGTGGTTCCTTCCAGGTTCGAGCTTCGCAACCCAAACCTAGCCGAAACTCACGGTGACCACCCGCGCTGCTGGCCGGCCGCTAACGCGCCATATGGAAAGCGCGCGTCCGTCCAGCAGCGCTACCGTCGGAACCTACACCACGCCTTGGGACGCGATCGTGCTTCGATTGAGAAACTGGATCCGCGTTCCTTTCAACCGTTGACCGAAGCAAGCTAATGGACCGTAATGAATATGCTGATCACGTAAGTTACACTTCGTTCGAACGTGGGAGTGCAACCCATGTGGCGGCTTGATCTCAATAAAACCCCTATAAAACAACATCTTGATCTAAAGATGGAATCGTGGACAAGGACCATTATCATTGATCCAAAATCTGATACCGCTTATGAGGCGGTTGATGTCGTTTGGACAATAAGACCGGACTCCGCGCTTTCCGCCGATTTTGGGCGATGCTTTTTTCCCTATAATACCGGATTCTTGACAATAACGCCGGACTGGGGGGGTCCGGGCTGTCTCGTCGCAGCCGAAAGAGGCTGACCTCCATGTTCTGCAATGCGCGGTTGCGCCGCCATTTTGGTGTGCGTTCGACGACGTGAAATTTCTATTGGACGGGGGCAACCGATCGGTTGCCCCCGTTAGCCTATTTGTGACAAAATGGGTCCAGGTTCAAAAATGCAGGGTGAAAATGGCGATCATCGGCTATGCGCGAGTCTCAACGGACGAGCAGGATACGGCGGCGCAGCTCGATGCGCTGCGCGCGGCGGGCTGTGCTACCATTTTTGAAGATAAGGCCAGCGGCGCGAGCCGGGAGCGGCCACAGCTCGCGCGGGCGATCACACGGGCAGGGGAGGGTGATACGCTGCTGGTGGTCCGGATCGATCGCCTCGCGCGCTCGCTGTCGCATCTGTTGGAGGTCGTGGAGGCGCTGCGTAAAAAAGGGGCCTATTTTCGCTCGATCAACGACCCGATCGACACCGCTAGCGCGCAAGGGATGCTGATGACCCAGATGCTCGGCGCTTTCGCTGAGTTCGAACGGGCTTTAATACGCGAGCGCACGCGGGCTGGACTCGAAGCGGCCGTTGCGCGCGGCGCCAAGCCGGGAAATCCCAGGATGCGCGCTCGCGATGCCCGCGCGATTGCGGATATCCGCTATGGTCATCGGGAGCGCTATCTCAATGATTTGCTCGATGGGCGGCATCGATGGTTGCCGACGGTCGAGCGTTTGCGCCCACATCTGCCGTGGAAGCTGGTGGTGCGGCAGTTGCAGGCGCTGCCGCCGCCAGTGCGGTCCTTCTCCGAACGGACGCTGGTGAAGGCGTGCCGGACCTTGGTGAAGGCCGGCCATGCGGACGCGGTCATCCTCGACAAGGCGGGGCGGTTGCCGCCGGACACGCGGGTGGCAAGGCTGATTGCTGATCGGGTTCGCACGCATCCCGATGTGACGTTGCGGGAACTCGCGACATGGCTTTCGCGCGATCTACGGGAACCCACGGCCCGCGGTGGTTTGTCATGGGCACCCGAAGGCGTGCGTCGCGAGAAGGAGCGGGCGCGCGCTCTTGGACTTCTCGAATGACGTGGCGACCTTCTCAAACTGGCAGGACCGATCAATGACGCAAGCTGACGCCCAGACGGTCCGCAATCCCGTCACGACCTTCACCGCCGGCGGCGTGATCGGCACGCTGGGCGGGCTGATAGGTCTAGGGGGCGCGGAGTTCCGCTTTCGGGCGAAATCCCGACAAGGGGTTCACCCTGTCGGTCCTGCTCGAAGCCTGCGGCGGCGATGCCCAAGGGCTGCGCGATGCGGCGCTGCTGTCGCTGGGCTATGACGCGGGCCTGCGCGTGTCGGAGCTGGCGGCGGTGGCGATCGAGCATATCGATTCCCAGGAGGACGGGTCGGGGATTCTCGAATTGCCGCACTCAAAAACTGACCAAGAAGGGGAGGCGGCGTTCGTGTGGCTCTCGCCCGAGACGATGCGGCGCGTGACCTTGTGGCGGGACGCCGCCGAGATCCGGGCCGGGATCTTGTTCCGCCGGGTGGCGGTGACCCGGACCAAGGCCCGCGAGGCGCGCCGCGCGTTCGCCATCCGCGATCTCGCCTACAATGCCCAGATCGATCGCGACCGAATGCCTTCCCGGCCCGCGCAAGCCGCCAGCGTGACCTACACGATCGGGGAGGGCGCGCGCGGCGATCCGCCTGGTCATCAAGCGGACCGCGCTCGCGGCAGCCGATTAGGGGCTGGTCGTCCCTAGCCGAGGCGGTTGCGCTGCTCAGCACCCATTCCCTGCGGGTGGGGCTGACTCAAGATTTGTTTGCCAGCGGCGAGGATGCAGGGCCGATCGCGTAGGCGCTGCGATGGACCGCGACCGCGACCGCGCTTCGCTACGGTCGCAAGCTCGCGCCGTCCTCCAACGCAGCGGCGCGCATGCTGAAAGGAATCAGAAAATGACGGAGTGGCCGCGTAAGGCTACAGGGGCCAGGTCTTTTCAGGGTAGATCGATCATCCAGGTGCGGGTATTGGGTGTGTCTGCCGCCCGCATTCGGAACGGTTAAAACTAGGGAGTACGGGGTGCTGGAATCCTACCTCCTGCTTCCTTCCCCCCTTCGGCGACCAGTTCCAGGATACGCCCGGCCATGTCCTTTCGGCAGATGAGGAGGTCAGGGAGGTAGACGTCGCGTTGGTTATAGAGGAGCGGTGCTCCGTCGATGCGGGAGCAGTGGAGGCCGTGGGCTGCGGCGACGGCGACGGGGGCCATGGAGTCCCATTCATATTGGCCGCCGGAGTGGAGATAGATGTCGGCTTGGCCCAGGATGACGGCCATGGCCTTGGCCCCTGCGCTGCCCATGGGGACCAGTTCGGCGCCCAGTTTCTCCGCGACCGCGACCGCTTCCTTCGCGGGGCGGGTGCGGCTGACCACCATGCGCAGCGTTTCGGGCGCGGGCGGCACCGCGCGCGGCTGGTCGGAGCGCAGCACCGTGCCGCCGTAATGATCGGGCAGCGCCACCGCGCCGATGGCGGGCTGGCCGTCGATGGCCAGACCCACATGCACCGCCCAGTCGGCCCGCGCCTCGCCATATTCGCGCGTGCCGTCGACCGGGTCGACGATCCACACCCGGCTTTTGGCGAGCCGCGCTTCATTGTCCTTCTCCTCTTCGGAGAGCAGCCCGTCGTCGGGCCGCACTTCGCGCAGCGCGTGGCAGAGGAACTGGTTGGCGGTCTGGTCCCCGGCCTTGCCCAGCGCCCTGGCGCTGAACAGGCCGGACCCGCGCACCTCTTGCAGGATGCGCCCGGCGACCTGCGCCAGATGGGCGGCCAGATCGGCGTCGGTCATCGCCGACAGGTCGATCTGCGCGCTCATGGGATCAGCCTCGCGACGATGGCGTCGGCCGCCTCTTCCGCCGTCAGCTTCGTGGTGTCGACGCGGATTTCGGGGTCTTCGGGCGCTTCATAGGGGCTGTCGATGCCGGTGAAGTTCTTCAACTCCCCCGATCGTGCCTTCTTGTAGAGGCCCTTGAGGTCGCGCGCCTCGGCATCGGCCAGCGGCGTGTCGATATGCACCTCGACAAATTCGCCCGGCTGCATCATCTGCCGCACCATGTCGCGCTCGGCGCGGAAGGGCGAGATGAAGGCGGTGATCACGATCAGCCCCGCATCGGTCATCAGCTTGGCCACTTCGCCCACGCGGCGGATATTCTCCACCCGGTCGGCATCGGTGAAGCCCAGATCCTTGTTCAGCCCATGGCGGACATTGTCGCCGTCGAGCAGGAAGGTGTGGCGGTTCATTCTGGCGAGCTTCTTCTCCACCAGATTGGCGATGGTCGACTTGCCCGCCCCCGACAGGCCGGTGAACCACAGCACGGCCGGCTTCTGGTTCTTGAGGCCCGCATGGAAGTCGCGGCTGACGTCGGTCGCCTGCCAATGGACATTCTGCGCCCGCCGCAGCGAGAAGTGCAGCATCCCCGCCGCCACCGTGGCGTTGCTGATCTTGTCTACAAGCACGAAGCCGCCCAGCGTGCGGTTCGCCGCATAGGGTTCGAACACGATCTGCCTGTCGGTCGACAGGTTGGCGACGCCGATCGCGTTCAGTTCCAGCGTCTTGGCCGCCAGATGTGACCCCACCCCCCGGCATCGTTGACGTTAACCTGATATTTGGGCTGCTGGATCGTGGCGGTGACGGTCTGCGTGCCGATCTTGAGCCAATAGGGCCGGCCGGGCAGCATCGCCTCATCCGCCATCCAGACGATGCTGGCTTCGAACTGGTCCGCGGCCTGCGGCGGATTGTCCGCCAGCGCGATCACGTCGCCGCGCGAGCAGTCGACCTCATCGGCGAAGCAGAGCGTCACCGACTGACCCGCCACCGCGACGTCCAGATCGCCATCCAGCGTGACGATCCGGCTGATCGTGCTGGTCTTGCCCGAAGGCAGCACGCGGACCGCGTCGCCCGGCCGGACCGCACCAGTGGCGATCAGGCCGGAAAAGCCGCGAAAGTCCAGGTTCGGGCGGTTCACCCATTGCACCGGCATACGGAAGGGCTTGCCCGCGTCGGTGGCGCTGTTGACCTCGACGCTCTCCAGATGCGCGATCAGCGCCGGTCCCTTATACCAGGGCATATTGTCCGACGGGCCGGTAATATTGTCGCCCTTGAACCCCGAAATCGGGATCGGCGTGAAGGTCGCGATGCCGATCGAGCGGGCGAACTCGCTATAATCCTTGAGGATGCCGTCATAGACCGCCTGGTCATAATCGACCAGATCCATCTTGTTGATGGCCAGCACGATATTCTGGATGCCGATCAGATGCGCCAGATAGCTGTGCCGCCGGGTCTGGGTCAGCACCCCCTTGCGCGCGTCGATCAGGATGACGGCAAGGTCGGCGGTCGAGGCGCCGGTCACCATGTTGCGGGTATATTGTTCGTGGCCGGGGGTGTCGGCGACGATGAACTTGCGCTTTTCGGTGGCGAAGAAGCGATAGGCGACGTCGATGGTGATGCCCTGTTCACGCTCGGCGGCGAGACCGTCGACCAGCAGGGCGAAGTCGATCTCGCCTCCTTGCGTGCCGACCTTCTTGCTGTCGGCTTCCAGCGCGGCCAGCTGATCCTCGAAGATCATCTTGCTGTCATAGAGCAGCCGGCCGATCAGCGTCGACTTGCCGTCGTCCACCGACCCGCAGGTGATGAAGCGCAGCATCGTCTTATGCTCATGCACTTTGAGATATTGGTCGATGTCCTGCGCGATCAGCGCGTCGGTCTTGTAAATGACATCCTGGTCCGACATCAGAAGTAACCCTCCTGCTTCTTCTTCTCCATCCCCGCGCCGCCGGCATCCTTGTCGATCGCGCGGCCCTGCCGCTCGCTCGTGGTGGTCAGCAGCGTCTCCTGGATTACGTCCGGCAATGTCTTCGCCTCGCTCTCGACCGCGCCGGTCAGCGGATAGCAGCCCAAGGTGCGGAAGCGGATCGAGCGCATCACCGGCTCCTCGCCCGGCTGCAACGGAAAGCGTTCGTCATCGACCATCAGCAACATGCCGTCGCGCTCCACGGTCGGGCGCTGGTCGGCGAAATAGAGCGGCACGATCGGCACGTCGTTCAAATGGATATATTGCCAGATGTCCAGCTCGGTCCAGTTGCTGATCGGGAACACCCGGATGCTCTCGCCCTTATTCTTGCGGGCGTTGTAGAGGTTCCACAGTTCGGGCCGCTGGTTCTTGGGGTCCCAGCCGTGCGACGCGGTGCGGAAGGAGAAGATGCGCTCCTTGGCCCGGCTCTTCTCCTCGTCCCGCCGCGCGCCGCCGAACGCCGCGTCGAAGCCATAGAGATTGAGCGCCTGCTTCAGGCCCTCCGTCTTCCACATGTCGGTGTGCAGCGCGCCATGATCGAACGGGTTGATCCCCCGCTCGGCCGCTTCGGGGTTCTGATAGACCAGCAACTCCATGCCGCTCTCCCGCGCCATCCGGTCGCGCAACTCGTACATCGCCTGAAACTTCCAGGTCGTGTCGACATGCAGCAGCGGAAAAGGCGGCGGCGAAGGATAAAAAGCCTTGCGCGCCAGATGCAGCATCACCGCCGAATCCTTGCCCACAGAGTAAAGCATCACAGGCTTCTCAGCCTCCGCCACAACCTCCCGCAATATGTGTATGCTCTCCGACTCCAAACGCTCGAGATGCGTGAGCGCCACTTGCGGCGACTTGGTCATGACGTTCCTGCCGATAGCAATTGATAGTGTCTGCTCGGTAGCAATATAAGCGCGGCAATTCATTTGCTGGATCAGCATGGAAAACGCCAAATGAATAGCGATCCCGTCATGCAGGTCGTGCGTTGATCGTCGGCCTTCCCAGAATGGATGGGTTGCGTATGATCGAGATCATCAAGGACGGGGATGCAGGAGAAAGTCGATATGCCGACGGAATCTTTCGAGGCTTCCGGTCCTGCGGATCGCGCAAGCCTGGATTTCCTATTTCCGCAGGAGTTCGAGACGTCGCTCGATGCCGCCGTCGCGGCGATGGGCGCGCGCTTTGAAGTGCGCCGTTTTTTCTGGCGGGAGCGTAGGGAGATCGCTTTCACGCCGCCGTGCAGCTATTTCGAGGTGACACGCTTTCCCTCCATGGGCCGTTACCTCGCTTCCGCAGCCGACTTTTGTGCCCAGGGAGAAGTGCGCTTCTATCCCTGGGCGCGGCCGTTCCAGATGCATTGGGAGGAGCGCGAACAGAGATCGCTTTTTTGTCGAATAGATGTTTGCGCGCTTACCGGATTGTCGATGGAACTGTCCGACCGACAACTGCGCGATACCATCGATATGCGCAATCCCCATGTCAGGGCGCTCTTGCTGCGGGCACAGCAGGAAATGATGGCGCCAGGGCTATGTTCGCAGCTCATCCTGGATTCGATCAGCATGGGATTGGCCGCCGAAATAGTGCAGCAATTCGGCCCGGAAACGCGATCGGACTTCTCCAGGGGTCCAGCGTTGGACCAGCGCTATCTGGCCAGCGTTGTCGCCCATATCCGAGAGCAGCCCGGCAAGGTCGAGATAGCGCAGCTAGCGATGGAAAGAGGGGTCAGCGTCCGGCACTATGAACGCCTGTTCCGCGCCGCGGCGGGCGAAAGTCCCGCGGCCTTTTGCCGTCGTCATATGCTGGCCCTGGCGAAGGACCTGCTGATGAACCGGTCGCTTCTGGTCAAGGAGATCGCCTATCGTTGCGGGTTCGCCAATACGGCAAGTTTTAGCGTGGCCTTTCGCCAGATGGAAGGCTGCTCGCCGCAGCAGTTCCGTGACCGGCTTTTGATTCACTGAGCGCCGATCGATGTGACCGCAATTTCCGACATCTGTTTTCGATAGGCGACATCCGCGCCACCCGCGCTTTGCATCTGTGTACGAACCGCTCATCCTGGCGAAAATGGTCGTAAGACCGGTTTGAGAGAGGATGGCAATGACATTTGGATTTCCGGACGCGGACGCGCTCCTAGCGCAATATCCGCTGCCCGATTATCTGCGCGACAATGTGCGGCCCGGGCTGAAGCAACTGCTCGCTTCGATGGCGGAAGACCGGGCGCTCAACGCGAATGGGCATGCCCGGGCGCTGCACATCATCGCCGACGACCTGTCCCGGCTGAAGGCGATCGCCGACGACCGGGCGCGCTATCCCGAAATCGCCGACGTCGAAATCCGGCAGCCGCTCTTCATCCTCGGCCTGCCCCGGTGCGGTACCAGTTTCCTGCACGCGCTGATGGAGGGTGACCCGCAGGTGCGCACGCCGCTGATGTGGGAAGTGGCCGAGCCATCGCCGCCGCCCGAAGCGGCTACCGCCGATACGGACCCGCGCATCGCCCGTTTCGACGAACATCTGCGCGCGCAACTGGGCGGGTGTGCCGACGAACTGCTCAAGGCCCATCCGCTGGGCGCCAGGATACCGCAGGAATGCGGGTCGTTCATGACGACCTCGTTTCAGAGCAGCAATCCCTGCATGTTCCAGCATCTTCCCCGCTTCTACGACTGGTTCAAGGGCATCGACGCGACCTTCCGCTACGATGTCCACAAGATGTGGCTTCAGCATCTGGGCTGGCGCCATCCCGGCCGGCATTGGGTGCTCAAGATACAGGAGCATATGTACAAGCTCCCGGCGCTGCGCAGCGTCTATCCCGATGCGCTCTTCATCCAGCCGCATCGCGACCCGACCACCGTCATCGCGTCCATCTCGCAACTGATCAGTGTCATCCGGGGGCCGTCCTACGACCGGCTCGACCTGCACGCACTGGGCGCCGAATTCCTGCAACTCTGGTGGGACGGGGTGAAATGCTGCATGGACTATCGCAAGGCGCATCCGGACCTGCCGATCTACGACATGCGCTACAAGGATCTGGTCGCGGACCCGGTCTCGACCATCCGGGCCGCCTATGATCATTTCGGCTGGGATTTCACGCCGGACTCGGAGGCCGGCATAGTGGGCTGGCTGCGGGAGAATCCGGCGGGCAAGCATGGGCCGCGCAGCTATACGCTGGCCGATTATGGCCTGACCGCCGACCAGGTGCGCGACCGGTTCGCGGAATATATCGAGACCTACCATGCCTATCTTTGAACCGTCGCAATGGCGCGCCTGGCTGGAGCGGATCGCCGGGGCGGAAGGCGTGCTGGACAGGCTGGCCGATCCTGGCGATCCGCAGGCCCGGGCGGAGGCGCATCGGCTGTTGTTCGCCATCCTGGCCACCGGCTATCAGACGGCCTTCTCCGATCCCGACCATCCCGATTTCGCGCCGTCGGTCAGCAGCATCCTCAACACGGTCGGGGTCAATCCCGACTTCATCTATGGCGCGGCGCGGATCGACGGCGGCGGCGTCTACAGGCTGTCCGGCACGCGCGGGGACGGGGTGTTCGTGTTCCTCGATCTGGTCGCGGGCGGCCTGGGACCGATGGAAGATCTGGGGCCTTCGGTGGGCATGATCGATCTGGATGCCTGCACATTGGGCCCGGACGGCAGCTTCGACATTCTGTTGGGCGGGGAGCGGCCGGAGGGTCATGCGGGCGACTGGTTCCCGCTCGACCCGCGCGTCGTCACCATCGGCCTGCGCCATGCCTATTATGACTGGGGCGCGGGGCGCGATCTGCGCATCGCGATCGAACGGGTCGACCGGCGCGTGGGCGGCGGCCCGGTGCCAGCAGCCGAGATCACCCACCGGCTCGACCGCCTGTCGGCCTTCGTCGAACGCTATGCGACATTTGCCCTGGGCTATGGCCAGCGGCAGCGGGCGCAGGGTTTCGTCAACAGGCTGGAATATGACGACTGGGCCGGTCGCGGCGGCGTGGCCGGGCAGCATTATTATCAGGGCATCTTCCGGCTGGAACCCGGCGAGGCGATGATCATCGATACGGCGGTGCCCGACCCGGTGCGCTACTGGAACGTGCAGCTCAACGATCCGCTTTGGAACACGATCGACTGGATCAACCATCAGAGCAGCCTCAACGCCGTGCAGGCGCGACTGGACAGTGACGGCCGCTTCCGCGCCGTCATCGCCCTGGACGATCCGGGCGTGCCCAACTGGCTCGATCCCGCCGGCCGCCGGGAAGGATCGTTGATGCTGCGCTGGACCGGCGCGAGTTCCGGGCCGGAACCGACGCTCAGGATCGTGCCGGCCTCAGAGCTTCGGTCGCATCTTCCCGACGACACGCCACTGGTCACGCCGGACGAGCGGGACGAGGTGATCCGTCACCGCCGGCGGGGCGCGCAATGGCGACGGCGCTGGTGACGGGATCGACCCCGTCGGGCGAAAGGATGGTCGCTACGCCCGTCCCGCTATGACGAACACAGGGCCCGGCATTTTCCCGGCCGCGTTTTGGGAGGGGGGGAGCGCATGGACTTTGCGGGCAAGGTCGTACTGGTCACCGGCGCCGGATCGGGGCTGGGCCGGGCTGCGAGCCTAGCGTTCGCGCGGGAAGGCGCGGCGCTGTGCCTGGTTGGGCGCAGGCGGGCGAAGCTGGAAGAGACCGGGCGTCTGATCCGCGATGCGGGCGGCCGATGTGTCGAACTGGCTTGCGACCTGGGCGAACCGCGCGGCTGCGTTAACGTGATCGAAGGCGCGATGACGGCCTTCGGCAGGCTGGACGTGCTGTGCAATATCGCCGCCGACGTCATGTTCCACCGCCTGTCCGACATTCGGGAGGAGGAATGGCACCGGACCATCGCCTCCAACCTGTCCGGACCCTTTTTCCTCATGCAGGCGGCCATGCCGCACCTTATCGAGAGCAGGGGCAATATCGTCTGCGTCGCATCGACCGCCGGTTTCATGGGACAGGCCTATCTGGCGCCCTATGCCGCCTCCAAATTCGGACTGGTCGGTCTGACTCTGTCGCTCGCGATGGAGATGATGGACAGTCCCGTGCGGATCAACATCCTCTCGCCCGGCCCGATGCGGACGGAAATGACGCAGGGCATGGCCTTCCCCGATTTCGCCGATCCCCGGCTGCTCGCGCGCTATACGGGCCTGCGCCCGCCATGCCCGCCCGAGGATGTGGCCGAACCGCTCCTGTTCCTCGCGTCCGATCGCGCGCGCCATGTGCATGGCGCCTGCTGGGCGGTCGATGGCGGCATCACCGCCGGCTAGCGGCTTCTCTATCGGCCGACGGGGTAGAAGACCGACTTCTGATTTTGATATTCGTGCAGCCAGTCGGGACCATATTCCCGTCCGACGCCGGACCGCTTGTAGCCGCCGATCGGCGCATAGGTCATGCGCCCCGTGCCGCCGTTGAGCATGACGCTGCCGGCGCGGATCTGCATCGCCATCTCATAGCCTTTGGCGGCGTCGGCGGTTTCGATGCCGCCGTTCAGGCCATAGCGGCTGTCGTTGGCGATGCGGATCGCCTCTTCGTCGGTATCGAAGCCGATGACGGTGCCGACCGGGCCGAACACCTCTTCCTGGGCGATCGTCATCCTGTTGTCGACATCGTCGAAGATGGTGATGTCGGTGAAGAAGCCCTTGTCGAGGCCCGCCGGACGCCCGCCACCATGCACGATCCGTGCGCCTTCGTCGCGGCCGATGGCGATCAGCCTTTCGACCTTTTCCCGCTGGGATTCGCGGATCAGCGGACCCATCGCCACGGTTGGATCGGCAGGATCGCCGATCCTGAACTGGCTGGCGATGGCGCAAGCGGTTTCGACGAAGGTCTTGCGGATGCTGTTATGGACGACGAGGCGCGTCAGCAGGGCGCAGCCCTGGCCCGCATTGACCGAAAGGACCGCGACCGCCATGCTGGCGGCGCGGGCGACGTCGGCGTCATGACGGACGATCAGCGCGGACTTGCCGCCCAGTTCCAGGTGCACGCGCTTCAACGTGGGCGCTGCCTGCGCCATGATCGCGGCGCCCACGCCTTCGGACCCGGTGAAGGTGACGAGGTCGACGCGCGGATCGCTGGTCAGGCTCGTGCCGACCTCCGGCCCGCCGGTGACGACATTCAGCACGCCCCTGGGCAGGCCGATTTCCTCGGCGATCTCGCCGAACAGCAGCGCGGAAAAAGGGGTGAAGGGCGACGGCTTCAAGACCAGCGTATTGCCGGCGAGCAGCGCGGGCACGATCTTCGCCAGATTGATGAGGAAGGGGAAATTATAGCCGGTGATGGCCGCGACGACGCCCACCGGTTCGCGCACCACGGTAGTCCCGCCGATCTTCTTGGGTCCGTCGGGGTTGAAGGGATCGGGGGTGATGTCGATCGGTAGGCGGACGCTGTCGTCGCGCGTCGAATGGTCGAGCGCGGCCAGCAGATGGTCGAGCGGATTGGCGACCTGCATACCGTGGGTGATGCCCTGCGAACAGCCGACTTCCGCGACGATCAGCGCCGCGATCTGCTGCCTGCGGGCATCCAGCGCGCCATGCATCCGGCGCAGGTAGGTTGCGCGTTCGGACATGGCCATGCGCGGCCAGATGCCCGTGTCGAACGCATCGCGCGCGGCGGCGATCGCGGCGTCCATTGTGGCGGCATTGCCGACGGGCGCGTGGCCGATCACCGCTTCGGTGGCGGGATTGATGATGGCGTCGCGTTCGCTGCCGCCATCGACCCAGACGCCATCGATGTAGAGCCTGTCGAGGGTGGTGAAGGGCACGGTCATATCACAGGTTCCTGATCGGGCCGCAGGATCATGTCCGCGGCGTTGAGCGCGATGGCCATGGCCGGCGCATTGGTGTTGCCCGACACGATCGTCGGCATGATGGACGTGTCGACGACCCGCAGGCCGGTGACGCCGCGCACGCGAAGCTGCGGGTCGACGACGGAGGCGTCATCCGCGCCCATGCGGCACGTCCCGCAAATGTGGAAGGATGTGCCGCCAAGGGTAATCGCGTTGGCCAGAATATCCTCGTCCGCCTCTATGCCGACGGTCTTGCCCGTTTCCTCGACGATCCAGTCCTTGAGCGCGGGCTGTTGCGCGAGGCGCCGGAGCCAGCGGAACAGGGCGACGAAATGGCGTCGGTCGGCATCGGCGGCCAGATGATTGGCGTCGATAACCGGCGGCACGTCCGGATCGGCCGAACTGATCCGGACATGGCCCTGGCTGTCGGGCCGCATATAATAGGCGATGACGGTCATGCCGGGATAAGGATCGAGCGCCACCGCCCCCTTGTCGTCCGTGCGGAAGGAATAGAGGCCCATGCCAACCTGCGCATCCGGCCGGTCGAGCGTGGCATCGGTCTTGACGAAACCGCCCACTTCATGCGCTGCATGGGTCAGTGGGCCTTTCGATCCGAAAGCATAGCGCAAAGCCGACATGATGAGGCCCAGGCCGGACAGTTTCTGGTTCAGGCTGTTCCCCCGGACTCGGTAGTTGAAGCCCAGATAGCGATGTTCGCGAAGGTTGGCGCCGACGCCGGGCGCATCGACAACGATCGGAATGCCGAGCGATTCGAGCAGGGCACGGGGACCGATGCCGGACAATTGCAGCAACTTGGGGCTCTGCACCGCGCCTGCGGACAGGATGATCTCCCGCCGGGCGGCGACCTCATGCTCGCCATCCTTGTTGCGCAGCAGGATGCCGCTCGCCCGTTGCCCATCGAACAGGATACGCAGAGCGTCGGTCTGCGGCAAAACATCCAGATTCGGTCGGCCTCGCACAGGCTTCAGAAAAGCGCGGGAGGCGGAGAAGCGTTTGCCGCGATAGGTGGATGTCGGCTGATAGCCCATGCCGCCCTCGGTCACGGCCGGCATGTCGTTCATGTCGTCCACCCGTTGCGTCCCGGCCTGACCGGCGGCAATCAGGAAGGCTTCGCACAGCGGGTCGCCCGCAGGATGGACGCTGATCTTGAGTGGGCCGCCGATGCCTCGCCACGCCTTGGCGCCCAGCGCATGATCTTCCAGCGCGACGAAGTGCCGACCCATGGTCTGCCAGCCCCAGCCGGTGCAGCCCGCCGCTTCCCAGCCGTCATAATCGGCCGGTGCGCCGCGCACATAGACCATGCCGTTGACCGAACTGGACCCGCCCACCGCGCGGCCCTTCAGCCATATTTCCTGCGGTGCGTTGCCGCCGGGCGAGACGGCATAGTCCCAGACATGGGGATTGCCCGGCGCCAGCAGCTTGCCGATGCCGCGGGGCATGGCGATCAGCGGGCTGCTGTCGTCCGGTCCCGCCTCCACCAGCAGAACCGTGACATTGGGGTCGGCCGACAGCCGATTGGCCAATACGCAGCCGGAAGAGCCTGCTCCCACGATGATATAGTCATAGCTATCAGCCGGCATGGTCGCTCTTTTCTGGGGCATGGCGCGATGGAACAGCAATGGCTGTCTGCTTGACCTGTCGGCGGGCAGGGTGGTGCTGTCGACGATGGGCGTCAGCCGAATGCCAGAGGCAGGCCGGGTACGTCCCAATCGATGCATATGACCTTCCCGGAACTGCCCAACGTGACGAAGGCCACCCGCCCGTCCTTGCCGCCAAAGCAGATGTTGGTCGTGAGGAAATCCCCGGTCTCGATCTGCAGAGGCGTTCCCCCCTCGGGCGGGAAGATCAATATAGCGCCTTGGCCGGGCGAGGCGCAGCATATGCGACCGGCGCTGTCTACGGCCAGGCTGTCGAGAAATTGACCGGGCCCGGCCCGCCCGACGATGCTGTGTCCGTCCGGGGTCGGAGACGCCGTCGTGTCGATCACGCCGGGCGCCGACAATCGATAGCGCAGCAGATGCGCTTCATAGGTGAGTGCGACGTATAGGGTGCGTCCATCGGGCGAGAGGCCGACGCCGTTCGCCCCATCCAACGGTCCGGCAGCGCGCCGAATCTCCGACCCGTCGGCCTTGGCATAATAGAGCCCGCCACGCATGCGCGCCGCGCCGCGATCCCTGCCGAAATCGGTGAACCAGAAGCCGCCCGCTTCATCGAACACGAGATCGTTCGGTCCCCAGAAAGGAGTCGCGTCGGTGGAGGCGTACAGAGTTTCAAAAGCACCGCTGGCGGGATCGACGACCTGGATCGCGCCGGGGGGCGTGTCGAGAGGGGCCTCGATCGGCATAAGGCCGCCGTCGGGCAGGATCAGCTTGTCGAAGCCGCCATTGTTGCAGACATAGATTCGCCCGTCAGGCCCGATCGCCGCTCCGTTCGGGCCGCCGCCCAGATTGGCTATGGTGGAGCGCACGCCGTCCGGTCCCAAGCGCGACAGTCGTCCGCCCAGTACCTCGACCAATATCAGGCCTCCATCGGGCTGCGCGATCGGCCCTTCGGGCATCAACAGTCCGCTTGCAAAATGGGTCATCTCTTCCTCTCCCATGGGCCGTCAGCCTTTCCCGACCGTACGTCATCCGGTGGATATCGGCATGAACCGCCATCGGACCCTCCTTTCGACAGGTAATTGAAGGCGCGGATTGGCGTCTTATCCGCCGCACACCCGATCCATCGGGGGAATGCGGAGGGGATGGCGACATAGTGCGCAGGCAGACCGGCATATTCAGCCGCCGCGAAAACGCGATCGACGGAAATTGGCACGCGGCGCGGGGCGACGGCCATCCATCCTCGATCCCATGAACAGGAAAGGCCGGCAACAGACCGGCTCTCAAAGACAAAGGTCATATCTGGCCATCAGGGAGACGAAGAATGAAGATATCCGGTTTCATCCTGCCCTTGGGGCTGTTGCTGACGACGTCCCAGGTGGCTTTGGCGCAATCATCCCCCGCCGCGCCGCAAGAGGTGGACAGCAGCGACATCGTGGTGACGGCGCGCCGCACTGCCGAGAATATCCAGGAGACGCCGGTTTCTGTCGTGGCGTTCGGCGCGGATTCGCTGCGGCAGGCCAATATCCGCGATACGCAGGATCTGCTGATCAAGACGCCGGGCGTATTCCTGGCGGGTTCGGGCGGGCGCGAGAACAGCAATTTCTCCATTCGTGGCCAGTCCAAGGCGCTGGCCGGCAACAGCGCGCCCGGCGTCATCAGCTATTTCGCCGAAGTGCCGTCTCCTACGGTCGGGTCCAGCATTCCGACCTATGATCTCTCGTCCGTTCAAGTGCTCAAGGGGCCGCAGGGGACGCTGTTCGGCCGTAACACCACTGGCGGCGCGATCCTGTATTATCCGAAGGCGCCGGACTATAAGCTGGGGGGATATGCCAAGGCGTCCTACGGCAATTACGACGCCCGGCTGCTGGAAGCCGCCGTCAATATACCGCTGATGTCCGACACGCTGGCCATCCGCATCGCCGGCCAGATCCAGAAGCGCGATGGCTGGACCAAGAATATCGGCATCGGCGGCGACCCCGACGACCTCAATTCGCAAGCGATCCGCGGGTCTATCCTGTTCGAGCCGAGCGCCGCGTTCCGCAACACGCTCATCGTCGATTATTACCATAATGATGCAGTCGGCGGCGCGTCGGTGTTGACGAATGTGCTGCCCGGTCCCAACGGGCTGACGGCGACGGGCACGGCGGCGGCGGCTCTGGCGCAACTGGCCTTGCAGCGCGCGCGCGGGCCGCGCGTGATCAATTCGGACGTCGACGCGTTTGAAAAGGTCAAGCGTTTTGGCATCACCAACCGGACCGAGTTCGATCTGTCCGACGACATCACCTTCGTCAATATCTTCGGCTATCGGCGCACCAAGGTCGACTATTATTCCAGCGTGGATGGGCTGCCTACCTTGATCGCCGATGGCAGCGGCGCGATTCCTGCCGGGCTTCCGGTGACGATTGTGGGCGGGCGCCAGACATCCGACGTCCGGCAGATCAGCGACGAAGTGCAGTTGAAGGGGTCGGCGCTCGGCAATCGCCTAGACTGGCTGGTCGGCGCCTTCTATCTGGACAGCAAGCCGCTCGGGCCGTCTGGCACCTACATCCCCGTCTTCATCCTGCCCGGCATCACGGACGCGCGGTTCAACTACAGCTTCTACAGCGAAAAGAGCCGGGCGCTGTTCGGCAATGTCAATTATGAGATTGCGGACGGGCTGCACGTCAATCTGGGCGTGCGCCATACCTGGGACAAGATCGAGGCCTGCGTCGGCGGCGGCCTGAACAACCAGCCCGTCGTTTCGCCGGAAGAATGCGCGGACGGCGCGGCAACCATCCGCAATTCGAGCGTCAACAAGACCTCGTCCAAGGCGCTGACCTGGCAGGCAGGCGTCGACTGGAAGGCGTCGGATGCGATCTTCCTCTATGCGGTGACGCGCCGGGGCTATCGTGCGGGCGGGATCAACAGCCCGACGCTGGCCGGGCGGCTCACGCCGTTCCAGTCGTTCGCGCCGGAAAAGGTGACGGATGTAGAGGTCGGTATCCGCTCCGACTTCACCATGGGCGACGTCAAATTGCAGTTCAATGCGTCGCCCTTTGTCGGCTGGTACAATAATGTGCAGGTGCCCATTTCGGGCCTCAATACGCAGGCGAGTTGCAGTACGACTACGCCGGGCGGAACCAATCCGCCGAAATCACCGGACGGCGATTGCGACGCCAGCAATGATCCGAGCGGCGGGACGCTGCTGGTCAATGCGGGCAAGACCCGGGTCGCGGGTATCGACCTTTCGACCCGCATCCAGCCGACGTCGACATTGTCCTTCAACGCCGGTGCGACCTTCCTCGACCTCAAGTCGCGCTCGCTGACGGTGCCTGCCGATCTCCAATCCTATCTTGCAGCGCTCAAAGTGCCGTTCAATCTGGTCGCGAAGACGACGGTCACGGCCAGCGCGCGCTGGACGTTGCCGGTGCCGCCCTCGCTGGCGGAAACCGTGTTTAGCCTGGACTATTATCATTCCAGCAAGGTGCGCTCTTCCGACCAGGTGCTGCCCGCTTATGACCTGGTCAATGGACGGCTGGACCTGAATGGCGTCGGTGGCAGCAAGGCGGATGTCAGTTTCTTCGTACGTAATCTGTTCGACAAGAAATATCTGGCGTCGAGCAATGTCGGATCGGCGGCGCTCGGGATCTTCAGCGGATTCTACGGCGCGCCGCGCACCTATGGCGTGGAGGTCCGCTATCGGTTCGGCGACTGACAGCAAGAATGAGAGCGGTGCGTCGGTTCCCTCCCGTCGATACGGCTAACCTGCCTGGGGATGGGGCGGTGACGCACCGATCGCAATGAATAGAAAAATGATAGGGAGGACTGTCGATGGCGCAGACCGAAGCCGATCAGGATCAGGCGGAAAGCCGCGAACAACTCAGCCGATGGCTTGAGGATGGGCTGGGTTGTTCCGAGGTCAAGCTCGAAAAGCAACGGCGCTGGCGTCCGGTATGGCGCGCTACGGCACAGCAAAATGGCGTGAAGCGTGATTTTCTGCTGAAGGGCGATCGCACCTGGCCGACCCATCCCTATCCGCTCGTGTATGAAATGCGCATGCAGCGCGCGCTGCATGAAAATGGCATTCCCATACCCGCCATATTGGGCATGTGCGACCAGCCCAACACCATCGTGATGGAATGGATAGAAGGCGGGCGGGATCCCGGCCTGGTCCAGCAGGCGATCGAAAGCGCGTCGGTCATGACCGACGATCGATGGGCCGCATCGCTGCGCTATATGGAGATATTGGCAGACATCCACCGCTTGCCAAGCCAGGCTTTCGTTGAAGGCGGAGCCCATTTGCCGCAGGGCGCGCGCGAGATCGCCCTGCATAATTTCGAACGCTTCCATGCCATGACGGCCGAGCAGGGCATCACCGATCCGCTGCTGGAATTTTGCGCACGCTGGCTGCGTCGCAACTATCCCCGACATCGGGAATCCATTTCCTTCGTCACGGGCGACTGCGGCCAGTTTCTTTCGGAGGGCGCCCAGGTCACCGGCATATTGGACGTGGAAATCGGTCATCTGGCGGATCCCATGCGCGATCTGGCCTGTTTCAGGGGCCGTCACCCGATCGAGAATATGGGCGACGTCGCCGCCCTGTTCCGCCATTATGAAACGGCGATCGGCGTGCCGCTCGATTTTGACGCGATCGCCTATCATACCGTGTCCTTCCTGGCCGAAGCCATTTACGGTCCCCTGTTTGGGGTGCACGAAAAGGGGCGCGGCGGCGACTGGGTCGAGGCAGCGGTACAAGTGTCGATGATAGGACGGCGATGCATGGAAGCGTTGGCCGAAATATTGGGCGTGTCCCTCGACGACATCGCGCTTCCGCTGCCCGCCGCGGCGGACCAGAATGATCTGGCACTTGATAAATTGCAGGCGGAGATCGAACGCCTGCCCGAAAGCGGCTCGCTACAGAACTGGCAACGCAATATCCTTGCTTCGATCCCTCACTATCTCCGCAACCAGTTGCGCTACCGCGATTGGCTGCGAGAAGAGGATGGCAAGGATATCGAGGCGCTACTGGGTACGGTCCATGTCGATGCCGCCGAGGGTGAAGCCGCATTGATGCGCTTCATCGAAAAGAGCGTGCCCGCCGACGACGCTGCCCTGACACGCTTCTTTCATCGACGGATGCTGCGGCAGTGCCTGGTGATCGCGGGTCCCGATGCGCCTGCCGATCATCTTGTTCTGGTGCCGATGGAGCCTTTGCTACGGGGGTAAAAGCGTGGGTCCCCGGGTCAGGATACCTATCCAACGATATGTGTCCTCCCCGCATGAAACGATAAAATTGGTGATTATAAATGCCCGGAAAATGCAAAACAGGAGGGTGTTTAATATACTGCCTGATATCGTGATGATCTAGTTATTAAGATCGCATTTTCGGTACTGGTTGATAAATATCTCATGAATATACAGTATTTCTTCTATTAAAATCATAAACAAAAATAATATCGGAAACCATAATAACAAAATCAAATTCCGTTATTTAATAATATTAATAGTGGAGGGGATAAAATGATCAAAATATTTCGCGCAATCTTGCTGGCTGGCACGGCGTTGGGTGTCGGTGGCGCAGGCGCAAGCCATGCGGCAGAAGCAGTCGAGCAAAGTGCGAGCAGTGATGACAATAGCGGTGTTCGCGATATCATCGTGACGGCTCGCCGCACGTCGGAAAATCTTCAGACTGTCCCCGTGGCGGTCACGGCGCTCGATCCGACCGCGCTGCTGGAACGGCAGATTGTCGAAGTGGCGGATGTGGGCCGCGCGGCGCCGGGTTTGTCGGTGCAATCCGGCGGCACCGGCAACGCATCGCTGATATATCTCGCCATCCGCGGCAATGCGCAAAATAGCCCCAATTCATTCTCCGATCCTGCCGTCGGCATTTATGTCGATGGCGTCTATTATGGGCGACCCATCGCCGGAAATCTCGGGCTCCTCGATCTGGCTTCGGTCGAGGTCTTGCGCGGAACCCAGGGAACCTTGTTCGGACGCAATACGACGGGTGGCGCTCTGAACATGACGACCGTGCAGCCGGACGGCAATTTCGGCGGCTATGTCACGGGACGTATCGGCAACTATGAAAGCTGGTCGATCGAATCCGCGCTGACCCTGCCGATTTCGGGCGACGAATTGTCCCTGCGCTTGGCGGGGCGCTATGGCGAGAGGGGCAAGGGCTTTGGCGACAACCCCATAAGAGGGGTTGATGCGGCTCGTATCGATCACGACATCGCGGCCCGTGGCACGCTGAACTGGGAGCCGTCGGCGATCCCGATGACTGTATCCCTGTCGGCCGACTATGCCAATATCAAGGATACGTACAATAATGTCGCTCTGCGCGGTATCAATCCGACAGGACCGGCCTTGGCACTCTATTCCGGCCAATTCGACATTGCTAGCTTCCTCCAGAGCAAGAGCCGCTTCTATAGAACCTATAATGATCCCAACACGGGCAATGCCAACATCGATACGCCCTATAATTATAACAAGACATGGGGTGTCCGTGCGACCATCGAATATGATCTGGGCGACGTTAAGATCAAATCGATAACGGCCTATCGCGAGGCGGACACCGGGGATGGTACCGATCTTGACGGCACGCCTGCCAAGATCGCATCCTATGCGAGCGACTATTCACAAAAGCAGCGTAGCGAGGAACTGCAATTCTCCGGCAACCTCGGGAAATTGGAATTCATTTTCGGCGGTTTCTATTTCAAGGAAATGGGCGATGAGCAGTCCCAGTCGCTCGTCTTCCAGGATACCGATTTCGGCTTCAACCTTGCCCCGGCCAATACCAACCTGGCCACGTACAAATCGGAATCGAAGGCCTTGTTCGCGCAGGTCAACTACAGCCTGACCGAACGGTTGCGCGCGACCGGCGGCTTCCGCTATACCTGGGACAAGCGTTCGATCAACCGCATGGGTTATATCGGCGGAATTCCTGGTTTTTCTGGTTCGTTTCTCTCCAACGGCCAGTTGGTCACACTGCCCGCTACGGGACTATGCGCCGTGGGTGCCAATGCGAATTTGGTCGCCCCCGGTCCCAATTGCGTTGATCCCGTCACTGCCAAATTTGATTATCCCGCCTGGCTCGCCAGCATCGACTATGAGTTGGGCGACGGCAAGCTCATCTATGCAAAGACGGGTGGCGCCGCACTGGCTGGCGGTCTCAATTCGCGCCCGACCCCGCCCGACGCCAGTTCCTTCGCGCCGGAAAAGGTGAAGGACGCCGAGATCGGCTTCAAGGGCGATTTCTTCGATCGTCATCTGCGGACCAATTTCGCGGGCTTCTATATTTGGCGGAACGGCGCCCAGAATGTCGTCAATGCGCTGGTTGGCGCCAATCTGACCCAGTTCGTTCAGAATGCAGGCGATGTGAAGGCTTATGGTGTCGAGTTTGAAGGCACGCTCATTCCGTGGCAGGGCATGGAATTAAGTGGCGCCTTGTCCTGGCTGAAGGCGAAATATGCTGCGGGATCATTCACTGCGGCGGGCCTGGGCGGCACGGTGGATCGGAGCGGCGAGGTCGTTCCGCGCGCGCCACGATGGACATGGAATATCGGCGCAACGCAGCGCTTCCCGGTGAAAGGGGGCGAAATCGCGCTACATGCCGACTATGCCTACACATCTGCTGTCTACCAGGACTATGCCACCGCGGATTTGACGACGCCAGCGCTCAACGACGGAGTCAACGACGCGGCGGAACGTGCGGCGGCGATCAGCTTCATCGATACGCAGAACAGCTTCAGTCGGATCAAGGCCTATGGTGTGTTGAACGGAAGCGTGAATTTCAAGCTCGACAGCGGAATGGAGTTCACCCTTTGGGGCCGCAACCTGACACAGGAGAAATATTACAACGCCATATTCAATGGGTATGGCACCTTCGGCACCGCGATCGGCTTTACCGCAGCGCCGCGTACATGGGGCGCAACGGTTTCCTATCGCTTCTGACATAGGGGATGGGTGAGGTGGCGTCGCCCACTTCACCCATTGGCCTGATACGGCCTGCGTGAAAGATCCTATCTTTCGTCAGGGGTTCCGTCGTTGATTTGCTGCATAACTGCCCGTTCAAGAGACGGGCAGTTATGTCGTATTTCAAGGTCGAGGGTCGAAAAATGGAAATCAGTCAATCGGTGGAGAGCGGCGACAAGGCTTTGATCATATTGCAGAGCCTAGTCTGCTATTTGCGCGAAAAGAACATTCTTTCACGATGCGATATCGAGGAATTGTGCGAGCGCGTCGAGGCGCGCGAAAAGGAATTTCCCTGCGATCAACACCAGGCTGCGGCAGCAGCGAAGGATATGCGCGACCTGGGCGAATATTGCGGGAATCGATATGGCGGGAAACGGCGTCGCTGCCTGTAAGACACTGCTCGACAGGGTCATGGTGGGGTGCTGCGTTACGCGATTTTGCCAAACGGCGGCCCGCAGACTGAAATAGCGGGCTGGGGGCTGCGATCATCGTCAATCGTCCGCTTTGCCTGTGTTTGTTGTGCAATATTCGGGGAATAGACGGGGGAGGCATAGGGGAAGGAATATGTCTCCTGCGCGACATCTGTCGTCCCGGCGATAGTCGTGGCGGGGGCATGGGATGCGCTGTTGGCATAGCCTTCGTCACAGTCGATAAAAATGAAATAGGATGAGTGATGCACAATCCGTCAATAGTGGATGCAGGTCCGCAACCGATGCCGGACGACGCATCGCTTTCTGCCGATGGGCGATCGTTGCTATCGTGGACGATTGTCGCGCTGTTTCTGCTCAACTGCCTCAACTATATTGATCGACTGCTCTTCTCGGTCGCCCAGGAAATGATCAAGGTCGATCTCCATCTCAGCGATTTTCAGCTCGGCCTGATTGGTGGACCCGCATTCGCCATACTCTACACGGTCTTCAGTTTCCCGATCGCGCGCGCGGCGGACCGCGGTCGCCGGGTGGGGATCATCGCCATTTCGCTGACATTGTGGAGCGCCATGACGGCCTTTTGCGGAATTGCAGCCAATTTCGTCCAGATGCTCGTCGGGCGAGCCGCCGTCAGCATTGGCGAAGCGGGATGCACGCCGGCCTCGCATTCGCTCATCTCCGACGCATTCCCCGCGCAACGTCGAACTACCGCCATCGCCATCTTCGCGGTCGCCGGCCCCTTCGGCGCCATCGTCGCAGCGGTGGGCGGGGGCGCTTTGATCGCCGCTTATGGTTGGCGCACGGCTTTCCTCATCTGCGGAATGGCCGGCATCGTCATGGCTCTGCTGTTCCGCGCCACCGTGCCGGAACCGCCGCGCAGCCAGCCCCGATCGCACCATGCCGCGTCTTTCATCGCCACCGTCCGCCAGTTGCTGGCCCGGCGCAGCTTTGCTCTGGTGGCCGTTGCGGGGGGCGTCGCCGGGATCGGCAGCTATGCCAATCAACAATATATGGTGTCCTTCCTCATGCGCGGGCACGGTCTGTCCCTGGCCAATGCGTCGGTGCTGATGGGGCTTGTGATCGGCGGCGTCGGCATCGTTTTCACGCTGTTGGGCGGCCCGATGATGGACCTGGGTGCGCGTCGCTACCCGCGGATCAAGGCTTGGCTGCCTTCCTTCGGCTTGCTCTGGTGCGGCGCGCTATATGCCGCCGCTTTTCAAATTCCGACAGTTGGCCTTGCGGTGGCGTTGATGGTGCTCGGATCCATGGGGCAGCATTTCTACATGCCAGCCATGTATGCGCACGGACAGGATGTGGCGCCGCCGCATATGCGCGCCATGGCCTCCGCCGTGATTATCGCTACCAGTTCCATATTGGGCTATGGATTGGGTCCGCCGCTGATCGGTCTTGCCAGCGACATATTGGGGGAAAGTGCCCGGGTGTCGGCAGGCCTCAGCCTGGCCGAATGCGCCAAGCGGGCCGTCGCGGCCTGTGAGGCGGCAAGCGCACAGGGGCTGCGCCTATCGCTCAGCCTGGGATCCTGCTTCTTCATCCTGGCCGCCGGCCTGTTTGCATTGGCAAGCCGATGGGTTGTCGCCGATGTGCATGATCATGATCGGCACTGACTTGCCATTCGCGATCTACAGGGAAATAATGGTCCTGCGCTTTAGGATCGAGCCAAGATTCGATCGATGGCGAGGAGGTTGAGGATGCGACTTGAAGCCGACCTTGGTCTGCCGCTCTGTGCCCCGCACACTGCGTCGCATTTCCATGTCGAACGGCGGTTCCATACGAACGGTATTTTCGCTGATATCCGTCACTTCGGATGGACCCAGAGCAGCCGATCGGTTTTTCGACCCGATTCCTACTATCTGGATTTTTCCATCGGCCCGCGCTGTCCCAGCGCTCGGTTCTTCAACAGCGAACGCCAACTGGCGGATCCGCCAGGCGATGTCGTCTTTCTGCCCAAGGGTGGCGCATTTGCGACCCTGAGCGAACCGGGTGAGCACAGCCTGCTGTGCCTGACATTTGAAAACGACCGGGCGATGCAATTATTCGAGGATGACAGCGTCGCCGATCTGGCGGCATGTCAGGATGTTCAGATCGGTCGGGTGCGCCAAGGCCTTGCCCGGCTGGTGGAGGAATTGCGCAATCCAGGCTTTGGACAGGATATATTGCTCGAAAGCATGGCACTGATGCTCGTCGTCGAACTATGCCGGCATTTTCGCCAAGCCCAATATGATGACCGCAGCGTACATGGACAGATGCCCGGCTGGCGCTTGCGTCGCATCAAGGATAAAATAGAGGCCGATCTGGCCGAAATGCTTTCGGTGGCCGATCTGGCCGCCGAAATCCGCACCAGCCCGCGTCACTTGATCCGGACTTTCCGGGCCACCACTGGCATCACCTTGACCGACTATATTGCCAGCCGCCGGATCGCGCGTGCGCAAGACCTGCTTGTCCGTGGCGAGGCGATGATCAAGGTGATCGCCGGCAATTGCGGCTTCCAAAGCGCTGCCGCTTTCTCGGCGGCGTTCCGGAAGGCGACCGGCATGACGCCGCGCGAATATCGCGAAGAGCGTGGTGCATCGCGCTGAACCAGTTCTGCGTTGGATGGCCGATCCGATATGATGTGAAGCATCGCGCTTCATGTCCGCCTGACGATGTTTGGGCGTTCCGGCTGTAGGCATCGGCATTGCGGGGAACGCCCCGCCGCCGCCACAATCCGTCCCATCAAGAAGGACGGATTTTCTTATGAGCAGCTATCTCGATCGACTGATCGCCGATCCCACCAGTTTCCACGACGCGCCCTATGCGCAGGCCTTCACGCTCAGTCGCGAGGAGATCGACCGGCTGCATCTGGAAGGCGCGCGCAAGCGCTTTGCCGAGTTGCGGCCCGGCCTGTCCGTGCTGGACAAGTTGGCGCGCGAGCAGGGCATCGACGCGATCGAGACGATCGACGATCTGGCGCCGCTGCTGTTTCCCCACACCGTCTATAAATCCTATCCGATCAGCTATCTGGAACGGAGCCGCTTCGACAAGCTGACCAAATGGCTCGCGGGCCTGACGACCAGCGACATTTCCCACGTCGATGCCAGCGGTATCGAGACGATCGACGACTGGGTCGACCTGCTCGACGCGCAAACCGACCTGACCGTCCAGCATACGTCCGGCACCACCGGCAAGCTGAGCTTCGTCCCTCGCAGCAAGAAGCAGTGGCGTGAAACCATCGTCCATTCGGGGGTCATCATCCGCGACTGGTGGCCGGACCGCGGTCCGGACATCGTGAAGGACGGGATGCCGATCATCATTCCGGGCTATCGCTACGGCGCTGCTGCGATGCAGCGCGGCAACGGCATCCAGGTCGACCTCTATGCCAAGGGCGAGGAAAACACCCTGTTCCTCTACCCCAACGCCCGGTTCAGCGCGGACATCGCCTCGCTGGGCGGTCGCCTGCGCGCGGCGGAGGCGCGGGGCGAGGCCGGCATGATCGACATTCCGCCGGTCCTGCTGGAACGGCGGGAGGCGCTGCTGGAACTGGAGCGCCGCCGGCCCGACGACCTCAAGCATTTCTTCAGCGAGGCGCAGCGGCGCTTCGGTGGACGCGACGTCTATGTGACGGCGATGTGGGCCATCCTCTACGACTGGGCGGAGGAGGGGCTGAAACGCGGCATCAAGAACGTCTTCGGCAAGGGCAGCGTGCTGCTGACCGGGGGCGGCAAGAAGGGCAAGGAACTACCCGACGACTGGCGCGAGCGCGTGATCGAATTTCTGGGTTTCGACACCATCTATGAAATGTACGCCACATCAGAGCAGATGGGTCTGTCGATGATGTGCGAGCATGGCCATTATCACGTCCCACCCATCCAGATCCCGTTCCTGCTCGATCCGGCGACCGGAAAGCCCCTGCCGCGCAAGGATGGCCTGACCGGCCGCTATGCCTCGTTCGACCTGATGCCCAACACCTATTGGGCCGGGCTGGTGACGGGGGACGAGATCACGCTGGCCGGCTGGGAAAAGCCCTGCGCCTGCGGTCGCACCGGGCCGTACGTCATTCCGCCGGTGCGCCGCTACAGCGAGCAGGAAGGCGGCGATGACCGCATCGTGTGTGCCGGCGCCCCCGAAGCGCATGACCGCGCCCTCGAATTTCTTGCCGAACTGTCGATGTGAGTAGAACCATGACCGATCCATTCCGCGTGCCCCTGATCATCCGGGGCCAGATTATCGATGATACCGAGGTCGACTATGGCGGCCGCCGGGGCGGCGTTAGTTTCTCTGCGCCCGACATTGCCAAACATGTGGCGCGCCTGCCGCTGCGCACCCCTTCGGCCATGGCCGACCTCTATGCGCTGAGCTTTGACGAGATACTCGATTTCCTCGTCGCCCTGGGTCAGCGGCTCGATTTCGGTCAGAACCGGCATTTGCAGGAAGCGTTTCGCCTGTCCTGCCAGACCTCCGGCCTGTCCGAGAGCATATTGCGCGTCCATTTCCAGCATATCGGCGCGGCCTTCGATCGCACCGAAATGCGCCGGATGATGGAACGCTCCTGCGGCGTCGATTATCTGGAAGGCTGGGTCGATCAGGGGGCCGGCAGATTTCCGGGCCTGACCGCCCGCACCCGCGCCTTCGGCGCGCGGACGGTCCATGTCATCGCCGGAAATGCGCCCATCGTGTCGATCCTGACGGTGATCCGCAATGCGCTGACCCGGTCGGACGCGATCATCAAGTTGCCGTCCAACGATCCGCTGACGGCCGCTGCGCTGGTGCGAACCATGGTCGAGATGGACCCCGACCATCCGCTGTCGAAACATGTCTCCGTCGCCTATTGGAAGGGCGGCGACGATCAGGTGGAATCGGCGATCTACGATCCGCGCGGAGTCGAAAAGATCGTCGCCTGGGGCGGGTTCGATTCGGTCAAGCATATCACCCGCTATCTGCAACCAGGGATCGACCTTATTACTCAGGATCCCAAGCTGTCGGGAACGATCATCGGTCGCGAGGCCTTCGCCGATGACGCGACGCTGGGGCAGGTGGCGCGCCGTCTGGCGCTCGACATCGGCGCGCAGAATCAGGAAGGCTGCGTGTCCGCGCGCGTCATCTATGTCGAATGCGGCACGGACGACGTCGGGCTGGAGCGGGCCAACCGATTGGGGCAGATGACCTTCGACGCGCTCCAACGCCTGCCCGATCATCTGAGCACGCCGCACAAGGCTTTCGACGGCGCGCTCAAGGCCGAGATCGACGGCATCCGTCTCAATGACGAGGATTATCGCATCTTTGGCGGCCGCGCCAACGAAGGCGCGGTCATCGTCAGCCAGGAAGAATATCCGGTCGATTTCTCCCGCACGCTCGCCTGCCGGGTGGGCAATATCGTGCCGATCGACAGCCGGGAAACGGCCGTCAGCGCGGTCAACGCCTATACCCAGACGATCGGCATCTTTCCCGAAAGCCTCAAGGACGAGCTGCGCGACCGCCTCGCCTTCCAAGGCGCGCAGCGGATCGTGTCGCTGGGCGGCGCTGCGACGATGCAGCATAATATGGAACGGCAGGACGCGATCGAACCGGTCCGCCGCATGCTGAAATGGGTGACGGAAGAACAGGCATCGGGCGAGATGCTGGCCGCGCTCGCAGGCTGAAGGGGAGCCGAGGACATGGTGGAAGCTGATCTGGTGATCCGGGGCGGAACGATCGTCGACGGATGCGGCGGCGATCCGTTCGAGGCGGATATCGCCGTCGTGGATGGCAGGATCGCGGCGATCGGTGCCGATTTCGGACGGGGCCGCGAGGAGATCGATGCCCGCGACCTGCTCGTCACGCCCGGCTTCGTCGATGTCCATACCCATTATGACGGGCAGGTCACCTGGTCTGACAGTCTGGTGCCGTCCGCCGACCACGGCGTCACCACCGTCGTCATCGGCAATTGCGGGGTCGGCTTCGCCCCGTGCCGGCCGGAGGACCGCGAGGCGCTGGTCAATGTCATGGAGGGGGTGGAGGACATTCCCGAAGCGGTGATGGCCAAGGGGCTGCCCTGGAACTGGGAGAGCTTCCCCGACTATCTGAAATCCCTGGAGGCGCGCGCCTGGGACGCCGATGTCGGCGCCTATATTCCCCATTCGCCCCTGCGCGTCTATGCGATGGGCCAGCGCGGGCTGGACCGTGAGCCGGCCACCGCGGCCGATGTCGCGCGGATGGCGCAACTGGTAGCGGAGGGGATGGCGGCCGGCGCGCTCGGTTTCGCGACGTCGCGATCGCTGGTGCATCGGCGCGGTGACGGCGCGTTCATCCCTTCCTTCCAGGCAGATAGCGACGAACTGGTGGCGATCGCCCGATCGGTCGGGGATGCGGGGCGCGGCGTGCTGCAGATGATCCCCAATCTCGATACCGCCGACTGGGCCAGCGATCTTGACCCGATGAAGCGCATGACCAGCGCCTCGGGGCGTCCGCTGACCTATTCGCTGGCCCAATGGTCGACCGATCCGCAGGGCTGGCGACGGACCATGGATGCGCTGGCCGAGCATAATCGCAGCGGTGCGGGGCCGGTGCTGGCGCAGGTGTTCCCCCGGCCGATGGGCGCGATGTGCGGCCTGTCTACATCGGCCAACGCGTTCAGCCATTGTGCGAGTTATCGCGCGATCGCCGACAGGCCGTTGGCGGAAAAGGTCGCCATCATGCGCGATCCCGCTTTCCGCGCGCGACTGATCGCGGAGGAGCCGGACGAGACGCCGACGCCGCTGCATCGCTTGCTGCGCGCCTGGGACAATATCTATCCACTCGGCACCGAGCCGGACTATGAACCGTCACCAGACCAGAGCATCGCCGCGCTGGCCGCGCAGCGGGGCGTCAGTCCGGTCGAGCTGGTCTATGACCTGATGCTGGAGCAGGACGGACATGCGCTGATCCTGATGCCCTTTTCCAACTATGCGGAAAAGTCGCTCGATCCTGCCCTGGCCATGATGCGCGATCCCTACAGCATCGTGGGACTGGGTGACGGGGGCGCGCATTATGGCATCATCTGCGATGCCAGCTATCCGACGACGATGCTGGCCTACTGGACCCGCGATCGCGTCGGCGAGCAGTTAACGATCCCGGCGGCGGTCAAGGCGCTGAGCGCCGACAATGCCGACTTCCTGGGACTGCGCGACCGTGGGCGGCTGAAACCGGGGCTGAAGGCCGACATCAACCTGATCGATCATGGCGCGCTGCGCCTGCATGCCCCCTATGTCGTGCACGACCTGCCGGGCGGCGGGCGTCGCCTGGCGCAGCCCGCCGCCGGCTATCGCGCCACGATGGTCAGCGGGATCATCACCCGGCGGGACGGCGCCGACACCGGCGCGCGTCCCGGAAGGCTGGTCCGCGCCGCCTGATCAGGCGCGCGGCCGGATGTTCGTGCCGCCCGTCAATCCATGGCGGATGAAGGGCGAGGCAAGGAAATCATGTGGGAAGCCGAGCGGGGTCCGGCTCACCGCATCCAGCTGTTCCAGCTGTGCGGGCTCCAGCGTGACGCCGAGTGCCGCGACATTGTCCGTATATTGCCGCATTGTCCGCGCGCCTACCAGCGGCGATATGACCGCCGGATTGGCCAAGGTCCAGGCGATCGCTACTTGCGCCGAGGTGACGCCCATCTCGTCGGCGACGGCCTTCACCGCATCCGCGATGGTCACAACGCGCGCATCGACGCGGCCCCCCGCTTCGAGCAGGAAGCCGCGACCACCCGTTTCGCCCGCATGCGCGCTGCCGCCCGTCGCATATTTGCCCGACAACATGCCGCTCGCCAGCGGCGACCAGGGCATGACGCCGATACCCAGCGCCTTGGCGGCGGGGATAAGGTCACGCTCGGCCGTGCGCTCCACCAGATTATATTCGGATTGCAAAGCCACCAACTGGCTCCAGCCACGCAATTCCGCCATGGTCTGCAACCGGGCCATCTGCCAGGCGGGGGTGTCCGACAGGCCCAAGTAAAGGATTTTGCCCTGCGTCACGAGGTCGTCGAACGCGCGCAATATCTCGTCTGCGGGCGTGGTGTCGTCCCAGACATGGAGGAAGAACAGGTCGATCCGGTCCGTCTTCAGCCGCTTGAGGCTCGTTTCCACCGTCTGCATCATGGCGCGGCGGCTGTTGCCGGCGGCATTGGGATCGCCGACCGAATGGGTCAGCGAATATTTGGTGGAAAGGACCAGCCGTTCGCGCTTCGCCTCTGCAAACTTGCCCGTCAATATCTCCGACGCGCCGTCGGCATAATAGCCCGCCGTGTCGATGAAGTTGCCGCCCTGGTCGATATAGCTGTCGAAAATCCGGCGGGATTCCTCTTCGCCCGCGCCCCATTCCTCGCCAAAGGTCATGGTGCCCAGCGCCAGCGGCGAAACACGCAGGCCCGAGCGGCCGAGCAGGCGATAGCTGTCGAGCGACAGCGGCTGAGTGGTCGTCTGTATCATGATCTGATTCAATCTTTCGCTGCTTCCGTGACGACCCAGTGCATCATCTTGTGCACTGGCCATCCCCCATCGTGCGGCAGGCCGCCGAATTTTCCGGTATTGATGTTGCCGAGACCGACGATGCGCTGGGCGCCCGCCGAGGACAGCCCGTCGCGCACTTCGGCAATGCGGAAGGGGGGATAGACGCCGACCGACTGGGTCGCGACGGTAACATGCTGGATCGCATCGGACAGCCGGTCCACTGCGACGACGTTGACGAGTTTGCCGCCCGGATTGAACGACACCGGTTCGCTGGAGCGGATGACCATGCCCCGGCCATCGGGATGTCCGAACAGGCGGTAGATGGGCTCCAGATTGCCTAGCATGTCCAGTTCGTCGATCAGCATGGCGGGCGGCAGCGGGCCGTCGGGGCCGGCGCCATAGCGGATGTCCTGGCCCATCGCCTCCACCAGCGCTTCGCAATAGCGGTCGACCTCTTCGTCCGATCCCTCGATGAACTGGAAGCGGGCGCAACTGCACGCATCCTGGTTGAAGGCGATGATATCGGCCGCGCTCCTCTCGGCGATGGTCGCGAGGGGCACGCCGTCGAACGCTTCGCGACCGATCAGCGAGATGGACACCTTGGGATCGAAGGACATGATCTCGAAGCCCGGCGCAGCATATTGCATGGCGTGGCGCACCGCCGCCTCGCCGCCCCAGACGGCGAGCTTGTCGAAATATTGCGAGCGCAGGATGTGATTTTCGATGCTGACATCGCCGCCGCGCCAGTAGGCGGCGGAGAAGGAGCGCGTCACAGGATGGTTGGGACCGACATCCGCCATCGTCCGCAGCAGGGCGGTAGCGGTGAACATGTCGTTGGACGGCATTTTCAGCAGATGGACGCCCTTGCTGATCGCCCCTCGAACGATTGTGACCGGGGGCACGATCGGAGCGTTGCCCGCCAGAACATGCACCATGCGCGGCGGGAAGGCGCGGATGTCGAAGGCCGTGCCCTGAACGTCGCGCCGCGCCCAGCCATCCAGGAAGTCGAGCGATCCCAGCGACTGTTCGGCTTCCGCCTCGACCGCGTCGCGGGTGAAGAACCAGGCGATGTCGCGATAGCAATTCTCCAGGATGCGCGCGCCCAGGCTGTTGCAGCGCAGATTATAGGCCGCTGCTTCCTGGAGATAGATGTTCCGGTCGAAATCGAGCGCCTTGCCGACTTCGACGAGAAAATCCACGATCTCCGCAAGCGGCGTGTCGAAGGCGGGACCAGGCTGGCTTCGCGGCCAGATCAACGAGTCCAGATCGATCGACGGGGTCATGACCGTCGAGCCGCTGGCCCGCGAACGATGCTCGACGGCGCCGTCGAGCTGGACCACGCCCTTGATCACATGGGGAACGAGCAGCCGGTCATTATCGGCGATGATTTCATGCAGCATGTCTGCCTCCTGTCGTTCAGGCCGCGACCGGCTGAGGTGCGGTGATCGATCCGCGCACATAGGAATCGATCGATCCGGCGCAGCTCAGCTTGTCCTCGCCCTCCTCCAGATCGGCGTAACGGGCGATCGCATGGACGATCGGCGTCTTCACGCCTTCCAGGCCGGAGCCGAACTCCACCTGTACCTTGTCGCCGGAGATGATGCCGCCCCAGCGGCCGTCGGCCAATATGTCGAAAAATGCCATCCGGCCTTCGACCCGGCCGATATCCCTGGTCGTGCCCAGCAGCTTTTCGCCCGGCTTGTCGAGGATGAGGGGAATGATCCATGGCGGCACCGCATAGGATTCGGTCGGCTGGATCTTGGCGCAGAAGCCGCTCATTTCGACCATGGCATAGGAACTGGTGATGCGGTCCGGCGTGATGCCGAAAAAGCCCATAATCTGTTCCCTATAGTCGGCAGGGACAGCCGCCCCCTTGGTGCCGCCGCCAAAGCTCATCAGCGTTTCGGGATGGAAATCGCCGTCCTTGATCCCGCGCGCGCGCAGCGCCTGCACGATCTGCCAGGCGACGCCATACATGACGCCGATATAGAGCGGGCGATCCCGGCGGCTGACGAGCAGGTCCATCCAGGCGTCGAACTCGCCGACCCGCGTTTGCTGGCGCGCCTCGACCTCCGCCTCATAGGCGGCGATCTCGCCGGGACCGACCTTGCCGGCCGCCAGCAGGCGGCGCAACTGGGCGGGGCGCATGGCGTCGAAGGCGCGCATCGGATAGTCGCTCAGGCGATGAAATTCGCCCGGCGCAGCCCAGCGCGGGAAATGGACGTTGCAGAAGTCGATCATCTTGTGGGTGCCGCGCGGCGGCATCATGGTGAAAACCGAACGGCCATGATCGGGCACATAGGCCGGCGTCGACAGGTCGGCGGCCGCCAGACAGGCGGCCACCGACAGGTCGCGGTCCTGCGTCGACTGGTTGAGGAAGGAGGATTTGCCCGACGTCCCGCTCGACGCGAATACATGGTGGCCCGCCGCCCTGGCGCGATCCAGCCATTCGTCGATGTCGCGCACCTCCGCAACGTCGATATTGTCGGTCGGATGGCTGCTCAGCGTGCCGAGCCACATGTTCATATGCTTCCACTGGCCGTTGTCGACGAACGCCTCGGGATAGCTCTTATAATTGGTGTGAGCGAACAGGAGCGGGACGAGGTCGGCCAGGCTGTCGATGTTGTCGATACCGGCTTCTTTCGCCCGCTTGTCGAGAACCCTGATCTGCTGGCGGCGCTCCGAGAAGCGCTCGCGCGCCGCTTCCAGTTGCAATTCGGCCAGATTGTCCGGGGCGTTCCGGAAAGGATCGGGCGATCTGGCAAGGGCGATCAATTCGTCGACGGCGCTCATCAATGAAAACTCCTCTCAGCTTTGCCGGTGAGTATAGGCGACGCCCGATATTTGGCCGCTCGATTCACTGTTATGGGGAGGACATACTATTCTCAGCATGACCTTTCAGACCGATGGCGTGACGATCCCCTGCCAAAATCAGTCTGCTATCTTTCGGCAGGGCAGAAGGCCGATTGCCCGCGCCATGATGTTCGCACAACTCAGGAGCAGGGGATGACATGCCCGGTCCACTGGACGAAGCATTGGCGTTTTTTCAGGAAAGCAGCGGGTCGCGCGAAGACATGCTGTCCGCCATGGAGCGCCGGTTTACGGCGGAGACGCACTGGGAAAATGTCGGCGTAGCGACGACCGTCGGGATCGATCAGGCAAGGGCGTTCGTCCAGGCGTTTCTGGGCCGGATTAACTTCGAACGCTGCGCAGTCGTGATCCATCATGCGGCGGCTGCGGGCAATGTCGTGCTGACCGAGCGCAGCGATATTTTCTACGGGTCGGACGGGCAGGAAATGCTGTCGCTGCGGCTGATGGGCGCGCTGGAAATGGACGGGCCCCATATCGTCGCCTGGCGCGACTATTTCGACACAAGCGGCTTTTGAAGGGGGACATCATGACCGATCGCAAGGCCGTCTGGGCGCAGATCGTTCCGATGCCGGGCGCCGATCTGTCTGCGCTGGCGCAGGGCTATGAGGCGGCCGGCGTCGAAGGGGTGTGGGCGCCGCAGATGTTCGGCGCGCCCTTCACGACGCTGGCCGCCGTCGCGCCCGCCACGCAGCGCCTCAAGCTGGGGACCGGCATCGCGCTGGCGTTCGTGCGCAGCCCGCTGGAAACCGCGTGCAGCGCCATCGACCTCGACCTCATCAGCAGCGGCCGGGTGGTGCTGGGGCTGGGATCGAGCGCGCAGAGCCAGATCGAGGGATCGTTCGGCAGCGCCTATGGCAAGCCGCTCGCCCATATGCGCGAGATCGTGGGCATGATCCGCGCGATCGTCGCGCGCGGACACACGGGCGAGTTGACCGAACTGGCGGGCGACTATCACCGGCTCGACCTGTCGCACTTCCGCCTGCTGCACAAGCCGGTGCGCGGCGACATTCCCATCGTCTTGCCGGCGGTGTTCCAGAAGGCCTGCGCGCAGGCGGCGGAAATCGCCGACGGCCTGCTCGGGCACCCGCTGTGGAACGATGCCTGGATCGAGCGTGAAGTGGCTGCCCATGTGAAGGCAGGGCTGGATCGTGCCGGCCGGGCCCGCAAGGATTTCTCGCTCAACATTTCGATCTTCACGGCGATCTCCGACGACAGGCATGAAGCGATCGAGGATTGTCGGGGGACCGTCGCCTACTACAGCCAGTCGCCCCAATATCTGCGCTATTTCGAGGAAATCGGTTTCGGGCGCGAGGCCTCGGCGATCCAGGCCGCCTTCGCGCAGGGCGACATGGCCGGCATGGCGGCGGCCTGCACCGACGAGATGGTGGAGAGCATCGCCGTGGTGGGTACGGCAGACCAGGTGCGCAGCCGGGTCGCACGGCGCGCCGCCCTAGCCGACGCGATCACACCTGTGATCCCACATTATGGCCTGTCGCCCGAAAAGAGCGCGATCTACACGCAGCGCATCGCGGAGACGTTCTATGGCTGATCCCACTGCTGTCGCGGCCATGGCGGGGGACGGGCTCTACAACCGGCATTCGGGCCTGCAACAGGCCAATCTGCAATCCGCGCTTCCCCTGCTGGAGGCGGCGGCGCGGGCCATTGGCGATGCCTCTGCCGGTCCTGTCACCATCGTCGACTATGGCGCGTCGCAGGGGCGCAATTCGATGGCGCCCATGGCGACGGCCATCGATCTGGTGCGCGCGGATGACGCCCAGCTGCCGGTGCAGGTCGTGCATACAGACCTGCCCTCCAACGACTTCACCTCGCTGTTCGGCCTGCTGGACCAGGATCCGGTCAGCTATCTGAACGGCCGGCAGAATGTTTTTCCATCCGCTATCGGTCGATCCTATTTCGATGCGATCCTGCCGCCTGGCAGCGTCGATCTGGGCTGGTCGTCCAACGCGCTGCACTGGATGAGCCGCAATCCGATCGACGTCGCGGATCATGGCTGGGGGATCTTCAGCCGCTCGGCGCAGGCACGGGCCGCCGTCGAGACGGTGCTGGCGGAGGACTGGCTGGCCTTCCTGAAGGCGCGCGCCGTCGAATTGCGGCCGGGCGGGCGCCTGATCTGCCAGTTCATGGGCCGGGGCCCCGACAGCCACGGGTTCGAATGGATGGCCGGAAATTTCTGGCAATCGATCGTCGACATGGAAAAGGAAGGACTGCTCAGCGCTAACGAGACGCTCAGGATGACGGCGCCCTCGGCGGGGCGTTCGACCGATCAGATACGCGCGCCTTTCGATGCCGAGTTGGTGCCCGAACTGGAACTGGAGCATCTCGCCGCGATCCCGTCCCCCGATCCCTATTGGGACGCCTATCAGCGGAGCGGCGATGCGGCCGAACTGGGCCGACAATGGGCGACAATGATGGGCGCGGCCAACGGCCCCAACTTCCTGGCACGGGTCGATGCGTCCCGGGACCGGGACGCCTTGCTGGCCAGTCTGGTGCAGCGGGTGGCGAACCGGGTCGAGGCCGATCCGCAGCGCAGCCATGCCTTCATCCTGATCCTGTCGATCCGGAAATGTGATCTGCGCTGATCCCAGCGCACGGCAGCAGCCGGTCATGCGCAAAATGCGAAAGGAAACAATATGACCCGCCTGGCCGACAAGATCTGCATCATCACCGGCAGCGGGAGCGGCATCGGACGCGCCAGCGCGCTGATGTTTGCGCGGGAAGGGGCGACGGTAATCGTCGCGGACATCCGCGCCGAAGCCTCCGAGGCGACCGCGCAGGCCATTGTCGACGCCGGCGGATCGGCGCGTGCGATGACCGTCGATGTCGGCGAACAGGCCGATCTGGAGAAGATGGTCAGCCAGACGTTCGCCGACTTCGGTCGCATCGACGTGCTGTTCAACAATGCCCTGTACGTCAATCAGGAGCATGCCCTGCGCGACATGGATTTCCTGGCCTTCGACCCGGACATCTTCCTCGCCAATCTGAGGGTGAATGTGCTGGGCGCGGTCCTGGCGAGCAAGCTTGTCATTCCGCATATGCTGGAGCGTGGCGCGGGGTCGATCATCTCCACCTCGTCCGGCAGCTCCATGGGCGGGGATATCACCGCCTACAGCTATGGATCGTCCAAGGCCGCGCTCAACTGGTTCGTACAGGCGATCGCCGCCACCTATGGCAAACGAGGCATCCGCAGCAATGCGATCCTGCCCGGCCCCACGCAGACGCCCGCCAAACTGCAATGGTCGACGCCCGAAATGGACCGGCTGTTCCTGGAGGTGCTCAACACCCCCTTCATCGGCGAGCCGGAAGACATTGCCGCCATGGCGCTGTTTCTCGCGTCCGACGAGTCCCGCTACGTCAACGGCATGCTCTATCCGGTCGATGGCGGGCAGAGCTGCACCGTGCCGTTCATCAGCGTCACGCGGGCCCTGTCCCCCGGATGAATGGCAAAATCAGGCAGGACGAAAAACAGGAAGAGGAGAGGATGATGGGCATCGAACTGGAACGGAAGGTGCGGGAATTTTGCGATGCCTGGGGCGACGGCAGCGATGCCAGCAGGCCCGATGTCGAAAAGATCCTGTCGATGATGGCGGAGGATGCCGAATGGCAGCTCTGGGTTCCCGGCGGTCCCGTCGTGAAGGGCAAGACGGCATTGCGCGAAGAAATTCAGCGGCAGATGGCCTTCGCCACCAACAACAAGTGCAACGAGGTGAATATCCTCTCCAACGACCGGATGGTGATGCAGGAACGGTCCGACACCGCCATCATCATGGGACGGCCCTGTCCGCACCAGATGGTCGCCATCTACGAGTTCGACGAAGACGGGCTGATTGCGCGTTGGCGCGAATATCTCGATATGGCCGACCTCACGCGCAAGATGGGCATAGACGAGGCCGCAGCCGGCGGGACGCAAGTGCCGGCCTGATCGCCTCAGGTGCGGAACAGGGCGATCAGGATCAGGCAGGTCAGGATCGCCCAGCCCTGGAATCCCCAGAGCAGCCAGCGCGGCGCGTGCCGCAACTCCATGAACTCGCGCCCGACGAGCAGAACCTTCGTGAAGGCGATGACGAGGATGACGGAGCGCAGCAGAAAAGCGTTGCCCAACGCCATCGTCTCGAACGACAGGAAGGTCGCGGCGATCAACATCGCCCAGACCCATGTGATGCGGCTACGCCAGATCATGGCCATGAAACAGCTTTCCTAGAGCAGGTAGAGGAGGGCGAAGAGGATGATCCAGAGCAGGTCCACCAGATGCCAGAAGGCGCCGCTGCCCTCGATCAGGGCGACGCCGCCCTGCATCCGGCCGGTCCGGTCGAAGCGCGACAGGGTGAAGCACAGCACGCCCAGCCCGATCAGCACATGCACCAGATGGATGCCGGTAAACATATAATAATAGATCGAAAAACTGTTGCTGTTGAGCGTGAAGCCCTGGGCGATCTTGGCCGAATATTCGAACGCCTTGACGACCACGAAGCCGCTGCCGAGCAGGATCGCCCCCAGCAGCAGCCGGCGCGCCCTGGCGTCGCCCCGGCGAACCGCCGCAACGGCCTGCGCGACGAACAGACTGCTGGTCAGCAGCAGCAGCGTGTTGAGGAGGCCAAGGCGCCGGTCGAGCAGCGCCTGCGCACTTTCGAACAGCGCCAGTTCCTGCTGCCGGGCGAGCGCATAGGTGACGAAGAAGACGGCAAAGACGATGAGATCGCCGCCGATGAACACCCATACGCCTTCCTCGCCCGGCACATGGCCGCGCGGAGGCGACGCGGCGGCTTGCGAGGCCGCCATTATTCGCCGCCCAGCGCGTCGCGCTTGATCGCGCCCAGCATGGCGAAGATCATCAGGTTGAACCAGATGCCGAACACGACGGCGGGCATCCAGAAAGCCAGCGCGCCGTTCCAGGCGAAGGGGCCGGTCTTGAACAGGCCGATCGCGAATCCGGGCAGCAGCAGCACGCCGGTCCACAGGTTCATATAGCCCAGCCAGCGCGGCAGGATTGGTTGCGGGCGGCGGTCGCCCAGGATGACGAAGCCGGTCAGCAAATTCTGCACGAAGGCAGGCACGGCCGGCATGACGAACAGCAGAAAGGCGATATCGCTCAGCGTGCCGATCACGGCGTCCGGTCGATCAAGCCGATAGGCGGCGGCGGTGAATATCAACCCGGCGAAGAACAGGGTGACGAAGCCGAAGGCCACGACCATCACGAAGGCCCAGGTCAAAGGCGAAACCGGCCCTTCGATCTTCTTCATGAACGTCGCGACCGCGGCGAGGAAGGGGAAGAACAGCACCGAGGAAGAGGCAATCAGGATGGCGCCTGCCAATATGCCGATCTGATGGCTGCGATAATAGGCAGCGACCTCCGTGACGGGCATGGATGGGTCCAACGGTGGAAACATGTGCGCGACCGGCCATATGCCGACGAACATCATCGTCCCGGCTATCGCGCCCATATAGGTGCATAGCTTCATCGTCATGCTCTTGGTCGTCATGCGCTCTCCCCCTCCGCTTTCTTGTACGAGCGGAGATTGTGGAGCGATCGCGCCGAGGCCACCCGCCCATGGATAGGGTTCCTGACGGCGATCTCGCCTGCACAAGGGCAATCCAAGGCCATGGGCCTTGGAGCATCGGAGAGGGTGATGAGCGATATCGAGGCGAACAAGGCGGTGGCCCGTCGCTATATGCGGGCCGTGGAAGAAGGCGATGTCGACACGATCGAGGCGCTTCAGCATCCCGATTGCCAGTGGTGGATATTGGGCCATGGCGACATGAGCCGGGCCGACTTCATCGCCAGCGTGAAGGGCGGACTGCTGAGTGCGCGCAAGCGCACGGCCGAAGTGATCGCGATCACCGCCGAAGGGGATCGGGTGGCGGTGGAAGTCCGGGGTGAAATGGTGTTTCCGGACCGGGTCTATCGCAACGAATATCATAATCTGTTGATCATCCGGGACGGGCAGATCGTTTCCGGCAAGGAATATATGGACACGCGCGCCGTGGCCGAGGCCTTTTCGGCGGCGGAGGGCGGCCAGTGACGAATGCCGCGCCGCTCAACAATTATGACGACGCGGCGGTCGGCCGGATCACCGCCTTTGTCGAACAGTTGACCGGCGGTAAGGTCGTCGCGCTGGAGCGCCTGGTCCGCTGGCGCCCCTCCTGGTTCGTCGACGTCGAAAGCGAGGGGACGGTCCGCCGCTTGCACCTGCGCGGCGACCGGGGCGGCGACGTGTCGATCTTCCCCGACCTCAAGCGCGAGGCGGACGTCATCGCCCTGTTGCATAGCCAAGGGCTGCCCGTGTCGGAGATTTACGGCTATCTCGCCGATCCGCCCTGTATCGTGATGGAGGCGATCGAAGGGACGCGCGATTTCTCGGCGCTTGATGCCGCGACGAAAAGCGCCATCGGCCGCGTATACATGCAGGCGGTCGCCGCGATGCACCGGTTGCCGGTCGAACCTTTCGCGGTCGCCGGCGTGCACCGGCCCGAGGGCGCCGAGGCGATCGCGCTGGTCGGCCTCGACGCCTATATGCCGCATTATCGGCGGACGAAGAGCCGGCCCGAGCCGTTGCTGGAATTCGTCATCGGCTGGCTGCGCCGCAACGTGCCCCGACACCGCGACCGCGCCAGCTTCATCCAGTTCGATTCCGGCCAATATCTGGTCGATCAGGGCGCGATGACCAAGCTCTATGATTTCGAATTCTCCATGATCGGCGATCCGCTGGTCGACATCGCCACCATGGGGATGCGCAACAGCTATGAGCCGCTGGGCGCCCCGCTGCCGGACCTGGTGCGCTATTATGAGGAGGCGACGGGCGAGCCGGTCGATCATGACGCGGTGGTTTTCCACGTCCTGCAATTCTCCCTGCTCGGCACGATGCAGTTCACCGGCACGGTCGGCAGGCCATGCCCCGGCGATCCGCATTCGGTCTATCTCATGTTCGATCTTGCGCTGCGCCGCTCCATCCTGCTGGCGCTGTCGCACCTGACCGGCGATCCGCTGCCCGAACTGCCGCCGCTGGAGCAGCGTACCGGCGACAATGCGCCCCTGCTGGCCAAGCTGGTCGATACGCTCGGGTCGCTGCCGGTGACGGGGGAGGCGGCGGAAGCGCACAAGGCGCAGGTCGCCGAACTGATCGAATGGGTGCAGAGGGCCGACGATCATGGGGCGGAGATGATCGCGCGCAACATCGCGGACGTGTCCGCGCTGCTCGGCCGCCGCTTCGATCGCTGGGCCGACGCCGCGGAGGCGCTGGAGGCGCATATCCTCAAAGCGGGGCCGGAGGAGGACGCCGTGCTCATCAATTTGCTTGCGACCATCGAGGAGCGGCGGCTGCAACTGTTCGGGCCGACGAAGCTGGGCGAGGCGGCATGCCATGTCGTCCTGCCGGCGACTCTTCCGGACTGACGGGCGCCGCGCTCTTGGTGTCGGACAGGTTACGTCCCTGTCTGTCATGCCGATAATGAGGACAGGAGAGGGATATGAGCGACAGGATAGTGCTGGTGACGGGCGCGACGCGCGGGCTGGGACGCGGCATGGCGCGGGGCCTAGCCTCGCGCGGCCATGTGGTGGCGATTACCGGCCGCGACGAGGCGCAACTCGCGGAGGTCGTGGAGGAAATCGAGCGGGCGGGCGGCAAGGGGATCGCGCTGTTGTGCGATCACCGCGATGATGATGCGGTCGAAAGGGCGTTCGCGCAGTTCGCGGAGCGGACGGACGGCAGGCTGGACCTGCTCGTCAACAATGTCGCCGCTGTCTACGGACCGGAACTGGTCGCGCCGGGCGGCTTCTGGGAAAAGCCGCTGAGGCTCGCGGACATGATCGCGGTCGGCCTGCGCTCCAGCTATGTTGCGGCCTATCATGCCGCGCCGTTGATGATCGCGGCGGGCAGGGGGTTGATCGCCAGCATTTCCTTCTATGGCGCGGTGTCCTATTTTCATGGACCGGCCTATGGCGCGGCCAAAGCGGGGACGGACAAGATGACCGCCGACATGGCCGTCGATCTGGCGCCGCACGGCGTATCCGCCATTTCCTTCTGGCCGGGCTTCATCCTGACCGATGCGGTGAAGGCCATGCCGCCCGACATGATCCCCGAAGACCTGCGCGCCGCCATGCCCCATTGGGAGACGCCGGAATTTTCCGGCCTCGTCCTCGATCGCCTCGCGCACGACCCGGATCTTGCTTCGCTGTCGGGCCAGGCGCTGATCGGCGCGGAACTGGGGGAGCGCTACGGCATCAAGGATACGGACGGAAAACAGCCTTTGTCCTATCGGGCGACGATGGGCGCGCCGACGCCTTTCATGTCGCCCGTCCGGCAAGGCTGAGAGGATCGACGTCAGGAGAGGAAGGCAAGAGCGATGATCGATGCCGTGCTGGTCGTGCTGACCAAAGCCGTTCCGGGCCGGGAGGCCGATATGGAGGATTGGTACAGTAACATCCATATTCGCGATGCGCTGCGTTTCCGGGGATCGGTCACGGCGCAGCGCTTCCGGCTCGCCGGGGCGCAGCCCTGTCCGCCCCAAGGCTTCGACTGGCAGTATCTCGCCTTCTACGACGTCTTCGATCCGGTGCGCTTCAGCCGCGAGCATCTGGACAATGCGCTGACGTCACGGATGCAGGTGTCGGACGCCATCGACGACAGCCTGCTCTATGACTTCCATTATTATCCGCTGCTGTTTCAGGACAATGATCCGGACGTCGCACATTCCGGCGGCGTCATCCTGGAGGAACTCAATCCGCCTGCGGGCAGCGACGATCATTTCAGACGGTCCTATGCGGAACGCTATTTCCGTGAGGCCGCCGCCCGACCCGGCGTCAAATCGGCCGCTTTCCTGACCTTTCGCACCTTTGGCCAGATGATCCCGATGACGCCCGACTATCGCTATGTCGCGATCTACAGGATCAACGATCCGGCGGCGGCGCATGACGCATGGAGAGGCGCCGACGCCCTGCTGGCGAACCGCGGTCTATTGCAACCGGACGGGTTGCGTATCACCCAATGGGATCGCGTGACACCGCGCCTCACCAAGGACGATGTCCAGCATCCGACCGCCGTCGGCTTGGCGGAGGAGTAGCGCGCCCGGGCCCATATGGGCGACCGCGTCCGCACCGGCGGCGCGGAAAAGCTGGCTATGACCTGATCCTTCAGGCGGTCGGAACGCGATCGACGATGGCGCGCATCCGGCGATAGGCCGGACGCGCCGCCATCCGCCCGACATAGGCGGCGATGTTTGGATGTCCCTCCACGTCGACGGACATGAACAGGCGCGTGGTGGTGAAGGGAAAGGTCATCATGATGTCGGCCGCCGTGAACCGGTCGCCCGCCATATAGGGTGCATGCGTCAGCCGATCATCGACCAGGGTCAGCAGGCGCGCCGCATGAGCCCGGCCTGCGATGCGGGAAGGGTGATCCTGCGCGATGCCGGCGCGTTCGGCCATGATCTCCGTCACCAGCGCCGGCATCAACGAGGATTCGGCGAAATGGAACCAGAAAAGATAGTCCGCATAGTCCGCGTCGCCGGCATCGGCGCGGAGCGCGCCGTTTCCCTGCGTCGTGGCGAGATAGTCCATGACCGCCCCGCTTTCGGCGATGCGGTGGCCATCGGCCTCGATCACGGGCGAAGAGCCCAGCGGATGCAAGGCCTTGTAGGCCGGTTCGGCAGAGAGTGTTTCCAGACGCGCATAGAAGCGGATGTCATAGGGGCACTCCAGCTCCTCCATCAGCCAGACCGCGCGCTCGGAGCGGGACCGGTCAAGTTGAAAGATGGTGACGCTCATGAAGGGCTCTCCGCTTGAGGAGCGCCATGGATGCGCCACTAATCTATGCAGCCAAACCTATCTTTATCTAGGTATCGCCGACCGTCTGTCGTGGCAGCGTTGCGCCGTGGTGGAAGCCTGGCGGCCCCGCATTCATGAGAGACAGGAGAGAAGATGCCCATGACAGACCTATCGGGACGCGTCGCTATCGTCACCGGATCGGGCGCCAATATCGGGGAAGCTTGCGCGCGCGCCCTGGCAAAGGCGGGCGCGACAGTGATCCTGGCGGATATCGCGGCTGAACGGGCAGAAGCCGTCGCCCGGTCTATCCAGGCGTCGGGAGGGCAGGCACAGGGGATGGCCCTCGATCTTGCGCAGGAGGACAGCATCACGGCGCTGGTCGCAAAGGTGATGCGGCAGCATCATCGCATCGACATCCTCCACAACAATGCCGCCGACACGCGACTGGAGCAGATGGCGGCCGATGGGTCGCTTCTCGATCTCGACGCCGCGACCTGGGATCGCGCCTTCCATGTCAATGCACGGGGCACGATGCTGATGATCAAGGCGGTCGCGCCGCACATGATTGCGGGCGGTGGCGGCTCCATCATCAATACCTCGACCGGCGTGGCGTTGACCGGCGACATCAACAATCCGTCCTATTCCGCATCCAAGGCGGCGGTGTACGCGCTGACCCGCAATGCAGCGGTGCAGTTCGGCCGGTTCAACATCCGGGTCAATGCGGTGGCGCCGGGCCTCGTGCTCTCTCCGCTGGCCCGGGAGATGATGACCCCCGACCAGATCGCCATGATCCAGCGGCATGTCCTGCTGCCGCGCGAGAGCGTACCGGAGGATATTGCCGGTGCGGTGCTGTTCCTGGCGTCGGATGGCGCGGCCTTCATCACCGGGCAGGTGATCGGCGTGGATGGCGGGATCGTTCACCACACGCCCTATGTCGCCGATATGCTGGAATGCATGAGCCGGGCGCACTGACCGGACAGAGGGCGCTATGGGCATCTTCACGCATGTCTGCCTTGGCAGCAACGATCTGGAACGGTCCGCCCGTTTCTACGATGCGGTGCTTGCGCCGCTGGGGATCGTCAACCTCGGCCCATTTCTGGATCAGGGCATCGGCTATGGGCGACGGGCTCCCGAATTGCTGATCCTTCGCCCGCTCCAGGGCCCGGCAGCATGCGGCAATGGTGCGACATTGGGCTTGAAGGCGCCGGATCGCCGTGCGGTCGATGATTTTCATCGCGAGGGTTTGGCGGCGGGCGGGGAAGATGCCGGGCCGCCGGCCCCCGTGGAGCGGTGCCCCATGCCTATGGCGCCTATCTGCTGGACCCCGACGGTAACAAGATCTGCGCCTATTGTTTCGATCCGCCCTAGGCGGCTAGGTATCGCTGGTCGGCGCCCAGCGTTTATCAGGTGGATAGAAGGAAGCGAAATGGTGGGATCTTTGGACGGTCGCGTGGCGATCGTGACGGGCGCGGCGCAGGGCATAGGGCTGGAGGTCGCGACCGTGCTGGCCGAGAGGGGCGCGACCGTGATCCTCGCCGACATATTGGCGGATCGGGTGGAGACGGCGGCGGCCTCGCTGCGCGGCAAAGGGCTCAAAGGCGAAGCTGAGGCGTTCAACCTGACCGACGAGGACAGCGTTTCTGCCGCTGTCGCGCGGATCGCAAGCAGGCATGGCCGGATCGACATCGTCCACAATAATGCCGCCTATCAGACGGTCGAGCAGCGCGGGCTCGATCGCGATGTCATCCATCTCGACACCGGCGCCTGGGACAAGGCCTTCGCCGTCAATGCGCGGGGGCCGATGCTGCTGTGCAAACATGCGCTGCCGGTGATGATCGCGGGCGGCGGCGGATCGCTCATCCATTCCGCGTCCGGTTTCGGCCTGCTGGGGGAAATGACGCTGACGGCCTATGGCGCCTCCAAGGCGGCGCTTATCAACCTCAGTCGCTTCCTCGCGACCCAATATGGCAAGCAGGGCATCCGGTCCAATGTCATCGCGATCGGCTTCGTCCTCAGCGACACGGCCGTCGAAACGACGCCGCAGGTGGTCAAGGACGTGCTGCTCGACCATCATCTCAACCCGGAGCTGGGCAGCCCGCGCGACATCGCCCATGTCGTCGCCTTCCTGGCGTCGAACGAGTCCCGTTTCATCAACGGCGCGATGATCCCGGTGGACGGCGGCTTTACCGCGCACCAGCCCACGATGGTCGATTTCCAGCGGCTGTTTGCGGCATCGGGGAGCAATCAGCTATAGCCGGTCGGCGCGCCGTCAAAAGAACGCGTCGACAAGCTTCGCGGTTTCGAGATCCTCATAGGCGGTGGTCAGCCGCAGATGGTTCATGACGTTGATCTCCCAGCCATAGTTGACGACCGGGGTGGTCAGCCAGCCGATATAGACGCCCCATATCAGGGTCCGCCGATATTCGACCCAGGCGCTGTCGAAGGCGGGCGGACGCGCGACGCCTTCCTGCCCCAGGCGGTCCAGATAATAGCCCAGCAGATCGCGCTCATGCGCCCGCCGGTCGGCGATGGAAAGGCCGGTGGTCACGATATAGTTGACGTCGTGCATCGCATAGCCGCGCACCATCAGCTGCCAATCGAGCAGGCCGGCCGTGCCGTCGGGCAGGCGGTAGCTGTTGCCAAGATGCGTGTCGCCATGGAGCAGTGTCTGGGGCAGGGTAGATTGATGGCGCTGCACCGCCTGCACGCCCGCCAGCAGCCTGTCCGGCGTGGTGCGCAGCCGCTGCACCATTTCCCGCTTGAAATTCTCGGCCTCGACCTCATGCGCGATATAGGCGGGCGCCAGTTCGTTCATCATCGTCGCGACCGCGCCTTCGACATGGGTTTCGACCCAAGCCAGATCCGCGCCGAACCGGGGCGACTGCCAGAAGCGGGCGTGCAGCCGGGCCAGTTGATCCAGCAAGGCCCGCACATCGTCCGGCCCGGTCCGCACGGTCGTATTGGGGAAGGTCGCCCCCCGCACGCCCAGATCTTCGAGCAACAGGCCGAAATGCGTGGTGGCGGCATCAAAGTCGCCGCCGTAACAGCGCGGCGCCTCGATCGTGAGTTCCGGCCGGATGCCCCGGTAGAAGGCTACTTCATTGGCGTAGAAGGGGGCCATGATCTCATCGACAGCCCGGGTGAGCTTGAGCACCAGCCGATTGGGCAGGTCAGGGTGCGTGGCGCCTCCATAGTCGACCTCGATCGCCACGCGTCCGGCGGTCGATACCATCTGCTCGCCATAGGTCTTCGCGTCGATGATGCGCAAGTCGGTGACGGTCGCGCCGGTGCTCGCCGTGGCCAGCAGCTGGTTGATATAATCGACCGTGATGCCGTCCGTGGATGTGGGATGTGTCAGGGCCATGGGCATACTCGTCGGGACTGGGGGCGGTCAGCTTGGCGGTAGCCGGGCGGCAGAGACCCTATCCAATTGCAGGTTCCTTGATCCGGAACCTTGCCAGTCTGGCCGAAAGAAGAGCCATGGGCTTTGGTGCAGGAGAGACGAGGATGCGTGAAGCTGCGTTAGAATTGCTCAACCGGACGATGGACGAGCAGTTGAAGCGATCCGAACATCCCAGCGATTTCCCCGCGCTCCCTCCGATCCCCGCCGGTCGCTATACCGATCCGCGTTTCGAGGCGCTGGAAAAGGACGGGCTGTGGAACCGCACCTGGCTGCTGGCCGGCATTGCATCGGACCTGCCCACGCCGGGTTCATACCGGCTGTTTCAGCATCTGGACCGCTCGGTCATTCTCTCCCACGGCAAGGATGGCCGCATCCGGGCCTTTCACAATGCCTGCCGGCACCGGGGATCGCCGCTTCTGCTGGAGCCGCAGGGGCGCGCCATGCGCTTCATCTGCCCCTATCATGCCTGGGGTTACGACCTGGAGGGCGCGCTCAAATCGGTTCCCAGCCAGCATGATTTCGCTTGCCTCGACAAGGCGGAAAACGGCCTGATTGAAGTGAAATGCGAGACCTATCGCGGTTTCATCTTCGTCAATTTCGACGATGACGCAGAACCGTTGCAGGATTTCCTGGGAGAGTTCGTAGCGCTGACGGAAGGCTATCCGTTGGAACGCATGGTCGTGAAGGATCATTTCTTCGTCGAAATGGCGTGCAACTGGAAAATCGCATACCATAATTTCCTTGAGATCTACCATGTCAACACGGTCCACCCCAAGACATTGGCGCCGCATCTCGATTCACGCAGTTTCGTTATCGCGCTTTACGAGGGCGGCCACATGCGGTTCGGGACGCGGAAGAAAGGCGGGGAGTCGCTGTTCAAGACGCCGCCGGTCAAGCCTGATGACATCGCGCCGGTCTTCCTGGAAAATACGGTCGCGCTGCCGACCTTCCCCAACAGCTTCTTCTCGCTCGATCCCGTGGGATTCAACCTGCAATGTTTCTGGCCGATGGGGTCCGACCGGTCTGTGATGGAAGTGCGTCAGATGGGATGGGCGACCGACAGCGAGGAGGACAAGCTCTACTGGCAGGGGATGCGCACGGCGACCGAGCATATCCTGTCGGAAGATCTGTGCCTGTTCGAAAATATCCAGCAGTCGCTGCGCAACGGGACGATCCCGTCGATCTGGGCGGGCTATCAGGAGCGCGCGCTGTACTGGTTCGAGGAAGAAATCGATCGGCGCATCGGGCCGGATCGGGTGCCGGCCGATTTGCGCGTCCAGCCGCGCATCGGGTCCTTCATGGCGCCGCGCAGCGCCTGATCGTGCCGCAACAGCCCCCTCTGCCGCGGCTGCGCGCGGCAGAGGGGGCTGGCCGTCATTCGCCCAGCAGCTTCCAACTACCCAGATCCTCGCCGGCGGCGAAGAAGCGCTCGTTCATCGGCAGGCCGTTCTGGCCCCAATAGTCCATGTTCGCCACCCAGGCCTGGATTCCGTACATCGCCCAGCGCGGAATCTGTTCATTCCAGATGGTGTCGAGATCGATGACATTGGTCGCGCCTTCCCGGATCAGGCAGTCGCGATAATGGGCGATCAGGTCGCGATGATTTTGCCGGCGCTCCTCGATCGTCAGCGATCCGACCGTGAAATAGGTGAGGTCGCGCCATGGCCGGCCGCGCCGGCCCAGTTGCCAGTCCACCCACATGCGCTCGCCATTGGGCTGGATATAGGTGTTGCCCTGGTGGCAGTCGCCCAGGATGATGCAATAGGGCGCGTCGAAGGCGCGTTCGAACGTGACCAGCCGGTCATAGGCGCGCTCGACCCGGCGCGCGTCGTCCAGATAATGTCTGGGCGCGATAGCGCGGAAATTGGGGTCTTTCAGATTTTCCTCGATCCAGTGCCACATGATGCGGACCTGGTCATAGTCGACCGGCACCGCCATGGATGTCGGTAGCCAGGGCGCGGCTTCGGGCGTGATCAACGGGCTTTCCCACAGGCCCGCATGCAGCTTTGCCAGGTCCGCCAGCGCGTTCGCGACTCCGTCGACACCGGCATGCTGGGTCGAATGGCCGAATTTCCCGCCACGATCGATGAGGTCTTCCAGCACGATTACGCCGTGCGCCGATCCGTCATCATCCCAGTCGGCATAATAGCAGGTGGCCGTGTTGGCGGTGAGCTTGTCCGTCAGGAAATGATAGAAGCGCGCTTCGAGCGCATGGATATCGACGTCGTCGAACATGCCCGACCAGTTCGACTTGATGCACAGGTTGCGCGGCAACCCGGCGGCCCGTCCGGCCGCGTTCCAGTCCACCGCGACGCGCAATTTCGTCGTGTGGCTGTCGAACAGTTGCACAACCTCCAGCGATTGCGCGACGACGCCCGGATATTTGTTGGCCAGCAGCGATCCCAGCCATGCGGCGTCCGGCGTGAACCGGCCATGGGGCAGGGGCGCGGTGCGGGCGGGATAGGGGCGGGGGACAAGATGCCGGTCGATGACGGCAGGGGTGGCGACGGCAGGCTCGCTCATGCACTATCCTCTCTCTTGTGGACCGCGCCGCCACCCTGCATCAATGCAGTCATCCGGCACGATCCCGATGCGGAGGGGATTTTGGTCGCTGGAAGGGAAATCGAGCCTGCCGGGCGGTAGGTCGGTTGCGAGAGGCGCTACCCTCGCATTGCGCCGAAACAGGCCCGCAATTCTTCGACGAACAGGGCTGGCTGCTCGAAGGCCGCGAAATGGCCGCCGGCATCCAGCTCGTTCCAGTGAACGAGGCGCGGGTAGCTGCGCTTGGCCCAGCGCCGCGACGGCCGGAAAATCTCCTGCGCGAAGATGCTGACGCCCACCGGCAGGTCCAGCCGGCGAGGCTGAAACGCGTTGGCGCTTTCCCAATAGAGCCGCCCGGACGACGCGCCGCTGTTGGTGAGCCAGTAGAGGCTGATCACATCCAGCATTTCGTCGCGCGTCAGGGCCTCTTCCGGCAAGCCCCGATTGTCGGTCCATGCCTGGAATTTCTCGTAAATCCAGGCGGCTTGCGCCGCGGGCGAGTCCGCCAGCCCATAGCCGATCGTCTGCGGCCGGGTGCCTTGCAGCTTGGCGTAGCCGGAATCATGCTCCTGATAATATTGCATCCGCTCGACCGTTTTGGCCTCGGCGGGGGTAAGGTCGGCAAAATCGCTCTCCTCCGGAAAGACGAGCGGCATGTTGAGATGGACGCCGATACATTCGGGCGGCGCCGCCATGGCGATGGAGGTCGTGACCGCCGCGCCCCAATCGCCGCCCTGCGCGGCGAAGCGGTCATAACTCAGGCGCCGCATGAGCCGGATCCAGCTTCGCGCGATCGTCTCGACGCCCCAGCCCGTGGCCGTCGGCTTGCCCGAAAAGCCATAGCCCGGCAGCGACGGGACGACGACATCAAAGGCCGGCGCGTCGGGCGCGCCATGGGCAGCGGGATCGGTCAGGGGGCCGATCACCTTCAGAAATTCCAGCACCGATCCCGGCCAGCCATGGGTCAGGATCAGCGGCAGCGCATCCGGGCGGGGGCTGCGTACATGGATGAAGTGAATGGACAGGCCATCGATCGCGGTGGTGAACTGGGGCAGGGCATTAAGCGTCGCCTCACACCGCCGCCAGTCATAGCCGTCCGCCCAATAGGCGCACAGATCGCGCATCACCGCGAGCGGGACGCCCTGGCTCCAGTCACCGACCGTCTGCGGCTCGGGCCAGCGCGTGCGGCGCAACCGGAGGCCCAGGTCGTCCAGTGCTTCTTGCGGAATATCGGCGCGAAAGGCCGTGATGGCGTCGGTCATCCGATCATCTCGTCATCAAAATTGCACGCCGAGCGCGGCGACCGTGCCCAGATCCTCGCCCGCGACGAAAATGCGCTCGACGATGTGCATGCCCTTCTGGCCCCATTCGTCCATGTTCGCGATCCACGCCTGCATCGCATAGGGCGGCCAGCGGCGATAATATTCCCATAGCGTGTCGTCGTCCGGGACGCCGAGCGCCCCCGTTTCGATCAGGCAGTTCCGATAATGGCGCAGCAATTCGCGGTCATGCGCGCGCCGCTCCTCGATCGTGAGCGCGCCCAGCACGAAATAGGTGAAATCGCGGATCGGCCGACCCTTGCGGACCAGTTGCCAGTCGAGCCACACCCGCTCGCCATCGGGGCGGACATAGCTGTTGCCCTGGTGGCTGTCGCCATGGACAAGGCACCACGGCCCCTGTTCCTTGGTCTGCGCGAAATCGATCAGGGCGTTATAGACGCCATGCAGGCGCGAGAGATCGTCCTTGATCCAGCCCGGCAGGAAGGCCTGATAGTCCGGCTTGGCATGGTTCTGCTCGGCAAAGCCGTACATCATGGTCAACTGCTGCGTGTCCACCGGCGTCGCCATGGAGACGGGAAGCCAGTCGGCCGCGTGAAGGACCGGGCGGTCCCAGAAGGCGCCATGGATGCGGGCAAGGCTGGCGACCGCACGGGCCGCTTCCTCCACGCCCATATGGTCGGTGCTGATGCCGAAATGGCCGCCCTCGACGGAGAGATCCTCCATCACGACCAGTCCCTGACCGCTGTCGGGGCGCGGATCCCACGCCTCGAAATAGGAGCGCGGCGCCGGGAAGGCGACGTGGCGGCGGAAATCCTCGTAGAAGCGCGCTTCGAGGCGACAGATGCCCTGGCTGTCGAACTGCGCCCAATTGGCCTTGAGGCAGACATTGTCGGGGATGCCCGCCGCCTTACCGACATCGTTGAGGGTCAGCTTTACCTGATATTTGGTGGTGTGGCTGTTGCGGAGGAACACCTGCTCCATCCCCTCGACCACAATGCCGGGATAGCGCGGTTGCATGATCTGCGTCAGCCACTGCGCCGTCACATCGTCCAGATGCGCGGGGATGCCGACCGGATTGGGTATGTTCGACATCGCTTATTTGATCTTCTTGAGTTCGCGCAGCGCCCGGTTGGCGGCGATCCGTCCGGCAATGCCGGATACGCCCCCGCCCGGATGCGCGCCCGCGCCGCCGATCAGGAAGCCGGGGAAGGGCGGCTTGGGACCGCCGAAACCGGTGGCCGGGCGATGGACGCCCGACCGCAGGGCACCGAAATCGATATGGGTCACGCAGCCGTTGGTCACGTTGAGCCGCTTCTCGCGTTCCCGCGCGGTTTCGACGAAGCGGCCGACTTCCGTGTCCAGGCCGTCGTAAAATTCGCCCAGATGACTGATTACAGATGTCATGGTCCGGTCCTTGAGCGCGGGCGACCAGCCCTCCCGCGCGTCCACGGCGACGCCAGGCAGATAGACATAGGCGAGCGAGCCGCCCGGAGGCGCCTGCGTCGGGTCGGAATTGGACAAGGGGCTGAGCGACATGGCGTGCCGGTCGGGAATATCGCCGCGCCGCGCCATGGCGAAGGACTCGCGCACTTCCTCCGGCGTGCCGATCAGCCCGACCGCCTTGTTGAGATCGGCGTCGTCATGCCGCAAATCCTGATGCTTCTTCAGGCTGAGCGGCCCCGACATGGCGATGTTCGTGAGGAAGGGCGCCGCGTTCGAGCGGTTCGCCGGGGCATGTTCGATCCGCTGGGTCAGCGCTCGCGGCACGCCGCCGGGCGTCGTGAGGCGCATGGCCGTGCGGGGATCGCAGGTTGCGATGACCATCTTCGCTTGGATGACCCGCCCGTCCTCCAGCCGTACGCCCTTCGCCGCGCCGTCATCGACGAAGATCTCCGCCACCGGCGCATTGAGTTCGATCGTCGCGCCCGCGTCCTCGATGCTGCGGGCGAGCGCGTCGGAGAAGGATTGCAGGCTGCCGATCGGCTTTCCGGTGCCATATTTATGGGTGACGGCAAAGATCATGTAGGCGGCGGCATTGCCGTCGTCATCGACCGGGCCGGCCCCCGCCGCGATGCCCAGCAACAGGGCGATCGTCGCCGGATGCTCGAACCGCTCGCAGGCGATCTGGTCGGCCGTTGCCTTCGACATGGCGATCAGTTCGTCCTTCAGCCGGACGTTGCGGACCGCGCTGCCGATCATCTTCGACAGGTTCTTGACGTCCGGCCGCCCGGGCTCCGCCATCATCAGCGGAAAGCCGATGTCCATCATGACGTTCAGCGTCTTCATGAACTCCAGATAGGCCTTGCCGTCATTGCGGTTGATGCGGGCAATATCCTCCGCCGTGCGGTGATAGTCGTAGAAGAGCGCGATCGAGCTGCCATCGGGATGGAGATAGGCATAGGTCGGATCGGGATCGACGGTGCGAAGGCCATATTTGGGCAGGTCGAAATCCTCGATGATGCCGGATTTGCGGGCGAACAGAAGTTCGACCGCGCAGGGCGTCACCAGATGGTCGGGGGCTTCGGGGATCATATAGCCCGAGCTGGTCATGCCCCCGACCTTGGCCAGACGCTCGACCACGACGACCTTCTTGCCGGCCTTGGCCAGATATCCGGCGGCAGCCATGCCATTATGTCCTGCGCCGATGACGACGACGTCGACCTGATCCGTCATTTCCTCTTCCCCTTTTTGTGCCCGGTCAGCAGTTCGCGGCGGCGGTATAGGCCTTGCCCCATTCGGCCAGCGCGACCAGGCGGGTCTTTCGATCGGTCTGGATCTGCGGGATTTTCTCCTCGTCCGGGCCATCGGGAACGATCACCAACGGTTCCTTGCCTAGGCTGGCTAGGGCGAGCGCGCAGACATCGGCCGGATCATAGGCCATGGAATAGTCCATCCCCAGTCCTTCGGTGGCGCGGCGCAGGGTCGGCGTATCCATGATCGGGGCGGCGACGCCGACGATATCGACATTCTGCCCGTCCAGTTCGGCCCAGAGCGATTCGACGAAATTGAGTTCGAACGCCTTGGTCGCGGAATACATGACCAGCCAGGGCTGCCCCCCAAGGCCTGCGCCAGACGACATGACGATAACGCCACCCTTGCCGCGCTTGAGGAAGCGATTGCCAAAGCCATGCACCGCTTCCAGCACATTGGCCGCATTCATGGTGAGCAGTCGGAGCGATCGATCGACGGGTTCGCCGAAGAAACTATTGCCCGCGCCGTCCGCGCCGGCATTGGAAATATAAAGGCCGATGTCGAGATCGGCGGTCGCCTCGACCAGCCGGCTTCCAGCGCCCTGTTCGGTGAGGTCGGCGGTGATGGCCCGATATTCGATGCCATGTTCGGTTGCCAGCCGCTGGCCGAGCGCATCGAGCGCCTCCTGCCGGCGCGAGACCAGCACCAGATGGATGCCTATGGCGGCGAGCTGTTCCGCATAGCAGGCGCCGGTTCCTTCGGATGCGCCGGCGATGATGGCCCAGGGGCCATATTTGTCGACGAAAGCGGCGCGGTCGAAGGGCGGAAGGTCTATTTTACGCATCGGTGCAAGTCCTCTCTTGGAGCCGGCCTTATCGGCGCTGTCGGCGATTGCGCGGACCCTAGAAGAGGAGCGTTCGCCGACAGCCTATCGGGAGGCAGGGCGTGTCGAAACGATAATGCAGCGATCCGCAGGAAGGTGGGGCGGGCAGGCGCGCCCGGATCATGCTTGTCATACAATGACAATAACGTCATTATATGTGGAAATAGCGAGGAGGGATGATTCGGATGCGATCTGAAACGGTAGAAAAGCACCCGGCGCACAAGCAGCCCGTGGCCTTCGTTGCCGATCCCATAGGTGTCGCGTCGTCGTTGCGGCCCTTGCTGGAGCACCATGCCGCGGCCTGCGAGCGGGAGCGACGGATCGTTCCCCCGGTGATGGAGGCGCTTCGCTCGTCCGGCCTGTTCCATATTACGGCGCCCGAACGGGCCGGTGGGCCGGGACACAGGCTGACCACCCATATCGAGACCGTCGCCGAACTGGCCAAGGGCTGCGTCGGCACTGCCTGGGCCTATGGTCTGCTGTCCGGGATTACCGGAACGGCGTTCGCGTTGCCGCCGGCCATGACAGAGCGGCTGTTCCAGACCGGCGAGGAACTATTTTGCAGCGCCTCCGCGCCTTCTGGCAAAGCCGTTGCGGTGTCGGGCGGCTATCGCGTGTCGGGGCGCTGGGGCTATGGATCGGGGTGCCTGCATGCCGATTGGGCGCTGAACGGCGTCATGGTCGATACGGATCGGGGTGTTGAACCCACTTTGGCATTTCTGGATCTGCGCGACCCGGCCTGCTCGATCGAAGATAATTGGCATGTCGCGGGCATGGCCGGTTCCGGCAGCAACATGATCGTCGCGCAGGATCTGTTCGTGCCGGACGAACTCATCCTCTGGACGTCGCGCACGCCGCCTGCCGAGGCGATCCTAGCGATGGAGGGGCTGGAGCCGCGCGATCGCTGGCCGATGGAGCCGCTTTTTCCGCTGGGCGTGCTCGCGCCGATGCTGGGTGCGGCGACGGCGCTGCTCGAAGGCGTGGTGCAGGCGATGCCCAGGCGGCAGGTGGTGGGCTGGACCTATGCCGGGCAGAGCGGTTCGGAAGCGTTGGTCGGCATGACTGGCCGCGCGGCGATGGAGATCGATTCGGCCTGGCTGCATGTGCGCCGGGCTGCCGGGATGCTGGACGAAACCGCGCAACGCCGCGTACTCACAGGCTTCGACAAGGCGCAAATCCAGGCCGATTGCGGCTATGCCATGGAATTGCTGCGCGCGGCGGGCAACCGGTTGATGGATGTTGCCGGACCGGGCGCCTTCGGCCTTTCCAGCCCGTTGCAGCGGATCTGGCGCGACCTGAGCGTCGGCACCCGCCACAATGCGCTGAACGGGCAACTTTCCATCGAACTATATGGCCGGGCGATCACCGGCCTGCCGTCCAATATTGCCCTGCTGCCCGACATCACGCCAGCACCGATCTGGGCGGAACCGAAATGACAGGAGAAGGACATATCATGACACAACCGACCACGCAGGAAATCGCGACATTCCTGAAGACCCAGGCCGACATGTTCAGCGAGGGCCGTATCGACGATTTCATGGCGGCGTTCCGCGCGATCGCGCCGGGCGGATTCAAGGTGCAGGATCCGGCCACCGGCCCGGTTCAGGAAGGCTGGGACAAGCTGGAGGCCCTGTGCGCGCAATATGTCGGGTGGAAGCTGTTCGTCGAGGATGTGAAGGTGAGCGGCAACGAAGCGGTCATCTATGTCCGCAACGAAGGCGAATATGACGGGCATCCTGTCTGCGTGCACAGCATCGAACAGTATATATTCGGCGAGGATGGCAGTTTGCTTGCGCGCTATTTCCACCCGATGCAATAGGGAGGCGATGCCCGACGCCGCGCCTGCTCCCCCCGTTGTCGATCCGCGCACGGCTGCGGCGGCGATCAGGCGCGCCCGGATGCGCGATCGGCTGCTCGACGCCGTGCTCGACCTCTATCAGCCGGGGCAGGGCAGCGGCAGTCTGGTGATCGATGATGTGATCCGCGCGGCGGATGTATCGCGCGGCAGCTTCTACAAATATTTCGACTCCCTCGACGCTGCGGTGAATGAACTGGGCGAACGGATGACGGCGGACCTGATCGCCGATTTCCGCAGGCTGTTCGACGATGTGGCGGACCCGCTGGTCCGGGCGGTCGGCGGCGCGGCGATGGCGATGGCGCGGGCCTGGCATGATCCGCGCTGGGGCGGCTTTACCTGCCGTGTCGACTATGTCGATTATTTCGCGCGGGCGAGCATGTTCGACCTGCTGGTTCGTGATGCGCTGGATGCCGCGCAGGATGGCGGCCAGATGCAGTTCCGGTCGATCGACGTGGCGGTGGATCTGATCGTCGGCATGACGATCGAGGCGCGGCGGCGCCTGATGCTCCGGTCGGTGGAACCACGCGACTATATTGACGAGATGATCGAGCGTACCTTCGCCGGTCTGGGAGCGGACCCGGCCGCCCTCGCAGCGGCGCGCGTGCAGGCATGGGATATGATGACGCGGGCCGCACCCGGCCTTGGCTGGTGGCGGAGCGGGGAGGGGCTCGGCTGACCGGCCGACCCGGATTGCAATCGCGTTGGCTCCAGGAGTCGCCGCCGCCTTAGAGTCGGGTCCAGCAGGGTGTCCCGGCCTTGTCCAGCGGACCGCAGTTGGCAATGCGTGTCGCGCCGTTGGACGCGATCAGGACCAGCCAGTCGCCGCTATCCTCGCAGCGCAGCGCCCAGGCCGCGTTAGGGCCGATATCCCCCCTGAACAGGGACTTGGACGTGCGCGTGCATGTCTGCCCCGCATCATGCATGAGCTTGGCGAAGGCGGCGCTGCGGCCACTCGCATTCTGGGTTTCGATGGCGTTGCTGTAGATGTTGCGGCTGCTGCCTTGCCGCGTGATTTCGGCATAGGCGATCCTGCCGAGCAATAGGACCGCGATAATCGATGTGGGTATCAAGGTCCACAGCATCGCGCGGAGAGCATTGCCGCCAGCATGGCCGCAAGCGCGGCACCACCCGCCATAACCGTCCTGCGGCGTTTTACATTTCGGGCATTTCATGCAGCCGCTTTACAGCGGTTCGCTGGCCCGACACCCTATCCTTGGAGAGGAATGGATCGTTCCGGTCTGCTGCATTCTATAGAATATGGAATCGCAGGATATATCCTCCACGGCCTATTGGGGATCGGCCCTTGACCGGCTTGAGTCACCCGAGATCTTGCAGTCCCCGGCGACGCGGCGCCAGGCCGTGGCGGCGGTGTTGCGATCGAGGATCGTGGCGGGTGTCATTCCGCCTGGCGCGCTGCTGCGGGAAACGGCGCTGGCGCAGGATCTGAATGTCAGCGCGACGCCGGTCAGGGAAGCGCTGGGCACACTGGCCTCCGAAGGGCTGGTCGAAGTCGAAACTCATAGGTTGAAGCGGGCGACGCCGATCGACCCCGACGTGACCCGTGACCTGATCCGCGTGCAGGCCGAACTGTGGCGGCTGGGCTATGGCTGGGGCATGCCCCGCATCGGCGCAGCGGAGATCAGGGCGCTGGAGCGGGCGATCGCACGCTATCGGGCGGCACTGGAGAGCGACGAATATATGGCCGCGATCATGGCTGGCCTCGATTTCCACACGATCTTCATCAAGGCGTCGGCGAGCCGTGAATTGTTGCGGTCGACGCTGGACCGGCGCGGGCTGATCGCCCGCTTCATTTTCCTGCATGGCATCACGACCCTCCGCGAAAGCGGCCTCCACCAGCATGAGGCGATATTGCAGGCCTTCCTGGCGGGCGATCAGGCCGGCGTGCTGGCCTGCCTCGACCGGATGGCGGCGCGCCTGATTGCCCTGTGCGATGGCGAGACCATGGCGGGCGGCGCTTTGAACCAACACCAAAAGGACTGACAATGGATTTCGAACTGCCCGAAGAATATCGCTCTTTCCGCGATATGGTCCGCCGCTGGATGGACAGCGAAGTGCCCAAGGATTGGTCGCGCGCGCTCGAAAAGGACGAGCATCACTATCCCTTCGCGCTGTGGGACAAGTTCACGCAAGCGGGCTTCCACGGCGTCGGCATAGCGGAGGAATATGACGGGCAGGGCGGCGACGTCGTCATGCAGATGCTGCTGGCGCGGGAACTGGCCCGGTCGCTGGGCGGGCTGGCGTGGATTTGGGGCATCACCAGCTTTGCCGGGTCCAAGTCGATCGGCCTTTACGGGTCGGCCGAACAGAAGGCGAAATATCTGCCGCTGATCGCGACCGGCCAGTTGAAGGCCGCGATCGCCTTTACCGAGCCGGGCGGCGGCACGGACCTGCTCGGCGCGATGGCCACCACCGCCGACCGGGTCGATGGCGGGTGGAGGCTCAATGGCGAGAAGATCTGGTCTTCCTCCGCGCATGTCGCCGATTATCTGCTGGTGATCGCGCGCAGCGACAGGGGCGTCGAGAAGAAGCATCAGGGCCTGACCCTCTTCTGGGTGCCGACGAAGACCCCGGGCGTGACGATCACCCCGCTGGCCAAGCTCGGCATGCGGTCGATGGGTAGTTGCTCGGTTCATTTCGAGGATGCGTTCATCGCGGACGAGCATGTTCTGGGTGAGCCCCACAAGGCCTGGTACATGCTGCTGCCCACGCTCAATAACGAGCGCATCATGGTTGGCGCCTTCTGCCTGGGCGTCATCGACGGCGTGCTGGAAGACGCGCTCGACTATATGCAGCAGCGCAAGGCCTTTGGCGGGATCATCGGTCGCTTCCAGAGCCTGCAGCATTATGTCGCCGACATTGCGACCATGCAGAAGACGACCGAACTGATGCTGCATTATTGCGCGGACAAGCAGAGCCGGGGCGAGACTGTCGGCGTCGAGGCCAATATGCTCAAGCTGATGGCGTCCGAAAACGCCAATGCGGCGGCGGACATGGGCATCCAGATATTGGGCGGTATGGGCTATTCGGCGGAAACCGACATGCAACGCTACTGGCGCGACAGCCGCCTGTGGCGGATTGGTCCCATCACCAACGAAATGGTGCGCAACGGGATCGCGGAGAGCCTGGGCCTGCCGCGATCCTTCTGAAGGACAGGTGCCTGGCGTGCGGGCGGCGTCCACTGTCCGTCCGAAATCGCAGGCAAAGACGACAAGGAGAGCAAGTGCGATGATGTTTCCCGAGCAGCCGATTCCCGATCATGTGCCGCCCGAACTGGTGAGCCGGGACTTCCCTTTCATCTTCGGCATGACGACGGCGGTGGACCCGTTCGACGACCTGGCGATGCAGGTGCATGAGGGGCCTGATATCATCTATGCCGTCCACGCCTATCCGGGGGGCACGCCCGCCTGGGTGCCGCGTCGCATGGCGCATCTGCGCGAAATCTATCTCGACACCGATCATTTCTCCTCGACCGACTTTTCGCCCTTCTCCAAGCTGGTGGGCGGGAACTGGATCAACTCGCCAGCGGAACTCGATCCGCCTGCCCACGGGCCCTTTCGCCAGATGGTCAATCCGGCCTTCACGCCCAAGGCGATGGCGGCGCTAGAGGACAAGATCCGGCACTATGCGGTGGAATATATCGACGCCTTCGCCCCGCGCGGCCAGTGCGAGTTCATGGGCGATTTCGCCTTCGAATTTCCGATCAAGGTATTCATGGAACTGATGGGCCTGCCGCATGACCGGATGAGCGAGTTCATGGCGTGGGAAATGAACCTGCTCCACAATCACGATCTGTCCAAGATTGCCGAGGCGACACGCAGCGTGCTCGCCTATCTGGGTGGCGAGATCGAGGACAGGCGGGCCAACCCGCGCGATGACCTCATCAGTTTCGGCGTGCAGGGGCGGATCGGTGACAGGGCGCTGACCGACGACGAACTGCTGGGCTTCATGTTCAACCTGTTCATTGGTGGGCTGGACACGGTTTCGACCAATATGGGCCTGCACTTCCGCCATCTGGGCAGCCATGCGGAGGATCAGGCCTATCTGCGCGCCAATCCGTCGGAAATCCCCCACGCCATAGACGAGCTGATGCGGGCCTATGGCGCGGTGACGACCTTCAGAACCTGCAAGAAGGAGACGGACGTGGCCGGCATACGCTTCATGCCCGGCGACAAGGTGGCGATGTCGACCACGCTCGCCGGTCGCGATCCGGCCGAGTTCGATGCGCCTGCCGAGGTTCGGCTGAACCGGCGGCCACGGCATGTCGGTTTCGGTTTCGGCATCCATACCTGCGTCGGCATGCATCTGGCGCGCCGCGAGTTGCGGATCGCGATGGAGGAATTTCTCGCGCGCATTCCCGACTTCCGCATCGCGCTCGGCCATCAGGTGGAATGCCATCTGGGCATGATCCAGCCGGTCGCCCTGCCGCTGGTCTGGACGCCTGCAAGCTGAACGGCGGGAGGCGTTCGCCTTGTGGCGGACGCCTCGCCCTGCATCAGACGTCGAGGCAGGCCTCTTCGAAATCGAGCCGGGGGTTGCGGGGAAAGAGACCCGCCGGATCGCCATAGCCGATATTGCACAGGAAATTGCTCTTCCACCGGCCGTCCGGGAAAAATTCCGCATCGGTGCCGGCCTGGTCGAAGCCCGACATCGGGCCGCAATCCAGGCCCAGCGCCCGCGCCGCCATGATGAGATAAGCTCCCTGGAGCGTCGAGGAACGCGCCACCGTGTCCGCGATCAGCGCGTCCTTGCCTTCGAACGTGCTGCGCATGTCGCGCGACGGGAACAGCTTGCCATAAAATTCGTAGAAGCGCGTGTCGCCCGCGATGATTACGGTGCAGGGGGCCTGCATAACCTTGTCTACATTGCCTGCGCTCAGATGCGGCTTGAGGCGCGCCTTGGCGGCGGCGGAGCGGACGAAGACGAAGCGGCCCGGATTACTGTTTGCCGTCGTTGGCCCCCATTTGGCGATGTCGTAGAGGCTCCGGACAGTCTCGTCTGTAACCGGACGATCGCTCCATTGATTATGGGTGCGGGCGTTGCGGAAGAGCAGGCTCAGCATGGCATCTTCGGTCAGGGCGGGGGCTTCGGGCATGATCGCAGCCTTATGTTCTGTGGGATTGGGGCATATCCCGATCATTCCAGCCTGCGGCCTCGCGTGCAAGGATCGCATCGGCCTCTTCGCCCAGCTTCGTCATGTCGGAATCGACCCATATGCGATGTTTGCCTGTGGCATAGGCGCGCCCATTGTCCCGATACAGCAGCGCATCGACGATGTTCGCGCGCAGCTTGTCGATGGGGCGGACGACCCGGCCAGGCGTGCCCATGACGAGCGAATGCGGCGGGATGACACTGTCTGGCGGCAGGAAACTGTGTCCGGCGACGATCGAGCCGCGCCCTATGACGCAGCGTTCCATGATGGTCGCGCCGACGCCGATCAGGCAGGCAGGTTCGATGATGCAGCCATGGACCACCGCGCGATGGCCGATGGTGCAATAGTCGCCGATGATCGTGGGATCATCCCAGCCGATATGGACCATCGCATGGTCCTGCACGCTGGCGCAGCGCCCGATCGAGACATAGGCCCGTTCGGAACGGACGACGGCATAGGGCCACAGGCTGCAATCGTCGCCCAGCCGCACATCGCCGAACAGGCGGGCGGTGGAATCGATATAGGCGGGAGTTCCCATCGGATCAGCGGGTGATGACGATCTTGCCATGGGGACTGCCGGCCTGCGCCGCCCAGGCATCGGCGGCATCGGCAAAGGCATAGCGGCGCGTGTCGACGGTCAGGCCCTGTGTCATCGCCATGGCGATCAGCCGATCATAGGCGGCGCGGCGCTCGCTGGCCGGCCGTTGTCCGGTGCCAACGCCGATATGGCTGCGGAAGACGAGGTCGCGCAGGGACAGCGCGACCGTCGGCCCGGCCTGCACGCCGATGCTCATCATGCGCGCGCCGGGCCGGGTGGCGCGCATCGCCGCTTGCGCGGGCGGGCCATAGATGATGTCGAGTACGACATCATAGCCGCCTTCCGAGAGCGCTTGCAGCGCGACGTCGTCATCGCCTTCGCCCAACAGGGCGATCGCATCGGCATGACCGGCGGCCTGCATCGCCTCCAGCCGTTCGCGGCTGCGCGCCGCGGCCACGATGCGACCCGCGCCCAGCAGCCGGGCGACCTGCGCGCCGATCTGCCCAACCGGACCGGTCGCGCCAAGAATGAGGACGGATTCGCCCTTGGCGATCCGCGCTTCCTCCAGCGGGATCAGCGCGCCCGTGCCGGAGATTGCGAGGGCGATAATCTGGTCATCGGGAAGCCCGTCCGGTGCGGGCCAGATCTCCTCTTCGGCCACAAGTGTGCGTTCCGCGATCGCGCCGAAGGGCGGCCTGCTATGGCCGAAATAGACGCGGCTTCCATCGTCCAGCCGTCCGACCCCCTCGCCACCCGGCACATAAGGCGCATCGACGGGACCGAAGAAGCCCTTCGCGCGCATGAGGTCGGTCGGGCCGATACCGGCGGCGGCAACGTCGATGACGCGATAGCCGGGCTGCGCGGTTGGCTCGGGATGATCGGCCAGCGCGAAGCCACCATCGCTGTCGATCAGGGCGGCCCGCATGGCGTTCCCCTATGGTCGTGATGGATGCGGTCGGGCCGCTGAGGAAGGAGGGTTGCCCGTTCTTTCGAGCGGGCAACCCTCCTTTCGATAGCTTATCGATCTCAATAGGCGCCCGGAGGCGAGATCGGATCGGCGGCGGTCAGGTTGCGGCCATAGATTTCATAACCGATGGTCGGGATATTCTGGATGTGCCGCATCGCCATCGAAACGTCGCGCCAGTAGCGGTTGATCGGCTTGTCCAGCGCAAAGCCAGAGGAGCCGGCCTGGAACATCAGCGATTCGCTGGCGCCATGGATCAGTTCGATCATCTGCGCGCCGCCCGCCCGCTGCTTCGCCTTTTCCGCAAGGGTGAATTCCTCGCCCAGGCCGACGCGGTCCAGCTTAGCGGTCAGGTCGAACAGGATCAGCTTGGCGGTATCGATCATCGCCGCCGCTTCGCCCAGATCGCGCATATAGGCGCCAGACTTGGTGCGCGGGCCGATGATGGTCGTCAGCACCGGCTTCTTGGGGGATTCGGCGGTGACGATCTCCAGCATGGCCTCGACCGCGCCGATCAACTGGGCGATGCCGGTGGTGCGGACGACCGGGACGGCGGGCAGCAGGTCGGAGGGGGCGCCGAAATGGCGCTTGGTCCGGTCGATCTGACCGGCGCGCTCATCCATCAGCACCATCTGGGCTTCGGGAATGAAGACATCCTTGGCGATCGCCGTGTCGGAGCCGGTGCCCTGCATGCCGGACACGAACCAGGTGTCCTGAATGGTCATGCTGTCCATCGGCAGATAGCACATGCTGATGCCGGGGACGACGGGGCCGTCATAGCCCTCCAGCACCACACCCTGCTGCGCCCAGTTCGACTGCCGCGACCCGGACATATAGGGCCAAGTGCCGTTGATGATCCAGCCGCCGTCGACCTTGCGGGCCTTGCCGGGCGGGTTGTAGGCGCCACAGACCGGCTGCGGTCCGTCGCCGAACACAGCCTCCTGCACGCCGTCGGGCGCCAGGCTGGTGATCCAGCTCGTGCCGTTGATGATCTGGATGACCCAGCTGATCGCCGGGTCGCCTTTGGCGATCTCCATCTGCACCCGGCAGAAATCCGTTGGGGACAGGCCCATGCCGCCCAGCCGCTGCGGCAGCAGCATGCGCAGGAATCCCTCTTCCTTCAGCATCTTGTCGACCGCAGGCGTGGGACTGCGCCGCTTTTCACCCTCGGGCGCTTCGCCCTGCAGGAAAGCGCGAAAGCTGCGCGCCTTTTCCACCATCGCGTCGGCGACGGCCTTTTCGGCGAAGCCGCACTGGATCTCATTATCCATCTTGGGGGCAGTAGCCATTAGTTCATCCTTTCTTATGGTCGCTATGGTGTCCGGCGATCTGCAGCGCCCAGTCGCACAATCGATCGGGCGCGCTGTTCCAGATGGCCAGCCAGTCCGGTGTGGCGGGAATGATGAGCGTGCTCAGTTGCAGGCGAACCATCGTGTCGCAGAAGGCGTCCCTGTTGATCCGGTTGTCGATGAGCTTTTCGAAATGATCGAACACCGGTTCAAGCGCGCGCTGGACGGCGGCCTTGTGGCGACCGAAATGGCTGCGCAGGAAATTGAGATGGAAGGCCGGCTCGACCTCGAAAATGCCTTCGGGCGAGCGTTCGATCGTGAACCGGCCATAGAAGCGCATCACCGCGCGAAAACGCTCGATCGGGTCGGCAATGCCTTCGCCCGACTCCATGATGCCCTTTTCGAAGCTGCTGCAGATATATTCGCTGAAGGCGGCAAGCACTTCTTCCTTGGAGGCGAAATAGCGATAGAGCGTGCCGCGCGAAACGCCGCTGCTTTCGCTGATGTCGCTCATCGACAGGCGCCGCGCGCCGATGGAGTTGATCGCGCGCAACGTGCCGTCCATGATCTTCTGGACGCTGCCGGATTGATCCGTCGCGACGATTTCACTCCAGTCGGTGTGCGGCATCAATTTCATGTCTGGGCTTCCATCTCGGCGAGGTTGTGCGGAACGCTCACATAACCGGGCAGATGCTGACCGCCATCCACATTGATCAGCTCGCCATTGACGAAGCGCGACATTTCCGAAGCCAGGAACAGGACAACCGGGCCGATGTCCTTCTCCGGGTCGCCCGCACGCTTGAGCGGATTGCTGGCGGTCGCCATTTCGAGAAAGCCGGGGACGTTTTCGGCGAGGTCCGCGAACACCTGTCCCATGCCGGTCGGCGCGATGGCGTTGGTGCGGATGTTGAAGCGTCCCCATTCGACCGCGGCGGTCCGGGTCAGCCCCAGGATCGCGCCCTTGTTCATATTATAGTCGGCATGGAGCCAGGCACCGGTCTGGGCGTCGATCGAATAGAAGTTGATGATCGAACCGCCGCCGCGCGCCTTCATATGGGGGAAGGCGGCGCGCATGGCCCACCAGCTGCCCCAGGTGCCGATCTCCAGCGTCCGCTGCAGCATCTCGTCCGTCTTCTGCTCCAGCAGCACGTTGGGCGAAAGCTGCGACGCATTATTGACCAATATATCCAGCCCGCCAAATTCGCTGACGGCGCGCTCGATCATCGCCTCCACTTCGGTCTTGACGCCCATATCGGCGGACATGCCGATGGCGCGGACGCCGAAGCTCTGCGTGATCTCCGCTGCGACCGCTTCAGCGGCGGCGCCATCGCGGCCGGTGATCAGGAGATGCGCCCCCGCCTGTGCTAGGCAGCGGGAAATCCCGTAGCCTAGCCCCTTCGCGCCGCCCGTGACGATTGCGACCTTGTCCTTGACCAATCCCGTCACGCTACCGCTCCTGTCATCTGCTCGCTCAGGGCACGGTCCATGTCCATGCGGTCCTGGCAATAGTCTTTCGTGAAAACATAGCCGCGGATCGCCCCGTCCGCGTCGTGATAATGATATTTCAGCCCGCGCTCGTCATTGGCGACTTCCTGCCATTGCCCGTCCACGCCGACAGGCGCGGGCAGCAGGACGACGGGATAAGCGGTGGTCTTGACCTGGACCGACAGCGGCGGAAAGCGGATGTCCGTCGGCGTGCCCAGCGCGCTGGGCGCGATGGCGCGAGCGGCCGCCATGATCGGGGTGACATAGGCCGCCAGTCCCTGCGGATATTCGGCGCAATCGCCGATCGCATAGATGGCGGAGTCGCTGGTGCGGCCGGTTTGATCGACCTTGATGCCGCGCGCGACCTCCAACCCGGCCTCCTGCGCAAGCGCGATATGCGGACGCAGTCCGACGGCGGACAGGACCGCCGCTGCCTCGATCACCAAGCCGTCGTCCAGTTCGGCCCGGATGCCGCTTTCGCCCTTATGGATGGCGAGCACCTTGCGGCCGAGATGCCATTCCACGCCCTTTTCGGCCAGCGCGTCGCGGATCATCTGGCCCACGCCCGGCGGCACGAGCTGTGCGAGGGGGTGTCCAAGCATATCGACGACCACCGGCTGATAGCCGCTTGCCGAAAGATCGTTGGCGAATTCGGTGCCGACAAGCCCCCCGCCCATCACCAGCACGCGGGCGCCGTCCGGCAATTTTTCGCGGAACTCGCGATAGTTGTCGAGGTTGTTGACCGCGAGCGCACGATGGGCGGCATCGCCGTCGATCGGCGGACGCACCGGATCGGCGCCCAGCGCCAGCACCAGCCGATCGTAGAAGATCGGCCCGCCAGTGGTGAGAACGGCCTTGTCCTCCCGATCAATCGCTTCGACGATGCGGCCGGCGCGCAGGTCGAGCTTTAGTTGCGCGACCATCTTTTCCGCCGGCGTGGTGATCAGCGTATCGGCAACCTTGCCCTTGGCGAGGGCGGTGGACAAAGCGGGCTTGGAATAGAAATGGCCGTCATCCTGCGTGACCAGCGTCAGCCGGGCGTCCGGCGCAAGCTTGCGCAGCTCACGCAGGACGCCATAGCCGGCGAGGCCGCTGCCGACGACCACGATATGCGGGGTTCCCGTCACCAGAAAAGGTCCGGTCAGAGGAAGATGGCGAAGTTGGACATGCCCAGCGTCGACTGGTCGACGATGATCTCCCGGCGCGCCAGCTTGTACGCGCCGTCGACCAGCCGCCAGATGTCGCGGCGTTCGGCGCTGATGGTTTCATTCTCCGGATTGTCCATGCGGCTGCGCTCGACATAGAGATAGCTCACCACCTCATATTCGCCGACCGTCTCGCTTTCGGCGACGCGGACGTTGGTGACGAAGCGGCGCGTGCGCGAGGGCGGATCCTCGGCCCAGGCGCTCTTCGCCAGGCGGCCGGTGCGCATCAGGATGGAACCGTAATTCTCGTCGAAATGCTTCATCGTGCGTACCACGTCCCGGTCCTTGTTCGGACCGTTGCGGGTGAGGCGCAGGGGGGCGGTGTAGCTCAGATCCTCTTCCAGATAGGCCACCCAGTCGTCGAACCGGCGCTCGTCGAGTGCGGCGGCTTCCTCATAAAGGGCTTCGAGCAGGCGGTTATAGACGTCCGAGCCGAGCGGCACGCGCTTGGTGGAGACAAGACCGCGCATGACGCTGGTCTTGTCGATGGCGGCGGTCGCGTAGTTCACCATGATATCTGTCCTCTCTCGTCGCGTCGGCTCAGGCGTCGGCCATCATGTTGTAATAGGCCATCCACCATGCCCATTGCGTGTCGTCCTTGGTGAAGCCGGGATAGAGATCGCCGCCGCCGACCCAGCCTTCGGGACGCTCATGGCCGTGTAGCGCCTGATATTTGAGCGTGATCGTCTTGCTCATATGGCCGCGCGAATTGCGCATGATCTGCGGCCAGGTGTCGGCATCGTCCTGCTCGATCGTGCCCGACGTGCCGGTCGACCAGATGGCGTTCTGGAGCATGTCGCGCTTCACGTCTTCCGGCGCGTCCTTTTCCGCGAAGATGAAGTTAACGAACTCCACCTTGTCCGGCCCCTTGGGCACATAGGTGTGCAGCGACAGGGCGCCCGACGCGCCGCCATCCATGCGGGGCGCGAAGATGAAGGCGACGAGGATGTTGGGAAACATGCCGCCGACCTGGGGCGGAATGTTCGCCAACTGCTTGACCTGGTCTTCCGACAGATTCCTGAACAGTTGCGGGATCAATTCCTTGGTGATGCCCGGCGGCGGCAGCAGATGGAGCCGCTCTTCGGTCGACTTGCCTTCGAAGCTAACGTCGGCGAACATCTTGAAGGTCTGGGCCGCCTCCAGGCAACGCAGCGTATGGCCCTGCGGCACCGAAAGATCGACACCATACATGCCCGGCGCGGTGTCGTAGATCGACTCGGCCGTGCCGCCCATGATGCCGCCTTCCATCAGCGAACGGTGCAGGGTCAGGGTATGGAAGCCGTCCGACCCGGACTGTTCGCCGGGGATCTTCCAGTTGCACGGCAGCACGAAACGCTGCGGCGGGCCAAGCATCTCGAGGCCATTGTCGGTACGGCAGAAAAGCTGGTCGAGATAGAATTTCGCGTCGCCCAGATAATCCTCGAACGACAGATCCTTGTTCCAGGTGGCGAAGATCAGGCCGCCATAGAGGTGGACGCGGGCTTTTTTGAGCCCCAACTCGTCCTTGGACCGCTTGTTGCCGTGCATCTGCTCCTTTTCGATCGGCGCGCCGATGAAGCTGCCATCCGCGCGGAAGGCCCAGCCATGGTAGATGCAGCGATGGGCGTGGGCATTCCCCGCTTCGGCCGTGCAGACCTTCATGCCGCGATGGGGGCAGACGTTCAGCATGACGTGGATTTCGCCGCTGCGGTCGCGCGAGACGATCACATTGTCTTCGGCCATGTCGCGCATGACATAGTCGCCGGCCTTGGGAATTTCCGACTCATGGCCAAGGAGCAGCCAGGTGCGGGCGAACACCCGCTCCATCTCCAGCTCGTACAGCTCCTTGTCATTCATCACCCTCAGCGACACCTCGTTCATGTCGCGATTGATGAGATCGTCAAGCGTCGTTCCGTCGCTCAGCGTCAGCCCGGCATTGTGCAGCATGTTGCTCTCCTGATCGATTTCCTTGATTGAGTCGTGTTATACATATTGAACTAAATCTGTTCAAGATGTAATGTGTGATCAAAGAGGAAGGAGAGGCCGGATGAGCCAGAAACTGAAAGTGGTGATCGATAAGGCGGCATGCTGCGGCTATGGCGTGTGCGCCGAAATTTGCCCCGAAGTGTACAAGCTTGACGCCAATGGCATCGTGTATGTTGACGACGAAATCGTTCCCGAAGGACTGGAGGAGCAGGCCCGGGAAGGCGCCGAAGCCTGTCCGCAGTCCGCCCTTGCCGTCGAAGCCGCCTGAGTCGACCCGACCATGCGCGAGGTCCGGGCGCGGCTGTCCTGTCACAGGATAGGTTTTCGACGCCCATGCCCTGCGGCACGGTCTTTTGACAGGCAAAGGAGAGGACCGCTTTGATGGGGCAGGCTGAGATTTTATACATGCCGTTCACGATGGGCTCGCTACGCCTGCGCAACCGGTTCGTGATGGCGCCGATGACGCGCAATTTCTCGCCGGGCGGCATCCCATCGGACGGCGTGGCAGGCTATTATCGACGACGGGCCGAAGCTGATGTGGGCCTGATCATCACCGAAGGGGTGGGCGTGGACCATCCCGCCGCCGTGGGGCGTGAAACCATGGGGGGCGGCGCTTCACCCGTCCTGCATGGTGACGAAGCGCTGGCGCGCTGGCGCGACATCGTGGCCGGCGTGCATGCGGCGGGCGGCCTCATCATCCCGCAGCTATGGCACCAGGGCGTCATTCGTGTGCCCGGTACGGGCTATCATCCCGATGCCCCCTCGGCCCGCCCCTCGGGCATATGGGGCCCGACCGACAAGGCGATGGTCTCGCCCGACTATCTGGAACAGGTGCGCACGCCCACCGCGCCGCTGACCGACAGCGAGATCGGCGACCTGATCGCCGCCTTCGCCCGCAGCGCGGCCAATGCGAAGGCGGTCGGCTTTGACGGCGTGGCCCTGCATGGCGCGCATGGCTATCTGATCGACAGTTTCCTGTGGCGCCATACCAATGTGCGAGACGATCGCTGGGGCGGCGGGATTGCCGAGCGGGCGCGCTTCGCGGTCGAACTGGTGCGCGCGATCCGGGCAGCGACCGCGCCCGACTTTCCGGTCATCTTCCGCTTCTCCCAGTGGAAGCTGCAAGATTATGAGGCGCGCAATGCGGAGACGCCCGCCGAACTGGAAGCGATGCTCGCCCCGCTCGTCGAGGCGGGGGTGGATATATTCGATGCCAGCACCCGCATTTTTACGGCGCCGGCCTTCGAGGGGGCCGACATGGGGCTGGCGGGTTGGGTCAGGAAGCTGACGGGCAAGCCGACCATCGCGGTCGGCGGCGTGGGCCTCAGCAAGGATCTGCAATCCTCCTTCGCGCAACCGACCGTCATGACCGACAATCTGGCGCTGGTGGCCGACAGGATGGCGCGGGGCGAATTCGACCTGATCGCAGTCGGCCGCGCCCTCCTGATGGACGCGCAATGGGTGACGAAGATGCGCGATGGCGAGGCGGTCAATCCGTTCCGGCTGGACGCCTACGCCACGCTCGATTGATCGACGGACGCTCCGGCTCCGGCCGGGGCGTCAGTGGCTGTCGGCCGCGGCATAGACCTGGATACGCGCGATATTGGTGCGTTCGGACTGCCGCGCGATGACGGCGACTGCTTCGGCGATGTCGCGAGGCTGCATCGCGGGTATGAAGCTGTCCCAGGCGGGCTGTCCCCTCGCTTTCATATCCTCGAAAATCTCGGTGCTGGTCGTGCCCGGCGCGACGATCCCTACCTTGACGCCCGATCCGGCAAGCTCGACCCGCAAGCAGTCGGAAAAAGCCTCGAGCGCGCGCTTGAGGCCGCCATAGACGCCCACGCCGGGGGCGGTGATGTTCGCCCCGATGCTGGAGATGTTGATGATCTGCCCTCTGCCGGCCGCTTTCATCGTGCGCGCGAACAGGGTGCTGGCGCGCACCACCGCCTCATAATTGATCGCGATCATCGGACGGAGTTGGTCGAGGTCGAATGTGTCGATCGGCGCAGCATGAAGCATACCGGCATTGTTGACGAGGATATCGGCGCGGCCGAATCGGTCGAGAACGAAATCGTGCAGCTTTTGCGGCGCATCCGGGTCCGCCATGTCGGCCGCGAAGGCCGTGCTGCCACGGCCCAGTTCCTCTGCCAGTTCGGTGAGACGGTCGGCGCGGCGGGCGACCAGCACCAGGGTCGCGCCCGCTTCAGCAAGCGCTCGGGCGCTCGCCGCGCCGATGCCCGACGATGCGCCGGTAACGATGGCGATCTGCCCTTCCAGATTGTCCATGACGTGATGTCCTCTTCCCAGATCAAACGAGACGGATGAGCCGCTTGCCGTCATTTTCGCCGCGATAGAGACCGGCGAGCGCGTCGGGACAGGCCTCGATCCCGTCCAATATATCCTCGCGCCACGTGAGGCGGCCCTGCGCGATCCATGCCTGCAGTTGCGCCGTCGCTTCGGCATAGCGATCGACATGGTCGAAGATGACGAAGCCCTCCATCCGGGCGCGCTTGACCAGCAGATGCCGTTCCACGCGCGGCCCGGTGGGCCATGGCGCCCAACGGTCGATCGATGCCGTGCCGCACACGACGACGCGCCCCCGCTGCGCCAGATGCGGCACGACCGCGTCGCTGATCGCGCCGGCGACATTGTCGAAATAGATGTCCACGCCGTCGGGAGCATGGCGGGCGATAGCCGCGCCTATGTCGTCGGTGCGATAATCGATGGCATGATCATAGCCATAATCCTCCACGCAGCGCCGGGCCTTGTCGGGGCCGCCGGCAAGGCCGATCGTGCGGCAACCCAGGATGCGGGCGATCTGCCCGACGGCCGAACCGACCGCGCCAGCCGCCGTGGATACCGCAATGATGTCGCCCGCGCGGGGCTGGCCGACCAGCGTGAGCGCGAGATAGGCTGTCATGCCGTTGATGCCCAGAATGCCGAGCGATGCCCGCATCTCGGCCGCGCTGGTGCGCTGGACGACCTGATCGGCCGCGACGCAGGCATAGTCCTGCCAGCCGAACCAGCCGGACACATGCTCGCCGACCGCATAGTCGGGATGCGCGGAGGCGACCACTTCGCCCGAAGCAAGGCTGCGCATGACCGAGCCGATGGCGACGGGCGCAGCATAATTGCCCGTATCGGCGATCCAGCCGCGCATCGCCGGTTCGATCGAGAGATAGTGATTGCGCACCAAAATCTGGCCCGGCGCGGACTGCTGGACCGGCGCATGCCGGATCGCGAAATTCTCCGCCTGCGCGACTCCCGCCGGGCGGGACGTCAAAATGACCTGGCGGTTGAGATCAGCCATCCAGACCCGCCTTGACCAGGGTGAACTTCCGGCGGGAAATCTTCCAGCCGTCCGATGTCCGAACCAGGCAATCGTCATAATAGCCGGTCGCGCGATGGGTCACGCCGCCCTGGGCCGACTCCGGCAGGATCGCATCGACATAGCTGCGCGCGTGCACCTGGTCGTCGCGCTTCTCTATCACGATATTGGTGATGCGGTGCAGCGTCGGCCCCATGTGGCGGTGCGCATCGGCCATATATTCGGCGATTTCGCGCGGACCGCGCCAATGTCCGAAGCTGCCGTAATCGGTCTCGCAATCCTGGGCGAAGCAGGTCCGGAACAGCGGCCAGTCCCGCGTGTCGATACCGGTGGCGTAACGCAGCAGCACATGTTTGATCGCGCGTTCATCGTCGGCGCCGACGGGCAAGCGCCTTACCAGACTGCCATGTGCAGGCATGTTTTCCTCCCCTTGTTTCCCGAAGAAACATAAAGCGCCTTTGGCCAATCTTGCCCGCCAAAGGATAGGATTAGGCGGCCTCTTGCCGCGATTCGTCGCCTTTCCTTGGCTGGTGGAAGGCGCCTATCCCTCGCCGCCCGCTATGGTTTGGGCAGGGCATAGGCGATCAACGCATCGCTCGCACCGGCCAGCATGGCGCCATGTCCGCCCGCTGCGATCACCACGAACTGGCGTCCGCTGGCATTGGACCAATAGGTGGTGGGGGAGGCGTTGCCACCCGCCGGCAGGCGCGCCTTCCATACTAGCCGGCCGGTCGTGGTTTCATAGGCGCGGAACATATGCTCCTGTGTCGCCCCGATGAAGGTGAGGCCGCTTGAGGTCACTACCGATCCGCCGATATTGGGCACGCCCATGGGAATCGGCACGAAGGTCGGCAGGGCCAGTGGACCGCTGTCACGCGAGGTGCCGAATAGCCGGCTCCACACCAGCTTGCCGGTCTTGAGGTCCACGGCGTTGATGCGGCCATAGGGGGGCTGCTGGCACGGAATGGCGAGTGGGGAGAGGAAGGGCGCGATATGGGCGGCATAGGCCACGCCCATCTGGGCGACCGGCCCGCCGACATCGCTCATATGGGCGGCGGTCATCGGCCTGATGCCCTGCCGGTCCGCAACGGCTCTGGGGATCAGGCGGTTATAGTTGCCGACCTGGTTGTTGTTGACGATCATCAGCCCGCGCCGGGGATCGACCGATACGCCGCCCCAGTCGATTCCGCCCAGATAGCCAGGCCAGGTGAGCGTTGGATGCTCGGTCGACAGCGGCGTCATGTCGCCGTCGAAACGGGCCTGGCGGAAGCGGATGCGGCACATCGCCTGATCGATCGGCGTCAGGCCCCACATGCCCTTTTCAGTCGGACGCGGACCGCCGAAACTGGGCATACCCACCGAATAGGGTTGGGTCTTCGACAGGCGTTCGCCGGAAACGACGCCCTGCGGGACGGGGCGTTCCTCCACCGGCAGAATGGGCTTGCCGGTCGCCCGGTCGAGGAAGAATATCTCCCCGCGCTTGGTCGGCTGGAGCAGGCCGTGGACGCCGCCGGGGAGGTCGACCAGCGTCGGCTGGGCGGGCACGTCATAGTCCCACAGGTCATGATGGGTCGTCTGGAAGGACCAGCGCACCGCCCCGCTTTCCGCATCGAGCGCCAGCACGGCGCTGGAATAAAGATCGTCATTGGCGGTGCGATGTCCGCCGAAATAGTCGGGCGTCGCGTTCCCCGTGGGCACGTAGACGAGGCCCAGCCTGTCATCCGAACTCATCGGCGCCCAGCTATTGGGCGTGCCCGGCGTGAAGACGCCGCCGGGCGGCGGCGGGCCGTGATCGTCGGGGCGGCCGATGTCGAAGGCCCAGGAAAAGTCGCCGGTGACGGCATCGAACGCCCGGACGACGCCCGAGGGTTCCCTGATTTTCTGACCGTCCATCACCCAGCCGCCCAGAACGAGACGGCCCCGCACGAGGGCGGGGGGCGAGGTCACGAAATAATAGCCCTTGTCGACCGTGCCCAGTCCCGCTTTCAGATCCACCTGACCGCCCTGTCCGAAGCCGGGGCATAGCTTGCCGGTGGCGGCATCAAGCGCGATCAGCCGGGCGTCGAGCGTGGCGGTGTAGATGCGTTCGGCGCAAAAGCCCCGGGCCTGCGGGACGCGATAATGGGTGACGCCGCGGCAGACGAGGCCATAGACGCCAGCGAGATCGGTCTTGGGCTGGTGCCGCCATAATTGCCGGCCCGTTTCGGGGTCGAGCGCGATCACATCATTATTGCCAGCGCACAGGAACAGACGATTGCCCACCTTGAGCGGATTGGCCTGAAAGGCGGTGCCTTGCTTGCCGTCGGTCAGCTTGCCGGTGTGGTAGGTCCATGCCCTTTCCAGATGACCGACATTGGCGGGCGTGATCTGCGCCAGCGGCGAGTAGCGCGACCCGCCCCGATCGTTGCCATAGGCGATCCAGTCGCCATCGGCTGCTCGTGCAGGTCCGGCGCCCCAGAGCGCACTGGGCGCTGGCGGCGAACGATCCGTCCAGAAAGCGGTGCCGACGGCGCCTATGAAGAGCAGGAGAAGAGCGGGCCACAGCGCGCGGGCGCCGGGCAGGGGACGGCCAAGCCCGACATGCTGCCGATAAAAGGGGGTGAGCATGTAGAGGCCCATGGCGACGGGCATGGCCAGCCGGGGCGCCAGCGCCCAACCGTCTAGTCCGACCTCCCAGAGCGACCAACCCAGATTGGCGACGAGAAAGGCCCAATAGAGGGTGATCGAGAGCCGCGAACGGCGCCAGCCGAGAAAGGCGGTGACCGTCATGACGAGGCCGGACACGCCATACCAGATCGACCCGCCTAGTAGCGCGAGCTGCCCGCCCAGTCCGAGCAGCGACAGACCGGCAAGAAACAGGAGCAGGACGAAAAGCATGTTCAGAAAACGGCGCATCAGGCTCCCCCTCGGAATCCGAAAAGGCTGTGGGGAAATCAGGCGGGCAATTGGGCCGCGAGCCAGTCCGGCACATTGATCCGGTAGCAGTTCTGCTCATAGAGGCGGCTGATCTTCCAGCCTTGCGCGGTGCGGACGAATTCATGATGGTACCAGAGGCCGAAGACCAAGGTATCGGTCGTTTCGCCATTGCTGACCGTCATCGGATTATAGCAGGCGGTTTTGGTCTGCGCCCGGTCGCCCGCGATCTGATATTGGGTGGTGGACACGGCATGTTGAAAGGCCAGGATCGGCGTCAGGCTTGCCGAGAGGAATGCCTTGATTTCCGTAAGGCTGCCGACGACGCCCACCATTTCCGAATAGTCGATCACAGCGTCGTCGGTAAAATAGCGGTCCAGCGCATCCCAGTCGCGTGTATCGACCGCATAGCAATAGCCAACGATCAGGTCCTGAATTTCGAACCGGTCCGACATTTCCTGCAGGGTCAGTGTCATGGCCTCTCCTCCGCCTCACCTCATTCTATAGAATGGCTGCTGGCACAGGGGAGCAGGCTCGCCGCCTTCCATTAGGTAGGTGCCGGGCGCGGCGGCTATGGGGAAGAAGCCACAGCCCACGGGACCGATCCCGCGGACCGTTTTTTGATCAAGGAGACTATTATGGGCCTCGCCCCGTTCACGGAAGCCGATTTCGTCCTGTCCAAGGAAACGCGGGCGGACATCACAGCCGGGCTGACCGAGCGGCAGGCGTTCATGGTCAATCACTGGATGGACCTGCATGAGGTCATCAATCGCGGCGATTGGGATGGAATGGACGCATTCTTCAATACCGACACGATGACCTACGACAACCCGAACCGGCCCGACCTTGGCACTTATCATGTGTGGAAGACCTCGCCGCAGGGCCTCTACAAGACCTTCCCGCCCAGCATCTATCGCACGCTGAAGGCCTGGGGCCGTGGCGAGGACGAGATCTGCGTGCTGTGCCATCATCATGGCAAGCATACCGGCGGCCCCTATATGGGCGTCCAGCCCACCGGGAACGACCTCAACGTCCTGTGGTTCTCATGGCTGCGTTTCCGGGGCGACAAGATCGATCACATCTATTCCATCTCCGACGTGCTGACGATGCTGAAGGATCTCGAAGTCATCAACGTTCCCCAGCCCGTCGATCCCTATAAGTGACCGACATGCCGAACCGGCGCAGCGAGGGCGCGCCGGTTCGGCGAAACGGGGACGTCGGTGTTTGGGATGGAAGGAATGGCAAAGGCATGAAGCGGTCCGTCGAACTGAAGATCGATGTCAGCGAGGCGGCGGCGCTCAGCACGGCCGCCCATGTGGCCATTACTGTCCATCTGCCGGATGTTACGGCATTGGCCCATCCCACGACCGTCTGTTTCGCTTTCCCCGGCGGGGGCTATTGCCGACGCTATTACAGCTTCGACATGCCGGACGGGTCGGGCGGCGGTGAAGCGGGTTTCCATTGCCAACGCGGATGGATTTTCGTCGCGTGCGATCATCTGGGATTTGGTGATTCGACGATTCCCGACGGCAATGTCCTTAATCTCGACAATGTCGCGGCGGCCAACGACGCTATGGTGCGCGCGGTCATGGCCCGGCTGGAAGCGGGCACGCTCGTCGACGGACTGGCCCCGATCGTCGATGCCACATGCCTTGGCATCGGCCAGTCGATGGGCGGATGCTTCACGGTCGTCGCGCAGGGCAATCACCAGACATTCCATGGCATCGGCGTGCTGGGCTATAGCGGCGTCCATACCGTCGTGCCGACCCGGCCGGGACAGCCGCCTGCCGCATGGCCCTGGATTTCGCGCCGCTCATCGCTCGATGCGCCGCATGTCCTGAACGCGGCGGCGCTGGCGCAGGCGCCGGGCGTGACGCTGGGCGACGCCGAAGCGCTCCAGGCGGCGGCAAGGGCTGGCGAGCATCCCTTTCAATGGTCCTTCCACCATGATGACGAGCCTGAGGATATCGTCACGCTCGACATGAAGGCGTCCGCTGGGCTGGTCGATCCGCTACCCGAATGGCGTTCGGCGACCACGCCGCCTTGTGGCGTCTACATGGTGGCGCCGGGCGCGGTGGCGCTGGAAGCCGCGGTCGTGCGCGTCCCCGTGCTGATCGCAATGGGCGAGCGTGACGTGGTGCCCGATCCCCTTGGCGAGCCCCGCGCCTATAAGAGCGCGGAGGACATCCAGCTCTTTATATGCCCCCAAATGGCGCACATGCATAATTTCGCGCCCACCCGCGTCCGCTTCTGGGAGCGCATCCATAATTGGGGCGATGGGGTGGCCGCGCAGCGCTTTTTGGGTTGAGCGGAGCAGGCGGCTTCAGAGGCTGAAGCCGCCATCGACGATCAGGGTCTGTCCGGTCATATATTTCGCCCTGTCCGAAGCCAGGAAGGCGACGGCCTCGGCGATATCCTCGCCGCTGCCGAAGCGTTGCAGGGCAATGCGCCTGCGCTGCGCTTCCCAGATTTCCGGCGAGTATAGCGATGTCAGGAAATCGGCGCCAAGCCCGGCGTCGATGATGCCCGGCGCAACCATGTTCGCCCTGATGCCGTAACGGCCTTCCTCCTTGGCGATGGCGCGGCCCAGCGCCTCCATTCCGGCCTTGGGGACCGATGACAACGCGTCGCCGGGGGGGAAGCAATAGTTTGCGACCGACACGACGGTGACGAAATTGCCAAAGCCCTGGGCGCGGAAATAGGGCAGAGTGGTGGACACGATGCGGGTCAAGCCCACCAGTTCGATCTCGATGACTTCGCGCCATTGCTCTTCGCTGATCTGGCTGACGAAGGGTTGGGCTATGTCGACCCCGCTGGCGAAGACCATCGTGCCGATGGCGCCGAATTGCTCGACCGTCTCGCGGATACCGGTCTCTATGGAGGTGCGATCGGAAAGATCGCAGGCAATGGACAGCGCCTCGCAAGAATTGTTTGGCAGGGACGCCGCGACCGCCAACGCCTTTTCCCGGCTGGATCGGTAGCCGATGGCGAGTTGATCCCATTCGGTCGACAAGCGTCGGCAGATCGCGCTGCCGAGGCCGCCGGTTCCGCCGACGACGAAGGCCGCGCCTTTCGTCATAGCGGCAGATGAAGTGCCAGGTGGTGAAGCAGGCGATCGGCAAAGGCATCGTTGCGGTCGCCGGTGAACATATGGCCGACGCCATGGGCGATCTCGACCTCCAGTTGCGGGGCGAGCGCCCGAAACTGCCGAACGCTTTCGTCCGAGACGATCTCGCTCAGTTCCGCCTTGACGAGGACGAGTGGCGATCGCGCGCGACGGGCCGCGGCGATGAGCGCTTCCCCTTCCGAAGGGGGGTGCAGAAATTCTGGCGCCGTTGTGCGGGGGTCCCAGTGCCAGAACAGCCGTCCATCCGCTTCGCGCATCGATTTGGCGAGGCCCGACACGTCGGGCAGGCGGGGCTGGCCGAGATGGGCATGCAGCGCATCGGCCGCTTCTTCCAGCGACGCGAAACCGGAGTCGCTGGCGCGGAAGAAGTCACGAATGTCATCAACGCCGTCATCCACCATATAGGGGGCGACGTCGGCGAGCATGATGAGGCGCACCAGATCGGCATGGCGCGACCCGCCGACCAGCACGGATTGGCCGCCACGCGAGGCCCCCACCAGCGCGATCGGCCTGTCGAAGGCCCGGATGATGGACTCGACGTCGCGACCATAGGCTTCCAGCAGATAGTCGCCGTCGGCGGCCCATCCGCTGTCGCCATGGCCGCGCAGATCGAAGGTCAGGCCGTAATAGCCGGCTTGCGCCACTCGCCTGGCAGACCCGGCCCAGGAACGGCGGCTCTGGCCGCCGCCATGGAAGAAGCAGACGGGTGGCGCGGCAGGGTCGCCATAGGCGTCCGCAACCATCTCCAGCCCGTTACCCGGCAGGCTTATCCGTGTGGGGATCGTCATGCCGGGCGACTGCATCATTCGGCGGCGACCGGCGGGACCATGTCTGCGAACGACGGATGCTCGCCGGGGCCCTTATAGGCGAATTTGCCGGGCGCATGGTGCCACTTGCCGTCGTTGCGGCTCTCATAGGGCGAGGCGACCTCGATCAGCGCACCGTGCGTGCTCTTGTGGCCGACCCAACTCCATTTCTGCCAGGTCATGTCCGGATCGTTGAACGTCTGGCCACCGCCGGGCAGGTGCAGCCCTTCGGCCCGCAGCTTTTCCATCGCGCCCGGCACGTCGTCGGTCGCATAGCAGAGGTGATGGACATGTTCGCCGACCTTTTCGAGGCGATCGCCCATGGGCGTGCCCGGTGCCGGCTGAATGAACTGGATTTCCGTGCCGCCATTGTTGACGAAGGTCGCCCACTTCATGCCGGCGTCGTCGCCGCTGGAAAATTCGTCATATTTGACGAGACGTTCTTCCAGCGAGGCCGGATCGAGCACGCGCAGGATCTTGGTCCAATCCTCGATCGCCTTGTCCAGATCGCGCACGACCATGCACACATGGGCAAAAGGTCCGCTAGGCATTGATATTCTCCTCTGATTTTTTAGGTTTCCACCGTCGCTGTGCCGGAATTGACCGTGCCGCGGCCATCGACATCCAGCGAGAATTCGCAGGTCACGGCATTGCCTTCGATCGCCGCGATCTTGCCCGTCACCACTGCCCGGTCGCCGCCATAGACGTTGTCCAGAAAGCGCGAATCCATCGCTTTGATCCGCCCACCGGGAAAAGCGCGCATCAGCATGTTCATCATATAGGCGACGTTGATCGGACCCTGGTTGATGACCCGGTCGCCCAGTCCCTTCGCCTTCACAACCTCGACATCGAGATGAATGGGATTGGGATCGGCAAGGAACACGGCCCATTGCTGCATGGCCTGTGGGCTGACGCTCTCGATCGTGAAGGGCGGCAGCATGTCTCCGACGGCGTGGCTCATGCGGCGAACTCCTTGCGGGGCAATACCCACACATTATCGGTTTCCAGCACCTGCGTGCCATCGAGCATGTGCAGGCGCAGGCGATAGGTCAGCACGTCCATGACGCCCAGCTTGCGGCTGCGCTTGCGGACGAGGCTGAGTATCTCTCCCGTCACTCTGTAGTTTTCGCCCACCTTCAGCGGCGCATCGAACCGCACGCCGCTGCTGCCCATCATCGGGCCATCCTCGACATCGAATTCGCACGCTTCGCAGACGCCCGCCACCGTCTTGCCCATCGCGACCTGGGTGGCGATATAATAATAGATGGGATGTGCGCTGCCATCGGCGGCCGGCTCGATCCCGGTCGACCGGCATAGCGCGGCATTCTCCTCCGCCGTGATGGTGAACACCTTGTCCCCGTCCAGCGATGTGCCGGCGGCGTCGGGGGCAGGGGGTAGATCGTCGAGATCGCTCATCGCTTATAACCCTTAGAAGGAACGCGGCAGGCCGAGGCTTTCGGCAATCGTGTTGCGCACCATCTCGTTGCTGATCGGCGTCATCCGCAAGATGCGGTGATCGCGCCAGTAACGCTGCATGTCGGTCTCCGCCGAATAGCCCATGCCGCCCAATATCTGGATGCCGAGGTCCGCGGCCTTCACCGCATTTTCGGTCGCGACCATCTTGAGCATGTTCGCCTCGACGCCGCACGGCATCCCGTTGGCCTGCATCCAGGCAACATTGTTGAGCAGCAATTCGGTCGTCTTCTGCCAGGTCGCGATGTCCGCGACATAGTGCTGCAGGATCTGGAACCGGCCGATGATGCCGCCGAACGCCTTGCGTTGCAGCATATATTCCAGCGCGTCTTCCAGCACGCCGTCGATCGCGCCCAGACATTGCGCACCGACCATGATCCGCTCATTGTTGAGCGTCGGCAGCATCGCGTACCAGGCCTGTCCGGGTTCCCCCAGCACATCCTCGTCGGGGACGAAGACATCCTCATAATGGACCTCGCACGATCCCATGGCGCGCATGCCGAGCTTGGGCAGGAGCGAAGCGGTGATGCCGGGCGCCTTGGCGTCGACGAAGAACATGGTGAGGCCATGATGCTTCTTTTCGACAGTCTTGTCGGTGCGGGCGAGGACGAGCAGCCTGTCGGCCGCCTTGGCGCCGGTCGTCCACATCTTGGCGCCGTTCAGCTTCCAGCCGCCCTCGACCTTTTCGGCATGGGTCTTCATCGCGCCCAAAACGTCGGTGCCGCCGTCGGGTTCTGTCATCGACAGCGAGACGCGCAGCTTGCCCTGCGCCATGGGGCGCAGCCAGCGGTTTTTCTGCTCCTCCGTGCCGACCGCGCCGATCGTCTTCGCGCCGCCGAAGGAGGTAAGGCCCCAGACCCACAGCAGGCCGCCGGCCGTCCGCGCGAATTCGCGGGCGAAGATCATCTGCATCATGACGTCGCCGCCCAGGCCGTCATATTCCTCCGGAATGCCGATCCCGAAAAATCCCTGCTCGGCAATCTTGTCCCACAAAGCATAGGGATAATTTTCTTCGTCGGCCTCCAGCGCGCGCATCCAGTCCTTGGGCGCTTCCGCATCGACCCAGCGGCGGACGATGTCCCTGAACGCCTGCTGTTCCTCGGTGAGTGAAAAATCCATCGTCGTTCCCGTTTGTAGCACTGCGACTAAGCGCCCGGCGGATGCATTGCGAACCTATCCAACTATAGGGCAGGCCGTCGGCAGAAACTGAACAATTGGTCCACCATCATCCCCAACTGACTGGGGATAGGCGCATTTTCGATCGGGTCGCCTTCGCTGCCGATGGTGTTGATGGCGATGCCCAGCGGCGTGGGCCAGCCCCGCAGCGCGTGGGTAATTACCCGCAATTGCTGGAGTGTAGCGACTGCGGCCTGCCAGCCGGCCGCTGTTGCCACACAGCCCACGGGCAGGCCGTCGAAATAGCAACGCTCGTCGCGGCTCATATCCTCGACATAATCGAGCGCATTCTTCACAAAGCCGGAGATCGCACCATGATATCCTGGTGAGCCGATGATCACGGCATCCGCCGACCGCAGGGTGTCGACATAACGTCTTGCCGCATCCGAACGATCCGGATTTTCAGGCGCGTAAGACGGGAAGTCGATATCCGCCCCGGCGAGCAGCGTCGTGCGTGCGCCGCGGTCCTCTGCGATGGCAAGCGCCTTGCGAAGCGCCCGCTCAGTGGAGGAATAGGCGCGCATTGTGCCGCCAATGGCGACGAAATGAAGCTGGGTCATATCAGATCGACAAGCCTCCCTCGACCGGGATGACCGATCCGGTGACATAGGCGCCCGCGCGCGAGGCGAGATAGATGGCGGCGCCCGCCAGATCCTCGGGCGTGCCGACGCGGCCACGCGGCACCATGGACACGACCATCTTGCGCATCTCGTCGGAGGTGATGACGGTCATTTCGGATTCGAAGAATCCGGGCGCGATGACGTTGACGGTGATGTTGTCGCTACCCAGCCGCTTGGCGAGGCCCTTCGCCATCCAGTGGATGGCGCTCTTCGACGCCTGATAGGCGTAATTTTCCTTCGGCCCGACCTTGAGCGCGCCGACCGACCCGATGTTGATGATCGATGCGGGGCGCTCCGCCGTGCCCCCCGCGCGGAGCAGGGGCAGGAATTTCCGGAGCGTGAAGAAGGGCGCTTTCAGGTTCAGGTCGATGACCGGATCCCATTCGTCCTCGCCATAGTCGTCTATGGGCGCGTCGGCCATGGTCCCGGCGTTGTTCACCAGGACATGCACGGCCTGCTCTCGTGCGGACACCGCCGCGACCAGGGCCTCGATCCCCGCGAGCGTCGATAGATCGGCGACCAGGCCGTTGCAGCGGCCGCCCGTCTTGGCGGAAATCTCCGCTGCTGCTGCCGTTACCTTGGCCTCGGTCCGCGCGCAGATATAGACTTGGGCGCCCGCAGCGGCAAAGCCGGTTGCGATATGGCGGCCGATGCCGGTCGATCCGCCGGTGACGACGGCGACGCGATCCTGTACCGAGAACAACTCCGCGGCATTCATGCCAGGGCCCCCGCGTCGGCAATCTTCAGGATGAGGTCGGTCGTGCCCTCCGGATCGCCCACCAGAAGGGCGTGATCGCCCGGATGGTCATGGATGGTCCAGCCCAGTTCGCGCGCCCGGTCGTGCATCGCCGTCATCACGGTGATGGCTGCCGCGATATAGTCGACCGGTCGGGCGATCGTCTCGGCCCCCACGGGGATGACGCAGGCGGTCGCCTTCATCGGCTGGTCCGACAGATTGTCGAGCAGCCATTGTTCCCGCGCCGGGTCCATGAGATGCGGATGTTCCTTGGCGGCCGCGCGCTGCATCTCGTGCACGCCCGACCCGACCGGGCCTTCGCCCGCTTCGAGCATCGCATCGAGCGCAGCGAGCTGGTCTTCGGGCACATAGCCCATGAGGGAGGCGATCCGTTCCCCCGACCGGGGCACGATGGCGTCGAGATAGATGATGGCGGCGATGCGGTCGCCCACCTCGGCGATCACGCCGGGCGCGACCGTGCCGGCATAGCTGTGGGCGACCAGCACGACGTCGCGCAGGTCCTCAAATTTGAACACGTTGACGATGTCGCGCACATGGGTCGCATTGCCGACATCGCGGCCGATCAGATGCTCGCGCTCGCCAAAGCCGGTGAAGGTCGGCGTGTAGACCTTGTGGCCCTTCGCCTCCAGAATTTCGCGGACATATTTCCATGTCCAGCCGCCCATGCCGCCGCCATGGAGAAGTAGGAATGTGGTCATGACGATCAGGCCTCCGCCGGTTCTGTGTTCTGGATGAATTCGGGGAACGGGTCTGGTCCCCACAGGAACATGCTGTCCTCCGGCGCATGGTTGGCGGCCGGCCAGTCGACATCATGCGGGATGAAGTCGATATCGGCCGAATATTCGCTGAAGCTGCCCCAGGGGTCGCGCACATAGTAGAAATAATTGGCGCCCAGCACATGCTGGCCCACGCCCCAATTGGGGCCATAGCCTGCCCGCGCCATGGTCGCGCCGCCCAGGCCCACTTCCATCACCGACCCGACGTCCCAGCTATTGTGGTGCATGCCCCGCCGATCGGACAGGACGAGGGCCAGCAGGTGATGATCGCTGCCATGGGCGCCGTGCAGGAAGGCGACGGCCGGTTCGCTCTTGTCGGACAGGCGCAGGCCGAGCGTCTTTTCATAAAAGTCGATCGCGGCATTTACGTCGGTCGTGAAGATCGCAAAATGCGAAAGGCGGCGCGGGTGAACCTTTGGCGCCTTGCTGTTGGGGATCGCGCCGGATTGGCCGGGCGCCGCGCTGACGAAGGTGAACTGGCTCTTTTCCGATGGCGTCGCCTTGTCGGCAACGCGGACATTGATCGGAAGGCCATCGAAGCCCGCGAACCAGATGCCGTCCGCTTCCGCGCCTTCGGGCGCTTCGATCCGGGTGACGCCGCAGCCGTCGAGATGGGCGGCGAACGCATCTGCTTCGTCCGGATAGATGCCGAAGCTCAGATAGCGCAGCCGCTTGGCGTCGCCCCCCTGGTTCAGCACCGCCCAGCGATGCGGATTGCCAGCCGCATAGAGTTCCAGCGTGCCGTTGCCCTCCCGGACCTCAAGCCCGAAGAGCGTGTAGAATGTCCGCGCGGCGTCCAGATCGGGCACTTCGACCGCAAAATGATCGATGGAATGGACGCCCAAACTATTGGTGCGACGTCCCGACGGGCTGTTCTGGTTCATCCTTCCCTCCTTGGCTGGCCGGGCACCGACAGGGCGGCGCCCGACCTTTCGATCATGCTGCCTTGATGGGGTTCACCAACAGGCCGATTTTCTCGATTTCCACCTCGCACACATCGCCATCCTTCATGAACAGCGGAGGCTTGCGGGCAAGACCGATGCCCGACGGGGTTCCCATGACCAGGACATCGCCTGCTTCCAGCGTGAAGCAGGTGGAAAGGAGGGCGACCGTGTCGACGACATCGAACACCATGTCCGAGGTGTTCGCGCTCTGCACCACCTGGCCGTTGAGGCGGGTTTCGATCTTGAGGCCGGCGCCGCCCGCAGGTAGTTCGTCCGCCGTCACGAGCCAGGGGCCAAAGGCGCCGGTGTCGTCGAAATTCTTGCCGACCGTCCACTGCGGCGTCTTGAGCTGATAGTCGCGGATCGAACCGTCGTTGAACACCGAATAGGCGACGATATGCGACAGCGCGTCGTCCTTGCTGATATCCTTGCCGCCCTTGCCGACGACCGCGACCATTTCCGCCTCATAATCAAGTTGATCGGAACAGGGCGGTTTGATGATCGGTGCGCCATGGCCGATGAGGCTGGAATTGAAACGGCCGAATACCGTCGGGAATTCGGGCACGGTAAATCCGCCTTCGGCTGCGTGATCCTTGTAGTTGAGACCCAGGCAGAGGATCTTGGGCGCCTTGACGAGGGGCGGCAGGAAAATGAGGTCTTCAACCTGCACTTCCTCGCCCTCTGCGCTGACTTTCACGCCGGCGTCCGTCAGGGCGCTGCCGCCGCTGGCGATCAGCGCATCCAGATCATAGAGGGCAGCGTCGCCGAACAGCGCCTTGACGCCCGCGCCCGTGTCCACTGCCAGACCGACCGCGCCATTCTTCGTTACCTTGGCCAACCGCATATGCAAACCTCCTGAGAATCTGTCCAACCCACTGAACCGATGGCATGGGTTTTATTGAAATATATTTCAAGCAATAAAATACATCTTGTCGAATTGCCACGGTTGGCGAAGCTGATATAGCTCTTCCGATGACGAAGAAGCTGAGCCTGACCGAACGCGCCTACCGGCAATTGCGCGACGATCTTCTGACCTGTCGGCTGGTGCCGGGCGCGAAAATCAACATCAAGGATATCACGGAAACGCAGGGCTTCAGTCTCGGGGCGGTGCGCGAAGCCCTGTCGCGGCTCACGTCCGAGGGCTTCGTGACGCAGGACGATGCGCGGGGTTTTCGAGTGACGCCGATATCGATCGGTGACCTGACCGATCTGGTCAGGGTCCGCAGCGAGATTGAAGGGCAATGCCTCCGGCGCGCCATCGAGAAGGGCGGCCTGGACTGGGAAGCCGCGATCGTCAGTGCGGCCCACAGGTTGAGCAAGACCCCGACCCGCGACCCGCGGGAAGCGGCCCGCCTGAACGAGGATTATGCCGACGCCCATGCGGCGTTCCACCATGCCCTGGTCGCCGCGTGCGACAGTCCATGGCTGCTCAAAATGCGCGACTGGCTCTATGCCCAGTCGGAGCGCTACCGTTATCTCACCGTACCCTTGGCCCATGGCGACCGGGATCTGGTTCATGAACATGCGCAGATCGTCGATGCGGCGCTGGCGCGGGACGCTGATCGCGCCGTGGCGCTGCTGACGGACCACTTGATGGCGACGGCGCAGTTGTTGATCGACCCGCAGAATGCGCGGGGCGGGACCGATGCCGAATGGGCGGCTGGCGTGGATCGGGCCCTTTGATCCCATATCAGTTCTGCCGGTTCTGACCGGTGCCGCCGCCACTGGCGGGCATCAGCATGTTGCTCATGCCGCCATCGACCAGCAGGTCGACGCCGCTGATATGGCCGGCATGGGGACCGATCAGAAACAGGATCGCCTGCGCGACATCCTCGGCCACGCCCAGCTTGCGCAGGGGAATATTGGCCTCCCGCTGATCGCGTCGCGACTGGTCCTTATACCCTGCAGCCGTCATCGGCGTGTAGGTCGGGCCGGGCGACACCGTATTGCACCGGATGCCGTCCGGGCCCCATTCGATACTGAGCTGGCGGATCATCATCAGCAGGGCGGCCTTGCTGGAGGAATAAAAGCCGAGCGCAGGCGTGGGCTGGGTGGCCGACATGGACGCAGTCGCGACGAAGGCGCCCTTGCTCTCCCTGAGGTGAGGATGGGCCGCTTTGCCTAGCAGCCAGGAGGAACGGGTGTTGATGGCGAAGATGCGATCGAAATCGCTGATCGGCAGGTCGACCAGCGCGCCGCCCATGATGATGCCGGCATTGCTGATGACGGCGTCGATCCCGTCCATATGCGCGAGCGCTGCCGCCACGATCCGGTCGCCGCAATCCGGTTCGGCCAGATCGACCACGCAGGTCGCCGCGGTGGGGCCGACGGCATCGGCCACCACCTGAAGATTGGCCGCGTCGCGATCCGCGAGCAGCATCTTGTGTTCGCCCGGAATCACGGACCCGGCCGCCAGCAGTTCGGCGCAGGCCCTGCCGATGCCGCTTGCAGCACCCGTGATGATCACCCGCATGTCACTCTCCCTACACTTTCATGGCGTCGACGCGCCGTGCTTCAGTCTTTCAGGCCCAGTTCGTCCATCAACGCGCCGCGCAGCTTGAACTTCTGGATCTTCGATGCCGACATCGGCCATTCGTCGATGAAACGGATATGCCGCGGAACCTTGAAGGAAGCGAGGCGCTGGCGGGTGAAGGCGATGAGTTCCTCCGCTTCGACCTCGACCTCGCCTTCGCGTTCGACATAGGCCGCAGGAATTTCCGCCAGCCGCTCGTCCGGCAGCCCGACGACCTGCGCCAGGCGAACCGCCGGATGGGTGGCCAGCACCGCCTCGACCTCGGCCGCGGCGACATTTTCTCCGCCCACTTTCAGCATATCCTTGAACCGGCCATGAAACATGACATGGCCCTGTTCGTCGATCGATCCGATGTCGGCGCTATGATACCAGCCGTCGGCGTCCAGCGCTTCCGCGGTCTTTTCCGGATCCTTGTAATAGCCGTCGAACAGATTGTAGCCGCGAATGAGAATTTCGCCGCGTTCGTCCACGCCCTTCTCCGCGCCGGTTTCGGGATCGACGATCTTCATCTCTATGCCGGCCAGGGGAAAGCCGAGCTTCTTGAAGCCCATTTCCGGGTCCATCGCATAGCCGCCGGTGGTGACGATGCCGGTCGCCTCGGTCATGCCCATGGTGCCCACCTGGAGCATGTTCGGGGCCTTCTCGCGATAGGCCTGGCCCACGCGATCCGGCATGAAGGCGAAACAGCTATTTTGTAGGCGCACCGACGACATGTCGGTCTTGGCCCAGTCGGGATGAGTGATCATGGCCTGATGGAAGGTGACGAAGGGCAGGAACATCATCGTCACCCCTTCATCCTCGATCTGCCGCAGACTCTCCCCGGCATCGAAATGCGGCTGGCCGATGAAGGTGCCGCCCACGTCGATCGCGCCCAGCATGCAGAGCATCGCCGCGATATGGAACAGCGGCAGCGGCGACCAGGCGCGCTCGTCGGGCTGGAAGGACCAGCGATAACGGGCGAGATTCGATGCCTCCCGGGTGACGGCCTCGTGGCTGAGCAGGCACCCCTTGGGATTGGCTGAGGTGCCAGACGTATAGAGGATCATCGCGGTGTCGCGGACCCTGACGGTCAGACGGGACGCATGAACCTCCGCATCCTCCACGCGCAGCGCCGCCGCGTCGAAGGTCGCCTGATCGACGAAACCAGGGGCCGAACGACCGCCCAGCATCACGATCCGCTTGAGCAGAGGCGCGTCCGCAAGCGTGAGTGCGGAGGAGTCGGTGGCATCGGGCAGGTCGGGGAATGCCTCCACCAGCCGTCCGCCGAAATCGATATGGTCACTGATCATGTCATTGGTGATGATCGCAGCCAGATCGGCATTTTGCGCGACATAGGCCATTTCGGGCGCCTTGTACCGCGCGTTCATCAGCACGGAGACGGCGCCGCACATCGCATTGGCGAACAGGGTTTCGACAAATTCGATGCTGGACGGCAGCAGGATGCCGACATGGTCGCCGCGCTGGATGCCCAGCGCCTTCAGGCCGCGCGCGCGCTTCAGGACGCTCTGTACGACATCGTCATATGTCTTGCGTTCCCCCGGAAATACCAGCGCTTCCTTGCCCGATGCCTTGTCCCACCCTTTGAGAAGCAGATCGCCCAGAGTGGTTGCAGAAATACGGAATGGGGCGCAATCTTCGCCTTGTGTGACCACGGATGTCCGCTCCTAAAATGCCGGTCAGCTATTGATGATGATCAGATTGCAGCCATCGCCCCTGTCTGCGCCTTTCGTTGGATAGGTGCAGCTTTGCCTGCCGGCTCCAAGAGCAAGGGCAGAGATTTTTGTATCACTGGTCGGGAATTCACGATGGAAGCCTATGTCTACGATCATGTCCGGACGCCGCGCGGCAAGGGCCGCCCGGACGGCGCGCTGCACGAGATCACCTCTGTCGAAATGGCGACGCAACTGCTGAAGGCGCTTCAGAGCCGCAATGATCTCGATACGGGGCTGCTTGACGACGTGATCATCGGCATGGCCCAGCCGGTCGGCGAACAGGGGGGCGTGCTGGCGCGCGCGGCGGTGTTGCAGGCGGGCTATGCGCAGACGGTCGCGGGCCAGCAGATTCATCGTTTCTGCGCCACCGGTCTGGACGCGGTCAGCCTGATCGCGGCACAGGTCCATTCCGGCATGATCCAGGCCGGCATCGGCGGCGGCGTCGAGTCGATGAGCCGCACGGTCATGGGTTATGACTCGGGTGCCTGGACGTCCGATCCGTCGGTCGCCTTCAGCAATTATTACGCGCCGCAGGGCATCGGTGCCGACCTGATCGCGACGCTGGACGGCTACACGCGAGAGGATGTCGACAATTTCGCGGTAGAGAGCCAGCGCAAGGCCGCTCATGCCTGGGAAAACGGCTATTTCAAAAATGCGATCGTGCCGGTCAAGGATGTGCTGGGCGACGTGGTGCTCGACCATGACGAGCATATGCGGCCTGGCACCACGGTGGAGAGCCTAGCCAAGCTCAAGCCCGCCTTCGAAGGGTTTGGCAAGGCCGGGTTCGAAGCGGTGGCGAAGGCCAAATATCCCGAAATCGAAGAGTTGAACTATGTCCACCATGGCGGCAACAGCTCGGGCATCGTCGATGGCGCGGGGCTGGTTCTGGTCGGATCGAAGGAATTTGGGGAAAAGGCCGGGCTCAAGCCGCGCGGTCGCATCCGGTCCTACGCCAATATCGGGTCGGAACCCACGATCATGCTGACGGCCCCGGCGGCGGTGTCGCGCAAGGCGCTCAAGGCGGCCGGCATGACCGAGAAGGACATCGACTTGTGGGAACTGAACGAAGCCTTCGCGAGCGTCGTGATGCGCTTCCAGCGGGAACTGAACGTCCCCGACGACAAGATCAACGTCAATGGCGGCGCGATCGCGATGGGCCATCCGCTGGGCGCGACCGGCGCCATGATCCTGGGCACCGTGCTGGACGAATTGGAGCGGCGGGACGCGGAAACCGGCCTCATCACCCTGTGCGCGGCCAACGGCTTGGGCACGGCGGCCATCATCGAGCGCGTCTGAGCGCATACCGAACTATAGAGCGGGACATCCCATGAAGACTATGCGACTGGAAAAGGCCGAAGACGGCTTTGCTATCCTGACCCTCGACGCCGAAGGCTCGATGAACGTCGTCAACGATGCTTTCATCGCCGACATGGAAGCGGCGACGAAGCAGATCATCGAGGACGACGGCATCAAGGGCGTCATCCTGACGTCCGGCAAGAAGACCTTCATGGCCGGCGCGGATCTCAAACAACTGGTGAACGGGTTCGGCACGCTGACGCCGCAGGAGGCCTACGCCTTTGCGAAGCGCGCGACCGACATGCATCGCGCCATCGAGCGATCGGGCAAGCCCTGGGTGGCGGCGATCAACGGCCTGGCGCTGGGCGGCGGTTTCGAACTGGCGCTGGCCTGCCACCGCCGCATCCTGGTGGATGATGCCAAGGCGCAGGTCGGCCTGCCCGAAGTCAATGTCGGTCTGCTGCCCGGATCGGGCGGCACGGTGCGGCTGGGCATCATTGCGGGCATGAAGACCGCGCTCGATCTGCTGCTGTCGGGCCGTTCGGTCGGGCCGCAGGAAGCGCTCAAGCTCAAGATCGTGGACGAGGTTGTGCCGGCGGACAAGCTGATCGACGCAGCCAAGAGCTGGCTCGCCACCTGCCCCGATCCGGTCAAGCCCTGGGACGTGAAGGGGTGGACGCCGCCGCAGAAGAAGGGCCTGACCGTGCCCGAGGATTCCGGCGCATACATGATGTATACCGGCGGCCTCGCCAAGGTCGGCTACAACCAGCCCGCACCCGCCGCGATCTTGAACGCGGTGTTCCACGGTATGCAACTGCCCTTCGACAAGGCGCTCGCGGTCGAGGGCAAATATTTCGCCAAGCTGCTGACCGATCCGGTCGCGCGCAACATTATCCGTACCACCTTCATTTCGAAGCAGGGGGCCGAAAAGGGCGCGCGTCGCCCCGAAGGCTTCCCCAAGTTCGAAGCCAGGAAGGTCGGCGTGCTGGGCGCCGGCATGATGGGCGCGGGCATCGCGTTCGTGTCGGCCAATGCGGGCATCGACGTCGTGCTGATCGACCGCGACGTCCCGACGGCGCAGAAGGGCAAGGACTATTCGGCCAAGGTGCTGGGCAAGCTGGTCGAAAAGGGCAAGCTGACGCAGGACAAGGCGGACGCCGTCCTCGCCCGCATCACGCCGACCGACGACTTCGCGCTGCTCGATGGCTGCGACATGGTGGTCGAGGCTGTGTTCGAGGATACGGCGATCAAGGCCGAAACCACGAAGAAGGCTGAAGCCATATTGCCGACCCAAGCCATTTTCGCGTCCAACACCTCGACCCTGCCGATCTCGCAGCTCGCCCAGGCGTCGCGCAGTCCGGACCAGTTCATCGGCCTGCACTTCTTCTCGCCGGTCGACCGCATGGGCCTGGTCGAGGTCATCATGGGTCAGCAGACCAGCAAGGAAACGCTAGCCAAGGGGCTCGATTTCATCGCTCAACTGCGCAAGACGCCGATCGTCGTCAACGACAGCCGCGGCTTCTACACCAGCCGCGTGTTCCAGATGCTGATCCATGAAGGCGCGGCGATGCTGGCGGAGGGCGTGCCTCCCGCGGTGATCGAGAACGCCGCCAAGGCGGTGGGGATGCCGGTCGGGCCGCTCGCGCTGCTGGACGAACTGACCCTCGACCTGCCGCTCAAGATCGTCGACCAGGCGATCTCCGAGGAAGGCGATAAATATACGCCGCCGGCCGGCACTGCCGTGATGCGCCGCATGAAGGACGAGATCGGCCGGTCCAGCCGCAAGGCGGGCGGCGCCTTCTATGATTATCCCGAAGGCGGCAAGAAGCATCTGTGGAAGGGCCTGGCCGATCACTTCCCGGTCAAGCAGGATTGGGATGTCGAGGAGCTGAAGAAACGCTATCTCTACGCGCAGGCGATGGAAACCGCCCGTTGCCTGGAGGAGAATGTGCTCGAAACCCCGCAGGATGCCGATCTGGGCGCGATCTATGGTTGGGGCTTCCCGACATGGACCGGCGGGACGATCAGCTACATCGACACGATCGGCCTCAAGACGTTCGTCGAGGAATCCGACCGGCTCGCCCAGCTCTATGGTCCGCGCTTCCTGCCGTCGGCATGGCTGCGCGACAAGGCCGCCAAGGGCGAGGATTTCTATGCGCCCGCGAGCGCAACCAGGGTCAAGGAGCCGATGCCGGCATGAAACGCCTGATCTTCGAGCCGGAACATGAGCAGTTCCGCGACTCCGTCGTCAAGTTCATGACGGCGGAGGTGGGCGCGCATGCCGAACGCTTTCGCGAACAGGGCATGGTCGACCGGGAGCTGTTCCTGAAGGCTGGCGAACAGGGCCTGCTCTGCACCTGGGCGGACGAGAAATATGGCGGGGCGGGGATCGACGATTTCCGCTTCGAGCAGATCATCATCGAGGAGAATATGCGCCATGGCGACATAGGCTTCTATATCAACCTGCATAATGATCTGGTCGCGCCCTATATCGCGAAGCTCGGTACCGACGAGCAGAAGGACCGCTGGATGCCCGGCATCGTCAGCGGCGAGAAGATTCTGGCCGTCGCGATGACCGAACCGTCGACCGGCAGCGATCTCGCTGGCATGCGCACCAACGCGGTGGACAAGGGCGACCATTGGCTGCTGAACGGGGCCAAGACCTATATTTCCAACGGCATCCTTGGCGATCTGATCGTCGTCGCCGCGCGAACCGATCCCAATAGCCGCCACGGTCTGGGCCTCATGGTCGTCGAACGCGGGATGGAAGGCTTCGAGCGCGGGCGCAAGCTGGCGAAGATGGGGCTGAAGGCGCAGGACACGGCCGAGCTCTTCTTCAACGACGTGAAGGTGCCCAAGGAGAATGTGCTGGGCGATCCGACCCAGGGCTTCAAATATCTGGCGCGCTTCCTGGCGCAGGAGCGGCTGGTCGCGGCCATCGGCTTCATGGCGACGGCGCAGACCGCGTTCGACATCACGCTCGATTATGTGAAGGAACGCCGGGCGTTCGGAAAGCCGATCGGCGCATTCCAAAATACGCGATTCAAGATGGCGTCGATGCGGGCCGAACTGGATGCGCTCCAGACCTATGTCGACCAGTGCGTGCTGCTGCTCAACGCGGGCGAACTGACCCCCGAAGATGCGTCGGCCGCCAAACTGCTGACCAGCGAGCTGGAAGGCCGGGTGATGGACGAATGCGTCCAGCTCCATGGCGGCGCGGGCTATATGGAAGAATATCGCATCAGCCGCATGTATACCGACGCCCGCATCAGCCGCATCTTCGCCGGAACGTCGGAAATCATGCGCGAAATCATCGGACGCGGGCTAGGCTTGGACGAGCGCAAGCTGTCCTGACTTCTGGACCGGGGATGAGTCGAATGCTTGACGTCAAACGATTGCGCGGCTTTCGGGTGCCGGAAGCGCAAGATGTCTGCGATCCGCGCGGGGCGATCCTCTATGCCCTGGGTGTTGGCGCCGGTTTGGGCGCCATAGATGAGCAGAATTTGATTTTCGAACGCGATCAGGCCGTGTTGCCGACCATGGCGCTGGTCCTGGGGACACCCGGCTTCTGGCCGATGGCGCCGGAACTGGGCTGGGACTGGCCGCGCATCCTGCATGGCGAGCAGACGCTGAAACTGTTCCGTCCGCTCGAACTGGGCCAGTTGGTCAACGGCCGGATCGAGATTATCGGTCTCGCGGACAAGGGGGCAGGCAAGCCTGCGCTCGTGCGGGCAAAACGCGTGATCACCACGCCGACGGACCGTCCGATCGCCGAGATGGAGGAAGTGTGGGTCTTGCGCGGCGCGGGCGGTTTTGGCGGGCCGCGTGATCTTGACGGGCCGGCGCCGGTCATAATGCCGGAGGCGCCGGCGGATGCATGTCTCGATCTCCCGACGGCCTCCAATCAGGCGATGCTCTATCGCCTGACCGGCGATCGAAATCCCCTGCATGTCGACCAGGGTACGGCGCAGGCGGCAGGTTTCGACCGGCCGATATTGCATGGCCTCGCCACTATGGGGCTGGCGGCGCGCGCGCTGATCCATCTGTGCTGTGAGGGCGATCCGGGTTTGTTGACCGACATGCGGGTGCGTTTTACCGCGCCGGTCTGGCCAGGCGAGACGGTTCGGACGGAAATCTGGCGCCGGGGCGACACCATATCGTTTCGGGCGAGCGTGCCTGACAGGAACAGCATCGTCATCGATGGCGGCGAGGCCCGCATCGGTGGTTTCAAGGAAGAAAGGGACGCATTGACGTGAAGATATTGGATGGCAAGGTCGCACTGGTGTCTGGCTCTGGACGGGGCATCGGGAAGGCTATCGCGCTGAAACTGGCCAGTGCCGGCGCCCATGTCGTGGTGAACGACCTGGACGAGGATGTCGCAAAGGCGACGGCGAACGAAATCGAAAGCTTGGGCGTTCGCGCCGTGGTGTGTGTGGGCGACGTGACGGAGGCCGATTTCGGCGACAAATTCGTGGGAGCGGCGGTCGCGCATTTCGGCACGATCGACATCATCGTGAACAATGCGGGCTATGCCTGGGATTCTGTGCTTCAGAAGACGAGCGACGAGCAGTGGATGGCCATGCTCGATGTGCATCTCAACGCCCCTTTCCGCATCTTGCGCGCCGCGCAACCGGTGATCGCTGCCGCGGCGAAGAAGGAGGCCGCGGAACAGGGCCGGGCCACACGCCGGACGGTCATCAATATATCTTCCGTGGCGGGTCTTGGCGGCAATGCCGGTCAGTCGGGCTATGCGGCGGGCAAGGCGGGAATCGTCGGTCTCACCAAGACGGTGATGAAGGAATGGGGGCGCTATAATGTCACCGTCAATGCCGTGGCCTTCGGCGCCATCATGACCCGCATGACCGCAGGCGAGGCGGGCAGCTCGACCATCAGCGTCAAGGGTCGGGACATAAAGGCCGGCGTCAGCGACGAAATATTGGAAGCCATGGAAAAAGGCATTCCGCTGGGCCGTGCCGGCACGCCGGAAGAAGCGGCGGGTGCCGTCTTCCTGCTGTGCCTGCCCGAAGCCGATTATATCACCGGCGAGGTGATCGTCGCGGGCGGGGGCTGGAAACTCTGACGACAGGATGGGCGGGCCCTGGTGCCCGCCCTCGGTCAGGCGGGCCAGCCAGGCGTGCGGCCCTGCATGGCCTGAACGATGGGACGCATGGGATCGGGCACGGATCCGGCGCCGATGCCCGTACCGAAATTGATCCCGCGCCGCTCAAATATCCGCCATCCCTCGGCCGTGCGTCGCAGCCTGTCCTCATAACCGCCCACCGCGAGAAAGTCGGTGGGGCGCAGCGGATCGGCATCGGGGATATCGAACCACTGCCAGGCCATGACGCGGCTGGCTGCGCGCGCTTCGTCGCCGTTCACCTCTATCACCAGGTTGGTGATATTGTGCGAACAGCCCATCAAAGCGCCCTGATAACCCATGCACTGGGCATGGATGGCCTCGCGCCCCACGGAACGCGCGCTGCCAAAGTCGATCGATCCGTCGTCCGTGAACACTTCCTCCGCGATGCGATGAAATTGCATCGAATCGACCAGATGGGCGTACCGATAGATGCATTCCTCGATCGCGAGGCGATCCGCCAGCATGGCGAGGTCGATCGTCATGGCAAAACTACTCCTCTGCGGCGTGCAAGGGCCGTCGTGATGTCCCACAATCGTCCCCCCTCCTGCGCGGGCAGATCGAAGGGGGCCGGTGTGAAACGCTTGGGATTTTTGAAGATGGCGGCTTGCATGGCCGGACGTGCTTCGTCGAGCAGCAGCCGTGTGGCATTGACGGCTGATTTCTCGGCCGTGGTGCCCAGCCGACCCATGATCCGCATGATGAGTGGCATGGCGGGGTCAAGCATCGCTCTTGTCCGAGTGGATGCCACGCCGGTCGCATAGAGTCCGATCTGTCGGTCCGCCCAGCGCCGAGATGCCTCGTCCAGGAACAGGAAGCCCTGGACATGGGTGGTCAGGATCGCTTTGAAGAAGCGCCATTTGCGCCGCTCGAACTGCAGATCGTCAAGATCGGGCGCCGCCATCCGATAGGGGACGGCGCCAGCGATATGAACGATGCGCCCGTCACCCGATGCGGCCAGCGCATCGGCGCATAAGCGATTGATGATAGCGCGCGCGAGATATTGGAGCGCGAACGCGAACTCCAACCCGTCGGTTGTCATGGTCTTGCCCGAAAATGCGCTCATCGCGCTATGCATCAGACCATCGATCGTGGAGCGCCAGAGGTTGATGCCCTGCGCGGCGGCGGCTGCCCCCGCGATCGTCGAGAGGTCGGCCTTGAGAAAGGCGGCGTCCCGCGCGCCCGCATCCAGCATTGCATCGACCGCAGCCGCGCCGCGATCCTCGTTTCGCGCGACGAGGAGGATGGATGAGCCGTGCCGCGCCACGTTCAGCGCCGCGGCGCGACCAATGCCGTCCGTGCCGCCGACGAAAACGAAATTGCCGTTTCTCGCCATGGCGGCCCCCTCCCTCAGCCGCAGCCGACGACCCCGCCGTCGACCGGGATTTCCGCGCCGGTGACATAGGCTCCGGCGCGCGAGCACAGGAAAATGACGATGCCGGCGATATCGTCCGGCGACCCCAGCCGTTTGAGCGGAATATGCGCCAGCAGGGCAGGATCGACCTGATCCTCGTCCCGCATATGCGCCGTCATCTTGGTCGGGAAGAAGCCGGGAATGACCGCGTTGACGGTAATGTTCCGTTCGGCGAGATCGCCGGCCAGATCGCGCGTCATCATATGGACCGCGGCCTTGCTCGCGGCATAGCTGTAGGCGCTGAGCCGGGCCGTCTTCATCCCCGCGACCGAACCGATGTTGATGACCCGGGCCGGATCGCCCGGCGTTCCGGCCGCGCCGAGTTCGGGCAGCAGTTCGCGGACCATGGTGAACGGCGTCTGGACATTCACCGCCATCACGCCGGGCCAGGCCTTGTCGGGGAAGCTGTCGATCGGTCCGCCCCAGGTCTTGCCCGCATTGTTGACCAATATATGGCATTCGCCGACCGCATCGCGATACCGGGCGACGAGGTCCACCGCCGCCTCGGGCGTGGACAGGTCGGCGGGGAGCGGGATGCATGATCCCAGCGCCGCCATGTCGCGGGCGGCTTCTTCGCAAATGTCGGCCCTGCGCGATGTGATCGCGACCGTCGCCCCGGCCCGCAGCAGACCTTCGGCGATCATGCGGCCCAGGCCTTGCGCGCCGCCGGTGACCAGCGCTTTCTTGCCGGCCAGGCTGAACAGATCGCTCACATCGTCACCACGACTTTGCCGAATTTATGCTGGTCGCGCAGATGCAGCAGCGCTTCCTTCGCCTGGGCAAGCGGATAGGTCGCCTCGATCACCGGCTTGATTTCATGTTGTCCGGCAAAGGCGAGCATTTCCTTGAAGTCCTGCGGATCGCCGACCTGGCTGCCGACGATACTCGCGCTCTTCAGGAAGATGTCGGTGGCGTTGAACTTGATCTCATTGCCGGCGGTAGACCCATAGATGACGATGCGCGCGCCCGGATTGATGGCGCGGACATAGTTGGCGAAGCTGGGCGAGGGCGCGCCGTCCAGCACGACGTCGATGCCGCCGGTCAGCTTGCCGACCTGCTTGCGCCAGTCGGGATCGGTGTAGAGCAGGCCGCCCTTGGCCCCCATCGCAATGGCCCGATCAATCACGTCCTGACTTTCGCCGGTGACATAGACATTGGCGCCCTTGGCCACGGCGAAGGCCAGGCCGAATGTCGCCACGCCGCCACCCACGCCACTGATGAGCAGCGTCTCGCCCGCTTCCAGCCGCCCCTTGAACATCAGCGCGCGCCAGGAGGTCAGCGCCGTCAGCGGCATGGCGCCGGCTTCCTCGAAACTCATGAAGGCCGGCTTGGGCGCCAGATTGTCGACCGGCACGCAGATATATTCGGCGATCGTGCCGGCAAAGGGCATGCCGAGCAGGCCGAAATCGGCGGCCGGCGCATGGCGGTTGGGACCCCAGTTGCGCGCGGGATAGAGGACGACCTCGTCCCCCTCGCTGACGCCGGTCACGCCCTCGCCGATCATGTCGACAACGCCCGCGCCGTCGCAGCCCAGCGTGATCGGCACAGTCATGCCGGGATATTGGCCCTGCGTGATGAACAGTTCGCGATGGTTGATCGATGCCGCCCGCAGCGCGACGCGCACCTCTCCCGGACCAGGAACCGGGGTGTCGACATCCGTCACCACCACGGAGTCAGGGCCGTCGATCCGTTCGAGATAAAGGGCCTTCATGGTCAACCTTTCCTAATATCCTGCTCTGTGCCGCAGTCTGTATGGCAACGCTGGTTGCAGAGCGACCTTGGCTTGTTCGCTTGGAAGCTGGACAATTTTCTGCCTCACTGGGAACCTATCTGCCGATAGGAAAAAGGGATTGCGTTATAGATTCATCGCGCAGAATATATTTCGCATAACAAAACGAATCGCGCCAAGCGCGCGTCAGGAGAGAACAGCATGACTGTCGTGCCTACAGCTATCTTGCCGCCCCGTTCGACTCATAGGCCTATCCGCCGCGCTGCGTTGGTGGCGTTGACGGAGAGGGTGGCGCAGTCGCGCATGACCGCGGTGTCGGCCCCGGCTGGCAGCGGGAAAACGACCGCGATGCTGTTCTGGGCGGACGAACTCAGGTCGCAGGGGCGTCCCGTCATCTGGCTCGCGGCCAGGGCGGGCATAGAAAGCAAACGGTCCTTTCTCCAGGCGCTCAAGGCGGCCGGTATTGCGGCCGGCATGGCGTGGGATGCACTGGACAGCGACGCGTCCGACGCCAACTGGCTGTCCGTCCTCGCGACGATGGGCAGCGTAAGGCCGGTCATCATTGTGGATGACGCGCAGTTTCTGGCGAAGCCGATCCTGGAATTTCTGGCCCAATTATCCTCGAGCGCGCGCGACGCATTGACCATCATCATCGCTGCGCGCGGTACGGTCGGCCTGTCGCTGGCGCGTATGCGGGCGCTCGGATTTCTGGTCGAAGTGGGCGTCGCGGATCTGTCCTTCACCTTGGCGGAAGCGACGGAACTGGTCACGCGGTCCATCGGAACGCCGGTGGATTCGCGCGACCTTCAGGACATTGTGGGCGATACCCAAGGCTGGGTTTCCGGTATCGTCATTGCATGCGATCTCTATCGCCGCACCAGCGACAGCGCGGTCAAGCTTCGGCTGACTGGCCTGCGCCCCGAATTTGCCGAATATTTCCATGACGAAGTGGTGAGTTTGCAACCGGACGATGTTCGCCGCTTCCTTGTCGACACGTCGATCCTCGATGAACTGACGCCCTCGGCCTGCGCGGCGGTAACCGGCGACGAGAATGCCCGCGCGATGCTGGACCATGTCTTTCGCGAAGGCCTGTTTCTGAACGCGATTGACCAGGAACATAGTCGTTATGCCTATCATCGGCTGTTTCGTGAGATGGTGCTGGGCCGGCTGATCGATCGGGCGCCCGACCGCGCTGCCGTCATGCATCGGCGGGCGAGCGAATATTTTGCCGAAACCGGCCAGCTTGCCCTGGCGATCGAACATGCGCGGCTGAGCGGGGAAAAGGCGTTCCTCGCCGACCAGTTGGATCGTCTGGCTGAAGGACTGACCTATTCGGGCTATCTCTATCGCATCGACGAACTGGGCGCGGAACTGCCCTGGCCGATCCTGGCCGAACGGCCCAATCTGCTCCTGGCGCTGGCCTGGAGGCGCATCCGCCAACTGGCCTTTTCATCGGCCGACAGACTGATTTCCGCCGCGCGGCAAGCCTGTGACGCGAAGCGGGAGGCGCAGTCCCTGCCCGCGCATGAAATCGAGCAACTGGACCTGCTGATCCGCCATCGCTTCGTCATGCTGGCGGCGGCGCGCGACGACATGATCAGGGTCGAGGCCGATTCGGAGCCGCTGCTTGCCGAATTGGCCGACAGTCATGCCTATCTTAGCTGCACCTTGTTGGCGCAGCTCATGTCGGCGCGGCGCGAGCTGTATCATTTTCAGGACATGCTCAAGCTGGAGGCGGAAACGAGCCGCGCTCTGTCGCGTCCCGGTTCGGCCTTCGCATCCATCGCCCTGAAGGCATCGGTCGCGCCGACCATGATGGCGCAGGGCAAGATTCCCTTGGCGCAACGTTTTCTGGAAGAGGCCTTCGCGTTAGCCGTTGAAATCCATGGCGCGGGTTCCGGTCTGGCCGCGCTTCCCGCGCTGCCGCTGGCCGAACTGCTCTATGATGCGGGCGATCTTGAACAGGCGGCGGAGCTGGCGGAACAATATCTGCCAGTCGTGCGGCAATGGGGCTTTTCCGATCAGATGGCGTCGGGCTATCTGGTCAGCGCGCGCCTGCGGGCGGCAAGGGGCGATCTGCCCAGCGCGCTTTCTACGCTTAACGATGCGCATCTCGTGGCGATCGAATGTGGGCTTGATCGCCTGCGCTCCTTCATCGTGGCCGAAGAGGTGCGGCTTTTGATCAAGGCGGGGCAGATCGACGAGGCCGAGCAGCATTTCCTGGCGGGCGATCCGCAACTGGACGGCGAACCCATTCCCACCCTGCACCCGACGCGGCGCAATGAGAATATCGCGATCGCCTGGCTCAGGATCGAAATGCAGCGCCATCGGCTGGGCCGTGCGCGCAAGGTCGCCTATCGGTGGCTGGAATTCGTCAAGCGCGCCGGAGCGGTCCGGTCCGCCGTGATCTTCGAATTACTGCTGGCGGAAATCGCGGTGCTTCAGGGCAACCGGTCCGAGGCGCGCAGGGCCGTTCGCGCTGCCGTGGAGATGGCCGAACCGGCCGGCTGGGTGCGGGTCTTCGTCGATGAGGGACAAGTCATCGCGTCTCTGATCCTCGAAGCCTATTCGCAGGGACCGGAACTGGAAACGCCGGCCGATCGCTTCGCCGTCCGCCTTGTGTCGATGTTGCGGCGGGGGCCGCAGATCGAAGCGGAGGAAGAAGAGGAGGATGATTTCGGCCTGACCGGGCGCCTCGCCAACCGGGAAGTCGATATTTTGACGATGGTGAGCGGAGGCCTGCGCAACCGGGAAATTGGCGATCGCCTCGGCCTGACCGAAGGCACGGTCAAATGGTATATGCAGCAAATATACGACAAGCTGGGCGTGCGCCGTCGGCCGCAGGCGGTTCTGCGGGCGCGGCAGCTCGGCATTTTGCCCTGAAGCGCGCGCCGCTTCCTATCGAAGGATAGATTGCGCCGTTCGCGCAACCTGCGACCGGCGCAATCTGCGCGAAAGGAAATATTATGGCAAAACGCAAGGTCATCATCAGCTGCGCGATTACAGGCGCAATCCACACGCCCTCCATGTCGCCCTATCTGCCCGTGACGGCGGAAGAGATTGCGGAATCGGCGGTCGGCGCGGCGGAGGCGGGTGCCGCCATCATCCATCTGCATGCGCGCAATCCCGTCGATGGGCGGCCGGACCAGAATCCCGACCTGTTCGAACCCTTCCTCAAGGTCATCAAGCAGCGTACCGACGCCGTGCTGAACCTGACCACCGGCGGGCACCCCTCCATGACGGTGCAGGAACGCATCCGTCCCGCCCAGACTTTCGCGCCCGAAGTAGCCAGCCTCAATATGGGGACGATGGGCTTTGGCCTGTTTCCGATGCTGGACCGGTTCAAGACGTTCAAGCATGACTGGGAGCCGGCGGCGCTCGAAGCTTCGCGCGATCTGGTGTTCAAGAACACCTATGCCGACATCGAACATCTGCTGACCACCTTGTCGCCGCTGGGCACGCGTTTCGAATTCGAATGCTATGACACCAGCCATCTCTACAATCTGAAATATTTTCTCGATCGCGGCCTCGTAAAGGCGCCGCTGTTCATCCAGACATGCTTCGGCATATTGGGCGGCATCGGCAGTCATCCCGACGATATCATGCATATGAAGCGGACGGCCGACCGGCTGTTCGGCGACCAATATGAATGGTCCGTGCTGGGAGCGGGCGCGCGCCAGATGAGCATCGTCGCCATGGCGGCGTCGATGGGCGGCAACGTCCGCATCGGTCTGGAAGATTCGCTGTGGGGCGGTCCGGGGCGGCTGGCCGAGACCAATGCGGAGCAGGTGAAGACCGCGCGGCAGATCGTTGAGGGCATGGGGCTTGAAATCGCCACGCCGGACGAGGCGCGCGCCATGCTGGACCTCAAGGGCGCGGACCGGACGAACATCTGATGATGGAAAAAAGCGGGCCGCTGGCCGGTATTCGCCTGCTGGAGATCGACGCGATCGGCCCCGTGCCGCTCGCGGCGATGCTGCTGGCGGATATGGGTGCAGAGATCGTCCGGATCGCCCGGCCGCCATCGGCTACGGCGGGGGATTGGGACGATGTCGGTGGTGACATCCTGCACCGCAGCCGGGCGGTGACCTATCTCGATCTCAAGCAGGACGCCGATCGCGAACATCTGCTCGCACTGGTCGAGCGGGCGGACGGGCTCATCGAGGGATACAGGCCCGGCGTCATGGAACGCCTCGGCGTCGGTCCCGATGTCTGCCTTGCGCACAATCCACGGTTCGTGTTCGGTCGGATGACGGGCTGGGGCCAGTCCGGGCCGCTGGCTCTGCGGGCGGGCCATGACATCAACTATCTGTCGATCACCGGCGCGCTCCACGCGATGGGAGAGCGGCAGGGAACGCCTCCGGTGCCGCTCAATCTGGTGGGCGATTATGGCGGCGGCGCCATGTTCCTGATCTTCGGCCTGTTGAGTGCGCTGCTGGCGGCGCAACGGACGGGCCGGGGGCAGGTTGTCGACGCCTGCATCACCGACGGCGTCGCGTCGTTGATGAGCCTTTTCTACGCATGGCAGCCCAAGGGTTTGTGGGAAGATGCGCCGGGCTCCAATCTGCTGGACGGCGCGGCGCCCTTCTACCGCTGTTACGAATGCGCCGATGGGCGGCATGTTGCGGTGGGGTGTCTGGAACCCAAATTCTTTGCCCAGATGGTGGACGGACTGGGTCTTTCCGATCGGCGCTATGACCAGAACGACCGTGAAGGCTGGCCCGTGATGCAGGCTGATTTCGCTACCGCCTTCGCCAGGCGAACGCGCGACGAGTGGGCTGAAAAATTTGCGGAGACCGACGCTTGCGTGTCACCGGTACTTTCCATGGCGGAGGCGCCGGAGCACGCGCATAATCAAGTCCGGGGTACTTTCGTGACACGGAATGGCGTGGTCCAGCCCGCGCCTGCGCCACGGCTGTCGGCTACAGAAGGGAGCTTTGCCGAGCCGAGAAGGATTGAAGTTGGCGATTTGATCGCAGACTGGTCCTGACACAGGATTCCATCACTTTCGTCGCTGCCCGCTACGCATCACATGATGGGTGCGGCACAATTGCCACGATCGAAATCTTAGCGCGATATGATCGTCTGACCCTGCCGATCGATAGGTTATAACGGTACCCCAACCCTCTTTTGCTGACGGCATGTTTCGACCTGCGACGAATAGCAGGCTTGTCTACAGAGAGGATAGAGCGATGAAGTCCTACATAGTTAAGGTTGTGCTGCTTTCGACGGCCGCCACTGTCGCAACGCCCCTGTGGGGCCAGACCAACGTCGCCGAAACGCCGCAAGCCGAGCAAAGCTATCCCACCAGCGATATCGTCGTTACCGCCCGCCGCCGCGAAGAGCGGCTGCAGGATGTCCCGGTGTCGGTCACCGCCTTCTCTGCTGCGGGGCTGGAGCGAAGCAATGTCCAGACAGCCACCGACCTGAAGACCATTACGCCAGGTTTCACCTTCGCCTCCGAGGGCGGCAAGGATACGATGGCCCTGACGCTGCGTGGCATCGGTAACCTGCCACTTGGCGAGGGTACGCCCGGCGTCGTCATGTATGTCAACAACGTGGCGTTGCCTGCGGTCGGATCGAATATTCCTGCCTACGACGTGGCCGGCATCCAGGTATTGAAGGGGCCGCAGGGCACCTTGTTCGGAAAGAACACGCTTGGCGGCGCCGTCTTGATCAACACGCAGGAACCGACCTACGATTTTAGCGGCTATATCCAGGGAATATACGGCCGGTTCGATCATCGCGAGCTGGAAGGCGCCATCAATGTGCCCATCGTGGACGGCAAAGTCGCCTTGCGGGTCGCCGGCCAGATACGCCGTCAGGATCCGCGTATCCCGGCGCTCGACAGTGGTCCCGGCTTTGATGATATCCATCAGGACAGTTTCCGCGCCAGCCTGCTGCTGGAACCGACTGACTGGATCAAGAGCCTGACCATCTATGAATATAGCAAGGCGAACGAACTGGCTGGCGGCCTTAATCTCATTCGCCAGAATTTCCCTTTCGGCGTATTTTTCGGCCCGGAACTGGGCGCCGCGCTTGATGCGCAGGTTCAGGCAAATCTGCAAACGCAACGCAACAACGAATATGGTTCATTCGACGGCGGGATCAACGGTGGCTATGCCGACCGCAAGGCGCAGTCGATCATCAATAACACGTCCTTGACTTTCGGGGATATCACCGTCCGCAATATCATCGGCTATCGCAGGAATTACAGCAATCAGTTGATCAATACCGGAGCGGTTAGTCCGCTGACGCTCCCCGTCGCGCCCGGCGTCAACGTGCCTTTCACGCTCTTCTATGCATCGCAATTGGGACGGCGCGAATATTTGAGCAACGAGTTCCAGGTGCTTGGCGACTTTGGCGACCTGAACTTCATCGTCGGCGCCTATTACAACAAGGATAACAGCTATGGTGCGGCTGGATCGCAGTTCACGGCCTTCTCGGTAGGCGGCATCCCGGCCTCGCCGATCACTGCCCATGTGACCAACAGGAATAAGGCGCTGTTCGGTCAGATCGGGTACAAGATCACAGACACGCTTACGCTGAACGCCGGTATCCGGTATAGCTGGGACAAGGTCAGCGCCTGCGGCGGGGCCATTGGCACCTCTTATGTCACGGACGAAGAATGCCGTGACGTGGCGGCTCTCGGCCTGATCGATGGCGTCGGCACGGTCAGTAACAGCGGCAAGGCGCCGAGCTGGACCGTCGGCCTTGATTACAAGGTGAAGCCTGACTGGCTGCTCTATGTGGTCTCCCGCCGCGGCTATCGCGGTGCGAACGTGAATACGCCCTTCTTTGAATCGAAGTTCACAACTGGCGGCACCGATCCCAGTTGCATCTTCGGCGGCGGTATCTGTCCTGACCTGCGGCCGTTCCAGAAGACTGGCAAGGAAACCATCACCGACGTCGAGGTGGGTTCGAAAATCAATTTCGAGGCAGGCGGCGCGCGAGGCCATTTGAACCTGTCGGCCTATTATGCCAAATATAAGAATGCGCTACAGTTTCTGAACGTGACCGGGGTCGTGCCAAACGGCGCACCCGATACGCCGTCGAACACCGCTTTCGGCGCGAACATCTCCGATCAGACGATTACCGGCATTGAGTTCGAAGCGAGTGTCAGCCCGTCGCGCAACTTAACTGCGTCTTTCAACGGCGCCTTCACGAAGGTGAAGATCGACAAGGTGACGCTGCCAGCCAACCTGCCGACCGGGATCGTTTTCTCGCCGGAGAATATCAACAAATTCTCGCCGACCTTCTCGGGCACTTTCGCCATCAGCTGGACGCTGCCGTTCAAACCGGCCGATGGGGACGTCGTTTTCGATTCCGACCTGTTCACGACGGCCGATTTCGGTGGCCAGAATGGAGAGAAGCTGCCGGGCTACAATCTCGTCAATGCTCAACTTAGCTGGAAGGGCGTCGGGGGCACCGGTCTCGACCTGTCCGTCTTCCTGAAGAATGCTTTCAACGAGAAATATTATTCTGCGGCCAGCGTCCTGCTCCTGTCTTTCCCGATCAGTTCCGCATATCGGGGCGAACAGCGAACCTGGGGCATCAAGGGGCGCTACAGTTTTTAAGGCGCATGAGGGGGAGGACGACAACCTCCCCTTTACCTGCATATCGACAGGGTGGCGGCGCTCCATCTTCTTCTATGCAGGCAATTATTGAAATGGGGGAGCCTAGGTGCACGATGAAATTCGGCATTTGCAGCATGTGGGGTTCCAGCCTCGATAGCTTTCGCGAAGAAGTGAAACTGGCTTCCGACCTTGGCTTCGATCTCGTCACCGTCGGTGATTCGCCGGCGGGCTGGCGCGACCTCTATGTTTCCCTCACGCTCGCCGCGATCGAGGCGCCCAATGTCACGTTGGCGCCGCTGGTTACCTCGCCTTTCATGCGGCATCCTTTGGTGACGGCCTCCGCCCTCAGCACGATCGACGATCTTTCCGGCGGGCGCGTGGCGCTGGGTCTGGCCACGGGCGGCAGCACGGTCCTCGCGATCGGGCGTCCTCCCGCGACGCAAAGGGAAATTCGGGCGGAATTGGCGGCGCTCAGGGATTTGTTCGCCGGAAGGCCGACGGCGTGGAACGGCGTGGCTGTCAAGCCGCTCCGTTTCGCCCGCCCGATTCCCATCTATTATTCCGCCTTCGGTCCCAAGGCGCTGGCGCTGGCGGGCGAGCAGGCCGACGGCGTCATATTGTTCGCGGGCGAACGCCATCTCGACGCGCTGAAGGACCGGATCGATACCGTCCGGGCCGCGGCGCAGGCGGCGGGGCGCGATCCCCTGTCGATCGATATCTGGGTCGTTTCCTTCGCCTCGATCCGTCCCACACGGGCCGAGGCTATCGACGATCTCAAGGCGTTCATCGTCGTCAACGGCATGGCCTTCCGCACACCTGAAACCCTGGCGCGTGTCCCGACGCAGTTTCGCGGCAAGATCGATGCATTGCACGCGCGCTATGATCCGACCGAGCATGTGGTTGTGGGCGGCAGGAATGTGGCCCTGATGGAGGAATTGGGTCTGACCGAGTTCCTGGCGGACTTCGATACGCTGGCGGGGCCTGTCGATGCGGCCGTCGACATGCTGCGGCGCGTGAAGGCGATGGGTGTCTCCACCTTCATCGCGGCCTTGCCCGGGCATGCTGCGCCGCTAGAAACCATTAGCGGGCTTGCCCGAGCGCGGAGTATGATGTGACACTGGATCTACTGCATCTGAGCGAAGAAGAAGCAGCGGGCATCGCGGCGGTGCTGCGATCCCGGTCGCTGGGCGACATGATGGCGGCGGCGGAGGCGATGACGGTGGCGGCGCATGGCCGTCGCCTGACCTATTCCCGCAAGGTCTTCATTCCCCTCACCAAATTATGCCGTGACGTGTGCCACTATTGCACCTTCGCCACCACGCCGGCCCGCGCGGGTGACGCCTATCTCAGTCGGGATGAGGTGCTGGCCATCGCCCGTGCGGGCGCGGCGGCCGGTTGCCGGGAAGCCCTTTTCACCCTCGGCGATCGACCCGAGGCCCGCTATGCCGCTGCGCGCGAGGCTCTCGCGGGGCTTGGGCATGACTCGACCTTGTCCTATCTGGCCGAAATGGCGGAACTGGTGTTTCGTGAGACGGGCTTGCTGCCGCATCTCAATCCCGGTCTGATGAACGGCGAGGATTATGCGCAGTTGCGGCCGCATGCCGCTTCCATGGGCATCATGCTGGAAAGCAGCTCGGATCGCCTGTGCGCGCGGGGCGGCCCGCATTTCGGCTCGCCCGACAAGCAGCCGGCCCTGCGATTGGCCGCCATCGAGGAAGCCGGACGGGCGCGCGTGCCGTTCACGACCGGCCTGCTGATAGGCATCGGCGAAACTCGCGAGGATCAGGTGGAGGCGCTGGTCGCCATTCGCGATCTGCATCGCCGCTACGGCCATGTGCAGGAAGTCATCATCCAGAATTTCCGGGCAAAGCCGGGAACGCGCATGGCGGATCATGCCGAACCGTCGCTCAACGATCATCTCTGGGCCATCGCCGCCGCGCGGATCATACTGGGGCCCGAGATGACGATCCAGGCGCCGCCCAATCTACACGATCGCGTCGATCTGGCGCCGCTGATCCGGGCCGGCGTCAATGACTGGGGCGGGGTGTCGCCCGTGACGCCCGACCATGTGAACCCGGAGGCGCCCTGGCCGCATCTGGAGATATTGGAGGACGCCACCCGGTCCGCAGGTCGCCTGTTGATGCAGCGGCTCGCCATCGGCCCGCGCTATGCCCTTGCCGCGCGGGATTGGGCGGCGCCGGCCATCGCCACCCAGATCCTGCGCGCCATTGACGGGCGGGGATTGCCCAAGGTCGACGACTGGTCCGCAGGGCATGGCGATCCAGCGCCCGACATCATGGCGGTGGAGCCCGTTTCGGCCTCCCGATTGATCCGGTCCATCCTCGCTGCGGCGGAGCAGGGCGAACGGCTAAGCGAAGCGGATATCGTCACCCTGTTCGATGCCGAGCAGGAAGATTGTGCCGCCATCGTCGACCGGGCCGACCGGTTGCGGCGGCAGGCCGTGGGCGACACGCTGACCTATGCGGTCAACCGCAATATCAACTATACCAATATCTGCCTCTATAAATGCGGCTTCTGCGCCTTTTCCAAGGGCAGCACCAAGGCCATGCGCGGGCCTGCCTACAGGCTCGACATGGAAGAGGTCGGACGCCGCGCCGCCGAGGCCTGGGATCGCGGCGCGACCGAAGTCTGCCTTCAGGGCGGGATCCATCCCGACTATGACGGGCATACCTATCTCAATGTCCTCAAGACGGTGCGTGAGGCTGCGCCGGATATCCATATCCATGCCTTCTCGCCGCTGGAGGTGACGCATGGCGCCCGCACGCTCGGCCTGCCGCTGGAGGATTATCTGGCGCGACTGAAGGAGGCGGGGCTCTCCACCTTGCCCGGTACGGCGGCGGAGATACTGGACCCTGAAGTTCGCGATATCATCTGCCCGGACAAGGTGACGGCGGACGAATGGATCGAGGTGATGCGCGTGGCGCACGGGGTGGGCCTGCGCAGCACGGCCACGATCATGTTCGGCCATGTCGAAGAATATAAGCATTGGGCGCGCCATCTGCTCCGGATTCGCGGATTGCAGGAGGAGACGGGCGGCTTCACCGAATTCGTGCCGCTGCCCTTCGTGCATATGGAATCGCCGATCTGGCGAAAGGGGCTGGCGCGATCGGGCCCCAGCTATCGCGAAGCGGTGCTGATGCATGCGATCGCGCGCATCGTGCTGCATCCGGTGATCCCGAATATTCAGGTATCCTGGGTAAAGATGGGGCCGGAGGGGGCCGCGGCGATCCTGAATGCGGGCGCCAACGATATGGGTGGCACGCTGATGGATGAATCGATTACCCGGGCCGCTGGTGGCGTCAACGGGCAGGAATTCGGCCCCAGGGAAATGCAGGCCCTGGCGGCATCCGTCGGGCGACCTGTGCGCCAACGCACCACGCTTTACGAACCGGTGCGACCGCGTCGCGCCGTCTTGGCTGAACCATCGTGAACGATCTGCAACATCGTTCGCCAGCTCCATTGAAGGACAATATATGACTCTTCCCGCCATTGCCGTCGTCGGCGGCACCGGTAATCTGGGCGCTGCGATCGCCTGGCGCCTGGCGCGTGCCGGCTATTCCGTGACGATCGGATCGCGCAACGCCGAAAGTGCGGAAAAAGCCGCCGCGGAATTGGGGCATGGCCTGCGGGCTGGCGCCAATGTGGATGTCGTCGCGAATGCGGACATCATCATCGTGACGGTGCCCTTTGCCGCTCAGGAGGCGACGCTTCGCGACATCGCGCCGCATGTCGTTGGCAAGTTGGTCGTGGATACGACCGTTCCCCTCGTTCCGCCCAAGGTGATGCGGGTCCAATTGCCCGATGAAGGCTCCGCCGCCCAAAAGGCGCAGGCGGTTCTGGGAGAAGGCGTGACGCTCGTGTCCGCGTTCCACAATGTCGCCGCGCATAAACTGGCCAAGGACATCGATGTCGGCTGCGACGTGCTGGTCTTCGGCGACGACAAGGATGCGCGCGGTCGCATCGTGGCGCTGGCCGATGCCATGGGATTGCGGGGGCTTCACGGCGGCGCGCTGGTCAACTCGGCGGCCGCCGAAGCGCTCACGTCGATCCTCATTTTCATGAACAAGACCTATAAGGTTGACGGCGCGGGCATTCGTATCACAGGAGATTTGATCCCGCCCGAGGCTTGAGGTGTATTCGATGATCGAGATCGTACCGTTGACCGGAATTGGGGAGGTCAGACCGGGCGATGATCTGGCGGACATTCTGCATGTGGCGCTTGATCGGTGCGGCATTGAACCCCGCGCCGGCGACCTTCTGGTCGTGACGCAAAAGATCGTGTCCAAGGCCGAGGGGCGTTTCGTGTCGCTGGCTGATGTGGAGCCGGGGGAAGAGGCGCGGCGCCTGGCCGATATCACGCGCAAGGATGCGCGGCTGGTGCAACTGGTGCTGGATGAATCGAGCGCCATCCTGCGCGCTGTGCCCCACGTCCTGATCGCGCGGCACCGGCTGGGCCATGTCATGGCCAATGCCGGGATTGATCGGTCCAACATCGGGGCGGGGGAGGGCGATCGCGCCTTGCTCCTGCCGGTCGATCCCGATGGAACGGCATCGCACCTGCACGCCCGACTGGGCCTGCCCGTCGTCATCTCGGACAGTTTTGGCCGACCCTGGCGGATGGGCGTGGTGGCGGTCGCTATCGGCGCTGCCGGATTGCCGGCGTTGCTGGATCGCAGGGGCGAACTGGATCGCGACGGGCGGACGCTGGAAGTCACCCAGGTCGCCCTGGCCGATATCGTCGCGACGGCCGCCTGCCTCGCCACCGGGGAAGGCGCGGAAGGCATACCGGCGGCCCTGGTGCGGGGCTGCCTGCTGACCGGCCCGGAACGTCCCGCCGCCGATCTGGTGCGTCCCGTTCATGAAGATCTGTTCGCATGAAGCGCGTCGTTGTTCTGACCGGCGGCGTGGGCGGCGCGAAGCTGGTTCTGGGTCTGTCGCGCATTATGGCGGGCGATGGGTTGACGGCGATCGTCAATACCGGGGATGACTTCCGGCATCTGGGGCTGCATATATCGCCCGACATCGACACCCTGCTCTATACGCTGTCCGGCAAGGCGAATGGCGCGCAGGGGTGGGGGCGGGAAGGCGAAAGCTGGAGCTTCATGGCGGCCCTTCGCGAATTGGGCGGGGAGGACTGGTTTCAACTCGGCGACGGCGACCTGGCGCTTCATGTGGCGCGGACCCATGCGCTGGCGCAGGGGCGAAGTCTGTCGCAGATCACGGCGCGTTTTGCCGACCAGTGGGGCATCGCCACCCGGATACTGCCCATGAGCGACCAGACGGTAGCCACGATATTGGATACGGATCAGGGCCGGCTGGAATTTCAACGCTATTTCGTCGAACAGCGTTGCGCGCCGGCCGTGCGACACATCATGTTCGAAGGCGCGACGCATGCCGTCCCGGCCCCCGCCGTCATCGAGGCGATCCAGTCGGCCGACGCGGTGTTGATCGCCCCATCCAATCCATTTCTCAGTGTCGATCCGTTGCTGGCCGTGCCCGGCATAGGCTCGGCGATCGAACGGACCAAGGCGCCCGTCATCGCCGTGTCTCCGCTCGTCGGCGGCACGGCGGTCAAGGGCCCGACCGCCAAGCTGATGCAGGAATTGCGCATGGCGGTCGATAATGACAGCATCGCCCGGCATTATGCCGGGCTGATCGACGGCATCCTGATCGATAGCGGAGACCGTTGCGAGGCGCCGGACATCGTCGTTGGGCGTTGCGCGACCCTGATGACGACCCTGGATGACAAGATACGCGTGGCGCAGGCGGCGCTCGATCTCGCGATCGCCCTTCGTCCGTGACGGACTGGGCTGCTCTCGTCCCTTTAAAACAGGGAGTGGAAAGTAAATCGCGGCTTCGGGACGCGCTGGAACCAGCCGAGCGCATGGCGCTGGCGTCGGCGATGGCCGCACGGGTCATGACCTGTCTGTCCAAAGTGGATGCGATCAATTCCCTATATTGTCTTGCGCCGACGGTCGTGCCTGAATGGCCGTCGCATTGGTTGCCCGACAGCGGTGGGGGCCTCAATCCAGAGTTGGAGGGCGCGCGCGCACAATTGGGCAACCGCCCCTTGCTCGTGATCCATGCCGATTTGCCGCATCTCACGGTGGAAGATGTCCAGGTCTTGCTGGCGGCCGCAAACGACTGCGGCTGTGCCTTCGCGCCGGATCGGCACGGACGCGGTACAAATGCGGTGGCAATCCGGGATGCCGACCCCTTCCGCTTCGCTTTCGGGCAGGATAGTCTGATGTCCCACAGGCAGCAGCGTCCGGCAGCCGCGATCGTGGAACGGGCCAGCCTTGGCTTCGATGTCGATACGCCCGCCGATTTGGCTGAACTTCAGGATATATCTCGGCAAGGCAAGACTGAAATCTTGACCTGCGCTTTCCTTCCCAAGGAAAGGTGTGGTCGAAACGATCCCGGCCATTCTGCCCGCCAATCTGAAAATCAGGGAGGATCGGTCGATGAAACTGAACGTGGGCGTGCCCAACAGCATGCATGTTGCGGCGATGACGCAAGCCTGGGAATATAGCCTGACCGGGGACGACATCGGACAGGCGATGGCGACGGCCGATCAGCTTGGCTTCAACAAGTGCATGTTGGGCGAACATTTCATCATTCCGCAGGAGCATATTGGCCTGTCGGGCGACCATTATGTCCATGGCACGGTTGCCCTCTCCTTCCTGGCCGGCCGCACCAAGACGATGAAATTAAGCTCCTCGGTGTCGATCCTGCCGCTACAGAGCCCGATCGTCCAGGCCAAGGCCTGGTCGACGCTCGACTGGCTGAGCGGGGGGCGGGCCACGGCCCTGTTCGGCGTCGGCTGGCTGAAGGAAGAGTTCGACATGCTGAATGTCGACTTTCACCAGCGCGGACGCATGGCCGACGAATATATCGCTGCGATCATCGAATTATGGACGTCGGAAAAGCCTGAATTCGAGGGTGAATTCGTTCAGTTCAGGAATGTCGGTTTCGCGCCCAAGCCTGTGCAGCAACCGCGCTTGCCGATCTGGCTCGGGGGAGACGCCGAACCGGTGCTCAGGCGCGTGGCGAAATTTGGCGACGGCTGGTCGCCCTTCCGCACGCCGCCGGAGAAATTTCCCGAATGCCTCGACTTCATCCGTTCACAACCGGAATATGACGGACGGCCGATCGACCTGTTCTTTGCGCTGGAAATGCTCAATGTCGGCGCGCATCATGAGATCATGGACGACCCGCGCGCGCCTGGAACGCGGGACGCGCAAAAGGTCATTGATCAGGTGGGTTGGCTGAAGGAACTGGGGGTCAATGAAACCATCGTTCCGCTGCCGCCGGGCATATCCGGGCTGACCGAATATCTCGATCGGCTCCAGTGGGTGGCCGAGGAAATCATGCCTAAAATCTGAAACCTGCCGGGGGAAAGGCGCGGGCGGCTGCGATTTTCCCCCATGGATATCGAAAGAAGGATCGGGAGGACGTGATGGCCCAATATGATGTTGTGGTGGTAGGATCGGGTGCTGCGGGCATGACGGCGGCGATCAGGGCCGCGTCTGCCGGGCTGTCGGTCCTGGTGCTGGAAAAGGCCGAACATTTCGGCGGCACGACATCGGTTTCGGGCGGCGGCATCTGGATCCCCGGCAGCCCGCAGGCCATAGCCGCCGGTGTTGAGGACAGCCGCGCCGTGGCGCGGCAATATGTGCTGGACGTGATCGGACCGACGGCCGACCCCGCGCTGATCGATGCCTATCTCGACGCCGGTCCGGAAATGGTGGAATGGCTGGACCAGAACAGCCAGGTGCATTTCCTGCTCTCGCCGCCCAGCAGCGACTGGTATCCGGAAATCGTCGGCGCAGCCGATCATGGCCGATTGCTGTCGCCGCAGGAATATGATGGCAAGAAGCTGGGCGATCATTTCGCCGAGCTCCGTCCCGCGCGCGAGGAGTTCAACGCGCCCGGCGGCTTCATGATCGATCTGTTCGATCTCCCCTATCTGGCCGACATGCCCTCGCCAAAGTCGCTGTTCCATTTCGGAAAGCTGGCCGCGAAGTTCGGCCTGGACAAGGTTCGTCGCTATCCGCGCGGCACACGGCTGACCATGGGTAATGCGCTCGCGGCGCGGCTGATCCGCTCGGCGATCGATGCCGGCGTCACGCTGCGCAAGGACGCCGCCGTCGATCGGCTGCTGGTGAAGGCCGGCCGCGTGACCGGCGTGCGCGTCAATGGTGAGGATATTCCGGCCAAGCTGGGCGTCCTGTTGGCGTCGGGCGGCTTTTCCGCCAGCGAGCAACTGCGCAAGGCCTATATCCCTTATGCCGAGGAGCATGTCTCGATCCTGCCCTATGAAAATACCGGCGACGGGATGAATATGGGGCTGGAGGCTGGCGCGTCGTTGGACGGCGAAAACCTGGTCAACGCCGTGTGGGCCGTGGTGTCGAAGATGACGCGGCCGGACGGCTATGTCGCGCGCTATGCCCATCTGATCGACATGTCGAAGCCCGGCTGCATCGCGGTCGATGCCAGGGGCGAGCGGTTCGGAAACGAGGCGTCCGTCCATTTCGTCGAGGCCATGCACAAGAGCGGCACCGTGCCCGCCCACATCATCGGCGACGCCGCCTTCATCAAGAAATATGGCATGGGCATGGTCTATCCCGGCGGTGGCGGCCTCAAGAAACTGATCGCGGCGGGCTATGTCACGGAAGCGCCCAGCCTGCGCGAACTGGCCGGCAAGATCGGGGTGGACGCCGATGGCCTGATGGCGACGGTCGCGAAGATGAACCGCTATGCCGAGACCGGCAAGGATCCCGATTTCGGCAAGGGCGACACGCAGATCGACATCGAGATCGGCGATCCCAAGCATAAGCCCAATCCATGTTTGGGCCGGGTGGAGACGGCGCCCTTCTACGCCATCAAAATCTATCCGGGCGACGGGTCGACGACGGTCGGCCTCAAGATCGACGCGCAGTGCCGCGTGATCGGCACCGACGGCGCGCCTGTGGAGGGACTGTTTGCAGCAGGGCTCGACGCCAATTCCATCTGGCGCGGCAAATCGCCGGCCCATGGCTGCAATGTCGGCCCGGCCATGGTGACCGGCTTCATCGCGGGCAAAGCCATGGCCGAGGCACTGGTGCCGGCCTGATCCTTTTTGGGTGGGGCGAAACAGCGGAAGCCGGGATCAGGGATAATCCCCGATCCCGGCTTCCGCCGTTTCAACGCTTGAGAGGACCGTGGCTGCTATGCCGGTTCGGCAACCATCCCCGCGCGCGCCCGGGCGGTCGCCACCAGTTTGAACAGGCCCGCATTATAGTCGGTCAGTTGCTCCATGGTCAGGTCCCGATAGGGCGTCATCGGACAGAGCGAGTCCACCACGTCCCAGAAGGGTTCGATCTTTTCGAGCACTTCGTCCACTGGCCCGCAGGTCACGAAGGCTTCGACCATCTCGTCGGAGACATTACCGATGACCTTGCCGATGTCGCCATGTTCGCCCAGGCTGAGCTGGCAGGCGCGCGCCTGATCGCCAAAGCCGATCGCCTCGAAGAAGGGCTCATATTCCTTGTAGCCGGAATAGGCCGCGACGGTGGCGCGGCTGTCGTCGATCGCCTTCTGCTTGTCGTCATTGACCGCGATCCACGGCCAGGCGTTGATTTCGATATCCTCGCGCTTGCGGCCATATTTGGCCAAATTGTCGGTGATGAAGGGCAGGCGGCTCCTGGTATAGGCGGCCGACCAGAGGGCATGGACCATCAGGCCGTCGCCGACCTCCAGCGCCAGCGCGGTCATCTTGTCCTGTAGCGCGGCGATCCAGATCGGAATCTCCTCCCGCACCGGCGGCGCGGTCAGCATCATCTCCTCGAAATCGGTGGAGAAATATTCCCCCTTGATCGGATCGAGCCCCTTATGGGCGTTGGCGATGACATAGCGGATCACCTTGACGCTTTCGCGCAGGTGAGACAGCAGCTTGCGTTCCGGCTCGCCATACATGCCCGTGACGCAGCTCTTGATGCTGGATCCCAGCCCCAGCACGAAGCGGCCATTGGAAATGCGATCGACGTCCATCGCCGCATAGGCGGTTTCGACCGGACTGCGCGTTCCGGCGATGGCGACGCCCGTGCCCACTTTCAGGCTGCTGGTCAGCGCGGCCGTGGCGGCCATCGGTACGAAGGGCGGGCCGTAGATTTGCAGGGAAAAGCAGCCTTCGAAACCCGCCTGTTCCATTTGCTGGCCAATACCTCCCATGGCGGGGGCGGGCAGGGTAGGCATCACGGCCCACCAGCGGCGTTCGCCGCCGACGGCATTGACGAGCTTGGGCATGGCGTCTCCGGAAAAGAAAAAGAGCGGACGTTGCCGTCCGCTCATGGGGAAGATCAGATCAGAATTGGAACAGTTCCTTGCGCAGGCCAATGATGTCGCTGCAATCGGCGCTGACATTGTCGCGATAGGCGAAATCGCCCTTCGCCTGCCGGTCGGCGATGTCCATCATCGCCATGCGATAGCGCTGCCCGGCCTGGTCGAACTTGCTGTGCAGGTCCTTGCGGTCGGTATGGCGCATATAGCGCGGGCTTTGCGGGGACGTCATATAGCTGTCCTGCCGCGACACCTTGTAGCCCGCCTTGGGCATGACATGGCGGAACATCAGGCCCGCATTGGACGTGTTCATGACCATTTCCATCCGCGTGCGGTCCCGCGTTTCGGGCGTGCAGGGGTGGAACAGCGGCACGTCGTCGCCGGGGCTGAAACGGCCATAGGCGATCGCGCAGTGCGAGCGCAGATAGATGCGGATCACCTGCCGCACATTCTGGGTCGGCTGCTTGATGCCGCTGAAGAATTTCATCACCGGCGCGACCGACTTGTTGACGCAGGTGCGGACCATGGTGACGGTCTCGCTATCGTAGAAGGTTTCCACCGTCTCGCTGTCCGACCGTTCGTCGCCGACGACGTCGGCGTGCAGGAAGTCGGCATGGGTGAGGTCGATCAGATTTTCCAGGCTGATCGGCGCTGCGCTCTCGAACCGGACGGTCGCGGTCATGTGGCGGGGCAGGCCGCCCTTGGGCGGGAGGAAGGGCAGGCTGGGCAAGTGGCGGGGATCGGCGGCTAGCGGATTGCCGAACCACACCCAGACCACGCCATAATGTTCCATGACCGGATAGCGGCCCTGGGCGTTGGTGAACTCGCTCTTATCGCGGGCGATCCGTTCATTGGGATGAAATTCGCTGGCGACGGCGACGCCATTGTCGCGCCACAGGAAGATGGGGTGCGAATAGATGGCGCGACGAACAGGCTTGCCGGTCACGGAATAATTGTGCGCCACCGGGAACCAGCTATCGCGCATCACCAGATTATGCGGCACCCAGCGATTGATCGCGTTCAGCGCGATCGGGCTGCCACCCGATGGCGCGGCGGAATTATCGTCGTGCGAGACGGGACGATCGGCGGTTTCGAGCATCTTCAAATCCTCCTTCAGGCCGCTACGGTCTGATCATGGGTCGCGGGCGTGGTTTCCAGCATCACCTTGCGCAAATCCTCGCCATGCAGCGAGACGGTGGGCTTGGTGGCGCGCAATTTCGATCCGTCGACCGACGCGAGCACCGACAGCGGATTGATCCCGCGCAGCACGGCGCCGCGCACGCCGGGATGGCGCACGCCCATCTCGGCGCGCCAGCGCACCGCTGTCACGCCCCGCGCCGAGGGCACGGGTGAAAGAACGGCATGGAGCAGGTCGTTGAACTGGTCGTCGCGCAGCGTCAGTTGCGTCTCGCCGGTCAGCGGATGGGTGCGCGTCAGCAGGGTGAGCGGAAATTCGGCCACGAAATGCGACGGCCAGTGCAGCGGATGCCACTGGCAGTTGCGCTCCATCACCAGCAGGCCGTCTTCCTCGTGCAGTTCCGACATCAGATAGGGGCTGAAGCGGACGCCGCGGATCGACAGGATCAGGCCTGGATCGTCATAGAGCGCGTTCAGATATTCCTGATGGCTGCAACTGACGTTGACGGTGCCGACATAGGTATATTTGGGGTCCGCGCTGAGCGGTGCCTGCGCCTTGGGATTGAGGCAGACCCGCACGAAACCGGCCTGTTCGGTCACCGCGAAGGCATTGGCCTTGTAGATCGGCGGGAATTTCTGCTGATCCTTCATGTTCGGGATTTCTTTGAGGCGTCCCGTCTCGCCGTCATAGCTCCAGCCATGATAGCCACACTGGATCAGGCCATTGTCCCGGATGCAGCCGAGCGACAGCGGCGCGCGACGATGCGGGCAACGATCCTCCAGCGCGCGGGCGATGCCCTGATTATCGCGCCACAGCACGACCGGCTGATCGCCGATATCGACGGACAGGGGCTTTTGAGAGGTCACTTCCTCGGACCGTGCGACAGCCCACCAAAGATCAGAATCGAGACTCATAGCGCTATCCACTCTCCTTTCCATTAAATTGACGGATGACAATTTATATGTCAACGTCTTTTCACTATGGATATGCTGATGCTCGATCGTCCCCAGCGCACCCGTGGCCGTCCCGCCCTGAATGCCGCCCATGCCGTGGACGAGGACAAGCTGCTGGCGCTCGCGTTCGCGACCTTCGCGGCGCGCGGCTACGAGGCTACGACATTGCGGGACCTGTCTAAACGCCTGGGGGTCAGCCACAATTTGCTGAATGTCCGGTTCGGCCGGAAAGAGGATTTGTGGATACGCGCGGTCGACTGGCGCATGGCGCAGGCCTCGCCCTTCGTCGAAGCCGCCTTTGACGAGCCCGCCGATCCGGAAGTGCGGCTGCGTCATCTGATCCAGCGCTTCTGCCTGTGGGCGACCAGCAATGGCGACATCGTGTCGCTGACCAATGTGGAAGGATGCCGTTCGACCTGGCGCCTTGACCATATCGTCGAGCATTTCGTGTTGCCGTTCCAGCGGCGGCTCGACGGGCTGCTCGACGCGGTGCGGCTCCAGCGGCCGGTTCATGGCCTGTCGACGGCGGCGCTGATGGCGCTGCTGGTGCAGGGGGTCGGTTATTATTTCTGCGCCGTTCCGATGCAGGAACGGCTGGGGGCCGGGCGGGAAGTGGATGATGTCCATGCCGCCGAACATGCGGACAGGCTGGCCGCCTTCCTGCTCGCTGCCCTCCTTCCGCCGGTCGCCTGACCAGGGCGGAAGAAGGGCAATGGCGCTTCCGTTTACTTGTAGGGATCAACCGGCTGCGGGACTTCCACCACGCCGATATCCTTCAGCATGGTCAGCACGTCGGAAATGCTGAAGATGCTGATGATCTTGTCGTCCTTGAACTTGACGATCGAGAACCAGTTGACCTGAAACTCGTTGCCGGTCGGCTGCACGCCCATATAGGGTCCGCCGACATGCTTGCAGTAGTGGGTGGCGTAGATCCAGATCTCGTCCTCGCCCTTGCCGACCGCGTCGATGGTCTTGTAGGCGGCGGGGAAGAAGGTCTTGTAGAGGGCGACCGGCGACGTCTTCCACTGTTCATAGGTGCCCAGATCCGGCCGGTTGGGATTGCCGTATCGGAAATCGGGATGGAAAAACCGATCCATGCCGTCAAAGTCGCCGGCATTCAGGGTTTCCTGCAGGTCGGTCCAATGTTTGACCATCTGCTTCTGCTTGTCGGTCAGAACGGTCGAATCCGACACATCGAGCTGTTCACGAATATCTTCTTTCCAGGCCACGATAATCCTCTCTCATGCATTCAGGGGGTGGTGCGTTGGGCTCAGTCTTCAGGGGCGATGGTGATCGTGAGGCCTGACAGGGCATCCGTCATCATGACCTGACAGGACAGGCGCGAATGGTCGTTGCGGTGCGGTGATCCATCCAGCAGATCGCTTTCATCGTCCGATACCGGGGGCAGGGATCCAGCGAAAGCCGGGTCGACATAGACATGGCATGTCGCGCAGGAACAGCAACCGCCACACAGCGCCAGCAATTCATCGAAACCGGAATCACGGATGGCTTCCATCACGGACGTATCGGCGGATGCGTTGATCGTCTGCTGTGCGCCGTCACGGGTAATGACATTCAATTCGGGCATGGCATTCCTCTGCTTGGATCGGAATCGATGTCCCCTCCTAATCAGGGTGCGCTGATTTCCCGCCTGTCGAAAGGCAGGTCGTGAACGCTGCTACTTCACCTCGACCTGCACCGGGAACCGATCGAAATAGAAAGCGAAGGGGCGGCGCAACGCCTCGCCGGTCACATGAAAATCGCGTTCCAGATCATAGACGATCTTGCCCTTGGCCTGCTCGCCATGCTCGGCCAGATAGTTGTGCAGATGGGCCAGGGCCTCATCGGTCAGCGGGATGTCGGCGATGCGGTAAATCTCTTTCAGGATCGGATCGGGATTTCTGATCCAGTCATGGAAATAGACGTCGATCGTCTGGTCGGGGGGCAGGATGTCGCGATCCCGCACGCAGGCGCGGAGCAGCTTTTCATAGCGGTCGGGCCAGTAGCCGAGCGGCTCCTGGATATCGACCGTCTTGCGCAACATCCGCGCGGCATAGCTGTACATGGTGAGCTGCGACCGGATCGACCCGACCGGATCGCGATGGGTCAGGACGAAGGTGGCGTCGGGAAAGGTCTTATAGAGGACGGGCAACTGTTCCATATGCTGCGGGCATTTGATGACCCAGCGATTTGGCCCGTTCAGGAAGGTCAGGACCTGGAGGCCCTTCTTCAGATAGGCATAGGTGCCCGACTGGTCGTGGCTCAGATAATAGTCGCGCCAGCGCGGTACATGCGCCAGCCACTCGATCAGATAGGAGGAGAAGTCGACCGCCTGAAGCTCGATATCCTCGCTGATATGATCGGGCGAAAATTCGTGCATGATCGCCATATAGGGCAGGATGGATTCCATCATGCGCCAGCCCTGTTCCGCCTTGGTCCAGCGTGGATTGCTATCCTCGCCCGTCGGGGTTTCGTCCGGGGCGGGAACCGGTGCGATCGCTTCCCACCAGGGCAGCGAGCGGAACCGGCGGTCGGCCGACAGCAGGCCGAGCAGATGCGTCGTGCCCGATCGGGGAAGGCCCGCGACGATGATCGGCCGATCGATCTGGATGTCCAATATCTCCGGGTGCCGCTTCACCATGTCCTCGATCCGCAGGCGGGTCGCGGCAAATCGGATCATCATCTGGAACAGATTGGCGCGCGTGACCGCAGAGGCGTTGGCATCCTCGTCCACCGCCTGGCACCAGACGGCCAGCCGCTCGCGAAAATCCTCCGCGCCGAAATCCGACAGCCCGGTCTGCGCCTGCGCGGCGGCCAGGATGACCTCCGGCTTCAGGACGATCTGATCGGCCGCCGCTTCGGCCCCGGCCATCACCTGCTTCTGGACATCTGTCAGCACGGGGTGATGCAGGTCGGTAATGTCGATGATGTTACGGCGCGCGGCCTCTTCCTGCACGGCACTGCCCATGTCGCTCTCCTCTTTTCGATGCGCCCAACTAAAAGCGCGGACCCTTTCTTCCGCAAGGTGCGCAGCCATCGCCGCCGCGCCAAATGCTCCGCAAAAGCGCCATGCCATGCAGCGACGGCGTCGCGGCAGGCGAAACTGTCCGGAGAGGTTGGATGAACGCTGTTTCCCAGGTCTATGATCTGCCCGTCACACCAGCCATGGAATGCACGGTCCGGGGCCGGATCGCGCTGCCCGGCGTGGTGATGGAATTGCATCATTACCGCTTCCGCGGCCAGCAGGGCGGGGTCTTTTCTTCGCCGCGCAGCTTTCTCGATCTTGCGCTTTCCCCTCGCCCCGGTCGTCCCTGCGGCGGCTATGGCGGGATGGAGGAGGGCAGGACCAGCGTCCTGGGCGACGTGCTGTTCGTTCCGGCGCGAAGCGAACTGCATACCGAGTGGGGCGAGGGCGAGCAGACATCCATATGTTGCGGCTTCGATGGGATGGGCTTCGATCATGACGGGCCGGACCTGTCGAACGACGCCTTGCAGGCCTCGCTCGACGTGCGCAGTCCCGCCGTGCGCGAGGCGTTGCGGCGCATTGCTGGCGAGATTGCGCAGCCCGGCTTTTGCAGCGAGATGCTGACACAAGCTATATGGCTTCAGGCCGCGATCGAATTGCAGCGCTATCTGCGCGGTTCGGCGCGCGCTGGCGATGCGGGGGGAGGCGGCATGTCGCGAACCCAGCTTCAACGCATCGGCGATCGCGTCGAGCAGCCGGGCAAACCCCCATCCGTCGCCGAGCTGGCGGCTGAATGCGGCCTGTCCACCCGCCATTTCTTCCGACAGTTCAAGATCGCCACGGGCCAGACGCTCACCCGCTATGTCGCCGATCGCAAGATCGACCGGGCGAAGCAGTTGCTGCGCCAGGCCAGTCCCGCGATCAAGGTCATCGCCTGGGATTGCGGCTTCGACAGCGCGGCCGCCTTTTCGGCCGCCTTCCGCAAGGCCACCGGACTGACGCCCCGGCAATTCCGCGAGGGCATGATGCATTGAAGGCAGGGCCGTTTCGCGATGGCATTGGCACGATCGCGAAACTGGGGCCGCTTGTTCATCGGCCCGGTCGCCAGCAATGTTGCGCCAAAGCGCTGCCGTCGTTCGAGCGGCCATCGGGAGAATGGACGTGCCGGAAAATCTGTTCGATCTGAGCGGCAAGGTGGCGCTGGTCACGGGCGCCAATTCGGGTCTCGGCTTTGGCTTTGCCCGCGGCCTTGCCCGTGCTGGCAGCGACGTCATCCTCTGGGGGCGGCGCGCCGACAAGAATGAAGAGGCGGCCGCCGCGTTGCGCGCGCATGGGGTGCGGGTCTTCGCCGATGTCGTCGACGTATCCAGCGAGCCCGCGATCGTCGCTGGCTTCGCCCGCGCGCTCGATGCCATGGGCCGGGTCGACACGGTCGTCGCCAATGCCGGCATCGCCAGCCGGGTGCCGTTCACGGACATGGACGTCGCCACCTACCGCAAGCTGATCGACGTCAATCTCGACGGCGCCGTCTTCACCCTGCGGGAGGGTGCGCGGCATATGAAGGCCCGCGCCGAGGCGGGCGACTCGGGCGGTTCGCTGATCATCTGCGGCAGCGGTTCGATCTTCCAGGGCGTGCCCACCATGGCGCATTACGGCATTGCCAAGGGCGCGCTCAACGCCCTTGCCAAGGCGCTGGCGGCCGAACTCGGTCCGATCGGCGTGCGCTGCAACGTCATCGCGCCGGGGTTCATCGAAACCGAAATGACATTTGCCGATCCGGAAGTGGGGAAGGCGATCGCGGACATCGTCGCCACGAAGGCGCCGCTCGGGCGGGCCGGCAAGCCGGCCGACCTGGAGGGCGCGGTCGTCTATCTCGCAAGCGACATGGCGGCCTACCACACTGGCGACACGCTCGTCGTGGACGGCGGCAAGATGTCTGCCAACTGACCGAGCGGCAGGTGCAACGCCGGGTTTTACGACCTGACTGTCGATAATAGCAGGAGATATGCATGTTCGCCCGGCCCAACAGCCAGCATTGTCAGGTCGCTTATGTCACCAACGATCTCGACGCGGCGATGGCCGCGCTCAAGGACGCTTATGGCACGCCCGGCTTTTTCGAATTGTCGAACATCCAGCCCGGCGAAGACCCGAACGGCAAGCCCGTGCTGAAGATCGCGCTTGCGGTGGTCGGCGGCGTCGAGGTCGAACTGATTGAACCGGTGGGCGACACGGCCCCCTTGTTCAGCGATTTTCTGCCCGATGGCGACGCCCTGGCCATTCGCTTTCATCATGTCGCGACCCGGATCGACGGACCGCTTGGCCATTGGGAGGCCCATGTCGCCTCGCTCGACCTGACCCGGCATCCGGTCGTGTTCGAAGGCGCGCTGGGCGACATGCTGCGCTATATCTACACCGACGAGCGCGCGACGCTGGGTCATTATGTCGAGCATGTCTGGATGGCGCCTGACCTTCTGGCGCAGATGCGCGCCGTCGTCCCCACCTATCCGCCCGTGAAGGACTGACTGCATGACCATCGCCCTGTCCCGCCTCAATTTCCGCGATATTGGCGGCCTGCCGACCGCTGACGGAGGGCGGGTCCGGTCCGGCATCCTGTTCCGGTCCGAAGGTCCGGCCAGTTTCTTCGAGGATCATCATGCGGAATTGTCGGACCTGGGCTTTCGCTCGGTGGCGGACCTCCGATCGACGATCGAAAGGGACGCCGCGCCGCATGGCTGGTGCGGTCCGGATTGCCGGATGCTCGACCTCGACATGAACACCGACCTGCGCGCGCAGGGGGAGGAGATGTGGATGTCGCTCGGCCGCGAGCCGACCGCCGCGCGCGCGATCGAGGTGATGACACATAATTATGGGCTCATGCCGCAGGCCTTTCTCCCACATCTGTCGCGGATGGTCGATGCGCTGCTGGCGCAGGACACGCCGATGCTGGTCCATTGCACCGCCGGCAAGGATCGAACCGGCGTCGTCGTCGCCCTGTTCCTGGAGCTGCTCGCCGTGCCGCGTCCCGTGATCATCGAGGATTATCGCAAATCCGACATATTCGGTCAGAATCTGCGCGTGTCGGGGCATCTCAAGCGCGATCTGCAAAAGACCTTCGGCTTCGTGCCGCCCGACGACATGGTGGCGATCCTGATCGGCGTGCAGGATGATTTCCTCCTGAGCGCGCTTGATATGGTCGCGACTCGCTGGGGCGGCATCGAGGGCTATTTCGAGGCGGGAGGGGTCGACGCCGAGCGGCGCGCGGCGCTGAAGCAATTGCTTGCCACAGACTAGGCGGGAAATCTGCGCGGGCCTCTCCGCCACCGTGGCCGGGCTCTGCTTCCGGGCGTGGTGGCCAGGGCGTCCGCCGCCAACCGGAAGCACATGATGGAGAATGAGATGAGCGACAACGGCATTTTCGAATGGGAAGATTTGCTCGACCAGCTTCGTCCGCTGGGCCAGTTGATGCGCGATCGTATCCCGGAAAGGCTGCGCAGCGATCCGCGCGTCATGCAGGAATCGATGCGGCTGCTGCTGTCGGGCGTGCTGCGGACGACCAACGACGCGATCATGCATGATCGCAGTCACCCGATCTTCGTCCCCGAACTCAATATCTGCCAGAATATCTTTCAGCCCAATGCCGACACCATCTACAAGGCGGCGCTGATCGAAAAGGGCGGGACCTATCGCATCCGGGGCGATCGCGGCACGACGCGGATGATGATCCTGGCCCAGCTCGGCCCGGACACGCTGCGCACCGGCCAGCATCATCCCGCGCAGGACGCGAATGATTTCAACGATCTTCATATCGGTGCCGACGGGGCCTTCGATGTCATCCTCTCGCCGACCCGGCCCGCCGGCCATGAGGGCGACTGGTGGGAACTGAAACCCGCGACCGAGAAGCTGATGATCCGCATCGTCGCCTGCGACTGGGGCGTCGAGCGCGAACCGCGCTTCGGCATCGTGCGCCTGGACGCCGATCACGCCGCCAAGGGGCGCCCTACGCTGGCGCAACTGGCGCATCGTTTCGCCGAAATTCCCGCCACGGCGACCGTCTGCGCGCTGGCCTTCCCTGACAAGGTGCAGAAGCTGCGCGACGAAGGGCTGATCAATACGCTCAAGGTCGTCGACTTCTCGCAGATGACCGGCCTTGCCCGGCAGTCCTACTATGAGGGCGCCTATGATCTGGCCGATGACGAGGCGCTGATCACCGAGGTGCAGATCCCTAAGGAGGTCGACTATTGGTCGCTGATCCTGACCAACGAGCTTTATGAAACGATCGACTGGTATCACAACCAGTCCAGCCTCAATGCGGCGCAGGCCGTGGTCGACGGCGACGGCTTTTTCCGTGCCGTCATTTCCGCGCGCGATCCGGGCGTCCACAACTGGGTCGACACATCGGGCTATGCCAGCGGCGCGGTGCAGGGGCGCTGGTTCAACACCGACGAGCGGCCCACGCCGACGATGAAGAAGGTCAAGCTGGCCGAGGTGCGCAGCCATCTGCCCACCGACACCGTGCTGGTGACTCCGGACGCGCGCGCACAAGCGATCCGCGAGCGCACGCTTCGCGCGCATACGCGCATCATCTGGTGACGGAGGGAGCGATGAGCGACGAACTGGCCAGGCTGCTCGACTATGAGGCGATCCGCAACGTGAAGGCGCGCTATTGCCGCTTTCTCGACACCAAGGACTGGGACGGCTTCCTCTCTCTGTTCACGCCCGATGCGGTGCTGGACGTCCAGGAGGATACCGGCAATCCTCCGATGAGCGGGCACGCCGCCATATTGGAGCAGGTGCGCTCCGCGGTCATCGATGCGCGCTCGGCGCATCAGATCCACTCGTCGGAGATCGACCTGCGCGGCGACGAGGCGGAGATGATCACGGCGATGCAGGACCGGGTCGTCTGGGCGCCGGGCAAATGCCCTATCCCCGGCGGCCAGTCGATCACCGGTTTCGGCCACTATACCGAACGCTATGTGCGCCGGGACGGGCAGTGGAAAATCGCCGCGCTCAAGCTCACGCGCCTCTATGTCGAGGTGCATCCCGAGCCTGCCGTTTGACAGGTTGCCAATGCTCCTCCCAATGGCAATGCAGTGGCATATATTTGAGAGGACTTGAGGAATGACGGAAGCTGTGGAACCGGGCGCACAGGCACTTTTCGACAAGTTCGGCACCTATATCCTGCCCGGTCGCGTCAACGATCCGCGACGCGGCATCGACGAAGCGAAGGAAGCGGAACGGATCGGCCTTGGCTGCGTGTGGATTTCCGAACGCTATGGGCTGAAGGAACCGGCGGTGCTGGCGGGCGCGGTGGCCGAGGCGACGTCGAAGATTCGCATCACCGGCACCATGTACGCGACAATGCGCCATCCGCTCGTCACCGCCAGCGTCGCCGACATGATGCAGGCGATGAGCGGAGAACGGTTTCGCCTGATGTTCGCGCGGGCGGTTCCGGCCTATATGAAGATGCTGGGGTCGCCGCCGATCACGATGGAGCGGCTTGCCGATCTGATCTCTATCTGCCGACGCCTTTGGGCGGGCGAGAAGATCGATTATGAGGGCGTGCTTGGTAAATTCCCCGCCATCAACCTGACCGATCGCCATGGCGGCACGCCCCCGCCGATCATCTTCACCGCGATCGGGCCCAAGAGCCTGGAATTTGCCGGCGAACATTGCGACGGCGTGCTGCTGCACCCCTTCGTGTCGGCGCAGGGTGTGAAGAACAGCGCGAAGATCGTGCGCGACGCGGCGGAAAAGGCCGGGCGCGATCCCATGTCCGTGCGCATCTATCACAATATCATCGTCGCCCCGGACCTGCCTAAGGACGAGGAAGAGGCCGTCGTCGGCGGCCGCGCCATCACCTATTTCGAACTGCCCGGCTTTGGCGACCTGATCGTCGACATCAACGGCTGGGACAAGAAGGTGCTGGAGGATATCCGCGCTCATCCCAAGATTGCCGGCCTCAACGGCAAGCCGGCGGATCAGGCCTATACGCGGCAGGAACTGGTCGATGTCAGCCGCCTCATTCCGCAGCAATGGCTGGATGAGGGTGCGGCGGTGGGAACCGCGGCCCAGTGCGCCGACCAGTTGATGGCCTTCCTGGACGCCGGCGCCGATGAAATCCTGCTGCACGGCTCGTCTCCCAAGGATATGGGGCCGCTCACCACCGAACTGAAGCGCGCGCTGGCGGCGAAGGGGCTGTAAACATGGAATTGCTGACCCCCGATCATATCACCGTCCAGTTGCAGGACTGGCTGGCGAACGAAAAGCCCGAATGGCACGACATCCGCGTTCGTCCGCTCGATGTCACGCTGGGCGCGGGTTTTTCCGCCGACATCTTCTTCGTCGACGTCGATTATGCCGATCCGGATGGTCCACAGAGCCAGACGCTCGTGGTCCGCCGTCAGCCGATGGATCTGGAAGTGGTGTTCGGCAGCAGCCTGGCGCTGCAGGGCAAGATGATGGCGGCGCTCGACGCGCGCGGCGACCTGCCCGTGCCGCCCTGGATCGGCATGCATCTCGACCCCGACATTCTCGGCCTGCCCTTCCTCGTGATGGGCAAGGTGGAAGGGGAATGCGCCAAGCAGAAGCCCAACTATAATCTGGAGGGCTGGCTGGTCGAGATGACCCCGGCGCAGCGGCGGCAAAGCTTCACGAACGCCATCAACGCATTCGCCAGCCTGGCGACGATTGACTGGCGCGACGGCTTCGAATTTCTCGCCCAGCCGGAGAACGGGCAACCGGGTCTCGATCAATATGTCGGCGCGCTCGAAGCGTGGCACAAGGCGGCCGGCCGGGGTCGCACCATGCCCATCGTCGACGCCGCCATGGCCTATGTGCGCGCCAACATGCCGACCGATGCGGGCGTGAATGTGTTGTGGGGCGATCCCACGCCGTCGAACGTCATGTTTTCCGCCGATGGAGAGGTCAACGCGCTGATCGACTGGGAACTCGCGGCCTTGGGACCGGCGGAGCTTGACCTCGCCTGGTGGCTCTATTTCGACGATCTGTTCGGCCGCCGCTTCGGCGTCACCCGGCTGGAAGGCCTGCCGAGCAAGGACGAGACGATCGCCATCTGGGAAGCGGCCAGCGGCCAGAAGGCCGGGCATCTCGACTATTATGATATCGTCGCGGCGTTGCGGATGGCGCTGGTCGCGGTGGGCGCCTTCGACCGGCAGGTCGGCATCGGCAATATCCCCGCCACCAACAAGTCGCTCAACGATAATTTCATGACCCTGTATCTGGCGGAAAAACTGGGGTTGCCTATCCCCGAATTCGGACCCGATTTCGTGGCCTTCATGAAGAATCTGACGCCGGTGGAAGACAAGGCGGCCTGAAGCGGCGCGCACCGTGCAAAAATGCATTGCGCGCTTGACCAACGCCTCATCCAATAAATATACAGTGTGGAATAATAAAATGGAGAGGTGAGTCATGCGACAGCGGACGGTCGAGGGGAATCGATGAACGGCGCTGTCGCAGAGCGCGCGCCGCTCGCCGCCGATGCGCTGATCGCGGAGGCGCGCGCCGCGACCGGACTGTCGGATTTCGGACCGGACCTGTCCTTCATGAGCGGTTTTCGCCGCCTGGTTGACGCGGTCGAGGCGATGGACCCGCCCGCCCAGTTGCGCGAGACCGCGCATCACAAGATCGTCGGCCTGCTCGCCACCCGGCTGCGTTTCGCCGAAGACGAACGGCTGCATCCGGACATCGTCGCGCAGGGTGTGGGCGACCCGCTGATCGTCTGCGGCCTGCCGCGCACCGGGACGACGATCACCTACGATCTACTCTGCCTCGATCCGGCAGCCCGCGCGCCGCGCGAATGGGAATGGTATATCCCCTGGCCGGCCCCGGAAGAGGCGCGTTTCGACAGCGATCCGCGCATCGCGCAGGTGCAGGCCATCTATGAAAACTGGCTGAAGCACGCGCCGCAACTGGCCGATATCCAGCGGATGGACTGCACCCAGCCGGGCGAGTGCAACCATGGCATGATGCTGCATTTCGCCAGCACCAATTTCCCGGCGGAACTGGGCGTCCCTGCCTTCGCCCGCTGGCTGCAGGACGTCGTGCCGGACGGGCAATATCGCACCCATAAGCGGATGCTCCAGCATTTCCAGTGGAAAGGGCCCAGGGGCCGCTGGACATTGAAATCGCCGCAGCACCTCATGGACCTGCCGGGTCTGGTGGAGGCCTATCCGGGCGCGATGCTGGTGTGGACGCATCGCGATCCAGTGCTGACCCTGTCTTCGCTGTCCAGCATGATCGCCGGCTTCCTGGCGGCGGTGGGCGGCGCCAATGATCTGAAGGCGATCGGCCGGTCGGTGGTCGATACCTGGTGCGCGGCGATGGCGCGGGCGACGCAGGCGCGCGTGAGCGATCCGGCGATCGAGGGGCGCATCATCGACCTCGCCCATCGCGATATCGTCGCCGATCCGATGGCGACGATCGGCCGCATCTACGACCGCTTCGACTTACCCTTCACCGACAGGCATCGCGCCCGCATCGCCGCCTTCCTGACGGACAATCCCGCCGCCAGCCGCCTCGGTAAGCACAGGCACAGCCCCGACCAGTTCGGCATCGATCCGGGCGAGGTGCATGAGCGGCTCGCCGGCTATTATGCGCGCTACGGCCATCTGTTCGACCGCGCCTGACCCCGATCTTCCGGAGTATCCAGCATGAGTGTTCTCGATCGTTTCCGCCTCGACGGGCGCACCGCCATCCTGACCGGGGTAGGGCCGGGCGTGGGCGAACATGTCGCCAGGGCCTATGCCGAACTGGGGGCCAATGTCGTCCTCTCCGCCCGTTCGCAGGACCGGCTCGACCGGATCGCGGCGGACATCAACGCGGCCGATGGCGGCCGGGCGATCGCCATCGCCGCCGACGCGGGCGAGAAGGCCGATCTGGAACGGCTGGTGGCGGGCGCGCGCGCCGCATTCGGTCCGATCCATATCGTCTTCAACAATGCGGCGGCCGGCGTGGTCTATGCCGCCGACGGCGGGCTCTGGGCGAACACGGACGAGGTCTGGAAGACGGCGATGGACGTCAACGTCATGGCGACCTGGCGTCTGACCGAACTGACCGAGGCGGATATGAAGGCGCATGGCAAGGGCAGCATCATATCGGTTCAGAGCTGCGGCGGCTTCACGCCGATCCCGCCCGCCGTCGCCTATGGCGTGTCGAAGGCGGCGCTGCTCTTCCTAGTGCGCGAGCTGGCCAAGACGCAGGCGCCGCACACAAGGATCAATTGCCTGTGTGTCGGATCGATGAGCCCGGACGGGCAGGAGGCCGCGATCCACAAGGGGCTGGGCCTTGCCGAGCGCAACGCGATCAAGCGCTTTGGCGCGGCGGATGAGGCGGTCGGCGCGGCGATCTTGCTGGCGGGGGATGGCTCCAGCTACACGACCGGCAGCACCATCTTTGCCGAAGGCGGCCGGGTGGGGACGATTTCATGATCGCCAACCCCCTCTGGACCGACGATCAGGCCGCGGCGGAAAAGCTGGCGCTGCGCCTGATCGAACGCGCCGACATCCGCGCCGCGCGCGAGCAGGCGCGCCGCCTGCTGCTCGCCGACCCGCTCGCGGCGACGCTCGATGGACGGCTGGGGCTGGACCGGGCGCTCGACCAGTGGGTGCTGGGCCTCGCCATGCGCGAAGCCAATGGCAATCCGGCCGACCCCAGGGTCGTCTGGAATATCAGCAATGCCCCGCGGCGCTGGTTCGGCCACATCTATGCGGGTGCGGCGGTGGCGATCGACAATCCCGACAATTTCAACCGCGAAATTCCGGTCGATGGCGACGGACATTATGCCGTCGACATCCGTTTTTCCGCCGATCCGCCGCAGTTCAGCATCGTCGCCGAGGTCGAGCCGCCGCATCATGCGGGACTGGGCCGCAATCTGGGCGCGCTGACGCTCCAGCAACTTTTGCCCTTCTGCGACGCCGAGGGGCGGGTGACGGTGACGGTCGGCCCGCAGGAAGGCGGCACGACCCATTTGCGGACCGAACCGGGTGCACGGATTCAGGTCTATACCCGCGACAGCCAGCGCGACTGGCGGCAGGTGCCGGCGCAGGTCAGCGTCCGTCGCCTCGATCCGCCACCCAGCCCCCGCCCGCGCGACGAGGAGGATATCGCCCGCTCCGTCATCGCCGATCTGCCGGCCTGGGTGGCCTTCTGGTCGGGGTTCAAGAATGATTTTCTCGGCCATCCAGAGCCCAACCGGCTGATCGGGCCCAATGGCCGCGACGGCGGCTGGGGCTATCTGGCCGGCGGGCGCTTTGCCTTGGGGGAAGGGCAGGGGCTGCTGCTGACGATCGATCCGGCGGGCAGCTATTATACCGGCATCCAGATCGCCGATCCGTGGACCATCTCGCCCGATCCGATGCTGCGCCTGGTCAGCCTCAACAGCGCCCAGGTCACGCCAGCGGCCGACGGTACGATCAGCTATGTGGTGGCGGGCGTCGATCCGGACATCGCCAACTGGATCGACACGGCGGGCCTTGAGGAAGGCTGGGTGCTGCTGCGCTGGCAGGGCGTGCCCGACGGCGCCGACCCCGCCCGCTTCATTCGTGACGTGCGCGTCGTCGATCTGGCCGCCATCGAACGCGAGGTGGACGCTGGGGTGCCCCGGATCGATCGCGCCGCGCGGGGACAGCAGTTGCGCGACCGCGCGCGCCAGCATGGCCTGCGGACCCGTGCAGCGATTTGGGGAGACGCCTGATGCAGCCCAAGGGCTCGATACTGGAATTGTGCCAGGTGGTGCGCGACATGGACCGCGCCCTGGATCACTGGACGCGGATCATTGGCGCGGGGCCGTTCTTCGTCTTCGACGTGCCTGTGCTGCCGGGCCAGATCTATCGCGGCGAACCGACGCAGGTGGCAATGAAGGTCGCGTTCGGCTTTTCCGACGGCCTGCTGATCGAACTGCTCCAGCAGACCAATGACGGGCCTTCGGCCTTCACCGAAATGCTCGACCGGCATGGCGAGGGCTATCATCATGTCATGCTGCGCATTCCCTATGATGAGGGTGTGGCGCGGCTGTCGGGCGAAGGCTATGCCATGGCCTTCAGCGGCCGGATGCCGTCTGGCGAACGCTTCGCGCTGTTCGATACCCGTGCGGGCAATGGCGGCTATGTCGAACTGATGGAGATTTCGCCCGCGATGGAGGCCTCGCTCGACCGGATGCACGCCGCCCATCGCGCTTGGGACGGGATCGACCGCCCCGTCCGATCCATCGCCGACCTCGGCTGAGACTGAGGATTAGACCGCGCCCGCGATGGCGCGGACAGCGGTCAGCAGCATGTCGGTCGCCCGGGTGAGGGCGGCTTCCACGACGTTGCGCTGCATCGCCAGCCGGTCGTCATTGTCGTCCAGGCTTTCCGCCACGACGATATTGCCCAGCACGATGACGGAGAAGATCACCAGCATCTCTTCGCTTTGCTCTTGCGTCAGCCCGGCTTCGGCCAGCGCCGCGAAGATGGCGCGCCGGATCGCCAGCGCGTTGGGCAAATCCAGCCGGTTGGCGCTGCGCGACAGGATGAAGGCGGCGGAGCCCGGGAAATCCCGATAGGCCATGTGCACCGCGCGGGCGATGCTGCGCAGGCGGCTTTCCCAGTCGGGCGCCGACAGGTCGGGCATCCGGCCGCGCAATATCTCGTCGGTCAGCAGGGCGAGCATCGCCTCCTTGTCGCGGACATGATGGTAGAGCAGTCGCGGCGACACGCCCAGCCGCTGTGCGACCGGGCGGATATTGAGCGCCTCGATCCCGCCGGACCGGGCCATGTCGAGCAGCGTCGCGACCAGCCGCGCGCGGTCGAGCGCGGGCCCGTCGGATTGCGGTGGTCTGCCGCGTCGCGAAATCCGTGCGCGCTGCTGCTGGTCTGCCCTCATGCCCCCGCTTTAGGCGCAGGCGCGACTCGGGTCCATGCCCCACGGTTCTGCAAGACCGTGGGGCATGGAATTACAGCTTCTTCAGCTCGGCATTCGACAGGCTGGTCGTCACGCCCTTCTCGCCCGCGCTCAGCGTGGCGGCGGGGATGGCGATGAACTTGCCACGATAGATGATGCGAACGGCGGATACGGCGCCGTCGGCAGCCGTCAGCACGCGATCAACCTTGCCGATCTTGGTGCCGTCGGCCGAGTAGATCGTCTCGTTGCGATCCAACGCAGGCGCCTGGGCAAAGGCAGGGGCGGTCAGGCCCAGAGCCGCAAGCGCGATGATGATCGTCTTCATATCCTGAAATTCCTTTGTCGAAGATGGCGATCTGTTGGCGCAGTCCCAGGATGGTTTCAAGAGAAAACCGATACACATCGAAAAGAATCTGTTCTATCTGTCCCACATGCAGAATGAAAACAGCCGGATGGCCGTAGGAGGGGCAATGAAGGGCGGAGACGGGTTTCGGCCGCGAGACAGATGGTTCCTGCTGCTGCTGGGCGCGATCTACATGTTCAATTTCATCGATCGCACGATCATCGCCGTGGTTGGCGAGGCGATTCGCCACGACCTTCGCCTGAGCGATCTCCAGCTCGGCATGTTGGGTGGCCTCGCCTTCTCGATCTTCTATGCCGTGCTGGGCATCCCGCTGGCGCGACTCGCCGAACGCTACAGCCGGGTGCGAATCATCGCCGTGGTGACCATGCTCTGGTCGCTGATGACGGCGCTGTCCGGCGCGGCGGGGAGCTATGTTCAGCTCCTGCTATGCCGCATGGGCGTCGGCGTCGGCGAAGCGGGCTTCACCCCCGCGCTCGTCTCGATGATTTCCGACCGGTTCGATGCCGGGCGCCGTGCCGTCGTCTTCTCGCTGATCGCGATGGGGGTGCCCCTGGGCGGCGCCATCGCCGCGATCGCGGGCGGCGCGGTGGCGCAGGCCTTTGGCTGGCGGCTTGCGCTCGTGGCGGTTGGCGCGCCGGGCCTGTTGCTGGCGCTGCTGCTGGTCGCCACGATTCCCGAACCCGAACGGAAGGATGCGGGGCAAAGTGCGGATACGCCCCCCTTCGCCATGGTGCTGCGGCGGCTCGCCCGTTCGCCTTCCTTCCTGCACCTGACCTTCGGCAGCGGCTTCGTCGGGCTGGTGGGATTTGGCACCAACCTGTTCCTGATTCCCTTGCTGGTTCGCCGCTTCGATCTGCCGCTCGCGCAGGCGGGCCTTGTGTTCGCGCTGTCGTTCAGTCTGGCGACGATGGTCGGGCAGGTCAGCGGCGGCTATCTGATCGGGCGGCTGATCCGGCGCGATATCCGCTGGGGCGGCTGGGCGCCCGCGATCGCGGTGGGCGTGGCGCTGCCCTTCTATCTGCTGGCCATCCATCAGTCGGACTGGCGATGGCTGGTCGCCTTTCTCTTCGTCGCCACGACCCTGCTCTACGCCTTCACGCCCGCGATCATGACCATCACCCAGTCACTGGTCGAACCGCGCATGCGGGCGTCGGCCGCGGCGCTTCATTCCTTCGGCCAGACCGTCGCCGGGCTGGGACTGGGATCGGTAGTACTGGGCTATCTCAGCGATCGACTCGCTGTCTTTCTCTACAAGGGCAATTATGCCGCCGACTGCCTCGTTTCGGGTCAGGCATCGCCGCCAGCCGCATGTCTCTCGGCAGCGGCCAGCGGTCTGCAACTGAGCATGCAGCTTTCGGCATCCGTGCTCCTGCTCGCAGTTCTCCATTATGGCCTGGCCGCGAAAAATCTGCCGCTGGAGGCAAATGCGTCGTGAAGGACGGTAAAGCTGTCGAGGTTCGGCCACGCGGCGCCAGACGGGATGACGGCGCAGGCCCGGCTATGCCACCCTTGCGGCCTGGCCATGACAGGACCGCGAGCAAGCGGCGGAAAGGATGATGAGGATGGGAAGAGCAGGGGTTATCGGCTTGGGGCAAATCGGCGCGGGTGTCGCCATATGTCTTGCGCGGACACAGCAATTGGCCGCAGTCTACGACATTCGTGCGGATGCTGCCGACACGCTGGAGGGCGTGCCGCCCGTCGTCGCCAGCCCGGCTGAACTGGCCGCACAGTCCGATGTCGTCATCATCGCCGTCGTCAACGCAAAGCAGACGATCGACGTGCTGTCGGGGCCCGACGGCGTGCTGGCGCGCGCACGGCCGGGCATGATCGTGGTGCTGGTCGCGACCGTCTCGATCGAGGATTTGGACGCCATTCGCGCCCTGACCGATGCGGCGGGCGTGGAACTGGTCGATTGCGGCGTGACGGGCGGCCCCAAATCCCGCGAACATGGCCTCGTCTGCCTGGTCGGCGGTACGGATGAGACCGTTGCGAATGTGCGCCCGGTGCTGGACGGCTTTGCCAGGCTGGTGGCGCATATGGGTGGTCCCGGCGCGGGCATGGCGGCGAAGATCGCTCGCAACGTCATCGTCTTCGGCTGCTTGCGCGCGGGCTATGAAGCGTCCGTATTGTGCCGCAATGCCGGGGTGGATGTCCGCCAGCTTGCGCACGCGATCGACGCCACTTCGGACAGCGTGGGTGGCCCATTGATGCTGGCGGTGCGCGACGATCCGTCGTCCAGCGCGCAGGAAGCGGCGGTGCGCGAATATACGCGCGGCCTGATGGTCAAGGATCTGGACGCCGCCATCGATCTGGCGCGCAGCTACGGCATTGCGCTGCCCTTGGTCGAATTGACGCGGCGGACCGATCAGACGGTCGTGGGTCTGGAAAATGTAATGGGAGAAAAGGCATGAGCATCGACGAAGCACAGTGGCAGAAGGGACTGGAAGTCTTCGACAAGGTCTACGGTCCTGGGTCGTCGGAAATGACGCGGCCCTATCGCGAATCGTCCTTCAACCAGGAAATCGTGGGCAACCAGTTCGCCAATCTATGGGCGAGCGACATCTTCTCGATGCGGGAAAAGCGGCTGCTCGTTCTGGGCGCCACGGCCATGCTGGGCCGCGCCGACCTGGTCGAGATCCAGATGAACGGCGCTCTCATCAACGAGGAATTCACCGACGAGGAACTGGATTTCCTGCCGCTCTTCGTGCTCTTCTATGCCGGGGCGGGCAATACGACCACCGTATTCCGGGGGATCGAAGCGGCCAAGGCACGGCGCAAGGAACGCAACGCCGCGAAGTGATGGGGCGTGCGGGATGAAGGGCGGCCTGGTCGAAGGACCGGGCCGCCCTTTTCTTATGCTTCGCCGCTGGCCTTGGCGCGACGGATCGCGCGGGACGCCAGCAGCAGCAATATGCCCCCGGCGAATGTGAACAGCATGGCAGTGCCGATTCCCCAGGCGACACCGGCCGTTCCCCCGACAAAGTCGCTGACCGCGCCGATCAGATAGGTGCCCGCGCCCACGCCGATCAGGTTCGCGCCCAACTGCACCAGCGATACCGCAAGGCCCCGCAGGCGCGGCCCGGCGATCGTCACGATGACGGCGTAGATCGGGCCGTTATAGGACGCGCTGAGGAAGCCGCAGGCCATGAGCAGCGCCAGCATCAGGTCGACGTCGTGGAACAGGACCGTGCCCACACCGGTCACTGCCGTCAGCAAGGGGATCACTGCGCCGAACAGGGATGTCCTTGCCGGATCGAAGCCGCCCCGCCGCCGGTTGACGAGGTCGATCACCCAGCCCGCGAGGAAGCCGCCCAGCGAACCGAGACCGCCATAGGCGATGGCGATGAGGATGCCCGCCTTCGCGATGGGCATGCCATGGACCCGGATCAGGAAAGTGGTGAGCCAAGTGCTCATGCCATAGATGCCCGCCGCGATCAGGACGATGGCGAAGATGCAGTACAACAGTCCCGGCCGCGCCGCGAGCAGGCAGATGCGTTGCACCAGCCTCAGCGTTTCCTCCTGCTGCGGGGCCGGGCCGTCATGGGCCCCGCGCACGGGTTCCCTGACCGTGAGCAGCAGCAGCGGCGCCAGCACCAGTCCCGGCACGCCGGCGGCCACGAACGCCCAGCGCCATCCGGCGCTCTGCACGATCGCGCCGCCCACGATGAAGGCGATGGCGAGCCCGATCCCCGAACTCAGATACCAGATGCCGATCGCGGTGGCGCGCCGGTCTTCGCCGAAATAATCGCTCAGCAGCGACATGCCGGTCGGCGATCCCCCCGCTTCGGCTGTCCCTACCGCGGCCCGGCCGATGAGCAACGTCCAGAATCCTGTCGCGAGGCTGCACAAGGCGGTCGCGCCGCTCCACAGCGTCAACGCGGCCGCCATCAGGTTGCGTCGGTTCCAGCTATCCACGGCCACGCCAAAGGGCAGGGCGGCGAGCGCGAAGAATATGCCATAGGCGAAGCCCGCCAATATCCCCAACTGTCCGTCGGAGAGCGCAAATTCATGTCCGACCGGCGCCAGCACCAGTCCGATGATGGCGCGGTCGATGCCATGGCAGGTCTGCGCCAGCGTCAATATGCCCAGCACATACCAGGGATAATGGCTGGCGGCGGCAGGTTTTTCCGATGGCGCTCTCATGGCGTCCACTGCTGCAAGAGCGGTGCGATGGACATTGAGCGCCTCCTGTTTGAACATAAAAACGGGGGCACGACAAATATATCGCTCATGCTCCCATGCCGCGCCTCGATCGGGCACGCGCCATGGACGTGCCTGCAGGCGGGGTCTTGACCACCTATCCGAAGATAGAGGTAAAAGCGGGTGGTGCGCCTATCTGGCTCACAGACAAAATATAAAATGACAGAGGTAGAGATGTTTCGTCCGGAGAGCGATTGGACCGGCCAGGGAAGGTTCGGCGTCCAGAATTTCTACATTGAAGCGGCGGCGACCGTTCGCGACGCCCATGTGGATGTGCGGCATTTCGACTGGGTTCAGCCCAGCAGCGGTGTCTTCAGTCCCGAAAAACATTATCTGGACTATTCGCTCGACGGCCAGCCGCGCCGCAGCATGGTCAGCATGGGGCGTCCGGACCGGCGCGCCGCGTCGGGCGACATTCTCTACATGCCCCCGCACCGCCAATATTTCGGCGAGCCTGCGCTTCAGGAGCGCCATCTCGTCTGTGTGGCGCTCGGGGACGAATTTCTGGAGGAGCTGTTCGACGGAGAGCAGCCGCTGAACAAGATGGAGCCTTGCGCCGACGTCCAGAATATTTCCATGCGTCGGCTCTTTGCGGGACTGGCTGCGGAACTGCGGACGCCCGGCTTCGCCAGCCAGACGCTCGTCGAATCGATGCTGATGGGTCTTGCGGTCGAGCTAGCCCGGCATATGGGTCCGCGCGAAAGGGGCGGCCTGCAATCGCGCAGCACGCGACAGGTCCAGAACATCATCGATTATGTAATGGAGAATCTCTCCGCGCCGCTCGGCGTCGCCGACATCGCGCGCGACTGCAACATGAGCGTGCGGCATGTCGCGCGCGTCTTCAAGGAGGGAACGGGCGTCAGCCTGGGTGAATTCGTCGCGCGCAGCCGGATCGCGCTGGCAAAGGAACTGCTGCGCAACGACGGCTCCCGCATCAAGGAAATCAGTTGGCGATGCGGCTTCAACAGCACGTCGGCCTTCTCGGCCGCCTTCCGGTCCGCAACTGGCCAGACGCCGAAGGATTTCCGGTGCCAGCCGCCGCAGGTCCATTGAGTGGGACGGCGGAAACTATCGATGAGCGGCCAAATTCTATCGCCGCACAGTCAATCTGGAGCTGGCCACTATGGAGCAAATCGGCTCCGGGCTAGACGGGCTTCATACGTACAAATCGAAACAAGATAAAATGAAGGGGAGGAAGACATGAACAAGGCCGTCACCCTGGGCGCGATCGGCATGAGCGCGTTCGTCGTTGCCATGGCGCAGCCCGTCTATGCGCAGCAGGCGCAGTCGGGTGCTAGCGAAGGCATCCAGGATATCGTCGTCACCGCGCGTCGTACCGAGGAAAGTCTTCAGACGACGCCGATCGCGGTTACGGCGCTGACCCCCGAAGCGCTGGCGACGGCCAAGGTGGAAAATGTCGTCGATCTTCAGCGCACCGCGCCGGGCCTTGTCATCGGCCGTGGTTCCGCGGGTGGCGACGGCATCGTCTTCGTGGCCATCCGTGGCCAAGGCAATCTCCAGCCCATCCTTGCCAACGATCCGGCCGTGGCCACCTATATTGACGGCATCTATATCCCTCGGCCCTCGACGGGCATGACCGATATTCAGGACGTGCAGCGGCTGGAGGTGCTGCGCGGGCCGCAGGGTACGCTCTTCGGCCGCAACACGACCGGCGGCGCGATCAACATCGTCACCAATGATCCCAATGACCAGCTCAGCGGCGCGTTCAAGGCGGAATTGGGCAATTACAGCACGCTGGGCGCGCAGGCCAATATCAATGTGCCGCTCGCGGAGGGCTTGGCCATCCGTCTGAGCGGCGCGGTCAATGAGCGGGATGGCTATGGCGACAATCTTGTCACCAACCGCGACTTTTCCGACAACAGCAGCAAGTTTGTGCGCGGCAAGCTCAAATATGAGGGCAATGGCTGGGATCTGACCCTTTCGGGCGACTGGAACCGCCAGTCCAACCATGGTCAGCAGATCGCGCTCTGGGCCTTCAATCCGGCGATCATCCCCGCCGCCTTCCAGCCGGGCCTCACGGCGGGCCTGCTGACCAAGGATAATTGGTGGGGCAATACGGCGGCCGGAACATCGACCCCGGCCACGATCGGTACACTGACGCCCGAAGCGCAGGCCCTCTACGGCGTGAAGCCGTTCAATACGCTGGAAGTATATGGGTTTTCCGGTACGCTCAACGTCGAGCTGGGCGGTCTGAACTTCAAGTCGATCACCGGCTATCGCCACTCGATGAACTATGGCCAGAATGACACGGATGGCACCGCCGTTCCGTTGCTGGCGACCTTTGCGGGGTCCGGATCCTATTATATTTCGCAGGAATTCCAGCTTTCCGGGAATATTACCGAAAGCCTCAGCTTCATCACGGGCGCCTATGCCGGCAAGGAAAGCGGCTATGAATTCAGCCGGTCGCAGATTTTCGGCGGTCTCATCCGCGATTCCAATGCCGACGTCACCAACAAGACCTTCGGCCTGTTCGCGCAGGCCTATTATGAACTGACTCCGGCCCTGCGTGCGGTGGGTGGCTTCCGCTATACCTGGGACACCCGCGACAGCGTGCTGCATAATGCGCAGGTATATGGCCTGCCCTATGACGTCGCCGTGGCGGGCACGCCGACCGGCATCAACTGCACCGTGACGCCAACGAGCCCCGTGACGGCCACCACCTGCAACCAGGAACAGAATGCCAAGTTCAACTATCCGGCCTGGAACCTGGGTCTCGACTGGCAGGCGAGCGACAATCTCTTCCTCTATGTCGCGACCCGCGGCGCGGCCAAGGCTGGGGGCTGGAACCTGCGCGCCGGCGGTCTGCCTGCCTTCTCTCCCGAAAAGGTGAAGGACGTCGAGGCAGGTTTGAAGGTTGATCTGTTCGATCGCCGCCTGCGTTTCAACACGGCGGTCTTCCATACCTGGAAGGATGACAATCAGGCGATCGTCAACAGTTTCGTGACCGGCATCGGCGTCACCCAATATATCCAGAACAACGGCAAGGTCCGCATCTGGGGCATGGAAAATGAAATCACGGCCGTGCCATGGGAAGGCATGACCCTCAGCGTCAATGGCTCGCTGCAAGACGGCAAATATGTGAAGGGGAGCTTCAGCGAAATCCAGGTGGTGGCCGGCAGCGGCTGCACCAACAGCGCCGGGGTCGCCAATGGCTGCGTCGTCGACCTGAGCGGCTTGCCGCTGCTGCAATTGCCCAAGAAGCAGTTGAACATCAGCGCCACGCAGAAATTCCCGGTGGGCGGGGGCACGCTCGCCGTGACCGGCGCCTATTCCTATGTCGGCGGTCAGCATTTCGATGCGGTCCGGGCCGCGGAACAGGCCTCGGCGGCGACCAAGGCTGCTTATGAGACGGAAAACCGCCTCGGTTTCGTGCCCGGCTATGGCATTTTCAACGGACGTATCGCGTTCCAGCTTGAAAATCCCGATATCGAAATCGCGCTTTACGGCCGCAACATCACGAACAAGAAATATCTGCTGCGTCGCTTCCCCGACCTCTATCGGACCTTGGGCATCGCGGCCGCCTATGTTGGCCAACCGGCTACCTATGGCGTTGAGACGACGTTTAAATTCTGATCGGCCAAGCGGCTGGCGGGAGAAGCTGCGATTGATGCAGCTTTCTCTCGCCAGCCCATCACGGGGACGCGCGCATGATGACGAGGTTGGTAGACAGGGTGGCGATCGTCACGGGCGGCGGTGGCGGTATCGGCGCCGCGGTTGCGCGACGCCTGGTCGCGGAGGGCGCGCGCGTCGTGGTCGCCGACCTGTTCGAGGCCGTTGCCGTTCGTGCAGCCGAACCGCTGGGCGACAAGGCGCTGCCGCTCCAGTTCGACGCCGCCGATCCGCAGTCGGTGAAGGCGATGGTCGATCGTGCCGTCGACCATTTCGGCAGGCTGGACATATTGCATAACAATGCGGCGATGACCGATCCGGACAAGAGCCCGCAGGACACCACGGCCGTCGATATCCCGATCGGCATCTGGCGCGAAATTCTCGACGTCAATCTCACCGGCTATCTGCTCGGATGCAAATATGCCATCCCGCATATGGTCGCTGGCGGCGGCGGCGCGATCATCAACACCGCGTCCAATTCGGGCAGCGCGGGAGATCTCGCACGTATCGCCTATGGTTCGTCGAAGGCGGCGATTATCGGGCTCACCAAATATGTGGCGACCCAGCATGGGCGGCAGAATATCCGCTGCAACAGCATCGCGCCGGGCGTCGTGCTGACCGAAGCCCTTGAGAAGACAGTGCCGGGGCTGAAGGAAATCATCCAGCGTCATATATTGACGCCGGAATTCGGCACGCCGGATGATATTGCCGGGCTGGTCGCCTTTCTCGCTTCGGACGAAGCGCGCTATATCACGGGTGAGAATATCTCCATTTCGGGCGGTGGCCTCGTCCACCAGCCCCATTATGCCGATCTGCTCGCCTTCATGCAGGCGAAGGACTGAACCGTGTCCAGCGCCTGCACTTCGGGGCTTGGAGGATTAGTGGGCGGTCCGATGAAAATAGCGGATCGTCAGCCTGCCGTCGGCGACCTTGTAGGTTTCCAGGCTCGGCAGGGTCACGATGCCGTCCGGGGTCTGCAGGCGATTGGCCACATAGGCCGCGCCATCGGATCCGTTGACGATCACCTCCAGCGGGTCGGTCGTGCATTTGCCGCCATATTCCGCCCACATGTCGGCCATCGCGGCGTCGCCGTCCATGGCGGGCGAGCCGACATATTCGATCGTGAAGCCTTCAGGCCCCAGGATCCGGAAAAGTCGGTCGAGCTCGTCGCGCTTCCCTTCGTTCCACAGCCGGTAATTGTCCCGGATCGCCTGTTCCAGATCCAGTATGTCTGCCTCGCTCATGTGCATCGCCTCCTGTCATTGCGGATCGTCCGCATGGTCGCCAGTCTCGGACGGACGGCCATGATCGCACCTGTGTTTGGCAAGGGTGGAATTTATCTCTTTTTGCTTCGGAGACTATGATGACCCAAATCGCACAAAAGCCCCTGCCGGATCATGTGCCGCCCGAACTGGCGATGGCGCTGCCGCTCTTTTCGCGGACGGTGATCTATGATAACCCGCAGGAAGTGCTGATCCCCGCGATGCACGCGGATCTGCCGCCGATCACCTATGTCACCAACATCTTCCCGGGCGATCAGCCCGGCTGGCTGCTCAAAAATGCCGAGGATGTCCAGGCGATGCTGCGCGACGCCGACAATTTCACCAAGAACGGCATGGGCAAATGGGCCCAGAATATCGGCGAGAACTGGCTGGTCATTCCGACCGAGGCCGACCCGCCGGTCCACACCGGCTATCGCAAGGCGCTGGACAGTCATTTCGCGCCGCAGAAGATGTTCGCGATGAAGGAACAGGTGCGCGAGCGGGCGCAGGCCTTGATCAACGCCTTCAAGGATCGCGGACAGTGCGACTTCATCGATGAGTTTTCGGAAAAATTCCCGATCTTCATCGTCCTCGATCTGCTCGGCCTGCCGCAGGAAAGAATGACGCAATTCCTGAAATGGGAAAAGGAAATGCTCCATTCCAACGACTGGCAAGTGCGCGGCAACGCCGTGCGCTGCGTGAAGGACTATCTGCTCGAAGAGATCGAGGCGCGCCGCCAGCAGCCGCGCGACGACTATATCAGCAAGGTGCTGACCTTCGAGGTTGATGGCCGTTTGTGGAATGAGGACGAGGTGTTAGGCCATTGCTTCAATCTCTATATCGGCGGCCTCGACACGGTCACCTCCCTGCTCGGCAACATCTTCAACTATCTGGCGGCTCATCCGGACAAGCAGAATGAACTGCGCGCCAACCCGTCGCTGATCGTCCTGGCGGTCGAAGAATTCCTGCGCGCCTTCGCCCCGGTCACCGCCTTCCGCATCGCGACCAAGGTCATCGAGATTCAGGGCCAGACGATCATGCCCGGGGATTATGTGGCGTTCAGTTCCCCCGTGGTGGGCCGCGATCCGGCATTCTACGAGGATCCCCAGGCCATCCGTTTCGATCGCAAGGCGCCGCACATGTCGCTGGGCAGCGGCATTCACAAATGCCTGGGAATGCATCTGGCGCGGCTGGAACTCCAGATTGCGGTCGAGGAATTCGTCAAGGCCATACCGGAATTCCGGATCAAGGACGGCTTCCAGGTGCCCTATTATGTGGGGAATATCCTGCATGTGCCGGATCTCCACCTGCAATGGGGCTGAACAGGGTCGGCGATCCTGTCGCGCCGCGACATCGGGTGTGAACGCCTGAAACCTGGTTCTGGAGCGGGTGTCCGATGGCGTCGGGCACTCGCTCCGGCGCCATCTACCCGCGCAGCATCTCCTGCCGGAACCCCCGGGGGCTGAGGCCGGTCGCCTTCCGGAAGGCGGCACTGAAGGCTGCGACGCTCTGGAAGCCGCAATTCCCCGCGATGATCTTGATGAGGGCGTCGTCCTGCACCAGTTCCCGTTTGGCCCGCTCAATCCGGGCATCGGCGATGTAACTGCCGAGCGTCTTGCCGACCGTATTCTTGAAGGTCCGCATCAGATGCCGGGAACTGACGCCGCAGTCGTTCGCCAGGTCGACGATCGACAATGGTCCCGCCAGCCCCGCCTCGATCCGCTCCTGAAGACGGCGCAGCCACCAGTCCGTCATGCGGGAATCGGGTCCGGCATCGGATTTGCAGGGGATTTGAAGATGGCGACACAGGTCGATGACCATCGACAGCGCAATGGTCTCGACCATGATGGCTGGCGCGAAGCCGGGATCGCTTACTTCCTGGGCAAGGCGGGCCAAGCCGTGCAGGATCCATGGCTCCTTCACGTCGAAACAGGGGGGCAATGACCAAGGCGGCGCATCATTCTGGAAGAGGTGATCCGCTGCGTGATCTTCGAAGGTCAAACAGAATATGCGATATTCGCTGGGCTCGCAGCGCGTTGCAAATTGGCTTCCATTAGGCAGGTAGGACACCTCACCAAAGGGCGGCGCGTGGCGACGACCGTTGGGGAGCAGGCGTGAGCCGCGTGCACGTGGGCCAAGCGAATAGTCGAGATAGTGACTGTTCGGCTCAAAGATGGCGTCACAGCTACGATCCCAGGCAAAATGCCGGATATCGGCACGAATGCCGTTTGCGATGACGCTGTTCTCAACACGGAAATAGGCCGTTGTGAGCGGCTGGCACGGGAGGATGGCACCAGTCGGCTGAATCATGGATTGCGCCACACCCGACATTGTCATTGTCCATCCCATTCCCATGCGGGCCGCTAGCCGCTTCTATAAGCGATATTATGGCGGCTCAGCCATGGTAGGTCGATGCTCAATCATATCGCGCAAACCGGACATCCCATCGCGAAACCGTCATTGCGTTCATGGCCGACTGGTCGGAAAATCTCCAAAGCATCGCGAAGAGGACATTAGTTTGATCGCCGGCGCGACATGGCGCTCAAGCCGGTTCTCCGCGCCCGTTCCTGATGTTAGCGCTCTGTCGCATGGGCATGAGGTGAAAAAACATCCTGCCCGAATTCAACGCTCAGGGAGGGGATAAAATGGCTTCAGGTAAATGGTTCCAGACGACCGCATTGGCGAGCTTGTCGGTTTTCGCGGCCAGCGTGCCGACAATGGCGGCGGACCAGACCGGACCTGTGGGAATCGAGGACATTGTGGTCACCGCCAGGCGGACCGAAGAGAATATCCAGACCACGCCAGTCGCCGTCACCGCACTGTCGACCGAAATGATCAAACAGGCGCAGGTCGGCGACGTAGCGGGCCTGCAGCGCACCGCGCCGAGCTTATCGATCGCGACCGGCGCCCCGGGCGGTTCGGGCTTCGTCTATATCTCCATCCGCGGCATGCCGGCGTTGAATCCGGGCGTCGCCAATGATCCTTCCGTCGCAACCTATGTCGACGGCGTTTATATTCCGCGTCCCTCGCAGGGTTCGGCCGATCTCATCGACCTGCAGCGGGTCGAGGTTCTGCGTGGCCCTCAGGGCACATTGTTCGGTCGCAACACCACCGGCGGCGCGCTCAACATCGTCACGGCCAATCCTACAGGCGATTTCGAAGGGCAGTTCCGCATTCAGGGCGGCATATATGATTATCGAAATGTCGACGCTGTTCTCAACGTGCCGTTAATAGGCGATGAGCTGGCGGCGCGTTTCGTCTATGATTTCGTGGATCACGACGGCTATGCTCGGAATTTGACCTCGAACAGCGAACTCAAGGACCGCAACAGCCATTATGCCCGCGCCAAATTGCGTTGGGCGCCCGCCGGCAGCAACTGGTCGGCCACGCTCAGCGGCGATTATAACATCATCAAGGATCATGGCCAGTTCGCCGGCCTTGCAGCGGTCAACCCGGGCGCCAGCGCGGCGATCGGCGCGATCAACGCGGCAACGCCCCTTGCGCCCTATCTGCACAGCAAGGCCCATTGGTACGATGCCTATGGCATTCCGTTCAGCACCAATCCGCCAGTCGGATCCAATTACGGTTTTCTGACCGCAGGCGGCCGAAACGCCTAAAACAGGCTGGAAGCCTACGGCGGCAATCTCACGATCGATGGCGAAATCGGTTCCGTCACGGTGAAATCCATCTCCGCCTATCGCTACAGCAACGCCATCGGCCTGAACGAACTCGATGGCACTCCTGCCCAGATTCTGGCGGCCGAAAGCGCCTACAAATCCGATCAATATTCGCAGGAACTTCAGTTCTCCGGGGAATTGGGCGACCGTTTCAGCTATATTCTGGGCGGCTACTATTCGACGGAAAGCGGTCGTGAATCGTCTGTATCGCAGACCTTCGGGTCGTTTGCGCCCGCTGCCCCCGCACCCAATTTCGGTTTCGGCCTGAATTACGGCACAGTGAAGAATGTCTCGGTCGGCCTGTTCAGCCAGGGCTATTACCGTCTGACCGACAAGATCCGCCTTACCGGCGGCGTCCGCTGGACATGGGATAAGCGAGAGGTTGTTCTGCTGAACAGAACGAACCTTGCCGCCAACACCTGCGGGGCCGAGCTGGTCTCGAATCCTGGTTTTGTTGCGCCCTGCAGCCTGCCACGTTCGGTCAGATATAATTACCCCGCCTGGACGGCGGGTGTCGATATGGAAATCACCGAGAGCCTTTTTGCTTATGTGAAGACGAGCGCCGCGTCCAAGGCCGGCGGCTTCAATATGCGCAATGGTTCGGCTGCGACACCGCCGTTCAAGCCTGAGAAGGTCAGGGACGTTGAACTCGGTGTCAAGTTCAGCACATTGGATAATCGGTTGCGCATCAATGCCGCCGCCTTCCATTCTTGGCAGTCGGACGTTCAGCGCAATGCTTCCGACTGCATCACCCCACCGGGCGCGCTTGCCTGTGCAACCACGCAATTCCTCCGCAACTCGGGCGATGCGCGCGTCTATGGCGGCGAACTTGAAATAAGCGCCGTTCCCTGGGAAGGGATGCTGCTCTCCGGCAATCTCGCCCTGCTCGACGGCAAATATGTCTCCGGCACTTTCGTCGAACAGCAGCAGTTCGTTCCCGTCCCCGGTGCCAACGTGTCGGATTGCGTCGCCGGCACCGCCGCAGGTTCGGTCCGCTGTTCGGTCGATCGCAGCGACGAGGCTCTGCCGCAAATGCCCAAGAAGCAATTCGGCATATCGGCCACGCAGAAGGTGCCGACCCCATTTGGCGAACTATCGATCTATGCAAACTACGCCTATATTGGCAAACAGAATTTCGGTCTGTTCACCGCCGATCCGCGGCGCGCGCAAGCTTATCGTGATGCGATTGCAATCGCCAACCGGATCAATAGCATACCGGAATATGGGCTTTTGAGCGGGCGTATTGCTTTGCAGATCGAAGATCCCAATCTTGAGCTGTCGATCTTCGGCCGCAATATCGGCGGAAAGAAATATGTAACTCGTGCCTTCGCCGATCAGTTGCCGACACTGGGCACGGCGATCGATTATATCGGCGATCCCTTCACGTGGGGCATCGGCGCGACTTTTCGTTTCGGACCGAAAAGCTAGGCCCGGAGCGACCGGCTTTGGCGCTCCCGCAATGGTTTGGCATTCGTGCAGGCCCCGTTTGGGATTTACTAAGGGCGTTTGGAGTGATTACCTCATTCGCGAACTTGGAGAAGGCCTGAAGGATATTTCATGACAGATACTATCAGGAAAATCGGTTTCATCGGCCTCGGCAGCATGGGCGGCGATCAGGCGCGGGAACTTGCCAAACTGCCGCTAGACCTTACCGTCTACGACGTGTTTCCCGATGCACTGGCGAAATTCGAAGGCCGTGCGAGGCTCGCCGCTTCCATGGCGGAGGTTGGCGTGGATGCCGACGTTGTCGGCATCTGCGTGCGGGACGACACACAGGTACTGGAATGCGTCGATGCACTGCTGCCCGCGATGAAGCGGGGAGCGATCCTGCTTATCCACAGCACGATCAAGCCGAAGACCGCGGAGCATATCGCCGAGCGCACTGCTCCCCAAGGTATCGACGTCATCGATGCTCCGGTTACACGGACCGAAATGACTAAGGACGGTCCCTTCGTCTTCTGCATGACCGGTGGCGAGGAATCCGTCGCCGCCAGCGTCCAGGTGGTGCTCAACGCCTTTTCGACGAACACGATGCATATCGGTCCGCTCGGGTCGGCAATGGCCCTCAAGATCTGCAACAACCTCGTTTCCTGGTGCGGCATCATGTTGGGTATAGAGGTTGCCAATGTAGCGGAGGCGTCGGGCGTGCCGATGGACAAGCTGCTGACCGTGATGAAGCGCAACGGCAATCTCACCCCGCCGATGGCCGGTTTCGTCGACTTCCGCAATAATCCGGGGGATGCAGCCCGGCGTGCCTTCTTCGCCGGCCAAGCCGGCATTGGCGAAAAGGATCTCGCGCTGGCTGAAGAACTGGCGGCGGGCGCCGATGCGGCATCGCCGATCACCAGCCATACCAAGACGCTGCTCAAGAAGACGCTGCTTGCAATCTGCGAGAGCTAGATTTTGACAAAATCGCCCGAAAATCCTGATGATGACCGTCTGTTGTGGAAACATTGACCAATGCGAATGCGTCGATCTATCCGGTGGCGAGCACGATCTCGCTTGGATTCTTGCGCAGTGTTTGCTGTCGGTTCGAGTAGCGGATCCATACAGTCATCACGCGGATTGGTTTGGTTAGCGGTAATTTAACATAATTCTTATTCACGAACTTTGCCCTCCTGCTGAGTAGCGGCAGAAGCGCACGAAGCACAGGTGAAATTTGGTTCATTGTGTGCTCCCGATTATGAGCGCCAGACCGCCTATTGTGCTGGCGCGGGTTGCTACGGCATAGATTCTGGAGCCAAAGCCGTGGATGCATAGCGCGAAGCGCGATCTAACGAAAATCATGGCTGCGAATGGGTAGGATATCGTCAGCTGTCGCGTGCGCGGCGCGATAGAGCAGTGAGCCAAGTGTCCGGCCGCTTGGGAAGGCGGGGTCTCGCGGATCGGGACCCCCGCCATGACTTGCACCATCACCCCGGCCAGGGGCGACACTGAAGTCCATTCTCCCCACCGAGCGGAGCATCTCGTCATGATCGATGATTCGATCGCAGATGACATGGATAACCTCGCCCTCCTTCTGCAGCCGTCCGCGCATCGCGATCATCGACGCGGACATGACCTGCCGGCGGTAGATTTCGAACCGGTCCGGCCAGAGGATGCCCTGCGCGACCCCGGTCTCGTCCTCGATCGTGACGAACAGCACGCCCTTTGCCGAGCCAGGGCGCTGGCGGACCAGGATGACGCCGGCCACTTCCACATTGCGGCCGTCGCGGATCGACTTGAGATCGGCGCAGCGCACGATCCGCATGGCGTCGAGCTCTGGGCGGAGGAAGCTCAGCGGATGGTTGCGGAGCGAGAGCTGAAGTGAGCGGTAATCCTCCACCACCTCCCGCCCTTGCGTCATCGGCTGGAGCGTGACCAACGCCTCTTCGCCTTCGGGTGAGAATTTTCCCTCGCGCGCATCTGCGGCGGCGAAGAGGGGAAGGGGCGCTTCGCCGAGGCCCTTGACCTTCCATAGCCCCTGTCGCCGGTCCTGTGCGATACAGGAGAAGGCGTCGGCCTCGGTCAGCCGCTCGATCGCGGCGCACGGCACGCCGGCGCGGCGCCAGACCTCCTCGACGCTTTCGAACGGCGCGGGGCCGCGCGCGCCGACGATCGCAGCGCCGTGAAGGTTGGCAAGCCCGCGTACCTGACGGAACCCCAAACGCACCGCCTTGTATCGACCGAGCGCCGGTTCGAGCGTGCAATCCCAATGGCTGTGGTTGATCGAGACCGGACGCACCTCGACGCCATGATTGCGCGCATCCCGCACGATCTAGGCGGGCGCATAGAAGCCCATGGGCTGAGCGTTCAGCAGCGCGGCGCAGAAGACGTCGGGATGATGATGCTTCATCCAGCAGGAGGCGTAGGCGATCTTGGCAAAGCTCGCCGCGTGGCTCTCGGGAAAGCCATAGCTGCCGAACCCCTCGATCTGCTTGAAGGTGCGCTCGGCAAAATCCTTGGGGTAGCCCCGCGCGATCATCCCGTTCACCAGCTTGTCGTAGAAATGGCTGACCCCGCCCGTCAGCTTGAATGTCGCCATGGCGCGGCGCAGCTGATCGGCCTCAGCCGGGGTAAAGCCTGCGCCGACGATTGCGACCTTCATCGCCTGTTCCTGGAAGAGCGGGACGCCGAGCGTCTTCTTGAGCACGGCTTCCAGCTCCGGCTTGGGATATTCGGGCGTCTCCTTGCCCTCGCGGCGGCGCAGATAGGGATGAACCATGTCGCCCTGAATGGGACCGGGCCGCACGATCGCGACCTCGATCACGAGGTCGTAAAATTCCTTCGGCTTGATCCGCGGCAGCATCGACATCTGCGCCCGGCTCTCGATCTGGAAGACGCCAAGCGTGTCGGCACGCTGGATCATGGCATAGACGGCCGGATCATCGTCCTGGAGGTCGGCCATGCCGACACGGATGCCCTTATGCTCTTCGAGCAGATTGAACGCTCGGTTCATGCAGCCCAGCATGCCAAGGCCCAGCACGTCGACCTTCATGAATTTCAACGCATCGATATCATCTTTATCCCATTCTATGATTTGGCGATCCTCCATCCGCGCCGGTTCGATCGGCACGAGATCATCGAGACGGTCCTGGGTCAGCACAAAGCCGCCGGGATGCTGGGAGAGGTGACGCGGCGTGCCGATGAGCTGCCGGGACAGTTCCAGGGTGAGCTTCAGCCGATGATCTTCGGCGTTCAAATTGGCGCTCGCAATCTGTTCGTCCGTGATGCCGTCCATCGACGGTTCAGGAATTCGTAATCAAGCATCATCTTGTGGTCGTGCCTTGGCTGGAAGATATGATGAGAGCGGGCGTTATTCACCAGATGCCGGTTCACTCCATGCTCTATTCGCTGGTCGGCATGGTGCAGGTTCCCCCGATGCTGACGAAAGAGGCCGACTTAGCAGGCCAAAAGGCGATGATGACTGAGGATTCCGTTGCGCGCCATGCGGAAAGCGTCCTTCAGTTTCTTCAACCTGGAACTCTGTCTGCTTGATCTCGCGTAGCAGCAATCAATTCCTTGGGGCATCTGCTGAAGGGGTTAGCGGCTCGCCGCGATTGGGGCAGGCTCACTCTGGTCCAGACTTTCATAGTCTCTGGGCCAGTCAGTGGGGGGTGCAGATCACGCTGCTCGACTTCTGCGGCGCCGAACCGGTCGCTCTGAGCGACCCACGCCGTTCTAGCTGGCCTATGACTCCGACTGCGCCTCTCCGGGCTGGCCGTCGACACCGTCACCGACGTCAAGCAGTTGCCCGACGGCAGCGATAGCCTCACCGTCTCTTTTTCCAAGATCGCCCAAAGGACGGAAATGAGGCGCTGGCCTGAGTCTCGCCGACCAGTGGTACTCAATTATGGCACGATGTGTGTCGGCGTACAGCCGTCATGGTCGCCGACTTTGGCAGCTAACATTAGGTATGCGGAAGTATATCTGTCATCTGAGGAGACTTCACTTTGTTAAACCAAGTCGCTCAGGATCTTCCCGCGCATCCCATTCTTGAGCGGCTCGGGACGCGACGGAACCCCAAGGGAATATGAACCAGCTCTTGTCGCTCTGCCGGTCGATTGTTTCAGATGCGTAATGGACCGTGGCCCGCGAACTGACATTGTTGATAAGCACGGAGAAGCGAAAGTTGGAGAGCTCTCCGTCATGCTCCTCTATCAGCGATCGAAACCGAGCCAGAGTTTTTCCGCTGTCGTTGATGTCATCGATAAAAAGGAAGCGCTCGCCACGCTGGGTGCAGGAGGCCAGGTGAACCAGCAGCGCATCGGAAAATACATGAACCTTGGAACTGTGGTCGATCGACAGCAATGGGATTTCGAGCCGATGCGAAAGATATGTGCCAGGCACGAGACCTCCGCGCCCTATTCCGACGATGTAATCCGGTTTCCAGCTGTCCTCTTCGACCTGATGCGCAATTGTTTCGACATGAGCGAGAAACTGATCATACGACATCTCGCGAAACTGGATTTTCCGATCGTTCGACATAGCAGCCTTTGGCAAAAAGCGCGCGCTTACCGATCTTGAATCGACTCTGCAATGCAGCTCGACGCTGCGCGGTGATTATTGTCCTGGAGATGCTCGTCATCTCGAATTTAAACGACAGGGACTCCGTGATCTTCCATCATGTAGGCAAGATGCTGGATCATCAAGGATGCGGGGACCGAGAGAGTGCGGCCTGCTGCACTGACGATGGATAAAGTGGAAAGGTCAACGCGCTCGTCCGACACCGGAAGGAATATGAGGGTTCCAGCCTCAATTTCACTGATGGCGTCCAAGGCGGTGAGGCATCCGATCCCAACACCGCGCCGCGCCAACGCCTTGATCACACCAATGCTGTTAACTTCGGCAACCGCCCGGGGCACGCCGCCGACATGCTTCGCCCAGGCGGTATCCAGCACCCGGCGAAGCGAAAGATTCTCTCCGGGGATGACGAGTGGATAGGTCGCGCACTCGGCCAGCGAAACGTCTTTCCTCTGCGCGAGCGGATGGCCGGGCTGGACCAGAAACCCAAGGCGGTAGATCATAGTCCGATCGAGCCGGATTGAAGGGTTGTCCGGCGGGTTGAAGGTAACACCCACGTCGATATCGCCTCGCAACACCTGATCGATCACGCCTTGGGCGCCGAATACGTCCATGCGGAACCTTATGGCGGGATATCGTTCTTGAAAGTGGGCGACAGCTGAAGCCACGAACTCGCTTGCACCTTCTACCATGCCGATGGTGACATGACCGCGGCGCAGCCCGACCAGATTGTCGATCTCGGAACGAATCCGCACAAGATCTCGCCGCCACCTGCGCACACCATCGATCAGAAGCTCCCCTGCTGCGGTCATCCTCATGCCCGTGGCGGTTCGTTCGAACAATTTGGTTCCCAATTCCTCCTCCAGCAGGATGATTTGGCGATCGACGGCGGATGGTGCGATGTGCAGCACATCGGCAGCGCGACGAAGCGCTCCGCGCTTTGCAACTTCATCGAAATAAATGGCGGCACGGCCAAAAAGCATGGTCATTCCCCGGTGTCTACATTTTTAGAACAGTGCTTGCTGTATTCTGCGATGGATCAGATCGCAGTTCAATGACAGATGATGTGCAAGAGCGAAAAAAAGGGGAGGGCGGGAAAACTGAGCGATTCAGGTCGCCCTCCAAAAAAGGGGTATAGAAGTGAATAAACTAAGGGGAAAATCTGCATTTCTTGCCAGTGCCATGCTTCCGTTCGCCTTTTGTGCGAGTGTCTCGGCTCATGCTGCAGGTGCAACAGAGGCCGTCGACGCCGTGCCGGCCTCGGCGGATAGCAATTTTGCCGAGAGCGACATTGTCGTCACGGGCGAAAAGCAGGAAACGACTGTGCAGCGGGCGCCCATCGCCATCACCGCGATCACCGCAGATGCGCTGGCCCAGTCCAACATCACGCAGTTGATCGACATGAACGGGTTCGTTCCGGGGCTGACCATTGCGAACAGCGGCGGCTTTGTCCGCGTCGTATCAATTCGGGGGGTCGGCTATGAAGCATCCGACAATCTGAGCGCGCAACCGGGCACTTCTTTCCACATTGACGGCGTCTATATCGTCAGCCCTTATGCCTTGCAGCAGGACTTTCTTGATTTGCAGCGGGTGGAAGTGCTCCGCGGACCGCAGGGGACGGTGTTCGGTCAGAGCGCGACGGGCGGGATCATCAATGCGATCGCCGCGAAGCCAAGTCTGGACGCGTTGAGTGGATCGACTCAGTTGGAACTGGGCAATTATGATTTGGTGCGTGGGACTGCCACGCTCAATGTGCCGCTGACTGACACGCTGGCGGTTCGCGGCACTGTTCAGCGCTATTATCATGAGGGTTTTGCGCGTCAGACCGGTCTGGGACCGAGCTATGGACGCTATGGCCTGGACGATGCCGACCGGATTTCAACCAAGCTTTCGCTTCTGTGGACGCCGACGGAGCGCTTCTCCGCTCAACTGACGGCGCAATATTTCAACGCGGATGAACATGGCGCAGCCCAGAAAAATGTCGACGATCCCGATCTCGATCCGCGCCGGATCTCGCAGGATTATCCTAACGAATATAAGCTCGACTTCTTCCTCACCTATGCCGACCTGCGCTATGATATGGGGTTCGCGACACTCAAATCGCTCACGTCCTATCAGACGACGCGCAACCATAATCAGATCGACGTCGATCGGCTGCATCATGCAAATACGGGTGCCTATGATGCGCAGCCCTATTGGAACAACAGTGTCGACGCGATCAGTCAGGAATTCAACCTGACGTCGAACGGGAATGGGCCGCTCAACTACATCCTCGGCACTTATTTCCTTTATCAGAAGCTTGGTCAGGATATTCTGGAATATCGGGGGACTGACGCAAACCCGACCTATAATCTCACATTGCCGCTCACTTTCGCGAACTATCCCTATAATCTGGACTATGCGCTCAACTCGCGTCAGAAGCGCTACAGCTATGCGGCGTTCGCCCAGGCCAAGTACAAGCTGGCAGACCGCATCAGTGCGACCTTGGGCCTGCGCTTCAGCCATGACGATTTCAAGAGCAGCAACAGCACGCTTTTCGACATTTTTGGGCCGACCGTCTACGCCAAGACCAAGGAAGATGCTCTGACCGGCAAAGCGGAGGTCGATTTCGAATTGACCTCGCGCAACATGGTCTATGCCAGCGTGTCCCGCGGGTATAAGCCCGGAGGCGTCAGCAATAACAGCACGCCGCTGCTCGTCCCGCTGACCTATCAGCCGGAATATGTCTGGTCCTATGAATTTGGAACCAAGAACCGCTTTGCCGGCGACCGGATCACCCTCAATGGCGCTGCCTTCTTCTACGACTATAAGGATCTCCAATATCAGATGGAGGATCCGATCGCCTATCAGGGCGGGGTTTCCAACGTTCCCAAAACCCGGATATGGGGTGCCGAGGCTGAAGCTACGGTGGAGGCAACCGACAACCTCAAATTCGATGGCAACGTCACTTATCTGAATGGCGAACTGGTCGGGGATTACATCACGCTGGATCCCTCGCGGGCACATGCCGCGACGCTGGCTGCCGCTGCGCTAGGCTATGGCCCCTTCGATGCCTACACCATTGCCCTGCGCGCGACCCAGACGCGCAACACGAATGGGAACAAACCGCCGAAATTGCCCAAGTGGCAAGGGGCGGTGGGCGTCACCCATAGGCTGGAGCTTGGGTCGCTCGGAACGCTCAAATCCCATGGGGAACTGATCTATCGCGGGAAATTCCAGTATCGCATCTTCAATGACGGCGCTCGCGACGTGGTGCCGAGTTACACCCAGGTGAATGCGAATTTCGCGTTCACGCCGCGGGATACGAACTGGACGATCGGCCTCACCGTCTCGAACATCTTTGACAAGGCGGGCGTCGCCTCGCGCTACTCGAATCCCTTCGGTAGCTTCACGACCAGCGATATGTACATTCCGCCGCGTCAGATCATCGGTTCTATGAAATATGAATTCTAAACCCTCCGATATGCACCCGGTAGACAGCGTCCCGCCAATCGGGGCGCTGGGAGCCTTGGCCCTGCAACATGTGCTCACCATGTATGCCGGCGCGATCACGGTCCCCTTGCTGGTTGCTTCTGCATTGAAGCTTTCTCCCGAACATGCGGCTTATCTGGTCAGCGCGGACCTGTTCGCATGTGGACTGGTTACCTTGCTCCAGTGTCTTGGGGTCGGCCCCATCGGTATCCGCCTGCCCGTCATCATGGGTGTTACCTTTGTCGGCGTTATGCCCGCCATCGCCATCGCCAGCCAACCGGGGCTCGGACTTACCGCAGTCTATGGCGCGGCGATCGCCGCCGGCCTCATTGTCTTGCCACTTGTGCCGATGGTCGGGCGGATGCGCTCCATCCTGACGCCGACGGTCACAGGCACGGCGATGCTGCTGATCGGCCTGTCGCTTGTCGGCGTGGCGCTGGATTGGGCGGCCGGCGGTCGAGGCGCGCCGGATTACGGTTCGCCCACCAACCTGATGCTCGCAGCGGCGACGATCGCGACCATTTTGCTGGTGACCCGCTTTGGGGTTGGCTTTTTCGCCAACTGTGCGATCCTGATCGGCATGTCGTCCGGCTATGTCCTTGCGGCCCTTCTCGGCATGGTTGATGTCGCCGACGTGAAGGCGGCGCCGGCCTTGCAGCTCGTCACCCCATTTCATTTCGGCCTGCCCGTGTTTGATCCGGCGGCAATCGCATCCATGGTGATCGTCATCCTGGTCACACTGGTGGAATCGAGTGGAATGCTCACCATGCTGGGCGATGTGGTGGAGCGTCCGACTACGCCTCGCGACCTGGCGCGGGGCCTTCGCGCCGACTGCGCGGGCGCGGTGATCGGCGGGCTGTTCAACAGCGTTCCTTACACATCTTATGCGCAGAATATCGCGCTGGTGAGCATGACGGGCGTTCGCAGCCGGTTCGTCTGTGCAGGTGCGGCGGCCATCATGCTCTTGCTCGCGCTGTTCCCCAAGCTTTCCGCGCTGGTGGCGGCAATCCCGCCCAGCGTGCTTGGCGGCGCTGCCCTGGTGCTGTTCGGCATGGTTGCGGCATCCGGCATCCGCTCGCTGTCGGCGGCGCGGCTGGACCGATCGCGCGAAGACCTGCTGGTGGTGGGCATCAGCCTTGGTGTCGGCTTGATCCCCACATTCAATCCCCGCTTCTTTGCGGCGGCGCCCGAAATTTTGGCCCCCTTCACCCATAGCGGCGTGCTTCTGGGGATCATCACTGCGATCGCACTCAATGCTTTTCTCCGCGCCGGTGGCGCCAGCGCGGACGCAGAAGACTCAGTTCCAAACGATTCCGTGCCGGCCGTGGCAGCCGGTGCCTGAGGAGGATAAAATGAAGTTCGACGGTAGCATAGTTCCGATCATCGACCTGACCAAAGCGCGGACGGGCACGGAAGAGGAAAAGCAGGCGGTAGCCCGGGAAGTTGGCGCCGCAGCGCGGAGCATCGGGTTTCTGGTTGTGTCCGGCCATGGCGTGTCTGCCGAGATCATCGAGCGTGCCTCGGACACGACGCGCCGTTTCTTCGACCTGTCTCTGGCTGCAAAAACGAAATATCGTTCGCCCGATCCTGAAATCTATCGCGGCTATTTCGGTATGGAGACGGGGAATCTGGCAAGCACGATCGGGCAGGAAGCGAAGCCTGATCATCGGGAATATTATAATATCGGGCGCTTCGACCTCGACGCGGAGGATCCATATTTCACGTCTCCGACGGCGCAGCGCATCTTCCACGACAATATCTGGCCGGACGCCGACGTGCCCGAATTCAGGCACGGCATCGTCGATTATTACCACGAGATGGAAAAGCTGGCCGAGTTGCTGATGGAATTGTGCGCAAGGGCGTTGGACTTGCCGGCCGATTGGTTTGCCGACAAGATCGACAAGCACATCACCAACATGGTCGTCACCAACTATCCTGACCAGCCCGAGGCACCCGAAGAGGGACAACTCCGTGCCGGTGCGCATACGGACTATGGCGGTCTCACCATTCTCAAGGCGGAAGACAAGCCCGGCGGTCTTGAGGTGCAGACTCCGGATGGCCGGTGGGAGGCGGTGCCGATAGTACCGGGCGCGTTCATCATCAATCTGGGCGACCTGATGGCGCAGTGGACGAACGACGAATGGGTGTCGACCATGCATCGTGTGATCAATCCACCGCGCGACAAGGCTGTCGGCAGCCGGCGTCAGTCCCTGGTGTTCTTCCACCAGCCCAATTACGACGCGATTATCGAGTGCATCCCAAGCTGCGCCGTGAAAAGCGCGCCCAAATATGGGAAAACGACTTCGCTCGAACATCTGGAGATGAAGATGAACCAGATGAACGATACGCCCAAGTTCAAGGACATGGAAACCGTCTGAATTTGGTTCTCTTCAGGATAAGCGATCATGATTGTCTATACCCCGCCAAAACCAGCCGAAACCATTCCGGTGATCGATCTGGGTCCGAGTTTTTCCGACGATATGGAAGCCAGGAAGGCTGTTGCCTGGGAAATTCACAAAACGGCACGCGACACCGGCTTCTTCTACATCAGCAACCATGGCGTGCCGCAGGCGATGATGGACGGTCAGCTGGAGCTTGCCAGGGAGTTCTTCGCGCTTCCGCTCGTGGAAAAGCAGAAGGTTGATGCCAAAAATTCGACCTGCACGCGCGGTTATGAGGTTCCCGGTCTCCAGACGCTGGATGACGGATCGCCTCCCGATCTCAAGGAAGGTTTCCTGATCGGCTGCGACCTGGACGACGATCATCCTTACGTGCGTGACGGGGTTCCCAACTGTGGTGCCAACCAGTGGCCGGACCAGCCGGAAGGCTTCCGCAGCCGGTACGAGACCTATGTTGGCGAGATGTTCCGGGTCGGCCGCCATTTAATGGGCCTTATCGCCCTGTCTCTCGATCTGCCGGACGATTATTTCGTCGAGGCTTTGAAAGAGCCGCTCTTCAACAGCCGGCTGCTGCGGTATGGCCCGCAGCCTGCAGACGCTGCCTTCAATCAGATCGGTGCCGGCGCCCATACCGATTGGGGCATGATCACGATTCTGTTGCAGGACAGTGTCGGCGGCCTCGAGGTCGAGAATGCGGCGGGTGAGTGGATCGCCGCGCCGCCGATACCGGGAACTTTCGTCATAAATCTGGGCGAGATGGTGCGTGTTCTGACTAACGGACTTTATCACGCCAACATGCACCGCGTCCTGAACAATCATTCCGGCCGCGACAGGTTTTCGGTGCCGACCTTTTTCGATCCGAACTATTTCTACAAGGTCGGCTGCGCCCCAACTTGCCTGCCCAAGAGCGGGAAGCCGGACTTTGAAGAAACGACGGTCGGCGGGCACATCGCCGAAATGTATCGCAAGACCTACGGTCTGGCAGCGTAAAGAGGGATTTTAACATGGCTGCTTTGGCCTATACCAACATCTTCACCAACGACATCGATCGCTTGGCGGACTTCTACGGCACGCTTTTCGGGCTGGAGGAGATCGTGGCAAGTCGCTCTCCCATTTTTCGCGGTTTCGTGGCGGGCGGCACATCGCTGGGCTTCAGCGGTCCGGGCGCCTATGAACTGCTTGGCCTCATTCCGCTGGAAGGGCAGGGCGACCGGGCTTTCCAGACATTCGACGTCGATAATGAACAGGAAGTGCGCGATCTGACCGGCAAGGCTCGGGAACTGGGCGGCACAATCGTCAAAGAGCCGTTCGCCACCTATTATGGCTGGTTTCAGTCGGTGTTGCGGGATCCCGATGGCAACGCCTTCCGGATCAATTTCCGTGGAGCGGCGGCGTGAACTCGGCCGCGTCCTTGCTGGACCCGCCGGACGATGCGCCCGCAAAGGCATCTCCGGCATGTCACAACCGCCTGAGCCGCCCGCGAAATTGTTCCTACGCGGATGGCGACTGGGAAATTCTCGCCAAATTCTGGTTCCCGGTCGCCCGCGCGGAGGATATTGGCGACAAGCCGTTGGCCGCCAGGCTGCTTGACGTCAAACTCGTGATCTACCGGACCACGGACGGGATCAACGTCGCGCGTGACCTGTGCCCGCACCGGGGGGCGCCGCTCAGCATGGGCTGGGTCGAAGAAGATGAAATCGTCTGTCCCTACCATGGTTTGCGCTTCGCCAGCGACGGGCGCTGCGTTCGTATTCCCGCGCAGCCCAACGTCGTTCCGTCCGATCGTTTTCGGGCGACCATCTTGCCCTCTGTCGAACGTTATGGGCTGGTGTGGACGTGCCTTGACGCTCAGTCGCCCGAACCGGTGATCCCTGAATTCCCGGAGTGGAGCGATCCGGCCTTCCAGACGATACTATGCCCGCCAGTGGGAATGAACGCTGCCCCCGGAAGACAGGTGGAGGGCTTCATCGACGTTGCCCATTTTGCATGGATTCACCATGAAGCCTTCGCCGACCGCGAAAACAGTGTCGTTCCGCTATATCAAACAAAGTCGACCGATTTCGGTTTCCGTAGCATCTATGTGTCGGACGTCAGCAATTTCCCAAAGGCGCTGCACCATCTCGAACCCGAAGGTTTTATCTGGCACCGGACCTTCGACGTGCACCCCCCCTTCATTGCTTTTTTGAAAGTTGATTTCCCGGATGACGGCGTTCTGCGGATTATGAACATCGCGACACCTGTCTCAGCCAGGGAAACGATCCTGTACGTGCCGCTCGTAAGGAATTTCGACAAGACGGGTTCCCTGGATGATGTTTATGCCTTCAACGCGCAAATCTTTGCCGAGGATCAGGCAATAGTGGAAGCGCAGTGCCCCGAAGATCTGCCCCTCGACATGGAGGATGAGGCGCATTTCGCGGCAGATCGTTCGTCGGTCGCCTACAGAAAGGCGCTGAGGGAAATGGGACTGACCGGATAGCAATAATCATAGCTAGCGAAAACATGGTGGCCAGGCGTCAGCTTTGGCCACTTTTTTTCGTTGCGCCACGGGAAGCGCTCTACCCGCTCTTTGCGCTCTAATTTCGGCATCGCATTGGCCGAAAAGTTGCACTTTATCGAACGCGGTTTTCGTCACAGACTTGCCTCAGCAAGCGCCCAAAAAGGCAGAATCGGAACCATCATGCAGCATTCGCTTCGCGGCTATCGCGGTGTCACCACCGCGCCGCACCATCTGGCTTCGCAAGCCGGACTCGACATCCTCAAGGATGGGGGCACCGCCGTTGAAGCCTGTGTAGCGATGGCTGCGGCGCTCGCGGTGGTCTATCCGCATATGACCGGGATTGGAGGGGATGGCTTCTGGTTGATTCACGATCCAGACGGGCATGTCCACGCGGTCGATGCCTGCGGCGCGGCAGCGGGGAAGGCTAACCTCTCTTTCTACGGCAATTTGACCGAAATTCCGTGGCGCGGACCGCTGGCCGCCAACACGGTGGCGGGCACAATTTCGGGTTGGCAACAGGCTTTGGCCGGGGATGCCGGAACGCTCACCCTTACCCGGCTGCTCCGTGACGCCATCGAACTGGCCGAAGAGGGCGTGGCCGTCACGCGCGGGGGGGCGGAAGTGGGCCAGTCCAAGCACGCGGAACTCGTTGCCCAGCGCGGCGCCTATCGGGACGTCTTCACCGTTTCGGGCCGTCCGTTGCAGGAAAATGACCGTTTGAAGCAGCCCGCGCTCGCGCAAACGCTCAAGACGCTGGCTGAAAATGGCTTTCAGGATTTCTATTCCGGGCGTCTTGCCCGCGCCATCGTGGGTGATCTGGCCGACTTGGGCAGCCCCTTGACGGCAGAAGATCTGGCGCGGCATCGGGCGTCGGAACCCGCGCCCCTGTCCGTTCGCGTGAACGGCGCCACCCTCTTCAACACGGCGCCACCGACGCAGGGCCTGGCCTCCCTTTTGATCCTGGCCCTGTTCGACAGGCTGGACGTGGGAGCAGCGGAGACCTTTGGCCATCTTCATGGGCTGGTCGAGGCGACGAAGCAGGCGTTCCTGATCCGGGATGCGCATGTGGGCGATCCCGCCTATATGGAGATGTCGCCGCAGGATCTGCTTGACGATCCGGACAGGCTGGATGCCCTCGCTGCCGCTATCGACCCCGCCAGAGCCATGCCTTGGCCCTGGCCGTCGGCGCTTGGCGACACGACCTGGTTCGGTGCTGCCGATATGCGCGGTCAGGTCGTGAGCTGCATCCAGTCGACCTATTTCGAGTTCGGATCGGGCCTCGTCCTGCCGGAAACCGGCATCACATGGCAGAATCGCGGCTCCAGCTTCCGGCTAACGGCGGACGGGTGGAACGCCCTGAAGCCGGGCAGAAAACCCTTCCACACGCTAAACCCGGCGCTGGCGCGCTTCGAGGATGGCCGTGTCATGGGCTATGGCACCATGGGCGGCGAAGGACAGCCGCAGACTCAGGCAGCGATTTTCAGTCGATATGCCCGGTTCGGCGTACCTTTGCAGGAGGCTGTCAGTCGGCCGCGCTGGCTTTTGGGCCGCACCTGGGGCGAGACGAGCATGACATTGAAGCTGGAGAGCCGTTTCTCGCCGGAACTGGTCGATAAGCTGCGCGCCGCTGGCCATGACGTCGAGCTGCTTTCCGCCCTGACATCGACGATGGGACATGCCGGAGCGATCGTGCGTCATCCCGATGCGATGCTCGAAGGCGCCACCGATCCGCGCTCCGATGGAGCGGTAGCGGCATGGTGAGCAGCAGCCGCGCGGTTCATCGCTGCGACATATTGGGCGTGGGCGCGTTTAGCGACATGCCGGATGGCCTGTTCCGCAGCTACCTCTCTCCCGCCTATATCGCAGCCCAGGCGCAGGTCGCCACCTGGATGACAGAGGCCGGCTTGCAGACCCATGTCGATGCGGTCGGGAACCTCATCGGGCGTTACGCAGGCGCGGCGGATGGTCCGCCGCTCATCATCGGCAGCCATCTTGACAGCGTGCGGGACGCCGGGCGCTATGACGGCCCCCTGGGGATTGTGCTGGGCATAGAATGCGTGGCCGAACTCCATCGGCAGGGCAGGCTTATGCCCTTTCCCATCGAAATATATGCTTTCGGCGATGAGGAGGGATCGCGCTTTCCCGTGGCGATGGTGACAAGCCGTGCCGTTGCGGGAACGCTGGGCGCGATTGATGCCGAAATGATGGACGCCGCAGGCGTCACTCTTGAAGAGGCGATGGCCGCATATCGGAAGGCGATCGGCGCCGAAAGCGGCGGGGGTCTGCATCTGGAGCAGGCGCGTCACGGCCCGGCGCTGGCCTACGTCGAAGCCCATATCGAGCAGGGGCCTGTGCTGGAATCGCACGGGCTGGCCGTGGGTACTGTCACGGGCATCGCTGCGCAAAAGCGCTTTTCGCTTACCGTGACGGGACAGGCGGGCCATGCCGGGACCAACAGCATGGCCTTGAGGCGCGACCCACTCGCCGCCGCGGCAACGATGATGGTCGCCGCGGAGGAACTTGCCTGCGCCGCCGGTGAAAATCATGTGGCGACCGTGGGCACCTTGTCCGTTTCGCCGGGCGCGCCCAATGTGGTTCCCGGATCTGTGACGTTCAGTCTGGACGTTCGTGCCGCCAGCGACGCGGCGTGCGCCATTCTTGCCGAGGCGATCATCGACCGCTTCCAAAGCGTCGCGGCGAGCCGACATGTGGAAATTGCCCACACGCTCCTTCACGATCTGCCCGCCAGCCCCTGCGCTGCGGAACTGATCGAACTGATGGATGGCGCCATCGCGGCGGAAGGGGGGAAGCCCATGCAGCTGATGTCGGGCGCGGGGCATGATGCCATGATCCTCTCGTCCCTCTGTCCGACTGCCATGCTGTTCATCCGATGCCGGGGCGGCGTCAGCCACAACCCGTCCGAGAGCGTGACATCGGCCGATACGGAAATCGCGCAGCGCGTCCTGCTTCGCTTCATCGAAAATCTTGGGGAATTGCACAGTGCCTGATCATTTCGGCGAGATCGATCCGCCTCAGCGTCTTTTGATGGGACCCGGCCCGATCAATGCCCATCCCCGCGTCTTGCGTGCGATGTCGGCCGATCTGCTGGGCCAGTTCGATCCGGAGATGACCCGCTATATGAACGAGGTGATGGCGCTGTATCGGCCCATCTTCGGGACGGACAACCGATGGACCTTGCTGGTCGACGGAACGGCGCGAGCGGGGATCGAAGCAGCCCTTGTCTCGATCGTCACCCCAGGTGACACCGTACTGGTCGTGAACTTCGGTCGCTTTGGCCTGCTGCTCAAGGAAATACTCGGCCGCATTGGCGCGAGGATCGAAACCGTCGACGCGCCATGGGGCGAAGTCGTCCCGCTCGACGCCATCAAACAGGCGATCGAACGGAGTCAACCAAAGGTCTTGGCGACGATCCATGGCGACACGTCCACGACGATGGCGCAGCCGATGGATGGCATCGGCGCGCTTTGCCGTGACGCCGATGCGCTGCTTTACGTCGACGCGACGGCGACTATCGGGGGCATGGAAATCGCCGCGGATGCATGGGGCGCGGACATCGTCACGGGCGGGTTGCAGAAGTGTCTGGGCGGCTCGTCCGGATCGGCGCCCATCACCATCTCCGACCGCGCAGCCGCACTCATCAACCGGCGCAAGCATATCGAACTCGGCCTGCGGACCGGCAGCCTCGACGACGTGGACGGGATGATCATCGGATCCAACTATTTCGATCTCGGCATGATCATGGATTATTGGTCGGAAAAGCGGCTGAACCACCATACCGAAGCCACCACCATGCTTTACGGCGCCCGCGAATGTGCGCGCATCATGCTGGAGGAAGGATTGGCGGCGCGGTTTAGCCGCCATCGGGCAGCGGGGAGGGCGATGTCTGCAGGCCTGCGCGCGCTCGGGCTTGCGCTGTTCGGCGACGACCGATTCCGAATGACCAATGTAACCGCAGCTTATATTCCTCAAGGGATTGAGGGCGAACGCGTCCGACAGCGGATGCGAGAGGATTTCGAGATCGAAATCGGCACCGCCTTTGGTCCCCTCGCGGGCAAAGTCTGGCGCTTTGGTGCGATGGGCTACAATGCCCGCAAGCATAAGATCCTCATCACCCTTGGCGCCTTGGAGGCGGTTTTGCGCGCCGAAGGCTATGGGTGTCAGCCCGGCCTCGCCGTTGAAGCCGCATTGTCGGCTTGGAACGAGGCATGAGCGCGGTGCGGGAATTGATCGGCTATGGTCCGACGCCGCCGGACCCCTGCTGGCCGCACGGAGCCCGAATCGCGGTCCAGTTCGTTGTCAATTATGAGGAAGGCGCGGAAAATAGCATCCTCCATGGTGACAAAGGTTCCGAAGCATTTCTGTCGGACATGGTGGGCGCTGCCAGTCACCCTGCCCGGTCAATGGCGATGGAAAGCCTCTATGAATATGGCAGCCGAGCCGGATTTTGGCGCCTGCACCGTCTGTTCCGCGAAAGGCAGGTGCCGGCCACGGTTTTTGGCGTGGCGGCCGCACTGGAGATGAACCCTGGGGCAGTCGATGCCATGCTTGAGACGGAGTGGGAGATAGCCAGTCACGGCTATCGCTGGATCGATTATCAATATGTCCCGGAAGATGTCGAGCGAGAGCATATCAGTCGCGCGATCGACATTCACCGGCGCTTGACGGGTGAACGTCCGCAGGGTTGGTATCAGGGACGCACATCACCCAATACTGCCCGGTTGGTGGTTGAAGAAGGGGGGTTCGTCTATGACGCTGACTCCTACGCGGACGATCTGCCTTATTGGGACAATAGGTTCGGAAGTCCCCAGCTGATCGTTCCATATTCGCTCGAAACCAACGACATGAAGATGGTCGCGCTCAACGGCTTTACGGAAGGCGAGCAATTCTACCGCTACCTGCGGGACAGTTTCGACTATCTGCGAGCCGAAGGAGGACGGATGATGTCGATTGGGCTGCACGGCCGGATCGCCGGCAGGCCGGGCCGTGCCGCCGCCGTCGCGCGCTTCCTGGATCATGTCCTTGCGCATCGCGATGTCTGGATCGCCCGCCGCATCGACATCGCGCGTCACTGGCTGGAGATGCACCCCCATGTCTGAAAAACAGGATTTCGTTGCCCGTTACGGCGGCTTGTTCGAGCACTCGCCCTGGGTGGTGGAGCGCGCGGCGGAGCGCTTGCCGTTGGCCGACCTGCACCAAGGTCTGATGCAGGTCGTTCGCGACGCAACGTCTGAAGAGCAGCTTGGACTGATCCGCGCGCACCCGGAACTGGCCGGCAAGGCAGCAATCGATGGAACGCTGACGGAGGCGTCCACTGCTGAACAGGCATCGGCGGGACTCGACCGGCTGACCTCTGACGAATTTGCGCGGTTCCATAGTTTGAACCGGGATTATTCGGCGAAGTTCGGCTTTCCCTTCATCATCTGTGTCCGCCTGACCAACAAGGCGGCCATTCTGGCGGCCATGGAGTCACGCCTTGCCAATGATCGGGAAATCGAGATGGGGACGGCGCTCGCACAGATCGGTGAGATCGTCCGGCTGCGTCTGGAGGATCTGAAGTGACATTGGCGCAGCATGAAGCGCGGATCGCGCATGACCTTGAATGCCTGGGCATCGGCGGCACGAGTTGTACCAGTCCGCAGGTCCGCGACAATCAGCATGTGTACGACGTGGTCATCGTCGGCGCAGGGCAAAGCGGCCTCGGCGCCGCTTTTGGCCTGATGAGGGAACGGCTGTCTAACATTCTGGTGCTGGACGAAAATCCCGCTGGCTACGAAGGGCCGTGGGAAACCTATGCCCGAATGATGACCCTGCGGACGCCCAAGCATCTCACCTCTATCGACTATGGTATCCCTTCGCTCACCTTCCGAGCGTATTGGGAAGCGATCCATGGCCCGGCAGGCTGGGAGGAAATCGACAAGATTCCGCGCCGAGAGTGGATGGCTTATCTCCGTTGGTATCGCCGCATCCTTGGCCTTCCCGTTCGCAACGACAGCAAGGTCGTGCTGGTGGACCCTGTGGAACCGGGCATTTTTCGGCTGAAACTCGCGGATGGCGGCGACGTGCTGACGCGCAAGGTCGTCCTGGCGACCGGCATCCAGGGGGGTGGTCAATGGCAGGTCCCGGCGATCGTCAGCGATGTGCCGCGCGACCGCTATGCGCATACGTCAGCGGCCATCGATTTCGCGGCGCTCCGGGGTAAGCGCATCGCCATTTTGGGCGGCGGCGCTTCCGCCTTCGACAATGCGCAGCACGCCTTAAGCGAGGGTGTGGCGGAAGTTCATGTGTTCGTGCGGCGGAAGGAACTGCCGAGTGTCAATCCGATCAGGTTCATGGAAGCGAAAGGGATCATCCCTCGTTTCCCCGCGCTGCCGGACGACGTCAAATATGTGATGATGAAAAGCTTCTTCGAGCGGAACCAGCCGCCGACGAACGACACATTTTCCCGCGCTGCGAGCCATCCCGGATTTCGGCTGCACCTTGGCTCGCCATGGCTTTCGGTGATGGAGCAGGACGATGGCATCGCTGTCACGACGCCTCAGGGCACGGAGGCATATGACTTCCTGATCCTTTCCACAGGGCTTGTCACCGATCCTTCGCTGCGTCCCGAATTGCGCCTTGTCGCCCACCGGATCGCGCGTTGGGAGGAACGCTTCGCTGGAACCCTGGAGAGGGATCCCCTTCTCGATGCGCATCCCTATCTGGGATCCGGGTTCGAACTGCTGCCGCGAACGGAGGAGGATGCAAGCGCGCTGCACGGCCTGTTCGCGTTCAACTATTCGGGTCTCATAAATTTCGGTCTTTCCGCTTCGGCCATTTCGGGGCTCAAGCACGCGCTGCCCCGGTTGGTGCAGGGCATCGCCGACCAGCTTTTCCTCGATGATCGGGCGAGCATCGTTTCGGACTATCTCGGTTATGCGGAGCCTGAATTCACATCGACATGGAATCTTGATCAGGGGCAGGCCGCATGACGCTTTCCACACATGTTCTGGACATGATGCATGGTCGTCCGGCTGCTGGCATGGCGCTGTCCTTGTGGCAGGATCAGGTGAAATTGTTTGATGGGGTGACGGACGCCGATGGACGCTGTCCTGGCCTGCGTGAACTCACGCTTGAAAAAGGCCGTTATCGCCTTGTATTCAAGGTCGCTGACTATTTCCGGATGCAGGGAGCGGCTCTTCCCGATCCCCCCTTTCTGGACGCCGTGCCCATCGACTTCGGCATCGCGGATGAAGGACATTATCATGTTCCTTTGCTGGCCTCGCCCTTCGCTTATTCGACCTATCGCGGCAGTTAAGCGGAACGCAGCCGATGATCTCGCGCCGCGATCTGGCGCAGGCATATCCCGTAATTGAGGCGGATGGCGCGCTGCCATGACAGCCAGGAGAAGCAGATGACGCAGCCCCTGTTCGAAAAAATCGGAGCTTCTGATGAGGAACTGGCGCGGGAGGTCGCGGCCCGCCTCGGGGCTGACATGCCGCAGGAAGCTGTGCGGGGCGTCGCGGCCAATGCGCGCCTGCTTCAGCGCCATTATGATGTGCTGCGGGGTGAAGCCTCGTGAAGCGGGATATCGCTCTGATGACCGTTTTCGAAACGGCGGAAGCCGTCAGGTCCGGGCGTCTTTCCGCACTCCAAGTGGCCCGAGCGGCGCTTGACCGGGTCGAGCAGCGCAATGGCGCGGTGAATGCGGTGACCCGGATCCTGCGCGATCGTGCGCTTGCTCGAGCGGAGGCCGTGGATATCAGCCTGAGCCGGGGGATCGATCCTGGTCCCCTTGCCGGCGTTCCGTTCGCCGTCAAGGATCTGTTCGATGTCGAAGGGCTGCCCACCACGGCGGGCGCGGGCAGGCTGCGTCAAGCCGCGCCCGCCACGGACGACGCGGCGGCGATCCGCCGGCTGAGCGACGCCGGCGCGGTGTTGGTGGGAACCCTCAACATGGACGAATTTGCCTACGGCTTTGTCACCGACAATGCGCAGTGGGGCGTCACCCGCAACCCCCATGATCTTGCCCGTTTTGCCGGAGGATCATCAGGCGGTTCGGCAGCGGCGGTCGCTGCGGGGATGGTCCCTTTCAGCCTGGGGTCGGACACGAACGGGTCGATCCGTATCCCCGCCAGCCTTTGCGGCATTTACGGCACCAAGCCCACCCACGCGTCGCTTCCGATGAAAGGGGTCTATCCATTTGTCCACACTCTGGATGATATCGGCATTTTCACTCGGTCGGCGCATGATCTGGCGATCGTCGATTCTGTGCTTAGGGCGGATGCCGGCGACGAGACTTGCCGGGCATTGCAGCGGCCGGCCTTGTTGTCGGGGTGGTTCGGGGCGAACCTGTCGCCTTGCATGAGCCGGGCGCTTGCCCGCCTCTCGTCCCAATTGGGGGGATTGCCGCTCGTCGACCTGCCCAATGTTGCGCGTGCCCGGTCTGCCGCGTTTCTGATTACGGCTTTCGAGGGGGGGCGGCAGCATCGGGACGCGCTCGTGGCGGACGCGCTATCCTATGATCCTGCCACGCGCGACCGGCTGTTGGCTGGCGCTGCGGTGCCCGATCATGTTTATGCGGCAGCCTTGGCCTATCGCGATGTGTTCGCTGCCGCCGTTGACGCGGCGCTCGCCCAATATGAGGTGCTGATAGCCCCGGCCACTTTCGGTCCCGCTCCCTTCATCGATGATCCGTTCATCCCGATCGACGGCTCGATGCAGCCCGCCCGCGCCAATTTGGGACTCTACACGCAGCCGATCAGTTTTCTCGGCGTGCCCGTCATAGCCGCACCGCTTCCCGTCAACGGTTTGCCCATGGGGGTCCAGTTGATCGCGGCGAAGGGAAGAGACGGCGACCTCATCGCGTTCGCGCAATCGCTGGAAGCACAGGGCCTGATCCAGGGCCGATGTGCGTGGCAGGAGAAGTCTGATGATAATCAATGATCCCAAGATCGTGGCCGAAGTGAAAGCCCAGTTCGACCGCTATGAGCGGGCGCTGATGACGGATGATCTGGATGAAATGGACCAGCTGTTCCATGACGCGCCCACCACGGTTCGCTACGGCGTGGGCGAGGTGTTGTACGGCATGGATGAAATACGTGAATTCCGAAAGGGCAGGGGAGGATCGCCGCAACGGCGGCTGGGCCGCGTCTTCATTTCCACCTTTGGCGACGTCGCCACGGCCAACGCCGAATTCTTCCGCGAGGGCACGGACCGGCGCGGTCGTCAGAGCCAGACCTGGATCCGGTTCGAGGATGGCTGGAAAATCGTTTCCGCGCATGTTTCGATGGAAGGAACGACGTCGTGAAGAGCATATTTTCTCGCCTGAATATCGACAGTTACATCGTCCTGCTCGTGACAATGGTCGTTCTGGCGTCTCTGATTCCGCCCCGCGGTTCTTGGGCATCGATTGCCGGATTTTGCGCTGATGCCGGCATCGTCATCCTGTTCTTCATGCATGGTGCGCGACTTTCACGGCAGGCGGTCATCGACGGGGCGCGGCATTGGCGGCTGCATCTGACGGTGGCTGTGGTCACCTTCGTCGTTTTCCCGCTATTGGGTCTGGTCATCCGTGGGCTGCCGCTGGTTGATCCCGCGCTGGCCACGGGAATGTTGTTTCTGACATTGCTGCCTTCGACGGTTCAGTCGTCCATCGCCTTCACCGCCATGGCCCGGGGCAACGTCGCCGCCGCTGTATGCAGCGCGTCTTTCTCTAATTTGGCGGGTATCTTCGTTACACCCATCCTTTGCGCGCTGCTCATCACCGGGAAACATGGCGGCTTTTCGAGCGATGCGGTCGTCACGATCGCCGTGCAACTGCTGTTGCCTTTCATGGCGGGTCATATGCTGCGGCCGTGGATCGGCGATTGGATCGTCCGGCAGAAGAAGATGCTGACGCTGGTCGATCGTGGCTCGATCCTCTTGGTGGTCTACACTGCCTTCGGGGCGGCCGTCGTCGAAGGCCTTTGGTCCAAGGTTTCGTTCAGGGAACTGGCGATGATCGCCGCGCTGTCCGCCGTTCTGCTTGCGGTCGTACTTGCGCTGACGCAGGCACTGGGCCGATGGTTCGGCTTCAACCGGGAGGATCGCATCGTCCTTCAATTCTGCGGTTCGAAGAAAAGCTTGGCATCTGGCGTTCCAATGGCGGGCGTGCTGTTCTCGGCGTCACAGGTCGGCGCAATCATCCTGCCGCTCATGTTCTTTCATCAAATCCAGCTCATGCTGTGCGCCGTGCTGGCGCGCCGCTATGGCGCTCTCCCGGAGCAGCCGGACAAAGTTGCCCCCGCCGTGACGATGAGCAGGGCGGGCACGTCCAATTGAGCCGGAAAGCCGATAGCCTTGCCAGCGGCAGGCTATCGGCTTTCCGATGCGGCCATTTGATCGACCTGTTTCGAAAACAGCTCAACCAGCGCATGAACGGCGATCGGGGGATTGCGTGCCGACCGGACGTAAACGCCGAGATCAGCTTTGAGCGTGACCGGTTTGGTGATGGGGATGTGAACAAGGGTGCCGCTTTCCAGTTCGCGCTCGATGCCGATCCGCGTCTGGAATGAAATGCCAAGACCCCGAAGGGTCAATTGCTTCGCCAACTCGACCGAACTCGTTTCAACCATGCCTTGGGGGAGCTTGCCCAAGGCCCTGTGAAGCTGTTGACGGATAGACAGGTCGGCCTTTGGCAGAATAAGCGAATGCGCCTGGCAGGTGCCCAGCGATAATTTCTGGTAGTTGGCCAGCGGGTGATCGGGCCGCATGGTCGCGCCGAGCTGGAAGGGCCACAGCGATAATTGCCGGAGGTCGAGCGTCCGGTCGATGCTGAACGCGATGCCGATATCGGCGTCGCCGCTGACGATGGCCTGCGAGATTGCAGCAGAGCCGAGCACGGTTACACCCACCGTGATCCGGGGGTAGAGTTCGCGCAGGCGCGTGAGCACGCTGGGCAGCAAATCGGATGTAAGGGCCTCGACCGCCGCGATTTCCACATGACCCGAGCGCAGACCCTGCATCGCTTCCAGCTCAGACCGGACGCGTTCCGCGTCCTGGAGCACTTCTATCGCGTGCCGGGCGAAGGTAGCGCCGGCGTGTGTGAGTTTCAATCCGGTCGGCAGCCGTTCGAACAGGGGCGTTCCCAGCTCCGCTTCCAGCTTGAGCAACTGGCGGTTCACGGCAGACGAAGCCACATTGAGCCGCCGGGCCGCTTCCCGGATCGACCCGGCCCGGCGGATGGCGTCAAAATAGACGACCATCGGAGCATGAAAACGATGTGCGCGGTTGGACATGAGCGGCATGGTCGGGCTTGCGATGAGCCAAGTCAACGTCCCTTTTTCGGCATCGGGTGGAGCGACAATTTATTCTTTTTTAGATCGGGTCTTTGCGCTCAGAATGCGATCTCACAGAATCGAGGTTTGAAATGAGCGCTACTGCATCGGCATCGCAGGTTGAAAAAGCCGCCGAACTGAACTTGCCGATCGTCGACATCAGCGGTTTGCGAGGGGCCAGCGCGTCCGAACGTTCCAAGGTGGCGACCGCGATAAGACAAGCCTGTCTCGACAAGGGATTTTTCTATTGCGTCGGGCATGGCGTTGCCGCCTCGACGATGCAGCGGCTGTTCGATGCGAGTGCGGAATTCTTCGCCTTGCCGATGGACCGCAAGCTGGACGTGGCGATGTCCCGTTCCAAAGCGAACCGGGGATATGAGCCGCTGCGCGGGCAGACGCTGGAGGCGGGCGCGCCGCCGGATCTGAAGGAGGGCTATTATATCGGTCGTGACGTTCCGGCCGATGACGAGCAGGCGCTGAAATATTTCAATACCGGACCGAATGTCTGGCCTGCCGGTCTTGCCGGGTTCGAAGCCGTGACCTCCGCATATTTCGCCGAAATGCGTAGTCTGGCGGGCGTACTGCTGGAGGGCATTGCCCTTTCGCTGGGGCTGGACGCGGACTTTTTCACGACGCTGGAGCAAGATCCGATCGCCACGCTGCGCCTGCTCCACTATCCCCCGCAGGCAGCCAATCCGCATCCGGATGAAAAAGGGTGCGGGGCGCACACGGATTTCGGCGGCATCACTATCCTGCTACAGGATAATGTGGGCGGCCTCCAGGTGTGGGATCATGACCAGAGTCTATGGCTCGATGCCGTGCCTGTGCCCGGCGCTTTCGTCATCAATCTGGGCGATCTAATTGCGCGCTGGACCAATGACACATATCGTTCCACCCGTCATCGCGTTATCAACGCCTCGGGCCAGGAGCGCTATTCTGCTCCCTTCTTTTTCTGCGGCAACCCCGCCCAACGCATCGAATGCATACAATCCTGTTTGGAGCCGGGTGAAGGGGCCAAATATGCTGCAGTGACGGTCGATGAACATATGCGTGAGCGTTATGCCGCCACCTATAAGCGGAGCTTCGATTGATTTGTTTGGACAAGCATATAGGCGCGAATACGGGGCCAGTTCGCGATCGCTCCTTACTGCCAGGCCCCCCTTAATGCCCTAATTCTGTCAGACATCGAGGCGCAGCGCAATTGCGCCGACGATGGTAGCTGCGGATTAGGGCACCGTCATATCCGGCCTCCGGTTTCGCTTCGCTCCACCTTCACCCGGATATGGCTGTAGCGGCTTTAATCCACTGACAAACCGATCGGTCCACTTGGTGGTGGCAGATCAGGTCACCATAGATGCGCGGGCTCAATGAAAATCGTGGCTGCGGATCGGCAGAATGTCGTCGTGGGTTGCCTTTGCGTTGCGATAGGGCGGTGCGCCAAGCGTTCGACCGCTCGGAAAGACAGGGTCGCGCGGATCAGGACCACCACCATGAGTTGCGCCATCGCCGCGGCCCGATGCGACCGTAAAATCCATTCGGCCGACCGATCGCAGCATCTCGTCATGATCGACGACCCGGTCGCAGATGATGTGGATGACCTCTCCCTCCTTCTGGAGTCGGCCGCGTATGGCAATCATCGACGCGGACATGATCTGCCGCCGATAGATCTCGAACTTTTGTGGCCAGAGGATACCTTGGGCAACGCCGCTCTCATCCTCGATCGTGACGAAGAGCACGCCCTTGGCTGAGCCGGGCCGCTGGCGGACCAGAATGACTCCGGCGACCTCGATGTTGCGACCATCGCGGATCGACTTGAGATCTGCGCACCGGACGATCCGCATGGCGTTGAGCTGGGGGCGCAGGAAACTCAGCGGATGGTTGCGGAGCGAAAGCTGGAGCGAGCGATAATCCTCGACCACCTCGCGGCCTTCGGTCATTGGCTGGAGCGAAACCGGTGCCTCGCTGCCTTCGGGTGAGAATTTGCCATCGCGCGCGTCCGCGGCGGCGAAGAGGGGGAGGGGCGCTTCGCCCAGACCCTTGACCTTCCAGAGGCCTCGGCGGCGATCCTGCGCGATGCAGGCAAAGGCGTCGGCCTCGGCGAGTCGTTCGATCGCGGCGCGCGGCACGCCCGCGCGGCGCCAGACCTCCTCGACACTCTCGAAAGGGGCTGGTCCGCGCGCGCCGACGATCGCGGCGCCATGGAGATTGGCGAAGCCGCGTACCTGCCGGAAGCCGAGGCGCACCGCTTTGTATCGCCCGCGCGCCGGTTCGAGCGAGCAGTCCCAATGGCTGTGGTTGATTGAGACCGGGCGGATCTCGACGCCATGGTTTCGGGCGTCGCGCACGATCTGGGCGGGCGCATAGAAGCCCATGGGCTGGGCGTTCAGGAGCGCGGCGCAGAAGACATCGGGATGATGATGCTTCATCCAGCAGGAGGCATAGGCGATCTTGGCGAAGCTCGCCGCGTGGCTCTCGGGAAAGCCGTAACTGCCGAACCCCTCAATCTGCTTGAACGTGCGCTCGGCAAAATCCTTTGGGTAGCCCCGCGCGATCATGCCGTTCACCAGCTTATCGTAAAAATGGCTGACCCCGCCCGTCAGCTTGAACGTCGCCATGGCGCGGCGCAGCTGATCGGCCTCGGCCGGCGTAAAGCCTGCCCCCACGATCGCGACCTTCATGGCCTGCTCCTGAAAGAGCGGGACGCCCAGTGTCTTCTTGAGTACCGCTTCAAGTTCTGGCTTGGGATATTCGGGCGTCTCCTTGCCCTCGCGGCGGCGCAGATAGGGATGGACCATGTCGCCCTGAATAGGGCCGGGACGGACAATCGCGACTTCGATCACGAGATCATAGAATTCCTTCGGCTTGATCCGCGGCAGCATCGACATCTGCGCACGGCTTTCGATCTGGAAGACGCCCAGCGTGTCGGCACGCTGGATCATGGCATAGACAGCGGGGTCATCGTGCTGAAGGTCCGCCATGCCGACACGCAGGCCCTTATGCTCTTCCAGCAGATTGAACGCCCGGTTCATGCAGCCCAACATGCCAAGGCCCAGCACATCGACTTTCATGAACTTCACCGCATCGATGTCATCCTTGTCCCATTCAATGATTTGGCGATCCTCCATCCGCGCCGGCTCGATCGGAACGAGGTCGTCAAGCCGGTCCTGGGTCAGCACGAAACCGCAGGGATGTTGCGATAGGTGTCGCGGGGTGCCGATGAGCTGCCGCGAAAGTTCGAGCGTCAGCTTCAGGCGATGATCGTCGGCGTTCAAATTGGCGCTCGCAATCTGTTCGTCGGTGATGCCGTCCATCGACCATCCCCAGACCAGACCGGTCAGCATCTTCGTGAGATCGCGCGGGAGACCCAGCGCCTTGCCCACCTCTGCGACCGCCCCGCGGGTGCGGTAGCGGGTGACGACGGCTGTCAGCGCCGAGCGGCTGCGCCCATAGGTCTCATAGATCCACTGGATGATCTCCTCGCGCCGCTCATGCTCGAAATCGACGTCGATATCGGGCGGCTCCTTGCGTTCGCCAGACACGAATCGCTCGAATAGCAGTTCATGCTTGATCGGGTCGATCGAGGTGATGCCGAGCATATAGCAGACGCAGCTGTTTGCTGCCGAGCCGCGGCCCTGGCAGAGAATGCCGCGCCGGCGGCTCTCGGCGACGATCGAATTGACCGTCAGAAAATAGGGGGCGTAACCGAGCTGGTCGATCAATCGCAGCTCATGATCGATCTGCTTACGATAGGCGGAAGGCAGGCCATCGGGAAACATCCGGTTGGCAGCATTTTGGGTCAGAGCAGCCAGCGCCTCTTGCGCCGTGCGCCCCTCCATCACCTGTTCATACGGGTATTGATACTGGATTTCGCCGAGATCAAAGCGACATTGGTCGGCGATGTCGGCGCTTGCCTGGATCGCGTCGGGAAAGGCGGAAAAGCGCCGTTCCATCTCTGCCGGCGACTTGAGGTTCCGGTCCATATAGCGCTCGCGCCTGAACCCCAGGCCATCGATCGTCGTCTTCTCCCGGATCGCGGTCATCACATCCTGGAGCGGTCGAACATGGGGCGAGTGATAAAGAATGTCGCCGGTTGCGACGCTCCGCACGGCGGTCGCTCGCGCCATGACATCGAGCCGGTGAAGCCGGGCGACGTCGTCGGGCCGTCGGCGCAGCGCAAGCGCCAGATGCGCGCGGGCACCGAATACGGCCTTGAGATCCCGGAGATTGGCCATGGTTGTATCGTCGGGCTGGTCCGGCACCAGGATCGCGATCTGGCCTTCGGCATGGGCAACGACATCGGCCCAGTCGAGCAGGCAGCAGCCCTTGCCACCGCGCGCCTTGCCGACCGAGAGCAGACGGGTCAGCCGAGACCAGGCGGGGCGATCGGTCGGATAGAGGAGGAGGGCCTTGCCGTCGGTCAAATCGACCCGCGCGCCGGCGATCATCCGGACGCCGGTTGCTTTCTGCGCATCCCACCCGCGCACAACGCCCGCGACGCTGCCCCAATCGGCAAGACCCAGAGCCTTGTGTCCAAGCAGTGCGGCGGCTGAGAAAAGCTGCTCAGGCGAGGATGCGCCGCGCAGGAACGAGAAATGACTTGTGATTTGGAGTTCGACATAGCGGGTCATCACCCAAACACCCCATGCATGAACCAGCTGAGGTTCCCGGTCTGCTCATCGACGCCATCGCCCCGGCGGAACAGCCAGAAGCGTTCGCCGCCCTCTGCCTCGACCCGGAAATAGTCCCTGACAGCCCACATCTCCTGGGGGGAACGCCACCATTCGCCATGGATGCGTTCCGGGCCGTCGCCGACGACCACTCGATAGCTCGATCCCCGCCAGACGAAGCGCCGAGGCGGATGGTCGGGCAGCAGCGCCACGACATTGGACAGAAGTTCGGGTCGCCTCAGCATCCGCACAGGCCGCTTCCAGCCGGGCCAGCCTTTGGGCGTTGCCAGTGGTCCGACCCGCCGCACCGCGCGCTCGGGCACGTCGCTCTCATGCGAGGACAAGCGAAAAGGCGTGTCGGGATCGATCCGGCCGGCGAGTTGATCGACCAGCAGCGCTATATCGGGTGCGCGATCGCCCGTGATGAGGCCGGCCTCCAGCGTCTGCGCTCTCAATTGCTCGACGCGCGGTGCGCTCAGCGTCATCGTCTCGATGCCAAGGCCCGGATCGATCCGCTCGACCCGCATGGCCAGCATGCGTTTGAGATGCTTCGCATCGCGCGTGGCCTTCGCTGTGCCGATGGCAATACGCTGCTCGGTTCCATCGACGATCTGGCAGGCGAGCTGCGCGGTGCGCAGGCCAAGGCCCTGCTCGATCAGCAGGGTGACGAGATCGTCGACCAGATCGCCGATCACCTGGTTGATCGCCTCAGCTGTGCCGATCGGTTCAAGCAGACGCCGTTCTACATGGGGTGTCTCGAAGGGGATGACCGGCACGATGGGTTCAGCGATCATCCCGCGGGCCTGGTCGAGCCTGCGAACGGTCGGGAGGCCAAGACGGCGGGCGAGCGGTCCGCGTGGCATGGGATAGAGGTCAGCGATGCGCTCCAGGCCGAACCGGGCTGCGGTCTCGAGCACGCCCGGATCGAGCCGGAGCGCGGAGAGCGGTAGATCGGCAATGGCCTGGGTTTCGGCGCCGTTCGGAAGGAGGGTGATGGCCTCGTTCCCGTAGCGCGCGAGCGCATGGGCGGCGCCCGGCGTGCCTGCGATCGCGACGCTGGCCGTGAAGCCCAGCCGCTCAAGGAACCGCAGCAACCGGCGGCAGAAGCGCGCCTCGCCGCCGAACAAATGCGTGGTGCCGGTAAGATCGAGCCAAAGGCCGTCCGCGCACGCGACACTTGCAGTCGGCGTCCAATGCGCGATAGCGTGCAGCGCCAACCGGTCCAGCCAGGCCTGATCCGCATCTGGCTGCGCGTCGCGCACTTCCAGGTCGGTCACCAGCGCCCGGGCATGGGCGGCGGCCATGCCGGGGCGAAGGCCAAGTTTCAGCGCAAGCGGGCAGGCCGCGGTCACGACGTCTCGCTGCCCCGTGCGCGCGATGAGGATCGTCGGCTGGCCCCAGAGCTTGGCCCATGTGAGCGCGGGGACGGGGACAGATGCAGTGCGGCCGCCACCGTCATCGGCGGGCAACGCCTTGAAGGGATGCTCGGCGGATTCGCTGCGCCGTCCCATCTCGCGCATGGTCGGGCGCTGATGCGCTGGCATGGCATCGATATCGGCCTGGGTTGGCCCGCTGCCGAGCGCGCCATCGCGCGCCCAGCGGGCGCCGGGGCGCCAGCCACCCGCCTTGGGGACGGAACAGGCGCCAGGATTATCGTCGATCGGCGAGGCGAAGCGCGGTGCGATCGGGGCAGGAGCCGGCTCAGGCAGCCTGGCGGGCCGCTCTGCCCGTCGCAATCGCTCTATCGGGAGCTGCGGCAGGTAGAGCGAGGCGACCCGTGTCATCGCACGCCTCCAGTTCGATGGAGAAGGGATTGCCGTTCCGCTGGCGGACAAGTTCGACCGACCAGCGCGGCCGCCCAAGGCCGACATGGGGAACGGGGCTCGAAGGGGCCGCACCGATGCGCCAGCGCGTCATCGCCGAGGAGAGACCGCTCAAGGGGCAACGCTCGCGACTTCGGTGGCGGCGGTAGAGCAGCATCGGCGTCTTGCCGTCGGAAGCCGCCAGCTGAAGCCGTCGGGTCGCCGTCTGATCGGCGGCCTTCACTTCCGCGACAACGCAGGCGAGCGATCCATCGCGCAGGCCATCTTCGGCAAGCGCCAGGACCTCGGCGTCCTTGCGGCCCTGGGCATAGAGGATCTTGTCAGGGCTAAGGCCGATCTGCTCGAGGCCCGGCGCATAAAGGTCGAAGCGCGTCACCGCCCAGAGAATGGTGAACCCCGGCTCCGCGCAAAAGCGCGCCGCGATCCCGGCGGCAAACAGGGTGGCGCAGGCATCATCGGTGAAGCTGGCCGAAGCAGCAGCGATTTCATGTAGTCCCGCGCCATTGAGACCCTGGTCGGCCAAACGTTCGTCCAGCTCGGGCAATCCGAACGGCAGGGCGGGCCCGCGCGCGGCGCGGGCATGCGCCAGGCTTGCGCGAAGCGCGGCAAGCTGGTCGACCTGGTTCTGGTCGAGGGAAGAGAGATATACGGACATGGGAACAACGACTCAATATGTTCCCTATATGTTCCTTTGACTCTGAAGATTCGTCAAGGCGGATGAATCGCAGCTCATCTGAGGTTTAGGTGAAGAGGCGGGAAGCGTGTCCCCCTCCAGTCATCACCGTATGCGACTGTTCATCGCCGGCCCTAGTTCATGAGCCAGACAATCCACCACCTGCTGCACCTTTGGCAACAGATGACGGCGCTGTGGATAGACTGCCCAAATCGGCTCATCGTCCGGCTGGGCGTCCTCCAGCAGCAAATCTACCATGCCATGTTTGAGATAGGGCAGAACATAAAAGTCGGGGAGCTGGCAAATGCCCAATCCCGAGACGCAAGCCTCCATGACAGCATGTCCGCTGTTGCACATAAAACGCCCTTTAGGTCGATGGACGACTTCCTGTCCGCCTATCTTGAAATGCCAAGCTGCGGCGGTGCCTGCGATACATTCATGGTTTTCCAAGGCCTCAACCCGGTTCGGACGCCCTGCAGATGCAAGATAGCTTGGGGCTGCGCACGTATAAAGGCTACGTGACGCCACGCGGGTTGCTATCAGGCGGGGGTCTGTGATCGAGCCCGTCCTTATAGCCAAATCGAACCCTTCGCCGAAGAGGTCGATGATCCGATTGGACAGTTCGATAGATACCGTAAGCTTGGGATGCTGCGCGGCGAAGCGGCGTATGATCGGGGCCACGAACCGCTCACCCATCGCCGTTGAACAGGTCACGCGCAGCTCTCCTTGAGGCGCGCTGCGGTCGCCAATAAGGGCGATTGCCTCATCCCTGTCTTGAGCGATCCGCTCGCACCGTTCGAAAAATGCTCGTCCGGTGTCGGTTAACCTGACCGTGCGGGTCGTTCTATGAAATAGCTGAGCTTCAACTCGCTGCTCCAGCGCCATGATCGAGCGGCTGACATGCGTGGTCGACATGCCTAGCGCCTGTGCCCCACGCGTGAAGGAACCCAGCGTGGCGACGCTGATGAATTCGTCGATACCATCCCAAGCCGACATTCATTATCCCTATAAAGAAATAAACCTTTGCCAAAATACTATATTATCGCTCCTGCGGAACGGCGCTAGAGTGAAAATGAGGAGTGGGCGTGGCTACGATGTGGCTTGGATAATCTATGCGTGGCTCTGCAAGATTTTTCCGGCTGTGATGAGCCACGCTGGCTGTTCTCGAACGCTGCCAATGACGAGGAATGAGAAATGAAGACCCGCGCCGCCGTCGCCTTCGAAGCGAAGAAGCCGCTTGAGATCGTCGAGCTGGACCTGGAAGGGCCCAAGGCGGGCGAAGTGCTGGTGGAAATCATGGCGACCGGCATCTGCCATACCGACGCCTATACGCTCGACGGGTTCGACAGCGAGGGCATTTTCCCCTCGGTCCTCGGCCATGAAGGCGCGGGCATCGTGCGCGAAGTCGGGCCCGGCGTGACTTCGGTAAAACCGGGCGACCATGTCATTCCGCTCTACACCCCCGAATGCCGGCAGTGCAAAAGCTGCCTGTCGGGCAAGACGAACCTGTGCACCGCTATCCGCGCCACCCAGGGCAAGGGGCTGATGCCCGACGGCACCACCCGCTTCAGCTTCAAAGGTCAGCCCATCTATCATTATATGGGCTGCTCCACCTTCTCCAACTTCACCGTCCTGCCCGACATCGCGGTGGCCAAGATCCGCGAGGACGCGCCGTTCCAATCGAGCTGCTATATCGGCTGCGGCGTCACCACCGGCGTCGGCGCGGTCATCAACACCGCCAAGGTGCAGGTGGGTGACAATGTCGTCATCTTCGGCCTGGGTGGCATCGGCCTCAATGTGATCCAGGGCGCGCGCCTTGCCGGGGCGAACAAGATCATCGGCGTCGACATCAACCCCGATCGCGAGGAATGGGGCCGCAAGTTCGGCATGACCGACTTCCTCAATTCGAAGGGCCTGTCGCGCGAAGAGACGGTAGCGAAGATCGTGGAGATGACCGACGGCGGTGCCGACTACACGTTCGATGCCACGGGCAATACCGAAGTGATGCGCACGGCGCTCGAAGCCTGCCATCGCGGCTGGGGCACCTCGATCATCATCGGCGTGGCTGAAGCCGGCAAGACGATCGAAACGCGACCCTTCCAGCTCGTCACCGGCCGCAACTGGCGCGGCACGGCCTTTGGCGGCGCCAAGGGCCGGACCGACGTGCCCAAGATCGTTGACATGTATATGACCGGCAAGATCGAGATCGACCCGATGATTACCCATGTCATGGGTCTGGAGGAGATCAACACGGCTTTCGACCTGATGCACGCGGGCAAGAGCATCCGCTCGGTCGTCGTCTTCTAAGTTCGTTCGAGAGAGGGAGGAATAAAATGGCTGTCATTTCGGGTGACGGGGTGTTTTCGCACGCCTGTGTCGGCGCGAGCGACCTTGCAGGGTCGTCGGCCTTTTACGATGCGGCACTGGCGCCGCTGGGGGTCAAGAATCTGGGCCCTTTCGGAGATAACGTCATCCTCTACGGGAAAGACAAACCGGCTCTGCTGGTTCTGCGCCCCGGCAATGGCGAAGCGCCGTCCAGCAACGGCGTGACCATCGGGTTTGCGGCCGCCAGCACCGACGAGGTCGATGCCTTCCATGCTGCTGGTCTGGCTGCCGGCGGCAGCTGCGAAGGCGAGGCAGGGCCTCGTGGTCATTTGCCCGGCGCCTATGCCGCCTATCTGCGCGATCCGGCCGGCAATAAAATCTGCGCCTACACCTTCACGGATGGCAACTGAATGATGGAGCAGGTCAGCACGAACAATGCCTTCGGCGGCGCGCAGGGCGTCTATAAGCACGCCTCCGCCGCTACCGGAACAGAGATGACCTTTTCGGTCTTCGTGCCTCCGCATCAGCCGGGGACGAAGCTGCCGGTCGTCTGGTATCTGTCCGGGCTGACCTGCACCCATGCCAATGTCACGGAAAAAGGCGAGTTCCGCCGCATCTGCGCGGAACTGGGCCTGATCTTCGTCGCGCCGGATACATCGCCGCGCGGCCCGGACCTCAACGGGAATGCCGTGCCGGACGATCCGGCCGGTGCCTATGATTTCGGCCTGGGCGCGGGCTTCTATGTCGATGCGACGCAGGCGCCGTTCGATCGTCATTACAAAATGTGGTCCTATGTGACCGAGGAATTGCCCACCCTGATTGCGGACAATTTCCCGGCGGACATGACGCGCCAGTCGATCATGGGTCATTCGATGGGAGGCCATGGAGCAATCACCATCGCCCTGCGCAATCCGGGCAGATATGCGTCGGTGTCAGCTTTTGCGCCGATCGTCGCACCCGGCCAGGTGCCCTGGGGGGAGAAGGCCCTGGCCGGCTATCTGGGTGAAGATCGCGCGACATGGCGCCGGCACGATGCGGTCGCGTTGATCGAGGATGGCGCCCGCGTGGCAGATTTGCTGGTCGATCAGGGCGGTGCAGATTCGTTCCTGACGCAGGAATTGCGGCCGGAACTCCTCGAAAGCGCATGCAAGACGGCGGGCATCGACCTGACGCTCAACCTGCGCGAAGGCTATGACCACAGCTATTATTTCATTTCCACCTTCATGGCCGACCATCTGCGCTGGCATGCGACCCGCCTCATCAAGGATTGATTGATGGTTCAGATTTTGGTGACTGGCCGCGACGGTACCGAACATGCGGTCAAGGCGGAGGCCGGTCTCTCGCTGATGGAAGCGATCCGTGACAATGGCCTCGACGAACTGCTCGCACTCTGCGGCGGATGCTGTTCCTGCGCGACCTGCCATGTCTATGTCGAAGAGGGCCACGCGATCCCGCCGCTCAGCGACGATGAGAATGACTTGCTAGACAGCAGCGATCATCGCAACGGGCGCTCGCGCCTGTCTTGCCAAATTCCGCTGACGGCACAGCTCGACGGGCTGCGCGTCACCATCGCGCCGGAGGACTGATGAGCGAGACCCTACTTTCCCGTTATTATGAGGCCTTCAACAGAGGCGATGCCGAGGCGATGCTGGGCCTGCTGACGGAGGATGTCGTCCACGAACCCTCGCAGGGTGAACCGCGCCAGGGCAAGGCGGCCTTCGCCGCATTTCTCGATCACATGAATCGCTGCTACCGGGAGCGGGTGATCGATCCCGTCTTTCTGAGCTCGGGGGACGGCACTCGCGCGGCGGCCGAGTTCCAGCTGGAGGGCGAATATCTGCAGACCGACAGCGACTTGCCGCCCGCGCGTGGTCAGCGCTATCGGCTACGTGTCGGCGCCTTTTTCGATATTGTCGATGGCCGGATCGCGCGAGTCAGCAACCATTATAACCTCGCCGACTGGTTGAGGCAGGTCGGCGAACCGGCATGACGGCCGCTCTGGATGCGCCGCTGGTGGTGGAGCGCATCGGTCGCGACGATCTGTCGCTGCGCGCGCTCGCCACGCTGCGCATGACGGTGTTCCGGACATGGCCCTACCTCTATGACGGCAGCCTCGATTATGAGGCGAACTATCTGGATCAATTTCTAAGCGCCGAGGATGCGATCGTCATCGTTGCGCGGCTCGGTGACATTCCCGTCGGCATGGCGACCGCCTCACCCATGACGACACAGTCGGATGTGATCAGGGCTCCGTTTCTGGCCGCTGGCGTCGATATTGGCGCGATGCATTATTTCGGGGAATCCGTGCTGCTGCCCCAATTCCGCGGGAAGGGGATCGGCCATCGCTTCTTCGACGAGCGGGAGGCCGCGGCAAAGGCCGCCGGCGCGAACTGCGCAGCCTTCTGCGCGGTGGTGCGGCAATCCGACGATCCGCGTCGTCCCGCCAAAGCCGGGGATCTGGGCGATTTCTGGCGCAAGCGAGGCTATCGTATCGCGCCGCGCTACGATACGCGGCTCGCGTGGAAGGAAGTGGGGCAGGCGCAAGAGATTGACCATGTCATGCGCTTCTGGATGAAGAAGATTTAGTGCGACATTCACCCTGGGGGCGGGACGAAGTGGACCAAGTTCGAATCGCGGCGGCGCAATATCCGATCGAACTGCTGCCAAGCTATGACGCGTGGGAAGCCAAAATCAGCCGGTGGGTGACACAGGCAGTGGAGGAAGGCGCGCAACTGCTGCTTTTCCCCGAATATGCGGCGATGGAGCTGGCTGGCTGCAACCCTGCTACAGCGTCTGATCTTCAGCGCTCCCTTGAACTGGTCATGGCGCTTTCGGATCGAGCGGAAGAACTGCACCGGAAACTGGCTACTCGATATGGGATAGTCATCTTGGCCGGTAGCGGTCCGGCGGTCGACGAGCGAGGGATGATCGTCAACCGGGCGCGGCTCTTCTGTCCCGATGGCAGTGTGGGTTGGCAGGACAAGATTGTGATGACCCGCTTCGAACGGGAGATCTGGGGCATAGCAGGGGGTACGCAGATAAAAGCATTGGACACGCCCTTTGGCCCGGTTGGCATATCCATCTGCTATGACGCCGAGTTTCCTCTGATTGCACGTCGCCAGGCAGAAGCGGGAGCAAGAATCATCCTCGTGCCCTCAGCAACCGACAATATGCAGGGTTATTGGCGGGTGCGGATCGGCGCGCAGGCGCGTGCGCTTGAAAATCAATGTTATGTGGTGCAGGCGCCCACAGTTGGTCTCGCGCCCTGGCTCCCATCGCTCGACGAAAATTATGGCGCCGCTGCAGTTTATGGGCCGCCTGACTGCATCACGCCCGACAATGGCGTTTTCGCCATTGGACCGGCTCATCAGGCCCAGTGGCTGATGGCCGATGTTGATCTTCGCCAGGTCGAAAAATGGCGCCAGGGCGGCGCAGTTCTTCCTTTCCGTCACTGGTCAGAACAGTGGCCCGAGCTACTGGCTTCGCCGACAGGTATCGCCAATGACAATCCAGATGAGCTTTGCACTTTATATGACCGGATAGGATGAAGTTGACCCTGTAGAGAGTTCGGCGAACATATCTGCAGCCGCTCAGCCGAGGCGGTGCAGCGTCGATGCATCCCGATCGCCATCGAACCAGCGTTCCAGCGCATCGTCGAGTAGCGGCGATCCACCGGCGGCTTCAAACAGGGTGAGCGACGAGCGCAGCTTCATCGCGTCGATCGAGCCGAAGATGGAGACCGGATCGCTGCCGCCAAGCGCCTGAAGTGCTTTCACGCATTCGAGGTAGCGCGGCCCCAGGACTGGATGAGCGAGATAGGCGCGGGCTTCGGCGAGCGAGGCAATTCCATAATAGTGGGCCGTCGGGCTGTGGCCGAGGCCGCGAAGCTGCGGAAAGACGAACCACATCCAATGGCTGCGCTTGGCGCCGGCCCTGATCTCGGCGAGCGCTGTGTCATAGATTTTTGCCTGGGCTTCGATAAACCGGGCCAGCGTCGCGTCTTGCGTCATAACAAAACCTGCTGTGCGGGCGGCGCGCCGTAGACCTGGGCGACCTGCAGGCTGCCCTCCGGCAGCCAGCGCAGTATCTCTTTCGCGGGTACGGTGGGATCAAGCCAGTCTACCCATTGATCGCGGGTGAGCGGAATTATCTGGCGGTGATGATAGGGCGCGACATCGGGTCCGGCGTCCATGGTGAGCATCGTGAAGGCTTCGCCAGCCGGGCTTTCCCGCCAGATGCCGGCGATACAGAACCAGTCATGATCCTTCATCGTGAACAGCCATTTGTCGAGCCGCTTGTCCTTCGGCCGAGGCACTGGCGGGTCGGTGAACTCGAAGAAGCCGTCAGCCAGGATAAGCGCGCGGTGCGATCTGAACTCGCGGCCCTCGGTGCGGAAATTATAGACCGGCTTGTCGTGGTTGCCCGGCCAGCTCCAGCGGCGGTTGACCAGTTCGCCCACGCCCCGCTCGCCCTCCACGCTGCGCACGATCGGCGCCATGTCGGTCATCCGGATATCGTCGCGCGCGGGCACATTGGGTTTGCCCTCGGGCATCCTGATCTTGATCTTGAGGTCCTCGAAATCCTCGACGATCGAGGCGATATCGACCTTCAACCTGTAATCGTTGCACATAGGCCCTCCGCGCGGGTTTCTTCAGCTTGCCCTTAGCGTTCGTTCGCTTTATGTTCTCGTCATGGACTCGAAAGCAACTCCCTTCGACTCCGACGCTTTCGGAAGTCGCCGTGCCATCATCCGACGCAATCCGGATGATGCCCGAGAGATTGAGATGATTGAAGCGGCCTGGGGTTCCAGCCCGCGCTTCGCCGACGGCGTCTCTTATGAGTTCATCCGGTCCGAAGGGAAAAGCTTCCCTAGCAATCGCTGCCTCGTTCCGGCCTCGGAATTCCACATTCGGAACGGCGAGAAGAAATTCCGCGCCTTTCGCGAAGACGGCAATTTCTTTTATCTCGCTGCCATCTGGGAGCCGCCCATGAGCGACTGGCCAGTGAGCTATCGAATCCTCACCGTCGATGCGAACCCTGACGTCATCCGCTATCAGAGCCGGCATGGCGCGATCATCGAGCGGCGGCAGGTCATGCAATGGCTGGATTTTATGGTTCCGGAAGAGGCACTGCTGGTGACGCCGCCCGGCGACATTTTCACAATCGAGGAAATCCTGACCAAGCCTGTGCAAACGAGTTTCGCCCTTTGATGGGCCAGAGCCAACGATCATGCCGATGACCATGATGCTTCCGCTGGATTTGCCGCCGCAGCCAGACGTGCCGGTGCTGCCGGGGCTTCATCAGCGTGAGGATTTCATCTTGCGGTCGGAGGAGCGGGCGCTCATCGCAGGCGTAAAGGATGCGGGCCTGACGCCCTTCCTCTTCCAGCAATGGACCGGCAAGCGGCTGACCAAAAGCTTCGGGTGGAGCTATGATTTCCAGACCGGTGTTTTCGCGCCGGCCGAGCCCATTCCGCAATGGGCGGTGCCGCTCAAGGCCCGCGCGGCGCGGTTCGCGGGTCTGGAGCCGGACGAACTCGAGCAACTGCTGCTGATCCGTTATGATCCAGGCGCGGGTATCGGCTGGCATCGTGACCGCCCGGCGTTCGAGCATGTAATCGGCATTTCGCTGGGCGAACCGGCGACAATGCGCTTCCGACGCCGCACGGAGACAGGCTTCAGCCGGGCAAATGCTCCGCTCGCGCCATGCTCCATCTACCATATGAGTGGGGAGGCCAGGCACGCCTGGGAGCATAGCATCGCGCCGATAGAGGCTTTGCGATGGTCGATCACGTTCAGGAGCCTGCGGAAGTCGGTCGTGTAGCGACACTCAGCCGTACCGTTAGGAACCAGAACCTGCTTTGCCGGTTACCCCTTCATCGATCCGCGCATCTTTGCCCCCCGCTCGTGCGGCTCGATGATATCGGCGGCCCGTCAGTTCCCCCGACTGACGGGCCGTCTTCATTTGGCGGATGGCTGGCTATATGGCGCCCAGACTGAAACTGTTCCGGACTCCGATCGGATTTCACGACGCCTATGTCGCAGCGCCCAGCCAGAAGGCGGCGCTGCAGGCCTGGGGTGCCGACGCCGATCTGTTCGCGCGAGGCATTGCCGAAAGTATCGACGATCCAAAGCTCTTGGCGGAAGCGGCCCAAAAGCCGGGCACCGTCATCAAGCGCGCCCGCGGCACCGCTGCGGAACATCTGGCTTCGGCGGCCAAGCCGATGAAGGCCACGCCGCGCAAAGCAGAGGGCAGGGTGATCCCTGCTAAGCCTCGGCCGCGACCCAGCCGAAAGGCGCTGGATCTGGCGGAGCAGAAACTGCACGAGCATGTCCGATCGGTAGAAGCGCGCATAGGGGAGTTGGAGAAAGAGCGCGCCCGCATCGGAATGCAGATTGCCAAGGTGCGCAAAGAAGGGGAGGGACAGGCCGGCAAATTTCAGGCAGCGGTCGACAAAGCCCGCGCAAAATATGAAGATGCGCTGGACCAATGGCGCGGGCAGGACTGATAGGGTCTGACGATCCTTAAAGGCGCGCTGCGACCAGACAGACATGGAACCGGGCATGGCCGATGATATGTTGACCGACGATGAGAAGGCCTTCTTCACCCTTGCTCTGGTGGAACAATGCGTGCGCAACACCGGGCTGGAGGATCTCCATGCGGGGGTGACGCCCAGCAGCGCGACGGGTGATTATAGCGACGTGAAGGTCGTCACGCCCTATGGCGACATTCCCTGGACCAATCTCTCGCGCATTTCCGACGAGGAAATGAAGGTGCTGATGATCGAGGTGACGAACAAGGTGTTCACCTTCCTGACGCGCGGTGAAGATCTGATGACACTGGGGCCTGCGGCCCGATGGAACAGGCCGGAGCTCGACCAAGGACTGTTGGCGAAGGCGGATCGTCGCGCGGCGCAGCGCGGACGCCGATGAAGGAAACATTGCCGTACAACTCTCGATGGCCACGGTTTTGCGCCATTTGTAGCGCGATCTGGCCAATGCTACTCCGGCATTTTCGAAATTTATGGTGCAGTGCAGCAACGTAATTCGCAGTTGCAGCGTTATATGATCGGATGGGCCTCTGCCCATGGAGGGACAGTTATGACGAAACTGCACTCGACGATCGCGCAACTTGGAAAATTCAGGGCATTATCGCTCCAGCCGCCGCCACCGTCCGACCGGGGGCGGCTCAGCAACATGGAGGATTTCGGGTCCAATTCTGGAGCGCTTCGAGCCAGATATTATATCCCGAAGGGTCTGGGCGGCTCGGACCGGAGCCAGCACGCGCCGCTGGTCGTGGTTCTGCATGGCTGCACGCAAAATGCCCATGCTTATGACCATGGCTCTGGCTGGTCGCAGCTGGCGGATGAGCTGGGCTTTGCCTTGCTGTTTCCGGAGCAGCGGCACGCCAACAATCCCAATCGCTGCTTCAACTGGTTTGCGCCTGGAGACTCGGCGAGGGACGCAGGTGAGCCGCTATCGATCCGCCAGATGATCGCCGCCATGGTCGGGGCACACCCGATCGACGAGGCCCGCATCTATGTGACGGGCCTTTCGGCCGGCGGAGCGATGACGTCGATCATGCTGGCGACCTATCCTGAATTGTTCGCCGGGGGCGCGATCATTGCGGGCCTGCCTTATGGTGCGGCCGCGTCCGTGCCTGAAGCCTTTGCGCGCATGCGCGGCGAGGGCTACCCTGATGACGAGGTACTGGGCGCTCTCATCCGATCCGCCTCTGATCATGCCGGACCTTGGCCGACCATCTCTGTCTGGCAGGGTGACGCGGACCGGACGGTCCACGCCTCGAACGCGGAGAGGATCATCGCTCAGTGGCAGGCCGTCCACGAGAAGGACGATTGGGAGCTTGAAACGCGGATCGTGGACGGGGCGCGCCAGCGCCTCTGGCGCGATCGCGATGGCCGGGTGGCGATCGAAGCCTATGAAGTGACCGGGATGGGGCACGGGACGCCGCTTGCAGTCTCCGGTCCCGAGGCTTGCGGGGTCGCCAGCCCCTATATGCTCGATGCCGGAATCTCATCGACCCGGCATATCGCGGCATTCTGGGGGCTCGCCGAAGAAGCGAGGGCTATACCGGTGGAAGTTCAGACTAGCGAACAGAACGACCCCATCGCGCGCGTGCGAGATCCTATCCAATTCCCATTGCCAAACAGCGCGACCCAATCTCGCCAGGCGTCCGGCCGCGTGAATGTCGGAGCGATCATCGAACAGGCTCTCCGGCGAGCCGGCATCATGCGATGAAGAGTCTTGCTGACCGCCGATGGGCGTGCGGCTCGGGAGCGGATCGCGGGCAACCGGTCGAGGTTTCCGCCCGCCGCGCCGTCGGCTTCATCATCCCGGACCGAGTGGCTTGAGCGTCAATCGCGCGCGAAGCCGAGCAATCCCCGTTGATAGTCCTCGACAACATAAGCGATGGGCAGACCATCTGCCCGGCTCATGAGCGCGCGCTGGGAGAACAGGATTCGCGGTGGTGTTTTGGCGGTGGGCCCGCCTCCCTTGGGCAAGCATGCGGACGACGATCCTGCCGATTTCCGGTCGAGATGCAAAGGCGCGACTATCTTGCCGAACGGCGCATCGGTCTGCTGAAGGCTTGCCTCCATGAAAGCGGGCAAGCGGGAGGGGACATACCAGAGCCGTGCAACGGAGAGGATATGCCCGTTGCAGCGCAAGCGGACGTGCCGCAGTTGAACGCGGTCCGACGCATCGAGCTGCAACGCACGGCGCAACTGCGCGGTGGCCGAGACCGGCTTGTTCGCGATTTTCTCGGCAATGACCGCGCCTGCCGGCGCCATATGATGGGAGGCGCACCAGCGGTCCAGCACCTGGGTCGCGGATGCGGCTCTCCCAATCTCCTCCCGCAATGTGCTGATCTCGGCGATGGATTGCACGGTAGCGGCTGGGCGCGCGGCCGCGATGCCGGGGTCTGCAATCAACGGCGCGGTCAGTCCAGCGGCAACAAAGATGAGAATGTTGAATGGCCGATACATCCTCGCCCTATTCCTTTGGGACTGCGGCTTTTACAAGCAGAGGATATAGCCGTAGCGACGCACCGCCTGTCCGGCGCTCAATTGGCCACAGGACAGGTCGACTCCCTTCGACGTACATCTGGCGACCGTTCGGCCATATTTGTCGGTGTCGGTCTTGCGGCACTGCACCGCACCAGCCGCTACGAGCTTTTGGAGATTTTGCGTGGCCGCATAGGGATCGCCCGGCGTGCATTGGCGTCCTTGGCGGCAATGTCCGGGCAATTCTGGCGCGTCGATGCCTGACAGGCGAATGCGCGTCGATCCGCAATCGAACGTGTCCCCGTCGATCACGCGGACGCTGCCACATTGAAAGCTCGCTTCTTCCGACGCGAAACCGGTCTCGCCGATCAGCTTCAGCCCCAGGAACGCGCCAAGCAACAAGCCGATGATGACGAGGATGCTTTGCACGCGAGTCCATCGCCTGCGCTTTGGTCCGCGCAGGGACGGCAGCTCGGATTGGAAAGAATGGCGACGGCTATTTCGCGGTTTCCTGAATTTATGCACATCCCCCATATGCTTTTTATCGAGCATCTAGGGTGCACATGCAATCAGGTAGCAGAGGTCACAGCGTCAGCGACCAGGTCTGTCCGATCAGGTCCTGGCCAAAGCTATTGTGGGGCGCTTCGTCCACCAGCTCGAACCCTGCCTTCTGGTATATACTGCGGGCGGCCACCAGGACGCTGTTGGTCCAAAGATCGAGCCGCTCATATCCCAGGTCACACGCCCGTCTGATGCACGCCTCGACCAGCATTTTGCTCACGCCGGCGCCACGCGCATCTGGCTCGACATAGAGCAGCCGCAACTTTGCCACCGTTGGCTTCTCGCCCTTAACCAGAAAGATCGAACCGACCATTTGATCGTCCATCTCCGTAATCCAGGCATCCTCGCGCGCGGGATCGAACGATTGGTGGAAATCGGCGACGATCCGCGCCGCCAGCGCCTCATAGTCCTGGTTCCAGCGATATTCCTGAGCATAGAGTATCGCCTGCCGTCCGACGATCCGCCCAAGGTCGCCTGGCTTGAGGCCGCGCAAGCGAACGGTCGGCTTCTCTAGTAGCTATCGACCAGAATGCGTCGTTCGCCGATCGAGCATGGAACGGCAGATTTTAACACAACTTGCCATTCGCTGAGCGCGAAACCGTCTGGCAGCACCCCCCCCATACACATTGGTCATTCAGCCGCCGTGGGGTCGATTCCGAAAGTCGCGCCACGTTCAGGTGATGCCGATCGACACGATGGATGGAAAGCGGAATGGCCGGTTTGGAGAGGATGGAGTCGGTGATCGACCCTTTGCTCCGCTTGCCATGATCGGCGGTTATTCGCCGCAAATCGTCCTGAGTAACCCGCAAGTGCTGAAACCCGGCCAGCCACCGTCACGTCGCGGGTCGGATGCGACCAGAGTGTCGATTAAACGCCGTGATTTCGGCGATCGGCAGGTCAACATGGCGCTTATAAATCTCGCCGCGCAAATAGCTTAACTCAGAGGTGAGGGCGTCCTCGGGCACGTCGATCCACCACGAACGGGGCGTTCCGTCCTCTCTGCCGTTCCAACGATACCCGCGCTGCTTGAGTTCATCCTTCGTCTCGAAAGGAGAATTCAATGCCCAGCACCGATATGTCTTGCCTCTGGCAGACAGTAAAAGCTTCGACAGAGCGCTGTGACCACTGATCGGCAAAGGGCGGCCAAGCAGTTCTATCGTCGCATTGCAGTCATGTACCGCCCGGTGCTTGTCGTAAAAGAAGCCGGAAGCCATCGCCAGAAATGCAAGCTTGGCGCTCTCGAACCCCTCATCCGACCAACTGACTTCGTTCAGCGAGCAGGCCCAGGGATTCTTGGCAAGCGCCGGGCAGAACTTCTCGAGGAAGGGGCGGTCGAACGGCGCGTTGTGGGCTATGACGAGGCCGGGCCCAGCGAAAGCCGCAACTTGGGAAGGGTCGATCGATTTGCCGGCGACCATTGCATCGTCGATCCCGGTCAGCCGTGTCACATCAGCAGGAATCGGGATCGATGGTTGCCTGAGCCCGTTGAAGGGGACTCCAACGCCAACAATCTCGCCCGCAAACGTGTAGAAAAACGGAACCATTGCCAGTTCGATGATCTCGTTCGTCTCGCAATCCAGGCCGGTGGTCTCGACATCGGCCACGACAGCCCGACGCGTGCCGCGAGGTGCCTCGGCGAGTGGATTGCCAGCACTCAGCTTCCGCAGAACCTTATAGTCGCCGCTGGCCTCAAGCGCAGCGATCATCTCTTCGGTGCGAGAACTACTCATCCGCGACCGGCGCCAGGCGGATTGAGGACAGGCGACCTGCCTCGTGGAACCACAGGTCGACGATCTTCGCATCGTCGCTTGCTGGCAGCGGATCAGCACGGCGAACCTTGAAGGTCGTGGGCAGATTGACCGAGTTGCCAAAAACCAGGGCATGCTGCTTGGGGAGCGAAGGCAGGCGTCGCAGCACGTTGTCAGAGATGAACGGCGTCATCTGGCGGATCTGAGACAGGTCGTCGGGGTTTTGTATCCGGTGGACCACGAAGTTCGAGCATTGCGAAAGCACTGTCTTTGAAAGTTCGCTTGGTCGCTGCGACGCCACGAGCAGAAACAAGCCATATTTCCGGCCCTCCTTGGAGATCCTTTCAAAGATCCGGCTCGCGTCGACCGCGTGACGGGACGGCGTCGATGCGACGTACCGATGGGCTTCCTCGAGCAGAAGGTGGACGGGGAAGCGATTGCGTGGATCAGCTTGTCGAAGGAGGCGGAACACCATTCGCGCGATCACGGCACTGACCAGTTCGACGACCTCATCCTCGACCGCATTCATATCGAGAATGATGATCTGGGCGCCCTTGGTCAGCCCTCCATCGACCGTCTTCAGGCCAAGGAGGGTTGCCAGGAATGCCTCCCTGTCACCCGCCGCGGCGGGTTCGTGCCGGAGGAAGCGATAGTCGCCACGCTCTTCCAGCGCCTTGAACCGCGTCACCATCTGCGCGCAGTAATCGCGGATCTGCCGGTTGCCATGAGCCTCCTCGTACAGGAGCGCCAAATCAATCGCTTCACCAAGCGCGGTGAAATCGAACGGCGTTCCATCATAGTCGGGCAGCTTCAGGTCGGGAATGAGGAATCCGGCTTGCTGTCCTCCACCTGCGAGGAACTGATAAGCGGCGTCCAGTCCCGGCATGTCGCCATAGTTGAGGGCGATCATACGCAGGAGCGCAGCCTGGTTGATCTGGGGGGTACTGAAGCGCTGGAGAATCCCCCGAATCCGGGTCCGTTTTGCGCCCGGCGGTGTCTCGTCGCTCAGGATCAACGTGATGCACGTGGCGAGGATATGGTTTCGTACGTCGTTGAGCTGACCCGCGTTCGCCGCGCCAAACAGCGTGGCTAGCCCAAGGGCCATGCGGAGGATGGGCACCTGCGTTCGTTCGCTCGCCTGGAGCAGCAATTCCCACTCGGACAGGTCGAGGTACCAGTGAGGGAGCCGGAAGCGGCCGTCTGCCGCCGAGCCGTCGAGAACAAGGCGGCTGACCCCAATGTCGGCAATCTCCGGCAGCTTCTCGAATGCCTTGGCGTATTCGCCGTTCACGTCGAGCACGACGAATGTGGCCCCCCTGGCATGGTGCTCATCGGGCTTTTCGAACAGAGCCTGCAGGACGGATGCTACCGTGCAGGATTTCCCGCTGCCGGTATTGCCGAGAACGGCGACGTGGCCGCCGAAAAAGTCGTCGATACGAACCTTGACGCCATAGTCTTCGAACACGACCGACTGGCCGATCCCAAGGTTGCGAAACCTGGTTGCACCCGGCGGGGCGCAGGCAATTTCGCCGTGCCCGATACCCGGCACAGTGTTGGTCTCGGTATCGAAGATCCGGTCAAGCTCGCCGTCAAGCGCGTACAGCGCATCCGCGTAGAGTGACGGGAAGACCGACACGCCGAACCGAAATCTGCCATCGCCCTTAGCCGGCAGCATTCCGACCGGCACGACATCAAGAAACTTCGCAGAATTCGCCTTGTCCAGGTTTGCGTCGCCACTGCCGGACACGTCCCGCTCGCGCAGACCAACGACCTCGGCGACCACATATTCAGACTGAGCCGGGATCATCAGGAACGAGCCGAGCCGGGCGACATAATGCACGTCGTCGAAGCCCACGACCGTGAAATTGTCGGTCCCGCCGTGCATTTCGATGATGAACTTGTCTGCGGCGACCGAGGTGACCTTGCCGATCGCTCGGCGGCGATCGTCAGAGCTCATTATCGTCTCCCTTGGCTTTTCGGCCGAAGGTTTCGAGGACGAGCTTCACTGCGTCATCGATCCGCTCTGCTGGTCGCTGGGGCAGGAAGTGCTCTACGATCGTGTTGAAATAATGCGCGCGCGAGCCATCGGTCGGTCCATCTCCCCCAATGATCCAGATGCGAGGATCGTTTAGGGCCGCAAGCTTTGCGATCTCGCCGGCCGAGTTAGGGTCGGCAAAAACGATGAGCCGGAACGTCGGTATCGTCAGCGCCTGATAAATGATGTTGTTCAAATGCTCGTCGCCAAAGGCGAAGCCGGCGGTGATGAGTACGCTTTGCTCCCGCACGATCCGCGACTGGAATTCCCTGAAGAGATCGGCATAGGGGGAACCCAGGCTCGAATTCTGCTTCGCGGGCGTTGGGTAGATCATGACCTTGCTCGGGGATTCCTGCGGCCAGGTCTCCTTGATCGGGAAGAGTCCGTGGTCATCCTCGGTCCAGCTGATCGATCCGTGCAACTTGCAGAGATAGACGAACCCATCGACGGCAGACCATTTGCGGTTCGAGAGGTCCAGCTGTTCCGCCAATGCGTAGCGGAAGGTCGCAGGGTTGAAGCGGCGCTCAACGACGCCCGAAAAGCCGTTCGCATAGGGCAGGCCCAGTCGATCCATCGCCCGCTCGTTGAACAGATCGTAATTGGTCGTGAAAACCCACGGTCGGGGGAGAGACCGATCACGCATGATCAGCTTGCGGTAGAACGACTCGTACAGGTTCAGGACGGAGGAATTGCCGTGCGCGAAGGCGCCGTCGGTGCAATTTTCCCAGAGGAAATCCTGGATCTTGGCGATCAACGCCTCGACCTTGTTTTTCCGATCGACATGCTCTGGCTTGTCGCTGCGCGAAAACACGAAGCGAAGGCTAGAGCGTTTTTCGACCGCTTTGAATCGATGAGGGATTCCCTCTCCGCGTGATTTCTGATTCAGAATCCGTGCTGGTGAAGGAGGCCGGCATGGATGGGTCACGCTCTCTCGATGGATTTGCGGGTTCGGCTTCTGGCTGCGATTGCAGGCGGGCTGAGTTGCCGGGCAGCGGCGGCGCGTTTCGGCGTAGCACCGTCGACGGCGATCCGGTGGCATGCGCAGCAGCGCGGAACCGGCAGCGTTGCCTCCAAACCTCAAGGCGGAGATATGCGCTCGCGCCGTGTCGAGGAGCGATCTGCCGACATTCTCGCCCTCTGGGAAGCGCGCAAGGACATCTCGCTTGAAGAACTGCGCCTCGCCTTGGTCGAGGAGGGGCTCGCCATCTCGGTTGCCGGGCTGCATCGGTTTTTCGCGCGGCGGGGCATGACGCGCAAAAAAAGACTGGGCATGCCATCGAGCAAGACCGGCCCGACGTCCTGAGGCAGCGCCACGACTGGTTTGACGGCCAGATCGATCTCGATCCGGAACGCCTGGTCTTCATTGACGAGACATGGACTGCCACGAACATGACCCGTAGTCATGGGCGCTGCGCCAGAGGTCAGCGCCTGCGAATGGGCTTCCCGCATGGTCACCGCAAGACCACCACGCTGGTCGCCGGCCTACGCATGACCGGCATGGTCGCGCCGATGGTGCTAGACGGCCCGATCAACGGTGATTGGTTTGAAGCATATGTGGCGCAGGTACTCGTGCCCGAATTGCGGCCAGGCGACGTCGTGATCATGGACAACCTGTCGAGCCACAAACGTCCCGCAGTCCGCGACCGGATCGAGGCGGCAGGAGCAACGCTGCGCTTCCTCCCACCCTACAGCCCCGACTTCAACCCGATTGAGAAGGCCTTCTCCCGCCTCAAGGCCATGCTCCGCAAGGCAGGTGAGAGAACCGTCAGCGGCTTGTGGAGCCTCATCGGCAAGCTCGTCGACATCTTCCAGCCCAAGGAATGCGCCAACTACTTCAGTTCGTGCGGATATGACCCAGATTGATCGAAAACCGCTCTAAAGAGCAGTTCCATCAGCCGCTCGAGATTCTTCGCATATTCCGTGTCTTTGAGCTTCGCTCCCAGGCCCGCCAGAAACGCCACATCGTCGTCGACCAGCGCCCATTTCGGCGGATCGATGAGGTTGAGGTCATCTTCGAGCTCAGCCTTTGGATAGCTGCAAAAGGTCTCGGCCAACGGACCCATCGTCGGGATACCGCGCTCCTGCTTGTCTTCCCAGAGCGACGAGCAGCCGGCGCCCAGCAAAAACGCGACGTTCCGGGCGTTGAGTGCTTCGCCGATGGCCTTTCGGACCTGCTCTTCATCCTGGCCCCAGATCAGCGGCGCGGTTGGCGTCTCGGAGGCGCGCAGAAAGCGAAACGTCCTTGGGGGCGGGGGCGGTGGCGGGGGTGCTGCTGGCGGCGCTGCGGGAGCGGGCGGGGCAGGAACTGGCGGTGGCGGCGGAACAGGAACTTCACCCGGCATGCGTGGCGTCTCCAGGCAGGCGTACAACACTACTCATCGGATCTGACATTTTCGATCTCCCCCGCGAGCTACACTAGGCAGGTTCCCCACCAATTCCATCATTCTTTGTCCGCGCATCTTTACAGGCAGCACGACAGTCGCAGCCTTCAAGCCGTCACCCATTTGGGCGGTTCTGCCTGCATGCTGAAAGCACTGGCTGCTCTTGTCTTGGCGGGAGCTGGCAAGTCGACGATCGTTGGTGCGCTTCGCGAGGCTGCGGGCGACGAGACGAAGCGGCCGGGAACGGCAGCGAAGTCCCAATGTCAGCCCGCGAAGTTATGGGAATTGCCATCTGATCCAATTTATCGCCAAGCGCCCGATCTGGGCGCTTGGCCCTCGACGGTGTCGACCCAAATTAGCCGTTCAAGGGGCGATTTTTGATCCCCAGGAGCAGACGGTCAGGTTTTCCGTTCCAACCGCGCGTCGAGCCAATCTCGGAATGCCAGCTTCCATTTGGCAGTTGGTCCCAAGCTGCCCTCAAGCCTGCCGATTAAAGCATCGGGAATATTCGATCTCTTGTTGACGGGCTATATCGCATCGGATAATTCCGATGAATGGACACCGATGACGCCCTTTCCATTCTCTCCGCTCTTGGCCATCCCACGCGGCTCGATGCGTTTCGGCTGCTGATCCGACATGAGCCGGATGGTTTGTCGACCGGCGAACTGGTCGAAGCGTCGGGACTGACCCAGAGCACATTTTCGACGCACCTTGCCGTGATGGCGAAGGCCGGCCTGGTGCTTTCCGAGAAGCGAGGTCGTCAACAGATCCAGCGCGCCGACCTCGACGCGCTGCGCGGACTGATGATCTATCTGGCCAAGGATTGCTGCCAGGGGCGCGCCGAACTGTGCGAGCCGCTGCTGGCCGAACTGACCTGCTGCTGAAGAGGCGATAATGACTGATATCGTGATCTACCATAACCCGCTTTGCGGGACCTCTCGTAATGCCCTGGCCATGATCCGCAATGCGGGCATAGAGCCTCATGTCGTCGAGTACCTGAAGACGCCGCCAAGCCGCGCGCTGCTGATGGAACTGATCGCGCGGGCCGGCATCACCCCACGCGCACTGCTGCGTAAGAAGGGTACGCCTTATGCCGAGCTGGGCCTCGGTGACGAGACCTTAACGGACGAGGCCTTGGTCGATGCGATGATGGAGCATCCCATCCTCATCAACCGGCCGCTTGTGGTGTCGCCGCTGGGCGTAAAGCTCTGCCGACCTTCCGAAGAAGTGCTGGACCTCCTGCCCACCGAGCAGCGCGGCACTTTCGTCAAGGAAGACGGCGAAGTCGTCGAAGCGACCCGGCGATGACCCTTTCGGTTCGTAAGGCGACGGTCGACGATGCGCGTGCCATTGCGGCCATCTACGCCCATCATGTCTTGCATGGCACGGCGACCTACGAAGTCGTGCCACCGACGGAGGATGAGACCGTCGAGAAGATTTTGACGGTGTCCGGCCGGGGCTGGCCGTTCCTCGTCGCCTGCGATGGCGATCAAGTGGTCGGCTATGCCTACGCCACGCAGTTCCGGGATCGCCCCGCCTACGCCTATGCCTGTGAGAACAGCATCTACGTGGCGCACGACCGGCGCGGTGGCGGCATCGGCAAATTGCTGCTCAAGGCCTTGCTGGAAGCCGCCGAAGCTCACGGCTTCCGCCGCATGGTTGCGGTCATCGGCGGGGCGGAACCTGCCTCGGTAGCGCTCCACGGTTCCTGCGGTTTTGAGCATGCAGGGCGCTTGACCGGCATGGGCTGGAAGGCCGGCCGCTGGCTCGACACAGTTTACATGCAGATCGCCTTGGGCAGGGGTATTTCGACCGCGCCTATCGCTCCTGGGAAGGACTGACGACTATGTCGCTGTTCGAGCGCTACCTGTCGCTGTGGGTCGCCCTGTGCATCGTTGTCGGGATCGGTTTCGGCCATTTGTTCCCGGTCGCCTTCGAGGTGATCGCAGGGCTGGAGATTGCCAACTTCAACCTCGTGGTGGCAGGCCTGATCTGGCTGATGATCATCCCGATGCTGTTGCGGGTCGATTTCGGCGCGCTCCATAGCCTTCGGCAGCACTGGCGCGGCATCGGCGTTACCCTTGTGGTGAACTGGGCGATCAAGCCATTCTCGATGGCGCTGCTCGGCACGTTCTTTCTCGGCTATCTGTTCGCGCCGATGCTGCCTGAAGGCGCATCGTCGTCCTACATTGCCGGGCTGATCCTGCTGGCTGCAGCGCCTTGCACCGCGATGGTCTTCGTGTGGTCCAACCTCGTCGAGGGCGAGCCGAACTACACCTTGAGCCAGGTCGCGCTGAACGACCTGATCATGGTCTTTGCCTTCGCGCCGCTGGTGGGCCTGCTGCTGGGCGTGGCATCGATCACCGTGCCGTGGAACACGTTGGCGCTGTCGGTGGGCCTCTATATCGTCGTCCCGGTGGTCATCTCGCAACTGCTCCGCCGCGCGCTCCTTCGCGGCGGTGAGAAGCGGCTCCAGCATTTCCTGTCCGCCATTGGCCCGATTAGCCTTGCCAGCCTGCTCTTGACGCTGGTGCTGCTGTTCGGCTTTCAGGGCGAGCAGATCGTCCGGCAACCACTGGTGATCGCGCTGATTGCCGTGCCGATCCTGTTTCAGGTCTATCTCAATGCCGGCATCGCCTACTGGCTCAGCCGCCGTTTCGGCGTGGCATGGTGCGTTGCCGGCCCTTCGGCCCTGATCGGTGCGTCCAACTTCTTTGAACTGGCTGTGGCCGCCGCCATCAGCCTCTTTGGCCTCAGTTCCGGCGCCGCGCTGGCGACGGTCGTAGGCGTGCTGGTCGAAGTGCCGGTGATGCTGTCGATCGTCACCTTTGTGAAGCGGACCCGCCCCTGGTACGAGAAAGGTATTTCCGCATGAGACTGCGCGAAATCGCCGCCCCCGATCATCTTCCTGCTTTGAACAAGGCTTTCGCGTTGGCTCGCCCCGCCGCTGGCCTTGGCCCGGACCAACCGCCTCCGCGCATTCTGCTGCTCTACGGCTCGCTGCGAGAGCGCTCGTTCTCACGCCTCGCCGTGGAAGAGGCGGCGCGTCTGCTGCAATTCTTTGGCGCCGAGACGCGGATTTTCGATCCCAGCGACCTGCCGCTGCCCGATCAGGTGGCAGGGGACGATCACCCTGCAGTGCATGAGCTGCGCGAGCACGCGCTGTGGTCGGAAGGCATGGTCTGGTGCAGCCCGGAGCGGCATGGCCAGATCAGCGGCATCATGAAGACGCAGATCGACCATCTGCCGCTCCAGATGCGCGGGATGCGGCCGACGCAGGGGCGAACGCTTGCGGTCATGCAGGTGTCCGGCGGCTCGCAATCTTTCAATGCCGTCAACTCGCTTCGCCTGCTGGGCCGCTGGATGCGGATGTTCACGATCCCCAATCAGTCCTCAGTCGCGATGGCCTACAAGGAGTTCGACGAGGACGGACGGATGCGAGCGTCCAGTTATTACGAGCGCATCGTCGACGTGATGGAGGAACTGGTGCGCTTCACGGTGCTGATGCGGCCGCATGCGGCGCAGATCGTTGACCGATACTCTGAACGGAAGGAGACTGGTGCGCCTATCGAAGCCACTGCGGACCTTTCTGCTATAGCAATAGCAGGCCAGTCCTGATTCCGCGGTCGACCCATCTTTGCCGTTTAGTCGCCAGTTTTCGTGCCGCAGGTCCGGACGTTCCGCTTTTCGGGCCTGAGCGATCAATGCTGGCCGCCTGCGGAATTTCCGCTGTCTGTAAAATGATTGCGAAGTGCGTCTACCGAGGATCACCTCTGCGAAAAACAGCTGCATCTCGTTGCCCTTATGTTCTAAAATTCCCATCATGGTAAAATGTTAAGTGGAGGAGAGATGAATGCTCGGCGCAGCGAACGGGAAAAGGACTTAGCAATCCATTTTTTCGTACTCTCTGTTGATGGCCGTTGAGAAGTGACCCGGGAAGGGCCCAAATTTCCACTGAGAAGTGACCCATGTTGAACTCACCCCTGGCTTTGGCGAGCGAGGGGTCATGGAGTGTTGGACATGGCGTTATTGAGCGTTATCCGGCGCTGGCATTTCCGCGATCATCTGTCGATCCGTGAGATTGCGCGGCGTACCGGGCTGTCACGTAATACGTAAGCGCTGTTTTCCGCCCACCTTGCACGGCGTGGTGATTGAGGCAGAGGGTGGGCGTTATGGAAGCCCACAGCCTTACGAGCGCACTGGACACCCGCACTGGAGTTGGTCTGGAGCCTGTCCGCCGCCCTGAGGTGCTCCGCAGCATGGCAGGTCGGCGACGGATCTGGACGCTGGAACAGAAGCTGGCGATAGTCGGGGAGATGGCGCGTTGCGGGAACATCGCCGAGTTCTCGCGCCAGCACGACATTCGCACGTCGCTGCTCTACACGTGGCGCCGGGAGCTGCGCTATGCGTTGGAAGCAGGTCAGGCCACCAGCCATGCTGAACCGATGTTTGTGCCGGTCATGGCCGATAGTCCCAAGCCATTGTCGAGCGATGTCGCAATAGAGGTTGAGGTAGGAGGCGCTGTCGTTCGGATTGGACGTACAGCTAAGGCCGATCTGGTAGCGGCGGTGATCCAAGCGTTGCAGGTACAGCAGTGATCGGGATCGGTCCGGGCACGCGAGTCATGGTGGCGACACGTCCGGTGGACTTTCGTAAAGGGCCTGATGCCCTGGCGGCGCTGGTGAGCGCCGATTATGGCGGCGATGCATTTTCCGGTGTGATCTATGTCTTTCGGGCCAAGCGTGCCGACCGGATCAAGCTGATCTGGTGGGACGGCACAGGACTGTGCCTGATGGCGAAGCGCCTGGAGCAAGGCGGCTTCAAGTGGCCCGGCATTCAGGACGGCGTGATGCGCCTTTCCGCTGCCCAACTCGGTGCGCTTCTGGAAGGATTGGACTGGCGCCGGGTCCATGGCGGCCGTCGGCCGCAGGCCCCGCAGATTGCCGGTTGACGGGGCTTTGCCCTACTGATTCACTCTTCCCATGCTGACGCAAGCGGACCTGCCTGACGATATCGACGCGCTCCGCGCGCTCGTTCTGGAGCAGTCCCGGATGTTGATGGAGGAGCGGGCAGTATCTGAAGCCAGGCTGACAGAACTGGGCGTTGCCAAGGGCGAGGCAGACGCTGAGATCGAGCGCCTTCAGTCGATTATCGATGCCTTCATGCGGCACCGTTTCGGCCGCCGGTCCGAACAGCTCGATGCCGATCAGCTCCAGCTAGGGCTGGAAGATGTCGAGATCGCCCTTGGGCATGCCCGTGCTGCCAGAGAGGCTGTCGCACCGCGGTCTCGCAGCGACCAGTCCCGTAAGACTAACCGCGGCTCGCTACCCGCGCACCTCGAGCGGATCGAGCAGATTGTCGATATCGAAGGCAAGTCTTGTCCCTGCTGCAGCGGTCCGCTTCATCAGATCGGTGAAGACGTTGCCGAGCGGCTAGACGTCGTTCCTATCACCTTCCGCGTACTGGTGACGCGCCGCCCGCGCTATGGCTGTCGCTCCTGTGAAGGTGCGATCGTCCAGGCCCCCGCTCCGGCGCGGATAATCGAAGGCGGGATTCCGACCGAAGCGCTGATCGCCCAGGTGCTCGTATCCAAGTATGCCGATCATGTTCCTCTATATCGGCAAGCTCAAATCTACGCCCGGCAGGATATCAAACTCGATCGCTCCACCCTGGCGGACTGGGTCGGTCGGGCAGCATGGTATCTGCGGCCATTGCGGGACCGGACGCTGGAAGAGTTGCGCCGTTCCGAGCGGCTGTTTGCCGACGAGACTACTGCCCCGGTGCTTGATCCGGGGCGCGGAAGGACGAAGACCGGCCAGCTATGGGCCTATGCCCGCGACGATCGGCCATGGGGTGGCGCAGGTCCGCCGATGGTCGCCTATGTCTATGCGGCAGATCGCAAGGCCGAGCGGCCCGACATTCACCTTGGAGACTTTGCAGGCATCCTGCAGGTCGACGGCTATGGCGGCTATACAGCGCTCGCCAAGCGCCGCGGACAGCAACTCAGCCTTGCCTTCTGCTGGTCCCATGTTCGGCGCAAATTCTATGATCTAGCCGCCAGTTCCCCGGTCGCGACCGAGATCCTGCGTCGGATCGCCATGCTCTATGCCGTCGAGGATGAGGTGCGCGGCTGTGCCGCGGAGCAACGCCGCATCCAGCGCGCCGAATGCAGCCGCATCATCGTCGAGGATCTCAGGCTCTATCTGGACGCCCGGCTCCGCCAGATCAGCGCCAAGAGCAAGTTGGCCGAAGCCATCCGCTATGCGACGACCCGCTGGGACGGCCTTGTCCGCTTCATCGACGATGGTCGGATCGAACTCGACACCAACACCGTCGAGCGATCAATCCGCCCCTTGGCTTTGAATCGGAAGAATGCCCTCTTCGCCGGCTCCGACGAGGGCGGCGATAACTGGGCCGTCATCGCCACACTCATCGAAAACTGCAAGCTGGGCGGCATCAATCCCCACGATTGGCTGAAGCAGACACTGACTTCGCTCGCCAACGGTCACCCCGCCAATCGCGTTCAGGAACTCATGCCCTGGTTACACGTGGCCTGAAAACACCGCTTACCGTAATACGATCCGTAAATATCTACGTTCGGACACGATCGAGCCGCGGTTCAAGGTGCCCGATCGGCCGAGCAAACTGGACCCGTTCGCGGAACGGCTGTCAGCCTGGCTGAGACGGGAGATGGGTCGGACCCGCAAGCAGAAGCGGACGATGAAGCAGCTGCATGCCGATCTGGTAAGCCTGGGCTATGAAGGCTCCTACAATCGGGTGGCGGCCTTTGCCCGGGACTGGCGCGATGATTATCGTCGTGAGCAACAGATGAGCGGGCGCGGGACATTCGTGCCGCTGTCCTTCGCACCCGGGGAAGCATTCCAGTTCGATTGGAGCGAGGACTGGGCGATCATCGGCGGCGTGCGCACTAAACTGCAGGTCGCCCACTTCAAGCTCAGTTACAGCCGGGCCTTCCTCGTGCGGGCCTATTTGCTCCAGACCCACGAGATGCTGTTCGACGCCCATAATCACGCCTTCCGCGTGCTGGGTGGCGTTCCGCGCCGTGGGATATACGACAATATGCGCACCGCCATCGACAAGGTCGGGCGCGGCAAGGAGCGCAACGTCAACAACCGCTTCCTCACCATGGTCAGTCACTATCTGTTCGAGGCCGAGTTCTGTAATCCGGCAGCGGGCTGGGAAAAGGGCCAGGTCGAGAAGAACGTCCAGGATGCCCGGCATCGGCTATGGCAACCCACGCCGCAGGCGGAAAGCCTGGATGCTCTCAACCTATGGCTGGAGGAGCGCTGCAAGGAGCTGTGGCAGGATATCCCGCACGGGATCGAAGCGGGTTCGGTCGCCGATGCCTGGGCCGATGAAGTGGAATGTCTGATGCCGGTGGGCAGACCGTTCGATGGCTTTGTCGAATATGGCAAACGGGTCTCGCCAACCTGTCTGATCCACCTGGAACGCAACCGTTACAGCGTGCCGGCGTCCTTCGCCAATCGGCCCGTCAGCCTGCGGGTCTATCCCGATCGCTTCCTGGTCGTCGCTGAAGGACAGGTGATATGCGAGCACCGGCGTATCATCGACCGATCCCATGATGGTCCCGGCCACACCGTCTATGACTGGCGTCATTATCTCGCCGTCGTTCAACGCAAGCCCGGCGCCCTGCGCAACGGCGCGCCCTTCCTCGAACTGCCTGAGGCCTTCCAGCGGCTGCAACGACATCTGCTGCGCAATCCCGGCGGCGACAGGGAAATGGTCGAAATCCTCGCGTTGGTTCTGCACCATGACGAACAGGCGGTACTGACCGCCGTCGCCATGGCGCTGGATGCGGGCGTTCCGACCAAGACGCACATCCTCAACCTGCTGCACCGGCTGCTTGATGGAAAACCGCTCTCGACGCCGCCGGTGACGGCGCCACAGGCGTTGAGGCTGGTCAGCGAGCCGATGGCCAATGTCGAGCGCTATGATGCGTTGCGCGGGGAGAACCGTCATGCGTCATGATCCCGCCACCGGCGCCCTCGTCGTGATGCTGCGCGGTCTGAAAATGCCCGGCATGGCCCAGGCCGTGACCGACCTCATGCAGCAGGGATCGCCCGCCTTCGAGGCGGCGGTGCCGATCCTCTCCCAGTTGCTCAAAGCCGAGACGGCCGAACGAGAGGTCCGGTCCGTGGCCTATCAGCTCAAGGTCGCGCGGTTCCCGGCCTATCGCGATCTGGCGGGCTTCGACTTTGCCAGCAGCGAGGTCAATGAGGCGCTGGTCCGGCAGCTTCACCGCTGCGACTTTATCGACGTCGCCGACAATATCGTGCTGGTCGGCGGCCCGGGCACCGGCAAAACCCATGTCGCCACGGCCCTGGGCGTTCAGGCTATCGAGCACCATCGAAAACGGGTCCGCTTCTTCTCCACGGTCGAACTGGTCAACGCCCTCGAACAGGAAAAGGCCCAGGGGCGAGCCGGGCAGATCGCCAACCGGCTCGTCCACTCGGACCTCGTCGTGCTGGACGAACTGGGTTATCTGCCGTTCAGTGCCTCCGGCGGCGCGCTGCTCTTCCACCTGCTGAGCAAATTATACGAGCGCACCAGCGTCATCATCACGACCAACCTGAGCTTCAGCGAGTGGGCCACCGTGTTCGGCGACGCCAAGATGACCACCGCGCTCCTCGATCGCCTTACCCATCACTGCCACATACTGGAGACCGGCAACGACAGCTTCCGGTTCAAAAACAGCTCCGCCCAGCAGGCTAAACCCAGAAAGGAGAAACCCCGTCTTGACCCACCAATGACATCCGAAACATAACCATCAGGCGGGTCACTTCTCGGTGGAAATCCCGGGTCACTTCTCAACGGCAATCAACACCGAGAAGGCCGCGAGGGCTTCTGGTGCTCCCGCCTCGGACGACGGTGATGAAGACGGGGAGGACGATCCCATCGATGACATGGTGGCGGACCTGCGCGAACCTTCGATGGACCAAGCTCACGCTTCCAGGGACCAGGGGGAGAGCGTGCGTGTGCCTTGTCCTTCGGTGAGGAAGGCGGGCAACTCGCCGGCTACGGCGAAGCCTGGCGTTACCGCCCAATCGATCGCCGCGCGAACCGCGGACCTACGCGAAGCGGCCTGGCGCACTGCGCTTGCCCGAACCCTCGCTGGTAATCCCACGCTTGCCCAGAGTGCGATCCTGGTCGCGGCGATGTCCGGCACGCTTCCGCAAATCAAGACCGATACCCTGAAGGCACGCGCCGCTCTGCTGGTCAGTGCGACTTTTCCGGGCCTCGATTACAGGGCGCAGATCGAGGAAATCCAGGCGCTCTCGGATGAGCAAGCGGCAAATGTCCTGTCGGCCATCGGCGCAGCCTATGCCAAGGACTCGTCGAGCTTCGGCCATGTCGCCGACCTCGCGCGGGCCTTCCACGTCGATCTGCGGGCCGTCTGGCGCGTCGATCAGTCGTTCCTCGAACGCTACACCAAGGACGAAATCAAATTCATCGCGCAGGAATGCGGTCTCGTAGCGCATATGGGCGAGAACGGGTTCGCCAAGCTGCTCGGATCGAAAAAGCCCGAGATCATCGCGGGCATGCTCAATCGGATCGGGTTCGATTGGGCCGGACGGCTGCCCAGTTGCATGACGCTCGACGGCCAATATGGGCCGCCCCCGAGCGAAGCCGCCCGCCAGGACGACGCGCAGACTACGAAACTCGCTGCCTGATCATCTCGCGACCCTCCAAATAAGGAACGACAGTCATGCTGATTGCAAGCCTGCTCCCGCTGCTGAGCTGTTATTCGCTGGGGTTCGATCTCGTCTCCGGTCCCGATGAAACCGTCACCCTCACGATCATTCCGCGCAAGGCGGAAGGTGCGGACCACAATCTGACCTCCGGCGAGAGCCGGCCAATTTCCATCACGGCAAGCGCCGCAGAGATCGATGCCGAACTGGCCAGGGGTGCCGACGGCGCACTTGGCCAGCTTATCGCCTCGCGCAAGACGCTCGCAGACCAGATCGCAGAGCAGCGGGAGGCCGCTGAAGCCGCAAGGGCAAGCTCCGCCGAGGCAGCGAAGGCGAAGCCCGCAACCGCCAGGTCGACCCCGCCCGCCGCCGTCGCACCTGCCCCTGCCCAAAGCAGTCCGCCCGCCAGCGCCAAGCCCGGTGAGCCTGCCAGCCTCTGGTGACAGCCGGCGCTGACCCATCCCCCTATCAGACGAGGTTAATCATGCAGATCGACCAGCTTACCCGCGCCTACCGATATGACGGTATCGACCTTCCGGTTCCGCCGCATCTTGCCGAGGACCGCACCGCGCTGCGCGCCTATCACGCAACCCTTTATCCGGCGATTCTGAACGCCGAGATGGTCGATGGCGGGGTCGTGGGCGGCGTTCACGTCACCGAGTATCGGCGCGCCGTCGGCACCAAGGGCTGACCATGGCGCGAGAGAACCGGCCAGCCCTTGTGGCCGCTAACCGAAAACCCTTTCTCGAATGGATCGAGGCTGACGATGGCGACACAACCAGCTCCGCCCTGCCTGCCTGTAGCGCCCGGTCCCAGACACTCCACGCGCGGATTGCGCTCGACCCGAACGAGGGCTCGAACGAAGCCCGCGAAGCCCTTGCGCCCCCCGCAGGTCTGCGCCTTCCTCCCCTCGGTTGACCTTGCCGGACGGGCTGTTGCGCTCTCGGCTGATATTCCGACAGTCTTCGATCAGCCGCTCGCAGCCCATCACAAGCTGATCGGCCACTGGGTTGCGACACGGGAAGAGACTGGCAGGGCATTCACCCGTGCTGCTGCGCGCCGACATATTGAGCGGGTCTTCGATGCAGCCGTGATGGAGATATTGTCTGGTGTCGAAGCGGTCGATCTGCGCGTCGCCGTCCTTGGCAGCGAAGAGGAGGCCACACCCGCAATCGCCATCACCTGCGAGACGCTGGGGCAGCTGGACCTTGGTTGGATCGAGACCAGCGAAGCACCGACATCATGGCGGGCGGCCGCCTACCGGGCGCTCGAGCAGAAGCTCGGTCTGTTGTTGCCCATATTCTGCTATGACGACCTCTTCGAGCAGATCGCCATGTACTATTGGGACGGCCAAACCGAAGACGGTCCGGCCCGCGAGAGTCTGATCTACCATTATGGCGTCGATGCCGAGGAACTCGACGAACTGACGCTACCGTCAGAATTGAACGCCCGGCGGCCCGACTGGATGATCGCGGCCAATGCGGCACCGCGCAGACGGTTGCCGGCCGCTTTACGCCGCAAGCTGGACGCTCTCGATCGCGCGCACCAGGCCCTTGCGGAGACAGATCCAGAGCGAAATGCCTGGACGTTCGATTACGAAACCGTCTGCGACTACATCCCCGGCATCGAGGAATGCTCTTCCCTTCCGCCCTTGACGCTCGTTCCCTTCGAGCATTTCACGCGGGAGCTGGACGAAGTGGCCCGGCACGGCATGGAAATGGGCTTCATGGACATCGCCGGCCTCTGCCCGCTGTCAGATGCGAGCCAGATTGACGACTGGTTCTCCTCGCTGCGCCTCGGCGCGCAATTGCTGGCTTGCGTCCAGGACCTGATCCAGTTCGATCCAACCAAATCGGGAGGTCGTCATGTCCGACCATAGCAGCTATTTCGAGGCCAGTGGCGGCGGCCTGGTGCTGACCAGCGCCATCCTGCTCTATCGGAACGAACCGCCCCGTAACCTCAGGACCTATGGCACCAACCGCGAAGCTGCGCCCGCTTTCGCCAGCATCCATAGCGTCGAGCATGACGGTGAAGGCCAGCCGACAATCGCCGTCGGCGTCCCGCTGTCGCGTGCGCACCTGCGTCAATGGACGCAGGCGTTGGGGCGGACCGTCGTGCCTGAGATCCTGCCGGACAATGTCCTGGTCGCGCATCCCGACATGATCGCCTGGTGGGTTCCAGCGCGCGTGCGCCCTGCCTATTTCGCGCTGTCCTCTCCGCCCGCTGGCCTGCGGCTTCTCGCTGCACGAACGACCGTGCCGGTCCCATATCCCGCCCATCTGTTGGTCGCCACCAGATCCGGACTCGGCGTTTATGCTCTTCCCGCAAACGCGCGCCCTACCGCCGATACGGAACTGCTGCACTCGCCTGTTCTGAACGTCTTTATCAATGGCAGCCTTTGCTGGGGCAATATCCCCCAGCCCAAAGCGCTCAGCATCGCGTCCATCCCTGAATATGAGAGCGCGGTCTTCGACTCCTGGTCGACGCACCCAAATCCGGGCCAGGAACTGACGGTCAGAGGGAAGGGCGGCCTCGTCCGGCTTTGGGACGATCTCGCCGCGCAGGGCGCGCGCCATTTCCCGGTGAGGCGCCTCAAACCGTTCGGTGCGACCATCAGGACGCAGGCCCGGCGACCGGCGGGCACGCAAGCGGCTGCCGCCATGACCGTAGGCAGGCTTATCGAGATGAGCGCGAGATCATGACAGTGCTCGCCGATGATCCGACCTCGGCTGCGGTGCTCGCGGCCATGCCCTGCTACCCGATCCCGCTCCATGGGCGATCGCCGGGTCTCGATGCGCTTCGGGTGGCTCGCGCCGGCCAGGGCGTTGCCGTGGGCCACGATGGCGTGATGCTCATCCTGCGCAGGCCGTGGCTTGCGCTCGACGTCCGCGTGGCGCCGCCGATTGCCGCCTATCTCCCCTATGGCAGCGTCGGTGAACCCAAGGCTGACCTCCGCTGTGGGTTCATTCCGCGCGTGTACCTGATGTCGGTTCTCGATCATTTCCGCGCTGCGCTCCCGAACGAGGCTGCCGCCTTCATAGTGTGGAACGAAAAGACGGGAGAGTTCGCGGTGAATTTTCCCGTCATCGAGGATGCGACGCCTTCGCGCCTTGTCTACCGTATCCCGACCTTGCCGCCCGACTGGCACATGGTCTGCGATATCCATAGCCATGGGCGCGGCTCGGCATATTTCAGCGCAACTGATGATGCCGACGATGCGCATGCGACGAAGATAGCCCTTGTCTTCGGCCGGCTGGATCACCCGGACCGTCCTGCCATGGCGTCGCGCCTGTGCGATAGCGGAATGGTCCTGCCTTTGCCGCGAAGCCCATTTTCCGGAGGGGCCGATGCAGCCTGACACCTTGGAACGCCACCATCTTCCTGCCACCTTCCACAATCGCGCGATCAGGATCTCGCTCGTCGGCTGTGGTGGGAATGGCGCGCAGATGCTGATGGGCCTCGCCTCCCTCGATACCGCGCTCCGCGCGATCTCCTCCCGCTCGCTCACCGTGACCGTGGTCGATGATGATATCGTCACCGAGGCAAATCTTGGCCGCCAGCCTTTCTATCGGTGTGACGTCGGAAACTCGAAAGCGCGCACGCTGACCGAGCGGATCAATCTGGCGCACGGACTCGCCTGGAAGGCGGTCCATGGTCGCGTGCCCGGTGCGATCAGCCTCGATAGCGTCGATATCCTCATCAGCTGTGTCGACACGGCTGCGGCCCGCCGGGCACTGGGCGCGGCGATAGGCGGACTCAACGCCATGCCAGCCTATTGGCTCGATCTCGGCAATCGGGCGACCGATGGACAATATCTGATCGGCTGTCCGGCTCGCGGCACCGACGATGATTGCAGGCGTCTTCCGACGGTCCTCGAATATTTCCCCGAGCTTGGGCAGGAGGGCGTGGCCGAGCACGATGCCCCATCCTGCTCTGTCGCCGAGGCGCTCGAACGCCAATCGCTGTTCGTCAATCGCGTCGTGGCGAGCCACGCTCTTGCCCTGCTGTTCGACCTTCTTGGCCATGGTTCGATCGGCCATGCCGGCGCCTTTCTCAACCTCGCCAGCGGTCAGGCCGTCCCGATCCCGCTGCCGCGAGGCTGAAGCGGCGATCCTCCTGTGTGAACTGGGGTCGAGGCTCCGGCTGATTGCGGTAGCGGCTTGCCCGTGGCTCCTCCGCCCTTGACGCAGATCGCGTGCGCTTCGCCTCGCCGCCGATCCCCGCCCGCCGGTCGATCTGGCGACCGGGGAGGGGAGGGAGAGGCATTTGGTGGCGCCGAACTTGTGCGCTGCATTCGGCCGTTTCCCGGCCAGGCCTCCTCCATTCAAAGGATTTTGCCATGGACGTCATCGTGTCCAGAACCCACCTTGCTGGTCCGCAGCCGATCTACCAATATCGCGCTCTCGTGCCGCTCGATGACGTCGCTGCCGCTCGGCGGGCGCGATGCGTTGTAATCGGGGCGCAGATCGGCGAGGAGCGCATCGCGTCGACCCGATTGTCCGATGTCATCGCACCGGACGCCTGGTTCGAGCGTCACCTTGCCATTGCCTGCGGCGATGCCGCGCGACTCGCATGCGTTGCAAAAAGGATCGAGGCGCTGATCATTCGCGCCATCTACCCCGAGATGACGTCGCAATTGCCGCCTCTGACCTTCGAGCTGGATCATGAGGCTGCGGACGCAACCTACCGTGTCATGGTCCTCGACCTCAATGGCAGCTTCGACTGCTTCGCCCCTGATATCGACACTTTGATGGCGAGTGATCTTGGCCTCTTCCAGGGCTGCGATCGCCGTGCGGCCTGAAGCCGAGGAGGCAGATCATGTCCCAGATTATCGAGACGACGGTTTATCAACTCGACGAACTGGACGCATCAGCCCGCGATCGAGCGCGCGACTGGTATCGGCGCAATGCCACTGATGAGGATTGGCACGAGTTCCGCTTTGCGGATTTCGCGACTGTCTGTGAAATCCTCGGGGTTTCGCTGTCGACAAAGTCTGTACGTCTCATGGGCGGGGGATCTCGCGCCGCGCCGAAAATCTATTTCTCGGGCTTTTCAAGCCAGGGCGACGGGGCCTGCTATGAAGGAGCGTATCGCTGCGCGCGCGACAGCGTAGGGCGAATGCGAGCCCATGCGCCGCAGGACGCCGGCCTCCATGCCATCGCTGCCCGCCTTCTCGACGTCCAACGGCGCAATTTCTACCAGATCAGGGCAGAGATCCGCCATGCCGGTCGATACTGCCATGAATATAGCATGCAGATCACTGTCCGCCGGGAAAGCGCGACGGGCCAGGATATGAGCAACGCGGACGAGGAGACCGTGATCGACGCGCTCCGCGATCTCGCACGCTGGCTCTACCGCCAGCTGGAAGCCGAACATGATTTCATAACGGCCGATGAGCAGGTCGATGAGGCGATCCGCGCCAATGGATACAGCTTCACCGAAGAAGGCTATCGCTTTGGCTGACGTCCGTCCGATATCTCGCTGACCAGTCGCCCTCCCGCACCGGAATATTCCGACTGGCATTTTCTTGCTATAATCGCTATATATATCTTACTGAATAGCGAAACTAGGACAACGCTTATGGTAGCCGCTTCCGCGATCGACAAGCAAGCTGGTTCCGGCGCGAATCGCCGCGGCCGTGGGAAAGGCCGCCCATTTTATGCTTCTTCTGGGCTTGCCGCCTCGGCGGTCGCTGACGGCCGCGTCCTGGTCGACCTCTCGATGGGAGGGGCGGGCAATCTCGAATTGCTGAAGCACGCGCTGGCATCATTGGGTCCTCAAGCAGCGGCGAAGACGGTCGGCGCCAAGGCAACCGACGATGCGGCCAAACTGCTTGCCGCGGCATTCGAGAAAGTTGCCGAGCGCTATCTGAGCGACGCCTTCGCCGGTGAATTCGCCAAGCTGATCTCGGAATATCGCGTGATGCTGCGGGAAAATCTGGCGAAAGCCGATGATGCGCCGCTCAAGGCTGCGCTCAACCGTGCCCGGCTTCAGGAACGCATTCTCGCCGGCACCCAAATGGCCGAACAGGCCGAAGCCTGCGAACTGCTGGGTCTTTCGGGGGCGAATCCATCGGCAACCATGAAGCGCAAGGAAGACCGGCACGAATTGCTGCGCTTCACCGTGGACGGTCGCGCCGTCTACCCGCTGCTGCAATTCGATGTCGAAGGTCGGCGCATCTACCCTGCGATGAGCCATATCATCGCGGCGAAGCCTGCCGATTGGAGCGATTTCCGGCTGCTGCTCTGGTTGACGCGGGAGCATCTCGATTTCGACGACACACCGGGCGCAGCGCTTGGCAGTGATCCCGAGGCCGTCATCGCCGCCTTCGAGCGGGAAGCCGAGCCTGCGGTCCACGGCTGATGCGCTTCAGCATCAAAGTTCCTAATCCCGCCACGATGAAGGTTGGGAAGGAGGACTATCATCTGCTGAAGGCGGGAACGCCGCTGCATCGCATTCACCCCAAAATCTTCCGGTCGACGCAGTTCAATGACAGCGACAAGGGGAGCGCCCGCTTTTCGCCGATTCGCGATGCAGGCGGAGCGATCATCCCGACGATCTATGCGGCGCAATCGTTCGAATGCGTCACTTGCGAGATCATCCTGCGTTGCCCGGACACGCCGCCGCGCGTCCGAACCTCGATCGCGCCGCCTGACATCGTCTATCCTGCCGACTATCGGTTGCATGCCCATAGCGAGGTGAGCACGACCCAGGATCTGAAGCTTGTCAGCATCACTGCCACAGGTCAGCGCAAGATCGGTATCAGCGGAAACGGTCTCCTGGCCGGCCCCAGAAGCAGCTATCCGATCACACGCAGTTGGGCAGAGCGCATCCATACGACCTGCCCGTCGGCGCAGGGGCTCTACTATATCTCCTATCAATATGGTCCCGAGTTCGCCCTGCTGCTCTTTGGCGACCGCGTTCCCGGCGAGGTCCTTGAAGCCGTCTCGACCCGTTCCGTCGCTGATCCGGTCTGCCACGGCGAAATCCAGAAGATCGCCGACGCGCTCTCGATCGATTATGAGGACGTCTAGCGCAACCGCGGCTTAGCGCCGTCTGACGGTCCATGGCTTCGAGCCGGTGCTGCGAAAGGCTGACGCTGTCTTGGCCAGCTCTGTTTATGGACAGATCGAAACCCGGCGCAGAGCACCGCGGGCGCGGCAATCGGTCCTCCATTTCGTCCCAACGTGGACCTCGGGTTTTTGAAGGCTGGGAATGTGACGTGTCTTTTAATGGTGCTGGAACCGTACCGTTAAAAGTGCTATTAAAAGTTCTATTAATGGATTTTGGTGATCGAGATGACAAATATCGTTCTTGCGGAAACAACCGCCAGCGTTTCGGAGCTGAAGCGCAATCCGATGGGAACCGTCGCTGCGGGCGAGGGCTTCCCGGTCGCTATTCTCAATCGCAATGAACCTGCTTTCTACTGTGTGCCAGCGAAGGCATTTGAGGCGCTGATGGATCGTCTGGAAGATGTCGAACTGAACGCTATCGCGGATGCGCGTGTGGGTGAGACCATCGTCAAGATTGCCCTCGATGAACTATGAGCTGGGCTTTCTTGAGTCGGCACTGAAAGAATGGCGCAAACTGGACTCGCAAACGCGAGAACAGTTTAAAAAGAAGCTGGGTGAACGCCTTACGGCGCCTCACGTCCCTTCCGCTCGCCTGTCCGGGGGCAAGGATCGCTACAAGATCAAGCTGCGCGGTGTCGGCTATCGTCTTGTCTATGAAGTGCATGACGCCGAGGTGATTGTGATCGTTGTGGCCGTAGGCAGACGTGACCGAAACGCCGTCTACAAGGCAGCGCAAAAGCGAGCTGATACCACTGCCGCAGTGGAATCCATGCGCCAGGCGCGCCGAAAGGACTGACTGCGTCGGCGTCGATAGTCAGGACGATCGGGCGCGCCTGAATCTATAATCACCCTTCGATGTTCGCAGAACGCGTGCGATCGCCCTGTTCGTGGCGTCGAGGTCGAAAAGTTCGGGGTCGAATTTCCGGCCGGCCCATCGGCGCACGTCCTTGTGGTCGTCATGGGCCGGATCCATCCATGCCTCCAGAAAGTCGGCGTAGCCGGAATAACCACCGACGTCTTCCGGCGGGCCGGAGCGCGTGCCTGCCACGCAGCGCGGGTATGTGGCACCGTCTTCGCGCGGCTGGCGGCGAAGGCTGATCAGGTGACGCCAGCAATCCCCAAAATCATATTCGTAGACGATAGTGAGCGTGGGCTCGGCTTCGTATGGAAAAGTCAGATCCTGGAGCCGGATCTCGGATGCCTCGAACGTGCGAGGCCCGTATAGCGCATCTTCGTTGAACTCCGGCGCACCAATGGTGAGACCGCCAACATGGAACTGGTGAAGGTGGCTGTCGGTCCAGCCAAAGGCGACCTGAAGTACATCGTGGAGCTGGGCGAAGTTGAGTTTGACCGGCAGTTCGAGGATCCGGCTGATCCGCGGTTCGATGCCGATAATGTGGACATCGGCGACAATGACGAAGGAATCTGGATCGAAGGGATCTAGCATGCGCCGGACCATGCCTTGGGTGCCCGTTGGCGGCAATGGTTGAGACAGGCATTTTTCGCAGCGCTGCCTTCATTATCGTTCGCCGCCTGATGGCAGTGTGGCCGATCCGGTGACAACTTTCCTTGACCGGTGGATGCCGGTGCCACTTATTGGATGCCGATGCGCCTTATCGACGAACTCGCTGCCAGAAGAGTTTACTATCGGCGGCCGCTGCCCACACTCCCCGATATTCTCCTGATCGACATTCCTCCCCGCTTCGCGGGGGAAGGGCTCGCGCTCGATCGCTATTATCCTGTGATTCTCGAAACGGTGGCAGAAGCCCACGAGTTTGAGGCCTATCTTTTGGAGCGCCGCGCTTCGTTGGTCCCGCCCTCGCTCCTCGATCGGCGCCCCTCAGCGCTGCGCGTCGAGGAGATCGTCTTCGCGCGCTACGCGCCGCCCGCGCCCGACTGGCCATGGCTCCAGCTATGCTGCTGGCCGCAGGCCTATACCCTGATGGTGCCGTCCCCCAATGATGATTTCGCGCGCGGCGCCTATACCATCGAAGCCTTCACCAGCGTCGGGCAAGTGGACGCGGCGGAGCGCATTCTTCTCGCCACGCTCGGCCCCCATGAGGCCCGGCATGTCAAAGCCTTGCATAGCTTTGGGGGCAACGCCTGACCTGCTGGGCAAGGGGAAGGCGGCGCATCGCGCGCCGCCTTCCCCTTGCCAGGGTCTCCATTATTTGCGGACGATTTCCGCGATCGGGCGCGCCATGTCGGCCCTCTTCTTCATCAGATCGGCAAGCCAGCACATATGCGCGGCAGCGTCGGCCAGCGGAAGTTCGCACACCTCCTCGAACAGCTCGCGCTGATAGTCGAGGTCGCGTTCAAGGATGTCCCGCAGCTTGTTGCGTGCCGGGCTGCCGTCATTCATGACATCAGCATTGGCTTCGCGTGCGGCATCAAGAAAGGCTTCGGCCAGTTCCTGGGCCTCATAATAACCGCCATCCAGGCCTTCGCTCGAAGCAAGGCTCGCCAGCCTGCGGCGCACCAGCGGCAGGTCTGGGTCGACCGCCGCATCGCCCAGCGGCAGGTTAAAATCATAAGAGGCAAGATAGGCACGGATCACGGCAGTTTCCTTCAGCTGGAGAAGGAACATAAAATGAACAAGATTGCAATCCCCCTTTGGGCTGTGTCATGGGCCGCTCTATGTGCGCCTCGATTTCTACAGTCTTTGCTCCTGCTCTTCGCATCTCCGAAACGCCTTCGATGAATATCGGAGGAGCGTCGCTGTGACCGCCAGCAAGGCACCGCTTCGTCTGCGGGGGATCCTCCGGTTTGGGGAACGCGGGCCTTGGCTTGAGGTCGATGACGGTCCCGTCTGGCGGCTCGAGACGACCGAGGATTTGCGTCCCCATGAGGACCAGCCTGTGCAGATCGAGGGCTGGCAGCGAGGGGCAAGCCTGCTCGAACTGCTCTGGATCGGGCCTGCGCCGGTCTGATCGATCATCCCGGCATCGTGCCTTTCGTGCGGTTGGGGCTGCCCGCGATGGGTGGGCAGGGGCTCGTAAAGCTCCGTCGTCAGGTTGGTCGGGAAGGTGATTGCCTCCGGCGGGTTGGCGGATGCCCGTCTTCGCCGGGCACCGGGCTCTATCTCCGCTTCGCTCCGACCAAGCCCCCTGCGGGGTCTTCGCGGCTGACGCCGTAACGATCCCTTCCGCGGGGATGGTGGAGAGGTCAGCCTTCAGCCGCTGACGGCTTTGTCAGGTACGCGACTTGCGCATTTCAGGCTTCGCCTATGGAATCGCGCTTCGCGCGATGTGGTTCGTGGAGCCAGCGGACAAGACGTCACCCCCTTCGCCGCCCTCGCAGGTTCCGCGCGTTGCAGAACCGGTTTCGGCCACAACGAGTTGCGTCGGAGCCAAGCTCCGCCAGGCGAAAAGGGGCCGACGGCGTTTGTCCGTTTCAGCGGCGGCGCCGGCCCCTTTTCACCAGGCTACGCTAAGCCCCTCCCGTGCCTGTTGTGGCCAAGAGCCCGGTCCTGCGCCTTCGGACCTGCGAGGGCGGCTCCGGGTGCGATGACTTGTCAGCCGGCCCACGCTCCCTCTCCGTCGATAAGGAACCGGCCGCAGGCGGCCGGTGCGTCCTTTTGGCCGCTACGCGGCGGTCTTTGTGCTCGGGCTCACCAGGTACGATGGGAACCTGTCAATAAATCAATGAGATAGAAGCAATGGAGGGAAGGGGGTAAGTTAAAAATGCGGACGGGGAAGGAAACTCAAGCCGCTTTTTGGATGAAAGGATGAAGTCATGAAGATCGGTAGTTTCGCATTTGACGAACGGATCAACGATATTGTCGGAAAGATCGCGACGCGCCAGATGCGTTTTCCTTATGTCATCATGCGCAAGGTTGCGGACAGGCAGAGCGATACTGCTCCACTCTATGAATTGTTCGAGACGAGCCCGGCGGGTGATGAAATCCAGATCGGCGTGGTCTGGGAACGCAAGATGACCAAGACCCAGGAAACCTTCCTATCCGGCATGATCGACGATCCGAGCTTCCGGGAACCTTTGCCGATCGCTCTTTTCGGAGATGAACGCAGCGGATTCGACGTCCAGTGGCGGCGCGAGCGCGACCGTGACGCACAGGGCGGAAATTTCGGCGGACGGTCGGGCGGCGGGCAGCGCCAAAGCGCAGGTTCTGGCGGTTACGGCGGAAGGCAGGGCGGCGGCTTTGCGGGCGGCAGCACCGCAGGCGCAGGCGGCGAATATACCGGCGGCGGCGCTCGCGATCTTGACGATGAGGTGCCTTTCTAGTCGCAGCCATGACGGGCCGGGAAGCGCCGTCATTCTGTCCCGGCCCTGTACCGTCAGCCTCCCAACAGGAGCGATCCCATGAGTAAGCCAACAGCCTACCGGAGCGTCAGCAGCTTTGCCGACCTGCCGGAACTCTATGCAGACCTCATTGCCACGCCTGACTTTCTGGCGTCGTTCGGCGATCCCATACCGCTTACGATTATGGAGCGGGGCGAGGAACCCGCAGAACTCGACATGCCCGAACCCATCGCGGCGCAGGCGGAATGCGGCGGCATCATCGCGTCAATTTTCGACCTGTTCACCGATACCCGCCTTGAGGCGCTTGCCCCCGAAGTCGCATGGGGCATTGTCAATTCGTTGCATTTCGTGGCCGGAAAACTGGAGCGGCGCGAGGATCAGTTAGCCGATACGATCCGCGACATGGCGCGGCGGCTGGAACCGGGCGAAGTCTTCACGAAAGAGCTGGAGGACACGCAGCTTGAATGCCAGTCCATAGCCGAACAGCGCGCCGCCATTGAGGCGATGCGGGATTATGCCGCTGCCATGTATCGCACCTGCTCAGGCCGCCCATGGTCCCCGGCTCGCGGTTCGCGGGCGTCCCATGTCACGACCGCAAGCCAAATATCCGCGCTCGACTTCCTGCGCGTCCGGGCGGAAAAGCGGCGGGAGCGCTACGAACCGCAAGGCCCTATCGTCGTCGTATCCGGCCCGCAAAACTGGCATGACGGTCGCATCATCTGGAACCGGCTTGACCAGATCAGGACGCGCATCCCGCGCATGTTGCTTGTCACCACCGGGCAGCGCTTGGGGGTGGATGCCGCGGCCGCCGCATGGGCCGCGCAAAGGGGCGTGCCATGTGTCACCTTCGGCATCTATGGACGCGGGAAAGGCGCGGGCTTTAAACGCAATCGCGACATTGCGGCACTCATGCCGGTTGAGGCGATCCTGTGCGAAGGGTCGGGCATACAGGCCAGCCTTTATGAACTGTTCAACCCTCAGAGCGGCCATCGCGTGCCCACCCATGTTTTCCTGGCGAGCGAGCAGGCACCCGACATCCCCATCAAGCGCAGGCGGCGCGTCATACCCGCATAGGCCCCAAGGCAGAAAAGGATGGGACCGGCCCGCATGTGCGCGCCGGTCCCTTTTTTTGTGCCAGCGGCACTATCCCACATCGCTAGGACTGGACGACGGGTATTGCCTTGTCGCCATTCGCTCCGCCGCCTTGCGGCGGCTTGCTTCGCGCCTCCACAGCTTTCTTGAGCGGCGGCTGTGCAGGCGGGGCGCTCGCACCGGGCAGAGTCCTGAGCGCCACTATCGCAGCGCCGCCGCCGACCCGGATCGCGTGGCTGAGCACATCCCGAAATTCGCGCTCGCTCAGCCTTTCGACGGCAAGTTCCGTAGCGATTTTTCCATAGTGCGCACGTAAAGCCCGCCGCACCGTTTCAGCCTCTTGGGCGAGGCTTTGCTGGTCGGCTTCTATCTTCGCGAGCCGCTCGCGGTCCGTCATCTTGGGCATGTATCGACTCCTCATTGCAAGGGGTCTGCCCGCCATCGCCAACTATTCCCCAAGGAGCAGGCACTTTGCAACGATCTTCGCAGTTCGGCCGCGCTGACGCGCGGCAGTTGACCCCATGTCAGGAGGCTCGCCCCCGCCATTTGAGGACGGGCGCAGCGGCCAGGCGCTGCGAAGGGCGGACGCACGGCCCCAAGGCCGGTGTAATGCACCCTACGCACGGGTGCTGCGGAGAAATATGGCTTAAAATCAACAATGTATAGCCAAATACGTGTATTCGCCCGACACCGGAATTTGTGGTCCATGGCCCACAAGCAGGAAAGGCAGGCCTTGAAACCCGCAGCAATCAGCCATTTTTTGGCGCAATACATGTATTCCACGCGATCGGTTTGAACCGGAGCGTAATCAAGAGTATAAGGGCAGCGCTTCACGACATCCGCAGGGCTCCAGCTATTGGAGCAAGCCTGTGGTCAAAGTTAATTTCAGGATCGAAGAGGGGCTCCATGAGCGCCTCGTTCGGCGCGCTGCCGCCGCCGACCTCAGCCTATCCGAGTTTGTCAGGCTGGTTCTGGCGCAGGCCGCCGAACCCAATCGTGGCTACATTTTCTCGTCCAAGGATGAGATCCTTGCCACCAGCATCCAGATCCTTTCCATCCTCGTCGTCGCGGTAGGACGGCGATCGCCGGAAGCCGTCGAACAGGGGATGGCCGAAGCCCGAGCGCTTCTCGCTGAAAGGGGACTGCTCGATCCGGAACTCGACCCAATTCCGGGTGCGCGGGAGATGGTGCGATGAGCATTTTCCGCAACGATACGCTCGGCTCCTGGACTCGCGGCGGCCAGGCCATCGTCCACAATGTCCGCATGACCACCCAGGTCTTTTTCCAGACCATGTCGGCCTGTCTTGTGCTTTGGGTAATGGGCATCCTCTGGTACTGTTTCGAAACCCTGACAGCTTATCAGCGCTATGTGCTGGTCCAGCTGGCGCTCGCGGAATTCCGCAAGGAGGCGACTCGCGGTGCGGCCGATCTGGTCCAGTTCCAGACGCCCGGCGGCCAAAAATATTGGACAACCGCGGATGCCTTGCTCAATTCGGGCGTGGCGAGAAAAACGCTGGAGGCAGGCGAGGCCGCGCTCATCACCGGCTCGCTGATCGGGGGCATCGGCGCTGCGCTCGCTCTTGGCTGGGCCTGGTATTACTTCACGCGGACCGGCCGTGGGCTTGGATCGAACCAGTTCCTGCGCGGCGCCCGGTTCGGGACGGTGCGATCGATCCGCCGGCTCCTGCGTCGGTATCGAAAGGGCAGCCTGACCATCGGCGGCGTGGCGATGCCGCATGCCTTTGAACCCGAGCATATTGTCCTGTGCGGCGCGCCCGGTACGGGCAAGACCAACATCATCACCACGATGCTCGAAGGCATCAGGAAAAACGGAAAGCGGGCGATCGTCTATGATACCGCTGGCTCCTTCGTCGAAAAATTCTACCGGCCGGGGAAGGACATCCTCCTCAATCCGCTCGACCAGCGAACCGACCATTGGTCGCCTTGGGTCGATGTCCCTCGGGAATATCATTATGATCAGATTGCCCAGTCGACGATCCCCGACAAGGCAGGCGATCCCTTCTGGGCGAAGGCCGCACGCGGGACGTTGGTCGGCGTTCTGCGCAAGCTTGCCAGGCAGAAACACACCTTGGTCTCCATCCTGCTCGATCGCCTTCTTCGCTCGGGGCTGAAGGATCTCGTCGCCTTCGCCGAGGGGACCGAGGCTGCCGCCTTCATCAGCATGGAAGGGGACAGGACCTCCGCCGGCATCCAGGCGGAGCTTGCATCGGTCATGCGCAGCTTTGACTATCTCGACGACACTACCAACGGCTTTTCGATCCGAAGCTGGGTCGAGAATGAGACCGACGACAGCTGGCTGTTCATCACGGTGAAGGCGGACCAGCTTCCCTCCCTACGGCCCCTCATCACCGTCTGGATTGACATTGCGATCGGGGCGATCATGAGCATGAAGCCCGACCCCGAGCGCCGGCTCTATTGCATCATCGATGAGCTTCCGACGCTCCAGCGGCTTCCTTCGCTCAGCGACTTCCTGGCCCGCGCGCGGAAATATGGTGGTTGCGGCATATTGGGGTTCCAGTCCTATCCCCAGCTCGAAGCCACCTACGGCATTCAGGATGCTGCGGCGATCACCGGCTACTGCTCGACCTGGATAGCCCTGCGTGCCAACGACACGCCGACGGCGAAGCACGTCTCGGAAAATCTGGGGCAGGTTGAGCAGATCGAGGCCAACGAGGGCATGTCTTACGGGGTCAATGACATGCGCGATGGGGTCAACCTATCGCGGATGCAGGTGACCAGGCCGTTGGTCATGCATACGGAGGTAACGAACCTCCCCAACCTGTCTGGCTTCCTCCGCTTTGGCCGCGATCTCCCGGTCATCCGATTCGCCGATCGCTTCAATCCGATCGCGAATGTCGCGCCGGCCTTCGTCGAGCGGACCAAGCCGCCGATCCGCCTCCCGTTGGCCGATGAGATCATCCAGGCCGCCCGCGCTGCCGCAGAAGAGCAGGCGGCGCAAAGCGGTCGGACGGGTCGCAGCGGCCGAGCGAAGGTTGTCCGTAAGGGCGGATCGGTAACGCCACAGAGCGCTCCACGTCCCGGTACGCCTTCGCCTGAGTTGCCGCTCGGACAGCCCCCGCAAGCCTCACCCTCAGACGGCAAGCGAGAGAAGGCAGTATCACCGACCCCCTCCATGCTGGGCGCTCGAGCCGGCGCGCGCACTGTCCCGCTATTGAGCCATGGCCGGGTCAACGAAACCCCGGGAGAGGCTGATCCGGCATGATCCATCCTCGCCGCCTGTCCGGCTCAGCCGGCAACATCGCCCGCTACTATACGGTAGGCGACTATTATACGAAGGGCTCCGACGAACATAGCGAGTGGGCCGGGAAGATCGCTGCCGAACTCGGGTTGGAGGGCGCTGTCGATCCGGCCATGTTCCGGGAGCTTCTGGCGGGCAGGGTGGCCGGCGTTCAGCTTGGCCGACGGCGCGCAGACGGCAATATCCAGCATCATCCCGGATGGGACTTTGCCGTCAATGCACCCAAGTCGGTGTCGATCATGGCCCTGGTCGCCCAGGACAAGCGGGTGCTGGAGGCGCACGAGCAGTCCGTGGGGGAGGCGATCGGCTGGTTGGAGGAACATGCCGCCTTTCGCTATCGGAAGCAGGGTGAGGTCGTCCACGAGACGACCGGCCGGATCATAGCCGCGCGCTTCACTGAGCATGCCAGCCGTGAACTCGATCCCCATCTCCATACCCATGTGGTCGTGATGAACATCACCGATCGGCAGGATGGCGCGCCTATGACCAGCATGGAAACCCGCGCCATGTTCGCCGAGCAGATGGTCGCCGGGCAGATCTATCGCAATGGGCTTGCCCAGAGGCTTCATGCTCATGGCTTTGAACTGGAAACCGATCCTCATCGGGGGCTGTTCGAAATCAGGGGCGTGCCCAAGAGCCTGATCGTAGAGTGGTCCAAACGCGCCGAGCAGATCGACGCGCATGCGGAGGAACATGGCCGCAAGGGCCAAGCGGCTCGCGTCGCCTCTTTCTATCAGACCCGTAAACCCAAGCAGAAGACGACGATCGACGGACTTCGGGAGCGCTGGGACAAGGAGGCCGGCCCACTCATCGAAGTGCTCCATAAGGTGAAGGATGCCGCCGACCATGACGGGGTGATCGACCATGAGGCCAATCGCGCCATCGCGGGCCGCGCCGCGCTGTTCGGCATCCGAAACAAGGAAACGCGCGAGGCCGTGAATAGCCAGGGGCAACTGATCCGAACCGGCCTTGCTGCCCATGTCGGGGAAGTGAGCCTCAGCGATGTCCGTCCCTTCATCAGGGAGCATGAAGACCGGGAGAAGCTTCTCGTGACGCGATCCCAGACCGGGGACGCCGTCCTGACTCGCGGGAGAACGACCCGCGCGACTGCCCGGCTTGAGATTGCCCTGTCCAAGCACCTTGCCCTCTCATTGGATGACACCCGGCCGCTGGCTTCGACTGATCGGTTGCTGTCCGTTCTTGAAGGGGAGGCGCTTTCCTCCCAACAAGAACGGGCGCTCGCTAAGCTGGCAACGTCCCGCGACCGTCTGATCGGGGTCCATGGTGTGGCGGGTTCGGGCAAATCGACCCTCGTAAGGGCGTTGGTGAAGGCGGTAGATGCGGATGTCCGGGTGCAGGCGCTGGCGCCCACATCCTCAGCCGCGGCAGAGCTTGGCGTCAAAGCCAATATTCCATCCCAGACCGTTATGAATTTGATCGTCTCGGGCGGGCGAAAACTCGACGCGCGCGACCTATTGGTCGTCGATGAGGCGGGGCAGCTCAGCAACCGTCAGGCGCTGCGGCTTCTGGAACTCAGCCGGAATACGGGGGCCAGAATCCTCTTTCTTGGCGATAACAAGCAGACAGGGGCGATCGAACAGGGGAAGGCATTCTGGCTTCTCCAGCAGCTTGGATTGCCCAAAGCGGAACTCACCGAGACGATTCGACAGCAGGATGAGAAGATGAAGATGGCGGTCAAAGAGGCGCGCCTCGGCGAATATGCGCGCGCGATTGGCTTTCTCGACGGCGTGGTGAGCGGCGACAAAGCGAGCAAGCTGGCGAAGAATTTGGTCGATCGATGGATGGATCTCGCCCCCGAAACGCGAAGTGCCACCAACATTCTCGTGCTCGACAATGCGACCCGAATCACCGTGAACGCCAATGTCCGGCGAGGGCTTCAAAAGGAAGGCGTGATCGCCGCCGAAGAAACGCCGTTGAAAATTCTCGCGCCGACGGGGCTCACCAGCGAGGAGCGCCGGATGGCACGCCTCTACTCGAAGGGGCAGGTGGTGATGTTCAACCGGGACATCGAACGGCTCGGTGTGGCTCGGCAGGCAGAATATGAGGTCGCCGGACTTCGCCGTGATGCCGGCGGTCGCGAAGTTGTCCTGTTGGAAGATCAGCAGGGACGATTCTTGCACTGGGATCCGCGTCGGACCCGCACCTCTTTGGTCAGCGTCTTTAACGTACAGGACCGTGGCCTCGCTTCGGGAGATCGCATCCAATGGCGTCTCGCGACGAAGGAGCTCGGGCTGAAGAATGCCGAACGCGGCACGGTCGAGCGCATGGAGGGGGGACTGGCGACGATCCGCTGGGACCGAACAGGCGAGGCGAAGGAGATCGACCTCTCGCGATATAAGACTTGGGACCATGGCTATGCGGAGACGGTCTACTCTTCACAGTCGAAAACCTATCCGCGGGTCTTCGTTCTTGCGCCGGTCGGCTCTCCGCTGGTCACGGGACAGAACTTTTACACTGCGATCACACGCGCGGAATATAGTGTGACGCTTTGGACGGAGGATCGAGCGGACCTCGTCGACAAATTGAAGCACAACACCGGTCAGAAGACATCCTCCCTCGAAGGGATGGATATGATCAGGCGGAGCGGGACGGAAGCCCGGCTCGATCGAGAAGCTGTTCGCATCCAGAAGGAACGCGACCTCAATGACGTGCAGCGGCGAGAATTGGCCCTTCTAGGTGCTGAGCGGCGAGGCGTTTATAGAGGGAGCGACCGCAAAGGTCTGGCTGGCGCTGGGCTCCGCGCGACGGAAACGCTCACCGCCCTCATCGAGCGTATGCTGCGGAACCAGCCCAAACCGGAAATCTCCCGTCCCAAAGAACCCGACCGGACGGACGAGGAACGCCGCGACCGAGGGCGCGATCGATGACCGGGCCGCATCGCGCATCGCTGATGAGTTGCTGCCTGGCAGCTGTGCTCATTGGGCAGGTTACAGCCGCCGAAGCTGTTATAGGGAGCCACGGCGTCGTAGAGACCGAGAACGCGATCGATCAGTGCATCCATCAGGCAGCGTCCGGGCGCCCATGGCTTGCGCAAACCCTGCGGGCCTTGAGGAGGCAGGAGGGGGGATGGATTGGTGCGGAAGTGAGGAATGCAGACGGCTCGGTCGATCTGGGGCTGATGCAGGTGAACAGCTGGTGGGTTCCTCGTATCGCCCGGCTGATCCACCGAAGCGAGTCGCAGGTAAGATCATGGCTCCGGAATGATCCCTGCTTCAACGTAGACGCTGCCAGATGGATATTTCTTTCGGCGCTCCACGAAGCGAAGGATTTCTGGCGGGCCGTCGGCATCTATCATAGCCCTACTCGCTGGCGGCAGATGCGATATGCAAAGGGAATTGCCCTGATAATGGCGAGTGATCGCCGCAGCCTGCCACTGGCGCGCGGCAACCCACAAACTGCGGGCCGCAGATAATTTTTGCGGATCGGAAGCATTCGCAGCCAGCTACCACCGCGCACGGTACGGCGGGGCTTTCCGCAGCGGGGGTAGGGAAATTGTCAGCGTCCAGGTTCACTCGTCTCAAGCGATTGCGCCGTCAGTTCAATCTGGAGCCTGGCGAATCGGCTGATCGCGGGGGCGAGAGCATTGCGGCCAAAGCCCGGCCGGCTGATGGATTGATAGAGCCAAGCCTATCACCGGCCGCTCAACGGCGGTTGATCCTTCTGCGCAAGGCAGGGAGATCCGGCGTCCGGTAACGGCCTTGGGACTCAGGCTCTCATGGTCGGAAACACCGCTTTCCGCGACGAAGCATCTCTGCCACTGTGGCTGGACCTATGGGGGTAGGAAAGCATTATGGTACGATCTGACCTGATTGACATGATTGCCGAAGAAAATCCGGGTTTGAGCCAAAGCGAGGTCGAAAAGGTCGTCGAGACATTCTTCGACGCGATCGTTACCCAACTCAATGCTGGCGGCCGCGTCGAACTGCGTGGCTTTGGTGCCTTTTCGGTGAGAAGCTACCGGGCTCGGACTGGGCGCAATCCCCGGACCGGCGAGGCGGTCAGCGTGGAGGCGAAGAGCCGGCCATTTTTCAAGCCCGGCAAGGCGGTCTTAACACGCCTGAACGATGGTAGTTGACTGGAAAAGGTCAGGCAGTGCCCAAAGGAAAATTGCGCTTTGGTCGGGATGGACCTTACTCGCGCAAGGATACCGATACACTGTACGTCGTTGCTTCACGACACATGAGGCTAGCTTCGCGAGCGGCAGCGAGGTCGTCTTGGCTCGCGGTTTCGATCCGATCATGAAGCGGACCATTCCATGGCGTCGGCCACTCGAGAAGGCGCTTGCTACAATTCGCTTCTCTGCGCCTGAACTTGCTTTAGCGTGGCTCCCATATGGCTCCCAGCTAGAATTCTACCCAATGCCATCAATTTGCAGCCACATATAAAATACTGAAAAAGCTATATAAAATCTTTCGTCGCACTCTTCGAGCGGTCTATCGCAAACATTGAACGCTATATGTGGTCGTTTGACGGGGTGAAGCTGTCGGACGGCGCGGAACGCATTCCCTTCCGTCACATGGAAAGGGTGCGCGTGAACCTCATCAACGATACGATGATGCCGCACCCTATCCATATTCATGGTCATTTCTTCCAGCTCGTGACCAGTGAGGATGCCGCCACCAATCCGCGCAAGCATACGGTGAATGTCCTGCCGGGGGGGAAGGTTAGTTTCGATCTGACGGCTGATGCGATCGGCGACTGGGCTTTCCACTGTCACATGCTGATGCACATGCATGCCGGGATGATGCGCGTCGTGACTGTCCGCCATGAAGGAGATGCGGCATGAAGCGCCTGACTTTCGTCGCGCTGCTGCTCGCCGGAAGCGCTCTGCCAGCGCAGGCGCAGACCATGGACCATAGTCAGATGGACCATGGCGCGCATCAGATGCCGCAAGCACAAGACGCGCCGCCTGAAGCCATCCCCGCCAATCCGCATGCCGGCCATGGCGCACCCGCGACCGACGCCACAATTCCGCAGGGCGCAGCCCCTTCGGTTCCGACAGACTATGCCGCCGAAGCCTTTTACGCGCCCGATGTCATGGCCCGCGCCCGCGCCGCCATGACGAAGGAAAGCGGCGGCATGACCTTTTCCCAGTTGATGATCGATCGGCTGGAATATCGCGCGCAAAAGGGCGGCGATGGCTATCATTGGGAAGGCGAAGGCTGGATTGGCGGCGACATCAATCGCCTCGCCATCAAGTCGGAAGGCGAGGGCGAAGCCGGCGGCCGCCTTGAAAGCGCCGAATTGCAGGCGCTCTACAGCCGCGCCATCGACCCCTGGTGGAATGTCGTCGCCGGTGTCCGTCAGGATTTTCGGCCCCAGCCGCAGCGCACCTACGCCACGGTCGGGATCGAGGGGCTGGCGCCCTATTGGTTCGAGGTGGAAGCGCAGGCTTTCCTGTCCGACAAGGGCGATGCGCATTTGCGCGTCGAAGGCACTTATGATCAGCGGATCACCCAGCATCTGATCCTGCAACCGGCCGCTGAAGTGAATTTCGCGGCGCAGGATGTGCCCGACATCGGCGTTGGGTCGGGCCTGTCCAACGTGGAGCTGGGCCTGCGCCTGCGCTATGAAATCGTGCATGAATTTGCGCCCTATATCGGTGTCAATTGGGAACGCAGCTTTGGCGATACGGCGCGCTACGTTCGTGCTGCTGGCGATCGGGCGTCGGCCACCAGTCTGGTCATGGGTATCCGCTTCTGGTTCTGACGCTGCATCTTCGCTGAAATAATTATAGTCTCTGCGACGCTACGGCACGCCGTTATCGTCTCCGATCCGGCCTCTTCCGTCCCGCTCCGGCCTAGGAGTGGACGAAGAAGGCGATTATGCATCCTTCATCCGGGCAGGATTCGCGCCGCGACATTCATGCCGGACCATGAAGATATAATGGTGAAGGAGTGCGCGTTTCCATGTCTTTGCTTGACCGTTTCAAGGATCGGCTCGTCCTTCCGGCCATCGCGTCCCCCATGTTCATCGTGTCGCAGCCCGATCTGGTGATGGCCCAATGCCGGGCCGGCGTGATTGGCGCATTTCCCTCACTCAATGCCCGGCCTTCGGGTGTATTCGAACAATGGCTGCGACGGCTGACGGCGGAACTGACGGATGATGACGCGCCCTTCGCGGTCAACCTGATCGTGCATCGGTCGAACCCGCGGCTTCAGGAGGATCTGGAGCTTTGCTGCAAATATAAGGTGCCGATCGTCATCACCTCGCTCGGCGCGCAGGTGGAGGTGAATGCGGCGATCCACAGCTATGGCGGCGTCGTGCTGCATGATGTGATCGACAATCGCTTCGCCCGCAAAGCGGTGGAAAAGGGCGCGGACGGGCTGATCGCGGTGGCGGCCGGCGCGGGCGGCCATGCTGGCACGCTGTCGCCCTTTGCCCTCATTCAGGAGATTCGCGACTGGTTCAGTGGCCCGCTGGCCCTGTCAGGATCGATCGCCAATGGTGGCGCCATTCTGGCGGCGCAGGCGATGGGGGCCGACTTCGCCTATATCGGATCGGCCTTCATCGCCACGCAGGAAGCCAATGCGGAGCCGGCCTATAAACAGATGCTGGTGGACAGCAGCGCCAGCGACATCATCTACTCCAACCTCTTCACCGGCGTGCATGGCAATTATCTGCGCGGATCGATCGAGCGGGCCGGGCTGGACCCTGACAATCTTGCCCTGTCGGATCCGACGAAAATGGATTTTGCCAGCCTGTCCGAAGATAAGAAGGCGTGGCGCGATATATGGGGCTGCGGTCAGGGCATCGGCGCGATCGACGCGGTGGTGCCGGCTGCTGATCTGATCGCGCGGCTCAGCCGGGAATATCAGGCCGCCCGATCACGGCTTTGCGCCATGTGATCGGCAAAACCCCGGATAGCGCTCGTGCGCCATCCGGGGAATCGTCAGCCGACCAGTTCTTCGGGCCAATAAAGGCGCATCGGATTGTCGATCAGCAGCTTGCGCTGCAAGGCTTGTGTCGGGGCGATGCGCGGGATCATGTCGACCAGATGCCCGTCATCGGGAATATTGTCCTGCATATTGGGGTGCGGCCAGTCGGTGCCCCACAGGACGCGATCCTGATAGTCGGACACCAGCGGGGCGACCGCATCGGCGAAGGCATTCCAAGGGTCGCCGGTCGGATCGAGACGGTCGGAGCAGGTTGCCTTGAACCAGATGTCGTCCCGACTGTCGAGGAAGGCGCGGAACGCCTTCATGTCAGTGCCGTCCGGCCCCTGGGTCACGTCAGGGCGGCCCATATGGTCGATCACCAGCGGCACCGGGATTGCATCCATGAAGGGACGCAATTCCTCCAATATGTCCGCCTCGAAATAGATGACGACGTGCCAGCCGGGGGGAAGGCGCTTCGCCACCTCAAGGAATTTGTCCTTGGGTGCATCATCGACCAGCCGCTTGAGGAAATTGAAGCGGATGCCACGGATGCCGCCGTCATGCAGGACGGCGAGGTCGGTCTCCGAAATCGCCGGATCGACCACGGCCACGCCACGCGCCTTGCCATTGGATTTGACGATGGCGTCCAGCGTGGCGGCATTGTCGGTGCCGTGACAGCTGGCCTGCACGATGACGTTGCGGGCAAAGCCCAGATGATCGCGCAGCGCGAACAGCATGTCCGGGCCGGCGTCTTCGGGCAGATATTTCGCCTTCGCGCTGAACGGGAATTGCGCCATCGGGCCGAACACATGGCAATGGGCGTCGATCGCGCCGGCCGGCGGCGTGTACAGCGGCTTGGACGGATTGCCGTGCCAGCTGGTGATGCGGTTACTCATGCGAAAACCTCTCCATCCATCAATTTGCGCGCGGTGCGCAGCATCGCCGCGCTGATGACCGCGCCGCTATCGTCCAGTTCCATGACACAGGTCGTCTCGCCGGTCGGATGCTCCACCGACAGCGTCTTTCGGTTGCCGGCTGGGATCGAGGCGACCTCGGCCGCCGGCGAACCGTCAATCAGGCAGGCGGTGGCGACGCTGACTGCGCCAAGGACGCCGATCGATGCATGGGCGCGATGCGGGATGAAGCTGCGCACCGTGACCGCGCCGCCATCGCGGGGCGGGGCGACCAGCATCATCTTGGGAACGGACTTCTCCCTGACGTCGCCCAAGTTCATCCGCTCGCCCACGGCAAGGCGGATGCCCTCAATGCGGGCCTTGAGCCCCACATCCTTGTCGAGCGTGTCGCGGTCTTCATAGCCAGTAACGCCGACATCCTGTGCCTTCATGACCACGCAGGGCATGCCATTGTCGATCAGCGTGACGCGCACGCCTTCTACCTCATCAAAGGCATTGCCAGTGGGCAGTAGCGCACCGCAGGAGGAGCCGGCGGTATCACGAAATTCCAGCGGTATTGGCGCGGCGCTGCCGGGAACGCCGTCGATCTTCGCGTCGCCGTCATAGCGGACCTTGCCGCCCGGTGTTTCCACGGTCGCGATCGCAATCTGGCCGGTATTTTCCATGAAGATGGCGACACGAGTTTCGCTGTCCTGTGCGGCGACAAGACCGCGCTCGATCGCGAAAGGGCCGATGCCGGCAAGGATATTGCCGCAATTCTGGGCGTCGCTAACAATCGCCTGTTCGACGAAGACTTGCAGGAAGAGATAGTCGACATCGACCCCCTCCCGCTCCGATTTCTTCACAACGCCAACCTTGCTGGTCAGCGGATCGGCGCCGCCCATACCGTCAATCTGACGCGGATCGGGCGATCCCATGATGCGCAGCAGGAAGGCGTCCCTTGCAGCCGTATCGGTTGGCAGGTCGTCGGCCAGGAAATAGCCGCCCTTCGATGTGCCGCCGCGCATCCACATCACGCGGGCGCTGGTCTGGCTGTCAGACATATTTCAGGCCCATTTCTTCCAGACGTGGGCGCATATTGTAGATGTCGAGGCCCAGTTCGCCGGCGGCAAGGCGCACGCGCTTGGCTTCTTCGGCTGCTTCGCGAGCCTGCGCCTTTTCCAGCACGGAAGCCGCGTCGGCGCGGGGGACGATGCACACGCCATCATCGTCGGCGATGATGACGTCGCCCGGATTGACCAGCGCATTGGCGCAGATAACGGGGATGTTGACGCTGCCCAGCGTATTCTTGACCGTGCCTTGCGCATGCACCGCCTTCGACCAGACGGGGAAGTTCATCTGGGTCAGGTCGCGCACGTCGCGCACGCCCGCGTCGATGATGAGGCCGCGGCAGCCGCGCGCCTGTGCCGATGTGGCGAGCAGATCGCCGAAATAACCATCGGTGCAGGGGCTGGTGGGGGCGAGCAGGAGGATGTCGCCTTCCTTGAGCTGTTCGATTGCGACATGGACCATCCAGTTGTCGCCGGGCGCTGCGGAGATGGTGACGGCGCTGCCGGCGATCCGTGCGCCGCTGTAGATCGGGCGCATATAGGCGGCGAGCAGGCCGGTGCGGCCCTGCGCTTCATGGACGGTGGCGACGCCGCATTTGGCGAGGCCGTCGATGACGGAGAGGTCCGCCCTTTCGATATTCTGGACGACGACGTTGGACATGGAACCGTTCCTTCTCCCTAAGTCGACAAGGAAATGGACACCATAAGCGCAATGCTCAAATCCGAACTGGCGCAGGCCCATAAAATTTTGATAATCATCAAACATGCAGCCTGATCAGTTCAATATCCGTCACCTTGCCGCCATGGCCGCCGTTGTCGATCAGGGCAGCGTCAGCCTGGCGGCGCGTGCGGTCAACCTGACCCAGCCGGCGGTGACGCAGGGCATCGCCAAATTGGAGGCGCAACTGGGCGTGCGGCTGTTTGATCGGCAGCCCGGCGGCATGGCTGCGCTGGAGGCAGCGTTGCGTCTGAAACCACGCATCGATGTGGCGCTGCGGCTGATTGGCAGCAATCGGGTGACGGCGGCGCAGGTGCGTGCGTTCGTCGCGCTGGCGCGGGCGGGCAGCTATGCCGCCGCGGCGGCGGCGACGGGCGTGGCGGAACCGTCGCTGCACCGTGCAGTCGGCGATCTGGGGCTGGCGGTGGGCAGCCGGTTGGTGGATCGCCGGGGCCGGGGTGTGATGCTGACCAAGGCAGGCGTCACGCTGGCGCAGCGATTGCGGCTGGCGCTGACGGAATTGCGGCAGGGGCTGGAGGATCTGGCCGACCTGAAGGGCGAGGAGGGCGGACGCATATTGGTCGGCGCGATGCCATTGTCCCGTGCGCGGCTGTTGCCTGACGCGATTGCGCGGTTCCGGGCCGATTTCCCGCAGGTCCACATCGCGGTGCATGAAGGATCGCATGCCGAATTGGCGGGGCCTTTGCGGGAGGGCGAGATCGACATGATGATCGGCGCACTGCGCGATCCGGCGATGGCCAGCGACTTGATGCAAACCCCCCTGTTCGAGGATCGTCCGACCATATTGGCGCGGCGCGGCCATCCGCTGGAACAGGGCTGGGATGCGAAAGCGCTGCGCCGTTTTCCGTGGATTTTGCCGCCCGAAGGCACGCCGCTGCGCCAGTTGTGGCGGATGATGTTCGCCGAACTGGGCGGTGATCTGCCCGCCGTGCCGATCGAGTGCGGATCGGTGATGACGATCCGCCAGTTGCTGGTCGGCGGCGATTATCTGACATTGCTGTCTTACGATCAGCTGGCGCTGGAGCTGGAGGCGGGGTTGCTGACGGACATCGGGCCGGCGCCGGGCGCGATCAGCCGGACCATTGGCCTGACGACCCGCGCAGACTGGCGGCCGACCCGGTTGCAGCAACAATTCATGGCGGCGGTGAAGGCCTCTGCGGCAGACATGACTTCGTAATTTCTTATGATGATGTGGCGGATTCGATTGGATGCGTTTGAAAGGATGCGTCATCCCTGAAGCCATGGAGCAGGACATTGGTCTGATCGGATTTGGCGAAGCGGGGGCCACCTTTGCACGGGCAGGGGACTGGGCCGATGCTGCCCATGTATTTGATATTAAGACGGATAATGAGGGCGCCTCGCGGGACGCCATGCTCGCCGCCTATGCCGATGCCGGCGTTCGGCCTGCAATCAGCCTGGATGACGCATTGAACAATGTGTCGCTGATCATATCGCTGGTGACGGCGGATCAGGCGCTGTCTGTCGCGCGCATGGCGGCAGGGCTGATCGCAACTGGCGCTATCTTCTGCGACATGAACAGCGTTGCGCCGCAGACGAAGCAGGCGGCGGCGCAGGCGATCGAGGCGGCGGGCGGCCATTATGTCGACGTGGCGGTCATGGCCCCGGTCGACCCCGCGCGCCTCAACGTGCCGTTGTTGTTGAGCGGCGGATTGGCGGGCGAAGCGGAATCGCGGCTGCGGGCGCTGGGTTTTGGCAAGACCCGCGTCGTTGGCGCGGATGTCGGCCGGGCGTCCTCGATCAAGATGATCCGGTCGGTCATGGTCAAGGGGATCGAGGCGCTGACCGCCGAATGTGTGCTGGCAGCGCAGGCGGCGGACGTGCTGGACGAAGTGCTGGCTTCCCTCGACGCGAGCGAGAAGGCGCGGCCCTGGGAGGCGCGGGCGGATTATAATCTCGACCGGATGCTGGTGCACGGGCTGCGCCGCGCAGCGGAGATGGAGGAAGTGGTCAAGACGCTGGAGGGGCTGGGCACCGGCGCGGCGCTGACGCGCGGCACGGTCCAGCGCCAGGAGGCGATCGGTGCGCTGGGCGTGAAGGCGCCGCCTGAAGGGCTGGGTGCGAAAATTGGCGTGATTGGCTTCGATGGCGTCCCCGCCCGGGCGGGATGACGAGGTTTATGGGTTCGGCATCGCGTGCCTCCGCCTGAGATCCCAGCTTTCGCTGGGATGACGGAAGGAGGGGAGAATGCGCATAAGGTTGGAGATAGAAGCGGATGAGCCTGATTATCGATTGCCACGGTCATTATACAGTCTTGCCCAAAGGGCATGACGCCTGGCGCGAGGAACAGAAAGCGGCGTTCAAGGCCGGCACGCCCTGCCCGCCTTACCCCGAGATCAGCGACGCGGAAATCCGCGAGACGATCGAGGCGAACCAGTTGCGCCTGATCAAGGAGCGCGGCGCCGACCTGACCATCTTTTCCCCGCGCGCATCGGCGATGGCGCCGCATGTCGGTGACGAAGCGGTGGCGAAGGAATGGGCGATCCGTTGCAACGACCTGATCGCGCGCGTCGTGGCGATGTTCCCTGAAACCTTCGTTGGCGTGTGCATGCTGCCCCAGTCGCCCAAGGCGGACATGGCCAATTCGATCGCGGAGCTGGAGCGTTGCGTCACCGAACTGGGCTTCATCGGCTGCAACCTCAATCCTGATCCGGGCGGCGGCCACTTCACCCACCCGCCGTTGACCGACCGTTACTGGTATCCCTTTTACGAAAAGATGGTCGAGCTGGACGTGCCGGCGATGATCCATGTGTCGGGCAGCTGCAACCCGGCGATGCACGCGACTGGCGGCTATTATATCGCCGCTGACACCATCGCCTTCATGCAGTTGCTGGAAGGCGATCTGTTCAAGGATTTTCCGAGCCTGCGCTTCATCATCCCGCATGGCGGCGGCGCGGTGCCCTATCATTGGGGGCGCTATCGGGGGCTGGCCGATATGCTCAAGAAGCCCGACCTGTCGACGCATCTGATGAACAACATCTTCTTCGACACCTGCGTCTATCACCAGCCGGGCGTTGATCTGCTGGCCGACGTGATCGAGAATAAGAATATCCTGTTCGGGTCGGAAATGGTCGGCGCGGTGCGCGGCATTGATCCCACCACCGGATTCTATTTCGACGACACCAAACGCTATGTCGATGCGCTGGACATCAGCGACGAGGAACGCGCCGCGATCTTCGAAGGCAATGCCCGCCGCGTCTTCCCGCGCCTCGACGCGAAGTTGAAGGAGAGGGGACTATGATAACAGAAGATCCCAAACATCAGGACATTCACGAATATCTGGCCGAGATGGAGGATATTCCCGGCACCCGCGTCTTCACCGCCGCGCGGGCGCGTAAGGGCTACCATATCAACCAGTTTGCGATGAGCCTGATGAGCGCCGAGAATCGCGAACGGTTCAAGGCTGATGAGCGCGCCTATATGGACGAATGGCCGCTGACCGAGGAGCAGAAGCTGGCGCTGCTGGCGCGCGACTATAACAAATGCCTCGATCTGGGCGGCAATGTCTATTTCCTGTCGAAGCTGTTTTCGACCGACGGCATTCCGTTCGCCGAAGCCGTCAGCACCATGACCGACATGAGCTTTCCCGAATATCGCGAAATGATGATGAAGGGCGGCCGCTCGCCAGAAGGTGTTCGCTCAATCAAGGAGGGTCGCTGAAATGGCGCATATTACCGCTGGCGTGGCGTCGAGCCATGTGCCGTTGCTGGGCGTGGCGTCCGACTTTAACAAGGATCGCGACGAGTATTTCGGGCCGATCTTCGCCGGTTATGACTGGACCCGCGAATGGGAGAAGGCCGAGAAGCCCGACGTCGTCATATTGGTCTATAATGACCATGCCTCCGCCTTCGACATGAAGATCATCCCGACTTTCGCGATCGGTTGCGGCGAGCGTTACAAGTCCGCCGACGAAGGCTGGGGGCCGCGCGCGGTGCCGGACGTGGAGGGGCATCCTGACCTGGCCTGGCACATGGCGCAGAGCCTGATCCTGGACGAGTTCGACATGACCATCATCAACGAGATGGATGTCGATCATGGCCTGACCGTGCCGCTCTCCATGATGTTCGGCAAGCCCGACGCCTGGCCGTGCAAGGTCGTGCCGCTGGCGGTCAATGTCGTTACCTATCCGCCGCCATCGGGCAACCGCTGCTGGGCGCTGGGGGAGGCGATCCGCAAGGCGGTTGAAAGCTTCCCGGAAGATCTGAATGTCCAGATATGGGGCACGGGCGGCATGAGCCACCAGTTGCAGGGGCCGCGAGCCGGCCTGATCAACCGGGAATGGGACAATATGTTCCTGGACGGGTTGATCGGCGATAGCGACCATCTGCGCCGCATCCCGCATATCGAATATCTGCGCGAAACGGGCAGCGAAGGCATCGAGATGGTGATGTGGCTGATCATGCGCGGCGCGCTGGGCAAGAAGACCCGCGCGTTGCACCGCCATTATCATGTGCCCTGTTCCAACACCGCGATCGGCCATCTGGTCCTGCGCCCCGACAATGGCGAAGGGCTGGACATGACCGGCAGCGACGTGACCGCGATCGCGGCGGAGTAAGCTCACTTAAAGCCCCTCCCTTTCAAGGGAGGGGTTGGGGTGGGTCGCGAGCGCAGCGCGCATCCAGCCTATCCCACATAGGTCAACGGCGATTGCTGATGCAATCGCCCCACCCCCAGCCCCTCCCTTGAAAGGGAGGGGAGTTAAGATACGGAGTTTCCCATGCGTATTGCCCTGGCTGGCGCCGGCGCCTTTGGCGAAAAGCATCTTGATGGCCTCAAGAATATCGACGGCGTGACCGTCACGTCGATCATCGGTCGCGAACTGGATGCGACGAAGAAGGTCGCGGAAAAATATGGCATTGGCCATGTCACCACGGACCTGAACGAGACTCTGGCCCGCGATGATGTCGATGCGGTGATCCTGTGCACGCCCACCCAGATGCATGCCGCGCAGGCGATCGCCTGCATGGATGCGGGCAAGCATGTCGAGGTGGAAATTCCGCTGGCGGACAGTTGGAAGGATGCGCAGGCGGTGCTGGCCAAGCAGCAGGAAACCGGCCTGACCTGCATGGTCGGCCATACCCGCCGCTTCAACCCGTCGCACCAGTTCGTCCACAACCGCATCAAGGCGGGCGAGTTCAACGTCCAGCAGATGGATGTGCAGACCTATTTCTTCCGTCGCAAGAATATCAATGCGAAGGGCGAGCCGCGCTCCTGGACCGATCATCTGCTCTGGCATCACGCCGCGCACACGGTCGACCTGTTCGCCTATCAGGCGGGCAAGATCGTGTCGGCGCACGCCATGCAGGGGCCGATCCATCCGGAACTGGGCATCGCCATGGACATGTCGATTCAGCTGAAGAGCGAGACGGACGCGATCTGCACCCTGTCGCTGTCGTTCAACAATGATGGACCGCTGGGCACCTTCTTCCGCTATATCGGCGACAGCGCGACCTATATTGCGCGCTACGACGATCTGGTGAACGGCAAGGAAGAACCGATTGATCTGGCCGGTGTTGCCGTTTCCAACAATGGCATCGAATTGCAGGACCGCGAATTCATCAGCGCGATCCGTGAGGGCCGGGATCCCAATTCGAGCGTCGCCAAGGTGTTCGATTGCTATCGCGTGCTGGGCGAGCTGGAAACGCAGCTGGGCTGATGGGCAGTTTCCCTTCGGGGTCGCAGGAAAGGGCGTGGTCGTCAAAGCGGCCGCGCCCTTTTCATATCAGGCTGCATCTGCCGGGAAACGGACGCAGATGTGCGTGCCGGGGCCGTCAGGCAGAATTTCGACGCTCGCGCCCATGCGCGACGCAGCGGACTGGACGATTGCCAGGCCCAGTCCCGTGCCGTCAGGTCCGCTCTGGCTGTTGGCGCGGAAAAAGCGTTCGAAGACCTTTTCATGATGCTGGGGCGCGATGCCGGGACCATCGTCGCCGACGGTCAGCAGGATCTGATCCGACGTACGGGATAGGGTAACGGTGACGGCGCCGCCGGGTCGGTTGTAGCGAATGCCATTGTCGATCAGGTTGGCGAGGATTTCGAACACCAGCGTGCGATGCGCCTGCACGCGATAGGGGCAATTGTCCTGCACATCGAGGTTCAGTTCGACTGTGGCATGGATCGCCTGGTTGATCAGGCGGCCGATCACGGCGGCGCTGACTTCCTTCAGGTCGACTGTCTCCAGCGGGGGCGCGGCCCCGGCCTCTTCGGCGCGGGCCAGCGCCAGCAATTGCGTCACCAGCCGCTCCAGCCGCTGCACGGCGTCGGCAATCTCATCCATCGCCGCGATCGATCCGCGCCGGGCCAGTTCGATCTGCACCTTCAGCACGGACAAGGGCGTGCGCATCTGGTGCGAGGCGTCGGCGGTGAAGCGGCGTACGCCGCTCGTCGCGCGGTCCAATTGCGCCAGCAGATGGTCGAAGGCGGTGGCCAGCGGCTCCAGCTCATTGGGCAGCGGCCCGGCGTCGAGCGGAGAGAAATCGGGCCGGGTGCCTGCATCGCGCGCCTCGACCGATCGGCGCAGGCGCGCGAGCGGACGCAGGCTCCACCCCAGCGCCGGGCGCACCAGCAGCACCGCAACGCCGACCAGCGCGACTTCGCCCAGCAGCAGCGCGATCACCAGCTGCTTGACCAGCGCCTTGCGATTGTCGAGCGTTTCGGCGACCTGCACGATGACCGGCTGGCCGATCCGGGGCAGCATCCGCTTCACTTCGGCAATGCGGATGCCCTGATCGCGGTAGCGGGCGAAGCGGAAACGGGGCTGGTCGACGAGCATCGTCGCCGGATCGGGCGCGGGGAGATCGGCATAGCCGGTCAGCAGATCACGGCCCACGGCGATGCGGTAATAGACATTATCGCGCTCGCCATTTTCCAGCATCCCGAAGGCGGCGGGGGGCAGGTCCAGCGTGACCTCGCCGCGCTCCACCTGCACCGTTTCGGCGATCGCCCCCAGCGCGCCACCCAGCACGCGGTCGTTGGTGCGGCGCACGACGTCGGCGATCAGCGTCGCGCCGCCAATGCCGATGATCGCCGCCGCCCCCAGCAATGGTCCCAGCATTGCCGCCAGCAGCCGCGTGCGCAGCGCAATGGCGTGCGCCTTGCCCGCTCCGTCAGCCGGCATCGAGCATATAGCCAACGCCCCGCACCGTGCGGATGCCCGGGCCATCGGGGGCCAGCTTGCCGCGCAGCCGCGTGACATGCACTTCGATGGCGTTGCCGCCAACCGGCTCGTCGAAGCCAAAGACTTCACCGATCAGCAATTCGCGCGGCACAACCTGGCCAGCGCGGGTTGCCAGTGCCTCCAGCACCGCCAGTTCGCGGCGGCGCAGGTCCAGCGGCCGGCCCGCGACGTCCGCCGCGCCGGTGGAGCGGTTGATGGTGAGCGACCCCACGCTGATTTCCGGCGTCGGATCGCCGCCGCGCCGACGGCCCAGCGCGCGAACCCGCGCCTCCAACTCTTCGGGATCAAAGGGTTTGCGCAGATAATCGTCCGCGCCCAGATCCAATCCACGGACCCGATCATCCAGCGCGTCGCGCGCCGTCAGCATCAGCACCGGCACCTTTTCTCCGCGTCGCCGCAATTCGGCCAACACGGCGAATCCATCCATGTCGGGCAGGCCGACGTCCAGAATCACCAATGCATAGGGTTCGCTGCCGACCACGGACAGCGCATCCTCGCCGGTTGCGACATGATCCACGGCATTGCCCCCCGCACGGAGCAGGGCGGAAATGCTGCGCGCCAGAGCGGCGTCGTCCTCGATCATCAAAATCCGAATGGGGCACCTGATGCTGAAAGGTTGATGACAGCTTGGCTTCGTAACTGACCCCCACATTCTTATCCGACGACAGAAACGGAAAGCAAAGGACAGGGTGATGCGAAGGGTTATTCAGATACTGGCAGCGTTGGCAAGTCTGGCCATGCCGGCCGCCATCGCGGTGGCGGAACGGCCGACCGGCTATCCCCGATCCTATGACCAGCTGATCGCGGACGCGCAGGCGGAGCGGCAGGTCATCGTCTACGCCAATGCCGACACGTCGGAAATGGCGCCGGTCATCATCGCGTTCCAGCGGCGCTATCCCGGCGTGATCGTGCGCTATGCCGATCTTGGCTCCAACGAAATGTATCGCCGGTTCGTGGCGGAAGCGCGATCGCGCAAGCCGTCCGCCGATCTCGTCTGGTCCTCGGCCATGGACCAGCAGGTCAAGCTGATCAACGATGGCTATGCGCAGGCCTATGCCAGTCCGGAAAAGCCCGCTTTGCCACCGTCCGCGGTGTGGAAGAATATGGGCTTTGGCGTCACCGCCGAACCGATCGCCTATGCCTATAACAAGAAAGCTGTTCCCAATCCGCCGCGCAGCCATGCCGCGCTGGAGGCGATGCTGCGCAGGGATCGCCGGGCGCTGACGGGCAAGGTCACGACCTTCGATCCGGCCCGCTCCAACACTGGTTACCTCTATCTGACGCAGGATTATGCGATCACCGGCGATACCAAATCGCTGGTGGCAGCGATGGCGGCGACACGCCCGGTCCTGTCGATCACGACCGAACCGATGCTGCGCGGCGTGGCGGAAGGAAAACTTGCCATCGCCTATAATGTCATCGGATCCTACGCCGTTGAACGCGCGCGCCGTGACCCGCGCATCGGTGTGGTCTTCCCGACCGATTATACGATCGTGATGTCCCGCATCGCCTTCATTGCGCGGGAGGCGCGCCACCCCGCCGCCGCTAAACTGTTCCTCGATTTCCTGCTGTCGCGTCAGGGCCAGTCCCTGCTCGCACAGCACAGTCTCTGGCCGGTGCGCACCGATATTCGCGGTCGCCGGCTTCCCGCGGCGCAGGCGCGTCCGATTCGCGTCGGGCCGCAGCTTCTCGTCAATCTCGATCGCCTGAAACAGCAGCGCTTCCTGCGCGACTGGAACGCGATTCTCGCTTCTGGAGCCAAATGAAATGATGTCTTCGTTGCTGCGTGGCGGTTGCGCCGCGCTGGCGCTGATCGCCGCCACACCTGCCCTTGCCCAGACGCCCAGCGCGGAAGAACTGGCTGCCCTCGTCAAGGCGCAGGCGGCCGAAATTGCGGCGTTGAAGGCGCGCCTCGACAAGATTGAAGGGCAGGCGGTTGCGCAAAATGCTGCGCCTGTTGCTGCGCAACAATCCGCACCGCAGGTCGCCCGGCAACAGGCGAGTGAACCGCTGGTCATCGCGCCCTTCGCGCCGCAGATCGTGCCGCCCGGCCCCGCCGACATCGACGTGGCGCAGGCGCGCGCCGTTGCCGCCAATCCGTCGGGCGTAACGACCGAATGGGGCGCGGGCCTGCCCGTCTTCCGGTCCGCCGACGGCGTCTTCACCTACAAGCCGCGCGGCCGCATATTGGTGGACGTCAGTTCGACCATGGGGTCGCGCTATAATGGTCGCAACACCACTACTACCGGCATGCGCGCGCTGCGTCTGGGTCTGGAAGGCGGCGTGGGTCCGCATTTCTTCTATCAGTTCGAAAGCGACTTCTCCGAAAATGAAGTCGACATCGTCACCGCCTTCATGGGCTGGCGCAATCGGCTGAGCAGCAAGGTCGACTATGACGTGCGCGCCGGCCACCTGTTCAACGACCGCGCCTTCGAAGGCAGCACGGGGTCGGATTCCACCCCCTTTCTGGAGCGCGGCGTAGTGTCCACCGCGATCATCCCGCAACGCGGCTTTTATGGCATCGGCATCATGGGCCGTATGTTCGGGCCGAACTGGCATGCTTCGGTCAGCGTGACCGGCGATCGCGTCGATGGCCAGCAGGCCACCAACGACAGCCGCACAGCCGCCTTCCGCGCGCACTGGAACCCGATCAAGACCGACAATTCGCTGCTGCATGTCGGGGCGTGGGGCTTTGACGAGGCGCTGTCCTCCGCGGCCACCACACTCACGCGCAGCACTGTTATCGGCGGGCGCTTCAACGGCGCGGTGCGGGTGTCGACCGGCGAATTGCTCGGCGGCAAATCGACCACCGGCTATGGCGTCGAACTGGGCGGCTATACTGGCGGCCTTTGGGTCATGGGCGAAGCCGGCCGCCGCGTCGCGCGCCTGACCGGCGGCCGTCCTGATTTCGAAAGCAAGGCATGGAGCGTATCGAGCGGCTTCTTCCTGACCGGCGAACTGCCGCCCTATAATCCGCGTCTGGGCAGCTTTGGCCAGCCCAATGTTCTCGATCCGGTGCTGAACGGCGGATCGGGCGCGATCGAACTGACGGCGCGTTATGAAAATCTGGACTATACCGACCTTGTCCTTGGCGGCGACGGCTGGGCCGCGACGCTGGGCGTGAACTGGTATCTCAACAGCTTCACCCGCATTCAGCTGAACGGCATTCACTGGCGCACCAACAACCGCGCCGGTGCCTACACCGGCAGCGACGACGGCCAGACCGTCAGCGCGCGCGTCGGCGTGACCTTCTGATCTTTCTTCTCTCCGCCTCTTCAAGGATGCAGCGATGAACCTTGCCCTGCTCGGCTTCCTGATGGTCGTCACCTTCATGACGCTGATCATGACCAAAAAGATGACGCCGCTGGTGGCGCTGATCGTCATCCCTTCCATTTTCGGCGTGGTCGCCGGTCAGGCCGCCGGTCTTGGCGACATGATGATCGACGGGATCAAGAATCTGGCCCCAACCGGCGTCATGCTGCTTTTCGCCATCCTCTTCTTTTCGACCATGACGGATACGGGACTTTTCGATCCGCTTGTCGGCCGGTTGGTGAAGCTGGTGCATGGCGATCCGCTGCTGATCCTGCTGGGATCGGTGGTGTTGTGCGCGATCGTCAGCCTGGATGGCGACGGGTCCACCACCTACATCATTACCTGCGCCGCGCTGCTGCCGCTCTACAAGCGGTTCGACATGAAGCGCATCTACCTCGTCTGCCTGTTGATGGTGACGAGCGGGATCATGAACCTGACGCCCTGGGGCGGGCCGACCGCCCGCGCCGCCAGCGCGCTGAAGCTGGACCCCGCAACCCTGTTCCTGCCGTTGATCCCCGGCATGATCGCAGGTCTTGCCTTCCTGCTGGGCCTCGCCTTCTGGTTCGGCGTCAAGGAGCGTCGTCGCCTCGGCCATGTGCATCTGCCGCAGCGTGAATCGGTCGACATCGCCGACCTTGGCGTGTCGCAATATCCCGAAGCGCGCCGCCCGCATCTGCGTAAGGTGAATGCGGCGCTGGTCATCGCGCTGCTAGTTCTGCTGGTATGGGGCGTCCTGCCGCTATCGGTGCTGATGATGATCGCCTTCGCCATTGCGATGATCGTCAACTATCCCGGCGTCGCGCAGCAGAAAGAGCGGATCGCCGCCCATGCCGGCAATGTCCTGTCGGTCGTGTCGCTGATCTTCGCCGCTGGCATCTTCACCGGCATCCTGGGCGGCACCGGCATGGTGGAAGCGATGAGCAAGGAAGTCGTCGGCGTCATCCCGCCGGCGCTGGGGCCATATATGGCGCCGATCACCGCGCTTCTCTCCATGCCGTTCACCTTCTTCATTTCCAACGACGCCTTCTATTTCGGCATGCTGCCGATCCTGGCGGAGGCGGGCGCCCATTATGGCGTTGACCCGATGGCGATCGCGCGCGCTTCGCTGATGGGCCAGCCGGTTCATCTGCTCAGCCCGCTGGTGCCGTCCACCTATTTGCTGGTCAGCCTGGCCGGCATTGATCTTGCCGATCATCAGCGGTTCACGCTGCTGCCGGCCGCGGCCGTCTGCATCGTCATGACGCTGGTCGGCATGATCGCGCTGGCCTTTCCCTTTGTTGCCTGACGGGTCGCAACCGGTCAAACACCGGGCAACGCAGGGCGTCCTCCGCTTCCTGGCAGCCATCGCTGTCGGCGCAGCGGGGGGCGCTTTGTTCCTGGAGATTGGCGCCCCTTTGCCCTGGGTGCTGGGGTCGATGGCGGCCTGCGCTGTGGCCAGCGTCATCGGGCTGCCGATACAGGCATCCGCCGCCACCCGTCGCCCGATGGCGGCGGTGATCGGCGTGGTGCTGGGCAGCAGCTTTGGTCCGCATCTCTTTACGCAGGCGCGCGACTGGATCATCCCGCTCGCCGCCTTGCCTTTCTTCCTGGCGACTGCCGCGCTGCTGTGCGTCACCTATTTCCGCAAGGTCGCGAAATTCGATCCGGCAACGGCCTATTTCGCCGGCATGCCGGGCGGCATCGCCGAAATGGTGGTGATGGGGGCGGAGCGGGGGGCGGACGAACGCGCCATCGGCCTGATCCACGGCGCGCGCATCTTTCTGGTCGTCTTCATCCTGCCCTTCCTGATCCGGCTGGATCATGACCCGGTCGTCACCGCTCCGACGGCGGCCGTCACCGGCGAGGTGGCGGACTGGTCGCTGCTGCTGTGGGCGGGGGGCTGTGTGATAGTCGGGCTTGCCATCGGCAAACTGCTGCGCCTGCCGGCCTGGCATCTGGTCGGGCCGCTGGCGGTCAGCGCGGCGGTGCATATGAGCGGCCTTGCCGATTTCCGCATTCCCGGCTGGGCACTGGCGGCCGCGCAGGTAGGGCTGGGCGCGACCATTGGTTGCCGCTTCGTGGGCCTGACGCTGAAAGTGCTGCTGCGTACAGTGGCGCTGGCGGCGGGATCGACGCTGATCTTGCTGGCCGTCACTTTCGCCTGGGCGGCGGGCGTTGGCCTCCTTACCGGGTTGGACCCGGTGCTGCTGACGCTGGCCTATTCGCCCGGCGGGCTTGCCGAAATGAGCATGGTGGCGCTCAGTCTGGCGCTGGAGCCGGGCGTGGTGATCATCCACCATCTGACCCGCGTTGTGCTGGTCCTGATCGCCGCGCCGCTGGGGTTCAGGGCGATGGCCCGGCGGGACAAGGCCTGACACAAAGAAGGGGCGGCTGATCCGATTGACCCGGATCAGCCGCCCCCTTTTTGTCCGGGATCAGAAGAGGGTCATCAGACCCGTCGCCGGATCGATCGTCCCTTCATAGATCATCTTGCCCGCGACATAGAGGATCACCAGCAGACCGAAATAGGCGATGATGCGATAGCGTTCGATCACGCGGGCCAGCAGGTTGGCGGCGATGCCCATCAGCGCGACGGACAGGACCAGACCGATGACGAGGATGCCCGGATGTTCGCGCGCGGCGCCGGCAACCGCCAGCACATTGTCCAGGCTCATCGACACGTCGGCGATGGCGACGGCCCATGCCGCCTGGGCAAAGCCCTTTGGCGCGGCCTTGCCGGCAATATCCTCGGCATCTTCGGCATGTCCGTCCGACCGCAGTTCACGCCACATCTTCCATGCGACCCAGACCAGCAGCAGGCCGCCGGCAAAGACCAGACCCACCAGCTGCATCAGCTGGGTCACGACCAGGGCAAAGGCGATGCGCAGCACCAGCGCGGCGATCACGCCGATTGCGATCACCTTGCGCCGCGATGCGGCCGGCAGCCCGGCGGCCAGCGCGCCGACGACGATCGCATTGTCGGCCGCCAGCATGATGTCGATCAGGACGACCTGGCCAAAGGCGGCGAGGGCGGATGGGGAGCCGAGATTGGAGAAATCGGCGACAATATGGGTCCAGATGTCGTTCATAAATCCTCTCGCCGTTCGCGGGGGCGGGTCTTGGACGCTGGCGTCGCTTCGAACGGCCAGAGGCGCGCAGGCGTCGGGATTCCTGCGGCGTTAGCCGCGCGGAACGCCCGCCGGTTAGACCGGGAAGCTGTCATCAACCTTTCAGCCGCCCGACCCGACATCCGGCGCATAGAGGTGCGGGCGTCGCGACACAAGCCATCAGATGGCGGGCAAGAGGAGGGAAGGGGGCATGGCAATCCCCCTTCCCTGGGCCGGATTATCGGCGCTGCGCCGCAGTGGCGTCGCGGGTAGCGCGAAATTCGCTGTCGCTTGACCAGTTGGGCCAGTCATGGCTGTCGGCGATGCGGCGGCCGACATTGTAGAGCAGGGTCATGTCCCCCTGCCAGCTGCTGGTGTCCCAGCTGGCGTCATATTCGTCGGCCGGCTGATGATAGCGGTCGCGCGTATAGATGTCGCCCAGCTCCTTGCCGCGCGCCGCGCCGCCATTCACCAGTTCGCGGCCGGGGTTGAAGGAAATGGCCGGCACGCCGCGCTTGGCCATGGGGAAATGGTCGGAACGGTAAAAGCTGCCCGCTTCCGGCCGCGCGTCGGGCGTGTAGTGGCGGCCGAGCTTCTCGCCTTCTTCCGTCAACGTGGTGAGCAGGTCCAGCTTGGCTGCGCCGGAAATGCTGAAATTGGTGGTCTTCTCTACGCCGAACGGCCCGTCCATATTGACCACGCCCGCCGTCGTCGCCAGCGGCCGCAGCGGATTGTCGGCATAATATTCGGACCCCAGCAGGCCCTTTTCCTCCGCCGTCACCGCCAGGAACAGTATGCTGCGTTCGGGCTTCGGCCCCTTGGCATAGGCGCGCGCCAGTTCCAGCAGGGCGGCGGTGCCCGATGCATTGTCCTTCGCGCCATTATAGATGGTGTCGCCCTTCGCATCCGGCGCGCCGATACCCAGATGGTCCCAGTGCGCCGAATAGATGACGGTTTCGTTGGGATATGTGCTGCCCTGCACCAGCCCGGCCACATTGTGCGAGGTGATGATTTCCGACTTCACGGCATAGTCGGCGCTCATCGTCGCCTTGAGGGGAATGGGCTGGAAATCCTTCTTGCGCGCCGCCGCCTTCGCTGCGTCGAAATCGATGCCCGATGCGGCGAACAGCCTGGCGGCCAGATCCTTCTGCACCCATCCTTCCATCTGCGTATGCGCGGACTTGGGATCGGCCCGGACGATGTCGAACATGGTGTTGGTGTTGCTGTTCTTGACCGTCGCCCAGCCATAGGATGCCGGCTCGCTTTCATGCACCACCAGCACGCCGGCCGCGCCCTGCCGTGCGGCTTCCTCATATTTATAGGTCCAGCGGCCATAATAGGTCATCAGCTTGCCGCCGAAATCGCCCTCGCCGCCTTCAAAGTCCGGGTCGTTGACCAGCACGACCATGATCTTGCCGTGCAAATCAACGCCCTTGAAATCATCCCAGCCGCGCTCCGGCGCCTTCACGCCATAGCCGACGAAGACCAGCGGCAAATCGGCGAACTTGACGGAGGACTGGCCCGTTTCGGCGGCGCGCACCGCGATTTCACTGCCCTGCGTCAGCGACTGCGCCGCGCCGCCGATCGTCATCGACAAAGTAGGCGTGCCGCTGATGTTCGACATGCGCAGCGGCACGTCCTGATACCATGTGCCCTTTTGTCCCGCGGGCTTCAGGCCCGCCGCCTTCATCTGTGCGGCGATATAGTCGATGGTCTTCACCTCGGCGCGGGTGGCCGGACCGCGACCTTCAAACTCGTCGCTCGCCAGCGTCTTGATGTCGTTGCTGATGCGCGCAACGTCGAAGGTCGGGGCCGATCCGGCGGCGATCGCCATGGCGGACGTGGAAAGCAGCCCGGCGACCGCCAGGAAGGACAGGGATTTGAAAGAGGGCAACATGGTCAGGATACTCCTCGGCCGACGGGCGGCTGATGGGGACATGGGGATCAGTTCGATCCGCTGACGCGGATAATGCCGATCCCGCGCACAATGTCGATATGCGTTCCAAAGGGTTGCGACAGGCGCTGCAACCGGGCGAGGATGCGCGCGCCAACCGTCGCGTCCGCCAGATGCGGCACGCCGCGCCCCGCGCCGGCGGCGTTGACGCCCAGATCGACGGGATAGAGGCGAATTTCGCTCAGCTTGCCATCCTTATACTGGCTGACCGCGATCACCGTTTCATACAGGTTGGGATCGGCAAATTCCTTTGCCCCGCGCGCCTGAAGCAGTTCCGGCGCGGTGACGCTGCCCGGCGTGATGCCGAACTGGTCGTACATGTCGGCGGGCAGGTCATCCAGGCTGTTGTTCATCATCGCGAAGTTGCCGAGCGAATAGAAGATCGGCTTGCCCTTGTAGATTTCGATCCCGCGCAGCTGATGCGGGCCATGGCCGACATAGACGTCCGCGCCCGCATCGATCGCCTGATGCGCCAGCGTCGGCGCGAAATTGGCCGGCGTCTGGAAGGCGTTGCCCGGTTCGTGATTGTGCAGCGAGAAGACGGTGAAATTGCCATTTTGATGGGCCTGACGCACGGCAAGCAGATTGGCGGCCACATCATTGGCATTGAGATCATATTCGATCGTCATCGGCGTGGCGGGGGTGGCGGTCGCGCGATATTCGCGGCCCTTCATCTTCACCGGCGCGCCCGACTTGGTGCCCGCAAGACGCGCGATGGTCGCCAGGTCAGCGTCGGACACCAGCCCGATTTCGGTGCTGCGGATTGCATTCGCGCCGCCGCGCCCCGGCACCTGTCCCAGCGGGTCGGATGCGGGCGACATTGGCGTGAAGCTGGTGGTCGCGGACACCAACCCGACGCGGCCATGCGGCCCGTCAAAATAGGCGGGCGCGCGCGCCGCCGTCATGCTGCGGCCAGTGCCGGCATGGACCAGATGGGCGTCGTCCAGCAGGGCAAGCGTGTCATACAGCCCCTCGACGCCCCAGTCGGTGGCGTGGTTGTTGGCATGGCCGACAATGTCGACGCCCATCTTTGCGACATCGACCGGCACGGCGGGATCGGCCAGCATCCAGGTGCCGCCCGATTCCGCCTGCGGCGACCCCTTGAAGGTCTTGAGGTCGAGCGCGCTCGTTTCGAAATTGCCGAAGGTGACGTCGGCGCCGCGCAATATGGCCAGCATATCGGGCGACTGCTTTTCGATCGTCGCCAGCATCGGCCGCAGGTAGATGAGGTCGCCCACCGCCGCGAAGCTGAAATTGCCGGCAATGGCCGTGCTGGGAACGGTCGCGGTGGTCAGCTTGCCGCCGCTTTCCTCTTCCTCGGCATGGACGGGGATGGAAATAGCGGCCATCAGGGCGACACTCGCCAGCGACAAGGCGCGCACGGATGCGTGGCGGAACAGGGTGGGCAGGATCATGGAGTTTCCCCTTGGCTTCGACCGGAATCGGTTTTGCCAACGGGATAGCCATGGGGGCTGACATGAACCTGTCGTAGCGTAGGTCTTGTTCAGCCGGTCTTGGAGCGGAAGCGGACGATGGCGCACAGGCCCCGGCCCGACCGGCCATCCTCCAGATCGATCGTCGCGCCCATCTGCTGCGCTATGGCGCGTGCGATCGGCAGGCCAAGGCCGGTGCCGGCCGGCGCGTTGCGCGCGGGAATGCGATAGAAGCGATCCCACACCTTGTCGCGCTCGGCCGCCGGGATTCCCGGCCCGTCATCGTCGACCGCGACGATCACGGCGTCGCCGTCGCGGTCGACATGCACCGACACCGTACCGCCCGGCCGGTTATAGCGGATGGCGTTGTCCAGCAGGTTGCCGATCAGTTCGGCCGCCAGCGTCGGCTCGCCGATCGCCATGGCGCGGCCTTCCACATGATTATCGTACCCGATGTCCATGTCGCCCGGCGCTTGCGCCGCCCGCTCGCCCGTCACCGTGGCGGCGACCTCCGCCAGGTCGAAGGGGCGCAGGCGTACGCCGGCCTGATCTTCGCTGCGGGCCAGCGCGATCAACTGGCGCAGCAACTGTTCCAGCGTGTCGATGGCATGGGGAATATCCTGCAAGGCGGCCTTGCCCTGCGGCGAATGCGGGCCATAGCGATCCAGCACGTCCAGTTGCACCCGCGCCACCGCCAGCGGCGTGCGCATCTGGTGCGATGCATTGGCGGTGAATTGCCGCAGCGAATTGGTGACGCGCTCCAGCCGTTCCATCAATCCATTGAAAGCCGCGACGAAGGGCTGCATTTCGACCGGGTCCGTTTCGGTCGTGGTCAGGCGGAAGGTGGGGGATGCTTCGCCGCGCGCGCCTTCCACCTGGCGGGTCAGGTCGGCGAGCGGACGCAGCCCCCATTCGATCGCCCACCAGAACAGCAGGCCCGTCACCACAAGCGCCGCCAGCCCGGCCAGCACCACCTGTTGCAGGAAAGCGCGTTCATAATCGGCGCGATCATCCATATAGTCGGCGATCTGGATCGCGATCAGCTGGTTGTCGCCAGCGGCGCGGCGAATTTCGGTCGCAATTCGGGCGGGCTTGCCGTGCAGCGTGCCGCTGCGCAGATAGGCGGCCTGTGTGACCTGACGTGCATCCGCCAGGTCCAGATAGCCGCGCACCATCGGCGTTTCGCGATAGGCGTTGACGAAGGTCGCGGGCTTGTGCCGGTCGACTACGCCATCCCATGTCGCGTTGTAATCGGCTGGCGGCAGCAAGGCGGGGTCGCCAGCCACCAGCGTCTGACCGCGATAGACGCTGTAGAGCACGACCGGGCGCGCACGCCGCCGCAGCAGATGGATGACCAGCGGCACCAGTCGCTCCCGGTCGGCCGCCGGGCTGTTATAGGCCAGGCTCAGCGTCCGCACCGATCCGATCAGCACCCGATCGACGGTGTTCGCTTCGGTGTCATGCGTCACCAGCGCGGTGAGGATGCAGAACAGCAGCACCAGCGCCGCCAGCGGCATCAGCACGGCGCCGGTCAGCCGCAGGCGCAGGGAATGGGAGGATTGCCGCATCGCCGGGGAGGACCGTCAGCCCGCTTCGATCATATAGCCGAGACCGCGTATGGTGCGGATCGCCGGGCCTGATGGTTGCAGCTTGCGGCGCAGGCGGCCGACATAGACTTCCAGCGCATTGGGCGTGACTGCATCGTCGAAATTGAACACTTCGGCCGCCAGCCTTTCCTTGGCCACAACTTTCCCCGGACGGCCCATCAATGTTTCCAGCACCGCCAGTTCGCGGCGGCGCAGGTCCAGCACGGCGTCGTCCAGATAGACAGTCCTGCTGGATCGGTCGAACATCAGATTGCCGATGCGCAACACCGGATCGGGCGTGCCCTGGCTGCGCCGCACCAGCGCGCGGATGCGCGATTCCAGTTCGCGCGGGTCGAACGGCTTGGCCATATAATCGTCCGCGCCCCGGTCCAGCCCGTCGATCCGGTCGTCCACCATGTCGCGCGCGGTCAGGATCAGGATCGGCGTGGTCGCGCCGCGCGCGCGCAGCCGGCTCAATATGTCCAGCCCGTCCATGTCGGGCAGGCCAAGGTCCAGCACGATCGCGCAATAGGGTTCCTGATCGGCCAGCCGCAGCGCATCTTCGCCATTGGTCAAAAGGTCGACGGCAAAACCGGCAGCCTCCAGCGAGGCGACCATGCCGCGCGCCAGCCGTTCGTCATCTTCCACCAGCAATAATCGCATGACCGTCTCCGCGTCGCGGCGTCCTTTGCAGGCAACAGGAAATTGCGCCGTGCATGGCGCATCCCGATCCAAAAGGGAAGGCTGCGAGTCAGCGGCTTGCCGTTGATTGCGCGCGAACGGCCTTTGGCTGGCATGTGTCAGGTTCATGACAGCGACTCCGTCTAGGCATGCAGGCCAACAGATATTCGCGCCGATGTCGACGCGGAACGACACATCAGCCGCCTGCCCGTGAAAGGGGCGGGCGCAGGGGAATCAGACATGACGATCACACGGCCTTCGTTCGCGGCGGCGCTCCTGTCCTTGTGCCTTGCCGGCGCTGCCCATGCCGCGCCGGCACCGGCGGATGCCGCCAGCCTCGCCCGGCTGGACGCGCTGTTCGCGCGTTGGCACAGCCAGAATGCACCGGGCTGCGCCATCGCCGTGTCGCGCGATGGCCAGGCGATCGCCACGCGCGCCTATGGCATGGCCAGCCTGGAACTGGGCGTTCCCAACAGCGTCGACAGCATTTTTGAGGCCGGTTCCGATTCCAAGCAGTTCACCGCCGCCGCCACGCTGATGCTGGCGCGCGCAGGCAAGCTGTCGCTGGACGATGACATCCGCAAATATGTGCCGGAAATGCCCGATTATGGCGCGCCGGTGACGATTGGCCACTTGTTGCACCACACCAGCGGCCTGCGCGACTGGGGCTCGGTCGCCGCGATCGAGGGCTGGCCGCGCAACAGCCGCACCGCCGACAATCAGGACATGCTGGCCATCGTGTCGCGCCAGAAGGAACTGAACTTCGCGCCCGGCAGCCATTATCTCTACAGCAACAGCAACTTCAACCTGCTGGCCATCATCGTGGCGCGGGTCAGCGGCCAGTCGCTGGCGGATTTCACGCAGGATCATATCTTCAAGCCGCTGGGCATGACCCACACGCGCTGGCGCGACGATCATGGCGATGTCGTGCCCGGCCGCACCGGCGCCTATGATTATGAAGGCAATATCTATCGCAACGATCAGGTGATCGAGGACGCCTATGGCAATGGCGGCCTGCTGACGACGGTGGGCGATCTGGTGAAGTGGCAGGCGGCGCTGGACGCCGACACCTTCGGCCCCGGCTTCACCGCGCAGATGCAGACGCCCACGAAGCTCAACGATGGCACCCCGATCGCCTATGCGTTGGCGCTGGTGAACCTGGATCATCATGGCCAGCAGGAAGTGAGCCATTCGGGATCGACCGGCGGCTATCGTGCCTGGATGGCCCGCTATCCGCAGCACAAGCTGGCCGTCTCGCTGCTCTGCAATAGCGGTAACGCCGATACGCCCACGCTGGGGCGCGCCGCCGCCGACATCTTCCTGCCTGCCTATAAGGCGAAGCCCTATGCGCCAAAGGGCGCACTGCCCGCAGGCGTCTATGCCGATGGCATGACCGGCTTTCCGGTGCGCTTCGACAGCGATGACAAGGGCAATCTGCGCGCCAACGGCACGGTGCTGACGCCGGTCGGCCCGGGGCGCTGGGCGCAGCGCGAGGATATTTTCGCATTCGGCAAGGGCGGTCTGACGCTGGAACATCGTGAAGGGGAGACGATCGCCTATCGCAAGGTCGACGCCGTCACCGCCTTCGATCCCAAGCCTTATGTCGGGCGTTTCTGCGGCGTCGACACCTTCGCTTGCCTCAGCTTCCGGCAGGAAGGCGATCGGCTGATCTACAGCGGGCCGCGCTGGTATAACCAGCCGCTCAAGCCCGCTTATGCCGATGTTTTCACCGGCGAAGCGATGCCGCAATCCTCGCGCATCACGGTCAAGTTCGAACGCGACGCCAGCGGCGCGGTCACGGGCCTGCGCTTTGGCGAAGGCCGCGCCTACGACGTCGCCTTCCGCCGCGTCGCCGACTGAATTTCACGCATCACACAAGAGCCGCTCGGGTCGCGGCCACAACAAAGCCAAGAGCATCAAAAGGGGACTATCCATGTACAAGAATGAAGACGGACTTCGCCGCCTCCTGATGGCCGGCAGCGCGGGGGCCGCTCTGGTCCTCTCGCTCGCTTCGGCCCCCATCGCCATGGCGCAGGACAGCGCTGCCGCTGCGGATGAAGAAGCCGCACCCGCGATCGTCGTCACCGGATCGCGCATCGACCGCAAGGGTTTCGAAGCGCCGACGCCGACCACCGTCATTGGCGAAACCGAACTGCGTCAGGGCGCCCGTCCCAGCATCGCGCAGGTTCTGAACGATCTGCCGCAATTCCGCGCGACCCAGTCGCCCGCCAGCACGGTCGCCAACACCAACTCCTCCTCTTCGGCGATGGACCTTCGCGGCCTGGGCGTCACGCGCACGCTGACCCTGCTCAACAACCGCCGCTTCACCGGCGCGACCGACCTCAACACCGTGCCGCAGGGCCTGGTGAAGCGGGTCGAAGTCGTCACCGGCGGCGCATCGGCCGCCTGGGGTTCGGGCGCGATCGGCGGCGTGGTCAACATCATCCTGGACGATGAGCTGGAAGGGCTGACGATCGGCGCGCAGAACGGCGTATCGTCGCGCGGCGACGGCTATCGCTACGGCTTCGACGGCACCTTCGGCACGAAGTTTGCCGATGGTCGTGGCCACTTCATGATCGGCGCCGAATATCAGAAGGATGAAGGCATTCTTGACCGCAATTCGCGCAAGAATGTCGGCAGCGCCAACATTTTCACGCCGGCTGGCACCGACGCCAGGCCGATCCTGGTGCGTGACGTCAACGCCTCCAACACCAGCCTGGGCGGCCTGATCACGGCGGGCACGCTGCGCGGCCAGACTTTCAACAGCGACGGTACGCTGCGCCCCTTCCAATATGGCAGCATGGTCAGCGGCACGACCATGGTCGGCGGCGAAGGCGTCGCCACCAACGATGAATATTCGCTGACCAATCCCTATCAGCGCGTCAACAGCTATGCTCGGGCCAGCTTCGAAGTGGGCGACGCCACCTTCTGGGCGGACGGCAGCTACAGCCGCATCTGGGCCAAATATCCCTTCTACGCGGAAAGCGGCACTTACACCCTGTCGGCCAGCAACCCCTATCTGTCGGACACGATCCGCAGCCAGCTGGCCGCCGCCGGTGAAACCAGCGTCAAGGTCGGCCGCGTGTTCGAGGATTATGGCTACCGCACCTTCGGCTATTATCGCCAGAATGTGGAAGGTTCGGTGGGCGTCGACGGCAGCTTTGCCGACGGCAAGTGGCGCTATTCGGCTTATTACAGCCATGGCGAAAACCGCAACATGCAGAGCTATGACAACCAGATCACCGGCGCGAATCTGACCAGCGCGCTGGACGCAGTACGGGATGCGAGCGGCAACATCGTCTGCCGCGTTGCGCTGACCGATCCGACCACGGCCTGCCGTCCGCTCAACATCCTGGGCACCGGCACCGCCAGCCAGGGCGCGATCGACTATGTGTTCGGCAACACTGCGCGCGTCGTCTACACGACCAAGATGGACAGCGCCGGCGCGAGCTTGCGTGGCGATCTGTTCGAAACCTGGGCCGGTCCCGTCTCGGTCGCGGTCGGCGCCGAAGCGCGCTGGGAAGAACAAGTCACCAACAGCCTGGACGCCACCTCAGCCGCCAAGGGTTTCAGCCGCTTCAACTTCTCGCCGCTGAACGGTGGCTTCAATGTTCAGGAAGGTTTCGGCGAAGTCGCCATCCCGTTGCTGGATCAGCCTTTCAGCAAGCTCGACGTCAATGGCGCCGCCCGCTACAGCCGTTACAGCACCAGCGGCGGCATCTGGTCGTGGAAGCTGGGTCTGACCGATCGCATCTTCGACAATCTGCTGATCCGCGTCTCGCGTTCGCGTGACATTCGCTCGGGCAGCCTGGCGGAGCTTTACACCACCACCACGACCAGCTTCACGACCGTCGTGGAAGCCGACGAGGATAATGTTCAGCGGACCTATTCGATCACCCGCTTTGGCGGCGGCAACGCGAACCTGAAGCCGGAAATCGGCAGCACGCTGACTCTTGGCGCAGTGTTCACGCCGACTTTCCTGCCGGGCTTCAACCTGTCGGTCGACTATTACAACATCAAGCTGAAGGACGCGATCACCTCGCTCGGTGCGCAGGATGTCGTCAGCGGCTGCGCCGGCGGCAACGCCAATCTGTGCAGCCAGATTGTGCGGGACAGCGCCGGCGCGCCCACGACCATCTACACCACCTATATCAACCTGGCCGAATATCGGACCAAGGGCGTGGATATGGAAGCCAGCTACACCCTGCCGCTCAGCAAGGTCAGCGGCGGACTGGGCGGCACGATGCGCTTCCGTGGTCTGGCGACCTATGTGCCCAAGGTGATCATCGACGGTGTGAACCGCGCCGGCGATGTGGGTGACAATGTCAGCTATGGCACGCCGCACTGGCGCGCGACCGGATCGGTCAACTACACCAATCAGGATGTGTCGATCGACGCCCGTGTCCGCTATGTCGGCGGCGGCAAGTTCAACCATCAGCTGGACATCGTGAACAATGACATCGCCTCGCGCGTCTATGTCGACCTGGGCGGTCAGGTGAATATCGACAAGTTCACCCTGTTCGCGAACGTCAACAACCTGTTCGATCGCGATCCGCCGCTGACCACCTATGGCGCGATCCACTATGACACGATCGGTCGTTACATGACTGTCGGGGCGAAGGTTCGCTTCTAAAACCTGTTCGGCGCTGCGCCTTCGGGCGCATCCGTCCGGGTCCGCCCCACCACAGACCACCCGGATATGCTACCCTGATGGGTGGATTGCCGGAGGAGCGGACTCGATAAAATAGGAAAAAGGGCGGCGTGTCTGTTGGACGCGTCGCCCTTTTTCATGGGCTTGCATCCTGCCTGCGGTTCGGGGAAGCTATGCTCTCATTCAGGGAGAAGCGCCTTCATGCCGGTTGTCGTCACCCCGCCATTGACCGGAACCGCCAGCGTCCTGCTGCCTGCGCGGCCCGAACCGATCCGGGTCGATCCGTCGAGCAGCGCCGTCATCGTCATCGACATGCAGAATGCCTATGCCTCACCGGGCGGCTATGTCGATTTGGCGGGGTTCGACATCGGCGGCGCAGCAGGGGTGATTGGCCGGATCGCACAGGTGCTGGATGTGGCGCGCGGCGCGGGCATGCCCGTTGTCTATCTGCAAAATGGCTGGGACGCCGACTATGTCGAGGCGGGCGGTCCCGGCTCCCCCAACTGGCACAAGTCCAACGCGCTCAAGACAATGCGGGCGCGCCCCGAACTGAAGGGGCAGCTGCTGGCGCGGGGCGGCTGGGATTATGAACTGGTCGATGCGCTGGCCCCCCAGCGCGGCGATATCCGCGTCCACAAGACTCGCTACAGCGCCTTCTTCAACAGCCAGCTCGACAGCGTGCTGCGCGCGCGCGGCGTGCGCACCCTCATCTTCGTCGGCATCGCCAGCAATGTCTGCGTCGAATCGACGCTGCGCGACGCCTTTCACCTCGAATATTTCAGCGTCATGCTGGACGACGCCACCCATCATCTGGGGCCGGATTTCGTCCATCAGGCGACGCTCTACAATGTCGAGAAATTCTTTGGCTGGGTCAGCACTGTCGCGGATTTCTGCGGCAGCGTCGGCCAGTTGCCGCAAGGAGACGCCTGATGCCATTCGAACCGATCAACCCGCCGCAATTCCCGACGCCGATCGCGCCCTATTCGGCCGGGGCGAAGGCGGGGAACACCGTCTATGTCTCCGGCGTGCTGGCCCTGGGGGAGGGCGGCACGGTGTTGCATGTGGGCGATGCCGCCGCCCAGACCCGCCATGTGCTGGACGTGATCAAGGTGACGCTGGAGGCGGCCGGCGCCAGTCTGGAGGATGTGGCGATGAACCATATCTTCCTCAAGGATCTGGCCGATTATGCCGCGTTCAACGTCGTTTATGCGGACTATTTTCCCGGCGCGAAGCCTGCCCGCTACTGCATCCGCGCTGATCTGGTGAAGCCCGACTGTCTGGTGGAAATCGCTTCGGTAGCGCACATTGGCTGATTCTCGCACCGTCCCAACCCCCGTTCGGTTCGAGCCTGTCGAGAACCATGCGCATGGTTCTCGACAGGCTCGAACCGAACGGACGGGATGTTGAATGCCGATCGCTGATGGCCTTTACTACGAAATCCATGGAGCGTCCGACGCACCACCACTGATCCTGTCGAGCGGATTGGGTGGATCGGCGAGCTACTGGGCGTCCAACACCCCCGCATTGGCAGAGCATTTCCGCGTCATTGCCTATGACCATCGCGGCACCGGGCGCAGCGATCGCGCCTTGCCCGCAACGACGTCTGTTGAGGATATGTCAGCCGATGTGATCAGCCTGATGGATGCGCTGGCAATCGATACCGCGTCCTTCATCGGTCATGCGCTGGGCGGCATGATCGGTATCGAAACCGCGATCATGACGACGCGTATCGATCGGCTGGTGGTCATCAACGGTTGGCGAACGCTAGATCCGCACACCAGCCGTTGCTTCGACGTCCGGCTTGACCTGCTGCGTGACAGCGGTCCCGCCGCTTTTCTGCGTGCGCAGCCCCTGTTCCTGTTTCCACCCGACTGGATTTCGGCGCACGATGCGGCGCTGGTTGAGGAGGCCGGGCATCAACTCGCCCATTTCCCGGGCACTGCCACCGTCGAAAAGCGGATCGCCGCTGTCCGCGCCTATTCACCTGAACTGTTGGATATGGCGGCTACTGGCCACTGGCTGGTCATTGGCACGCGCGACGACATGCTGGTGCCACTGACCAGTGCGCTGGACGTCGCCAGCCCTGTTCCCTGGGCCAGTCGCTTCACCTTCGATTGGGGCGGCCACGCCTGCAACGTCACCGATCCCGAAACCTTCAACCGCATCGTCCTCGATTTTCTCAGGAGCTGAAAACCATGCAGGTCGGCGTCTTCATCCCCATCAACAATAATGGCTGGCTGATTTCGGAGAATGCGCCGCAGTACAAGCCCAGCTTCGACCTCAACAAGGAGGTGGCGCTGCGGGCGGAGAAGCATGGGTTCGATTTCCTGCTGTCGATGATCAAGCTGCGCGGGTTCGGCGGGAAGACGGAGTTCTGGGAATATGGCCTCGAAAGCTTCACCCTGATGGCGGGCCTTGCCGCCGTGACCGAGCGGATCAAGATTTTCGCCACCTGCCCCACGCTGATCATTCCGCCCGCCTTTGCCGCGCGCATGTGCAACACCATCGACAGCATCAGCCATGGCCGCTTCGGCCTCAACCTGATCACCGGCTGGCAACCGCCCGAATATACGCAGATGGGCCTGTGGCCGGGCGAGGAGCATTTCCGCAACCGCTATGCGATGCTGGACGAATATGCCCAGATTTTGCGCGAATTGTGGGAAAGCGGCACATCGGATTTCAAGGGCCAATATTATAGCATGGACGATTGCCGCGTCTGGCCGCAGCCAACCGGCGACATGAAGATCATCTGCGCGGGATCATCCGACGCCGGCCTCGCCTTTTCGGCCAAATGGGCGGACTATGCCTTTTGCCTGGGCAAAGGCGTCAACACGCCCACCGCCTTCGCCTTCAACAATGACCGGCTGGCCGCCGCCACCGCGAAGACCGGACGCGACGTGCAGGTCTTCGTGCTCGTCATGGTGATCGCCGCCGAAACGGACGAGGCGGCGATGGCGAAATGGCAAAGCTATAATGACGGCGTGGATTTGGACGCCATCGCCTGGCTGGCGGAGCAGGGCGCGAAGGATCAGGTGAATGCCGACACCAATGTCCGCCAGCTCGCCGCGCCCGAAGGCGCGGTGAACATCAATATGGGCACATTGGTCGGCAGCTATTCCAGCATCGCGCGGATGCTGGATGAGATGGCGCAAGTGCCCAATACCGGCGGCGTGCTGCTGACCTTCGACGATTTTCTGGAGGGCGTCGACGCGTTCGGCGCCCATATCCAGCCGCTGATGAAGAGCCGCGCGCATATCGAAGCAGGCTGATGCAGCCTGCGCCGGCGCGTCGCCTCAATGGGCGGCGAGCCAGGCGTCGACCTTGGCGACATGGGCCTGCGCCACCTCTTCAGGCAGGAAGGCGCCGGTGAAGCTATTGCGGGCGAGCTGCGCCAGCGCCGCCTTGTCCAGCCCGCGCGCCTGCGCGATGGCGCGATAATTGTCGGCGACATAGCCGCCAAAATAGGCCGGATCATCGGAATTGACCGTGGCCTTCAGGCCCAGCGCCAGCATCCGGTCGATCGGATGCTCCTCGATCCGGTCGATCACGCACAGCTTCAGGTTGGACAGCGGACAGACGGTCAGCGTCATACCCGACCGGACCAGCCGATCGACCAGCGCCATGTCCTCCAGCGCGCGATTGCCATGGTCGATCCGGTCGGCCTTCAGCAGGTCCAGCGCCTGCACCACATAATCGGGTGGCCCTTCCTCACCGGCATGGGCGACCAGACGCAGCCCTTTCGCCGCGGCGGCGGCAAAGACGCGGGCGAATTTCTCGGGCGGATGGCCCAGTTCCGATGAATCAAGGCCGACCGCCGCGATCCGGTCCAGCCAGGGTTCGGCCATGGTCAGCGTGTCGAACGCGGCCTCTTCGCTCAGATGGCGCAGGAAGCTCAGGATCAGGCTGCTGCTGATGCCGTGCCGGGCCTCAGCCTCCGCCATGGCCGACAACAGTCCCTCGATCACCTCGGCAAAGGGGATGCCGCGATCGGTGTGGGTCTGTGGATCGAACATGATTTCGGCATGGATGACGCCATCGGCGGCGGCGCGGTCGAAATAGGCGGCGGCGAGGTCATGGAAATCCGCGCGCGTCCGCAGCACATCCGCCCCGGCATAGTAAATATCCAGGAAATCCTGCAAATTACTGAAGGCATAAGCCGCCCGCACATCCTCGACAGAGGCATAGGGGATGGCCACGTCATTGCGCCGGGCCAGCGCGAACATCAGTTCCGGCTCCAGGCTGCCTTCAATATGCAGATGCAGTTCGGCCTTGGGCAGGCCGGTGATGAAATTGTCAAGATCGGTCATCGCCCCTGTTTAGAACGCGACTCCGGCAGCGGCAAATGCAATATTGGCGATGCCCGGTTGCCGGGATGCGCGCAGTTGCCGGGGGAGGCTCAAGGGTCAGGCCCCGGCGAAGCGCGCGATCTTATACGGCTCCATCGGAATGTCGGTGCCGCCCTTCGCGATGATTTCCGCCATCGTCTCACCCACGCCCGGTCCGATCTGGAAGCCGGAACCGGAAAAGCCGAAGGCATAATGAAGACCGCTGGTCGTCGCGCTTGGCCCCATGACCGGCTGGCTGTCGGGCATATAGCCTTCGATGCCGGACCAGACGCGGATGATGTTGAGCTTGCCCAGTTGCGGGGCCAGCCGGCGGATTTGCTTGAGCTGGCTCAGCGTATTTTGCGGCAGCACATAGGCGCGATAGTCTTCGGGATAGGATGGGCCGCGCGTGCTGCCCCCCAGCACGATATTGCCGCGCGCGACCTGCCGGAAATAGACCGTCTCTTCCTCCAGCGGCGTCATCACGCCGACGGCGGGGGGGATTGCATAGGGCACCGGCTCGGTCACGCTCATATTTGGACCGCGCGGCACGATCGGCACCGGTTCGCCAAACTGGCTGGACAACGCATTGCCCCAGGCGCCCGCCGTCACCAGCAGGATCGGCGCGCGGAAGGTCCGCCCGTCCGCTGCGGTCACGACGAAGTCTTCGCCGACCTTTTGCGCATCGATGATCTTCGTATTTTCGTGGATCACCGCGCCCAGCTTTTGCGCCGCGCGGGCGAATGCCGGGGCGGCTAGGCGCGGATTGGCGTGACCATCGGTCGGCGAATAGGAACCCGCCAGCACATCTGGCCCGAAGAAGGGGAATTTGTCGCGCAGCGCATTGCCGCTCAGCAGTTCCAGGTCCAGCCCTTCCAGCCGCGCCTTGTCCGCATAATCCTCCATCGCGCCGACCAGTTCGGGCCGGTCGCGATAGCAGACGCGGATATGCCCCGACTGGAGATATTCGACATCCGCGCCCAGCAATTCCCGCGACTTGCGCCAGATGGCGATGGCGCGGTTGGCGAGCGGCAACTGGTGGATCGCGCGGCCCTGCCGACGGACATTGCCGAAATTGGTGCCGCTCGCCTGCCGCCCGATCAGGTCGGTTTCCAGCAAGGTGACCGACAGGCCATGGCCGCGCAGAAACAGGGCGGCCGATGATCCCATCAGCCCCCCGCCAACGATGATGACGTCGCTCGCCCCACTCATTCGTCTTCTCCGATCGCGATCGTCAGTGGCTTGACAGGCGCCTGTCCGCGCAGGCGGCCGACCTGCTCGACCGGGATGCCGGCCTCCGCCGCGATCACCTCCGCGGCGGCGAGGCCACAATAACGCCCCTGGCATCGGCCCATGCCGACCCGGCTGAACGCCTTGGCCCGGTTCGCCTCCTTCGCGCCCGTCTCGCGCATCACGCTGCGCAGATCGCCCGCCGTCACGCCTTCACAGCGGCATAGGATGGCGTCGTCGGGTAAGGCGGCGGCCTGATCGACCGGCCATGGGAAAGCCTTGGCAAGGCCGCGCGCGAACTTCGCATAAGTTGCGACTTCGCCGCGCAGGCTGATCATGACGCCCTTGTCCACCGGCAGGCCCAGATCGGTCAGCGCCGCCAGCGCCGCCAGTTTTCCGCTCGCCTCGGCCGAGCGCGCGCCCAATATCTTCGCGCCGTCCCCGGCCAGATAGACGCCTGCGATGCTTGCGCGCCCGTCGCCGTCGCGTTCGGGCAGCCATTGCCGCGTCCCGACATCGAAGGCGAAGGCGCAGCGCGCCAGATCGGCCAACTGCGTCTCGGGCCGCAGATGATAGCCCATCGCCACCGCGTCGCAGGCGATCTGCCGTTCCTTGCCGCCGCCATCGCGATAGCGGATGCCGCTGACGCCCGTTTCAGCATCGCCGACAATCTCCAGGGGGACAATGCCATGCTGAACCAGCACGCCGGCGCGCTTCAGCGCGCGCGTCAGCTTGACGCCGTTCCACAGCACCGACGGCACGGCCATCAGGTCCGGCATCGCCTTGACCCGCGCCGAGAAAGGCGATGTGTCGAGCACCGCCGCCACCTGCGCGCCCGCCTCCACATATTGGCTGGCGACCAGATAGAGCAATGGTCCCGATCCCATGAAGACCACCCTATGCCCGATCGACACGGCCTGGCTTTTCAGCGCCACCTGCGACCCGCCCAGACTATAGGCGCCTGCGAAATGCCAGCCCTTGACCGGCATCAGCCGATCGGTCGCCCCGGTGCACAGCAACAGCGCATCGAACGGCAAAGCTTCCTGACTTGCCCCGTTCGCCGTCCACACATGTCGGTCGGCGATATTCCACACCAAAGTTTCGGGCCGATAGTCGATCCGATCCTTGATCGCGTCGAACGCGCTATGCACTTCCCGCGCCCGCTCCGTTTCGGTGCCATAGAGTTTTTCATAGGGGCGGGTGAAATGATCGGGCTGACGACGATAGATTTGTCCGCCGTCGCGCCGCCCTTCGTCGATGACGGTCGGCCGCAGTCCGGCTGCAACGCAGGCTTCCGCCGCGCGCGTGCCGGCTGGTCCCGCACCGACGATGATTATCCGTGGCTCGACCATGACGCCCCCGGCTGGCTGGTGAGGATGCGCTGGCCCGGTGCGGCCAGGGTGGAGCAGGCGCGCAGGCGATCGCCATTTTCGGTCCAGACCCAGCAATCCTGGCATGCCCCCATCAGGCAGAAGCCGGCGCGCTTTTCCGGTCCGAACTCGCTCTGGCGCAGCGTTCCGCCACTGGCGAGCAGCGCCACCATCAGCGTATCGCCCTCCAGCGCCGCGACAGGCTGGCCATCGACATGCAGGGTGACAGGCGGGCGATCGGTTTCGCCCAGTCGAACGAACCGGCTCATGACGCGATCAAGCTTTCGTCTCCATGGTGGCACAATATATGGCTGCTCATTCCATCGGCCTTTTCCAGCGGATGGCGCGGCGGCGGCGTGACGTTGCACAGGCCATCCACGCGCGCGGCGCAACGCGGCAGAAAGCGGCAAAGGTCGGGATGCTCGACGCTCGCGCCGATCAGCGGCGGCTTGCGCCCGGCATGGCTTTCCTCCAGCCAGCCCGCCCGCATTTCCGGCACCGATCCGATCAGCAGGTCCGTATAGGGGTGGAAAGGCGCGGACTGGAAAGCGGCGCGGGGGCCCATTTCGACCATCGTGCCCGAATAGAGGACGAGGATGTCGTCGCAGATCGCCCGCACGGTCGAAATGTCGTGGCTGATGAACATGGTCGCAATGCCCAGATCGCGCCGCAGGTCGGCCATCAGGTCCAGGATCGCCGCGCCGACCACCGTATCGAGCGCCGACGTCACCTCGTCGCAGAGGATCAGTTGCGGATCAGCGGCGAGCGCGCGCGCCAGATTGACGCGCTGTTTCTGCCCGCCCGAAAGCCCGCCAATGTTGCGGTCGATCAGGTTCACCGGCAGGCGGATGAGATCCAGCAGCTCCAGCACCCGCATATGCGCGGCATTGCCTTTGAGACCATGATAGAAGGCCAGCGGCCGCTCCAATATCTGCCCCACGCTATGCGCCGGATTGAGCGCAGTGTCGGCATTCTGGAACACCAGTTGCACCCGGCGGAACTGTTCGCGGCTGCGGCCCGCAAGGCCAGGCGGTAGCGCTTCTCCGTCCAGCAGAACCTGTCCGCTCGCCGGCGGCAGCAATCCGGCGATGACCCGCGCGATGGTCGATTTGCCCGACCCGCTTTCGCCGATCACGCCCAGCGTTGCGCCCCGCTCGATCGTCAGGTTGATGTCGCGCAGCACCGGCACGCGCGGCCGGCCATCCTTGCCGATCTTGCCATAGCCCGCAGTGACCCCTCGGATTTCCAGCAGCGGCGCGGCCGGCAGATCGGCCTGCACCGGCGTCGGGCGGATCGTCGGACGCGCGGCGGCCATCAGCGTTTTGGTATAATCGTCGGCCGGCCGGTGCAGCACCTGATCCGCCGTGCCGGCCTCCCGGATGCGGCCCTGCTGCAACACGACGATCTGATCCGCCATCTGCGCCACCACGGCCAGATCGTGCGAGACATAGATAGCGGTCGCCCCGCGCTCCAGCACCACGGCCTTGAACGCGCGCAGCACTTCGATCTGGGTGGTGACGTCCAGCGCCGTGGTCGGCTCGTCCAGGATGACCAGTTCCGGGTCAGTGATCAGCGCCATCGCCGCCATCAGCCGCTGTAACTGCCCACCCGACAGCTGGTGTGGGTAGCGGCTTCCGATCGTGTCGGGGAAGGGCAGGGCGAGCGCGCGGAACAGCTCCACCGCCTTCGCCTCCGCCTTGTCGCGCGGCATCAGGTCATGGATCAGCGCCGGTTCGACCACCTGATCCATGATCGTGCGCGACGGGTTGAAGGCGGACGCGGCGCTCTGCGCGATATAGGCGATGCGATTGCCCCGCAACTGCGCCAGCCCTTTGGCGTCCAGCGCGCGAATATCGGCGTCGCCCACGCGGATCGATCCGCCGGCAATGGTTGCGCCCGGTCGGGCATGGCCCAGCAGGGTCAGCGCAATCGTCGTCTTGCCCGACCCCGATTCCCCGATCAGCGCCAGCACTTCGCCGCGCTTCAGCGCAAAATCAATGTCGCTGACGATCGGGAATGTCTCACCCTGCGCATTGCGTGCGGTGACGCGCAGATTCTTCACCTCGACATGGAAAGCCTGTATCATTTGCGCTTCCCCCGGCCCGCGCCAGAAACCCCGATTGCGTCGATCAAAAGGTTCACGCCCACCGTCAGCGTCGCAATGGCAATGGCCGGCGCCAATATGGCGAGCGCCCCTTCGCCCAGCCCCGAAATATTCTCGCGCACCAGCGATCCCAGATCGGCGTCAGGCGGCTGCACGCCCAGCCCCAGGAAGGACAGGCCCGACAGCAGCAGCACGATGAACACGAAGCGCAGCCCGAAATCGGCCAGCAGTGGATGGATCATGTTCGGCAGGACTTCGGCGATGGCGATATGGAAGCGGCCTTCGCCCCGTGCTCTAGCCACCTGCACATAGTCCATCTGCGCCAGATTGACCGCCAGCGCGCGGGCGATGCGGTAATTGCCGGGGACATAGGTGATTGCCGCGATCAGCAGCAGCAGCGGCAGCGACGATCCGAACGCCGCCACCAGCACCAGCGAGAAGATTTTCGACGGAATGGAAATCAGCATGTCCATGAAGCGCGACAGTGGTTCGTCCACTTTCGCGCCTCCCACGGCCGCCGTCAGCGCCAGCGCGGTGCCGGTTGCGCTGGCCAGCAAAGCGGCGGCGGCGGCCAGCGCCACCGTATAGCGCGCGCCCCACAGCAGCCGGCTCAATACGTCGCGGCCCAGATAGTCGCTGCCCAGCCAGTGCGCACCGGATGATCCATCGAATACGTCATAGGCCACGAAGGCGCCCACCGGATAGGGGGCCAGCATCGGTCCAACCAGCGCGGCGACCAGCCAGAACAGCGCCAGCGCCAGCCCAACCTTGCCCGACAGAGGCAGGGCCTTCGCCCCCCTGATCGACCGCGCCATCATTGTGCGCGCAGCCGGGGGTTGGCCAGGATCGCGGTGACGTCCGCGATCAGCATCAGGATCAGATAGGCCGCGCAGAATATCATGGCGCAGGCTTGCAACAGCGGCATGTCGCGGCTGGTGACGGCATTGACCATCAGGCTGGCGAGTCCCGGATAGTTGAAGATGGTTTCCACGATCACCGCCCCGCCCAGCAGATAGGAGAGGGAAAGGGCCATGGCGTTGACGATCGGCGCGATCGCATTGGGCATGATGTGCTTCAGCACGACCTGTACTGGCGCGACGCCCTTCAGCACCGCCATTTCGACATAGGGCCGGTCCATCTGGTCGATTACCGCCGCGCGGGTCATCCGCGCCATCTGGGCGATGACGATGATGCTGAGGCACAGGATCGGCATCGCCGCCCCGCGCAGATAATCGCCCCAGCTCATTTCGTCGGAAACGAGCGCGATCGAGGGCAGCCAGCGCAGCTTGACGGAGAAGATCAGCACCGCGATCGTCGCGACCAGAAATTCGGGCACCGCAACCATCGACAAGGTCGTGATATTGAGCGCCCGGTCGATCCGCCCGCCCCGGTTCATGGCGGAACCGATGCCGATCGCCAGCGCCGCCGGCACCGCGACCAGCGCCGTCAGCGCGGCCAGCAACAGGCTGTTGGGCAGGCGGCTGGAAATCACTTCGGAAACCGGCATGTTGGCGACCAGCGACTGGCCAGGGTCGCCACTCACCATACCGCCAAGCCAGCTAATATACCGCACCGGCGCCGGCCTATCGAGGCCCATTTCATGGCGCAGCGCCGCCACTTGCTCCACCGTCGCGCTCTGGCCCAGCGCCTCCTGCGCGGCGTCGCCCGGCAGCAGCTGCGCGATGACGAAGATCGTCACCGACACCAGCAGCAACGTCAGCAGCGATGAGGCCAGCCGCTTGCCGATCAGGACGAAAGCGGCCTTCGCGCCGCTGGAGGTCGAAGCGCCCGCCATCAGCCTTCCCACCACACATGTTCGGCGAATTGATAGCCCATCAGCCCGCCCAGCGACACCGGGCGCAGTCCTTTCAGCCGCCGGTCATAGCCGTCGATCAGGCTGATGAAGACCGGGATGCCGATCCCGCAATGATGATGAACCAGCCCCTGCATTTCGCCATAAAGCTGTTTGCGCCGCGCCTGATCGGCTTCGCCCCGCGCTTCCAGCAGCAGCCTGTCGAAACGCGGATTTTTCCATCCGCTTTCGTTCCAGGCCGCGTCGGATTTGTAGAACAGGCTGAACAACAGGTCGGCGGTCGGGCGCGGATTGGTGTTGCCGAAACCCAGCGGGTGCTTCATCCAGTGGGTCGACCAGTAACCGTCCGCCGGCACGCGATTGACCGCCAGATTGAGGCCCGCGCGCGACCCATATTCCTGCAGGATCGACGCCATGTCGACCGACCCGTCCGCCGCCGGAGAGGCAAAGACGGGCAGGCGCACGCCCGACAGGCCGGCGCGTTGCAGATGCCAGCGCGCCTTGTCCAGATCGAGGCGCGTCTGCGGCAGGTCCGGCCGATAATAGGGGTGAAAGGGCGGGATCGGCTGGTCGTTGGCGATCGTCGCATAACCGCGATAGAGCGCCCGCTTGATCAGCGGCCGGTCCATCAGATATTTCATTGCCGCGACGAAATGCGCGTTGCCGGTTGGCAACTGATCCTGCCGCATGATGAGGTTGGTGTAGAGGCCCGACGGCGTTTCCAGCAATCCATGGCCGCGCGACGCCATGATCCGTTTTGTGGACCGCGGATTGACCGCGATCACCAGCTGAACGTCGCCCGACAGCAACGCATTGACCCGGCTGACCTCGTCGGGAATCCCGATCAGTTCAATCTCGTCCAGCCAGGCCTTGCCCGATTTCCAGTAATTCGGATTGCGCCGCACCAGCGTTCGCACGCCCGGCCGGAACTGGCTCACCATATAGGGTCCGGTGCCATTGGCGGTGCGAAAATCCTTCGTGCCCGCACGCAGGATCAGGAAATGGGACTGGGCGAGGATGGCGGGCAAATCGGCATTGGGACCAGTCAGGCGGATGACGACATCCTGTTTGCCCGTTGCCCTGATCTCGGCAAATTGCTCGGCGATGGTGGCGAGCTTCGATCCGACGGCCGGATCCTTGTGCCGCAGCAGCGACCAGACCACATCCTGCGCGGTCAGGCTGGCGCCGTCATGGAAGGTCACGCCCTTGCGCAGCCGGACATGCCAGACCGTCTGGTCGTTGCTGACGATCCGTTCGGCCAGCGCCGGGCGCGCAATCAGGTCGCCGCCCATCTCTGTCAGGCCGTTATAGACCATATAATGGCGCACATAGTCGGTCGATAGCGCGCCCTTGGCAGGGTCGAGCGTGTCGGCGGTCGAGCTGGACATGCCGGCGACACGGATGCGTCCGCCCCGGCGCGGCTTGCTGGCGGCCATCGCGCCGTCCGGCAGCAGCAGCCCTGCGCTCACACCCAGGCCCGCGCCGATCAGCCCGCGCCGCGAAAGAGGACCAAATATGTCCATCAATGGATCAGATCCTGCCATTTATACCACAGGCCGACCAGCGGCAGGAACCAGGGTTTGCCGAAATGGCCCGGCACGCTCGGCCAGTCGAGATCGCGCCATGGGTTGGCGGCGGCGTCGCCCTGCATGACGCGGGCCATCATCTGCCCCATATAGGTCGCCATCTGCACGCCATGGCCGCTATAGCCCATGGAATAGAATATCCCGTCCTGCTCGCCCGCGCGCGGCAGGCGGTCGGCGGTCAGGTCAACCATCCCGCCCCAGACATGGCTGACGCCCACGCCCTTCAATGCGGGGAAGATGTCGCCCATGACGTCCTTCAATATATGCCCGCTCTTCAGGTCCGATCGCGGATCGCTGATCGCAAAGCGCGCGCGCCCGCCAAAGATCAGCCGATTGTCGGGGGTCAGGCGGAAATAATTGCCGATATTCTTGCTGGTCACATAGTTGCGCCGGTTGGGCAGCAATGTGTCGATCAGCCTATCGTCCAGCGGATCGGTGGCGATGATGAAGCTGCCGACCGACACGATCCGCCGCCGGAAGAAGGCGAAGGGCGCCGCCGCCGGCGCGCCGCCGGTCGCGACCAGTATCCGGGATGCGGTGACTGATCCCCTGGACGTCGTCACCTTCCAGCCGCCCGCTTGCCTATCCATGCCGGTGACTTCAGCATTTTCGAAAATCTGCGCGCCGGCCCGCGCCGCCGCTTCCGCCAACCCCACGCCAAAACGGGCGGGATGGAGTTGCGCGCTGGTCGTCTGGATAAGCGCACCGTGAAAGGCGTCCGATCCGACTTCCTCGGCGATGCGTTCCGGCGGCACCAGTCGGACATTCTCGTCCACTTCCGCCGCCAACAGGTCATGCGCGCGGGCCAGCTTGTCATAATGGGCGGGCTTGGCGGCCAGCTTTACCCGGCCGCAGCGGTGGAAGGCGCAATCGATGCTTTCCGCCGCCACGATCCGTTCGACCATATCGACCGCGTCGCAATGGACGCGGTAATAGGCTTTGGCGACATCCTTGCCGAAGCGGGCGGACAGCGCGCCATAATCATGAGCCGTGCCATTATTGCACTGGCCTCCATTGCGTCCCGAAGCCTCTCCGGCCACCCGTCCCTTTTCCAGCAGCGTTACCGAAACGCCCTGCTTCGCCAGCGCGAGCGCCGCCGACAGGCCGGTGAAGCCGCCGCCGATGATGGCGACGTCCACCTTGCCTTCGACCGCGCCCTGTGCGCCGCCGGCAAAGGCGGGGGCGCTGGCCAGCCAGTAGGATAGGGAAGGGGCCGTCATGGCGCTCTTACAGCCCCACCACCGCCGGCAGCGCGCCGATATGGGGAATTTCAACGTCGCGATAGAAGGGGTTGGACGGCTCATGGCCGCGGCCCACGAATACGCGGCAACCGAAATGCAGGTCGGTGGCCGTATTCTGGTCGTACCGGAAGCTGGAGGAAACGTGCATCATCTCCTCGGGCTTGGCGCCCAGCTGATCGAACATATATTCGAACGCCTGCATGCGCGGCTTATAGGCTTGCGCCATCTGTGCGGTATAGACCGCGTGGAAGGGCGCGCCCAGCATGCCGACATTGTGATGGATCTGGTCGTTCATCGCGTTGGACAGGATGACGAGCGGGATCTTGTCGCCGATCTTGGAAAGGCCGCCGGGCACATCGTCATGCGGTCCCCAGGTCGGAACGGCGGCATAGACGGCGTCGGCATCCGCCTCATTATAGGCGACGCCCCATTTCTGGCAGGTGCGGCGCAGCGAATTGCGGATGATCTCCTGATAGGGTTCCCAGTCGCCCATCACCTGGTCGAAACGATAGGCGCTCCAGTCCTTGCAGAAGGCGGGCAGGTCTTCGGCTGCGACGCGATCGGCCATGAAGGCGGTCGCCATTTCGGTCATGCGGAAACGGGTCAGCGTGCCATAGCAGTCGAAGCTGATATATTTGGGCCGGAAATTGGGCATCGGCGGAGCGTCCTTTGCAGAGTCTACAGGTGGCTTGGGAAGCCGTTTGACGGGTATATTACGACATGGCGTGGCCGGAACATGCGCCCGATATGTTCGGGTCGGGGGGCAGATTCACGGCTTTATCGCGATCCTTTCGGCATAGTTTGCCGCGCCCTTTGGCAACCGGCAATCGGGCCGTCGACATCGGATGAAAAGCAGCGGTCCCACCCCGGCCACGGCATGGAATGTCGCTGCTTTAATAGCCTCGATTCCGTGCGACTTCGCCGTCCAGCGGCGCGCCTGCCTGATGCCGGCGGATATTGGCGATCAGCGCGCGTGCGGCGCTGTCTGCGCGGGTCATGCTGGCGATATGGGGCGTGATGACGATGCGCGGATGCGTCCATAAGGGATGATCGGCAGGCAAAGGTTCGGGGTCGGTCACATCCAGAAACGCGCCGGACAGATGCTCTTCATCAAGCAGCGACAGCAGATCATGCTCCACCAGATGGCCACCCCGTCCGACATTGACCAACGCCGCGCCGCGGGGCAGCTGCGACAGGCTGTTCCGGCACAAAATGCCGCGCGTCTCCTCGGTCAGCGGCAGCAGACAGATCAGTATGTCGCACGCCGCCAGAAAATCGGGCAGCGCCGCTTCCCCGGCATGGCAGGTCACGCCCTCGATTGCGCGGGGCGATCGGCTCCACCCCGATAGCGCGAAGCCGAACGGGGTCAGCGCCTGCAACACCGCCTGCCCCAGATTGCCCAGCCCCATGACGCCGATCCGTCGTTCGCCAGCCGGCGTCAGCTTGATCGGCGCCCAGCGCGCATCCTTCTGCGCCTCGCGATAGTCGATCAGGTTCCGGTGCAGCGCCAGCGTGGCCATCGTCGCATATTCGACCATGCCGGCCGCGATGCCCGGCTCGATCATGCGCACGACCCGCATATGCGGCGGCAACGCGCTCAGATCGAACTGGTCGATGCCAGCGCCGATCGAAAACAGGATTTCCAGATTGGGCAGGCTGGCGATCAGATCGGCTGACGGAGCCCATGCCGCCAGATACTGGATGGCCTCGCGATCATAGGCGTCGGCCTGATCGAAAAAGCCGACATCTTCCGCCTCGTGCGCGAATATGTCCCGCCAGATGCGGCCACGGGTCGGATCGGATGTGTAGAGCAGGGTCATGCCGGCGCCTTTGTAAAAGAAAAGGCCGCCCGTGTCCCCGAGCTTTGAGGGAGGGACACGGACGGCCGGTCGGGGCGGGCACGCCCCGAATGGGAAGGATCAGAAGTCGAAGCTGGCCCGGACCGTGAACTGGCGCGGCGTGCCCGGCTGGATCCACAGCGCCGAATAGGAGCTGGCGTAATATTTCTTGTTGAACAGGTTGTTCACGTCGGCCGACAGCTTGATCTGGTCGGTGATGTTGAACGATCCCAGCACCTTGGCGATGGTGTAGCTGGGCAGGTAGAATTGCGCCGCTGTCTGGCCCAGGCGCTTGCTGACATGGGTTACGCCCGCGCCCAGCATCGCTTCATGATTACCGATCGCAAAATTCTTGAACAGCAGGGCGTTGCCCTGATGCTTGGGAATGTTGATCAGCGGATCGTCCTTAAATACGCCGGCCGACGCATAATCATGGGCCCAACCGGCATCGGTATAGGCATAGGTTGCGAACAGTTCGAACCCGGCGGGCAGCTTGGCGTTGACGTCGAACTCCACGCCCTGGCTCTTGGCTCCGCCCACCGCCATCGACAGGCCGGTCAGCAGGTCGGCGGTCAGGACGTTGCTCTTCTTCATCTTGTACAGCGACAGCGTGCTGGTCAGCCTGCCGTCCGGCGTCACGAACTTCGCACCGACTTCATAGCTTTTGCTGACTTCGGGCGCGAAGGGATTGTTGTTGACGTCGACGCCGCTGTTCGGCCGGAACCCCTTGCCATAGCTGGCGTAGAAGGACAGGCTGCTGGTCGGTTCGAACACCAGTCCCGCCATCGGGCTGAACTTGGTGTAGGACGCCGGGTTGGTCGTCCCCAGGCGATTGTCGATATTCTGGCTGAAGTCGTCATACCGGCCACCGAAGCGCACCTTGAACTGCTCGGTAATCTCGATCTGGTCCTGCGCATAGACGCCCCAGGCCTTCTGGATTTCCGTCGCATTCTGGATCACGCTGGTCGGCGTTGGCGCTGCAATCGTGTAATCGGGATTGAAGATGTCGATCGAATAGGACTGGTCCGCTGCGGTCGGGCGATAGCGCAGCTGATAGGTGTCGATCTTGAAACGGTCCCAGTCCCCGCCGATGCGGATATTGTGGACGATCGATCCGGTTTCCAGCTTGCCGCTGATTTCCCCGCGGAACACCATATGGGTGGTGCTATAGTCGCGATAGCGGCGCTGGCGCGACAGGGTGCGCCCGTCATTGTCCAGCATCTGCCGGCCCATCGCCAGTTCAGGGTCGCTGGAATAGCCTTCAAAGGTCGTCTTCTTGTATCCCGCGCCCAGCATCAGCGTCCAGTCGTCGCTGAAGTCATGCTGATATTGCGCCTGATGCCCCAGCACGCCGATACGGATCGGGCCGTCATTGGGATTGCTCAGGAAGCGCGAATTGGGAATGGCCCCCAGATTATAGCTGGTCGTGCCGTCGGCGTTGGTGGTCGGGATCGCCACGACGCCGCGATCGAACGGCACCTTCTGCTTCACATATTCCAGTTCGTAGGTGAAGATGTCCTTGTCCGACAGCTTCGCCAGGAAGGATGGCGTCAGCGTATATTTCTGCGTCTCCACCGTGTCGCGGAAGCTGTCGCCCTGTTCGGCCGAACCGTTGATGCGCACCGCGATGCTGTCGCTTAGCGGCAGATTATAGTCGCCCTCGACGCGATAGGTTTCCCAACTGCCGCCTGCGACAGAGAAGCTGCCGCCCTGCTTGAAGGTCGGCTTCTTCGTCACGATGTTGATCGTGCCGCCCGGTTCGCCGCGCCCGAACAAGGCGGAGTTCGGCCCCTTGAGCACTTCGATCCGTTCGACGTTGGATGCGTCGCGCGGGCCGCCATAGCCACGGCCGCCGTTGAAGCCGTTGACCAGGAAGCCGCTCGGGAAATTTTCGTCGCCGGCAAAGCCGCGGATCGCGAAACTGTCCCAGAGGCCGCCAAAATTATTCTGCTTCGACACACCGCTCGCCAGTTCCAGTGCGGTGTCGAGCCGGGTGATGTTCAGATCGTCCAGCAGCTTGCCTTCCAGAAACTGGACCGCCTGCGGAATTTCACGGACGGGCGTGTCGCCAAAATATTGGCGCTTCAGGCCGGTGACGACGATTTCGCCATCCGTCGTTTCGGCGGCAGGTTCCTGCGCCTGCGCGGCGGAGGACAAGGCGATGGCGGCGGTGCTGGCGATGCAAGCCAGGCGTAGGGCGGATGATGATCGCATAATGCTGTAACCCCTTCTGAAATCGCTGTTCCCTTATGTCCTGCGAAACGGGGGGATCGGCTTGCCTTGTTATTTTCCCGCGCGGACTTTGTCCTGTCGTGGGGCCGATCCTCGGGTGATTTGCCACCTCTTCTTGGTTTCGAGGCTAGGTTGAGTGACGGAAATATTACGTCAAACTTGGCTCATGGAACGGCGCAAAATTGTGAATCCGGCGCCGTTACGGCAGGAAAATGCTGCGCTGATTTTTGACGCGAAAGGGCGTGAAAACCCCGGAAAATGGCCGCCTTCCACGGGGAAGGCGGCCCAGGTCGACCCTAACGCAGGACCGTCAGAGATATTTGAGCCACCATATGTCCTTGCGGCGCTGCTTAAGCTGCGCGAACCAGCGGGTCGGAAAATAGAGGACGGGGATCAGGATGAAGACCCAGATCCACACCCAGCGCAGCTGGTCGACGCCAAACACCGTCCCCTTGGTCGGGCCGTACATCAGCAGCGCGACATTATAGATGGCCTTCAGCACATAGAGGTGCAGGATGTAGTAGAACATTGGCGCGCCGCCCAGCATGGCCAGCGTCGGCATCGCCTTGCTGCTTTCGAAGCGTTCGAACAGGGCAAGCAACAGGCAGCCCGTGCCGATGGTGGGCATCAGGAACAGCAGCGATGGCGGATATTTGGTCAGCGCCAGAAAGCTCATCACGGTGCGCAGCGGCGTTTCCGCCACGAACCAGGGCTTGTCGCCATAGATGTTCAGCCAGCGAAGGACGACGAAGCCCGCGATCAGGCCAAGGCCCAATAGCGCCAGCCGGCGAATGCGGGGAGCCGGATCGCTGCCCCGCGCGAACCACGGACCGCAGGCATAGCCCAGCAGGATGACGCCGATCCATGGCAGGATCGGATAGGTGGTCTTGACCGCGATGCCGCCAAAATCGATCAGCGACCGCTGGTGCAGCACCGCCCATAGCGCATAGCCCGGCTGGTCGGCCGTCAGCCGGACCGGATCGAGCAGATTGTGCAGGCATACGATGGCAAGACCCACGGCAAATTGCGCCGGTCGCGGCAGGTGCAGCAGCGCAGCGAGCGCAATCATGCTGAAGCCGATCGCCCAGATCACCTGCAACCAGATCGCCGTCGGGGGAAAGGCGGGGGCCTGTGTCGGCCAGGCATAACCGACCACGGTGAATTCCAGAAAGATCAGGAACAGGCCGCGCTTCAGCAGGAATTCCGACACCTGCCCCTTTGTATGCGACTGGCCGTAAAGCCAGGCCGACAGGCCGGTCAGCGCCACGAAGGTCGGCGCGCAGAAGGTGGAGAGCAGCCGGGTGAAGAACAGGCCCGGATCGGTGGTGTTGGCGTCGACCGGGTCCGTGACCTGCAAATGCAGGAACCATGTTTCCCGCACATGATCGACCAGCATGAACAGCATGACGAGACCGCGCAGCGCATCGATGGCGATCAGTCGCGTCCGGGCCTTTGCTGCGTCGATCGGGGATGTCGAGGCCCGAAGGCCGATGGGGGGCGTCTGGCCCGCAATACTGTTCATAACCTTGATCCCTGTCCCCGCTACGTCTTCCGGCCGCATATGATACACTGTATCATTTATGGCAAGAGGGCGCGACGTGTATGCCCAGCGATGCGCCATTCGTGGACGATGGCGCTATCGCCTGAAAATCGAAGCTATGTCTCGCACACGACGGAATGTTCCGAATATGTGAAGGCAAGGAGCGGAAAATATCAAAAAGAGAGGGCCGACGAAGCGCAATGCTTCGCCGGCCCCTTTCCGACGCGATCGGAGTCGGGCGTCAGGCGTCTTCGAGCGCGACGATGTTGACGATATGCGCCTGCGTATATTCCAACAGGCCCGCCTCGCCCAGTTCGCCGCCAAGGCCCGATTGCTTCACGCCGCGAAAGGGGATGTTCGCGTCGATCGCCAGATGCTGGTTGACCCAGACGGTGCCGGTGTCGATTTTCATCGCGATCTGGGTCGCCCGTTCGACATCCTTGCCCCATACCGTGCCGGCCAGCCCATAATCGCTGTCATTGGCCCGTGCTATGACGTCGTCAATATCGTCATATTTCAGCACCGGCAGCACCGGGCCGAACTGTTCCTCCTGCACTAGCGGCGCGTCCTCGGGCAGGTCGCGCACAATGGTCGGCGCGATGAAATACCCGGGCCGGTCCATCGGCTCGCCACCCGCCAGCACGGTGCCGCGCGTCTTGGCGTCGGCGATCAGCGCGCTGACCTTGTCATACTGCATCTTGTTCTGCACCGGGCCGATGGTCGTGCCCTGCTTGGCGCCATCATCGACGATCGCTTCGTTCGCCAGTCTGGCCAGTTCGTCGCAGAAATCATCATATAGCGGGCCGGGCACATAGGCGCGCTTCACCGCGACGCAGATCTGCCCGGCATTGGTCATCGCGCCCTGATAGACCTTCCTGGCCACCTGCCGCGCATCCACATCGTCCAGCACGATCGCCGCGTCATTGCCCCCCAGTTCCAGCGTCACGCGCTTCACTGTCCCGGCGGATGACGCCATCACCTTCTTGCCGGTCGCGGTCGATCCGGTGAAGGCGACCTTGGCAATATCCTTGTGCCCGGTCAGCAATGGTCCCAACTCATTCTGGTCGCAGATGATGTTGAGCACGCCTGCGGGCAATATGTCCTTCGCCAGTTCGCCGAACAGCAACGTGGTCAGCGGCGTTGTCGGCGCGGGCTTCGACACCATCGTATTGCCCGTCACCAATGCCGGTCCCAGCTTGTTCATCAGCAGGATCAGCGGGAAATTCCAGGGCGTGATGGATGCGACCACGCCCAACGGGGTGCGATGTTCGATCACCTTGTTGCCGCCTTCATCCTTCAGCAGCTTGGGTTCAATCCGCATCGCGGCAAAGGCGCGCAGGGTGAAGACGCTGCCCATGATTTCATAGGCGGCCTGATCCAGCGGCTTGCCCTGTTCGGCGGTCAACAGGCTGGCGAATTCGCCGATCCGCGCCTCCAGCGCGTCGGCCAGTTGGTTGGTCAGCGCCGCGCGCTCCTCCACCGGCCTTGCCGCCCAACCGGGCTGCGCCTTCTTGGCCGCCGCGACTGCGCGCTCCAGCAGGGCTTCGTCCGCCTTGGGACAGGTGGCGAAGGGTTGCGCCGTCGCCGGGTTCACCACATCGAATGTGCTGACGCCCGGCACCAGTTCGCCGTCGATCAGCAGTTGATACTCTCGGTCCATCCATCGCTCTCCTGATTTGCGCTGTGCGCCGTCATTGCCTATCGCAAAATCATTCCGGCGCTTATAGCATATATTTGTGCGCTTAGGATACAATATTGGCAAGAGGGTAAAATAGGGATGAAACAGGGGGCCGACCTCCAGTCACTCATCGGCTATCAGGTGCAGCGCGCCAATCTGCGCATGGATGCCGATGCGCGGGCGGCGCTGGCGGATCATGATCTGTCTCCGGCCAAGATGACGGCGCTGATCCTGATCCGCGACAATCCGGGTTGCGACCAGACCGCGCTGGGCCGCGCGCTCAGCATCAATCGGTCGAGCGCGATGAAGCTGGTCAACATCCTGGTCGACAAGGGGTTGATCGAACGACGTCCCGGCCGCGATCTGCGCACCAATGCGCTAGTGCTGCTGCCCCATGGCGAGGCGCAACTGGCGGCGATGATGAAGGCGATGCGCGCGTCCGATGCGCAGATGACCGCGCGCCTGAGCGCCGCAGAGCTGCGCACGCTGCTCGACCTGCTCGACCGTATTGGCCCGGACGACACGGAAAGCGAATGAGGCTTGCGCTAATTGTATCATAGGCGCACAATTATTGCGGAAACCGGCGGCTGATTCGCCGGACCGGCAGGAGAGGTGTGCGTGACGGAAGAAATTTGCCTGGCAGATCGGACCATCGCCGCCCCGTCGCTCGACTGCCTGTTGCGCCCGCAATCGGTCGCCATCATCGGCGCCTCTGACAAGCCCGGTTCGCTTGGCGCCTCGGTTCTTGCAAATCTGGTCCGGCAGGGCTTTGATGGACCCATCTATCTGGTGAACCCGAAGCGTGCGGAGATTGGCGGCCGGCCGTGCATTGCGTCGGTCGATGATCTGCCCGCAGCTGTCGATGTCGCTGTTCTCGCCATTCCGCGCGCCGGTGTGCTGGATGCCATCCGGGGACTGGCGCGCAAGAGCGTCGGCGCCGCCGTCATTTTTTCCGCCGGTTTTGCCGAGGATGGGCCACAGGGTCTGGCCGACCAGCAGGAAATCGCCCGCATCGCCCGCGACAGCGGCATGGTGGTGGAAGGCCCTAATTGCCTTGGCCTTGTCAATTTCCGCGAGAATGTCTCCCTGACCTTCATCGAAATGCCGGAGGCGCGGGCGCAGGGCGATCGCCGCGTCGGCATCGTGTCGCAATCGGGCGCTATGGCCGCCGTGCTGGCGACGACGATGATTCATCGTGAAGTCCCGCTCAGTTGCTACATCTCCACGGGCAATGAGGCGGCGAGCGGGATCGAGGATTATCTCGCCTATCTGGTGGATCAGCCCGACACCGCTGTCATCGCGCTCATCGCCGAACATGTGCGCGATCCCGCCCGATTCCTCACCGCCGCCCGCGCCGCGCGGGCGGCCAATAAATCTGTCGTCCTGCTCCACCCCGGCCGCAGCGCGGCGGGCGCGGCCAGCGCCGCCACCCATACCGGCGCGATGGCGGGCGACCATGCCGTCATGGCCGTCCATGTCCAGCGGGCCGGCGTCATTCTGGTCGATTCGCTGGAGGAACTGGGCGATGTCGTCGAAATCCTCGCCCGCGCGCCCGATGCGGGGATTGGCGGGGCGGGCGTCATTGCCGAATCCGGCGCGTTCAAGGCGATGATGCTCGATCTGGCCGAAGCGGTCGATCTTGATCTGCCGACACTGACCGACGCCGACAGCCCGGCGCTGCGCGCGGCGCTGCCCGATTTCGTTCCTGTCACCAACCCGATGGACATCACCGCACAGGGGTTGGTCGATCCCGGCCTCTATGGCCGCACCCTTGCCGCGCTGGCGCTGGACGACCGGATCGGCACCATCCTCCTGACCCTGATCCAGACAGACATTGGCACATCGCATGTGAAGTTTGCGGCCGTGCTGGATGCGCTGAAGGCGATTGGCGAAACCAAACCGATCATCGTGGGCGGCGTGGACGAAGGTGGCGGCGTTTTTGCCGACGATCTCGCCGCCTTGCGGTCCGCCGGCGTCACCTATCTGCCCACCGCCGAGCGGATGCTCCGCGCGCTCGCCCGCATCGCGGCGCATCGCAAGCGGGACGAAACGATCGCGCCGCTCGGCGCCCCGTCGGTCGAATGTCTGTCAGTCGAATGTCTGTCACAGGTCGGCAGCACCATTCCCGAACATCGGGCGAAGGCGATCATGGGCGCGCAGGGCATCGCCTTCCCCGCCTTCGCTCTGGCGCACAGCGCGGCGGAAGCCGTCGCCGCCGCTGATCGCCTCGGCTATCCGGTGGTCCTGAAGGCCCAGTCGCCCGAACTCCCGCACAAGAGCGATGCGGGAGGGGTCATCATCAACCTGGCCGACGCCGCAGCCGTCGCAGCCGGATGGGATCGATTGATGGCCAATCTCGCCGCCTCGCGGCCCGGCCTGCTGCTGGATGGGGTGCTGGTGGAGGGCATGGCGGCCAAGGGCGTGGAACTCATCGTCGGCGCGCGCAATGATCCGCATTGGGGACCGACCATCCTCGTCGGCTTCGGCGGCGTCGCGGCGGAATTGTTGCACGATGTCTGTTTGCTGCCGCCTGACCTGACCCGCGACGCGATCATTGCGGAAATCCGCACCCTGCGCATGGGGCCGCTGCTCGATGGCTTTCGTGGCGCGCCAGTGATGGACATCGGCGCCGTCGCCGACATCGTCCAGCGCCTCGGCCGGATGGTTGCCGCCACGCCCGCGATCCGCGAGGTCGATCTCAATCCGGTGATCGTCTATCCGCAAGGGCAAGGCGCGCTCGCGCTGGATGCGCTGATCTCGCTTTGAAGAGGGATAGGGCGGTCCCACGACCGCCCTATCCTTCAGGTCAGCGCATAATAGCGCAACACATTGCCGTCTGCTCGCCGCTCGCCCACGCCGACGAATACATGCTTGGTCAGCCAGTCATGTTTGCCCACCGGCGTTTCGAAACTGGGATTGCCGCGCAGATAATAGTCCTGCTGCTCCACCGGCTCGCCGCCGGCAAAGGCCCAGTCGCGCAGCCGTTGCATCGTGTCGGGCTTGCGCCCCCACAGGAAACCGCGATTGTTGAGCAGGATCAGCGTGCCATCCTCCTCCTCCAGCATATAGCGCGCGTCGAACACCGCGACGTCATCGGGCCGGAAATAGGCATAGTCGCCGCCCGATCCCGGCACCGCCTTGCCGCGCAGCCTTGGCCCTTCGAACGTGCCGCTTTCCACATAGACCGCGCTGCGATTGCCGCCCCATGGGGTGTTGGCGATCATCTGGACGCGCGGAAATTGCAGCCGCACCTCCATCACAAATTCCAGCCGGGGATTGTCCAGCGTCGAAAACAGATTTTCCATCATCCTAACTCCAATGTCCCTCCATCCACGAACAGATTGGCGGCGGTGATAAAGCTGGCTTCGTCAGACGCCAGAAACAGCACGGCACGCGCGACTTCCTCCGCCCGGCCCATGCGTTTCATTGGCACTGCCGCGATCATCGCGTCGCGCAAACTGTCCACATCCTTGTCGCTCATGCCGGGATTGCGATGCAGCAGCGGCGTTTCGATCGGGCCGGGACTGACCAGATTGACGCGAATGCCTTCGCCCACCAGTTCGCCCGCAATCACCTTCAACGCCGCATACAGCCCGCCCTTGGCCGCCGCATAGGCGGTGTTGCCCGGTACGAAGGCATGGCCGCCGATCGATCCCGTCGCCACGATCGACCCGCCCCGGCTCATCAGCCGCAACGCCTTCTGGATCGCAAAGACGCATCCGCGCAGGTTGACGCCATGGACATGATCCCAGTCGGCCGGCGTCAGATCGCGCAGCGGTGCGAAGCCGCCCACGCCCGCATTGACGAACAGCGTATCGATCCGCCCGTCCCGCGCTGCGATGTCGGTGATCACCGCCTCCATCGCATCCAGATCGGCAATGTCTGCGCGATAGCCCCGCGCCCCTGCAATCCCCGCCACCGCTGCATCGATCGTCGCCTGATCCCGGCCGGTCAGTCGCACGACGCCGCCCTCCGCTGCAAAGGCCTGCGCGCTGGCGAGGCCAATACCGCTATTGCCGCCGACGACCAGAACCACCTTGTCCTTGAACCGCATCGCTCGTCTCCGGCTCAAAAGGGCGAATGGGGATTGGGGCTTTGGGACGGCACATCCTGCACCACGTCCCAATGTTCGACGATCAGGTCATTCTCGACCCGAAAAATATCCATCACCGCGAAGCCCGGATCGCCGTCGAACCGCCGCACATGATAATGCATGATCACATGATCGCCATCGGCAAAGCGCCGCTTGATGTCATGCACCGCGTCGGGATTTTCCCCGCGCACCTTGCGCAGAAAGGCTTTCAAAGGCGCCAGCCCGGTATCCACCCACTGATTATGCTGGATGTAATCGGGCGCAATGAAGCGATCGGCCGCATCGCCATCCATCGGTATCAGCACATGGTCGAACATCGCCTGCACCAGATCCAGATTGCGCTGCTCCTGCGCATTATAGCCCATTTGCCTCTCCTCATTTTTTGCTTTCCAAAATGATAACGATCGTTATCAAATAAGCAAGGCAGAAGGAGAGGAGAAAGCGTCATGAATCGCGCCGACTATGATCGCTATGCGCAGGCGTTCAACAATCGCGACTATGACGCGGTGTTCGATTTCTATGCGCCCGGCGCCAGCATCCGCTTCTTTGGCGTGGACCTTGGCACGCGGGAAGCGTTCAGGCGCTTCTACGGCTTTCTTCATGCCCATGTCGTTGAGACGCTGACGATCGAGCGCTTCGCCGCCAGCGAAGAACTGATCGCGCTGGAAGGGATCATCCGGGTCGAAGCGATCAAGGATCTGGATGCCGCGACGCTGGCGCAGCAGGGCCTCGACCAGTTCATGCCGATTGCGAAAGGGCAGGTGCAGCAGATGCGCCAATATATCCATTATCATCTGGCCGATGGCAAATTCACCAGTGTCGGTTGCGCCATCGTCGGCTTGACTTGAGCGCCGGCAAATGCCCTATCGCAAGACCATGTCGAACAGCAGCCCCAAGACCGACCCTGCGGCGGCCGAAGCCAGTCCGGCCGACACGCTGCACCGCGTCCTGCGGCTGGCGAACAAGCTGATGGCCCCCTTCTCCACCTATCTGGAGCATCGCTACAAGATCAGCCTGAACGAATTTCGGCTGTTGATGCTGCTTGGTCGCTTTCCCAATTCGGCCAGCCATGAACTGGCGGAAATGACCGGGGTCAATCCGATGAGCGTCTCCCGCGCCGTCGCCGCGCTCCAGAAACATGGCCGCATCACGGTGGAGCGCGACCCGGCCAACAAGCGCCGCAAGATATTGGTGCTGACCGACGAAGGGCAGCGACTCTACCGGCTGATGCGCCCCCAGACGGACAAGGTCGCGACCTATCTCGTCTCCGATCTCAAGGCAAAGGAGGTGGAGACGCTCAACCAGTATCTCGACACGCTGGTCGACACGCTTGAGGCGACCGATGCCGAAGGCAACAGCCGTTTCCTGGAATTCACCCGGCCCGATGGCGAGGCCGATTAGCTAAGGGTTGTGGGGATTTAGGATTCCCATTTATCTGGATATGTGATTCATGTTGTGGATGGATCGCTTTGTACTGACCGACGCCCAATGGGCGAAGATGGAGCCACATTGTCTGGGGAAGGTCAGCGATCCTGGACGCAGCGGCAAGAACAATAGGCTATTCATGGAAGCGGTGTTGTGGATTGTCCGAACGGGCAGTCCATGGCGCGACCTGCCAGCACAGTTCGGCAATTGGAGTACGGCGTTTCGACGCTTTCGCGATTGGCGCGAAGCGGATGTTTTCAAGCGGATTTTCGATGCTTTGTCGGATCAGCCTGACATGGAATACGCTATGATCGATGCCACCATCGTCAAAGTTCATCGTCATGGACAAGGCGCAAAAGGGGGACTTCGAGCCAGGCCATCGGCCGCTCCAAAGGCGGCATGACGACCAAGATATTGGCGCTCACCGACGCCTTGGGCAACCTGGTGCGCTTCCGTCTGATGCCGGGCAATCGCTTCGATAGCGTTGGTGTTGCACCGCTGATCGAAGGCGTCGAGTTCGGAGCGTTGCTCGCCGACAAGGCTTTCGACAGCAACGACATCATTACCGATCTCAACCAACGCGGCGCCAAGATCGTTATCTCTCAGCACCCTCGCCGCGCCATACCCATCCCGCTCGACGCCGAAATGTACAAATGGCGACACCTGATCGAAAACTTCTTCTGTAAACTCAAAGAGTTCAAGCGCATCGCCATGCGCGCATGCAAAACTGATCGCAGCTTCGAGGCCATCATCTACCTCGCTGCTGCCGTCATCAACTCAAGATGAATCCCCACAACCCTTAGATTGTGCCAATGCGGCTGGCAGTTGTTGGCGCAGCAGGTCCAGCAATCCGCTGATCTTGGGCAACAGGTGTCGTCGCTGGGGATAGACGGCCCAGATCGGTTCCTCATCCGGCCGAAAATCGGCCAGCACCTCCTGCAACGCGCCCGAAGCCAGATGCGGCAGCACGTAGAATTCGGGCAACTGGCATATGCCCATGCCTGCCAGTGCCGCCTCCGTCACCGCGCTGCCGCTGTTGCAGCGCCAGCGCCCCTTGGGTCGGATCGTTTCGTCCCGCCCGCCGCGCCTGAACCGCCAGAGCGGCGTCGTCCCGGCCAGACATTCATGATCCGCCAGATCGGCGGGCTTTATCGGCACGCCATGTTTGGCCAGATAATCGGGCGAGGCGCAGCTATAGAGACGGCGTGACGCGATGCGGGTGCCGATCAGCCGCGATTCCGCCAGTTGCCCGGTCCGAATGGCCAGATCATAGCCTTCGCCGACCAGATCGACGATCCGGTTTGTCAGGTCGATCGTCACCCGCAATTTTGCATGCTGCATGGCGTAAAGCTGTACGATCGGCGCGATGAACCGCTCTCCCATCGCCGTGGAGCAGGTGATGCGAATGTCGCCCTGCGGCTCGCCGCCCTCGCTGATCATCGCGATCGCCTCGTCCCGTTCGGCGACGATGCGGCTGCAATGGTCGAAGAACAGCCGTCCCGTATCGGTCAGTCGCACCGTGCGCGTAGTCCGGTGGAACAGGGGCGCCTGCACGCGCGACTCCAGCGCTGCAATGGCGCGGCTCATATGGGTGGTGGACACGCCCAGCGCCTCCGCGCCGGCCTTGAAACTGCCGGCGGCCGCGACTGCGACAAACTCGTCTATCCCTTCCCAGCGGCGCAATGATTATCCCGTCAGTGTAATAATGAATTTCCTATATGCTTTCTTATCGCGCCGGTGGGATATTGCTAGAGCGGGCTCATAACGGCGGAAACAGCCGCTCGGTCTTGCGGCCGGGCGGCTGTTTCCGCCATATCCCATCATCCTTGTCCTTTCGGGAGTAGCCCCCATGAAAACCCGCGCCGCCGTCGCCTTCGAAGCGAAGAAGCCCCTCGAAATCGTCGAGCTGGATCTGGAAGGCCCCAAGGCCGGCGAAGTGCTGGTGGAAATCATGGCGACTGGCATCTGCCATACCGACGCCTATACGCTCGACGGCTTCGACAGCGAAGGCATTTTCCCGTCCGTACTGGGCCATGAAGGCGCGGGCATCGTGCGCGAAGTCGGCGCGGGCGTGACCTCGGTCAAGCCGGGCGACCACGTCATCCCGCTCTACACCCCCGAATGCCGCCAGTGCAAAAGCTGCCTCAGCGGGAAGACCAACCTCTGCACCGCGATCCGCGCGACACAGGGCAAGGGGCTGATGCCCGACGGCACGACCCGCTTCAGCTATAAGGGCCAGCCGATCTACCATTATATGGGCTGTTCCACCTTCTCCAACTTCACCGTCCTGCCGGAAATCGCGCTGGCCAAGATTCGCGAAGATGCGCCTTTCCAATCGAGCTGCTACATCGGCTGCGGCGTGACGACCGGCGTGGGCGCGGTCATCAACACGGCCAAGGTGCAGGTGGGCGACAATGTCGTCGTCTTCGGGCTTGGCGGCATCGGCCTCAACGTCATTCAGGGCGCGCGCCTCGCCGGCGCGAACAAGATCATCGGCGTCGACATCAATCCCGATCGCGAGGAATGGGGGCGCAAGTTCGGCATGACTGACTTCCTCAACAGTAAGGGTCTGTCGCGCGAGGACACGGTCGCGAAAATCGTGGAGATGACCGACGGCGGCGCCGACTATACGTTCGACGCGACCGGCAATACCGAAGTGATGCGCACCGCGCTGGAAGCCTGCCATCGCGGCTGGGGCACGTCGATCATCATCGGCGTGGCCGAAGCGGGCAAGACCATCGAGACGCGCCCCTTCCAACTCGTCACCGGGCGCAACTGGCGCGGCACGGCATTCGGCGGGGCCAAGGGGCGGACCGACGTGCCCAAGATCGTCGACATGTACATGACCGGCAAGATCGAGATCGATCCCATGATCACCCATGTCATGGGGCTGGAGGAGATCAACACCGCCTTCGACCTGATGCATGCGGGCAAGAGCATCCGTTCGGTCGTCGTCTTCTGATGGAGACGGTCAGCACCAATCGCGCCCATGGCGGCGTGCAGGGCGTGTACCGGCATGCCTCCGCCGCCACCGGCACGGACATGACCTTCTCCGTCTATGTCCCGCCGCATGCGGAAGGCGCGCGCCTGCCGGTGGTCTGGTATCTGTCGGGGCTGACCTGCACCCATGCCAATGTCACCGAAAAAGGCGAGTTCCGTGCGCTGTGCGCGGAACTGGGCCTGATCTTCGTCGCGCCCGATACGTCGCCGCGTGGAGAAGGCGTGGCGGACGATCCCGACGGCGCCTATGATTTCGGCCTTGGCGCGGGCTTCTATGTCGATGCGACCCAAGCGCCCTTTGCTGCCAATTACCGGATGTGGTCCTATGTCACGGACGAACTCCCCGCTCTGATCGCGGCGGAATTTCCCGCCGATATGGATCGTCAGTCGATCATGGGGCATAGCATGGGCGGTCATGGCGCGCTGACCATCGGCCTCAGCTTTCCCGATCGGTTCAAGGCGGTGTCCGCCTTCGCCCCGATCGTCGCGTCTTCGCAGGTGCCCTGGGGCCAGAAGGCGCTGGGCGGCTATCTGGGCGATGACAAGGCGGCATGGCGCAAGCATGACGCCGTCGCGCTGATCGAGGATGGCGCGCGCGTGCCCGCCCTGCTGGTGGATCAGGGCGCGGCCGATACCTTTCTGGAAAAGGAATTGCGCCCCGACCTGCTACGTGCCGCCTGTGATGCGGCCGGCATCCCGCTGACGCTCACGTTGCGCGAGGGGTATGATCACAGCTATTATTTCATCTCGACCTTCATGGCCGATCATCTGCGCTGGCATGCCGATCGTTTAAAGGCGGGGAGCAAGGCATGAGCAGCGCCCTGTTGCAGAGCTATTATGAGGCCTTCAACCGCGGGGATGCCGCGGCGATGCTGGATCTGCTGACCGACGATGTGGTGCATGAACCTTCGCAAGGCGCGGTACGCACGGGCAAGGCGGCCTTCGCCGATTTCCTCACCCATATGAACCGCTGCTATAGCGAGCAGGTGATTGATCCGGTCCTCCTGACGACGGTGGAGGGCGCGCACGGCGCGGCGGAGTTCCTGCTGGAAGGCCGCTATCTGGAAACCGACGGCGATCTGCCGCCAGCCAGCGGCCAGACCTATCGGCTGCGTGTCGGCGCCTTCTTTGAGTTTGTCGACGGCCGCATCGCGCGGGTCAGCAACCATTATAATCTGGCCGACTGGCTGGCCCAGGTGGGCTAACCCGCCCGCTGCCGCCCCAGCGCCAGCATCACCAGCGCCATCAGAGCGAAGCTGCCGCCCAGCAACAGGGTTAGCGGCAACACCGCCATCGACGGCAGCAGCGACACTGCGCCGCTCGCCAGCGCGGTGATCGCCAGTTGCAGCGTGCCGAGCAGCCCTGCGGCCGCGCCCGCCCCGCCGGCGGCGGCATCCAGTGCGGAGATTGCCGCAGGGGTCAGGATCAGCCCGGCCAGCGCGAAGAGCAGCATGGCGTAAAGCTGGAACAGGGGGAGTGAGACAAGGAGTGAGACGGTTGCGAGCGTCATCAGCAGCGATGCGGCGATTGCGACACTTGCCGCTAACGTCACCAGCCGCCCCGCGCCCAGCCGCCGCATCATCGTCGGCGCAAACTGGGTGGCGATGATCGACGTTCCGGCATTGAGCGCCAGCAACAGGCTGTATTGATGGGCAGTCAGGCCAAAGCCCTGCGTGTAGAGAAAGGGCGCGGCGGTGACGAAGGCAAAGGGGATGGTCGTGCCCAGACCCGCGACCATGGTCCAGCCAAGGAAGGCGGGGCTGGTCAATAGCTGGCGATAGCTGGCCAGCATCGGCAAGCGGTGCAGCCGGCGCTCGGCAGGCAGGGTTTCCGGCAGGAATAGCAGCACCGCCAGCAGCGCGATCCCGCCGCCCCCCGCCAGCAGCGCGAACAGGCCGCGCCATGGCAGGATTTGCAGCAGGATGCTGCCGGCCAGCGGCGCCAGCACCGGCGAAATGCCGATGATCAGGAAGGTGAAGGCCATCAGCCTGGCCGCGCGATGACCGCTGAACCGATCGCGGATCATCGCCCGCACGCTCGACGTGCCGGCGCAGGCGCCCATGCCCTGGAGAAAGCGGCAGAGGATCAGCTGATCGAGGCTGGTCGCCGCCGCGCAGGCGATCGAGGCGAGGATGAACAGGGCAAGGCCGCCCAGCAAAGGCCGCCGCCGGCCATATATATCCCCCAAAGTGCCGAGCGGAATCTGCGCCAGCGCCAGCCCCAGGAAGAAGGCGGACAAGGTACGCTGTATCCCACCGGTGTCGACCGCGAAGCTGCGCGCCATGCCGGGCATGGCGGGCAGATAGAGGTCGATCGCCAGCGGACCCAGCGACGACAGAAAGCCAAAGGCGATGCCCAGCGCCAGACCGGGTTCGTCCTGCCTGTCGGCCGTCGCCTCCATGGTTGCCGCCATTCGTCCCTCCCGCCTATTTGATAACGATCGTTATATTTATTCAGGGGCAGACACAAGCGGCGATGCGGAGGGACCGGCACAACGGATCGGCACATGGGCAAAGATGCGCATGCCCGGTTTACAACTGTGTCATAAGCATACAGTATCGCGGGCAATAACAAACAGGAGAGGATCGCCGCCATGGCATCGACCCTTAACATCGCCCTGCCGGCGGACGATCCGCGCGCGATCCTGGCCGCCCGGCCGATGCGCTGGCCGCAATGCATGGCGATCGCCATCTGCTTCCTGCTGAGCGCGCTCGACGGCTTCGACATATTGGCCGTGACCTTCGCCGCGCCGGGGATCGCGCGGCAATGGGATGTCGGGCCGGGGGCGATCGGACTGGTCGTATCGGCGGGCCTCGCCGGCATGGTGGTGGGATCGCTGACGCTGGGTCAGCTGGCCGACCGGATCGGCCGGCGGCCGCAGGTGCTGCTGTGCCTTGCGATCATGATCCTGGGGATGTTCGCATCCGCCTTTGCCGCCAATGTGACGATGCTGTGCCTGCTGCGGGCTTTCACCGGCCTTGGCCTGGGCGCGGTGCTGGCGTCGATCAACGCCCTGTCCGCCGAATTCGCCAACCGGAAGCGGCGCGATCTGGCGGTCAGCATCATGGCGGCCGGCTATCCGGTGGGCGGCATCGTGGGCGGATGGGCGGCGGCGCAACTGCTCAAACATCATGGCTGGGAATCGATCTTCCTGTTCGGGGCGGGCGCGACGGCGGCGATCGTGCCGCTGGTCCTGCTGTTCCTGCCCGAATCGATCGGCTGGCTGGCGACGCGCGGCGGCCCCGATGCGCTGAAGCGGATCAACGCCATCCTTGGGCGTTTGGGCCAGCCGCATGCCGCGCGCATCGCCGCGATCGACGCGCCAAAGGCGGCGATGGCGACGCTGTTCACCGATCGCTATCGCGCCACGACGATCGCGCTGATCGCCATGTACGGCCTGCATATGATGACTTTCTATTATGCGCTGGGTTGGACGCCCTCGCTGGTCGTGGCGCTGGGCTTCGATCCGTCGCAGGCGACGATCGTGTCGGTGGTGATGAACATGGGCGGCGCGACCGGCGGGCTGGTGCTGGGCCTGCTGTCGCCGCGTCTGGGCCTGCGCCCGCTGGTGATTACTGGCCTTGTCGGGGCGACCATTGCGGTTGCCGCGTTCGGCGGCATCCCGGCGGACATGCTGTTGTTGCAGGGCGGAGCGTTCCTGCTGGGTTTCCTGTCCAATGGCGCGGTCGTGGGCCTTTATGCGCTGATCGCCAACATCTATCCCACCACGCTGCGGGCGACGGGGACCGGAGCGGTGATCGGCTTTGGCCGGTGCGGTGCGGCGCTGGGACCGTTTCTGGCCGGGCAGTTGCTGGCTATGGGTGCGGGCAGGGGCGTGACGTCCCTGCTGCTGGCGCTGGGGTCGGGCCTGGCCGCGCTGGTGCTGATCATCGCGCGCCTGCAAGTCGCAGACGAAGAGGATTGAAGGATAGGGCGTTCGACCATGGCCGAACGCCCGTCCCATTATCGTCCCATGCACACTTCCACGCCAGCCATGCCGCGCGTGATGGCGAAGGGCTTGTCGATGCTTATGCGCGCGTGCATCACCCCGCCCATGGCAAGGCAGCGATCGCCCAGCCGCTGGGCGAAGGTTTCGATCAGGGGAATGTGGACCAGCGCCAGTTCCTCGGCCGCCTGCGCCACGCGGCGATAATCCACCGTCTCGCCAATCCCGTCGACCCGCCCGGCATTCAGAGTCAACTCGACCGAAATCACCAGCGGTTGCCGTCGGCCAATCTCGTCGGGGTTGATGCCAATGTCGGCCAGCAGCGGCAGGTCGCGGACCCGCACGATCGTCGTGCATTGTGTCTCAGTCATGCCGCGCCCTTTCCGCCGCCGTCACCGTGTTGCTCAGCAGGCAGGCGATGGTCATCGGTCCCACCCCGCCCGGCACCGGCGTCACCGCCCGCGCATGGTCCAGTTCATGGGTGGCGCAATCGCCCACCAGCCGCATCGATCCGTCCGCCTGCCCGATCCGGCTGATGCCCACATCGATGACGATCGCGCCGGGCTTCACCCAATAGCCGCGCACCAGATGCGGCGCCCCGGCGGCGGCGATGATGATGTCCGCCTTGCGCGCAATATCGGGCAGGTCGCGCGTTTCGATATGGGTGACGGTGACGGTCGCTTCCCGCTCCAGCAGCAGCATGGCGACCGGCTTGCCCACGATGTTGGATTTGCCGATCACCACGACGTCCAGTCCGCGATAGTCCGTCACCACGCTGTCCAGCAGCTTCATGATGCCCAGCGGCGTGCAGGGGACAAGGCCGCCAGTGCCGGTGGACAGGCGGCCGACATTGACCGGATGGAAGCCGTCCACATCCTTGGCCGGGTCGATCCTGTCCAGCACGCACGCGGCATCGATCTGCGGCGGCAATGGCAACTGGATCAATATGCCGTCGATCGCGTCGTCGCCATTCAGCCGGTCGATGAGCGTCATCAGTGTCGTCTGCGTCGTATCGGCGGGCAGGCGATGTTCGACCGATCGGATGCCAACCCTGGCGCATTCCGCCACCTTACGCCCGACATAGACTTCGCTCGCCGGATCGCTGCCGACCAGTATCACCGCCAGCGCGGCGGCATGGCCGGTGCGGGCGTGCAGCGCGTCCACGCGCGCGGCCGTCTCCGCCGACAGGGCGCGCGCCAGCGCGCGTCCGTCGATTCGCTGGGCCACGGCCTCAGGCCCGGAAGACGACAGTGCGTGCGCCATTCTGGAAAACCCGTCCCTGAAGATGATGCTGCACGGCGGTCGCCAGCACGCGCCGTTCGATGTCGCGTCCCTTGCGGACCAGATCGTCGGGCGTGTCGGCATGGTTGATCGCCTCCACATCCTGATGGATGATCGGTCCTTCATCCAGATCGGCGGTCACATAATGGGCGGTCGCGCCGATCATCTTGACCCCGCGGGCATGCGCCTGATGATAGGGTTTGGCGCCCTTGAAGCCGGGCAGGAAACTGTGGTGGATGTTGATGCAGCGCCCTGACAGGAACCCGGCCAGATCGTCGCTCAATATCTGCATATAGCGCGCCAGCACGATCAGGTCGGCGCCGGTCTGCTCCACGATCGCCTTGATCTGCGCCTCCTGCTGCGGCTTGCTGTCCTTCGTAATCGGCAGATGATGATAAGGCAGATCGCCCATCAGCGACGTCGTCAGCACATGGCGGGGATGGTTGCTGACGATGCCGACCACATCCATGTTCAGCTCGCCGATGCGCCAGCGATACAGAAGATCTCCCAGGCAATGGTCGAACTTGCTGACCAGCAGCAAAATCTTCTGCCGCTCGCTGCGGCGGCGCAGGGCCCAGTCCATGCCGCGCTCGCGCGCCAGCGGCCCGAAGGCGGCCGCCAGCGGTGCGATCTCATTGTCGCCAATTTCAAATTCGACGCGCATGAAGAAGCGGTCGGTCAGCCTGTCATTATATTGCTGCGCATCGGTGATGTTGCCGCCCTGCCGCGTCAGGAAGGTCGCGACATCGGCGACCAGCCCCGGCCGGTCGTCGCATTGCAGGGTGAGGGTGCAGATTTCGGTCATGCTCGTTTCTCTCCACGGGGGCGCGCGCTCAAGGGCGGGCCTTATAATTGTTGATCCATTCGACCGTGCGGGTGAGGCCGCCGAACGGATAGAAATGCAGCCGCACCTTGCCATGCTGGGGACCAAGCGCCTTGCCCAGCGCATCGACCAGCTTGTCGGGGCCAGCGGTGCCGATCAGCTTCGTGATCGAAATGCCATATTTGGCGAGCACCGATGTCGAAGCGCCCACGCCGCAGCGGGCGGCAAAGCGCATCAGCGTCTTGATGCCCGCTGGCCCCGGCACCCCGATCCGCACCGGCGCATCGATCCCGCGCGCGCGCAATTCGGCCAGCCATTGCAGGATCGGCGCGGCGTCGAAGCTGAACTGGGTGACGATCAGCGGTGCCATCTTCCGGCTGGCGATCTCGGCGCATTTTTCGGTCAGGACCGCAAAAGTCTGTTCACGGCTCATATTGGGATGGCCTTCGGGATGGCCGCCGATGCCGATCGCCTGGATGCCCGCGCGTTCGAACGCGCCGGTACTGATCAGCGCCATGCTGTCGCCATAGGGACCGGCCGCTTCCGCGGGGTCGCCGGCGATGACGAAGCATCGCCGCACGCCGGCTTGCTGCACGACCGCCTCCAGATAGCCCTCGAAATCATCGCCCGATTCCAGCCGGCGTGCGGAAAAATGCGGCATCGGTTCAAAGCCAAGATCGCGCACCACCTTCGTCGCGGCGATCCGCGCCTCCAGCGACTCGCCGGGCAGGAAGGTGACGGCGACCGGCGTTTCGCCTGCAATAGCCGGGGCCGCCTCGACCAGCGCCTCCATATCCCTGGCGGTGATCTCCAGCGAATAGCCGTCGGTCATGCCCTTTGGCGGCAAATCCCAGTTTGGATGGATCGACGGCAGGCTCATGATTCTCTCCCGGCAGGACTGGTTGCCGGGACGGTCTGGCGCATCTTCTTGGCGCTCTTTGTATCCCGGGCGTATTTTCCCCCTAGCCGATCGAAAAACATTCGTATAGATGAAATATTCATGAGTGCGAAAACATCGGAGAGGGGCGCAGAGACGCCATTAATCATCCTTCCGGGGCTGATCTGCGACTCGCGCATGTTCGGCGACACGCTCGCCGCCTTCTCCGGCAGCCGGGTGATCGACGGCTTTTATGGCGGCGCGGACCGGATCGGGGCGATGGCCGACCATGCGCTGGCGCATATGCCGGCGCGCTGCGCTTTACTGGGCCATTCCATGGGCGCCCGCGTCGCGCTGGAGGTAATGCGCAAGGCGCCCGAACGGGTCGAGCGGCTGGCGCTGGTCGATACCGGCGTTCATCCGGTCAAACCCGGCGAGCAGGAGGGACGCTATCGGCTGCGCGACCTTGGCCGGGCGCAGGGGATGGCGGCGCTGGTGGCGCAATGGCTGCCGCCGATGATGGGGGCGGACGCGCTGCGCGACGAAGGGCTGATGGACCGGCTCTACGCCATGGCGGTCGGTGCGGGCCTGCCGATTTTCGAAGCGCAGATCGAGGCGCTGCTGCATCGCCCCGCGCTCGACACGCTGCTGCCGACCATCGCCTGCCCGACGGTCGCGATCGTGGGGCAGGAGGATCGCTGGTCCCCCGTCGCCCAGCATCAGGCGATCGTCGCCGCCATTCCCGGCGCACGCCTGCGCGTGGTGCCGGGGGCGGGCCATATGATGCCTGCGGAAACGCCGCGGGCCTTCAACAGACACGTGCGGGAATGGCTCGACCGGCCATCGCCCGACAACGGTGTGAACTTTGCCAATCAAGTCGAAGGAGAGGTTTGAATGACCGACAAGACCCTGCAACAGCTGCTCGATGAAAAGGGCGACATCGTCCATTTCCTGCGCAACCAGCAGACCGGCCCCAATGTCTATCCCGGCGTTCCGGCCGAATATAGCAACTGGCGCGACGAACAGCGCAGCTGGGCGGAAAGTTCGGTGCTGTTCAACCAGAGCTTCCACATGGTCGACCTGCTCGTCACCGGTCCCGGCGCGTTCGACATGCTGGCCTGGCTGGCGCCCAACAGCTTCAAGGGCTTCGTCCCCAACCGCGCCAAGCAGTTCGCGCCCGTAACTCCGGAAGGCTATGTGATTGGCGATGTCATCCTCTTCTATCTGGAGGAGGAAAAGTTCGAACTGGTCGGCCGCGCGCCTTCGATCGAATGGGTCGAATATTGGGCGTCGACCGGCAAATGGGATGTGAAGGTGGAACGCGACGAGCGCACCGCCGCCCGTCCGCTGGACGAGCAGGGCTATCGCCGCAATTATCGCTTCCAGTTGCAGGGGCCGAACGCCATGCCGGTGCTGGAAAAGGCGATGGGCCAGACCCCGCCGGACCTGAAATTCTTCCACATGGCGCCGATCACCATCGCCGGCGTCGAAGTGCGCGCGCTGCGCCATGGCATGGCCGGCCAGCCGGGCTATGAGTTGTTTGGCCCGTGGAAGGATTATGACACTGTCCGCAATGCGCTGATCGAAGCGGGCAAGGATCATGGCCTGGCGCTGTGCGGCGGCCGCACCTATTCGTCGAACACGCTGGAATCGGGCTGGATCCCCTCGCCGCTCCCCGCCACCTACACCGGCGAAGGCTCGAAGGGCTTCCGCGAATGGCTCGGCGCCAACACCTATGAAGGCAAATGCTCGCTGGGCGGCAGCTTCGTCTCCGACAGGATCGAGGATTATTATCTGAACCCGTGGGAGCTGGGCTATGGCATCATGGTCAAGTTCGACCATGAGTTTGTCGGCCGCGAGGCGCTGGAAAAGATCAAGGATCAGCCGCATCGGCAGAAGGTGACGCTGGCGCTGGACAATGAGGATATTGTCCGCGTCATGAGCTCGATGCTCCAGACTGGCGACAAGGCGAAGTTCCTGGAGTTCCCCAGCGCCGTCTATTGCATGCATCCCTATGACGCGGTGCTGAAGGACGGCAAGACGATCGGCCTGTCGACCTGGATCGGCTATACGGTGAATGCCGGTCGTTTCCTGGCGCTGGCGATGGTCGATGCGGCTTATGCCGAACCGGGCACCGAAGTCACTTTGCTGTGGGGCGAACCCGATGGCGGCACATCAAAGCCGACCGTCGAACCGCATGTCCAGACGGAGATCAAGGCGATCGTCTCCTCGGTCCCCTATTCGGAAGCCGCGCGCGACAATTATGCCGACGGCTGGCGCACCAAGGCCGCCTGATCCAACCATAGCCGAGTGCGATGGGAACGGGGGATGCTAAAACGGCGTCCCCCGTTTTTCTGTTTTTAGAGGAATGCCGGATTGCGGCCAAGAGCGGTCGTCCGGCGGTCATTTTGGCCTGCCCCATAGTCGTCACCCCAGCGAAGGCTGGGGTCTCAGGCGGTAGCAGAATGAGGCCAGCCGTATAGCGCTATCCATTTATGTCGCGTGCGCCTGCCTGAGATGCCAGCCTTCGCTGGCATGACGAAATTCTTGAAAGCTGCCATTCCGCTATCCACCCTTCACGGACATGCTCACGGAACATCCGCGACATCCCCAAAATCCTTCCAATGTAGGATTTTGTCTGATCTATCCTTTTGGATGGATCAGCCCCCCCCGCGCATCCCGGCTTTCCGTTGCCAATCCGTCGCTTCCCCGGCGCGTGGCGGTGGCGCAACTGTCGCGTGGGTGGCGCGTCGCTGTGACCCTAATGGCGCTTCCGCGTCGCTCCGGCGGTGCGTTGCTGTCGCTTTGCCGGAAATCGTGCGACGACGCTGTGAACTTCGGCCTGTCGCGTCGCGGTGGCGTACTATGCTAGGCCGCCGGCCCCTCCGCTGCGGCGAACAGCGCCACCGCCTGTTGCAGTTTGGCGATCGTGCGCGCCTCCAGTTCTTCGGTGAAGCGCGGCATCGGGATGGCCACGGCAAAGGCGCCTGCGGCGACGCCGCCCGCCGTCACCGCCATGCCAAGGCCGCAAATGCCGGGCGTATATTCCTCCCGCGTGCGGCCGATGCCGGTGGCGCGCACCTGCGCCAGTTCGGCGCGCAGCACCGTTTCGTCGGTGATGCTGCCCGGCGTGAAGGCGCTGAGCGGGGTGGCGGCGAAATAGGCGTCCAGTTCCGCCTGGGGCATGGCCGCCAGCAGCGCCTTGCCCGCGGCGAGGCAATGGATCGGGCTGCGCGTGCCGACGCTGATCGAATAGCGCAGCGACTGTTCCGCCGTTTCGGTGACGATCGCCTCCAGTTGCCACCCGTCGCGCACGAAGAAGGACGCCGTTTCGTTGGTTTGCAGGCGCAGCGATTTGACCAGCGGGCGCACCCGGTCCGCCAGCGACAGCGATCCGCGCGGCGCCGCCAGCCGGTCCAGCGCCGGACCGGGCAGATAGCGCCGGCCGTCGCGCGCCAGATAGTCGCGCTCCACCAGGGTCGCGAGCAGATAGGACAGGCTGCTGACCGGGATCGCCAACCCGGCCGCAATTTCCTGCGCGACCACCCCGGTCGGGCGCGCGACGACATATTCGATGATGTCGATGGTGCGCATCGCCGATTTGACGGTGGATGGCGTGGAGCCAATCATATGCGGCCTACCCCTTTAGAAGATCAGGCTGCCCCGCCGTTCGGCAAAGCGCCAGCCTTCGTCCGTTTGGACGAAAAGATCGTGAAAGGAACCGACCTTAGGCGCTCCATCGCCGGTGAACAACAGCATCGCGCTTTCGCCCCGCGCCTCGCCTTCGTTCAGCACATCGACGACGATGTTGGAGCAGAAATGGCGTGTCGTGCGCGCCGGCCGGGCCAGAAAGGCGGCCAGGATCGCGTCCCGCCCGACGATCCAGTCGTCTGGCGCGGTCGGGCGCGCCATGCGGCCATGGGGCGCATAGAGCGCCGCGACATCATGCCAGCGCGCCGCATCGTTAAGATTGGCGTAGAGCGCAATGAGGCGGGCGCAATCCAACTCGATCGCGCGGCGCTGCTGCGCATGATCGGCGTCTGTGGGGGCCATGGGGTGATCCTTCTCCTTGATCGGGATCACCCTGTCATAAATTCATGTATATGGAAATGTCATAAACATGAATTTCTAAACCGGAGTCTTGCTCTTTTCCAGATCATAGCTGCCAAGGCCGGGCTTGTAGCTTTTCTCATCGATGAACTGGCGAATGCCTTCCTTGCGACCTTCGCTCTTGTCGTGGAAATTGGCGGCTTCCTGCATCCGCACCAGATAATCCTCCGCCTCGTCATAGGTCATGGTGCCCACGCGGCGGACGGCGTCCTTGGCGAATTTGAGCGCGACCGGATTCTTCCTGAGCAGCAATTCGGCCACCTGCGTCGTGCGCGCCTTGAGTTGCTCCAGCGGCACGCTTTCATTCACCAGCCGCATCGCCGCCGCCGCCTTGCCGTCGATCAGGTCGCCGGTCAGGGTCAGCCACATGGCGTCGCGCATCGGCAGCAGGTCGACCACCACCTTGGTCACGCCGCCGCCGGGCAATATGCCCCAATTGATTTCGGAGAGGCCGAACTGCGCTTCATCCGCGCAGATGGCGAGGTCGCAGGCGAAAAGCGGGCCAAAGCCGCCGCCAAAGCACCAGCCATTGACCATGGCGATGGTCGGTTTCTGATACCAGCGCAGGCGGCGGAACCAGCCATAGCTTTCGGCCTGCGATTTGCGCACGCCGCGCAGGCCCTGCGCTTCGGTTTCGCGGAAATATTCCTTCAGGTCCATGCCAGCGGACCAGGCGCTGCCTTCGCCGCCCAGCACCAGCACGCCGACATCGTCGCGATATTCCAGTTCGTCCAGCACCTCCATCATGCGCCGGTTCAGCGTCGGACTCATCGCGTTGCGTTTGGCGGGGCGGGCGAAATTCACCCAGGCGATGCGGTTTTCGACATGAAAGGAAACGACGTCCTGCTCTTCCATCATCCTGGCTCCCATCTGTAATATGTATCATTGGCATACAATCTGATCGGGGGTGCAGGCAAGTGGTTTTTGCAGCCTTGCTTGACAAGTGGGCTTTGCTTCTAAATGATAACGATCGTTATTAAATAAGCCGGCGCGACCGGCGGAGCGAGGTGAGATGGATGGGACGGGCATGAAGGCGCCGCCGGTGGCCGCCGCGACGATCGCGGCCTTTGCGGCGATCGTCGGCAAGGATCATGTCTTCTTCGCGCCGGAGGATCAGGCCAGCTATCAGGACAAGTTCGCCATTGACGACGCCCGCCATCACCCCGCCGGTGCGGTCGCCCCCGCGAGCGTTGAGGAGATACAGGCGATCGTGCGGATCGCGTCGGAGCGCGGCGTTGCGCTCTGGCCGATCAGCCGGGGCAAGAATCTGGGCTATGGCGGCTCCGCGCCGTTGCTGGCGGGGTCGGTGGTGCTGGACCTTAGCCGCATGAAGAAGATCGATTATGATGAGGCGAACGGCACGGTGTTGCTGGAGCCGGGGGTTGGCTTTTACGATCTGTATGATTTTCTGAAGGCGAAGGGGATGAAGCACTGGCTGTCGGTGCCCGGCAATAGCTGGGGGTCGGTGGTCGGCAATGCGCTGGATCGCGGCATGGGCTATACCCCCTATGGCGAACATGCGACCCGAATCTGCGGCATAGAGGCGGTGATGGCCGACGGACTGGTGGTGCGCACCGGCATGGGGGCGCTCGACGGCGCACCGACCTGGCAGCTTTATCGCTTCGGTTTCGGCCCCGGCTGGGACCAGATGTTCGTCCAGTCCAATTTCGGCATCGTCACCAAGATGGGCCTGTGGTTGATGCCGGCGCCGGAATCGCTGATGGGCATGGATCTGGAATTTGACCGGCCCGACGATCTGGGGCCGTTGATCGATGCGATCGCGCCGTTGCGCCGCGAAGGATTGTTGCAGCAGTCGCCGACCATCGGCAACTGGCTGCGCGCCGCCGCCGTGGTCACGACCCGCGACCAGTGGACCGACAGGCCCGGCGCCTTGCCCGACGATGTGATCGCCGCGATCCGCAAGAAGTTCAACGTCGGCTGGTGGGGCGTCAGTCTGCGTCTTTACGGGCGGGAAACGGTCAACAAGGCGGCCTATGCGATATTGGAGCAGGAAATGGGGAAGCTCAAACCCCTGTCGATGCGGCCCACGACATGGAGGACGGGCGAGCCGCTGGAGGCGACCGGCTGGACCGGAACGCCGCTGACCATGCCGATGCAGAACGCCAACTGGCATGGCGGGCGCGGCGGGCATATCGGCTTTTCTCCCATCCTGCCGCAATCGGGCGCGGCGGCGCAGGCGCAGTTCCAGCGCACCTACGCCCGCTACAGGGAATATGGCATGGATTATCAGGCCAGCTTCGCCTTTGGCGAACGCCATCTGATCAACGTCAACGCCGTGCTGATCAACAAGGATGATGCGGACCTGATGGGCCGGGTCGATCCTTTCCTCAAGCATCTGATCGCGGACGCCAAGGCGCAGGGCTATGGCGAATATCGCACCCATCTCGATTATATGGACGCGGTCGCCGGCACCTATGATTATAACAAGGGGGCGCTGGGGCAACTGAACCGCAAGGTGAAGGATGCGCTTGATCCCAGGGGCGTCATCGCGCCGGGCAAGAGCGGCATATGGCCCAGCAATCGTGCGGGAGGACAAGGCTGATGCGCCAGGGAATGATCGCGCTCGCCGCGGCCGCGCTGATATTGGCGGGCGCCGCCTGTGGTCGTGCGGCCGAGGCGCCGACGGATGCGCCAAAGGGACCGCCGCCTTTGCCTGCGCCCGACACGCTATCGTCACGTCCTGCGGCGGGACCGGGCGAGAGGCTTTATCTCGAAAAATGCGCCATGTGCCATGGGCCGGGCGGTATGGGGACGGGGCTGCTGGCGCGGCGGACCGACCAGCCTCTGCTGGAAAAGCGCACCGATCTGACGGCCGATTATGTGGTGCAGGCGGCGCGCATGGGCATCGGCAACATGCCCGCCATTCCGCGCGGCGAGGTGAGCGACGCGGATTTGCAGCAGATCGCCGAGCATCTGGCCAAGGGGGCAAAGCCATGAGCGGCCTGTCCCGCCGGGGTTTTCTGGCGAGTGCGGCGGGGGCATCGGCGGCGCTGGCCGGTGGGCGGGCGGATGGGGCCACCCTGCCGCTGCTGTTGCACGATCCTGAACTGTCAGCCGGTCGCCGCTTCGCCGCCCGCGCGCACTATCTGGGTGGGCAGGCCGTGGCTCTGGAGGGCGACCGGGTGCGGCAGATGCGGGCCTTGCTAGCCATTTCGCCCGCTGCGATCTTCGCCGTTACCCGGAGGAGTGATGAACTGCTGGTCGGGGAAATTGCGGCGGAAGCGGGCTATCGTCGCGTGGCGCTGGTGCGTCATGACAGGGGGGGCGTGACAGCGAAGCGTGCGTTGGACGGCGCTGCCGTTGCCAGACTGGCCCATCTCTCCGGCGCAGCATGGCCGGAAGCCTTTGCCGAACTGGCGCTGGACAAGATCGGTGAGTGCGCCGTTGCGCCCGACAGTCGGGTCATGCCTGCCTTCAGTTGGGTGATGATCCGAAAATAGAGCATAATCCGATCATTCTGAATCGGATTATGCTCTATTTCTCTTTTATTTTCCGCATTTTCCGAGTCAGCAGATGATGCCATCTGCTTCAAAAATGCTCTAACCCCGTTCGCTTCGAGCGTGTCGAGAAGCGGCCAGAACGGCGCTTCCGTTTCTCGACTTCGCTCGAAACGAACGGCCGGTGTCACCGCCGAATAATCAGCGAATCCGGCCGTTTGCGCGGCACCCACTCACCGCGACCCGGAAAATTCTTCAGCACTTCGCCGTCCCATAGCCGCACCGTGCGGCGATGGAAGCGCCACTGGCCGTCCGCGCCCTTGACCGCATGATCGTCGTACCAGCCGGCGAAGCGCAGCAGATAGGGCGGCTCCCCCTCGCACTCGGTCACGAAGGCGAAGGATCGCATCGTGCAACTGCCATCCTCTTGCGGCCTATATTGGGTCTGCGTCACATGATGCTGACGGCCCGGAAAGCCGGGCGCGTTGCGATAATGGTCTGCGATGCCGCGAATCCCCTCATGCCCTTCCCAGATGTCGGGATCGTCAAATACTTCCTCCACCATGCGCGCGTCGGGGGTGAAGCAGGCGACCAGTCCGTCGACATCGCCGGTGTCCAGCGCCCAGCTATAGGCGGCGATCAGGTCTTGCAGCGCGATCCGGTCCTCGATCGGAAGGGAAGGCATGATAGTCACTCTCCTTGGCTTGTGTCTCTTGACGTAATAATAACAATCGTTACGGTTGTCTGCAACAAGACGGCAGATCATGCAAGCGAGAGGACGCATGGGGAAGATCATCATTTCAGGCGCTTCGGGATCCTTCGGCCGGGCGGCGGCGGAATTGCTGCTGGAAGAGGTCGCGCCGCGGGACGCGATATTGCTGACCCGCACGCCGGCGAAGCTGGCCGATATGGCGGCAAAGGGCGCGGATGTGCGCTTTGCCGATTTTGACGATCCCGCCAGCCTGCCGGCCGCCATGGCCGGGGGCGAGAAGATGCTGCTGATCAGCACCGCGCGGGTCGGCACGCGAGTCGGCCAGCATCGCAACGCCGTGGAGGCGGCAATGGCGGCCGGCGTGAGGCATATCGTCTACACATCGATCATCGCCGCCGACGCGCCAGGCAATCCGGCCATCGTCAAACATGACCATCGCGCAACCGAGGAGATTATCGAGGCGTCGGGCGCGGCGTGGACGCATTTGCGCGACAGCCAATATGCCGAGGCGATCGCCGGGCCGATGACGATCCCGGCGCTGATGGCGGGCGGAAAGCCCGACAATTGCGGTGACGGGCCGGTCGCCTTCGTCAGCCGCGACGATTGCGTCGCGACGGCCGTTGGCGTTCTGACCCAGTCGGGTCATGAGAATAAGGCCTATGTGCTGACCGGCCCCGACCTCATCACCATTCCGCAGGCGATGGCGCTGGCGAGCGAACTGGCGGGCAAGCCGATCCTGGTCGAAGCGGTCGATGATGATGCGATGTTCGCCTATTTCGATGGGCTGGGCGCGCCGCGCCATGCCTCCGACATCATCCCTGACGGGCCGATCCCCTGGTCGAGTGACGATATGGTGACGTTCGGCCAGTCGATCCGCGAAGGCTATTTCGCGCAAAAGACCGATTGGGTCGAGACGATCACCGGCCGCAAGCCCAAAAGCCTGCGCGACGTGATGCTGGCGCATAAGGGAAGCTGGCCGCTGTGAGAAAGGCGCTATTGGCATTGGCCGGGTTGCTGGCGCTGGCGGGGTGCGCGCGTGGCGGCAGCGACGCGGGGGCAGGCGACGACTGGCCCTATACCGGCGGCGACGTCTGGGGCAGCCATCATTCGCGCCTGACCGATATCGACAAGGATAATGTCGCAAAGCTCGGCCTTGCCTGGTCCTATGACCTCAACACCAGTCGCGTCCAGGAAGCGACGCCGGTGGTGGTCGATGGCGTGATGTACACCAGTGGCAATCTGGGCCGCGTCTATGCGCTGGACGCGGCGAGCGGCAAGCCGCTCTGGACCTTCGAGCCGGAGGTCGACATGCAGGCGAACCGATCCGCCTGCTGCGATCAGGCCAATCGCGGCGTCGCGCTCGCCAATGGCAAGGTGATGGTCGGCGCGCTCGACGGGATGCTGTATGCACTCGACGCGAAGAGCGGCAAAGTCGTCTGGAAAGTCGACACGGTGGTCGATCATAGCCGGGGTTACACCAGCACCGGCGCGCCCGAAGTAGCGGGCGATCTGGTGCTGATCGGGAATGCCGGCGCGGAATATGACACGCGCGGCTATGTCACCGCCTATCGCATTGCCGACGGCGGGCAGGCCTGGCGCTTTTACACCGTGCCGCATGATCCGGCGAAGGGGCCGCAGGAGGATAAGGCGCTCGACGCCGCGCTCAAGACCTGGGACGCCAACAGCCGCTGGGATATTGGCGGCGGCGGCACCGTATGGGACGCGATCAATTACGATCCCAAGTTCGGCACCGTTTATATCGGCGTCGGCAATGGCGGCCCCTATTCGATCGCGACCCGGTCGCCCAAGGGCGGCACCAACCTCTATCTCTCCTCGATCGTCGCCCTCGATGCCAAAAGCGGCGCGGTCAAATGGCATTATCAGGAAACGCCCGGCGACAGCTGGGACTTCACCGCCACCCAGCCGATGGTGCTGACGGAGATGGAGGTGGACGGGCAGGTTCGGCCGGTCATCCTCCATTCGCCCAAAAATGGCTATCTGTTCGTGCTGGACCGGCAAGCCGGCAAACCGCTGCGGGTCAACGCGCTGGTGCGGACCAACTGGACCAAAGGGTTCGACAAGGATGGCGTGCCGCAGATGACGCCGGAGCGCACCGACTTCTGGAATGGCCCGCGCCTGATCTTCCCGGCCTCGGCGGGTGCGCGTAACTGGTATCCGGCGGCCTATGATGCGCAGCGGAAAAGCTATTACGCCTCCGTGCTGGATATGGGGAATTTGATGTTCACCGTGCCGCCCGGCACCCCGGCGGAAGCGCGGCGTCCCAAGGCGCTGAATGTCCAGACGACCCTGATCTTCACGCCGCAATTGCAGGCATTGCTGCCCACTTTGCCGCCCGCGATCCGCGAACAGGTGGAAAAGTTGCCCGAAATGCAATGGGTCAAGGACAAGCCCTATAGCAGCGAGTTGCGCGCCATCGATCCGCTGACCGGCAAGGCGCGCTGGTCGGTGCCGACCGAAGGCTGGCAGGACCGGATGGGCATGCTGTCCACTGCATCTGGCCTGATCTTCCATGGTACGATTGGCGGCAAGCTGATCGTTCGCGATGCTGACACGGGCAAGCTGATCAAGGCAATCGACACCGGCAGTTCGATCATGGCGGCGCCCATGACCTATCGGGTGAAGGGCGTGCAATATGTTGCGGTCGCGACGGGCTTTGGCGGTGGCGGATGGGGCTATGTGCCGCGCTATTCGGCCGCCTATCGCTATGGCAACGCCAACCGCATCCTGGTGTTCAGGCTGGACGGCGGGCCGGTGCCCAAACCGGCGGAATTGCCGCCGATGGAGGCCGCGCTCGCACCGCCTGCGCAAAAGCCGGGCGTGACTTCAGCGACGATCGCGCAGGGGCAGGCGCTGTTCTTCCAGAATTGCGCTATCTGCCACAGCAATCAGTTGCGCTCCACCGCGCCCGATCTGCGCCGGATGCAGCCGGCGACGCATGATGTCTTCGCGCCGATCGTGCGGGAGGGGGTGTTGCTGCCCGGCGGGATGCCGCGCTGGGATGACCTGCTGAGCGTTCAGGATGTGGATGCGATCCACGCCTGGCTGATCGACGAACAGGGCAAGCTGCACGCACGCGAAACGAAGATGCGGGCGGCGGGCCAGCCGATCGACGCGCCCAGCGCCGCCATCATGTCCAATTTCTAGGAATGATCATGGAAGAGACGGATCTCATCGTCGTTGGCGGCGGGTCGGCGGGATGCGCCATGGCCGGGCGGCTCGCCGAAGCGGGCCTTGCCGTCGCGCTGATCGAGGCGGGCGGGACCGACCGGCATATGCGATCGCGCATCCCGGCGCTGACCAGCGCGATCGTCCAGAACCCGGCCTATGACTGGTGTTATCAGGTGGAGCCGGACCCGTCGCTGGGCGGGCGGGCGGACATCTGGCCGGCGGGCAGGATGCTGGGCGGGGGCAGCGCGCTCAACGGCATGATGTTCATTCGTGGCCATCGCTGGGATTATGACGAATGGGCGCGGCAGGGCGTGGCGGGCTGGGATTATGAAGCGGTCCTGCCCTATTTCCGGCGGCTGGAGGATAATGAGCGCGGCGCCGACACATGGCGCGGCGCGGGTGGGCCGATTGCGGTGTCGGAAGGCCGTGCGCGTTATCCGATTACCGATCAATGGATCGCCGCGGCGCAGGCGGCAGGCATCGCCCGATCGCCAGACCTGAATGGCGAAAGCGCCGAGGGCGTCGATTATGTGCAGGTATCGCAGCGGGGCGGTGAGCGCTGTTCGGCGGCGCGAGGCTATCTGCACGAACGGCGTGGCGGCAAAGCGCCCGCCATCCTGCTGGGCGCGCAATTGCTGCGTATCCTGATCGACAATAATCGCGCCATCGGCATCGTCTATTGGCAGGATGGCGTCGAAAAGATGCTGCGCGCGCGTCATGGCGTGGTGCTGAGCGCCGGCGCGATGAACACGCCGCGCCTGCTGATGCTGTCGGGCATCGGTCCGGCCGATCATCTGCGCGCTCATGGCATTGATGTCGTGCGCGATCTGCCCGGCGTCGGCGGCAATTTGCAGGATCATGTCGGCACCCATGTCGTCAACGAAGTCGATGTGAGGACGCTGAACAGCGATGCGCAGGGACTGCGCGGAGCATGGCAGTTGTTGCGCTATGCGCTTGCCCGGCGGGGCGCGCTGACCACGGCGATCGGCCACGCCCAGGCGTTCGTGAAAAGCCGGTCGGATTTGCCCGCGCCCAATCTCCAGATCAGCTTCGCCGCCTTCGCGTTCGACTTTGATGCGCGGGGCCGGCTGATGCTGCGCAAGACGCCGTCCGTCTCGACGCTGGTCGGATTGATGCGGCCCAGTCATCGCGGACGGATCAGCCTGCGATCGGCCGATGCTTTCGCGCCGCCGAAGATCGCGCATCGCCAGCTGGGCAGCGACGATGACATCGACCAGATCGTCGAGGGGATCGGCATCGCCCGGTCGATCCTGCGTGAGACACCGATTGCGACACATATAATAGATGAATTGCGGCCCGGACCTGACCTGACCGATCCGCAACAGTTGCGCGCCTATGTGAAGATGGCGTCGATCCCGCTCTATCACCCGGTCGGCACGGCGAAGATGGGCAGGGCGGACGATCCGCAGGCGGTGGTCGATGCCGATCTGGCGGTGATCGGCATTGACGGCCTGTGGGTGGCCGATGCCTCGGTCATGCCGACGCTGCCGGCGGGCAACACCAATGCGACGGCGATCATGATTGGCGACAAGGGCGCGGACCATGTCCTCAAGCGCCTTGATCGCCCCAGCCAAGTCCGATAGGGCCGGCGCTGCGTCCGGTTCCCCGCAAGGGGATCAAAAGGGAACGGGGTTCAAGACCCCGGCTGCCCCTGCAACTGTGAGCGGCGAGCCAGCGAGGCACAAGCCATTGGGACGCCTGTCCCGAGAAGGCGCTTCGCCCCGGCATTGACCCGCAAGCCAGGAGACCTGCCGGCCGTGGTCGTTCTTCGACCGGACAGGGTGTGCCGGGCGAACGGGGTCATCCCTCGCGCAACGACGAGCCGACCGTGCGGGAGCGCGGCGGGGATGTCGTGCGCGTGAAGTGCATTGCATCGTCGTTTCGTCGCCGCGCGGTCCTGTCACGGACCGGGGATCATGATGCGCGCGTCATTTATATATAGATTTTCCAGCCAGAGGCCGGCCTGAGCCATGTTGCGGCCGGTCGAGGATGTGCCCGCAGTGGTGGTGTGCAACAGCTGTCGCCATTCGCCCGATGCGCGCGAGGATGCGGAAGGCGTGCGCGGCGGCGCGCGGCTGGCGGAAGCATTGCGGCGGGTGAAGGCCCAGTCGCCCCGCTATGAGGGTGTCGCAGTGCAGGACATGCCCTGCCTGTTCGCCTGTTCGGAGCATTGCACCGTCCATCTGCGCGCGCCGGGCAAAGTCGGTTATGTGTTGGGGCGCTTCACCCCCGATGAGGAGGCTGCGCGCGCGATCCTGGACTATGCCGCCCATTATGCGGAGAGCGAGCATGGCCGCGTGCCCTTTGCCGACTGGCCGCAGGGGGTGAAGGGTCATTTCATCGTCCGCACCCCGCCGCCCGGTTTCGTCGCGACATGAGCCGCTTTCCAACCGTCGCCGCGTTCGAGGCGGCGCTGGCGTCGCTGCCCGGCCCGGATCAGGCGGCGCGCGATGCCGCCGCCGCGCGACAGATGCAACTGACCAAGCCGGCCGGATCGCTGGGCCGGCTGGAAGACATTGCGTTGTTCATGGCGGGATGGCAGGGGCGGGCGCGGCCGCGGATCGACCATGGCCTGGCGCTGGTCTTCGCCGGCAATCATGGCGTGACCCGGCATGGGGTCAGCGCCTTTCCTGCAGAAGTGACGGCGCAGATGGTGGCCAATTTCGCCGCCGGGGGCGCGGCTATCAACGCGCTGGCCGGGGCGGCGGGACTGGACCTGCGTATCGTGCCGATCGATCTGGACCGGCCGACGGCGGACTTCACGGTCGAACCGGCGATGAGCGAGGCGCAATGTCTGGCGGCGATCAATGCGGGAGCCGATGCGGTCGATCCGTCGCTGGACCTGTTGTTGCTGGGCGAAATGGGCATTGGCAACACTACGGCGGCGGCGGCGCTGTGCCTGCGCAGTTTCGGCGGTACGGCGCAGAATTGGGTTGGCGCAGGCACCGGGGTTGGGGCGCATGGCCAGATGGTCAAGCGACAGGTGCTCGACCTTGCCATGGCCTGCCATGCCGATTTGCCCAGAACGCCGTTCGAAACGCTGCGCTGCGTGGGCGGGCGTGAAATCGCGGCGATGGCCGGGGCGATGCTGGCGGCGCGGCATCATCTTATTCCCGTGGTGCTGGACGGCTTTGTCTGTTCTGCTGCGCTGGGGGCGATGGCGGCAGGGGCACCGGACATTTGCAACCATGTGATCGCCGGCCATCGTTCGGCCGAAGCGGCACATGGACGCCTGCTAAAACGGCTGGTGCTGACGCCGCTGCTGGACCTGGGCATGCGGCTGGGTGAGGGCAGCGGCGGCGCGGTTGCGGTTGCGGTGATGCGGTCCGCGCTGGCGATGCATGACCAGATGGCGACCTTTGCCGACGCGGGCGTGTCGGCCGGTTGATGCAAAGCGTGCTGCTCCACCTGATGCGGCATGGCGCGCCGGCGGAAACGGGGCGGTTGCTGGGACATGGCGACTGGCCTTCGACCGATGCGGGGATCGCCGCCTGTCGGGCGCGGGCGAAGGGGCTGGATGTGGCGGCGATCCAGTGTTCCGACCTGTCGCGTACGGCGCAGGCGGCGGCGGCGATCGCGCAGGATTGCGGCCTGACGCCCCGGATCGACGTGCGATGGCGGGAGCTGGATTTTGGCGCGTGGGACGGCGCCGATCCGGCGACGCTGGACGCGGGTGCGCTGGCGCAATTCCATGCCGACCCTGACGCTAGCCCGCCGCCCGGAGGCGAGCGCTGGTCGGCGCTGGTGGCGCGGGTCGGCGCGGCGATTGCCGATCTGTCGGCCGAACCGGCATTGATCGTCACCCATGGCGGGGCGATGCGCGCGGCGCTGGCCAGCCTGTGCGGTTTCGACCAGCGCCAGACATGGGCGATCGACCTGCCCTATGCCGCGTGCCTGACCCTGCGGCTGTGGCGGGGAGAGCCGCGCTGGGGGCAGATTGTCGGGCTGGCGACATGAAGGGGCTGGTGCTGGCGATCCAGTTTTTGACGCGCCTGCCCATGCCGCGCGTTACGGCGGACGATCGGGATTTTGCAGCGTCGATCCGCTGGTTTCCGGCAGCGGGTCTGGCCGTGGGCGTTATGATCGGCGGGGCAGCGTGGATCGGCATGCGGGCCGATGTCTGGACCGGCGCGCTGCTGGCGCTGATCGCCTGGGTCTGGGTGACGGGCGCGCTGCATCTGGATGGCCTTGCCGATCTGGCTGATGCGTCGGGGGCCGTGCACAAGGGACCGGATCGGCTGCGCGTGGTGCTGGCCGATCCGCATGTCGGCGCGATGGGTGCCGTAGCGGTGGCGGTGCAGGTCGCGGCGAAGCTGGTGCTGCTCCATGGTCTGCTGGATCAGCAGGCATGGCTGGCGTTGATCTTGATCCCCGGTGTCGCGCGGGGCGGGCCGCTGGTCTGGAGCCGCTGGTTGCCGCCGCTGCATGACGGGCTGGGCGCGCGCTTTCAGCATGCGGTGAGACGGGTCGACCTGCTGATCTGGGCGGCGGCGCTGCTGGCCGCAGGCTGGTTCGCGCCGGCGCTGTGGGTGGCGCCTTTGCTGATGCTGTACTGGGCATGGAAGCTGCGCCGGTTGCTGGGCGGCATATCCGGTGATGGCCATGGCGCGGGGATCGAACTGATGGAAAGCGGGCTGTTGCTGGCGACGCTGATCGCGGGGCGGCTGTGACAAGTCCATGGACCTATCATGGCGGCCGGCTGGATGCGGCGCGCCGCCATTATGGCGGCGGCGATGCGGACTGGATCGACCTGTCGACCGGGATCAATCCCAATCCCTGGCCGGTCGAGCGCGCGGGCGGAATCGATTGGGCCAGCCTGCCCGGCGAAGGGGCGCTCGCCGATCTGGAGGGCGCTGCTGGCCGCTATTTCGGCGTGGCGGCGGACCATGTCTGCGCGCTGCCGGGAACGGAAATCGGGCTGCGCATGCTGGCCGACATGCTGCCCGGCGCAGCGCGATACGCCACGCCCTGCTATCGCACCCATGGCGATATTTATCCGGCTGGTCGGGCCATCGCTCTTGATGAAGAGGCGGGCGGGGAGGGCGAGACAATGCTGCTCGCCAATCCCAACAATCCCGATGGCCGCTTGCTGACTCCGGCCGAACTCAACGCAATGCTGGCGCGGGTCGAGGCGACGGGCGGCTGGCTGGTGGTCGATGAAGCCTTTGTCGACATCCATCCCGGCTTCAGTCTGGCGGATCGGATCGGGGAGGGGCGGCGACTGCTGATCTTCCGATCCTTCGGCAAATTTTTCGGCCTTGCCGGGGTGCGGCTGGGGTTTTTGCTGGGGCCGCAGGAAATTGTTGCGCGCTATCGTGTGCGGCTGGGCAGCTGGCCGGTGTCGGCGGCGGCGCTGGCGATCGGGCGGGCTGCCTATGCCGATGCGGCGTGGATCGATGCGACCCGCAAGGCACTGGTGGCGCAGGGGGCGGGGCTGGATGCGCTATTGCGTCGTCACGGTCTGGAGCCGGCCGGGGCCTGTCCGTTGTTTCGGCTGGTTGCCTGCGATGACGCAGCCGCCCTGTTCGACCGGCTGGCGCGGGCGGCCATCCTGACCCGGCCCTTCGCCGATCAGCCGCACTGGCTGCGCTTCGGCCTGCCGGCCGATGGGGCGGCGCTGGATCGCCTGGACCGGGCGCTGACCCATGGCTGAGCCGGTGGCGTTGCTGGCGATGGCGATGGAGGCGCCGATCGGCTGGCCCGATGCGGTGCAGCGCCGGATCGGCCATCCGGTCGGGCTGTTCGCTGCGATCGATGGATGCGCGATCGGATGTTGCGGGCCTGCGTGGATCCTGCTGGTGGATGCATGGTGGCGCGCTGCTGGCTGGATGCCGGGCATGGCGGCGGGCAGTCTGCACCGCCATGTCCGGGCCGTGGCCGTTCCGCTGAGCGGGGGCGATCTGGATCAGGCGCGCAGGGCTGTCGGCATGATCGTGGGGCGGGATACGGCGCAGCTTGACCGGGCCGGGGTCGCGCGCGCCGCGATCGAAAGTCTGGCGGAAAGTTTCTGCGATGGCGTGGCGGCGCCGCTCTTCTGGCTGCTGGTCGGCGGACTGCCGGGGCTTTGGGCCTATAAGGCGATCAATACCGCCGACAGCCTGATCGGGCATAAGGAGCAACGCTGGCGGGCCTTTGGCTGGGCGGCGGCGCGGCTGGACGATGGGCTGAACCTGATTCCGGCGCGGCTGGCGGGGCTGTTGCTGTGTCTGGCGGCTGGACGCGGATGGCGCATTCTATGGCGCGATGCGCGCCGCCATGCTTCGCCCAATGCGGGCTGGCCGGAGGCGGCGATGGCCGGGGCGCTTAACCTGTCGCTGGCCGGGCCGATCACCTATGACGGCATACGCCATGAGAAGGACTGGATCGGATCGGGCCGCCGCGATCTGGACGGGCAGGATATAGAGCGGGCGCTGCGCCTGTATCGGCGGGCCTGCCTGTTGCTGGCGGCGATGGCGGGGGGGAGCGCATGGGCATGGGGATGAACCATCTGCTGGTGCTGGGCGGCGCGCGATCGGGTAAGAGCCGCCATGCGCAGATGCGCGCGGAGGCCATGCCGGGCGAACTGATCTATGTGGCGACGGCGCAGGCGCTGGACGCGGAAATGGCCGACCGGATCGACCGCCACCGCGCCGATCGCGGTGCGCGCTGGCGCACGGTCGATGCACCGTTCGATCTGGCGGAGGTCGTGCAGGCGCAGGCGCGGCCGGGCCGCACGCTGTTGATCGATTGTCTGACGCTATGGGCGTCCAACCTGTTGCTGGCGGATCGGGATATGGACGCCGCGCTTGCGGCGCTCATCAATGCGCTCGACCATGCGCAGGGGCCGGTCATTCTGGTCGCCAATGAAGTGGGACTGGGCATCGTGCCCGATAATGCGCTGGCCCGGCGCTTTCGTGACATGGCGGGGACGATCAATCAGGCGGTCGCCGCCCATTGCGCCGAAGTCCTTTTCGTTGCGGCGGGGCTGCCCTTGCGATTGAAATAGGCTGCGACCGACTCTTGCTCTTGGCAACAATAATAACGATTGTTACTATGAGTCGAAATAAGAGAGGATCGAAAGGCTATGCCTGCCTACCCCCGGACCATCCATTTCATCGGCCTGAACACGCCCGTTGGCGTCGAATGGTCGGCACGCAATCTGGACGTGATCGGAGACATTCCGGCTGAAATTGACGGCGCCTTTTTCCGTGCCGTACCCGATCCCGCGCATGCGCCGATGTTCGATGATGACATCGTCCTGTCGGGCGACGGCATGGTCGCGAAATTCGCGATTCAGGACGGCAAGGTCGACTATGCCATCCGTTTTGTCGAAACCGAGCGCTATGCGCTGGAGAAGGACGCCCGCCGCGCCTTGTTCGGCCGCTATCGCAACCCTTTCACCGACGATCCTGCTGTCGCCGGCCGCGACCGGACCGTCGCCAATACGACACCGGTCTGGCATGGCGGCCGCCTGTTCATGACCAAGGAGGACGGGCTGGGCTATGAGGTCGATCCCGACACGCTGGCGACGATCGGCCGCTGGGATTATCATGGCGCCTTCACGTCGCAGACCTTCACCGCCCATCCGCGCGTCGATCCGGACACGGGGGAGATGTTCTTCTTCGGTTATGAGGCGGACGGCCTCTGCTCCACCAGGATCGCCTATGCCATCGCCGATCGCGACGGCAATCTGGTGTCGGAACAATGGTTCGATCAGCCCTATTGCTCGACCATCCATGATTTCGCGATCACGCAAAATTACGCGATCTTCCCGATCTTCCCCACCACCGCCGACCTGGACCGGCTGAAGGCTGGCGGCGAACATTGGGCGCATCAGCAGCATCTGGATAGCTGGGTCGGCATCATGCCCCGCTATGGCAAGGTGGAGGAAATGCGCTGGTTCAAGGGTCGGCCGGGCATTTCCGCCTTCCACCTGCTCAATGCCTTCGAGGAGGATGGCCGCATCCATCTCGACCTCTGCCTGTTGGACACCAATGCCTTTGGTTTCATGCGCGAAGCCGGCGGCATTCAGCGCGACCAGCGCGACATTCATGGCGGCCTCACCCGCTGGACCTTCGACATGGAAAAGCCGGGCGATGGCTATGAGGAGCGGGTCGTCGGCCCGCCGGGCGATATGCCGCGGCTTCGCGATGCGGATCAGGGCAGGCCCTATCGGGCGGCCTGGTATCTGTCGATGAACATGGCCGGCGGCCCTCCGCTGCTGGGCGGGCCGGTGGGTGTCGCTTTCAATGCGCTGTTGCGGATCGAGCCGGGCAATGGCCGGATCGACATGATGGGGCTGGAGCCCGGCATGGCGATCAGCGAGCCGGTGCATGTGCCCTCGCAACGGCCCGACCATGAAGGCTGGTTGCTGATGGTGGTGGACCGGCAGGTGGGAGAAGCAGATTTCAAGTCTGCCCTGTGGATCGTCGATGCTGGCGCGATCGACGCAGGCCCGATTGCGCAGGTGCCCATGCCCCTGCCGATGCGGGCGCAGGTGCATGGCGCCTGGGTATCGGCGGCGCAGCTTGCCACCGCAAAAAGTCGCCGACCGGCTTGACATAATAGTAACGATCGTTATTGATTGCAGGAGAGGGAAGGCGATGCGTCCTCCCCTCCAACAAGGACTGCAAAGCAGAACCGGCCAGCGGGGCGGGTGAGAGGATGAAGGGCAAGGCAGGCGCACAAGCGCCGCCCGCCCGGTGCCGTCGACAGGCGGCGCCGGTCCCTCTTTCCACGCCTGCGGCCATGAAAAGAGGGAGGACAAGCATGACATCCTTTGGAAAGTGCGCATTTCGGGGCCATGGTGCAGCGCTGGCCCTGGTCGCGGCGATGACCGCCGCGCCGGCCTTCGCGCAGGAAGCGACACCCCCGGACCAACCGGCCGATCAGGCCAACAGCGCGGACATCATCGTCACCGCCCAGTTCCGCGCCCAGAATTTGCAGGACACGCCGATCGCGATCACTGCCGTCTCGGCCGATACGCTGGCCGCGCGCAGCCAGACTAGCGTCACCGATCTCGGCCAGTTCGCGCCCAATGTGGCGCTGGCCCCGGCGACCAGCATTCAGGGCAACAGCGTCGCCGCCTTCATCCGCGGCGTGGGCCAGCTTGACGCCAGCTTCGCACTGGAACCGGGCGTGGGCATCTATGTCGACGACATTTATTATGGCACCACCTTCGGCGCGGTCATGGACCTGACCGATCTGGAACGGGTGGAGGTGCTGCGCGGGCCACAGGGCACGCTGGCCGGCAAGAACAGCGTCGGCGGCGCGGTCAAGCTGTTCAGCAAGAAGCCGGATTCCACCCCCGGCGGCTTTATCGAGGCGACCTATGGCCGGTTCGACCGGATCGAACTGCGCGGCAGCGCCAATATTCCGCTGACGAACGACCTGTTCCTGCGCGTGTCCGGCGTGTCGAAAAATGTCGACGGCTATATGAGCCTGCTCGACTATGGCTGCGTCAATCCGACATCGGGCATCCCGGCCAGCAGCGGCAATAAAAATTGCAATATCGGCACCGAAGGCGGCATCGACGTGATGGGCCTGCGCGCCGCGCTCCGCTACGCACCCGCCGGATCGCCGCTCGAAATCAACATCGTGAGCGATGTGTCGCGCGACAATAGCGAGGTGGTCGCCACCAAATTGCTCTATGCCGATAATCCATCGGTGCGCAGCTATGACGCCAGCGATGCGACGGTCGGCATCCCCTTCGACAGCCGCTTCCTGACCGGGGCGAAAAGCTACACCTCATACGCCACCTATGCCACCGGCGGCAATTATACGACCGCCTTCGGCATCCCGACCCAGGTCGCGCCGGGCGGCTTCACCGCCAGCCCGACCAGCACGGTCAAGGCATGGGGCCTGTCCGGCACGATCGATTATGATCTGTCCGACAGCCTGAAACTCAAATCCATCACCGGCTGGCGCGAAGCCCATGGCACCAGCGCGATCGATGTGGACGGATCGCCGCTCGCCATCCTGCTCCAGCAATTCACCTATGGCCATGAACAGTTCACGCAGGAACTGCGCCTCAGCGCCAATTTCAACGATCTGGTCGATCTGACCGTGGGCGGCTTCTATTATAGCGCGACCGACACAATCAAAGGGCGCAGCCAGATCCCGACCCTGTTGTTCGACTTCATGTCCGACGATGTGATCAAGAATCGCAGCATATCCGCCTTCGCCCATGGCGAATTTCATGTGACCGACGCCTTCAACATCATCGGCGGCCTGCGCTACACCGACGACAAGAAGACCTACCGCTATTCCCGCCGCAATGTGGACGGCAGCCTGCCGAGCGGCGCCTTCTTCACCCCCAATTTCCTGCTGGCGGGGCTGGATGGGCTGACCGGCACGTTCAAGGGCGACCGGCTCGATTATCGTCTGGGCGTCAATTATCGCTGGTCCGGCGACCTGATGACCTATGCCCAGTTGTCGACCGGCTTCAAGGGCGGCGGCATCAACCCGCGCCCGTCCGCCCCGGATCAGGTGTTGACCTTCGGCCCGGAAACGCTGACCACTTATGAAGCGGGCTTCAAGGCCGATCTGCTGGGCCGCATGCTGCGCCTGAACGGCGCGGTCTTCCTCAATAAATATAAGGATATGCAGCTTGTCCGCTATCAGTGCCCGGAAAGCGTGGTGCTGTCCTGCTCGGTGCCGTCCAATGCGGGCGATGCGGAAGTGTTCGGCTGGGAAGCGGAAGCGCAATTCCATCCGGCTGACGGCCTGTCGATCGACGCATCGGTCGGCTATCTCGATTTCGACTATACGAAGATCACCAATGCCGCGACGCTGGTGACGAAGGACATGATCGCGCCCTTCATCAGCAAATGGCAATTGTCGGCCGGTATTCAGTATGAGGCCGATCTGGGCGGCAACGGCACGCTGACGCCGCGGATCGACTGGTCCTGGCGCTCCAACTTCTATTATAATTCGGTCAACAACGCCTATAATCTGATCGATCCGCCCAGCCTGGTGAATGCGCGGCTGACCTATCAGGCGGCGAACAGGGACTGGTCGCTCAGCGCCGGCGTCACCAATCTCTTCGACAAATTCTATTATAATGGCGTCGCGGAAAATGTCGGCACCTTCGGCGTCGTGACCGGCACCGTCGGCCGCCCGCGCGAATGGACCGTGACCGTGAAGAAGAATTTCTGATCCTTGTCTGGCCGGGATGATCCCCGGCGAAAGGGCGAGGATCGGCCATGCCGTAGGGAAGGGGAGGAAGGCCCGTTCGCGACAAGCGGGCGGGCCTTTTTCATGGGGCCATGTACTCGGATTGCGGCGTGTGTTGAGATGCGTCTGGCCCAGAATGCGCGCAATCGGGGATCACCCAACCCCGTTCGGCCCTTCGACAAGCTCAGGAGCGCCTGAAGCCCTGTTCTGCTCTTTGGGTGGGTGACGAATGCGCGGCCAACATGGGATTGTCGGCAGGTCGGAAGGCAATCACGTCGCGGGCATAGGCACGCCCAAAGTAGCCCACAAACTGAAAGTGGTTCTTTACGTCAGTCCGAACATTTCGTTCATTGATCGCCATTTCACGCGCGCTGGCATCAGATCTTTATGAAGAAAGGCGGCGAAAACCTCGGCAGCGTCCTTTAACAAGAACCATTCATCGTGCTTCAGAACGATCTCCCCTGCGCCCGTCATAATTTTGGCACCATCCTTATACTTGGGCGTGGGTGTCTCCTGAAAAGCTCTCTCATGCTGCGGAGGCTTAATGCGGCGACGCTCTAGGACGCACCATGGGCGACTGCCTACTACCTGTATGTAATCTCCTGCCTCATCAGTGAGTGACGCGAAAGACGTTCCTCCCCGCTGCAATTTGAGAACTACCGTTCGCACCTGCTCTTCTGACGGGTTCCGGATTAAGGGCTGTCCCTCTGCCTCAAGCAGCATAGTTGATGAACAGGGACGGATCAGCTTGCGTAGAAAAACCATCGGTCGATAATGACGCCTCCAATGCCTGCTTTCCACCATATTCGCTATTCGCGGACAACGCCCGACAATCAGGCGAAATCCGTCAGGTGAAGGCACGCAGCACGCGCTCAATCGTCTTCCCACGGGTTGAGTATGGGAACGCCCGTCGCCTCAAAGTCAGCGACATTGCGCGTCACTATGGTCAAGCCATGCGCTTGAGCGGTTGCGGCAATCCAGCCATCGCGCTCACTTACCGGATCGGGAACGTGCAGCGCAGCGCAAGCAACTGCGACTGTCGAGTCCATCGCCAGCACACGACCGGCAAAGCCGGGTTTGACGATATGGTCGAGCCAGTGCCGTAATCGCTCGCCCTGTGCGGGATCACGACGCTCGACACGCACCACGCCCAGTTCCAGTTCGAACAGCGACATGGCCGAAACGAAAGTTGTGCTGGGATCGGTTGCCTTGAGCCATGCCACGACCGCCGGCGCTGCGCGACCGGATCGGGCCTTGCGACTTTCGGAAATGACATTGGTGTCGATCAGGAACATCAATCCAGTTCCGCCGGACGCGAAGCGAGACGGGCCTTGGGCGGCTCAAAATCGAAATCCTGATCATCGTCGGGCATCAGCACGTCCAACAGTGACATGCCGCGCCCTGCCAAACGCTCATAATCCTTGATCGCCATCACAACGAGCGAAGGCTTGTTGCGGTCGGTGATGAAGACGGGACCAGACAGGGCGGCACGCTTGATGCTGCCAGGGTCGCGATTGAACTCCCGACTGGTGAAAGTGGCTGTCATTGGTGCATCCATATGTCGTTACATACAGACATGTGTATGTGTGGCGTCAGAATGTCAATGGAGCAGCTATGCAACCGGATCCGCAGTTCGTCGGGAAAATGGCGATTCATTTTCCGCCATCCCGACTATGTCCCGCAACTGCACGCCGATACACTCTTACAATGTAGGATTTCTTCTGATCTACCATGGCGGATGACGCCATCCTCCCCCCTGAAATCGATCGCCCTCGCCACGCGCGGGACGCGCGCGTGGCAGGTGCAAAGCTGTTGCGTTTCTGCCGCGTCCCCGTCGCGTTGCGGCCGCCTGACAGGCGCGTCTCCGCAGGGGCAGGTGGCGCGTCACAGGCGCTTGGGGGACGCTTCGCGAGGGCTTTGCAGGCGCGTTCTGCCCTTTTGACCCCGACGACACTGTGAACTTCGGGAGTATCCTACACGCCACCCCATCTTCGCCCCCCCCCCCCAACCGCCCGATTGACCGTTGCAATAATAATAACGGTCGTTATGATGTTTCCATCAGCTGGCCGACCGTCCGGATCAGGGGCGGCGGCGCACAGGCAGGAGAGGATTGATCATGTTGCCCGACGCCGTTCGCATTGCCCATCCCGACAGGCTGTTCATCGGCGGCGCATGGGTCGCATCGACCGGCGATGGCGTGATCGACATCGTCTCGCCCAATAGCGAGGAGGTCGTCGCCCAGGTCGCGGAAGGCAATGCGGCGGATATGGACCGCGCTGTCGCCGCCGCGCGCAAAGCCTTCGACGAAGGGCCGTGGCCGACCATGGCCCCGGCGGAACGCGGCGCGATTGTCCGGCGCATGGGCGCGGAACTGGAAAAGCGCGCGCCCGAACTGGCGGCCGCCTGGACCGCGCAGGTCGGCGGCCTCGCCAGCTTCGCCCTGATCATGACCGGCGGCGCCACCGCGACGATGATGGCGATCGCCGGCTATGCCGACAGCTATCCCTTCGTGGAGCGCCGCCCGTCGCATATGGTGGACACCGCCATCGTCGTGCAGGAACCGGCCGGCGTCGTCGCGGCGATCGCGCCGTGGAATGCGCCCTATGGCATCATGTCGGCCAAGGTCGCCTATGCACTGGTTGCGGGCTGCACCGTCATCATGAAACCTTCGCCCGAAACCCCGCTGGAGGCCTATATCATGGCCGAAGCGGCGGAGGCGGCCGGGGTGCCCGCCGGGGTCGTCAATCTGGTCGCCGCCGGGCGCGATGCGTCCGATCATCTGGTCCGTAATCCCGGCATCGACAAGGTGACTTTCACCGGGTCGACGCTGGCGGGCAAGCGGATCGGCGAAGTCTGCGCCGGGCGCGTGGCGCGCTGCACGCTGGAACTGGGCGGCAAGTCGGCGGCGATCGTGCGCGACGACTTCCCGATCGAGGTGGCCGCCGCGATCCTGGGCAACACCATCACCATCATGAGCGGGCAGGTCTGCGCCATGCTGAGCCGCGCCATCGTGCCGAAGCACCGGCATGACGAACTGGCCGACGCCATCGCAAAAGTGATGCAGGGCATCCGCATCGGCCATAGCGACGCGCCCGATACCCAGCTTGGCCCGGTGGCGATGAAGCGGCAACTGGACCGGGTGGAGGAATATGTCGCGCTGGGCCGCGAGAGCGCCGACCTCGTCACCGGCGGCAATCGCCCGGCGCATATGAACAAGGGCTATTTCATCGAACCGACCCTGTTCGCCAATGTCGATAACGCCAGCCGCATCGCGCAGGAGGAGATTTTCGGTCCCGTCCTCTGCCTGATCCCGGCGGAAGATGAGGAGGATGCGATCCGCATCGCCAATGACAGCGCCTTCGGCCTCAACGGATCGGTGCTGACCCATGATGCCGACGCGGCCTATCGCATCGGCCGGCGCATCCGGGCCGGGGGCTTTGGCCAGAATGGCATGAAGCTGGAATTCGGCCTGCCCTTTGGCGGGTTCAAGCAATCGGGCATTGGCCGCGAAGGCGGGGTGGAGGGGCTGCATCCCTATCTGGAAACCAAGACGATCCTGCTCGACGCGGCGCCTGCGGGCTTCTGACCATGATCGGCCTCAATGCGCAGGGGCGCGGGACCGGCGCGGCCTTCACCGCCGCCCGGATCATCTTCGGCGGCTGGTTCCTCTTCTCGGGGGTGGAATATTTCACCCCCTTCGACCTTCAGCCGCTGGGCAACACGCCGCTGGCGCAGGAATTCACGCTGGCGCTGATCCATTCGGGCCTGTTCGCCTGGATCAAGGTCATGGAAGTGGTCGCGGCCTTGCTCATATTGGCGAACCGGGCGGTGCTGCCGGCCGCGCTCGCCTGCGTGCCGCTCAACATCGTGATCGGCTACTGGAATTTCGTGCTGGATCCCGGCGTGGTCGAATATGCGTTCGGCATTGTGACGCTGCTGCTCAATGCGATCCTGCTCTGGCCATGGCGGGGGGAATTGGTCGGGCTGCTGCGCTGGTAAAGGAGCCTTGACCTGTCCTGCCCATTTCGGGATGGCGGTAAGCCTGTGTCCGACAGGATAAGGATTTGCGCCGCTTGGAACCGACTACCCTGCTGTCGAAGGCGTCGCCCGGTCTGCTGGCCGCAACCCGGATCGCCTTTGTCGTGCCCGGCTATGCTATATCGGCCTGGGCGCCGCTCATTCCGCATGTGCAGGCGCAGATCGGCCTTAATCCGGGCCAGTTGGGGCTTGCCCTGCTGGCTCTGGGCGCCGGATCGATGACGACGATGCCCATGGCGGGCGGTCTGGTGGGGAAATTGGGGTGCCGGCGGCTCTTTGCCGGATCGGGTTACGCCATTGCGCTGATCCTTCCCTTGCTGGCGCTGGCGCGATCGGCCTGGTTTCTGGCCTCGGCGCTGTTCGTGCTGGGGCTGGCGATCGGCTTGTTCAGTTGCGCCCGCAACCTGCACGGAATCCATACCGAACAGGCTTTGGGTCGGCGTCTGATGTCGGGCTTCCACGGCTTCTATAGCATGGGGTGCATCTTGGGTGCCGGCACGATGAGCGTGCTGATGGGATCCGGCGTGTCGCCGGCGATCGCCATTCTGCTGGTCGCGATCGCCGTGATGATCGGCGTGACCGTGTCGACGCCGCGCATCACGGATGAACGCAATGCCAGCGGGCCGGCCCATGCCTGGCCGCGCGGCGTGGTGCTGGGGATCGGTCTCTTATGCTTTATCATCTTCATGGCGGAAGGATCGGTGCTGGACTGGAGCGCGCTGCTTCTGTCGGACCATTTCCATCTTGATGCAGCGCGGGCGGGCCTTGGCTATGTCGCCTTCGCCACGATGATGACGGTCGGTCGCTTGAGCGGCGATGCGCTGGTCCGTCGCTTTGGCGATGGCATCATGCTGGGTCTTGGACCAATCATTGCCGCCTTCGGCTTCTGCATCGCCATATTGCCGTTGCATTGGACATTGGCGGTCGCCGGCTTTGCGCTGGTGGGGGCGGGATTGGCCAATATCGTGCCGCTGCTCTACAGCGCGGTCGGTCGGCAAACCATCATGCCGCAAAATCTCGCACTCGCGGCGGCCGGATCGATCGGGTTCGCCGGCGTGCTGACCGGCCCTGCCGCTATCGGCTTCATTGCCCAGTGGACCAGT
>NZ_JBHRVU010000005.1:0-1015000 GCF_042647625.1 Sphingobium rhizovicinum | reverse complement strand
TTTCGCGACGCGGTTTAGATATTTCCAGAGATGAAGAGTAGCGGTTTGCCGACTTAGGTCGGTGATATGGCTCGCGCTGCGGGCCTCTTTGACATTGTGAATGGGTTTTTTAATCGATGCCGTGGCGACATGGTTCGGTTTTTGGCGGTTGCCGCAAGGCGGGCGCGCAAGGATCGAAGCGTTGTCGACACTTAAATATCTGGCTGAGTTTAATAACCGCGCGATCGACAGGGCTCTGAGCAATCAGGGTTGTTGTTGGTGGTGTGGACTCTCAAGCGTGAGGTAAGGGCATCTGGTGAATGCCTTGGCATGTACAGGCGATGAAGGACGTGGCACGCTGCGATAAGCGTGGGGGAGCTGTGAGCAAGCTTTGATCCCGCGATTTCCGAATGGGACAACCCACCTTCACCATTTAAGGTTTGCCCAGCAGTAATGCTGGTCGAGCGTTAAATGGGAGAGGTATCACTAAGCTGAATAAAATAGGCTTTGGTGAGGCGAACCCGGAGAACTGAAACATCTCAGTACCCGGAGGAAAAGACATCAACCGAGATTCCGTTAGTAGTGGCGAGCGAACGCGGACCAGGCCAGTGCCTGGATGGAAGTTAGCAGAACCTTCTGGAAAGTAGGGCCATAGCGGGTGACAGCCCCGTATGCGAAAATTACCATTCAGGACTTGAGTAGGGCGGAGCACGTGAAACTCTGTCTGAACATGGGGGGACCACCCTCCAAGCCTAAATACTCGTACATGACCGATAGCGAACCAGTACCGTGAGGGAAAGGTGAAAAGCACCCCGATGAGGGGAGTGAAACAGTACCTGAAACCGGATGCCTACAAGCAGTGGGAGGGTCCTTGAGACCTGACCGCGTACCTCTTGCATAATGGGTCTGTGACTTAGTGTATCATGCAAGCTTAAGCCGTTAGGTGTAGGCGCAGCGAAAGCGAGTCTGAATAGGGCGATTGAGTATGATGCATTAGACCCGAAACCCGGCGATCTATGCATGACCAGGTTGAAGGTGCGGTAACACGCACTGGAGGACCGAACCGTTTAATGTTGAAAAATTATCGGATGAGTTGTGCTTAGGGGTGAAAGGCCAATCAAGCCGGGAAATAGCTGGTTCTCCGCGAAATCTATTGAGGTAGAGCGTCGGATATTTGCCGTTGGGGGTAGAGCACTGGATGGATGCGGGGGTCGCGAGATCTACCAATTCTAACCAAACTCCGAATACCAACGAGTCTAGTCCGGCAGACAGACGGCGGGTGCTAAGGTCCGTCGTCAAAAGGGAAACAGCCCTAACCTACAGCTAAGGTCCCCAAGTCACGTCTAAGTGGGAAAGCATGTGGGATTTCCAAAACAACCAGGAGGTTGGCTTAGAAGCAGCCATCCTTTAAAGAAAGCGTAACAGCTCACTGGTCTAAATAAGAGATCCTGCGGCGAAGATGTAACGGGGCTCAAGACGTGCACCGAAGCTTAGGGTTCAGTCTTTGACTGAGCGGTAGCGGAGCGTTCCGTAGGCCGTTGAAGCGGAAGGGTAACCGACCGTGGAGGTATCGGAAGTGCGAATGCAGACATGAGTAGCGATTAACAGTGTGAGATGCACTGTCGCCGAAATTCCAAGGGTTCCTGCTTAAAGCTAATCTGAGCAGGGTAAGCCGGCCCCTAAGACGAGCCCGAAGGGGGTAGTCGATGGGAACCACGTTAATATTCGTGGGCCTGGTGGTGTGTGACGGATGGCGTAACTTGTTCGGCCTTATTGGATTGGTCCGGGCAGGGAAGTTGTCCCAGGAAATAGCCCCACCGTATAGACCGTACCCTAAACCGACACAGGTGGAATGGTAGAGTATACCAAGGCGTTTGAGAGAAGTATCCTGAAGGAACTCGGCAAATTGCCTCCGTACCTTCGGAAGAAGGAGGCCCCATCTTAAGGCAACTTTTGATGGGGGGCACAGGCCAGGGGGTAGCGACTGTTTAGCAAAAACACAGGGCTCTGCTAAGTCGGCTTCAAGACGACGTATAGGGCCTGACGCCTGCCCGGTGCCTGAAGGTTAAGAGGAGGAGTGCAAGCTCTGAATTGAAGCCCAGGTAAACGGCGGCCGTAACTATAACGGTCCTAAGGTAGCGAAATTCCTTGTCGGGTAAGTTCCGACCTGCACGAATGGCGTAACGACTTCCCCACTGTCTCCAGGATATGCTCAGCGAAATTGAATTCTCCGTGAAGATGCGGAGTACCCGCGGTTAGACGGAAAGACCCCGTGCACCTTTACTGCAGCTTCAGAGTGGCATTAGGAAAGAACTGTGTAGCATAGGTGGGAGGCTTTGAAGCATTGACGCCAGTTGATGTGGAGCCATAGGTGAAATACCACCCTGTTGTTTTCTGATGTCTAACCTCGCACCGTTATCCGGTGCAGGGACCCTCTGTGGCGGGTAGTTTGACTGGGGCGGTCGCCTCCTAAAGAGTAACGGAGGCGCGCGATGGTGGGCTCAGGACGGTTGGAAACCGTCTGTTAGAGTGCAATGGCATAAGCCCGCCTGACTGCGAGACTGACAAGTCGAGCAGAGACGAAAGTCGGTCATAGTGATCCGGTGGTCCCTCGTGGAAGGGCCATCGCTCAACGGATAAAAGGTACGCCGGGGATAACAGGCTGATGATTCCCAAGAGCTCATATCGACGGAATCGTTTGGCACCTCGATGTCGGCTCATCACATCCTGGGGCTGGAGCAGGTCCCAAGGGTTTGGCTGTTCGCCAATTAAAGTGGTACGTGAGCTGGGTTCAGAACGTCGCGAGACAGTTTGGTCCCTATCTGCCGTGGGCGTCGAAATTTGAGAGGAGTTGACCCTAGTACGAGAGGACCGGGTTGAACATACCTCTGGTGTACCAGTCGTCCTGCCAAGGGCGCAGCTGGGTAGCTATGTATGGACGGGATAACCGCTGAAAGCATCTAAGCGGGAAGCCTCCCTCAAGATAAGATTTCATCGAGCCGTCGTAGACCACGACGTTGATAGGTCGGATGTGGAAGTGCGGTAACGCATGAAGCTAACCGATCCTAATTGCTCTGTTCACGCTTAAACGGTTCATTACGAACCAATGAGTCCCACCATCAACAACAACCCTGATACCCAGGACCATGTTGATCATACGGTCTTATTCTCACCAGATATGCACGGATAACATCGATCAAAAAACAATGCGCAAGCTATATTGCTTGGTGACCATAGCGTCAGTGACCCACCCGATCCCTTCCCGAACTCGGCCGTGAAACCTGACTGCGCCAATGGTACTGTGGCTCAAGCCCCGGAAGAGTAGGGCGTCGCCAGGCATTATAGCTCGTGCATTAAACACAAAACCCATTCGCAATCTCAGGCTCCCCAAAAGAGCCAATCCATGGCGCGGGATGGAGCAGCCCGGTAGCTCGTCAGGCTCATAACCTGAAGGTCGTAGGTTCAAATCCTACTCCCGCAACCATATCCAGGTCCAAAAAGACCAACAACGTCCCAAATCGACGCCAAAAAACAGCCTATATTCAGGCTGTTATCTCATGTAACATGATCCCACACAGGATCATAACCGCTCAGGTGGTTGGCATGGGATTTGTTGGTAAATTTGTTGGTTCGAGAGCCAGGATTTTAAGTCCTGCGCACGGCATTCAGGAGTCCTGATCCGTGCTCACCGATACCCTTATCCAATCGATTCTCCCCGCCGATCGCATCATCAAGAAAGCCGATGGCGGTGGCCTCAATATCTGTGTCCTGCCCAATGGGCGACGCGAGTGGCGGCTTTCCTATCGCTGTGATCACAAGCAGAAGAGCATCACCGGTGGAGACTACCCGCTGATGAGCATCGATCGCGCCCGGGTGTGGCGCGAGGAAATGAAGGCGGCACTCGCCAACGGCAATGATCCGGCCAACATCAAGCGACAGCAAAGATATGAGGATCAGGCCGAACGTACGACATTCCGCCAACTGGCCCAGGAATGGATGATGGCCAAACGACCGGGGTGGTCAGATCGCTATGCTGGCGTGATCGAAAGACGGCTTGAAGCAGATATCTTTCCGACCATCGGCAAGCTGTCTGTCCGCTCTATCTTGCCGCGCGACATGCTCATTGCGCTCAAGACTATCGAGGACCGAGGCGCCATCGAGATGGCGCATCGGGTACGGGCCTATTGCAGCGAGATTTTCCGGTTCGGTATTCCAGACGGAAGAGTGAAATCTGACCCTTGTCGCGATCTCGGAACGGCCATGCGCAAGCGCGCCGCGGTGAACCATCGCTCCAAAGTCCCAATCAAGGAATTGCCACGCTTCTACGCAGCCCTGAATGCTGATACCGGCTCAAAGTTAAGTCATCTCGCCTTGCGCTGGACCATCCTCACGATGGTTCGGACAACGGAAACTCGCCATGCGCAATGGTCTGAGTTCGAGGGGCTGGGAGGACCAGAGCCGCTATGGCGAATTCCTGCTGAACGCATGAAGATGCGCGTAGAGCATCTCGTGCCCTTGCCACCGCAAGCTGTTACGCTTCTTCGGGAGATCAAAGAACTCAACGTCTATGGGAAATATGGCAACGAGCGGTTTGGGCAATATCTCTTCCCGGTGATCGGCAATCAGGGTGATACGATCAGTCAGAACCGCATGTTGACCTTGCTCCAGCGCTTAGGCGTCGGTGACAAAGCGACGGTGCATGGGTTCCGGTCGATCGCCAGCACGGTTCTCAACGAGACAGGGATGTTCAAGGCTGATTGGATCGAGCTTCAACTGGCGCATGTGCCGGGCGGCGTACGCGCCGTTTACAATGCCGCACGCTATCTGCCCCACCGTCGCAAAATGCTCGAATGGTGGGCGGACTATCTCGACAAGGCCGAACAGGCGTCAGCAGCCATCGCCATTGAGAAGGCGACTCCGGTTAGGCCTGCTGTAGGAACGCTGGAGTGGTTTCAGTCGTCCTGGTAAGCGCTCGGCGCCTGCATCCAGCGTAATATCCGTGATAGGCGCCAAGCGACCGCTCTGGCGCCTATCTTCTCTGGTGCCGGAAACCTACCTAAATGGATCTCGCGATAGATTGACGCTTTGGGCTTCCCCGTCTTCTCAATCACCGCCTTAAGCCGCAAAAACTGCTCGCCTCTTTCTGTCATCTGCAAACCTACTTTTAAAGTCTGGTCTGCCCGCGCCATCATCATGCCAATCCGGCATCGGCTTTTCAAGTGGAACCTGAGCCCGTCCCGAACCTAAATACCTATGGCCGCAATTGGGACCTAGCCGACAGTCAGCTTCAGAGTACCGCAGCGTTGATTCCGGACACCAAGCGTTGGCACAGAACATCTTCTCGCTTCGGTTGCAGCGCTGATCGAACTCGAAATCCGGGCAATCGGCCTGGTGATGAGGAGCTCAAGCTACTCGCTTAATCGCAAAGGCCCGGCCTGAAAGTCGATATACTCGTTAACTATGGGGATGAGCGCATCCGCTGTCGCCGGCGTGTAGGACGGCGAATGGCACAACAGGCCAACATCGAACGCTACGGTCGCGGCGAAGTCGTCCAATGTCGCCGTCGCAAATGGAACGGGCGCCAAGGCTAAGTCTGGCGCCAGTTTGACGAGGTGCCAATAGTCTGGCGAGGCGCCGTCCGCCGGCAGGTCCGGGCGCGTATATGCCTTCATCTCGATATAGCCCGATTCAACGTCCCCATTGCGGAAGTGGATCGCTGTCAGATCCTTTCCGCGCCGGGCCGGATGGACGTAGGTCAGCGCGGAGATGAAGTCCGCAGCGAGCGCATAGGCGAGCCAACTGCCCAGACTGAGAAGGTGATCGCCGCGTTTTGGATCGCGCCGCTCGGCGAGGGGCAAACCGACGTGCTCGATCAGGTCCACCCAGGATGCATCGCCCATCCCGAGATCGGCGTGCGCATCGACATGGACAACCTCGAGCGGTCGGCACGCATCGCCCACCAGCGCGCGCATGACGTCGAAGGCGCCGTCATGATCCTCCACGAACCAGCCCGGAATCGGGTGGTCCCTGGATAGGCCGCACTGGCGCTCTAAGAAATCGCGCAGCTGGGCTTCCGTCCATGGCTGATAGGCCTCGGGATCGAGGCGCCCACCGCCGTTGCGATAGAAGGCGACGGAACTGAGGAAGGCATCAAGGTCAATGTCGAGGAAACGCATGGGGCGGGTTTGCCGCGTCGGTGCAAGCGGCGCAAGCAGACGCCATCGACCATTGTTCAATAGGGCGGATTGGTAACGGCCAGCGGCTGCGGGTCGGCGAGACCCCAGAACCGGGTCGTCGCACGAATATAGTGCACGAGGTCGGTTTTCCGAAGACGAAGATGTTCGCTCGCAACGGGCGTGCCCGGAAGCAGGTCGAGATAGTCCGTGGCCGCGTCGTCCCACAATTCGGGCGCGAGCGCGCGCAGCCTGTCACAGGATGGCCCTTCGCCGTGGCGCACGACATTGGCGGCGACGAACATCTGGGTAAGATCCTCGCCCAGCCGATCGATTGCCAAATCGACCCCAGCCTCGCGCGCGCACCCTGCCAGGAGCGCCTCGAACCCGCGCAGCCGGCTCATATCGGTCTGGCCCAGGTCGTGGATCGCCCGCGCCCAGATGCTCATCTGCCTCTCGAAGACGCCGGCCAAGGTCAAGGTGAACGCCTTGGCGGCTTCGTTGCCCGTATAGTTGTCGACCTGCGCTGCGGCGCGGTCGAGGAACTGATCAAGGGTCGCGGCCACCCCAGTCTCCAGCACGGGATGGTGGGGCAGGTTCTCCAGCGCGGGGAGGATGACCCGCTCGAACAGTCGCGCTAGATTGGCTTGGAAGACGCGCGGCAGCGCATCCTTGGTCGCGTCCATGAAGAATCCCCCGCAGAATGTACGCCTCGTGAAGTGAATGACTATCATCGGCTTGCGAATCGTCATCGCCTCGCTGACATCCAGAGTGACGGCAAGGCAAGGATAGCCTTGGCATCGGTAGGGAGCCACAACGGACGCAAGCGAGAGATGACCGATACGCCGCCCGATATTGAGCGCCTGATACAGGATGTGCTCGCCGATCTCGGCTTCGACGCCGATGCCGGGGAGGTTGCCAGACGCGTGCGCAAACTCAACCACGGGCTCCCGGCCGAGGACGAATTTGCTGTTATCTGTGCCTGGCTTGGACGCACGGGGCTGCTGCACAAGCTCGACCAGCACCAAATCCCAGCCCGGTCCAAGTCCGATTTTCAGGTGCCCGATATCCTGGCGATGTTCGAAGCTGGCGGGCCTCTCCTGATCGAGGTCAAGGTCTGCAACGATCGGACGCTGTCGTTCAAACCGGACTATCATGCCCGCCTCATGCGTTACGCAGACCAGATGGGCCTGCCGCTGCTCCTTGCCTGGAAGCATTATTCGCTGTGGACCCTAGTGGACATTCGCCACGTCACGCTTGCTCGCAAGAATTTCAACATCAGCCATGGGGAGGCAATGCGGCAGAATCTTCTCGGCATCCTCGCTGGCGATGTCGCGTTCAAGCTGGCGGAAGGCGCCGGTATCCATCTCGACATCGCCAAGGAGCAATTGATCGAGACTCGCCCCAGCGACGATGGGTTCGAGGAGACATGGCAAATGCGCGTGACGGGCGTTCATTTCACGGTTGGTGGCGGCGCGGTGCGGACTGACCTTCATCCGGAAACCACTCAGCTCTTAGCGACATGGGATCTTGAGTCCTTTGAAGAGCACTCGCCCACCCATATCCGCCAGAGCTTCACCGTGGGTGCGGAAGGCATCGAATTCGCGCACCGGGCGCTTGTCTGCCTGCTGGCATGGGAGAAGCGTGCGGATGAGCCGACCAACTGGCGGACCTTGCTTCGGTCACCCGAGATAACGCGCAGCATTGCACATTTCGGCGCCGCGCTTGAACGCGGGTTGGCCGAAGGCGTGGTTCACCACATCCTTCATCAGCAACCCGTCGTCACTCCGGATTTCATGTGTTAAGAAAACTGAGTTTTCATCGAATCATTGAAAACTAAACTCAGTTGACATACATCAGCCTCGAAGGAGACTGCCGATGGCGATGACCGGAGACGAACTCAGAGCGATGCGCGTGCGCAAACGATGGACGCAATCGCAGCTTGCCACCCATCTGAAGGTCACGCCGCAATATGTTGGCATGATGGAGCGCGGGGAGAAAGACATTCAATCCCATGTCGAGGAGGCGGCGCGCAGCGCGATGGGCGACCCCGATCACCCGGATCTCTACGTGCCAGATGGTGCGCTCTACCGGGAAGCCCAGCAGGCCGTTCTCACCGCCCTGCGTCAGCATCCCGATCTGAGCCTGAATGGTTTTCGCTACACCGGCTTCGACAAGGATCCGTTCGAAGGCGCGAAATCCGAGCATGAGAGCCGGGCTCGGCTCTTTTCGGATGACAGCCTGGCGCAGATCGCGACGGCCATCCGGTGGATCGACAGCGTCAAAAGGATCAAGACCTACAAGTGCGGTTCCTATGGCGCGAAGCACCGAGCTGAAAAATGGGGCAAGGAAAATGGCCTTGCCTCTTATGTCGCCAATGGCGCGCTCATCGCCGCGGCCGTTCACCGCAAGGTCGGCCTTCGCCGGGAGCAGAACAATCCGAACGCCGAACTGGCCCTGGACCCAGATCCGATGCCGGAACCGAAGTCCGGCACCTTCGCGCACTGGCTGCACAAACAGGTCAAGCGGAATGACCCCGTCGGCGATCTCGCCCGCGATGCAGCGCAGGACCGCACTTTCCCGGTCGACACCAGCAGCGGCCCAAAGCTGCGATCCTATATGCGGTCCTGCTGGGCGAGCGACGCGGCGATCGACGCGCTTGAGGAGGCACTGACGGAATGGCGCGGTACCAAGACACGCCGTGTCCCCAAACCCGCAACCGGCCTTTGACAGGGGAGATCATGGGCGCGCGCAATCGGAAGCTCAGCACCGCGGAATTTCTCCTGCAGCATCCCCGTTGCTGTTTTTGTGGAGGGCGCCGTCCGGCCGTCGAGCGGGATCATGCACCCGCACGGATCATGTTTCGCGGCAAGCACGGGCCCGACCAATTCGAGTTTCCCGCCTGTGCCGAATGCAACCGCGCTGTGGCGCTGAGCGAGCAGGTCACGGCCTTCTATGTGCGCAGCATCGATCAGAGTTACGAGACGCTCGACGAAGAAGAGTATCAGAAGCTGATCGATGGCATCGTCAACAATGCCCCCGACGCGCTGCCCTACCAGGATCGGTCGCGGCCGCCGGCGCCCTATACTCGCTATATCGCGCCCGATGCCGAAGAGCGCACAGTCTCGATCCCGAAAAGCGCAAAGGCGCATCTGGAGCTGTTCGGCACCAAGATGCTTTACGCCATGTACTATCGCGTTACCGGCACGCCAGTGTCCTCGTCGTTGCGGCGGCTGGTCCACTGGGCGCAGGCAGGAACGCCGGCGGCAGATCAGATCCGGCAGAATGCCAGCCGGTGGTTCGATGATCTTCAGGTCGCCAAGCGCCCCAATGTCGATCTCGGCAACCAGTTTCGCTATCAAACCGGCCATAATCCAGCACATGGCTATCTGGGACTGCATATGTCGTTCGGCGAGGCGCTGGTCTATTTCTGCGTCCTCGGCCCGGCCCGCGAGATGATCCGGCTCAAGCCAAAGCCCGATCTCTATCAGAGCATCAAAGCCCTCGGTGATCGCATCAGCGTGCGCAACCCTTAGGTATGGCGCCGCTCAAGCGGCTGGGGCATCGGGGGAAGGGGCGCCCGTCATCAGCCCGTCGGCCGCCACGATAAGGTCTTCACGGTCGGCGAGTGCGGCGATCTGGCCGAAGGCGATCAGCGCCATCGTTGCCGAGAACTGGATGACCTCGAGCAGGGCGCCGTCCTCGAAACAGGGTTCGATATAGTCGCCATCCAGCCGGCGCGAGACCTGGTGGATGCCGCCATGCGTATAGCCGTGCATCGCCTTCATAGCGTTGTCCTTGACGGTCGACAGGAACTTGCTGTCGAAAGCCGGCTTCTGTTCGATCGCGTCGATTAGCGCGCCAAATGGCGGGTCGATTCGATCCTTTGCGATGAAGGTCTCGATCTCGGCGTCGCTGGCGCAATGGTGCAGCCAGGCACCGCGCACGAAGCATTCGAACTCGCTACGTACCAGTGCGAAGGCGCTCGAACAGATATTCGCCGCGATCAGATTGTTGATGCCTGAGCCGTGCTCTATAGCCAGATCGAAGAGCTGCGCTGGGATGCGATGACGATGATCGCCTTTCAGTTCGATACCGACCAGGTTTTCACGAATCCACGTAATCTGGGCGCATGCTCGATCGAGTCCGGTTTTTACCTCTTCAGAATGTGCCTTGCTTCCCATAGTCCCCCACGAATCTGCGGCGTGAAATCCGTTCTTACAGATCGAGATGATATTCCCAGAAGCCGAGGTCATCAGCCTCCATCGGCACGCCACTGGCCTGTTGGTCCTTCACGATCGCCTCGCCCTCCTCAGATGCAAGAAAGCTGACGAGGTCGTCAATCGCCTTCGACTTGAGCTTGGACCCATTCCATTGCACGGCATGCCCCTAATCCGTAGGCAGCATCTGGGACGAAGCCGTCATTCCAGTCGCATCGCCAATGTCGGCTTCTGGCAAAACCTGACATTTGACCGCTTGACCTTATGCTACGACTTGAACAGCATCGCCCTCAAGGGGGTGATCTGATGAACGCCGAGACAAAACCTGCCAAGCACAGCGCGCCGGGTCAGTATCTCGGTTTCGCTTTGCAGCCTGTGCGCGTCTTCTATCATCTCTTGACCGCACCCAGAGGCGCGAAAGTGTCCCTGGAATTCAAGGATGACGTGGCCGTCCACCATGCTGACGGCAAACTCGTGCTGGAGCAGACAAAGAGCGCTTTGCGCCAGAATCCGGTGTCGGACTGGGCTTCTGATCTCTGGAAGGCGTTCGAGAATTGGCGCGCCATGATAGTTGCCGAGGAGATTGATCCGAGCCTGACCGAATTTCGCTTATATGTGACACCGCAAAAGACGGGCGCTTTCGTTCAGGCGCTTTCTGCAGCTGGCGATGCTGCTGCGGCCGAAGCATCGCTGAAATTAATCCGCGCGAAACTTGCGAAGCTGAAGGTACCTCCCGGTTGCGCGGAGTATCTGCAGCCCTTCCTCGATGCGCCGATCACGCTGCAAACGGATATTGTGGTCCGGTTCAAGTTTGAGTCCGAGGGGACCGATCCGCTCGACGCCATCCGCACCGTACTGGCGCCCGTCATCAGCGAGAACCAGATCGATGTCCTCATCAAATCGGGTATCGGGCAGGCCAAGCAGCTGCTTGATCGCTTGATACAGCGTGGTGAAAGGCCGATACTAGATGCGGATGCATTCCGCCGCGATTTCCATGCCTTTGTCCGCCAAAATAACCTCCCCGGCCTGTTGACCTCTTTTGGGGGCGCCCCGAGCGATGGCCTCGTCACCGACGTCGCCTCCACCCGACCGACCTTTATTCGTCAACTCGAACTCATCGACGCGAACGATGAAGAGCGACTGAGGGCTGTCAGCGATTATCTGCGAGCATCGGCCGACAAAGCCGATTGGGCGGACCGCGGTGTCATCTTTCCAGGCAGCCTCGACACTTGGGACGATGATCTTATGCGCCGGTACGGAATGATCCGGGGCGATGTCGCCGATCTCCACGGCGATCGATCGGCGCTGGTTCAGGGGAGGCTCGTCTACCGCCAATGTGCACAGCATCAGGCACCGCTCGAAGGGCGGGCCGTTCCGGGCCATTTCGTCCATGGCAGTTACAATGATCTGGCCGACCGGCGCCTTGTGGGTTGGCATGCTGATTACGAAGCGCTGCTTGGCGAGGCCCCTGAATGACGGCCTTTGCCAGCGCGACCCTCACCGAACTCGATCTTGTCCAGAACCCCGCCATCGGCGCCTATTTGATCTGGAATTTCACGTTGGGCTATCAGGAGGATGGTCCTGACGCCGTGCCAGTGCTGCTCGCCTTCCTGCTCCTGCCAATGCTGCTGCACCGTCAGACCTTCGAGGCTGTCGCATCGACTAGGAAGACATCGGGGCTTACGCTCTTCGCAGCCAAGTTCGACCGTGAGCGCGAAGCGCTGGTCGAGCTGCATTCGCGTGCGCGCCTGCTCCGCCCGTTGACGCTTCAGTCTATCGGCGTCGCATCGACCTCGCGCCTCATCCGGATCGACCACGGCTCAGCTTTGATGCGCGGATATCCGCTCGATCTCCTTGAGGTAAAGAAGCCCGCCATTCCGGAACGGCTGAAGGGATTTCCGGCGGCTGCCGACAAGGTCGGTTACTGGTTTTCCAAGCTCGGACTTCCGCAAATAGCCTCAACCTTGAGGGTCGATTTCTAATGTACTTTCAGCTTCGCAAGTTGATCCTCTGGCCGCGTACGGACGAAAAGCCCCGCGAACTCGACTTCCACCCCGGCGTCGTGAACGTGATCAGCGGCGCGTCCAAAACCGGCAAGTCGGCCGTTATTCCAATTATCGATTACTGCCTCGCCTCCGATAAATGCGCGATCCCCGTAGGCGTCATCCGTGAAAACTGTAGCTGGTTCGGGGTCGTGATCGACACGGTCGAAGGCCAGAAGCTTCTCGCCAGGCGCGAGCCCGGCGATCAACAAAGCACGGGCGATATGGTCTTGATCGAGGGTGATGTCGTCGAGATACCGCATCGGATCGAGGACAAGGATACCACCCAAAAGAACGTCAAGAAGATGCTCGACCGATTAGCCGGGCTCACCAATCTGGGGTTCGACCCGGATTCCGAATCCGCCGCGCAATCCCGGCCGAGCTTCCGCGACCTGATGGCGTTCACGTTCCAGCCGCAGAACATCGTCGCCAATCCCGACGTCATGTTCTTCAAGGCGGACACCAGCGAGCATCGCGACAAGCTGAAGACGATCTTCCCCTACATCCTCCAGGCGGTCACAGCAGACGTCCTGCAGGCGCGGCATGAGCTTGATCGGCTGAACCGGTTGCTGCGGCGCCGGGAAGCCGATCTTCGCGCGCTCGTGACCGCCGGCAACGCCTGGCGGCTTGAAGCGACCTCCTGGCTTCGGCAGGCAATTGAATTCGGGCTGCTTCCGCCTGACCAGATAATCCCGACCGAATGGCCCGATATCGTCGACCTTTTGCGCGGCATCGTCGCCGCGAACAGCGAGGCAGCGCATCCGACCATTGCCGGGATCGATGCCGCGCTTGTGCGCCTGAAAGAACTGCGCGACGAGGAGACTAAGGTCGCCCGCGAGTTGACCCAGCGGCGACAGCGTTTGACGGAACTTCGCCGGCTGATCGAAAGCAGCGATGTCTATGGAAGCGCGCTGCGTATCCAGCGCGATCGTCTCTCAATCTCGGAATGGTTGAAGCAACTCTTGCCGGACGGCCGACCGGAGGATGCCATTGCGCTGCTGGGGGAAGGCGGCCGCGAGAAGGTTGAGCAACTCAGCGATGCTCTGGCCGCGATCGAGGTAAGACTGCGAACCCATCCTAGTGTGTCGGACACGCTCGATAAGGAAATCCTGCGGCTGCGTGCGGACGCTGAGACGTTTCTGGTCCGCTTGAACGAGATCAAGCGCGAGATCGGTCTGCTCGAACGCAACTCACAGCAGGCGAAGCAAGCGATCGACCGGTTCGATCGTATGGAGCGCTTCCTCGGGCGTCTCGAACAGGCGCTGGAACTTTACGACAAGACGGATCAATCGGCGGGGCTTCGTCAGCAAATCGATGCCCTCAAGGCCCAGATCGCGGAATTGCAGCGGCGGATCTCGGAAAGCGAGATTCAGCGCAAGCTCCGTAATGCCCTAGATAGTATTGAAGCCACAACGGGGCGCCTGATCCCGCAGCTCGACGCCGAATGGCCCGACGCGCCGGTGCGGCTCATGATCCAGGACCTCACGGTAAAGGTGATTCGCGGGACGCGTGACGATTATCTCTGGGAAATCGGGAGCGGGGCAAACTGGCTCGCCTATCATGTTGCGCTTACGCTGGCGCTGCAGACCTTCTTCCTGGCACTGCCACATCACCCGGTCCCGGGCCTGCTGATTTACGACCAGCCCAGTCAGGTCTATTTTCCACGGCGTGCGGCAGGCGACGACAGGGCCGATCTAATCTCTTGGCGCGATCAGGATGTCGAAGCGGTCCGGAAGGTGTTTGCATTGCTTGGCGAACAAGTCGTTGCTGCGTCGGGCCGACTGCAGGTCATCGTCCTGGACCATGCCGATGAGGACGTCTGGGGCGGTCTGGATCATGTCGTGCTTGCCGAACAATGGCGCGACCACGCGCTCGTTCCGCTCGATTGGCTTGAGCCTGACGAACAGGAATAAGGCTTTTGTCTTGATGCTTCCTTCGAGCGTTGCGGCTTCTGTCCCAAACCTCGCCCCTCGGCGTACAGTCGGCCCAATTATCGGGGCGAGAACAACGTGGTTCTGCCCGCCATTATCACGCCTTGCGTCGCAAACGATTTTACTCGCATTTGATAGTGAAGAAGCGAGATGACAAGGTTGTCGGGCAAGAAGACCTCACTTACTGGTGCTGCCGCAGCGCAGGCAGGCTATGACTACCAGGTCGACGTGTCGATCCTAGCGGCATTGCGACTTCTCCTGATCACCAAGGCGGCCAGTCGGCTCATCCTAGAACCCGCGAATGAGGAAGATCTCGAAGCGGACCTCGCGCCGGACGTGCCGGGGCGTGTCGAGCCGAGCGCGGTCGTGGCGGGTGGCTACAAGCTCGTCATCCAGGTCAAGCGACGAAGCGGAGAACCTTGGTCGATCGAAGATTTTCGCGCGCTGCTCAAGCATGGCAAGACGCGACGGCCCGCGCTTCACCATCTCGACGATCCGGCAGCGCGCTATCTTCTTGTAACTAGCGCCGATGCGAAAGGCGTCGCCCGAGACCTTCTGGTTAACGACTTTGAAGAGCCCTCCGACAAGAACGCCTTTCCATCGACCCTCAAGTCGACACTGAAGAGCAGCCCTGAAGGCAGGGTAGCGATTTGGGGAAGTCTGACCGAAAAGCAGCTCGCGGCCGACCTGCGCGACTTGATGTCCGACTTGCTGCATGTCCCCAAGGCACGACAAAATGACCTGCTGCTGGATCTCCGCGGAGAAGCAAAGCGGCGCATGCGCGCCTCGATCCCCGGCATCTGGACGCGCCAAGACTTGCTTGGCACCGTGAGAAAATATGGTGGTTTTCTCGCGAGTTCCGCCAGCCTTGAACTCTTCGTGCCGCCGTCCAATTTCGATCAGATGGCCAAGCTGCTCGAACAGCGCAGCGCGATCGTCATCCGCGGCCCATCGGGTACGGGCAAGACGCAGGCAGCCCTCAAGCTGTGTGAGTTCGCCCGGGACCGTGACGGAACATTGGAGATCGTGACGGTTGGACCCGACGACAGCCCGGCCAGCACGCGCAAGCTGGTCGATACCGGCCCCACCTTATACTATGTCGAGGACCCTTGGGGTCAGTATAGCCTGCGCGGCGGGTCCGAGGCCTGGACCACGCAACTGCCGCGCCTTCTGGAAAAGGCAAGGCCAGATCACCAATATGTGATCACATCACGCGACGACATGATGCGAAGCGCCGACGTGGGAACCGGGCTTAACCATTGGTCGATCGAGCTCGATGGCGATCAATATAGCGATGGTCCGCTCATCGCGATCCACGACAATCGCATGGACCAGTTGCCGGCCGACCTTCAGGCGAAGGCTTTCGCCTTTCGCACAGATGCGCTGCAGGCGTTCGAGACGCCGCTCGAGATCGATCTCTATTTCAAGGAATTGCAAGAAGGCCCTGCGGAAGGCGAAGCCGACCACGCCTTCTTCCGACGGCTTCGGGAGGCTGCGCACCGGGAAGCGGTGCAGAATGAAATCGGAAAATATCTCTCAAAGATCGACAGCGCGGGGCTACCCGCCATCGTCTGGGCACTGCTGGCGGCCCGATCGCAATTCGACCGCGCGCACCTGACCGCGCTTCAACGCGCGCTCCGCAGGATCGCGCCAGCTCTCGGCGATGAAGTCGACAAGGTCGTTGATCGTCTGGTGGCTACCCGTCATTTGCGCCAGCCTGCGCGAACCGTGGCATTTGCCCATCCAAGCGTCAAAGAGGGATTCGAGGCGTTCCTGCAGGCGAATTGGCCGCGCAGCGAGGGCGCGCTCGAACTGCTCATCGAGGCGCTCACAAAACTCGGCGGCAGCTACAGCGAGTGGGGGCTGGAAACCGCGGCGAGAGCGTTCCAGGTGACCAAGGCGTTCAGCAAGCGGATTGAGGGCATCGACCCACCCTTTGACATTGATCCGGACGCTCAGGCAGCGATCGATGCATGGCTGGACGATGGCTTGGTCGACGAAAAATCCGATTTCTCGCCTCTGCTCGAATTGTCGACCGATGTGGGATCCAGCGGATCGGTGCCGAGCGAAGTGGCGCGCTGGCTTCTCCTGGGCGTGCAGCGAGGCGCCTCAGTCTTCCTCAAGAAGTGGAAACCACCGACCTATTCTGACGAATGGTATGACCGTATCGCGGCGGATCCAGTGACAGCCAAGGTCGCAGGGCGCTTCGTGCGCGACGCCCTGCCATGGGAGCGAGGCAGCTTTGGTCGCGGCTTTCCTGACAAACTGGATCGCATCGCGCCCAACCTTGCTCCAGCCTATTGCGAGGCCGCCAGGAAAATGGTCGGCAATGGTTTCGAATCCAACGCCGACACCGTGGCAGTCGGGGCCGTTCGCGACCTCGCCGCCTTTGCGCCGATAGTCGAAGCCGCTCTCGATGATCTCACAAGCATCCGACGCTATTTCGCGCAGGAAGGCGCCGAGGAATGGCGCGCGATCCAGGATGGCGAGCGCGATCATGCCGTCGAGGAAGGCCACCAGTCGAATCATGAGGGTGACGGTTACACCTCGGGCGTCTTCGTCGACGCCTATATCGCCCAGCTGCGCCGCGAGGGGCGCTGGCGGAACGTCGCCGCCCACCCCCGCGTGGACGAGCTGCTCTATGCTTGGGCGCGCGATATCGCGACATCTGCCGAGCGCCCCGAGATCGTCGAACTTCGCGAGCTGATGAGGCTCAGTCAGGACAAGCCATCCGAGCATCAGGCATGGTGGGCCGCGCGAGAGAATTGGTACCCTGAACTTGCAGCCGATCTACGCGCACGCCTAATGGCCGACCCAGCTGAAGGCCAGCTGCGGTCGGAACTGGTCAGGACCGCCGTCCTACGTGCGCCTGACATGCTCATTGAGGTGATCAACGCTCTCAGTCAAAGGCCGGCCGCGCAGCTGCGACTGGTCGTCGACGTGTGGGAAGCTCGGGGCCGGCTCGGCGCGAGGGGGCGATCCGCCAAGCTCAAGCAGATTTCCGATAGGATCTCGCCGGACCTTGGCGAGATCGCTGATGCACTCGGGTTCAGGAAGCGCCCCGCGAAGGGCGTAGGCGCCACCGCGCTCGCCTATATTCTCAGCACGATCGGGAGCCTGTCCGCCTCCACGCTGACATCGCTCGTCCCGATCATTGTTGCGAGCGGCGGCGATGCCGCAGAGGCTGTAAAGCGATGGCTGATCGTCGCGGACGACAATGATGATGCGCGCGCGGCGGCTGAGGCAGCCGTAGGGCTTGGCAGTGAGCCTCTCATGGACCTGGCTTTGCATCACAAGCGCGCGGATGCCCGTCGCGTCGCGCTCATAGCGCTCGCAAAGGCACACGACACGCCGTTGCCGGACGCGGTCCTCAGACTAGCAAACGATCCTGGCAGCCGGGTCCGCCGCGCTTTGGTCGCGATCCTCAAGAACCGGCCGCATCCCGATCACCTCGCCGCGTTGCGCCCGCTCATTCACGACACTTGGTCGGACAACGACGCCTATCATCATGAGCCCGAGTCACATCCGATTGCCTGCGAAGCGATAGAGGCGCTTGCCCATTATGAAGATCTCCCGGCCGATCTGGGACCGGAGCTTCTGGATCTTGCGGACCGCACGCCCGATCGTGAGGTGAGCCAGTACGCCCTCATTGTGGCGGCCCATGCGTTCGGTGCGGATATCCGTACGAAGATATGGGAAATGGTGTTGATGCCAGTATCCCGCTGGATCCGGCTCGATGCACTCGATGCGTTGGCAGAGGCCGAGTTTGTCGAGCCGGAAATCGTGGTGCAGGTGACGGCGTCCTTACTGCTCAAGCTCCCGGCTGTCCTCGCCGTGTCGGCCACCGTCCTGCTCTGCAATCATGCCGCGCCGATGGAGGTGCTGAGCGTCTTCGAGCGCGTCGCCAGCTCGAACAACCGCCGCGCTCTGCTGCTGATCGGTGCAGCAACGCTCGCGCCGAATCATCCCGTGGAAGCTGATCAGATCCTCGATCTGTTGGAACCCGGTCATCCAGCGCGCGACTTGCTGTCGGCAGCAGCTCCCCTCCCAACGTCCGTGCTGGACGATCTCGGCACGGTTCGCCTGCGCCGGGCGGTACGCGAGCGGCTGGGAGATCGATTGATCGATCCGCCGGTAGTTGAAACTGCCACCACTTAGTACTGCGCCGTTGTCTGCCGGACGACGCCGTTCGCGCCGCCGGGGCTAACGGACAAGGGAAGTTCGGCTTTTTATTTAATCAACCGTTCAACTGCAAGTTGTTGAACGCCTTAATCTGGTCGAAAGGCATCGGAGAAGCGGACCGTCTGCAGCTAGGGATCGAAAATTTGGCTCTGAGCGACCGACATGGGTCGTTTTGCACTAGCAGGACGTCAATCAGTGTCTGCCACTGCCCTCATAAAGCGCGCGCTGTCTTCCAGCACTGATGCGCGAAAACGCAATGGCCGGGCGAAAGCGGTCACCATCCCGACATGACCAATGCCGGCATAGCGCTTGATTTCCACAGGCACGTTCACGGACCGCAGCCTGTCAGCCAGCGCTTCGCTATTATGTGCCCGAACGGTTTCATCCTTGTCGCCGATCAGCAGCAATGTTGGGGGATCGTCCGCGCCTGCCCATGTCACCGGCTGGGTTTCAGCCGCTTCAGGCCATTGCCCGAAGGCAGCTTTGCTGGCTGGCACGTCGAACGGGGCGAAATCATAGGGGCCTGCGATTCCGACCAAACCTCTGATCGCTCGACGCGACTGTCCGAGCCAGCGCCCATCCACTGCGAGCATCGCTGCGATATAGGCGCCCGCCGAATGACCGCTTAAGACGATCCTGTCGGTCGACCCGCGATAATTCCCGCCATGGGCGATCACCCATCGCACGACGTCGGCCCCATCGGTCACGAAATCGGGATAGACATTCTCAGGCCCGATCCGATAATCGGGGATGACAACCAGGAAGCCCTGCGCGGCGAGCGCCCGCCCGACAAAGCTGTAGCCGGTTCGTGTGCCGCTGGCCCAGGACCCGCCATAAAAGAAGATGATGATCGGCAGTCTTGCGCCGGCTTTGCGATTGCGTGGGGCGTAGATATCGAGCTTTCGCCGTGGCCCGCCTCTATAGGCGATGCCGCTTGCGATCCTGATGCCGCCGCTATCTTTGGGGACGAGGAAATCGAAGCTCTGGAGCGGAGTACGGACTGCAGCGAGCAGGCCCATCAACAGGCAAATGCCAATTCCTGTCATCAATCCGCGCTTACCCATGCTTGTCCCTAACACGGGATGCGGACATCCCCACCCCGCATATTCGTGCTTCTATCCCTTCACCAGCACTGGCTTGGCGCGGTACAATGTCGGGAAATTTGCTTTAAGCGCCGTGACCTTGGGCAGGTCGTTGGCGCGGATGTAGAAAGCGCCAGGATTGCGCGCAAGATAATCCTGATGATAGGCCTCGGCGGGATAGAAGCCTTTATAGGGCTCGACCCGCGTGACGATCGGCCGTTTCCATGCGCCGGATTTGCCCAGTTGCGCGATATAGCTTTGTGCCAACGCTTTCTGGCTGGATGAGAGAGGAAAGATCGCGGTTCGATATTGGGTGCCGTGGTCTGGCCCCTGATAGTTGAGCGTCGTGGGATCGGCGACGACCGAGAAATAGATGCGCAGCAGCGCGCCATAGCTGATCTGCGTGGGATCATAGTTGATCCGGACCGCTTCGGCATGGCCGGTGTTGCCCGATCCCACACGTTCATAACGGGCGTTCTCGCGACTGCCGCCGGAATAGCCGGATACCGCGCTGCGGACGCCTTTCACATGCTGGAACACGCCCTGCACGCCCCAGAAACAGCCGCCAGCAAAGATGGCGGTGTCGCTCTTCGCGGGATTGGGCGTATCCAAGGAAGGTGCCGGGATGCCGACCGCCGCCGGTGTCGCGGCGGTCGCCAGATCGGACCAGTTCCACAGGGCCGTGCCCGCGATCGTCAGTGCGGCGGCAGCGATGCCGATGGTCAGTTTGCGATAAGACATGCCATGTAGCTCCTTGTCATGCTGACGTTCCGACGATCAGGCCGTCACTGATCCACTGGCCCAGCAAGGCGGCGGCGCGAGCGATACCCTCGGTCTCGCCAAACGCATCGATCATCGACCCGCAAAGTGCGCCGAATGCCGCGCCGCCCATGCAGAGCGCTATCGCCCGTTCTTCCACCGCATCGACCGTCCGGAAGCAGGGGGTGAAATCCTGTCGCCAGACCAGCAGCGCGCCGGGCTCAGGCAAAGCAACAGCGTGGGGTGGCATCTCGCCTTTTGACAGCGCGGACCAGATGGCAGCGGCGTTGCTGGTCGCCGGAAGGATGGCGAGGCCCGGCGTGAAGTGAAGTGCGGCGCGGTCCCAATCGACACTAGCAAGCGCCTCCGGCGTCATCGCAATCGCATCGGCCGCAGTGAAGGCGCGGGAAAGCGCCCATTCCAGCGCAGCCAGTTCGGCGACCTCCGGATCGTCAGGATAGATCGCATCCAGGGTATCGACAAAATCGACAGGATAGGCGTCGAGCGTCCAGGCACTGGGCGGAGCAGCGTCGACATGGGTGGCAGCAGCAACGAGAAATGCCTCGTCACCCAACCATGCATGCGTCTGTTCACAGGTTTCGGCGAGGCATGCCATAAGCTGCGCGCGATAATTATTCTGATAGACCGACAGGCCGGGGCCGGCCGCTGGGCCGATCCGGGCCGCAGCTTCCGGCGATGCGTCGATCAGCCAGATGCGGAAATCGCTCTGAAGCGCGGCAAGGCTCATGCCGCCTTCCGATCGACCGATACGCCGATGGCGCGCGCGGCAGCAAGTTCGTCCAGCAGGTCGCCAAGCGGTGGGATAGCGTCGTCCCGCTCGATCATCGTCGCGACGGGACCGACACGCGCAATGGCCTGTTCGTAAAGCGCCCATACCGGTGGAGGGACAGGCTGGTCATGCGTATCGATCAGCATGTCAGCGCCCTGGCTGTGCCCGGCCAGATGAATCTGGCGCACGCGATCAAAGGGGATGCCGTCCAGGTAGGCAATGGCATCGAATCCGTGATTGGTTGCGCTGACGAAGATATTGTTGACGTCGAGCAGCAGGTGGCAGCCAGTGCGGGCGCACATCGCGTCGATGAACTGCCATTCGGTCATGGTTGATCCGTCGAAGGCGACATAGCTGGACGGGTTTTCGATGAGCATCGTCCGGCCCAGGACATCCTGCGCCATGGCGATGTTGGCGCATACGATGTCCAGAGCTTCCTGCGTGTAAGGAAGCGGCAGCAGGTCGTGGGAATTGAAGCCCTTAAAGCGGGACCAGCTCAGATGATCGGAAACGAACAGCGGCTCGATCTCGTCGACCAGCGCTTTCAGCCGATCGAGATAGGCGCGGTCGAGACCGTCCGCCGACCCGATCGACATGGACACGCCATGCAGTGCGACCGGATGGCGCTCGCGCACGCGGCGCACTATGTCGCGCGGCCGCCCGCCGGGAACCATGAAGTTCTCCGAGATGACCTCGACAAAATCCACCGCGACATGGGTTTCCAAAAAATCGCGATAATGATCCTTGCGCAAGCCAAGGCCGTAGCCGGAAAAAGATGCGATCAAGGCGACACTCCCGTGCGAAAGGATGTGCCCGGCCAAGGCGCACCATGACCGGGCAGGGAGACTTAGTTGGCCTTCGGCTCGGTCGTCGTGCCGCCAGCAGCGGTGCATGCCTTGGCCGACATTTCCTTGAAGCCATGGCCCTTGCACACATTCATGCCCTTGCAGTCATTCTGCGCGGTCTTGCAGTCCGACGTGCCCTTGCAGCTGTTGACGCCATAGCAATGGACGGTTTCAGCCTTTTCGCCCTTTGCATTGGCGGGAACGGAAGTGGCGGCAGCGCTGAGGGCAAGCAGGGCAGCGGTGGCGGCGAAGCTGATGCCGGTCTTGGTGGGGGTCATGGGATGCTCTCCAATAATATGTGCCTCATTGGCTTTGGAGATACGGAGCAAAAGAGCGGACGGTTACATGTCGCTCATATTATTTTTACCAGCGCAGCAGGCGCGGTCCCAGCAGGGCGCCGATCCCCGCCGCCAGAGCGATGCCGAGCGTATACCATGTGAGCACGAAGATGGCCGAAACCTCCGGGCAATGCAGGCAATAGAGTGTCGCCGCGCATGAGCCTGCCGCAAGGCCCGCCGTTGCCCCCGCCGCCCGCAGCCGGGTCGGAGCGAGCCGGCGGAACGACCAGAGCAGGCCGATGAAGATCGGCGCTGAGAGAGACAGCACCAGCCAGGGACAGATCTTCCAGCTATGGCCGAGCCACATCGCCAGCCAGTCGCGCGGCGGGGCATGGGCCAGTTCCAGCCCGCCGATCGCCGCCACCAGTCCAACCGGTATCGCCATCAGCCACAGCCAGCGCAGGTCCGTTCCGTTCGGCCGCGCCAGTCGCGCCACCATGAACAGCGCGCAAAGGCTGAGCGAGAGCGTGTAGGTCCATTTCATCCAGAAGGAATAGCCGCGCATCGCGAGGCCGAGATCGGGGCGGACGCCAAGGCCCATGATGATCAGCATTACCGTGACGACCGCGCCTGCCCCGATACCAAGCGCGATCCGGCGACCGACCGCGAAACGGCGCACGGGCCGCAGGTTGGACGACAGAGTTTCGATCAGGGAGCCGGTGCTCATCGCCTTTCCCCTGTTATGCGGGCGGCCAGCGCCTTCAGGCCGCGATGGATGGAAACCTTCACGTCGGACTCGCCGATCCCGGCGCGATCTGCCGCCTCCGATACGGACAGGCCGTCGATCTTCGTTGCGCGGATCATATCGGCCTGTTTGGCTGGCAGGCCGCCCAGCAGGCGATCCATATCCATGCGCGCATTGCTTGAGACCTCGAACCCTTCGGTGGCCAATATTTCTTCCAGTCCCTCGACTGTGCAGGTCTGCCGTCGGGTACGGAAATGGTCGATCATCTTGTAGCGCGCGATCGCGAACAGCCAGGCGGTGAACGGACGATCCAGATCATAGGTGGCGCGGCGTGTATGTACGGCTATCAGCGTTTCCTGCACAAGATCCTCGATATCGTCCGCGCCGTCGCGCATCCGGCGGCGGTAGAAGGCCTGGAGCAGCGGCACGAGCGCACGCAACAGCGCGGCATGGACCACGGCGTCGCCGTTCAGGCCGCCGATCATCATCGTCCGCAACTGATCTTCGCTTGCCCGCATCAATGCTCCTGACCCCCGTTCGGGGAGGACGCTGCAAAGGTTACAGGAGACATAGAATAAATTTCGACGCTTCGCACTGTAACCCGGTGGAGGTTGCAGCCGAATGCTCCTGCGTCACCGGCCCGATGTCCGGACCGGTTCAGGAGACCCGACATGAACAAGACTCACGCCACCATCGCCGCCGCTCTCGCCCTCTCGATCGCGGCAAGCGCCTCAGCCGCGCCCGCTGCCAAGCCAATGGAGAAATGCTATGGCGTATCGCTCGCGGGGAAGAATGACTGCAAGGCGGGCGCCGGCACCAGCTGTGCGGGCACGTCGAAAATCGACTATCAGGGCAATGCCTGGAAGCTGGTGAAGGCTGGCACCTGCGTCAAGACGAAGACGCCCAAGGGCTTGGGCTCACTCACGGCCAAGGCCTGACCCGCTCCCCAAGGCCCGCCCGCATCCCCTTTAGGATGCGGGCTTCCCATTCCCGTCTGTGGAGCATATCGCCATGTCGCTGATTGTGACTTCTTATGATCGCGCGACCGCGATCCTCGCCCGGTTGCTGCCCGATGCGCTGCTGCTGCTGATCGCGCGCATAGGCATAGCCGCCATCTTCTTCCTGTCCGGCCGAACCAAAGTGGACGGGTTGCTCACGATCACGCCCGCTACTTATGAACTGTTCCGCACCGAATATGCGCTGCCGCTAGTTTCGCCAGAAGTTGCCGCACATGCCGCGACTTATTCAGAGCATCTCTTTCCCATCCTGCTGATGTTGGGTCTCCTTACCCGGCCCGCTGCGGCGGCCCTGCTCGGTATGACAGCCGTCATCGAAATATTCGTCTATCCCGATGCCTGGCCAACGCACCTGAGCTGGGCGGCGATCCTGCTTCCGCTTATCGCGAGCGGTGCCGGGCGATGGTCGATCGATGCCCTGATCCGGACGGGGCTACGGCTGAAGGGATGAAGAGAAGCCGGATGAAGCTGGCTCCTTCGGCTCCGTTCACGGCATCGTCCCAGTGTCGTTTTCCCCCTATCGGCTTATGAGCCGCAGATTGAATACGGCAGACGGGCGCAGCGAGGAGCAAACAAGGCAACCACTATTTTGCGCCTCGCCACTGCCGGGCAATCCGTCACTCTTCCCTGAATCCAGTCCGCATCGTGTCGATCAGCGGCGAGAAGAGATAGTCGAACACCGTCCGATCGCGCGTGATGACCTGCACCGATACAGGCAGCCCCGGTTGCAGCCGGATGCCCGCCTGCGCCAGCGCTTTCGGATTGTCGATCCTGATCTGCGCGCGATAATGGCCTTCGCCACGCTCGCCATCCTTAACCTGCGCCGGGGAGAGGGTTAGTACCTTGCCGGCAAAGCTGGTCTGGCCGCTGGGCTTTATGCTCGTGAAGTTCAGTTTTACCGGGGCGCCTATCTGGACATCATCGATATCGGTTGGCTTGATCCGCGTCTCCACGATCAGAGAGCGAGAGGACGGCACGACTTCCATGACCGTCTGGCCGGGCGAGAGAACCGAGCCGGGACCAAGGCGGGCCAGACCCGATATGCGGCCATCGACAGGGCTGCGCAGCAAATCGCGCTGCGCATCATATTGCTTGATCCTGAGCGCCGGATCGACTTGGGCGAGTTGTTCTTCCACCTCGCCCAATTGCGTCGCGACCTGCATCGCCTGTTCGTCCGATACCCTTCGTGCCTGAAGGCCTGTGCGTTCGACATCACCCGCGCCGCTTTGGGTATCGGCTTCCAACTGGGCGACCGAGCGTTGCAGCGCCCGAAGCTGCGATTTGCGGGCGAAGCCCTTGTCATAAAGGGTCTGCACGCTGGCCAGCTCATCTCGGATAAGGGTCAACTGGCGGGCCGATGCGATCCGTTGGGCCTGCGCTGTGGCCAGTTGGGTATCGGCAATGCGACGATCGGCTTCCATGACCGAACGATGGCGCACGAAAATGGCCTGTTGCGCCTGCATGGAGGCTGTGACCGCCGGATCGGACATGCGCGCCATCAGCTCTGGCGGAAAGGCGATGGCATCGGCGCCGTCCCGCTCAGCGATCAATCGTGCCTGCTGGGCGCGCAGGGCATCGCGTCTGGCCTGCGCTTGTTGCGCTTCGGCTGCGGAGCGCACACCGTTCAGCCGAACCAGCGGTTGACCAGCCTTCACCATCTGGCCCTCACGAACCTGATATTGGTTGATGACGCCGCCTCGTTCCGGCTGGATGATGACGGGCGTGCCGCTGGCCGTGACTTCGCCTGCGGATTGCGATGCACCGGAAATCGGCGCCAGCAGCGCGAAGCCGACCAGCAGGCCGAAGAAAAGGATGGCAACGCCAAGCCCTACGCGGATGACGGGACGGGCATCGTCAAGCTGGCCGGGCAGGGGATCGTGGCGCGGGACAATTGTGGGGCGATGGGGTGGCTTACCTGCGCCTTTGCCACCATCGCCGTTGCCTGCGGTCGCGCCTGTCAGGAAATCGAGCTTCATGATCGTCAGGCCTTTACTGGTTCGCGGGCGATGGATTCGATGAGATCGGTCTTGACCTTGCGGAAGATGCGGGCACGCGGACCGTCCAGTTGCAGGCTGCCCTTGTTGAGGACGACCACCCGGTCGACGTGGGCGACCGGGTTCAGTCGGTGTGCGATCAGGATGATTGTCGATCCTTCGGCCTTGTGTCAACGGCGGAGCAAAAGTCGGCCATGCGGCGGCGTAAAACCAGGCCACGGTGTTACATGCCGGGGGGAGTGGCGTGAGGGCGTAGCCCGAAGGCCACTCCCCCCGGCATTGGCTTGATTTTCAGGGTCTGGTTTTGGCCTTTCGGGCCCGGCTGTGAGCGAGGCGATAGCTTTCGCCGTTCATCTCGAGGATGCTGACGTGATGGGTCAGACGATCGAGGAGCGCGCCTGTGAGGCGCTCGGATCCGAAGGTTTCGGTCCATTCGTCGAAGGGCAGGTTGCTGGTGATCAAGGTGGAGCCGCGCTCATAGCGCTGGGAGATCAGCTCGAACAACAGTTCGGCACCGGTCTTGGAGAGCGGTACGAAGCCCAGTTCGTCAATGATGAGCAGCTTGTATCCGGCCATCTGCTTCTGGAAGCGCAGGAGACGCCGCTCGTCGCGCGCCTCCATCATCTCGCTGACCAGCGCCGCCGCAGTGGTGAAGCCCACCGACAGTCCTTTCTGGCATGCTGCCAGTCCGAGCCCCAAAGCTACGTGCGTCTTCCCGGTGCCCGATGGCCCCAGAGCGATGGCGTTCTCACGCCGCTCGATCCACTCGCAGCGCGCCATCTCGAGCACCTGCATCTTGTTGAGCCTGGGGATGACGGCGAAGTCGAAGCTATCGAGGCTTTTGACGGCGGGGAAGCGCGCGGCCTTGATGCGCCGCTCGACCATACGACGCTCCCTGTCGATCATCTCCATCTCGACGAGACGGGCGAGGAAGCGGATATGATCGACGCCTTCAGCGGCACATTGCCGGGCGAGCTTGTGATGCTCTCGCAGGCACGTAGGCAGCTTGAGGGCCTTGAGATGGTGAGCGAGAAGAATCTCCGGTGCCTGATCGCTCATGCGGCCTCCTGCCTGTCGCAGAGCAGGCTCAGATAGGCTCTGGCAACGGTCTTCTCGACCGTGGTGCGAGGCAGGAAGGGATAGATGTCCAGGTCCAGTCTGGGCGGTACGCGTTCGACCCGGCACAGGACGAGGTGCTTGACGGCATCGAAGCCGATGGCGCCAAGGGCGATGGCCTGTTCCACCGCCGCCTGGAGATCGGCGAGGGTGAACGTTTCCAGCAGGCGCAGCACCTGCACATATTCGCGCCTGCCATGTTTGTGCATGCGCCCTTCCATCAACCGCTGCAGCGTCCCGAACGCTTCGGGCAAATCCCAGCCCTGCAAAGGGGCGGCCTGGTCGAATGCGTTGATCTTCTGCTCGACCAGCGGGAGATAGTGGAGCGGGGCGAAGATAACCTCCTCGCGGGCATAGCAACGAGGATGACGGGCGATAACTTCGCTGCGGCATCCGATCACCACTTCATCGACATAGGCCCTGATCCAGACCTCCTGATGGCCCCAGACTACCGGAACCGAATAATCGTTGGTCTTGTAGCGCACCAGAGATTGCGAGGAGACCCGCCCGCTCGTCTGATCGCAGGCCTCGAAGGGTGTAGCGGGCAGAGGCTGCATGGCCGCCAGATCGCGCTGCAAGCGCTCACCGATCGTCTCGCTCTCCCCGCGCACCTTGTCCTGCTGGCGCTTGCGGCATTGCTCCTCCAGCCACAGGTTGAAGGCCTCCCAGGTCGGGAACTTCGGGATCGGCACCATGAAATTGCGGCGGCAGTAACCTACCAGCCCTTCCACATTGCCTTTCTCGTTCCCCTTGCCCGGGCGGGCATAGCGGTCGCGGATCACGTAATGCGACAGGAAAGCGCTGAACAGCGTGGCACGCTTGCGCGTGCCGTCTGGCAGGATTTTCGCCACAAGGCAGCGATCGTTGTCATAGACGATCGAGCGCGGCACCGCGCCGAAGAACGCGAAGGCATGGACATGTCCGTCCACCCAGGCCTCCGCCACCGCCGCCGGATAGGCTCGCACATAGCAGGCATCACTGTGCGGCAGATCGAGCGCGAAGAAGTAGGCTTTTTGCTCCACCCCGCCGATCTCCACCAGAGCTTCCCCGAAATCGGCCTGTGCATCTCCCGCCGGGTGCGCCAGCGGCACGAACATCTCCCGGCTGCGCTGCTCGCGCTCCCGGATGTAATCCTTGATGATCGTATAGCCGCCGGTGAAACCATGCTCGGTGCGCAAACGGTCGAATACCCGCTTCGCCGTATGGCGCTGCTTGCGCGGGACACCGCGATCCCCCTCAAGCCATCCATCGATGATCCCCACAAACCCGTCCAGCTTCGGGCGCTGCGGTGCAGACTGACGCCGGTAACCCGGCGGCGATGAAAACGACAGCATCTTGCGCACCGTATCGCGCGACACATTGAAACGCTTCGCCGCCGCCCGCTGGCTCATGCCATCCGCGCAAGCCAAACGGACCTGAAGATAAAGTTCCACGCTGTAGATCCCCACACCCCCCTGACTTGGCAGAAAGGCTTCAAGGTGGACGACTTTTACGCCGCCCGCAGCAGGACTATCCCGCCGCTAGCGTGGCCGAATATTGCTCCGCCGTTCTCAGACGGACCTGATCCTCCGCCGCAATCAACTCGCGCGAGCGCGCCTCAACGCGGGCTTCCAGCGTTTCATTGAGGTCGCGCAACTGCTCTTCTGCGATCGTGCGTTCCAGCAGATCGGCTGCCTGACGGGCCACAATATCGAGCAGCCGCAAATCCCGTTCTGACGGCTGATGGGGTTTACCCCAATGGGTGGAGATCATGCCAAGCAATTTGCCGTTGCGTGACAGCAGTGGCGTCGTCTGAGCCGAACGAATGCCGGCGGCGCGAAACGCCTCCAGATCGGGCGTGCCGGCAATGGCGTCCCATGTCTCGAAATCGGGAATGATGGCACGCTGACCGAGCTTCAATGCCAGCGTGCAGCTGCTATAGGCCGCAGGACTGACCCACTGCCAGAAGCCGACGGCCTCGGGCGGAAGGCCGCGATGGGCCAGAAGCTGAAGCTGTCCGCCATGACCGGAAGGATCACCGGCGGGACAGAGAAGCTGCATCGTCCCGAACTGCGACCCTGTAATCGTCACCGCAGCCTCGACGATCCTGCCATAAAGCTCGAACCGGTCGTTTTCGCCGATCAGGGCGACGCTGATGCTGTGCAGCAGGTCAATGTCCGATGCGTCACCATCCGATGATGGCGACACAGACTTCAATGGCAACAGATCCGGACCCCGATGCGTGACAGTCATTGATACCCCCAAGGCGCGCTCATGATCTCGCCCAGAACGCTAAATCCTGCTGCACGCCAAAATGTTCCCGCCCGAGGGGGTGATCCCTTAACCTTGTCGCCTCGTTCAGTCGGCTTCCGTGCCAAACAGGTCCTCGATGGCCTTGGCGATATTATGCGTCGTATAGGGTTTCTGGACCACCGTGGCCGAACGATGCTCCATCGGCAGATTGGCCTGCTCCCCATAACCCGATGCGAAGAAGAAGGGGATGCCCAGCTCCGTAAGCCGGTCCGCGATACCAAAGCTGGTCTGATCGCCGAGGTTAATGTCCAGAATGGCGAAATCGACCCTGTCCTGATCCAGCGTATCATGCGCTGCCTCCGGCGTGGAAGCTGTAGCAACAGACGCACCGAAGCGATTGAGAATATCTTCAGCGTCCAGAGCGATGATGAGGCTGTCTTCGACCAGCAATACCGTCTTGTGCCCGGCCAAACCCGGATCGACAGGCTGCTGGCTGGAGACAGGCCTCCGGGAAAGGCGCATTTCAGGACCGCCACGGGATTTGGGCTCAGATACATGCCTTGATGGAATGCAAAATTCGGCGCGAACGCCATCGGGCGCATAGTCGATGCTCGCCTGTCCACCCAGGTCATAGGGGACGGACCGATTGACGATCGTTGTGCCGAAGCCTTTGCGCTTGGGCAGCGATACCGGCGGGCCGCCGACCTCCTGCCAGACCAGCACCAGATCACCCTTATGGTTGCGCGACCAGTTGATGTGCACCTCTCCACTGCCGGACAGGCTTCCATATTTGGTCGAATTGGTGACGAGTTCGTGGATCACCAGCGCCATCGTGGAATAGGCTTGGGGGTTCAGCAATATGGGCGCCCCCGTCGAAATGATGGCGCTCTGGCGCGTCGCGGCAAAGGCGGCGGCTTCCGCATCGATCAGCGCTTCGAGCGGAGCCGGCCCCCAATGATCGTCGGTAATCTGGTTATGCGCGCGTGCCAGTGCGTGAATGCGGCCGTCCACCAGCTTGACGAAATCCTTCACCTCCGCATTGTCCGGCTGGGATTGCCGGATGAGGCCGCGAATTACGCCCAGGATGTTGCGTACCCGATGGTTGAGTTCGGCGATCAGCATTTCCTGTCGCGCGGTCGACTGGCGCCGCTCCGCCGCCGCCTCATCCGCCAATCGCAGAACCACTTCGATCAGCGTTGCCCGTAATGTTTCCGCTACCCGAATTTCCGATGGGGAAAAGGGTTCGGCATGGCCGTCGACCAGTTCCTGCCACTCTGCAAAACTGGCACGCGGTGTAAGGCGCGGTCCGTTGGGACCATATTCGATCGGCTTATGCGGATCGCCAGCCCAGCGCACCGAATGTTTCAGTTCCGACCGGAACAGGACGACATAATCGCGCGGCGAGCGTGAGATCGGAATGGCCAGCAGCCCCGCTGCCATGTCCGCGAAGCCAGAAGCCTTATCGATCAGGCCGCCAATATGGTCGGTCGTATATACGCGGCCAGCGGCAAGGCCGTTTAATGCGCGAATGATCCGCCGGAAATCCTCGGTCGGCGGTGTCGATCCCGAAAAAGCATAATTGCCGTTAATCCATATGCCGACGCCATCGGCAGGGATCGCGCCCGTCAGAATGTCGGCTAGCCAATCGGGGTCATTGAGCAATGTCTCATCCGATGCGACCGCGCCCAGCAACTGATCGGAAATGTCCCGTGCGCGCCGGTCATAATCCGCAATCAGCCGGCGTTCCCGCGATTCCAGCCGCATCGAAAACATCTCGGCAAACAGTTCGCATACCGACCGTCGCTCGAAAGTCGGCGCACGCGGCGAATAATTATGACAGGCAAATAGCCCCCACAGCTCATCGTCAACCACGATGGAAATTGAGAGCGATGCCTGAACGCCCATATTCTTGAGATATTCGATGTGGATCGGCGATACCGATCGCAGGATCGAGAGCGACAGGTCCAGACGCTGTCCAGAAGCGTCGATGGTCGGCACGATCGGGATCGGCTCTGCATCTACGTCACGGATGACCCGAACAAGGTTCCGCTTATAAAGGGCGCGGGCCTGACGGGGAATATCGCTGGCGGGATAGTTGAGGCCGAGGAAGCTGCCGATGCCAGGTTTCGCCGCCTCCGCTACGACCTCACCCGCGCCGCTGGCCGCGAATTTATAGACCATGACCCGGTCATAACCCAGCATGGCGCGGACCTGACGGGCGCCTTCCCGATAAAAGGCTTTCATGTCCTTGGTCCGGTCAAGGCGCGACATCATGGCGCGCACGGAATTGGTGGCGTCGCCGCCACTCGCCACGCCCGGTTCCGCCTCGATCAGGATTTGGCCGGCGGAAAAATGCACGGCCACGTCATAAGGCTGGCCGGACGTGCCGATCTGACAGCCGAACATGCGTTCGACCATATCCGGCTCGGTAAGATAGGAAATCTTATTGCGCAGATCGTGCAGAAAGGCGCCGGGTACATAATCGGCCAAGGGGGTGCCGATCAGATGGTCGGGGTCGAAGCCCAGCAGGTCGCGAATATTCTTCGAAACCCGGGCAATGATCCAGTCCGTGCTTACGGCAATAAGGAAGCCGGGCGACTGGATGGCGCCCAGAAGATGGATCGGCTCGCGATCGCAGTTGGTGAGATCAACTTTGCCGAAATCCTGCACGTTCATCCTGCTATTTTGTCGGCACCGGGCCGGTTTTCCGCCCAAAGGCGCTCCACGCCATAACGCAAGAAGTGGAAACTTCGTTGCGGGTGCGTCGGATGGAACAGGGCTGCTGGTGATGGCGGCCGTCCTGATCGCGAGCATGGCCAGCCCCGGTCTTGCCGGCGATTATGTCTATTTCGGCGAGATGCGTCAGACGCTCAGCGCAAGCCAAGGACTGTTCGTGCTCCCCGTCGCCGGGCTTATCGGTGGCGTGGCCGGTGGGTGCTTCTCTCGGCTGATGCTGTCGGCAGGCAGGACGCCGTTCCGGCCAGTCGCGCGGTTGCGGTCGAGGCGGTTTTGTTCGCCGGGATATGCGGCATGACGGTGGCGATCTTCGGCGTCGAGACGGGGCTGACCTGGGCACGAGCTACCAGACCGCCCATGATGTCATCGCCGGGGACGATGTTCCTCTCTCGTTTGGCGCGGCCAAGTTTCTGGCGACGCTCGCCATGGCATCGGGTCTGCCCGATGGCATATTCGCGCCGTCCCTGTCGGTGGGAGCAGCAATTGGCGACGTGTTTCGCAGCATCTTACCCCCTTATCCGCCGGGAGCGGGAATGCTGCTGGGCATGGTCGCCTATTTCACCGGCGTAGTGCGGGCGCCTTCGACTTCCGTCATCATTATATCGGAGACGACGGCCAGTTGCGGCCTCACGTTGCCACTGCTCGGCGCTCCTTAGATATGCGATTGACCCGCAATAGCGATAAAGTTAAGTCGCCTTATGACGGAGGGGCCGACTATGAACAACAGATATTTGATTTGCTCGATCGCAGTGCCGGGGGTGCTTGCCATCGCTGCGACAGCAAAAGCAGCGGAAACTGCAGACCATGATGCGACCAATGAGCGCAGGGCGGACATCATCGTCAATGGCCTGATCGTCGATGAAGGCCAGAACAAGGTCACGGCTAATGGCGCGCTGGGCGCAAAGACGCTGCTCGACACGCCCTATTCGATCACGGTGGTGGATCGCGAAGATATTTCCAAACGGCAGGCTACTTCCATCGGACAGATATTCATCAACGATCCTGCCGTTTTTTCCTATTCTCCGGCTGGCACGACCGACTGGTGGGGCACGCAAATCCGTGGGCTGGGCGTGCGCAACTATTATATCGATGACGTACCGCTGATGCTCTATTGGGGCGGCACCTATCCGCTGGAATCGGTCGAGACGGTCGAGGCGCTGAAGGGTCTGTCCGGCTTCATGTATGGCTTTGGCGCGCCGGGCGGCACGATCAGCTATCGCACCAAGCGGCCGACGGCCGATCCGCTGCTCACGACCGAACTGGGATGGCGGGCGACGGGCGATGTCTATGCCCATGTCGATGCGGGCGGGCCGCTGACCCAGGATGGACGGCTGGGCTATCGCATCAATATCGCTGGTGAGAAAGGCCGGCTCTATAATGAGGCAAAGAACAACCGCTGGCTGGCGTCCGCCGCACTGGAATATGCGCTGACGCCCGACATCAAATGGTATGGCACGGCGGCATACGAGGAAAGCAAGCTCGAGGCGGAGCCGTTCCAGATTTATTGGTATGCCTATGAAGATGCGAAGCTGCCGAAGCCGACGACGGATTATGACAAGCTGAACATCGATAACAGCTTCTATCGCGTGCACACTCTGTCGGCAGCGACGGGCATCGACTGGGGCTTTGCCGACGGCTGGAACGCCAAGCTCACCTATGGCTATGCCAGTAAGAAACATTGGTCGAACAAGATGTTCGCCACCATCCATAATCAGGCGGGCGACTATACCGGCAACGCCTATAATTTCGCCTGGCTGGACAGAAGCCATTTTGCGCAGGCGATGGTGCAGGGCGAGTTTGAGACGGGGCCGATCCGCCATGCCATCGTTGCGGGCGCATCGGTCATCGCGACGGAAAGCTATCGAAGCAACGAATTTTACTGGAGTGAGGATTTCACCGGCAATCTCTATCAGGATCAGCCGTTCCGCGTGACGCGCGCCTTCGACTGGTCGATGGATCCGATCCCCGACAAGCAGCGTCAATATGCCCTGTTTTTGAGCGACACGATCCATTTCGGCGATCATGTGCAAGCGGTCGTGGGCGGGCGGCAGACCTGGTATCGGCTGCTGCCGCTGCCTGGCGATCCCGACAGCGGCTATCGGACATCTACCCTGTCGCCGACTTTCGCGCTGATCGGCAAGCCCGCGCCGTGGGCGTCGCTTTATGGCAGCTATGTCGAATCGCTGGAGCCGGGGTCTCAGGTCGGCGGCGAATATGCAAATGCTGGTGAGATATTGAAGGCGACCGTCAGCAAGCAGTTTGAGGTCGGCGCCAAGGTCGAGCATGGCGGCATCAGCCTCACTGCTGCCGCCTTCCGCATCGAACGTGTGAATACGGCCGAACGTTGGGAGGCCGGTGTAAGTCAGCCCTATCTGCGGCAGGACGGACAGACGCTTTATAGGGGCGTAGAACTGATCGGCAGCTGGCAGGTGGACAAGCAGCTGAAACTGGGCGCAGGCGTGGTCCGGCTCGACCCGGAATTGCGCAAGCTGTCGCCGGTGGTGGATGAGGATGGAAGCATCCTGCCGTCGCCGCTCATCGGCAACATCCCGGCGGAAGCCGCGAAATGGCAAGTCACGGGCAATGTCGAATATGCGGTGGCAGGGGTTCCGGGCCTCAGCCTGCACGCCAATGCCCGCTATTTCGGCAGGGCGCCTACGGGGGATGAGAATATCCTCTACATCCCTGACCGCACGATCGCCAACGCTGGCTTCCAATATGAGGCGCTGATCGGTGGGCGGAAGGTGGCCTTTACGGGCAACGTCAACAATCTGTTCAACAAGAAATATTGGGGCCTTGGCAATATCGGTGAAGGCATGAACGGCGCACTGAGCGCGCGCATCTACTGGTAACTGGAATTTTGGCATCCATTCGGGTCAACCGCCCGCCTGGATCGTCCGACTGGCAACTTATATGCTGCGCTGATTTTTATCGGGGCAGATGAGAACGTCGCACTTGGCGGACGCTGACATCATCTGAACGTTCGCGATCAGCGCGCCTCGAAATAGGATGACTGAATAGCTAACGTTGCGCATTTGGAACATTCATTTCGTGCGCTGGTTTTGACGATAGCGCGCTCTTGAACGTAATAGAAAGCCGCTTGTCTAAGGAGATATGTCATGTTTCGATGGGCCATTATTTTAGCAGTCGTAGCCATCGTGGCTGCGCTTCTGGGCTTCGGTGGTGTTGCAGGCCTCTCTGCTGAGCTCGCTAAGATTTTCCTTCTCGTCGCGGTTGTGCTCGTCGTCCTCGGATTTCTGTTCGGTCGGGGTCGCAGAGTGCCATAACCGTTTTGGCGGCGGGCAGCCAGTTTCCGCAAGACTCGCGCGATCGCGCGAGCCTTTGCTTCAGCGAAACCTGACTTGCCGCAAGGCGTTGTACTTCGCGCAACCTTGAGGAGAGTGAAATGGCAGTCGATACGCACAAGCTGAAGCAGCATATGTGGGATAAGCTTGAGAAAGGGCCTTTCATCATGATCGGCCTTGCGGACGACGAAAGTCATTCGGAGCCATTGACTGCGCAGCTCGACAAGGATCAGGTCGACACGATCTGGTTCTTCATCGGCAAGGACAACCGTCTTGCAAAAGGTGGCCGGGCGATGGCTCAGTTCGTGTCCAAGGGGCAGGACTTCTTCGCCTGCCTGTCTGGCAGCGTGGTCATCGACAATGACACTGCTATGATCGACAAGCTCTGGTCCAAGCAGGTGGAAGCTTGGTTTCCCGAGGGAAAATCCGATCCCAATCTCGCCCTTCTCCGCTTCGACATCGATGATGCCGAGCTGTGGGAGGCAGACCTGTCGCTGACCGGAAAGCTCAAGATGCTCTTCGGCGGCAAGATCAGGGCGGACGAAGAGGGTAGCCACGCCGTCGTATCGAACACCATCGTCTAATCCGCATAGGCGCACGGCAGCGCAGGGCTGTGCTGCCACGTCCCCCAAAGCAAACATTGTGGGGGCGCGAGCAAGCCAAACCTTCTGACTGACAGGGATAATAAGGGGCACGGCTAGGCAGCGGCCACAAGCTTCAGCCCCGTGGGCCGCAGCCCAATCATCCGGATCATGAGGTCGGCAACTTTCTCGGCAATTGCGCCCGCCACGCCGCCTGCCACGACGTCGCCAGGATAATGGGCGCCGCGGGGTATCTGCAAAGCGCCGATCACCGCTGCGGCCGCCAGCACCGACCCTGTATAGCGAGGATAGTCGCGAGAGAACGCCCGGGCGAGAGCCCAAGCGCTGGCGGTGTGGCCGCTTGGAAAGGAACGCAGCGCTGCAGCACGCGATTTGCCCTTCGCCATATGATAGCGGCCTGACCTCAGCTGCTTCTTCGGCCTCGTCCTGTCGACATTGTTCTTTCCCCATTGCTTGAGTGCGATCGCAATGAGATGGGCAAGAAGCATCCGGATTGCGGCTCTTTGCAATAGGGGCCTGCGCGCGATTGTCCCGCCGGCAAGCAGGGCAAGCGACAACCCCAGCAGCGGCGGTTCGTCGCCGACATTGCCGAGCTCCCCGATCCATTTTACGGTGGGAGCCTGAAGCACCGGCCGCAGCTTCTCGATGAATTCAACGTCTATCCGCTCGGGCAGCGACATCTTGGCGACGCGCTGTTTGGGAAGCCGCCTGACCTGTGGCATGATGTCCTCTCCTCAGATATTCCGGTCGATCGCAGCATCCACCATCGCACGGTAAATTGCTCGCGCCTGATCGATGTCACATCCACCCATTTTTGCGCCCGCTCGGGTCATATGCTCGGTCGGTTCAAGCATGCTGATCAGCAGGCCTTTCGCCTCGCGAGCGACGGCCTGCCATTGGGTATCGAAATCAAAATGGTGGTCGTCGGGCGGTACGCCTCGCAATTTACAAATGGTGCGGGCGAACCGCTCGATCATCTCGCTATCTTCCATGAGACTGAAACGACTGGTCAGCGCTACGGTTTGCCATCAATGCAAAAAAGGCCGGTCAGATGACCGGCGGATAAGTTTTAGGAAGATGCCGGAAAGGTACGTCCTCTTTCGCAGCACGACGCAAGCGCCGTAACAGATAGGGCGATTAACACCGTTGCAGGCTTTGCAATCAGGATTTCGCCTGCGGAAGGCCTTCATACCAACTTGCGTATGGCGTGTTCCTGATTAGGTGACGATTGTAATCCGGCGTGCCGTCGTCCCACCAGACCGGCCCGCGCTCGCCAAGCGCCCGCTTCGCCTCGTCCACAGTGGCGCGAGCCTTTTTCTTCGCCTCCATGTCCTGTGTCAGACGCGCGTCGCCCATTTCGCGACGAGCGCGCATCAGCACTTGGACCCAATGCTGGCGTTCTCGGTCTGACAAGGCTGGGTTGCTCATTCGCCATAGGCGCGCTCGCACCACGAAATATCGCCCGTCGGGCGTTACCGGATGGGTCGGTCTATGGTCAGTCTTTGTGCTCAGGCAGGTTCCTTCTCTTCGTACTGGCAAATTTTGCGAGCAGCTTTTCGGACATGGATTGCTCCATCTCTTTCGAGGCGCCCTTGAGTTTGAATTTGGGCTGCTCGCCGCCGGTGGCCGCGAGCGCCGCACCTGCGGCTTTCTGTCGAGCTTTCGACTTGGCAGGCATGATCTGCCGTCCTTTGTTGGCGGTGGAGCAGAGCATTGGCGGCCAACAGAACGGCTCTGCAGAGGCTAATTTATATTGCTGGTTGCCAAGTCACCCGCGTTGACATCGTCAGCGCCCGTGCGGTCGGTTTCAAAAAAGCCGGAGGCGAGCGCCAGGGCCAGAACAATCACGATCAAAAGGAGGCTGACCACCAGAATATTCCGGGTCATGCGTGCTGGCGATCCGCTGCGTGCTTCGGTTGTCGACAAATGCGTGACAACCCCGTCTTCTTCGCGGTCCTTGTGCATCATTGCTTCTCCTCATGGCCAAACCATTGTCCCAGGTCTGGGTTCCTTCGCGATGGAGAACGGGGCAGGGAGGCAACTGTTTGGCGAGGATTACCGCTTCATATGGACAATGGGATTTGACGACTACCAGTCGGAAAGCGGACGGCCGGCGGTTGAACAACTGATAACACGTCTGAATATAACATAAGGGGCACTTGTGCCCGACAAGGCGGTGGGTGTGGCCGATCTAAAATCGAGCTGACTAGAGCAGTTTCCGAGCCGATTGCATCGGCTCGCCTGCTCCAAGTTTTTGGTTTACCGCATTTTCCGGGTCAGCAGGTGATTCCACCTGCTTGGAAAACGCTCTAGATCAACTTGTCGAGTGTAATCGGAAGAGAGCGCACACGCTTGCCAGTGGCATTGTAGACGGCATTGGCTATTGCGGCGGCTGTCCCAGTGATCCCGATCTCACCGATACCGCGCGCACCCATGGGCGTGTGCGGGTCGGGAATGTCGGTCCACATCACTTCGATCTTCGGCACGTCCATGTGAACCGGGAGATGATAGTCGGAAAGGCTGGCGTTCATGATCCGCCCCTTACGTTCGTCAAACTGTGCCTCTTCGGTAAGTGCAAGGCCCAGCCCCATGATCATGCCACCGCGAAACTGGCTCGCGGCTGTCTTGGGATTGAGGATGCGGCCGCAGTCGAAGGAACCGAGGAAACGGCTGACGCGCGGTTCGCCGGTGATGGCGTTCACGCGCACTTCGCAGAACATGGCGCCATGGCTGTGCATCGACCAGTGCATGATCTCCAGGGGCATTGCCGGTTTAGCCTCGACCTGAAGCTCTTCGCGCTGCGCTCGGGCAAGGATGGCCGCGTAGCTTTCATGGGCGGCAGGATCGCCGATCTTGCCAAGGCCGCCATCGCGACCCTCGATCTCAGAGGGTTTGAGGCCTGCCAGTGGTGAGGTATTGCCTGCCAGCTTGAGCAATTCGGCGACCATAGCATCGAAGGCCGCGCGCACCGCAGCGCCGACGGCAGCGGTTTGCTGGGAGCCGCCCGCCAATATCGTGCCGGGGAGGGAGGTGTCGCCATAATTCACCGTCACCTGTTCCGAGGACAGGCCGAGCCGGTCCGCCGTAACCTGAGTATGGACTGTCGCCGTCCCCATGCCCATCTCATGCGCGGCGACATCAACGGTGACGTGTCCGTCCCTGCGCAGTGTCAGGCGCGCTGCGCTGCCGGGCATACGGTAATAGGGATAGGTCGCGCCCGCCGCGCCCATGCCTACCAGCCACTCGCCCTCGCGCCGCATCCCCGGCAGGGCATTGCGATCCGCCCATCCGAACCGCTCCGCGCCATCGCGCCATGCCTGGGCGCTGTGGCGGGCAGAAAAGGGGAGGCCATTGACGGGATCCTTTCCCGGCTCGTTGCGCAGGCGCAGTTCTATGGGATCGATCTCCATCCGCTCCGCCAGTTCGTCTATAGCCGATTCCAGCGCGAAGGTTCCGACGGACTCACCCGGCGCGCGCATGAACGTATTGGCCAGCATGTCGAGATCCGCGACCTGCACGTCCAGCTTGATCGCCTCGGCCCCATACATCGACATCGCAGGCAGGATGAACGGTTCGGGCATGGCGTTATGTGTGGTCATGGCGGCATAGCCGGTGTGGATCAGCGCCTTGAACTTGCCGTCGGTATCAGCCCCCAGAGCCACACGCTGTTCCGTATTCGCTCGTCCGCCGACGAGACGATAGACGCCCTCACGCGATAGCGTCACGCGCACCGGCCGCTTCGCGAGGCGCGCGGCTGCGGCGGCAAGGATCTGATGCCACCACAACGTCTTCCCGCCAAAGCCGCCGCCCACATAGGGTGAACTGACATGCACCTGGGATTCGTCCAGCCCGAATATCTGAGCCAGCGTCCATGCCGTATGCGCTACGCCCTGTGTGGCGTCGTGGAGCCGCAAGTCGTCGCCGTCCCAGATCAGGGTTGCAGCATGTAGCTCAATGGCATTGTGATTGTGGCGCGGAGTTTCATACAGTGAATCGACGGCGAACGGGGCGGCCGCAAGCGCTTCTTCCGCGTCGCCGATCGCGACCTGCAAAGGCTCGCCCTGAAATTCCACATGGCGGGCGTGTTTCTTCGCTTGCGCAAAGCACGTCTCTGCTGGCTCCTCTACATAGGTCGCGCGGATGAGCGATGCGGCATGCTGGGCCTGTTCATGGGTCTCCGCCAGAACCAGCGCTATGGGCTGACCGTTCCAGTAGATGCACTCGTCCTGCATGACGGGCAGGTCGCTGCCGCCCGCCGCCTTATCGTCCGACAAGAAGACGGGCGTGGGCTTGAGGCGGGGACAATTATGATGGGTCATGACGAGAAGGACGCCGGGGGAAGCTTCGGCTGCAGCGACGTCCAGCGCGGCGATGCGGCCCTTGGGGATGGTGCTGTACGCTAGGGCGGCATATGTCATGTTTTCAATATCGAACTCGGCCGCAAAGCGCGCGTGTCCCTGCACCTTTAGCGGACCGTCGATGCGGGAGAGAGCAGTGCCGATCGAGCCATTTTTGGCGCGCGCGATCAACGGATCGGGCACGCCGCCCGGGATCCAGCGATCAGGAGCGAGGCCAACACCCTTTTTCATGATCGCCTGCATCGCGCTCTTGAAACGGCTCACATCGGCTCTCCTGCCAGTTCGCCCAGCACAGCCGTTACGGTGCGTGCGGCCAACTCGATCTTGAACCCATTGCCGCTGAGCCGTCTCGCGTGCGCCAGTTCCGCCTCGGCCGCCGCGCGAAAACTGGCGGTATTTGCTGGTTGGCCAACAAGGTTATTCTCAGCTATCCTGGCCCGCCATGGCTTGAGCGCTACGCCCCCCAGGGCGACCCGCACGTCACGCACCAAACCATCCTCTACGGCCAGCGCCGCAGCGACAGAGACGAGGGCGAAAGCATAGCTAGAGCGATCGCGGACCTTGCGATAGGTCGAGTTCCAGGAGAAGGGCAAGGGCGGCAGTTCGACGGCGGTGATGAGTTCACCTGGTTCCAGCATCGTCTCGATCTCAGGATGATCGCCCGGCAGGTAATGGAAATCTTCGAGCGGCAGGGTGCGCGCGCCATTTGCGCCCTCCAGATGGACCACAGTGTCGAAAGTGGCGAGAGCAACGCACATGTCAGAAGGGTGGGTGGCGACGCAGGCAGGTGAAGCGCCCAATATCGCATGCATGCGATTGAAGCCGTCCACCGCGTCGCAACCCGAGCCCGGATTCCGCTTGTTGCAGGCGGACCCTTCCAGGTCATAGAAATAGGCACAGCGGGTGCGCTGGAGGATATTGCCCCCAACGGTTGCCATGTTGCGGATCTGAGGCGAAGCACCCGCTACGATGGCGCGGGTGAGGGCAGGGTAACGCGTCCTGACGGACCAGTTCTCCGCTAATGCCGTATTCTTCACGCTCGCGCCGATCAGCAGGCCGCCGTTGGCGCTGTCCTCTATGGTCGTAGAAAGACCGCTGACATCCACCAGGCTGCTGGGCTGTTCGATGGTTTCGCGCATCAGGTCGACGAGATTGGTACCGCCGCCCAGGAAGCGGGCTTGGCTCTCCTGCGCCTGGCGAACCGCTGATGCGTTATCATCGGCGCGCCCATAGCTGAACGGGTTCATTCCGCAGCCTCCTGCTGTTCGTCCTCTGCCCTGCAGTTTTCCGCGATGGCCGCGACGATGCCGTTATAGGCGCCGCAGCGACAGAGGTTGCCGCTCATCCGTTCACGCAGTTCGTCATGATTGAGCGCGATGGCGGCGGTCAGGTCCTGCGTAACATGGCTAGGTACCCCGCGCCGGGCCTCGGCTGACATCCCGATGGCTGAACAGATCTGCCCAGGCGTGCAGTATCCGCACTGGAAGCCGTCATGCTCGATGAAGGCCTGTTGCAACGGATGGAGGCCAGCTTCGCTTTCCAGCCCTTCGATGGTCGTGATCTCCCGCCCTTCATATTGGACCGTCAAAGCCAGACATGACAGGATACGCTCACCGTCGGCCAGAACGGTGCACGCACCGCATGCCCCCTGATCGCATCCCTTCTTGGTGCCGTGCAGGGAAAGATGCTCACGCAGATAATCGAGCAGCGAAACCCTGGCGTCTGTAGGCGCCGGTGCGGCGATGCCGTTGATGGTGATGGACATGGAGCGTGACCTCGCGCTGGGCAGTTCCTTTGTGGAGGAAGTCATCTCCGTACTCCTTGTTCCGCTCCACGCCGGCGCAGCGCGAATATCGAGCCTGTCCGGGTTGCCGTTGCGATGACCGGTTTTGATGCCGATCGGCCTGCGAGACGTACGGGAGGAAACCGGTCGACGCGGCGGGCGTTCCCTTGGCTTGAACGAGGAGAGGCGTATGTCCATGCAAAGTTACAAGCCCACCCTCAAAATGGCCTCAGCGGCCCGCAGGGGCTTGCGCCTGCGCGAAAAGTTCGACCGTGGTGGCACACAGGTGGGCGTTGATCGGGCCCATCAATTGGTTGAGCGCCGCGATCTGACGGCGGCAGACGTGAAATCCATGCACAGCTTCTTCGCGCGCCACGATGTCGACAAGGCAGGCAAGGCGCACAAATGGAATTCGGACAGCGATCCATCGGCGGGATTCATCGCATGGCTCCTATGGGGCGGCGACGCAGGCAAACAGTGGGCCGACCGCAAGGTTAGGACGATCAACGACGAATAGGAGAGAGACTGTGAAACTCTATTATTCCCCGGGCGCGTGCAGCCTGGCCGATCATATCGCGCTCATCGAAAGCGGCCTGCCGTTCGAAACGGAGAAGGTCGATCTCAAGGCGAAGACGACGGAAAGCGGCGCGGACTATGCCGCCATCAACCCCAAAGGCTATGTCCCCGCCCTGGCGCTGGACGAGGGCGGCGTGCTCACCGAGAACATCGCCATATTGAGCTATATCGCGGATCGGTCGGGCAATCTCATGCCGATCGACGACCGTGCCCGGTTCCGCGTCCTGGAAGCACTGGCCTATATTTCGACCGAGCTGCACAAGGGGTTCAAGCCTTTCTTCATGCCAGACGCCGACGACGACGCCAAATCGGCCGCAAAGGAACAACTTGCGAAGCGCTTTGCCCTGATCGATCAGAATCTCGAGGGGCGAGACCATGTGCTCGGCTCGTTCAGCATCGCGGACTGCTATTTGTTCGTCATGCTGTTCTGGGCGAAGACCAAGGTCGGCCTCGACTTGTCGCCCCGCTTGTCGGCCTATTTCGACCGCGTCTCGGCGCGGCCGGGCGTTCGCGCTGCGCTGGCAAGCGAGGGGTTGGACTGAGTCCAGGCCTTGTGGTCAGAAGCCTGACAGAAAGCCGTCATCGCGATCGGGTGATCCTTTCGCGCCAACGGCTTTGCAAATTTCCGCACGGCTGGTTTCGGCCCTTCCTCATAGGTCGGATAATAGAAGGGCATGGCCAAGAGATCGCTGGCAGTCAGACCTTGCGTAATCGCCCAGGCGAGCAGATGCGCGCTATGTTCGACGGAAGGGCCGACCAACTTGGCAAAGAGCAAGCGGCCCGCCTTCAGACCGACATAGATCCTGCCGATGGCTGCGTTGGTCATACAGACGTTGGTGCGGCCTTTCAGCAGGACCGGGCGCTGCATATCGAGGTTCGTGACGATACCGAAACTGGACGCGCGGCGCGCCGCTTGCGCAGCGGACGCCGCCGCGATCAGCAGTTTCGACGGCTTGCAGCCGACCGTTGCGCAGTTGGTCCCTGCAAAAGCTCATCGATAAGCACGGACGCCATGCGCACATGCGGCGCGTTCCGCCGCCAGCGCTGCTGTGCCTGCGCAGAAGATAGCGGCATCACATCGTATTTCGCGTGTCGCGCGCGATTAATCCTTGCGAAGGGCTTCGGGCTTGTGCGCAGCGCGCTTGCCATCTTGCGTCTCCACCAGATATTCAGGATTGTCGGTAGACGCAGCGACCTTATGTCTTTTTATCGTAGTTGGTTTCGTGAGCTTGCGAATGACCTTGCCACGCGCCTCCCCGCCGTGGCTCTTCCAGCTAACGGCGGTACCCTTCTTTAAAGACTTGGTCACATTGCTCTCCTCGGCGTCTGTTCAGGACAAACGGTCTCAGGGCAAAGGCGTTCTATGGGGAAGCATTCCGCGCGCCAATTTTCGGGAGGTAGAATATGACGCCGGAGTATAAAGCACGCACATAATAAAGGGAAACGTCCGCGCTTGAGAGCGAAAAAGAACGGCTTCCTCCTCTGCCACCAACGGCGATTCAACGACTTTTAGGGTCGCCCCGACGATCAGACCATGAACATTGGGATAGTGGGCCTGCTTGCCGCGTTCACCCTGAACCCCCAGCATGAAAGGAGAGATGTCATGGCACAGACCGACATCGTCACGGACGAAACCAATCGCCTCATCGCCTCGAACAAAGTCGAGGGCACCACCGTCTACAACGCGCAGCGCGAGAAGCTCGGCTCGATCTACAATTTCATGGTCGAAAAGCGCTCGGGCAAGGTTGAATATGCCGTGCTTCAGTTCGGCGGCCTGTTCGGGCTGGGGAGCGATTATTATCCGCTCCCCTGGGACGTGCTGACCTATGACACCGATCAGGGCGGCTATGTCGTCAATCTCGACAAGAGCGTTCTGGAAAATGCGCCTCGCTACGCAAGCGACAGCGAGCCAGCCTATGATCGCGCCTATGGGCGAGAGGTATATAGCTATTACGGGGTCAACTACCCCTACTGATCAGACAGAAGTGGCCGGCCCAGAGGGGCCGGCTATTTCTTTGCACCCTATGACGACTTGTCGCTCAGCGCCTCGCCGCCTTTTTCCTCTTCCAGGAGTATGGCTGCTGAGCCGGCGGCTGAAAGACGAACCATATTGCCTTCGACGGCAGTCACCAGTCCTCCAGAGAAATAATGATGGTGATCGGCGTGCGAACCGCTGTCCGCTTTCGTCATCTTGATCCGATCGCCTTCAATCTTGTCGACGGTGCCGATATGGACGCCATCTGCGCCGATGATCTCCATATGCTCCTTGATCTGGCTCAGGTCCGCCATCTCAGTTCCTTTCATCGGTTAAAAATTCTGTACTCATCCGTCGGGCCAAATTCGATTTGGAGGCTCCCGGCGTCGGGTCGTAATGCCCCTTGCTCGCTGGACGAAGCGATCTAGCCGTTCACAATGATCCCGCCATTTGGATGGAGAACCTGTCCGGACATGTAGCTGGAATCCTCGCAGGCGAGGAACAGGAAGGCGGGCGCGACTTCCTTGGGCTGACCCGGCCGACCAATGGGCGTGCTCTCGCCAAAATGCTCCAGCTTCTCCGGCTTTGCGCCACCGCATGGATTGAGCGGGGTCCAGATCGGCCCCGGCGCGACCGCATTCACGCGAATGCCATCGCCAACCAGATTTTCCGATAATGATCGCGTAAAGGCCGTGATCGCACCCTTGGTCGAGCTATAATCCAGCAGGTCCTTGCTGCCCTGGTACATGGTGACGCTCGTGCAGTTGACGATCGCCGCGCCAGCCTTGAGGTGTGGGCGTGCGGCCTGCGTCAGGAAGAACATACCAAAGATATTGGTCTGGAAGGTTCGACGCAGCTGCTCCTCGCTTATGTCTGTGATGTCCTCATCGGGATGCTGCTCGCCGGCATTGTTGACGAGAATGTCGATCCTGCCGAATGCATCGAGCGTCTGGCGTACGATCTCATCGCTAAACTCTTTCTCGCCGATATCGCCGCGGATGGCGATCGCCTTGCGGCCTTCGGCCTCTACGATCCGCTTCGTTTCGGCGGCATCGTCATCTTCGAGCAGATAGATGATGGCTATGTCAGCACCTTCACGGGCATAAAGCGCCGCCACAGCGCGTCCGATGCCGCTGTCGGCGCCGGTTATGATCGCGACCTTGCCCTTTAGACGCTCCGAACCCTTGTAGCGGGGTTGCCACTCGGGCTTTGGCTCGAGTTTGCTCTCATGCCCGGGAAGCGCATCTTCGTGGATCATCTGGACGGTCTCGGTCATGGCGGCATCTCCTTTGAAGGCAGAACCCTTTTCCCGCCGATGAGTTCTCCTGTCTGTAAACGGGTGATCGCATGCCTGCGGCAGCCGACACCAAAGGAGACGATCGATGCCACTCAAGGCCCTGGCTCTCAATTGCACGCTTAAAAGTGACGCGAACGAGGCAAGCTCTACCGACGCGATGATCGCGGTGTTGAAACAGGCATTTTCCGACCGTCAGGTCACGATTACCGAGACGGTGCGGGTGGCGGCGCTCGATACCAAAGCCGGCGTGACATCCGACGAAGGTGACGGCGATGCCTGGCCTGCGCTGCGCAAGAAAATAGTTGCGCACGACATCCTTATTATCGGCGGCCCGATCTGGATGGGGCAGATTTCCAGCGTCGCCAAGCGCGTGCTGGAGCGGATGGATGCATTCCTGTCCGAGACGGATGAGCAGGGAAGGATGCCGAGCTATGGCAAGGTCGCGGTGGCTGCGATTGTTGGCAATGAGGACGGCGCGCACTTCTCATCCGCCCAGCTTTTCCAGGCCTTGAACGACGTAGGCTGGACCATTCCAGCGGTCGCGGCATGCTATTGGGTCGGGGAGGCGATGGGCTCCACGGATTTCAAGGATCTGGCAACGACGCCGGACAAGGTGACGGAAACTGCAAAGATGGTGGCTGGTAACGCCGCCCATCTGGCCGGCTTGCTGCAGAAAAGTCCCTATCCCGGCTAAGTCGAAAACTTAATCATCTTCGGGATAGCGGCATATGACGGAATGGATCACAACCATTGTCGAGCAGATGGGGTATTGGGCCATCGCGCTGCTCATGCTCCTCGAGAATGTCTTTCCTCCCATACCCTCCGAAGTCATCATGCCCCTGGCGGGCTACACTGCAGCTAACGGCGGCCTCAACATCATGCTTGTCATCATGTCTGGCACGATAGGGACGGTAAATGGCGCCGCCTTCTGGTGGTGGTTGGCAAGCAAATGTGGCGAACTTCGATTGAAAAAACTGGCTGACCGCCATGGGCGCTGGCTGACCTTGTCGGCCAGCGATATTGATAAGATCGACGACTGGTTTGATCGACACGGCTCATGGGCTATTCCCGTCGCCCACGTCATTCCCGGTCTGCGCACGCTGATCTCGATTCCGGCAGGCCTGTTCGGCACCACTTTCCCACGGTTTATCATTTTGACTATCTCGGGATCAGCTGTGTGGACCAGTGTCCTTGCAGGCGCCGGATATTTTCTCGGCCGACAATTTTCGGCCGTCGATCACTATCTCGGGCCTGCTGGCCTGGCGATCATGGCGGCAGTCCTGCTATATTACCTCTACCGCGTCATCACCTTTAAGCCGAGTGCCGGAAATGCTTGAGGACGATCTTCCCGTCACCCTCATGAGGCTCGGGCTCGCAACGTTTCTGGGCCTCGTTCTGGGGTTCGAACGCGAACGCCACGGCCATGACGCAGGCCTGCGGACACATGGTCTTGTTGCGCTGAGCTCAGGCATGCTCACCTTGTCTGCCCTCGAACTTGTGGAGCAGCATGGAGAGGGCGACCCTGTCCGTGTCATACAAGGGCTTGCCCAGGCTATCGGCTTTATCGCCGGGGGCCTGATCTTTGTGCGCGGCGGTGATGTGCGCAACATGACAACCGCCGCCAGTCTCTGGATGGCAGCGGCCGTGGGCATAACGGCCGGTGCTGGGCAATATATTCTGGTCTTGGCCGGCACGGGCCTTGCTCTCTTGCTGCTAGTCGCTGCCAGCCTCGTTGAACGCATATTGCCAAAAAATGATAGTTTGCGAGATAGTGAGAAAACGGTGCAAATGCCGAATCGGCGTGGCTCTGCTGCACCGCCGCCTCCGCCCGCTCAGCTTAGCGAAGACGAAAAATAGAAATAGCTCCAAGAGCATTTCAGCAGGCTTAGGCTTTCAGCGTCGGGCGCGTTCCGCCTGTGGAATCCCGCCCAAGCGCGTAAATGAAATGGCTGATGGCGAGAGCCACCCCCATCGCCCTTTTTGAGCGGCAGGAAGCAATACTGCTCAATAAAAATGGACTGCCAGCTAACGGCCAGTCTCAAGCCTCCCGGTAGGTAAAGCGGACCGGCCGCATCGGGGGACGGAAAATTACGGCTCAGGGTCCGGGAAGTGTGCCCGCCGAAGCCATAGCGGCGCGTCCCTGATCGGTCGGCTTCGGGTTTGATGATCGGATTTCGTCATCAAAGCTATTTGATGTAGGCCAATCGACTTTTGGCTATCATCAAATATGCTGGAGGTGAGTAGATGATCATCAAGAATGAGGCTGCCAGGGCTTCATAGGATCGGGAGCTAAACGTACCCCTCCTATCTCCAAGCGCACCTATCCGCCCATCACCCTCTCCCAGCGCGCGCGCTTGGCGTAGCTGGGAGAGGATAGGTCGTTAGGCTCGATGCAGAACGACGTCGAACCCTTCCTCGGGCGCTGGCGGGACGAAATGCTTGGTGAATAATGCAAAATCATCATCACTCACGGTAAATTCGTGCGTACCGTCGCTGTTTCGCCGACTTAACCGGGATTTGCAGACTTCATCTGGTACGTCGAGGTAATGGAGCTGGTGCCCACACCTTGCCTCTTCAAACAAGGAGCGCATCCATGCCCGGATTACAGGTGTGTTTGCAGGAAAATCCAATACCACGGAAAGTCCTGACCGTAGCAGATCAATGAGATGTCCGCTCATTACATCTCGTAAACGTGTGGCGTTGCGAACATAATCGGCGAGAGAATTTTGCTCGCCAGGGAATAAGTGAGCCAGCCAATAATCTTCTATGACCACGACCGTATGGGGTTGCTTTCCCAAGGCGCTAGTAAGCGTGGATTTTCCAGCAGCGATTTTGCCGCACACAAGGTGCAGCGTTGGTTTTTCCAAAGACATTTCCAATCACCTTTGCAGATGCACGCAGCATCATGTCATTCACAAAGCGGATGGGCCCGGCCTGACGCGTCAAGCCGGGTCGTTAATTCGTCCGCTGATTGCAGTGGCGATGTGAATCACAAACGGCATGGCTTCGGGATGCCACTCTTCCTGTCGGCAGTCCAGTATGTCCAGCATGTTGCGGATTCCCGACTGGGAAGATGCAACAGGAGGCTGGTAGAGAGACCGTATTCATAGAGTCTGCAACATTTTTTCATAATGGCAGCTATCTTAACTCCATGCTGCAAAGCTGGCAGTCTCCTGCGGCTAGATGTACGCGGACGGCCCGCTAGCACCGCGCTTAATCCAGCCATTCAACTTCGATGATCGCAGATCGCAAAGCGGACATTCGGCGTGTGAGCAGAGCTGGGAGACACGGCCACTTCGACAGGGCGAAGAAGCCGCGCCCGGATGGGTGACGGGCGTCGACTAAGAAACCCAGAATAGGGTTGCTGCCTCGTCGGCTGCGATCGTCTTGCCCTCAACTTTGGATGAGCAAGCGATACGAAGCGGGATGCATAATATCTCCTTAGGGTCTCGCGGTGTCCCGGTCTTTTTCGGGATAGTCTTCAGGCGTCACGGTACCCACATTAGGTCGATCCTCGACCTTCTCCTGCGGCTGTGCGCCGCCCGTCCGCGGGTCCGCCTTCTCACGACCGGGCAGCGTATCACCGCCTGGCCCGCGAGGGGTTTCAGAATCCTCGCGGGGGTCTACTTTGTCGCTCATTGTTCATCTCCAGTTGATGCGCTTTTACCATCATCCGGCTGGTTGGCCTTATCTCGCACGTTCGTTCGCCAACGCAAACGCTTCGACCAGCTTCGCACAGAAGGCGGGCAGGTCATCGGGCTTGCGGCTGGTGATTATGCCCTCATCAACCTCAACTTCCCGATCGACCCAGTTTCCGCCAGCATTTTCGATGTCGGTGCGCAGAGTCGGATAGGATGTGATCGTGCGATCTTCCAGCACGGCTGCCTCGACCAGCAGCCACGGACCATGACAGATCGCGCCTACAGGCTTTTTCTGCGCCACGAAGTCGCGCACCAGCGCCACCGTTTCGCGGCTGGCCCGCAATTTGTCAGCGCCGACCGTGCCCCCGGGAATGATGATGCCGTCAAAATCATTGGCCGTTACATCCTGCACCACCTTGTCCACGGCATAGGCGTTACCGGGTTCGAGATCATGATTGTTGGTTTGCGCCGCGCCGCTTTCGAGGCTGACGACAGTGATGCGTCCACCCGCCGCCATGATCGCGTCACGCGGCTGGACGAATTCCGGTTCCTCGGTGCCCTTGGGGGCGATCAGGATAGCGATGGATTTGCCTTCCAGGGTCATGATAGTCTCCTATTTATGGGTCTATGCGAGGCTGGCGCCGTAACGCGTCGTTTCCTCGCGATAGCGTTGCGTCATGTGAGCCTGCACATGAGCCGGCAGTTCCTCATGCAACTTGAGGAAGCGGCTGCCTTCCTCCTCATAGACATGGTGCGCGACTGCGCCGCGCAGTTGGCCGAGCTTGTCGACCCAGTCCTGAGAGAGGGGATCGAGCGCCTCCAGGAGTGCGACCTGCACTTTGGCGGCCTGCTGCTCCTGATAGCTCATGCCCATTGGGCCTTTGTGCTCATGCGAAAGTTGCGGATAGATCACCGCTTCCTCCGCCATCGAATGGCCGGTCAGCAGCGCGCCCAGCTCCTTCAGAGCAGCGGTGCGATCGGTTGCACCGGTCGCGGCCTCCGCCTTGTCGAAGGCATCGTCGATCTGTTCATGATGAGTGAGGATTTGGTCGAGCCAGTCGCCGCTAACGGCGGTCTGCCGCGCCTCCTCCCGTGCCTTGGCCCGCGCTTCTGAACTTTCAGGCGGCGTCACCGCCGCGATAAGCTTGTCCATTACCGACATTAAGGGTCTTCTTGTAATAGACTGACATGTCTCCGCTTAGTTCGGCTGCGCGGCAAGGAAGCCAGCCGCGTCCAGGTCGACCTTATACTCTCGATCCCAAAGCCGCAGCGCGGCACAGTTCTGAAGGAACCGCTTCACGCTGTCCGCATCGGTCAGGGCGATCAGCCCCTCGTCCATGTCCGCCTCGCCGATACCTGCCGCGTCGATTAGCGGTAGTGCATCTTCGGTGTAGCCGATGAACTTTGCATGGGCGTAAGCATCGCTGACGAAGTCTTTTGCGGTTTTGTCCTGCGCCAATTGCGCCGCGCCATCGGGGGCCAGCATCAGGACGACCGCGTCATAGAGAACGGATGGTCCGCCATCGATCTTTTGTTTCGCCTCCACCAGACTTCCGTCATCCAGCGTGGCGCCGGCAATTTTTGGCGCGATAATTTCGTAAACGGCCCCCGCCGTCTCGACACCCGCCACGAGAGTCTTCAGCAATTTGGCCGGGGCCTCGTCGCTGACCACTATGCCGAGCTTTCGGCCGGCGAAGCTCTCGGGCCCCCGCGCCACAATGCTAAGCGCGGGCGAAGGTGGAAGGTCGGTGCGAGTGGGCACCGCCGCCTGCGCCGGCTCGGGGAGTTTCGGCAGCCCAAGGCCACCCGCGACTACGGTCGCCAGCGTTTCGTCGATGTGGCGCAGATGGCCGACGATCCGCTCGCGAATGTCCACGCGCTCGCATTTCGACAATTCGAACACCAATGCGTCACCGATATGTTTCTGCTCGATCGGCGCTTGGCTGATGAAGAATTGGCGGGCCTGGCTGTAATGGTCGGCGAAACTGGCGGATCGGACCTGCGCCTTTGGCCCATTTACCTCTTCGCCAAAATGACGATAGCCGCTCTTCGGGTCGGCGCGCGGATTATGCTCGTTCGCGGCCCAGCTATTGGGTTCATAATTGACGCGGCCTTTGGGGTTGCGCATCGCCATATGCCCATCCTGCTGGAAATTATGGATTGGGCACCCTTTGGGCGCGTTGATCGGGATATGGGTAAAGTTCGGGCCACCAAGGCGTTTTAGCTGCGTATCGAGGTAGGAGAAGTTGCGGCCCTGAAGCAGCGGATCGTTAGAGAATCCAATGCCGGGCACGACATTTTGTGTACAGAAAGCGACCTGTTCGGTTTCGGCGAAGAAATTGTCGACATGATTGTCAAGTACGAAGCTGCCAATGATCCGGACCGGCACCTGCTCCTCAGGGATGATCTTGGTGGGATCGAGCACATCGAACTCGAACCGCTCGGCGAAGTCATCGTCGAAAATCTGGACGCCAAAGTCCCATTCCGGCGGACTGCCCAGATCAATTGCGTCCCACAGGTCACGACGGTGGAAGTCGGGATCCGCTCCGTTGATCTTGACCGCTTCGTTCCAAAGGACCGATTGCAAGCCCTGCCGGGGCTTGAAGTGGAATTTGACGAAGACGCCCTTTCCATCGGCATTTATCAGACGGAAGCTGTGAACCCCGAAGCCTTCCATAAAGCGAAAAGAGCGCGGGATCGCCCGGTCCGACATGGTCCACATGATCATGTGCATGGATTCAGGCGTCAGGCTAATGAAATCCCAGAAATTGTCATGTGCAGTCTGCGCCTGCGGAAAGCCGCGATCCGGCTCCTGCTTTGCGGCGTGCACTAGGTCGGGGAATTTGATGGCATCCTGGATAAAGAAGACCGGAATATTGTTGCCGACAATATCCCAATTGCCCTCCTTGGTATAGAATTTGGCGGCAAAGCCGCGCACGTCTCGCGCCAAGTCGAATGAGCCCTTATTCCCTGCGACTGTCGAGAAGCGCACGAACATGGGCGTCGTCTCGCCCACCTCGGTCAGGATTTTGGCTGTGGTGAATTCTTCCAGGCTTTCAGCTAGCGTGAAGGTGCCATGCACGCCGAAGCCCCGGGCATGGACAACGCGCTCTGGAATGCGCTCATGGTCGAAATGGAAGAGCTTTTCGCGAAGGTGAAAGTCATCGAGCAGTGTCGGACCACGCTCCCCGGCCCTTAGGCTGTTCTGGTCGTCGGCTATCGGCACACCCTGCTGGGTCGTCAGGACCGTGCCATCGCCGCCGGGCAGCTGATGCAGTTCGCCCCCATTGCCAACATGCGTTTCGAATGTGCCGGCTTGCGCCGCTGCGCCCGTGTCCTGTCCAATCTTGCGCTTCATGCAACACCCTCCTTATCTGGATTACCATGTGGGCTATCAGGCGGAAGCGCTCGGGCGTCCGCTGGGCAAGGAAGCGCGCAAGGCCGGCGATGTTCCGCGCAAAACAACAGCGATTAATTTGTATCAGTCAGTTTCCTGGTAGCAGGCCTCGTATGGGCGATCCGTCCAATGGACCGTGCGCCTTTTTTGTACGAGCGAGCCCCCAACGAAATAGCTCCTGATCCAGATTAGTCGGCAATGAAATGCCGGAACAAGGCACTGGCCGGGCCGTTGCCCTATCTCAAGCACAGGAGAGAGACATGGTGGATGAAACGCGCGAAGGCGAAGAGAATCGCGATGTCCGAGATGACGAGATAGAGCAAATCGCGGAAGAGGCCGACGGTACCGATAGAGACGTAGATGTTGACGATGAGGACGACATCGACGCGCTTGAGGATGCTCAGAAAGACGCTGCCGAGAAGCGAGAAGCAGAGGGTGGATATCAGTAAGGAGGTTGGCCGTGTCAATATGACGCTCTCGCGTCGCTTAGTGATGTTGAACTTGTGGCGGCTTGGGATGCAGTTGAGGACTACTCTTCCCTGACGCAATTTGAGATCGCCATCTTTTTGGAGATGGCATCGCGTGACCTATGCGTTTGATCGTGTCCGCAGTTGGCACGCTATCTATCCCCTCAAGATCGCTACGATAATGAGTCTGAGGCTTTAACCAGATGGCGTTTCGCTCTGACGATGCGCACATCCGGTTCTCGAGCATCGCTCAGCTGGACGCTGGACACAAAATTCTCCACGAAGCAATGGAGTGCTGATCAAAATGAGCAAGGATGAACCCAAAGCGTTCGCACCGCCAGCCTATGACGGCGATCAGAAGGCCATCAACGGGAGCCTCGGTGTCACGCCGCTCAATAGGCCTTCTGTCCATGATCGGGGAAAGCGCGCCGAGCCCGGCTCCGGACCCGTCGTTGGCAGTGGCACCGGCGCAGGTGGTAGCTACGACGGAAATGAAGACTATGATGAGGACAGCGCCGGGGGCGGTGGCGCAACTTCGGCCCGAACCGATCCGTCGAGATCAAACAGTGCCGTGAAAGGAGACGCCTCTGGCGAGGCACAGGAGCCCAGCTTGCCTCCCGACACGACGTCCTTGTAATCGGCAGCTCTACGTTGCGCTGAACCCCAAATTCATGGCGCAAGTGCATCGACGATTTTTCTGCGCTATCTTTTTGTTGGGTTTGGCACGTCCGTCTGCAGACCCGCAATCTGCGGGTCGGCATCGGCTATGCTTTGAGGGGCGTCAGGATGTGATGGCTCTCACAACTACCTGCTCACCCCTCCTGGCAGCGCTTGGCGAAATCAGGCACCATAATTTATGGTAAAGTCTATTTGTCCGCAGGGCGTCGCGGACCCGGGACGGATCACCTCGTTCCAGCGCCTCGAAAGATGCGTGCATTTCGGCCAACCGCGAAGAAAAGTCGAGCCGACGTGTTATGCTACCCATGCGACAACAGGATGCATAATGTTCGCATAGGCCTTTCCATCAGGGTATGGATTTATCTGGAAGAATGAATGGCCGTCAGGTCGCCGAATGGCGGCCAAGTGGGGCCGTCCCAAACTCAGAATTTCGTTCGGCCCCGGCTATTCGAACAAATGCCCTAATCGGTTGCGGATGGCTGGAGTATAACATGCACATGATCGCCAAGCCCTTCCGTATCTACGCGATCGTAATAAGGTTCATGAGATAATAGACCGAGCGGATGAACTAAACCGAATGCGTGGCAGCCGATCAGCAGTAAGCCAAGCTGATCCTGAAAGCGGTCGCTAAGCGCGCGTCTTCCGTCTTTGGTTAGACCTGGACTTTTTGCCGCTGGTGGAACCTGCGACATCGTCGCGCAGTTAGCAGCCCACCTGTAGGAGAGGCGTGCTAGGATGGAAGAGAAAAGAAAGGGTCAGAACCCGGAGGCAGATCAGCGGAGGGTCGGGACGGGCGAGCTCTATGAGCAAGCCGCGCCAAAATCCAGCGCTCCTGCATCTGATAAGGAACGGGCCATAATCGAAGCTGCGCGTGAGCGTGCAGATCGCGATCGAGTGGCCTTGCGGGCAACCGGGCATGGCGATCATCAGGGCGAAGAAGGATTTTGATCCGGCTTATTATTAAGACTGCTCCGGTCGATTTTCGTGCGGCGGCGGGGCAATGAGCGTAGCTCTGGGGATTGGCGCGACCGCACTCATGCTGCTCGACGCGCTGCAGAACGGCGATTTGCTTTATCTGGCTGATGACGAGCAGGAAGCCGAAGCGGTGGCAGATGCTCTCATGTCCTTTGCGCCTGACGATCATGTCGTCTTTCTTCCATCGAGCGACACCTTGCCGGGTGACGGTGCGCCTTCGACTCCTTCGAATATAGGGAAACGTGTCGCCGCCTTGCTGCCGCGCGACAATCAGGATGAGAGAGCAGCGTCAATCAAGATGAGAATCGCCACCTGCTGATCCGGCGTAGGGCGTAGCCCGGAGCCGGATCAGCAGGTGGCGATTGCGCCCTTTCTGGGGGCGTTTCTGGTGGTTGCGGCCGGTCAGGTACTCAGAGGCATAACTTCGAGAGAGGGGATGCCGCGGATGCCGGGCCGCCACGTCAACGATCATCAGATGAGGCTCTACATGAAGTTCCGACATACCCATGCCGTGCCGGTGGCCGCTGCAAAGGCCGGGATCAGCACGGCGACAGCCTATCGCATTGAGGGAGATCCTCGGCTTCCATCCCAGAAACAGGCCCAGCGAGAGCGGCGGCGCCCGGATCCGTTAGCCGGGATATTCGAGGAAGAGGTCGTGCCCTTGCTTCAGGCGGCGCCTGGCATCAGGGTGGTTGCCATTTTCGAGGAGATGCTGCGCCGGCATCCTGATCTCGATGCGGGCATCCGACGAACATTGGAGCGACGTATCCGGGCGTGGCGGGCCATTCATGGCCCTGAACAGGAAGTGATCTTCCGACAGACGCATGAACCAGGACGGCTCGGCCTGTCGGACTTCACCGAGATGAAGGATGAGGAGGTAACGGTCGCTGGCGTGCCGCTCGACCATCGCCTCTACCATTTCCGTCTGATGTGGTCGGGCTTCGAACACGCCCATGTCATTCTGGGCGGCGAGAGCTATGTCGCTTTGGCCGAGGGGCTGCAAAACGCCCTGTGGGCCGTCGGCGGCGCCCCGACCGAGCATCGCAGCGACAGCCTGTCGGCCGCGTTCCGTAACCTGGATGCCGACGCCCGGCAGGATCTGACGCTGCGCTATGACGCCCTGTGCGAACATTATGGCATGACGCCGACGCGCAACAACCGCGGCATTGCCCATGAGAATGGCGGGATCGAGAGCCCGCACGGGCATTTGAAGGCGGCTATAAAGGACGCGCTGCTGATGCGCGGATCGCGGGACTTCGATGATCTGGCGAGTTACCGGCACTTCATCGACGAGGTCGTCAGCCGCAAGAACCGCCGCAATGGCCCGCGCATCGACGCCGAGCGTGCGGTATTGCAGCCGCTGCCTGGCGCGCGCACCAGCGATTATGAGGAGACGATCGTCACGGTCACCTCGAGCAGCAGCTTCACCCTTCGCAAGGTGTTCTACACCGTGCCCTCACGGCTGATCGGACACAGGCTACGGGTCCGGCTTTACGATGACCGGCTCGATCTCTTCATCGGCGGCACCCACCTGATGACGTTGCGGCGCGGACGGTCCTTCAACAATGGCGCCCACGGCCATGTGGTCGATTATCGGCACGTCATCCATAGCCTGCGGCGCAAACCCATGGCGCTCCTGAAGCTGGTCTATCGTGACCAGCTGTTCCCAAGGGAGCCGTATCATCAGACCTTTGACCGGCTCATCGCCGCGTTGCCCGAACGGACCGCTTGCCGGCAGATGGTAGAGCTGTTGGCAATGGCGCACGAAAGAGCCTGCGAAGCGGAACTCGCGGAACTGCTGGCCGCTGACGTGGCTGCCGATCGTCTCCCTGACATGGATGCCTTGCGGAAACGCTTTGCTCCAGATCCAGCGGCGCTTCCCGATGTGGTGGTGGAACTGGTCCCCCTTGCCACCTACGATGTTCTCCTGACGGGAGAAGCCGCATGAGCCGGAACGCACCCGCTATCGACGCCCAGCGCCTGAGCCTCATCCTCAACGACCTGCGCCTGCCGGCGATCAAACTGGTCTGGTCCGACTTCACCACGCGGGCCGATAAGGAAGGCTGGCCTGGCGCCCGTCTGCTCGCGGCGCTCGCCGAGCATGAGATCGCAGAACGGGATCGTCGCCGGATCGAAAGGCATCTGGGCGAAGCCCGCCTGCCACCGGGCAAGACCCTCGACAGCTTCGCCTTCGACGCGGTGCCGATGATCTCGCGCGCCCAGGTCACAGCGCTGTGTTCCGGCGATGGCTGGCTCGAAAAAGGCGCCAACCTCATCCTGTTCGGTCCACCGGGCGGGGGTAAAACCCATCTGGCAGCGGCAATCGGTCTCGCGCTGATCGAAAATGGCTGGCGTGTCCTGTTCACTCGCACCTCCGATCTGGTCCAGAAACTTCAGGTCGCCCGCCGCGAACTGGCGCTCGAGGCCGCGATCGCCAAGCTCGACAAATATCATCTGCTGGTCCTCGACGACCTCGCATATGTGACCAAGGATCAGGCCGAAACGTCCGTCCTGTTCGAGCTGATCAGCGCGCGGTACGAACGGCGCTCCACGCTCATCACCGCCAACCAGCCCTTCGGTGAATGGAACCGGGTCTTCCCCGATCCCGCCATGACGCTCGCCGCCGTGGACCGCCTTGTGCATCACGCGACGATCTTCGAAATGAACGTCGAGAGCTACCGCCGCCGCTCGGCGATCCAGCGACAATCACGCGCTGGCCGGCCAGCGACCTTCGCGACAATCAAGTCCACCGAGGAAATGTCGCGCAGCGACAATCAAACCTGCGAGTAGCGCTTGCCAGCGTCAATCAAAGCAGGCACCACATGAACACCGCGACGATCAGTTCTCATCCTGATTGACGCCAGCTTCTCATCCAGATCGCCGCGCTATAGCCTTGCGGCATCTTAGGCAGCTTGCCGAGAAGTCCAAGCGCCGCCCTCTTGCTACTATAATGAGCGGCGAAGCGGCCGCGCGGCTTTATGCAGACCCTGCCGACTTCGACGCTGCGCCCCCTAGTCTGCAGCTTGGCGAACGGATCGATCCGATCAACTTTGCCGCTGAAATGGAAAGGCTGGGTTATGTCGTTGACGATCGTGTCGATGAACCGGGTGAGGTGGCGGTGCGCGGCGAAGTCATCGACATCTTTCCTTCTGATGCCGGGCTGCCGGCCCGTATCGATATCGCTGCTGGGCGCATCGTCGGCATAAGACTTTATGATCCGATCACGCAGCTTACGCAGGAGCCATGCGAGCGTCTGGAGATCGGCCGCGCGGCTGAACCGGAATCGAAGAAGGTCACCATATTGGCCCACCTGCGGCCAGGACGACTTTACGTTTCGGCAAAGGCCGAGCAGCGTCGCGCGCGTTTCCTCCGCCTGGCCACCGAAGCCGCCAGCAATAGCGGTTCAGCGATCGATGCCGCAGCCCAGTCACTATGGGCAAAGGATCTTGCCGCTTGGTGTGCAGGCGATCCGGCAGATTGCGACGTGGCGCCCATTCCTCGCTTTGTAGAGGAACGCTCACCCCTGTCAGCATTGAAGCGCTTTGCGGCACCGCAATTACAGGAGAGTAAGCGCCTGCTGCTTGTCGGCAGCGAGCGGGATGTCCGCTTCCTCCGACCCAAGATCGCCAAGACATTCAAAGCCGCGGTCGAGGCCGTCGGCTCGATCGCGGCGGTCCATGAACTTGCGCCGGGAGCGATAGCTGTGCTGGTTGCGCCGGTAGACCGGGGCGCTGATGGCAGTGAGCTGATAATGATTGCTGCCGCCGATCTACTAGGTAGCCGGGCGATCATAGGCGCAGCGCAGGACAGCGTGGCCGTCGGGCTTGCCCAGGCGGTCGGCGACATTCGGGCGGGCGATCTGGTTGTACATCAGGACCATGGTGTCGCGCGCGTCATGGGTCTTGAGCCGGATCCAGGAGAAGGCGACGCAGAACTGATTGCGCTAGAATATGCCGATGGTGCCCGGCGCCTTGTTACGTCACAGGAGGCGGGTCTGATATGGCGTTACGGCGCCGATGGTGATGCGGTGCGGCTCGACAAGCTGGACGGGTCGAGTTGGCAAAAGCGTCGCGTTGCGATCGACGAGGCGGTGGCCCAAGGCGCCCGCGACCTCCTTCGACTGGCGCAAGAGAGGGCTCAGGTCAAAGCCCCGATCATCGAACCTGATAGTGCCGCGTACGAACGATTTGTGGCCAGCTTTCCATTCAACGAAACGGCGGATCAAGCCCGGGCAATTCAGGCGGTGCGAGACGATCTTGGCAGCGGAAGGCCGATGGATCGTCTGGTGATCGGCGATGTGGGCTATGGCAAGACCGAGGTAGCCCTACGGGCCGCAGCGCTAGCCTCGCTTGCAGGATATCAGGTTATCCTGGCCGCACCGACGACGGTTCTCGTTCGTCAACATATCGAGACATTTCAGCGCCGCTTTGCCACTACCGGCATGGTCGTCGCTGGTCTTTCGCGCCTTTCGAGCGCGGCGGAGAAAAGGGCAGCGAAGGCAGGGCTGGCGGACGGCTCGATCGATATTGTTATCGGCACGGCCGCAGTCATGGCGAAGGATATTCGCTATGCTCGACTGGGGCTTGTCATCATTGACGAAGAGCAGCGCTTTGGCGCGGCAGACAAGAAAAGGCTGCGGAGACGCACCGACCTTCATCTTCTGGTGATGAGCGCGACGCCCATCCCCAGAACCTTGCATCGCGCCATGATCGGCCTGCAACAGATGTCCGTGATCGCGACGCCGCCAGCCCGTCGCCAGCCGATCCGGACGAGCCTTGCCAACCCAGACGATGCGATGATCAGGACGGCGCTGTTGCGCGAGCGATCGCGTGGCGGACAAAGCTTTGTCGTAGTGCCGCGCATCGAGGATCTCGCGCCGCTGGCCGAACGGCTGGATCGGATCGTGCCAGACCTCGCGTTGATCCAGGCGCACGGCAAGATGGCGGCAGCCGCCATCGACGACACCATGGTTCGTTTTGGCCGCGGCGAAGGCGATGCTCTGCTCGCGACCAACATCATCGAGGCAGGACTGGACGTGCCGCGCGCCAATACGATGGTCATCTGGCACGCCGACCGCTTCGGTCTCGCCCAGCTTCATCAACTGCGCGGACGGGTGGGCCGGGGTAATCGCCGGGGCCAGGTCATTCTAATGACTGAAGCGGGCGAGATTGCGGAACGCACGATGAAGCGTCTACGCACGCTGGCGACCTATGACCGGCTGGGTGCGGGCTTTGCGATCAGCACAGCCGACCTCGATCAACGGGGCGCTGGCGATCCCCTTGCCGACACGCAGGCGGGCCATATGAAGCTGATCGGGGTCGATCTCTATCAACATTTGTTCCAAGCGGCATTGAAGGAGGCGCGCGGCGAAGATGCCGGACTGTGGACGCCCGAACTCAACCTGGGCAGCGCAGGCTGCTTGCCATCGGAATGGATACCCGATGCCGACATCCGCCTGGGCCTTTATGTCAGGCTCTCGCGGCTTGTCGACGAAACCAGGCTGGATGCTTTGGAGGGTGAACTGGCGGATAGGTTCGGTCCGCTGCCCCCTGCTGCCGAACGTCTGATCGATGCCAGCAGAATTGCTATCCTTGCGCGCGCAACCGGCATCGCACGGATCGATGCTGGCCCGGCGGCGATAGCGATTACCCCGCGCGAAGCAGCGCAAGACATGAGCAAATGTGTAGGGCTTGCCAAGAAAGATGGCCGGTGGCTGTTGAAGGAGCAGACCGACGACGCTGATCGGCTTGCAAGAGTGACCAGCCTGCTCGAAAGCATTGGCGCTTAGCGAAACTTACGCCTGGCGTTCGCGTCGATCGACATCACCTGCGGCACGGGAATGTCGGATCATCAAGGGTGCGGATTTCATAAGAAGGCAGCGGTGGTCACAGGCCGTGCTCATGGCATCGGCAAAGGTACCACCCAGACATTATGGGCCCAGGGCTGGAAAGTAGCGGTTCTGGATCAGGGTGCCGAAGCGGTTCGAGATCTTTCCGACGAGATGCCGACCGACGCGCTTGTTTCGATCCGAGCAGACGTTGACGGCGGGCGCGACGTCGAAAAGGCGTTCGATAAGATTACGGACTGGACCAAGGCCATGAAAGAGATGGAGGGTATTGATTGGCTCATCTCCAATGCGGGCATTGCCAATCCGGCCTCGATATCGGCGTCAATGCTTCCCTGCCCACGTGGATTGAAACTCGCCCCCTGCGCCAAAGCAGGCGTGCGCGGAGCGGTGGAGCATCGCACGATCAACCTGGACCGGCATCTAGTCGACAGCGTCGACGATCCATCAGGCATCGCGGCGACCGTTTCATTTCTGGTGTTCGAAAGTGCGGGGTTCATCACTGGGCAGCGAATCGCCGTCGATGGCGGCATGCCTCGAAAGATGACCTACCCGCATTGACGGTTTTCTATATCTGTTGGCTTTGATCCTGCGCATCCGCGCGCTGAATATCGGTCATGCGGACAGCATCCTCAGGCTTCCCAAGGATCAAGGGACGCCGCCACCGCGCCATCTGCGCTAGTTGGCCGCCAAAGCTGTTGAATGGCACCCAATTTCCATCCTCCTCCTGAAAAACGCAAGCGCCCGATGCGCGCGCAAGAGCTGTCCCCCCCGCGACATCCCAGATGTTTGGCGCCGCAAACCTGGCGACTTGCAGAAGACCTGCCGCCACGAAAGCACATTCGATCGCGGCCGATCCTGTCTTGCGCCCATCCCACGGACCCGCATCAGACTGGCCGTGCGGATCACCCGCAAGCCGTTTACGAACAGCCGGGTTGGGCATGCGTGACATCTGTGCGCCATCGAACCGCAGTCCGCCAGAGCCGCCGCAGTGATAGACGCCAGGCGTCAACAAATGCGTTGTGCTGCACCATAATGCGCCGACGACGGGAACGCCGCGATACAGGACGCCAACGGATGACGCGAATAGTGGAAAGCCATTGATAAAGTTGCTCGTCCCGTCGATCGGATCGACAGCCCAAACGAAATCATTGTCCAGTCCAGGATGGATGGCCATTTCCTCGCCGATGATGCCATGGTCGGGGAAATGTTGTGCCAGTTGGTTGCGGATCATTGCTTCGACCCGGCCATCGACTTCGCTTACCGGATCGCGCATCAAAGCAATGGCGTCATCATCGCCCTTATATTGAACGGCCATAAGGCTGCCCAACGTAGCCATGATTTCCCGACCTCCAATCGTGGCCAGTTCCACCGCCACAGCTTCCATGCGTGCAAGTAAGTCGGGCGTTGGCAAAAGCTCAGCAGGCGTCATCGTCATGTCCCGTCATGCTGACCGGCACCAATATCGTCACCGGCTCGTCGTCCAGCGCTACTTCGACCGTCCATGCGTCGTCAGGCATATCGATAGGGCGGTCATCGATCCGGGGACAAAGACCACTGGCCTGAAGCCTGACGACGCACCCCGTTTCCAATCGGGCCGGCGGCGGGCCGGAGAAATGTTCGGCCCATCCCACCATGGCGTCTCGATCGGCCTCGCTAACAAGCAGGATGTCGAGTTGCTTATCTTGCGTGTCGGCCCGTGGGGCGAACGGAAGCCGGGGGCCGATCGCGCCGATGTTGAGAATTTCCACAAGCAGCCATGGTCCGTCGAAGCGGCGTCCATCGATCTCGACGGTGCATGCGATCGGTTTAGCTGTGCGCAGCGTCTCCCGAAAAGCTGAGCGGCCGTTTTCGCGCTTTTCTTCCGGGGTGTCGGGCGATTCATCGACGAGTTCGATAGATTGATTGAGCGCGCCAAGACCTACCGCTTCCAGAAAGCCTCTGCGCCCGAACGGCCCGGTAATGCTGCCTACAGTGAGCCTCTTTTCGCGCGCATTGTCGAGACCACCAATGACTGCTTCGAGAGACTGACGAATGCCAAGTGCCCTTGCGACATTATTGGATCCGCCCATCGGCAGAATAGCAATGGGTACAGACCGGTCGGGTATCTGGGTGGCCACCGAAGCTACGGTTCCATCGCCGCCAGCGGCAATCGCCATGTCCATGTCGTTCATTCTGGATCGAATATCGTCCCGGCCATGTTCACAATAGCGGATGGCAAAACCAGTCTCTTCCAATTGACTGATGAGCGACCGGATCGGCTCGGGCTTTGTGCCCGCATTGGGGCTATGGACCAGCAGTGCTTTCACCCGGAGTATCTGCCACTCAACCTAGGTCGCATTACCGACATATCAATCATGGTTGCACACCAAATTCTTCCAACGCAGCCGTAACGACTTCGACTTTTGCGTCATCCTGCAAATCGATCGAGACCGTAATGCCTCCAGCAAGAGGGACATCATCTCTTCCGTCCTCATCCACCGTTTCGCTGTCTGCGCCTCCAATCCGATTGCCTACGCTGTTGTCCGGTCCGGATGCAGTCACGAAAATGTCGGTTCGTTCAATGCCGATTTCCTGGACCAGTCGTTCCACGGCCATGTCCGCCTGGTCCCGGCTATCAAATGTGCCTGTCAAAGTGGTGCTCATGGTGATCCTTTCATGGAATTGGCACGATAGGGATAAGGGTAATCTTCTGGTTTTGTCGCGCTGACGGAGTAGCAATCCTCTACATCCTCGTGCGACTGGCTACCGCCTATGCTAGGATCGGCATCAACGCCATTGGGTCGTACTTCGTGGGCAGCTCTATGACGGGGCGACATGTGCGATTGACCCTTTTCAAGGTAGAAAAATTTTCGTTCTAGCCATGTTTTCGATCCTTCGCCAACGCGGTGACTGGAAGCGACGCCCGGCCTTGGTATGAAGTGCTGGTGCGGCGATCGGTTGCATTCTGTTTCGACATTTATTGCAGGAACCAGATACAGTACGGCCCGCTCAAAGCGACATCGGACTGGGAGGCAAATAGTGCCATCGGCGCTCTGCCGGTCCGATCCTATGGGCGCCAATCGGGCATCCCATCAACCTCTTCTGCTTGCATGGACAACTGAATATGCTCTGCGCCGCAGCAAATCGCGTCTGCAGATATGGCAATCAATCGTTCCCCAACGCCAGCTATCCCGCCACGGCGCAAAATGATCGTTTGCAATTTTTGGCTCTTACAATCGAGCATGGCATCAACAAGGCTACCAATCTTGTTGTCCGATTGATCGAGCACGTCCATTTCGATCAGGCTGCTTGCTGTCAGCAGGGTAGGTGCGGGCGAGGCCTTACTCGCCTCGACCGCCAGCCGTCCCCCTTCTTCGTAACGGGCCTGCCGCCCAAGCCAGCGCCAGATGCCCACGCCGTTGACCAAAGTCAGGAAGCCGTTGGTCCAAAGCAAGTTGGCTTGGCCAGACGCTGCGCCAACAATCGACCAACAGATCGAACCGACAGTGAAGACGGCGAAGCCCCAACCGGTCACTCGTGCTCCGAGGTTCGAAGCCGTCATCACGGCGGCCAACATCGTCGCTGTTGGCGCGATCCAACCCGCCATATTCGTCAGATCTTCACCGCCCATGCCGCACGCCACTCTCGCCCAAGCATGCGCGATAAAGATGGCAAGGCGGCAGGTTCCACCACTCATAATCATGGCTGACCTTGTCAAACCGCGCTTCGAGATAGGGGCGAATTCCAGTTCGCATCTGATAGGCAAGGAAACTACCAGACGGGCGCAGAAGGCGCGCGCTGGCATCGATAATAAGACGCGCCTCTGCCTCGGACAGAGTCGAGAAGGGCAGACCCGAGAGGATGCAGTCAACGCGATTCAGTCCCTGCTCCGCGAGAATGGCTTCGACATCGCTAGCCGAACCGGTCGCGACGATAAGGCGGGGATCGCCGCAAAGGGCGCGTTCAAGATGCTGGGTGAAGTCAGGACTGGTATCGATAGCGAGCAGTCTCGCATCGGAGCGAAGCCGGGCGAGGGCAGTCGCGGTGAAAGCGCCGGCTCCCGGACCATATTCAACCATGAGATCAATCGCGTTCCAATCAACGCTTTGGAACATATGCGAAACCATTCGCCGGGAGGCAGGGAAGGATGACCCGACCATGCTGGGATGGCGGAGGAATGTCCGTGCCACGATCCAGAAATCTCGCAGCCCACCACGATGGGCAGCGCATACGCGGTTCCTGCTTGCGCAGTGACGTCCTGCTTCGATCATAAGATCTTCCTTACCAATCCGGTCGTCGTCATAATGGCGCGCCGGATCGCTAGGTTTCACGGCAGGCACGAAAATCGTGCTGATGCAGGTTAATCGCCATCGCATAAGAGCTTCATTCTTGCCGAGCTTCAAAAGCGCATGGCCCGAACTTTGGAACGGGGCTTGCCGGAAAAAGTTATCGGGAAAATGGGTTGGAGATGATCATGGCTGCACGACCTTATTGGAAAGGCCAGATTCGCCTGGCTCTGGTTTCGATCCCTGTCGAAATCTATTCGGCGACCAAGAGCGGCGCGACCATTGCGTTCAATCAAATTCATGAGCCGTCCGGCAAGCGCATCAAATATGAGAAGGTCGTGCCCGGCATCGGCCCGGTCGATCTCGATGAGATCGTCAAAGGCTTTGAATATGCCAAGGGCGAATATGTCCTGCTCGATGAGAAGGAGATCGAAGGCGTCAAGCTGGAGAGTAAGAAAACGCTCGAACTGACGCAATTCGTTGATAGCCACGATATCGACCCGATCTATTTCGAAAAGCCCTATTATATCGTGCCAGCCGACGACCTAGCCGAGGAGGCCTTCATCGTGCTGCGCGAGGCGCTTCGTCGCAGCCGGAAGACAGGACTTGGGCAGCTTGCGATGCGCGGCCGGGAATATGTAGTCAGCATCAAAGCCTGCGGACGCGGAATGGTCATGGAAACCCTGCGTTACGCTTACGAAGTCAACAAGGCGGCGAGCTATTTCCGTGAAATCGGTGATGGTGATCCCGATGACGAACTGCTCGATCTCGCCACGACCCTGATCGAAAAGAAGACCGGCAGGTTCGATGCCAGCGACTTCCATGACCGCTATGTCGATGCGCTCAAGGACCTGATCCAGCGAAAGAAGAAGGGAAAGACCCTTAACATCGACGAAGACGATGGCGAATCCGATCCGCGCGGCAGCAACGTCGTTGATCTGATGGCTGCACTCAAAAAATCTTTGGGCAGCGGCGGTTCCAAGCCCGACGCGAAGAAGACGCCTGCCAAAAAGGCAGCGAAAAGCGCCGATAGGAAAGCGGCAGCGAAGACCCCAGCCAAGACCACGCGCAAGCGGGCGTGATCTCATGCCCAATCAAAACCCCAGGGCGATGAGCAACGACGACGATGATGCCGCTTTCGCGGAGGGCGCCATCACTCTCTGGAGCAACCTGCTGGCGCTGATTGGCACGCACTTGCTCGAAACCGGCATGCCACGTCACGAAGTGCTCGATATGCTTAAAATGCTCCACGAAACCAATGAGGAAACCGTGCGATCGCCCCGCGCACGCGCCATCGCAGGACAGCATTTGAAGTCGGTCTACGACGCGCTTGGAAAGGCCTGAAGGTTCCTAATCTGTCGGACCAAAACGCCGACGCTCCGGGTCGCGACGGCACGCAAACCGACCCCTGATCTGCTCATTGAAAAATGAGCCCACCGAGGCGGCTTTGCACAACTCCTCAAAGATGATGGCAGGTACGTCATAATAGAGGTATTTGCCGGTCTGGCGGAACGAGATACTCAGCGTGCGCGCCTCATCATCGAACGCGACACGCTCAATCATCGAGGACTTGTTGAAACGGCAGGCACGCATCAGCATTTAGCGAAAGAACCAAGGGCGCGTTCCCTCCCAGTAGACGAGCGGAATCACAAACAAGGCCGGATGAAAGTCCCGTGCTGACATGGGGATGGATGCGCCATGAACCGGGGGCCAGCTAAAGGGTTGTCGTGAAATGGCAAAGGCAGCGACCGACGAAGAACTACGCGAGATGGCCGGCCATCGCGGCCTCAAGCTTGTAAAATCACGCAGGCGCAAACCCGGTGTAGGCGACTATGGCAAGTTGGGGCTGACCGACGCGGCTGGCAACCCGTTGCTCGGCATTGGGACGCAGGGGCTGGAAGCATCGGCACAAGATGTCGAGGCCTATCTGCGGGCCGGTGCCGCAAGAAATTGGAAGGCGTCGGCGGAAACTACCCCTGCTGCACCAGCACCCAAAGCCCGACGCGCGGGCAATGGCAGTGATAACCCAGATCTTGAACCGCCCATCCGGCCGCGCGCAAATCGCAGGTCCGTAAAACAGCCAGAACCGCTAAGCAGACGACATTCAGAAGAACAAAACAAAGCCGAAAATCGGCCAAGAGCTCGACTTAAACCCGCCGCAGACGAGGCTGCCAGTGTCAGGTCAGCATCTCGCTCAAGCGACCGCCGCTCCAAGCCTGCGCCGCTGCCTGTGCCGAAACTGGTCATCCGTGCCGCCAAGACAAGCGACGCGGAAGCACTTGTTCCGCTCGTGCGACAACTGTCCGGGGTAAGGCTGGACAAACTCGGTGTCGCCCGGAATTTGAAAGCGGCAATGAAGGCGGATGCCGGCATGGTCATCGCTGAATGCGGTGAGGTGGTCGGCTGCTGCCACTGGGTTGTTATACCTACGATTCAGAACGGGCTGGTCGGAAGACTGACATTGCTGCTCGTTGCGCAAGCGCACCGAAGAAAAGGTATCGCCACCGCCTTGGTAGATGAGGCCGTGACGTTGTTGCGCAAGGCAGGTTGCACCCGGCTCGAAGCAATGAGCGACATTGAGGTCAGGAATGCCCATAATTTCTTTCGGACCTTGAAGTTCGAGCAGACAAGCTACCGGTTCGCGCGATCAATCGGCCGGGAATGATTTTTTTTGTCCAGTTTCTCCGCGTCGACGAGGCGTGGTGCACGCAGGAACGAGTCACGGCATCTGCGGATTAAGGAGCAAAGGAATGTGAGATCAACATGGGCAAAGCGCAGATCAGGACAGAGGATAGTCTCGCAACATACCGCGCCAAGCGGGACTTCGCGCGCACTGCCGAGCCGACCGGGGCGACGCAGCACGCCGCCGGCAATGGCTTTGTGGTCCAGAAACATGCCGCGTCCCGTCTACACTATGATTTCAGACTTGAGCTCAACGGTGTTCTTCTTAGCTGGGCCGTAACGCGCGGCCCCAGTGCCAACCCGGATGACAAAAGGCTGGCCGTGCGGACTGAGGACCATCCGCTCGACTATGCCCGGTTCGAAGGCACCATTCCCAAGGGCGAATATGGCGGCGGCACCGTCATGCTGTGGGACAACGGAACGTGGGAATCCATCGCTGGCAAGGATCCGCGCGAAACCTTGCCCGAAGGCCATCTCCATTTCATCCTCCATGGTCGCCGGATGCAGGGCGAATGGATCCTGTTCCGTATGAAACCGCGCGGCAAGGAAAAGGGCGAGAACTGGATTTTGCGCAAGGTGAACGACGCCTTTGCTGGCGGCTCGGACGATCTGGTTGGGCTTCACCTGACCAGCATCGATACTGGGCGCACCATGGAAGAGATTGCGGCCGGCAAACCGATCGCAAGATCGAAGGCCAAGGCATCGCCTGCGGCCCCTGCTTCAGCCGGCAAATTTGCAAGAACTAAAAAGCGCAGTAAGGCTGGTGGTGTCTTGCCGTCATTTCGTCCGGTGCAGCTGGCGACTCTGGTCGATCATGTGCCTCCGGGCGACCGCTGGCTTCACGAGCTAAAATATGACGGATACCGGATGTTGATCGCAATCGGCGGTGGCGAAGGTCGCGCCTACACGCGCTCGGGGTTGGACTGGTCGGACCGGTTCGCGGAACTGATCGGCGACGCGGCCATGCTTGACGCACAAAGTGCCTTGATCGACGGTGAAGCTGTCGTGGTCTTGCCCGATGGTCGCACCAGTTTCCATGCTTTGCAGGCAGCGCTCAAGGGCGACCCAAACACAATCGATTATTTCGCATTCGACTTGCTCGAGCTCAACGGCGAAGATTTGACGCCACGGCCCCTGCTGGAGCGCAAGGAGCTACTAGCCGCGCTGATCGGGCAGAAGCAGGGCCATCTGCGTTATTCCGATCATATCATCGGGCGCGGCGAGCAGCTTTTCGAAAATTTTTGCGGCGCGGGACTGGAGGGCGTCATTTCGAAGAGCACCGACGCGCGCTATTCTGGCTCGCGCTCGGGGACCTGGGTCAAGACCAAGTGCATCCGCCGCCAGGAGTTTGTGGTCGTCGGATGGACACCTTCGGACAAACAGCGGGGCTTTCGCGCTTTGCTGCTGGGAGTGAACGAGAAGGGTGTACTGCGATACGCAGGAAAGGTTGGAACCGGGTTCAGTGGCGAGGAGATCGAGCGCTTGATGGCGTTGATGGCGCCGCTCCAACAGAAGACCCCGACCGTGGAGGCACCCAGGGCTGCGGTGCGCGGCGCACATTGGATCAAGCCGAAGCTCATTGCCGAGGTTGCCTTCATCGAACTTACCGACGAAGGCGTGCTGCGGCATTCGAGCTATCTGGGGCTTCGCGAGGACAAAAAGCCAGAAGCGGTGGTTGTCGAAACCGAGGTGCCGGTCGGCGAGCTGACCGCTCCCGCCGCCAGCGCCACCGTCAAGATCAGCAACCGCGAGCGTGTCATCTTTCCCGAGGGCAAGCATACCAAGGGCCAGCTCGCTGACTATTATGAAGCTGTTGCGGAGATCATGCTACCCTGGAGCGGCAGCCGACCGATAAGCCTGGTGCGCTGCCCGCAAGGGCGCGACAAGAAATGTTTCTTCCAGAAGCATGATGCTGGCAGCTTTGGTGACGAGGTCAAGCATGTCGCGATTCGCGAGAAGGATGGGCATGATGAACCCTATCTGTTCGTCGACACGCCCGCTGGCCTTCTGACCTGCGTCCAGATGGGCACGATCGAATTCCATGGCTGGGGTGCGCGGATCGAGGACGTAGAGAAGGCCGACCGACTGGTGTTCGATCTCGACCCGGACGAGGGCTTGGAGTTCAAGGATGTGGTCTCGGCCGCTCTCCACCTGCAGGATGTGCTAGGTCAGATGGGTCTAGCAACCTTCCCGATGGTAACCGGCGGCAAGGGCGTTCATGTCATTGCGCCACTCACCCCGACTGCCGAGTGGCCGGTGGTCAAGGATTTTGCGCACCGCTTCGCCATGGCCCTGGCGCAGGCCGACCCCGACCGGTTCACTGCAGCCCTGGCCAAGGCCAAGCGTACTGGACGCATTTTTATCGACTATCTTCGCAACCAGCGCGGCGCCACTGCTGTCATGCCTTATAGCGCGCGTTCGCGACCCTTCGCGCCGATCGCGGTACCGCTTAGTTGGGAGGAATTGCGCGATCTGGACAGTCCGGCCCACTGGCATATCAGCGATGCCGCCGAGATGGTTAAGCGTGCAAGATCCAAAGCGCTCGCGCAATGGGGCCGTGCCGACCAGATCCTGCCGGACCTGTGAAAATCGCGACCTACAATGTGAACGGCGTCAATGGCCGTCTGCCAGTCCTGCTTCGCTGGCTGGCCGAGGCTGAGCCGGACATCGTAGTGCTCCAGGAACTGAAGGCGCCGCAAGAAAAATTCCCGCTAAGCGCTTTTCGCGACCTTGGCTATCAGGCAATCTGGCATGGTCAGAAGAGCTGGAACGGTGTTGCCATCCTCTCCCGCGTCGGCGAAATTCATGAAACCCGCCGCGGATTGCCACATGACCCCGACGGCAGCCAAAGTCGCTACATCGAGGCGGCGGTCAACGGCGTGCTCGTCGGCGGCCTATATTTGCCGAACGGAAATCCGCGTCCCGGACCAAAGTTCGATTACAAGCTTTGTTGGTTCGATCGCTTGATCGATCATGCGACAGGGCTGCTGGGATTGGGCGTTCCAGTGATTCTGCTCGGCGATTTCAATGTCATGCCGACCGATCGCGATGTCTACAAACCCGAACGCTGGCGCGAGGATGCCTTGTTCGCGCCCGAAGTCCGGACGGCATTTTTCAGGCTTCTTGATCAGGGCTGGACGGATGCGCTCCGGACCATCCATCCGGACGACAAGATTTTTACTTTTTGGGATTATTTCCGCAATGCCTACGGCCGAAATGCGGGCCTGCGCATCGATCATCTGTTGCTCAGTCCATTGCTGCGCGACCGGCTAATCGACGCCCAGGTCGATGTTCATGTGCGGGGCTGGGAGAAGTCGAGCGACCATGCGCCAGTGTGGGTCGAACTCTCCGACAAGAAGGCTCGACGCCGTAGCCCCAAGCGATGATGCGCCAGGGCGGTCGGGCAGTTGACCGTGATCCCACCCATTTCGAACGACCGGTTTGGCTGGTCATGTCCGCAGCGGATTATCTGAGCTGACTGTCCTTGCTACCTCGGCGATTGATGCCGATGGAACGGACAGTGGCGTCACGTTTCGACTGGCACACAACACATGTCCGCGTGCCGGGCAACGCCTGCCGACGGCGCTCGGGAATATCCTCGCCGCAGTCGTCGCAATATTCCGCACTGTCGCCTGTCGGCATCATCGTTCGTGCGCGCTGAACAGCGTCCTTGATCGTATCATCGATTTGATCTTGCACTGCGCCATCGGGTGCCCAACCATTTGCCATCGCCTTCGCCTCCAGACCTTAAATGGCGTTCTGGTGTCCCAAGTTCCAAGCGTGTGAACTGCTCATTAAGCATATGTTCTCCTTTTTACGTCATCATGGAGAGCGACCGTGCCCGATCGAGAGTTGGCGATATCGGCACCGACAAGCGATATGTTCGGCGTGACGATGAAGGTAAGTTCATCGGGTCTGATGATATCGGCACATCGCTGGCATCTGATGTCCGTGAGCAGGCCAAAACGAAGACGGAGCCGGGGCAGGATGATCGCGGCAGTCAGAAGGTTCGCGGATGGGCTCTCGGCGAGGCATCAGGGGTCGTCAGCTCAAGTGCCTTATCAATGGCCCTCGCCACTAGGGCTCGTCAGACGGCAGTTATGGTCGCGCGTGGGATTGTTCTACCAGACAAGGACCGCTCTCGTCTGGCTCGCCCCTGGCACGATCAACCACTGACCACATCAAACTCTCGTTTCGCCAATATCTCAAGCGTTTCACGGCTTTCGCCGCGCAACACCTCTTCTTCGTATGCCAGTAAATGTTTTCCACTTTGAAAGATCGATACACCACGCCTTGCAAGCTGGTCTAACAACCCCATATTGTGCAGTGCAGCATAGATAAGTCGTGGCTGAGCAGGGGCTGCATTGACGGGATGGGAGACTTCGCGTGGCCAGATTATCCGCTACAATCGCCCGACTGGCAGCAATGCGCGCCAGCCATCCGGGCCACATTATTGCCGGCGGTCCAGACCGATTGACAAACTTCGATGCTTTTGGGACCAACCCTGGTGCATTGCGCGCTAAAATCTATGTCCCCGATCAGATAGGTGAAAAGCCGGCACTCGTCGTCATATTACATGGCTGCACGTAAACCGCCGAAGGCTATGATCGCGGCGCGGGTTGGTCACAATTAGCAGATGAGCACGGTTTCCTGCTGCTGTTTCCCGAGCAGCAGCGCGCAAACAACCCCAATCTCTGTTTCAACTGGTTCTCTTTCGCCGACAATGGCCGCGATCGAGGCGAGGCGCTGTCCATCAAACAGATGATCATGGCGATGGTGGAATACCATGGTGCTGATCCATCTCGGATATTCGTGACCGGTCTTTCCGCAGGGGGCGCAATGACCTCCGTTATGCTTGCAAGCTACCCGGAATTGTTCGCAGGTGGCGCTATCATCGCCGGCCTGCCGTACGGGTCTGCGTCCAATATGCCGCAGGCGCTTGAAGCCATGCGCGGGGCAGGAGCCTTTAGCGCAGGTGACCTGGGTAACCGAGTCCGGCGTGCGTCCAACCATAATGGTCCCTGGCCTCGCATCTCAATATGGCATGGCAGCGCCGACGCAACAGTCAGCTGCACAAACGCGGACGCTATTCTCGCCCAGTGGCTCGCTGTGCATGGTCTCAATGCGGCGCCGGACGCTTCGGAGCAGATAGCCGGGCACTGCCGACGCGCCTGGAACGATGCAGCCGGGCGCCCGCTCATCGAGGATTATCGCATCGCCAATATGGGCCATGGCGCGCCACTGGCCACGTTTGGGCAAGACGCTTGCGGTATGGCGATGCCGTACATGCTCGAAGCGGGTATCTCATCCACGCGCCGAATGGCATCATCCTGGAGCTTGCTGGAGACCGGAAGGGAGCGCATATTCGCGCCACCCGTCGGCAATGGCCAGAAGGCGACTCTGCCTTTGCCTGTGTCAGGCGCAAGCCGATCGGAAGCTTTGCCCACAGATCCCTCCCGACCGGAAGTATCGGGGAAAGCAGGAGTTGAAAAAGCCATCCACGACGCGCTCCGCGCCGCGGGCCTCATTCGGTGATGAAATATTACCGCTTGGGTGGCGCTCGGCCGATCCGATAGGGCCCATGGCGTGATGCCATGACCTTTCCCTTCCAACTCAATTTGACCAGCCCATCGACCACCATCTGATCAATCGTAGTATGGACGATCGGCATTATCGAACGCCAGGTCTGCCCTTCCGTGTCAGCGCTCGCACTTTTGGCAAGCACTCTGGCGACCTCGCTCGGACAAACTGTTGCCGTTTCCGTGCGGCAATTGATCAGCTCCAAGATGGCGGTGCGCGCATCTTCCATCTGTCGCAGGCTGATGTCAGGGGTCATCAGGCTAACTCTTGATCGATGCAAGATTTAAGATGTCTATCATGACAGCTGCCCGACCCGCCTTCCTTGCAACACCGCGCCGAACGAAATTATCTGGTCCCAATCCCTTTGCTATCTCTCACGCAAGATAGATGCGATACCGCAACAAAAGCCCGATTGTTCAAGAAAGCTTCAGCTTGTGGTGCGTCATAAGTCGTTTAGAGACCGATTGCTTCGAGTGCGGAAGCGACCTCGGGATCCATGGCTTGATCGGATTTGGACGTCAGGCGATTTAGTGCGGTGCGGAGCCGCCTTTGCGCAACCTGCAGTGTCTTATGCCGCGCCTCGCGCGTGACATTGGTTCGCCATGATCTGCTCTCGCCCAGCAGGGCTGACCATTTCGCTTCTTCCGCTGCAAGGATAGACAGTGCCAAACGCAGACCATCCCGCCGGCCATGTGCATAATCCGGTTCCATGGCCATCATTCGAAATTTTCATATTGCGCGCTTCTACAGCGCGCAATTCTGACGATTGGAGTAAGCAACATTGTCACAACGATGTCAGTCGGTTGAGTCAGTGTCGGACATAACGCTCTGCAGGGATTTCACGACGCCGTATCCAACGACGGCAAGCACACCGATCTTCAGCGCAGCACTGACAATCCGAGGCGCGAAGTAGCCCATGAGGGCACCCTTCGCACCGCTGTCACCGTCCCGCTGATCTAATTTGGATCCTATAACTGCACCAATGACTTCCGTGATCATATCCTGTTCCCCAGTTCAGATCAGAAAGCGCGTGACATCGCTTGAGGTTCCACCTTCTCGTCCGCGTCATATCAGCCAAATCGTGGATCAGACAGCACCGCCAGAGGCGGACCGGCGGCCAAAAATGCGGGGCACATGCCGGTATCGCGCACGGTAAGCACATTGTGATCGGCAATGGACTGCTGAGATGCCACACAAGATCGTTTGCAGGTCGGCCGATTTCCCTGCAGTCGATACCTTCTTTGTTAACGGCTTCAGCAACTCTCGGGACGTCAGCCTTTATCGGTGGCGCGGCGTTGCATTTCATCAAACACTTGCTGTTCATACTCGGTCGGGCTGTCCGGATCGGCAGCGTTCCACAGCGCGATCAGCGTCGCGTCATCGAGATCCTCTACATCTGGCATAGCGACATTCCGGAGTTATACATCATAAATCCTATCCAATTTCCTTCGCTAACATACCGGCCTTTTTCCGAGAAAAATGGCCCTACGTTTATGCTGTTCGATCAGTAGAACGTCGTCACGACGGCATTGAGCAATGAGCGCGGCCGTCTCTTCTTCGACAGCCAGATTAACCAGGCGAGCATGTGGGATCGATCCCGGTCATATTGCTGTTTAGGTAGATTCAATTTTGTCGTTTCCTCTCTTGTCTATTTTATCTTCGACTGCCTGCTTTTCAGTTCAACCGCCCTGTCCGCCTGTCGAGGACATGGCGGCAGCTGATCGTCCTGCATGGAGGCCGCTGTGGCGGCGCCCTTTAAGTGATCGTACAAGGCGTATCTCAGGAGGGTCGGATAAAACAATATGTCCGCTTTCAGCACCGCACTATAACGATAGAAATAACCGCGCCGTCGCTAGGCAGGGTGCGTGATTTCATAAAAGGGACCGCCGGAACGACAAATCGGATGGCAATTAGTTCCTTATCCGCAACGATAAAAATTCAAGACATCATGCCAAGTTTGATTTTGTTTGGAACCCCATCCCTTTGATACCGTTCTGGAGACGTTGGACGGCTTAACCCCCCCGAAAGGCGTTCAACAGACCCTTCGATAGACCCCGCTGGCGTTCCCATGGCTGGCGGGGTCTTTATCTTAGGTAGCCTTTCAAACGATCAATCCGGCCCAGTCTCCTGGATCAACATGGACGGTCAGTGGTTCATCCTAGATAGTCAAACCAACTGCGCATGCGCTTTGTTTGCTTCGATGGTAGTGCGATAAAAGGAGAGCGAGAATGCCCAAGACACCCAAAACGACCGAAGGCCCTGAAGATACTGGCGCTGGCGGACCCACCAATCGGAAAGCGGCAGAAAAGGTTTCGCCGGGAGATAAAAGTGCGACGATCGCAGGGGAAGGGCTGGGAAGCCCGGCTATCTTGAGCACAGATATCGAAGAGCCGAGGGCTCCTGATCCAACAAGTGATCGCCCCCAGCGCGGGCCAAGCGGTGCAGCGACAGCGAGCAGGTTCCCAGACAATTTGCCTAAAAAAGCCTCGGATCTAATTCCAAGGTGCAATCCGAATGGGCTGGCCTGCCACCATTGCGGGTTTCGTCATCATGAACATAATTTTGCATGACGACGCAGATTGGGTCGGCCTCTCCATGCCGATGGCGTTCGTCGGCAGACTGATTTAAGGTGCAGATGGAATTCATGGACGCGCGCTTCATACCGGTGATAGGTGGCCGGACCGTCGCACAAAGGGCTCGCCCATTTGGCAATACGTTCTTTATATTGCCGGTGAATTGCCATGGCTGCTCCTGACCTTCAGGTGCCGCAGCTATGCGCGCTCGAGAGGATGGCGCCGATGGTGTCACTTGCCAGTCTTTTGGCGTCTTCGGGGGACTTGGCCAGATATTTGACATAATATCCTGTCAGTTCGGCGCGCGCGCTGTCTATGCCGGATGCGGCGACCACACGCGGTCGACCGTTTTCGTCGGCCTGCGTTCCAGTTGATTGTCCCAAGCGCGCCGCGTCAAGGGCAACAGCATAGGCGCGATAGGCGGCAAAGCGGATCGTGCCGTCGCAGGCCGGCCAGTTGTTGAGGATTTTCCGGTCAAGTTGGGAAAGGGCAGGGAGCGGCGGCAAAGTACGGGCGCAATCCGTGCGAAAGACGAAATTGTCCATGGTGGAGCCGAAGACCGCACCGGTCGCATTCAGCAGATCGGGGTGCCTGATGATCGCGGAGCAGGGCAAATCCCGCAGCATGATGCCAGCCTCTTTCTCTTCGGACAGATAGGGGCCAAGAACATTGAGAAAAGCTGCAAAATGACGATCGGAACGAAAAATGTCGTTGATATGGCTGACAACCGGATCGTCGCCGCTGGGACGTGACAGGATCGACCAGCCAAATGACTGGCTCTCGTCCGACTGCAGGGCCGTCAGATAGGGCGATAACAGGGCGACGATACGCTTCCGGCTTGTCGCCCGTTCAGGGACCGACCAGGATGCGTCGACCGGTTCGGCGGCCCAAAGCGCAATGACTTCGAGTATCGGGGCAAAGCCTGTGCCGTCACGGCGAAGAACAGGGTTCGCCTTATCCGGCTCTCGCGTCAATATAGCGGTCGCCAGCTCGAAATTACGCCGCGCGTAGAGTGGTGCAAGGCATTTCCCAATGGGTAGCGATCGAGCCATCCCTTCGCACGACCGCATGTCCTTAAGGGTTTGGCGCTGTGTTGCCAGTTCGTTGGAAGGACCGTTGCCAAAGGCGCTCGTGCGGGCGAGCGCAAAGAGGCTCGCCATCTCGCGATCTGCCGATGACAGCGCTGGGTCAGCACAGACGGCTTTTTCGACTGCGGTACGTGCCGAAGCGCAGGAAAAGCTCGGAACAGGCGCCTTGGCCGGGGCAGGGCGGTCAGGCTGAGGGCTGGTCGCGGCCGTCAGCAGGAGCGCAGCGGTGATGATCAGAAGGTTATGCGTCATTCAGCAACCCTTATCAGTTCGATATCTGGTTCCGACAGGCCTTGGCCGGCTGCGGCGATACGCTGTTTGAGGACAGCCCCGTCAGTGAAACCGCAACTTGATGCCGACTGCGGATCGCGCGCGATGAAGCCGCCGCTGGCTTCGACGGCGCCTGCAGTCTCTGCGTCGCAGGCAAGGATCGTTATAGCCGGATGCTGTCTGCGCATGTCGAGCAGCATATAGGTCGCCTTGATGGAACGTTCGGGCCTCTTGGGATCGCTTTCCTGTAGCTGAAGTATGAACCTCCCGCTTCCCGCCTGAAGCAGCGGTACGGTCAGCACACGCCAGGGATGGTCCGGGCCTGTCACCAGTAAGCTGCCATCATATTGGTTGCGGATGTTCAGAACATCGCCGCCCGGAGCGCTCGATCCCGGCTCCGCCAGACGATAGGCTCCGTCTTCGAGGGATTTGGCAGCATCGACGGCGGTAAAGAGCAGCGGGCCAGTCCAGCAGCCTGTCAGCATCAGGGTCAGTGGCAGGATCAATAGACAGAGTGCGCGTGACATGGCCGAACCTTAAGCGACAGGGGCACTGGATGCACCTGCTCCGGGTTTGGCGTTGGACCGGCACCGGTCAGAGCAATAGATGACCTTATCCCAGTCACGCGCCCACTTCTTGCGCCAGCTAAACGGACGCTGGCACACAGGGCAGATTTTCGACGGGAATTCCGATTTCTTCTGCATGCGGGGCATCAGCGGCGTCTCTTTTGGCTATCGTGCGCAAACATGACCTGTTCCGGGCGTTAACGCATCCGATAGGATCTAAACCCGTTTGGAAACCGAAAAAATCACATGACCATCCTCATTCCTGTCCTTGGCGACCAACTCAGCCACGAACTAGCGTCGCTCCGCGATATCCGACCGTCGGATGCGGTCGTTCTCCTCATGGAGGTGAGGGACGAGGCCACATATGTGCGTCATCATAAACGCAAGATCGCCCTGATATTCTCGGCGATGCGCCATTTTGCCGAGGAGCTTCGCGTCAAAGGCTGGCACGTCGATTATATCAGCATTGATGATGCTGACAGCAGTGGGAGCTTTACAGGAGAGGTACAGCGCGCAGTCGACCGTCATCGTCCGACATCCATCCGCATCGTCCAACCCGGCGAGTGGCGGGTGAAGCTGATGATCGATGATTGGGCGAAGCGATTCCAATTGCCGGTGGATGTGCTGGACGATGATCGCTTCATATGCGGTATTCTCGAATTCCAGACATGGGCTCAGGCACGTAACGACCTTGTGATGGATTTTTCTACCGGGACATGCGGCGCAAGACCGACCTGCTCATGGATGCAGACGGTAAACCGGAAGGGGGTGAATGGAACTTCGACAAGGATAATCGCGCGCCGCCTAAGCGCGGCCTGAATTATCCTGAACCCATGCACTTCCAGCCCGATGCAATGACACAGCAGGTGCTGGCGCTGGCTGAAGACCGTTTCTCCGGACATTTCGGAAGTCTGGACAAATTCAGCCTGCCGGTGACAGCTGGGCAGGCACGACGGGCGCTCGCACATTTTGTCCGAACCGCGCTGCCGGATTTCGGCACATATCAGGACGCAATGGTTACGGGCCAGGACTGGCTCTACCATAGCTGGCTCAGTCCTGCGCTGAATCTCGGTCTCCTGACGCCGATCGAGGTGGCTCAGGCTGCCGCCGACGCATATGCGACAGGCAATGTTCCCCTGAATGCCGCCGAGGGCTTCATTCGTCAGATCATAGGCTGGCGTGAATATGTACGTGGATATTATTGGCTGGAAATGCCGGAGGTCGGCGATGCCAACGCTCTTGAAGCAGTGCGCCCACTGCCGGAATTCTACTGGTCGGGTGAAACCGACATGCTCTGCCTATCCGAGGCTGTCCGCAACACGCGGGACAATAGCTATGCCCATCATATCCAGAGGCTGATGGTGCTGGGCAACTTCGCCATGCTGGCGGGTGTTCGTCCCCAGGACGTCGCAGACTGGTTTCTGGTTGTCTATGCCGATGCCTATGAGTGGGTCGAACTGCCGAACGTCATCGGCATGAGCCAACACGCCGACGGTGGCCGTCTGGCGACCAAGCCCTATGCGGGTGGCGGCGCCTATATCAACCGGATGTCCGATTACTGCGGCAAATGTCATTATGACGTGAAAAAGAAGACCGGGCCGGATGCCTGTCCCTTCAATGCACTATATTGGGATTTCCTTGCACAGCACGAGCGTCGCTTCCGCCGGAACCGCAGAATGGTGCAGATATATGCAAACTGGGATCGCATGAAGCCGGAGATGAGAGATGCCTATCGCGCCAGCGCGGCAATCTTTTTGAGAACGCTTGAGCCTGCCGCGGAAGGTTGGGCGCGATAGGGACAGGGGATTGGTTCGCAATCCGCTCCTGGGAATCGGGATTTGACCGCTAGATGTCTCCAGTGGGGGCTGTTGGCGAAGTCGCTCGGCCGAACCTTTCAGTAGGTGGGGAGCCTGTAGGCTCCCCACGGCCATTCATCCCAGAGCTTTCGTCATCAAACGCTCCAGCCGCTCGGCAAAGGCCCGTGGATCAGCCGGCGCCTCGCCTTCGGCAATCCGGGCCTCATCAAGCAAAAGAAACGCCAGATCCCGTCGCCCTTCCTCATCGCCACTGGCCTGCCCCAGCTTTGCGATGAGCGCATGGCCGGCATTCACCTCCAGAACCGGCTTGGCTCGCTCGGGCGCACGGCCGGCCGAGGCCAACATCTTTTCCAGCTGAAGATCCATGGCGTTGTCCGCCGCAACGATGCAGACCGCGCTGCTGGTCAGGCGGTCTGAAATGCGGACGTCGGACACCTGATCTGCCAATGCCTCCTTGGCGAAGATAATGAAGTTATTGGCCTCTTCGCTTGGGGTTGCTGCAGCACTGCTCCCTCCAGCCAGCGGGATGAGGCTCAGATCAGCAGCGCCTTGGGTGACAGATTTGAAAGGCTTCCCCTCATAATCGACGCCCATCGTCGTCCAAAAACTGTCAACCTGATCGGGGAGAAGCAGAACCTCGATACCACGCGCCTTGAAGCCCTCGATCTGAGGCGATTGCGCAATCCGATCCAGGTCATGGCCGGTCGCATAATAGATGGCGGTCTGGTTTTCTTGCAGGGTGCTGACATAGTCCTTTAGCGAACGCCATTCGCCATCGGACGTCGTGCTTTTGAACCGGGCCAAGCCCAGCAACGCGTCGCGACGCTCGAAATCTTCGTAAAGCCCTTCCTTCAGGACCGGTCCGAAATTTTCCCAGATAGGGGCATATCGCTCAGGCTCGCTGACCGATAGCTTGTCGAGTTCGGAGAGGATGCGGTTGCTTACGCCCTTTTGAATGGCGGACAGAACCGGGCTGTCCTGGATCATCTCGCGCGACATGTTGAGCGGCAGGTCGGCGGAATCGACAAGACCGCGCACGAAACGAAGATAGCGCGGCAGGATATCCGCCTCATCAGTGATGAATACCCGGCGCACATAGAGCTTGATGCGACCCTTACGGTCGGGGTCGAACAGATCGAACGGTTTGGTTTCGGGAATGAAGGTCAGAACGGAATATTCGTGACGCCCCTCTGCGCGGTAATGTAGCGTCAGAGCTGGCTTGTCGAACTGCCCTGCCAGGCTGCGATAGAAATCGGCATAATCTTCCTCGCTGATGTCGTTCTTCCCCTTGGTCCACAGCGCGACGCCGTCGGCTACCTGCGCTGGCTCCTCCTCGCTTGCGACTTCCTGGAGGAAGATGGGAACCGGCACATGGCCAGATTGCGCCTTGATTATCCGCTCAACCGTGTAGCGCTCGGCATAGGTCTTGGCATCCTCGAGCAGGTGCAATGTGACGCGTGTCCCGCGCGCAGGGGCTGCTGCAGGATCGGCCGGTGCAATCGTATATGTACCCAGCCCGTCGGAACTCCAGATGGCTGCATCAACCTCTCCGGCACGGCGAGAAACAACCTCAACCTTCCCCGCCACCATGAAGGCTGAATAGAAGCCGACGCCAAATTGGCCGATAAGCTGCTGCCCCTCACCATTCTTGTCAGCAGCAAGCTTGTCCATGAACGCCTTCGTGCCCGACCGCGCAATGGTGCCCAGTGTCTCACCCATGTCGGCGGCAGTCATGCCGATGCCGTTATCCTCGATCACGAGCGTGCCGGTTTCCTTGTCCAGCTTCAGGTTGATGCGCGCTTGGGGTTCGTCGCCGAGCAGTGCCGGGCTGGAGATCGCCTCATAGCGCAGCTTTTCGCATGCATCGGCAGCATTGGAAACAAGTTCGCGCAGAAAAACGTCTCGGTCGGAATAGACCGAATGAACCATCATGTGCAGAAGCTTGGAAACATCTGCCTCGAAAGCATGTGTTTCAGGGGCGGTAACGGCATCCATTGTCATCGTCTCTCCGGCTCGCATTCCTAAATCGGCGTGCGACAGATGGATCGAAAGCTTTTGTCGTTCAAGAGGACAGAGCTGGCCATTTTTCAAAATGGTGGACCGGTCAGAGGGCGGAGATACGGTCGCGGATTGACGTCAATGAAAAGCGGACACGCGCAATCCTGCAACCAGGATTTTGCTGGCCGGCCTGCAAGGGGCGACGACCGCGACGGCAACCTATAGGCCAATCCAGGTCATGAACTTAGAAACGGACAATCTACCGCAACTAACCGCTGCAAACTTTAGGTTTTGTCAAAAAGCGGTGCCAGGTGGACCGCCCTTATGAGGCACTGAACAGTGACCATCCTTTCCGCCACATCATAGGTAATCAATAGTTCGCGCCCGAGCGCCAGCCTCCGCAAGCCCGGAGACAAATCATAGCGCGGTCATCCACGAACAGGAATATCGGCCAACGCCGCGATGCGTTCTTCAAGTCTGGCAAGATAACCACCGGCCGCGGGAACGTCGGCTTCCCCGCATATCCATTGGCGACGAGCATTCAAATCCTGGAGTGCCAATGGCTGAAGTTGTGCATCATAGATCGGGCGCGCCGATAGAGAGCCAGACCGGCAGCGCTGGAGAATAGAAAATCAGCCGCCGAACATCGTGGCAGGTCAGAACAAGCATTTAAGCCATCAACCCGGCTTCAGCTCCTGCGATTTCCCATCATTTCGCCGAGCCGAACAGGCCTTTCCGATCTCCATTCTTCATTAAATTTGATGGCCCCTCTCGTAAATAGCATCACGATGGTCGAGCCAAGCAGGAAACGGCCCATTTCATCACCTTGCTTCAAGCAGATTTGTTGATCGGGATACGTCCACTCAGACGACGTCTTAGTCCGTTTCGGGTTGACGACGCCGTGCCATGTCGTAGCGATGCTGCCGACAATCGTGGCACCTACCAATATCATTGCAAACGGCCCATGTTCCGGCGATTCAAAGATGCACACCACCCGCTCATTGCGGGCTGTCAACGGCGGAGCAAAAGTCGGCCATGCGGCGGCGTAAAACCAGGCCACGGTGTTACATGCCGGGGGGAGTGGCGTGAGGGCGTAGCCCGAAGGCCACTCCCCCCGGCATTGGCTTGATTTTCAGGGTCTGGTTTTGGCCTTTCGGGCCCGGCTGTGAGCGAGGCGATAGCTTTCGCCGTTCATCTCGAGGATGCTGACGTGATGGGTCAGACGATCGAGGAGCGCGCCTGTGAGGCGCTCGGATCCGAAGGTTTCGGTCCATTCGTCGAAGGGCAGGTTGCTGGTGATCAAGGTGGAGCCGCGCTCATAGCGCTGGGAGATCAGCTCGAACAACAGTTCGGCACCGGTCTTGGAGAGCGGTACGAAGCCCAGTTCGTCAATGATGAGCAGCTTGTATCCGGCCATCTGCTTCTGGAAGCGCAGGAGACGCCGCTCGTCGCGCGCCTCCATCATCTCGCTGACCAGCGCCGCCGCAGTGGTGAAGCCCACCGACAGTCCTTTCTGGCATGCTGCCAGTCCGAGCCCCAAAGCTACGTGCGTCTTCCCGGTGCCCGATGGCCCCAGAGCGATGGCGTTCTCACGCCGCTCGATCCACTCGCAGCGCGCCATCTCGAGCACCTGCATCTTGTTGAGCCTGGGGATGACGGCGAAGTCGAAGCTATCGAGGCTTTTGACGGCGGGGAAGCGCGCGGCCTTGATGCGCCGCTCGACCATACGACGCTCCCTGTCGATCATCTCCATCTCGACGAGACGGGCGAGGAAGCGGATATGATCGACGCCTTCAGCGGCACATTGCCGGGCGAGCTTGTGATGCTCTCGCAGGCACGTAGGCAGCTTGAGGGCCTTGAGATGGTGAGCGAGAAGAATCTCCGGTGCCTGATCGCTCATGCGGCCTCCTGCCTGTCGCAGAGCAGGCTCAGATAGGCTCTGGCAACGGTCTTCTCGACCGTGGTGCGAGGCAGGAAGGGATAGATGTCCAGGTCCAGTCTGGGCGGTACGCGTTCGACCCGGCACAGGACGAGGTGCTTGACGGCATCGAAGCCGATGGCGCCAAGGGCGATGGCCTGTTCCACCGCCGCCTGGAGATCGGCGAGGGTGAACGTTTCCAGCAGGCGCAGCACCTGCACATATTCGCGCCTGCCATGTTTGTGCATGCGCCCTTCCATCAACCGCTGCAGCGTCCCGAACGCTTCGGGCAAATCCCAGCCCTGCAAAGGGGCGGCCTGGTCGAATGCGTTGATCTTCTGCTCGACCAGCGGGAGATAGTGGAGCGGGGCGAAGATAACCTCCTCGCGGGCATAGCAACGAGGATGACGGGCGATAACTTCGCTGCGGCATCCGATCACCACTTCATCGACATAGGCCCTGATCCAGACCTCCTGATGGCCCCAGACTACCGGAACCGAATAATCGTTGGTCTTGTAGCGCACCAGAGATTGCGAGGAGACCCGCCCGCTCGTCTGATCGCAGGCCTCGAAGGGTGTAGCGGGCAGAGGCTGCATGGCCGCCAGATCGCGCTGCAAGCGCTCACCGATCGTCTCGCTCTCCCCGCGCACCTTGTCCTGCTGGCGCTTGCGGCATTGCTCCTCCAGCCACAGGTTGAAGGCCTCCCAGGTCGGGAACTTCGGGATCGGCACCATGAAATTGCGGCGGCAGTAACCTACCAGCCCTTCCACATTGCCTTTCTCGTTCCCCTTGCCCGGGCGGGCATAGCGGTCGCGGATCACGTAATGCGACAGGAAAGCGCTGAACAGCGTGGCACGCTTGCGCGTGCCGTCTGGCAGGATTTTCGCCACAAGGCAGCGATCGTTGTCATAGACGATCGAGCGCGGCACCGCGCCGAAGAACGCGAAGGCATGGACATGTCCGTCCACCCAGGCCTCCGCCACCGCCGCCGGATAGGCTCGCACATAGCAGGCATCACTGTGCGGCAGATCGAGCGCGAAGAAGTAGGCTTTTTGCTCCACCCCGCCGATCTCCACCAGAGCTTCCCCGAAATCGGCCTGTGCATCTCCCGCCGGGTGCGCCAGCGGCACGAACATCTCCCGGCTGCGCTGCTCGCGCTCCCGGATGTAGTCCTTGATGATCGTATAGCCGCCGGTGAAACCATGCTCGGTGCGCAAACGGTCGAATACCCGCTTCGCCGTATGGCGCTGCTTGCGCGGGACACCGCGATCCCCCTCAAGCCATCCATCGATGATCCCCACAAACCCGTCCAGCTTCGGGCGCTGCGGTGCAGACTGACGCCGGTAACCCGGCGGCGATGAAAACGACAGCATCTTGCGCACCGTATCGCGCGACACATTGAAACGCTTCGCCGCCGCCCGCTGGCTCATGCCATCCGCGCAAGCCAAACGGACCTGAAGATAAAGTTCCACGCTGTAGATCCCCACACCTCCCTGACTTGGCAGAAAGGCTTCAAGGTGGACGACTTTTACGCCGCCCGCAGCAGGACTATCCCGCCGCTAGCGTGGCCGAATATTGCTCCGCCGTTCTCAGACTTAATCCAGGATAAGAATAAGTGCGACCCAAGCTGAAGACTTTAGCTGCGGAAGATTGCAATCAGTCGATCGTTCGGTGGAGGATCAACATTTTATCCGGTGGTGCATCCGAGGAATAAGCTGTTGTGCTTCACAATCCGCCCTCGCATTCCAACCCTGACGACATGATCTTCCGTAACTGATCGACGGAATGGGACCAGTCAGCTTCGCCGCAAAGGGGAGACATGGTCTTTCCATCTACCGGAAAAAATCCATCGGTTCGGAGGAGTTCACCGCATTGTCCATGATATATTCGCTACTTTGCCATAGTCCGCGCTGCCATGGTTCGCGAATCGCCGATGCTACGCCTTTTGAAGAAAATCCTGGCTACCCTGTGCCTGATCGCCAGCGCGGGATTGGTAGGGCTATGTGGGTCATCGCCTGTATCGGCCCAGGCGCTACGGATAAATCATCCCCTGTGCCATGCAGTAAGCGAAGAAGTGGCACCCTGGAACGTCGCTCCCTCAACATTCGCGTGTATCGGCCAACCAGAGCGCTATCAGCGGGGAACGCTTTGGCTCCAGGCTATGATACCACCAAAAGCGTATGATCGTGACGACCTCTCTTTGATCGTTCATAGTTCCCGATTCGATCGTTTGATCGTTGCTTTCTTTTATGCGGATGGTGCCGTGGAACGGCAGGCTGTCCGCAGCGGAGATTTTGGAACGCATTGGCGGGCGGGTGGGCAGCTTGCTTTTCGTGCGCCACAACGAGACGCATCTTTGACAAAAGTGACGCTGCGCTTCGACAAGGTGGCGAGTGCCAGGCTGTTGCGCATGCGGCTGGTCGGACGAGGTGAAGAAGGCACCCAGACTACGGGATTAGCGACGCTGATCGGCGCGGCGCTTGTCCTGCTGCTGTCGGGCGCGCTCTACAATGCCTCGCTGGCACTTGCCGTGCGCAGACAGTTCTCGGCCTGGCAGGCGGCTTGGGCGGCCTCCATGCTGGCCTGGGGCACATGCTGGTCGCAACTCCACCTCTTCTTTTTTCCGGCCATGGCTGGCGCCCTCTCAGCACAAATATGCACGGGCCTCTCCTGCCTCGCCATTGCTCTTGCCACATTGAGTGCCATCACGGCACTTGAGCAGGTCCATGTGAGCGTCTACCTCAGGCGGACTGCACTTGGGCTCACGGGATGCGTGTTTGCGCTTGGCTTACCGCTCTCTTTGATGCGATCCGGGCCGATCGAGAGCCTTGGCGCCGTGCTTGCTATGCTCGTCCTTGCAAATTTGCTCTCAGTGGCCTTCTCGATCGGGCAGGCCTGGCGACGGGGGAGCCGCGAGGCGCGCAGCTTTGCAGGCGCCTGGGCGGTGCCGATGCTGGTACTTGGCTCCACGAGTTTCTTTGACGCTGATACCATGTTCTGGGGCGGAGGATCGCAGATCCTCGTCCTCTTTGCAGCAGCATGGCAGACATTATGGCTCTCGGTAGCGGCCTCGCGCACTTACGCCCGACTGCGGGTGGAACGTGACATCGCGCGCCAGGCTGAAGCCCAAGCACAGGAACTGGCACGTCGTGACGCCCTGACCGGACTCCCCAATCGGCGTGGATTCATCGAACGGGCCGGATCCATCCTCAATATATCGCGAGGTAGAGGCGACGTGGTGGCGTTGCTCCTGATCGATGTCGACTGGTTCAAGTCCATCAACGATGTTTACGGTCACGAAGCGGGGGATCTGGTTCTACAGGGGATTGCGTGTTGTCTTGCCCCCCACGAAAGCCCGTTCAGCGCAACCGCACGTCTGGGCGGCGAGGAGTTTGCGGTGCTGGTTGCCGGAATGGGAGATGTGGAACTTATGCGTTTTGCGGAGGCTCTTCGCCACGAAATTAGCAGTTACGACCATGGCGACGTCATCGGCCATCGCAAGGTCACCGCGAGCATAGGCATCACAAGATCCACGATCGCTGCCGATTTTCATAGTCTCTATCGCGTCGCGGACGAAGCCCTTTACGAGGCCAAACGGGGCGGACGCGACCGGGTTGCAATCCAATTGATGGACGCGCCTGATAGATATAGTGATCTTGGCGAAGTCGCGCTGAAATGCTGAGGATGGTTTCGGCCGCGCCGTGGCTGATGCCTGGCTACCTTGGAAATTGCAGGAATTAAAAGAAAAATGGAGCATGATCCGATCCGGAGGGACGGTTGCGTCACGATATCATTCTCAAACTGCGCTTCGTCAGTCCATCTCACCCGGTCGGTTCTACTCTGGACGCTTCCATTTCGGCGTGGGTTGGCAGACGCAGCAGCTCAAGCCTCTCGCCTTCCCATGCCACTAGCCCGATGCGGGCAAATGCGTCGAGCCAACCTTCCATCGGCCACCGATCCCAACGCGCCTTGAACCGCATCGCATTACGTACGATATCAGCGACATGCTGGACCGGCGGTTCATAGCTGTCATGATATTGGTGACAGGCAATCGCCCGACCCACAAACAGCAGCTTCAACCCGCATGTAGCGGCCCTGAAGCCAAAGTCGGTGTCTTCGGCGCCATAGCCTGTGAACCCATCATCAAATCCGCCAATTGTTTCGAAAGTCGATCGACGCAATGCGAAGGCGAGGGACCAGAAGAGCCCCGCATTCTTCTCTTCCCGGACCCCCCGATTGGGAAACAGGCGCGCCGGATGGGAACGGCCTTGCGCGAGTAAGTCCGTCTCCTCCCAGACGCCACGTGCGTCATATGGACCAAGATAGCGGACATCTGCACAAAGCAGGGCATCATGGCTGGAAAGAGTCTGACACAAGACAGTGATGCAATCACGCATCGGGATGCAATCGACATCGAGGAACAGCAGCATGTCATGGTTTGCGAGGGACGCTGCTCGGTTGCGCGCAGCGGCAAGCGGCAGGCCTTGCGTTTCGAACCGATCGATGCGAACCGGAAAACTGGTGGGCCCCACGATGACCGGCTCATCGCTCATATCGACGATAATGAGTTCGTCAGGCTTCCGATCACTGCGCCGAAGCCCTTCCACCAGCTGCGCCAGATGCGCGCTACGATTGCGAACAAGGGTGAGGACGGAGACCCCCATCAGCGACGCTTCCATAGATCGAGCCGATAAGTATCCCGGCGCTCTGTCTGCTCAATCTCAAAACTTGCGTCCAGCGCCGACCAGAGGATCTCGACTGCGTCATCGCCGCTATGGGGATAGTCGGTCTTTCCTGTATAATGGACAAGGATGACACGGCCGCCGGACCTCACCTTGTTGCGCAGCCACTCGCTTGCACAGTCGAGATCGACCAGATCCCAATAATAGGCTACCTCGGACAGGACTATGAGATCAAAGGGCTGGTCATCCGGAGCTTCCTTTGGAAATGCCATCCGGGCAAGAGCCACGCCGGGACGATCGCCAATGCGTTCATGCGCCTTTGCCAGGGCATTGGTGCTGATATCGATGGCCAGAAGCTGGTCACAGAGGCGCGCAAGGTGGCTTGTCAGCACGCCATGCGCACATCCAACCTCAAGCGCATGAACATATCGACGATCTGACAGCACATCATGGGTATGCGCGAACTTGGCGGCCTCATATTCGCTCGATGCCAAATTCCAGGGATCCTCATCCGACGCAAAGATGCCATCGAAATACGCAGCTGGCAGGCTCGAGCCGGTCATCGGCAATCACTCCTCAATGTGAGGACGTCGCATGCGGTCATGCGGAACTTGTCGCGCGGAAGCCGAAAGCCATCACCCAGGATCGGCGACATCTGACTGCGATGAGCCCGAAGGGCGTATCGGCGTCGGCCGGACAGCATGGGGGGCGTCGCGACACGCCGGGCACCAGGCGGTGGTTCGCTCCACACATGATAAGCGAACAAGGCGACAGCGCGCTTTGCTCTGCGCAGAGCAGCAGCAGCCAGATAATATGCCGCTACATGGTCGCAATGCGCTTCGCTATGATCTGACACGGCAACGGCATCGATCCGTTGCCAGCGGATCAGGGCAGCAATGCGATCAGCGTCTCGCGCAAATATGTTGCTGTTGACAGGATGGGGATGGGCGTCCCGCCAGCCCATCCAGACTGTGGAGATTTTTCCGGCACCCATCCTGCCGATGGCGTGGCGCGCTTCCCTTCGCCGGGTTATGGCTACGCGCGGCGTACCGTCAGGATGCGATCCGGTTCCGTCCGTCAGAAAGATGATCCCACCCAGTCGTTCATGGGCAGCGCAATGCGCTATCAAGGCTCCGGCACCCAGCGTTTCATCATCGGGATGGGGCGCAAATATGAGCCAGCGCGCCTTTGCCCAGCGACTGCGTCTCAAAGGTTCATTCATTACCATAAGCGCTCGCCTCCGGACCAGATGTCGTGATCAAGAAGCGTTTTGGCGGCTTCATCGTGCGCATGATCCGGGCCGCCCTGCCGCAAATAAAGAGAAAGGTCGCGGATGATCTTGTCAGTACGCTGCCCGTCAAAAGCGCTTTGCGTCCCAAGAATGCGCGCAGCCGCTTCCATAACCGTGAATCCTGCATTTTCGACAACCCTGCGCGTCAGTCGTGCCATTGTCACGGCATTCTCATGACCCGCCGCGAAGGACTCAGCCGACTTTGCTACCCACAAGCCAGCGGTTCGCATGGCGACCACCGCGTCAGCAAAGCGTGCCCGCTGAACCGGATTCGCGCGCGCGCCATCACACATGGAGCGCTGGATCTCCAAGACCAGCGCCTCGATGCCGCCAAGCTGGGTCGCGCAAAAGCGCCAGGCGCCCGCGGTGAAGCGGGGATCTAGATCATAGTCCCCTGGCTCGCCCAGCAGCATCAACGGTTCAACCGCAACGCCTTCCAATGAATAGCGTCCGCTGGCGCTCGCCCGCATGCCGCGCACCCGCCATCCAGACAGGTCAGCCCGTGCCTTGTCGCTGGCGGATACGATGACCAACCTCCGTGCATGGTCCGTGCTGGCCGCAGTTACGAGCGCATAATCGAGGCCGCCAGCACCGCTGGCGAAGATCTTCTCGCCTGAAAGTGAAGCGTTGCCAACCTGTGTCAGTCTGACACCCGGCGCCTTTTCCGTCGCCCACACGCCGAACCAGGCACCGGAATCGAGAGCGTGCGTCAGCCAGCGATGCTGCTCACTCGTGCCGTACCAGTCGAATAGCAGCATTGCGTTGACATGCCCTTCATAAAGGCGGCCAATGCTGAGATCTCCACGTCCCACTTGGCGCAGGTTCTTTGCCATTGCGCGGTTACGCGCGGCCTCACTGTCGAATGCTTGTCCACCACAGCCCTGCGGCGCAAAGCGCCGGTGATGTCCGCTTCTGATCAGAGCCGCCATGCTTTCGACAGGGAAATTGGGTGCGGCATCATAGCGGGCGCCGAGCGTCGCAAGCCGATCGACGATATCGACGGTGTCAGTGAATTGTTCCTCGATATCCTGGATCACGCGATGTCGCTCCTGCCTCTGATCGTTGCGGGGCAAAGGCTGTCGAGCCAGGAGGCCACCCTTTCCGCCCCGCCCTCGTCGGTCAGGCAGGCTGGCCAGTGATCAGCCTGTTCGATCGCCTGCAAGATCAACACAGGCCACTCTTCTTGCTTTGGCCAATCATAACGCACGAGCGCTCCGCCTGTTGCCGCAAGCCTCCTTGCCTTCGACAATTGTTCAGAGAAAGGTCGATCTTCAGGCAGACAAATGAAGGGACGGCGAGCCGTCAAAACGGCACTGACTACGCCATCCCCGGCGCCGCCGATGATCACGTCTGCCCCGCAAATATGCGGAGCGACGTCATCCACCCAGCCTCGCAAATCGAGATTGCCCGGAACGTCCAGCGGGATCGTGCAGGGACCGAGAATTCGCCACCGACGCCCGGGTGTCGATCGAGCGGCATCCGCCCACTTGTCGCCGTCGGAGATGCCGCCCCCGCGGCCCAGGATGACGAGCACAACGCCATCGCCTTCGTGCGACCTACTGGGAAGCGATCGAACGATATCAGGTGCATAGAAAGTCTTTCCGCGTACCCAGGCCGGTACATCGTCATCGTCCAGCGATTCATGAAAAGGGGCCAATAAAGCGGTTGCGCCACGGAAGGCGTCAAGATGCGCTGTATCGATCCGTCTGCCGTTCAAGCGAACATAAACAGTGGGCACAGAAGCTAGCCGGGCCAGCATTGCGACCTCGACTGACACATCGACCACCATCAAACGCGGTCGGGCCTGCGCTATCCAGCCCGTCATAAGTGCGGTGCGCTCCCGGATGCCTTCATGATCCAGCGGGGCGTAATGCAGCGCCGACGGCCGTTCCACATGGTCCACGCCGGAGAAATCCTCGCCAAGGCGGTCGTCAGGGAGATCGAGAGTGGGCAGATGATCCGCTTTCCCCGCCATTGCGGTCCCAATAAGCGTGACGTTGTTCAACATGGAACCGATCGCTAAGGCACGCTGACGGTGGCCGTCGCCATGATGATGCACATAATATCCGATCGGGCGGTTCACGCAGTTGCGCCCGCTTCTGGAAGCAGCATGTCACAAGGCATAGGGACAAGGGATCGTTCGGCCTCCCTTAGCGCTGTTGTCCCCAACACCTTCCTCGCTCGCCGGCGCCATCGCGCCCGAGCTTCCCAATGCACGAAGGCAGGCACGATCGGAACATTCCCGCTGTTTGCATAATCAATCCATCGCTGCATGTCGGCTGCCATGCCGGCTTCAGCGCGTCCCGCTGTTCTGGCGGAGGCTCTCGTCCATACGACATTGGGGTGGACGAGCCTTCCGCCTGCAGCAATTGCCGCGTCCACTAAAGCATGATCCTCTCCGGTGGAAATAAGCGGCACACCGCCAGCGCGCCGGTAAAGATCAACAGAGAGCGCGAGGCTCGCGCCAGTGTGGTCACCATGCCTGGGCGGCATATCCCATTCGACTGGGTCTATCGCATCCTCAATCGCTCGGACTGCTGCCCAATAGGCGTCGAAGCGACTACGTATCGAAAAGATCGCCGGCATGGCGTCAGCCTCCAGTTCGTCCAATTCGATACGGCCGCCGACAATATGATCCGTTGCACAATGCTGAAGATTGGCTTCCACCCAAATTTCTGGTGGGCGGCAATCTGCATCCGTGGATATGAGAATGCCGTCAGCGGAAAGCAGCTCAGCGCCCAGGTCCATCGCAGCACGTCGAGCAGATCCGGCATGGGCAAGACCGGGCTCGAACTCGCATTCGAAAACATGCAAATGAAATCGAGCGTTGATTTTTCTCATCGCGCTCATCGCCGTTGCGCGGGTGGCGTCGCTACTGTTGTTGATACAGATCGCAGCTGCGAAATTCTGGACAGTCTGTTGTGCCAAGGCCTCGATCAGCTGGCCGATATGCTGCGCCTCATTACGGGCCGGTACGCAGACGCACGCAGCCAAGTTCACGCCACGCTCGCAACAAGTGGAGCGGTGACGACCTGTTCGATGCCGCTGTCAGTATGAGTGGCAAAAACTTTTTGATAAACCGCTTCATATTGATCGACCATGCGTTGGGCATCGCAATATCGCTCAGCATGGGCTCTGCAGGCGCTGCGGCTCAGTATCGAAGCCGCAAGCGCAGCCGACGCGAGAGACGCAACGTCGTCTGGCTCAGCGAGAACGCCGCAATCTTCGCTCAGAAGCGCAGGTACGCCGCCGCGCCGGAAGGAAGCGACCGGCGTGCCGCAGGCGAGGGCTTCAGCTACCACAAGGCCGTAGGGTTCTTCCCACCGCGGCGTGCAGAGCGCGGCCGTCGCGCCGCCTACAAGTCGGGCAAGATCGCAATGGGCCAGATGCCCTACATATTCAACATCCAGCCCCAGGCGAGGGAGGATCGCGTTGTCAAAATAGCCCTGGTTAGAGATCGGCCCGGCGATGCGCAGAGGCAAGCCGGTCAGGCGCGCGGCATCGATCGCAAAGTCCAATCCCTTTTCTGGTACGATCCGCCCGTACCAGACCAGATAGGGCGTTTGGCTGGCGACGGGCTGGAAAGGAAATTGCGTAAGGTCGATGCCGTTCGAGATGACATGATCTGTTTTAGCAACATGGCTCCACATGGCGGCAGTCGCTTGCGATACGGCGACATAGGTCATAGGTCCCCGGTTCAGTCGAACGCCGCTTTCCAACCAGCAGAAGGGAGGGGTGTGAAGGGTGGTCACGACGGGCGTGGTGAGCGTGTCGGCCATGCTCACCGGAAGATAATGCAAGGAGTTATTATGGATCACGTCGAAAGAACGTGACCGCAGTTCGGTCATCAGGCCTAGATACGCATGATGCTCTCGAAAGAAGGCGACATCATTAGCCTCCGCTATGCCGGTCTCCAGAAGCGAGGTCTCTGGACATATGGCTTCCACGCCAAGCGACGGGTCCGAGCGCGTCGAAGCAAACAACGTAATTTCATGCCCGCGCTCGCGTAACGAGCGCGCAAGCATATGCGTGTGCATTTCGAGACCGCCGGCGAACGGCTCGGAGATGGGATATTTCAGATGAGCAATGATCGCGATCCGCATTTTGCCTCCCCGACGCGATGTGCAGGAAGTGCCATCAGTCCATGTCTAAACGTTGCCGCTGTATAAAATTTCCAAGGCGGTGACGTTGCACAGCCGGGATTCACATTGATAAAAATCAACTTCCGCTTTTATGGCTAATCGATCCCTTCAATCGGGATGCTGCCCTTTAGGTCGAAATTTGCGAAACGAATATGTACAAGATTTAGATCGGGCCCTTCCATCATGAATTCTTCAGTCAAAAAACTATATGTTCCCCAAAGCAGAAAATAATTGCCATGCTATGAGTTGGCTTCATCAGCGCCCTTTGTCTGCTCCAAAGCCGCTTCACCAGCTTCAACCAGGCTACGTCCCGTTGCCACGGCGGCTTGTGGTGTCAGAGTGATTGCGATCCCATCCGGGCCATCGAGAACGACGTGCCCATCTTCCACTGCGGCAACCCCGGCGTCGGCGAAGGGTTCGACGGATTGATTATCCTTCATTTCAACTCTTCCTCATCCTTGTTAGAAAGCGGACTTTGTTCCAGATACAGATAGTGGGGACTGAAATCCCCGCGCCGCATGAGGGCGGAGAGATCTTCAATTTCGACCAGCGAGGCGCGCATGTTGCAAAGCCCCGCCTCGCGCAATTGACGAAACGCTCTGTTGGTATGGACGGTGGTCAATCCGCATATTTCGGCAATATCGCTTTGGGTGAGAGCCAGCACGAAGCGCCGCCCGTCGGAAAGGGCAACAGCTTCGAGGCGCGCATTGATCTCACACAGAAAATGCGCAATCCGGCCTACCGCATCGAGCCGGCCAACCCGAAACAACCAGGCACGATGCATTGCTGCATCGATCAGGGTAGAAAACCATAGCTTTCGAGCGAGCTCCGGGCGCGGATTCAAAATTTTCTCGAGGGCGCTGTGCGGAACGATAGCGACGGTTGCCGCGGTCAAGGTGCCGACAGAATGATCAAGCTCGCGCATGGGATAGGCGTGCAGATCCACGAATTCTCCGGGCACATGGACGGCGACCAATTGTCGCAAACCTTTCTTATCGTCGATAAATCGCGATAATATGCCTTCCAGCAAATAGGTGCTGGCGCAAACTTTCTCCCCCGCTTCGATGAGCGTACGACGCGGTTCCACCGATCGAATTTCGCTGATCGCGCCTTCAAGCAGCGACCTTTCCTCATTGGTGAGATCGACGCCACGGCGGTTGGCAAGAAAACGGTCCAGAAACATGGTCGAGCAGCAGATCCTCGCAGTCAATGATCCAATTGTGCTTAACCGAAAAGCCGGCCGTGCGATCCCGCGCTCATGATCTTTCGCTATGATGTTTGTTAATCTGCGTCAGCGTGATGCAACAGCACGGGCACCGGATGGTTGGTCGACGATGCTTGAATTTCGTGCGTTCTCTCACTGGCATACAGGAGCCGTCTTCATGGCTATGGCCCCCTGACGGGCGCAAGGATCGCGCTGCTGTGAAAAGCTCGCCCAAAATGGGCGATCGGAAATTTCCCATTCGAGCGGGCGAGTTTGAGAATCGATTTGGTGACGGTGACGAAGTTCATCAGGTAGGAAAAGGAACCACACTCACTCCGCCGCAGGGCGTCCCCGTTCGGAATGATCAGAACAGCCTGAAACTGATGGAAGCCGCCAGCGTAGCCGAAATGAATCGCGACGAGGGTATCATCGCCATCGCCAGCGCTGCTTATGCTAAAGCCTTCCTTGAATTGCCCGATCAGGTCCGTTTTTGGGATCGCGCGCTTGTCGTCGACCTCGATGCTGCGGCGTTTGTCGAGGCTAGCTGCATAGAAGCATGACGCCGGGCATGTCAAACGACCCTAGGCAGCCGCTGTCTTCTGCAGAGCGACTGCAATCCTTGCTATTTGAAGAAGCACGGCTTGGCCGTGATGATATGATAGCTGCGCTTCTGCAAGCGGGGGGGGACATAGAGGCAGTCGATGAAAAAGGGCATAGCAGCCTCATACTGGCAAGCTATCATGGCCATGAAACAACGACTGATCTTCTCCTTTCATTAGGCGCAGCGCCAGACGGCGTTGCAAACGAGGAAATTCTGCGTTGATGGGCGTCGCCTTCAAAGGCAATGAAAACATAGCAAAGTCCCTGATCGAGGCCGGTGCTGATCCTGACCATGGCAACCGCGCCGGTCAGACCGCATCGATGATGGCCGCTTTGTTTGGCCGCGAGCCTGTTATCAATCTGCTACTTAAAGCAGGAGCAAATCCCGCTCTGTGAGCCCAGGATGGGAATGATGCGGCGGCCTTGGCGCTTGCTCAAAAGAGCGAGGAATTGCTACCCGCCTTACTGCAAAACAAGTTCTCTCGCCAAAATCATTGTAAAAAGCTGATCATGATCAAGATTTATCTTAGTTCGAATATAAGGTGGAAAAGGGAACGCGATGATTGGCTGGGTGTTCTGAATATGTCCCTACATTGAAGGAGATAATCATGAGCATCGAAGGTAAGGCAAAAGAGGCGGCTGGCTTTGTAAAAGAGGAGCTGAACGAGCATAGCGACACGCCTGAAGCGAAGAAGAAGGCGCAGGAAGGTCGCGATCTTCGCAACGAAGGCCGTATCGAGGACGGCAAGGCTCCCAAGACGACCGAGCCTGGAACCGGTGCCAAGGAATAATTCCACCGTCATGGTGTGCAACGCCGCCCGGTCCCGGGCGGCGTTTTCATTCCTATCGATTTAGTCCGCATCAAAGATTGGCTTGCTCATCTTCCGGCAGGTCGGCATGGGCGAATTATAAGGCGGCGCATTCTCGCGCAGGCATCCGCCTTCAATTACCATATCATCGCGGTAGGCGTCGGTGACAAGTGCGAGCGTGTCGACATGCTTTGCCTCGAAATATATTACATGCATATCTTCCCGTCCTGCGCCATTGATAAGTGTAAATTACAAAGCGCAAACGTCAGACAGGGTGACTTCGACGCTGGTCGATAGACGATTAGCTTCCGGGGACGCCTTAGCACATGAGAAGGCTTACTCCGAGTTGGAGGATTCCAGGCTTTTATCGCGGGAATAAGCCGCCGCCATTTTCAGACGCCGGCCCATCGCGTTTTACCGGCTGATCAGGCTGCGAGCAGGTTCACAGCTGTCGGCTTTGCAGCGGGCAGCCCGTCTGTCTTTGCTTGCGCGAGCAATTCCTTCTTGCGTGCGGCCATCGCGTCGCGAAGTGCCACAAGATCGACATCCGTCTTCCGACACTGAGCGAACATGCCCTCCGACGGCATTTCCTCCTCATGGACATGATGCTTGATTTCTTCCGAAAGTACCTTGACCTTTGCATCGTAGAAAGCGTCGTCTGGCGACCCGGCCTCCAAATCGTTGATCAGCACCTTGGCGCCATCATGTTCGACATAGGCTTCGTCGAGCGTGTCGTCCTCGATCAACCCGCGGAAAGCGGGATAGAAGATTTCTTCCTCGATGAGCGTGTGGATTTTGAGCTCGACGCAAATCTCGTGCGCCAGCGCCTGCTTGCGCTCTGCGGATTTCGCGCCCTCGAACTTCTCGAACAGATCCTCGACCTTGCGGTGGTCGGCCTTCAACAGGGCGATCGCATCGGTGAATTGCGGCTCGGCCATCCTAATTTTCCTATGGGGCGATGGCCAATGAAGCTATCGGCACCAACTATGGTTCCTCGCTAACGACTCGCAAATAGGAAGGAGGCCGGGAGTATGGAGCCATCCATACCTGCTTACTCGCCCGTCTGGTTATGATGGGCTGCAACAGCCTTGGATTCCGGCGATTCCCGTTGGCGCAGGAAAATGGATAGAAGCACCAGAACTGCAGTGGAGAGAAATTCGCTTTGCCAGTTTTGGAAGGATTCAAACCAAAGCTGAGTATCGCCGAGATAGGCTATCGTTGTCAGCGGCTGTTCTCCATGTGCTATTGCATCCTGCGCCGCCACCCTGGCGCTTTGGCTCCAGTGGATGACGAAAGAGATGACGAAAAGGGCGGCCAGAGCCAGGCCGAGCGATTGCGCATAGAGAGCGCGCCAGATTGGCCCCCATCGCAGGATTTTCGGTGCACCGGGCTTGCTCGCCTGGAGATCGAGGTCTGCGTCTCGCGGCGGCCCGTCCGGGTCCTTGGATTCGGCCGAACCGTGCTGGATGAGGAAAGCTGTCAGCACCACATAGGCTGACATCTGAAGGAACTCGCTCTCCCAATTTTCAAAGACACTGGAGAGAAATTCGGGGCTGAAGCTGTAGGCGCTGAGCGAAAGCGCCTGTTCGCCATGGCGGTGCGCATCTTCGACCTGAACATGCCAGCCCGCGATCCATTGCCCGATAATGCTCGCTCCAAAAAACAACAGTAGGACGAGTGTCAGTCCGTTGTTCCGCACCATGACCATCCTCCAATCCTCATGATCCTGTGGGTGACGGCTTCCTTGCTTTCGGTCCGTCGGTAAAGAATGCCACGTGACACTCCGTGGGCAGCAGTCCGGGGTTGAATGGACAAGTCTGCGCCGGCCCGAGGCGCCTTGCCTGCGGACCGGCAGGGGCTATCAGATGATCGCGCCGACGCTGGTTGCGGCGCTGTTGCGCTCGATAAACTGGTAGGCGGCTTCCGCGACATCCTGCCAGCCCGGTTCACTGCAAATATAGTGGCTGCGACCGGCGAAGGGCAGAAACTCGGTCAGGCTCGCGGCATCCGTGTACGCCTTGAAATTCTTCTCGGTGAGGTGCGCAGGGATGATCTGATCCTCTTCACCACCAATCAACAGCAGTGGCGCGTGGGGCGCGTCGAGATCGATCCGGCCATCCTCGCCCATGCAATCGCGCAGCACATTGCGGCTGTCATGCGTAGCCGTTGCCTCGAACTCGGCTGCAGCCTCGGCTTCGCTGAGCGTGTTGGCGAAGGTGCCATGGAAGGTTTTTTCATCCATAAGCACAGGCGCATTGCCCTTCAGGGGGTTTGCGATGATCGCGCTGTTCTTGATGAAGCCCCAGTCGAGATCGATCATCGCGTTAGGCGCGACCGAATTGATCGCAACGCCGCTCGACAGCAATCCGCGACTAAGCAGGATCTGGGTGATGAGCCCACCGACCGAATGACCGATCATGATCGGCAGGTCGTAACGCCGCACTTGGGCCTCGATCGCTTCGATCACCTCATGAAGGTGGAGATCGCCCAAGCCTTCAGGCGGGCTCTCACGCAGATCGACGGGGTTTCCCGCATGAAGCGGCCAGGCCGGGGTCACGCAATCATAGCCCTTCTCGCTAAAATAACTGGTCCATTTCTGCCAACTGACAGGATTTTGAAACATGCCATGGACGAATATTACAGTCTTCATGGAACACTCCTCGACTGGTGGGGATGGCCGAGCGAACGGCTCACGCCACTGTCCGTTCCAGCAGCCCAAGGCAGTATTTACACCAGAAGAGGCTTGAGAGGCCATTTGTGGCGCGGCCCAGCGCATAGCGCGGTGCCAAAACTGATCTCTATCAATAAGATTTATGCTGCCGGTCATGGGGCTATTGTCGAGACCGTAGCGTTGAGTAGCGGCGAGACCAAGGTTCGCCTTTGATGCGCCCATCCATGCTGGCGCAGCCCATTTTCCCATGCCCAAGGAGCTATGCCCATGAGCCATGCGACAGACGATGCCCCTGCGGCCACTGCAAAGTCGAGCGAGCAGAAGAAACAGGCCGCAACCGCCATCGAGGGGGCGGGCCATGAAAGCCTCATCGGCAAGTCCGTGACCATCAACTGCCCTCGCGCCGAACTTTTTGCCTATTGGCGCGACTTTACCCGGCTGCCCAGCTTCATGGACAATGTGGAGCGCGTGGACATTCTGGCCGCTGAACGCTCCCACTGGGTGGTGAAGGCGCCGGCGGGAAAGACCGTCGAATGGGATGCCGTGATCACAGAAGAGATAGACGGTGAGTTGATCGCCTGGACTTCTGTCGAAGGCGCTGACGTCCCCAATAGCGGCCGAATTGAATTTCGGGACGCAGGCGAACGCGGCACGATCGTCACGGCCACCATCGCCTATGACCCGCCCGCCGGGTTCATAGGCAAGATCGTCGCCAAGATGTTCCAGCGCGAACCAGCCATTCAGGCGCGGCGCGATCTGCGGCGCTTCAAGCAGCTTATGGAAACCGGTGAGGTCGCCACTGCCGCCCGCACCGCCCAGCAATTTGCCGAGGAGAAGAACTGATGCGCGCGCTCACCTGGCACGGTAAGCATGATGTCCGCGTGGATACCGTCGACGACCCTGAAATCCTCAATCCGCGCGACGCCATCATCAAGATCAGCTCGACCGCCATCTGCGGTTCGGACCTGCACCTTTACGATGGCTATATCCCGACGATGAAAGCGGGCGACATCCTTGGCCATGAGTTTATGGGCGAGGTGGTCGAGACCGGCGCAAAATCGACCTTGAAGAAGGGTCAGCGGGTCGTGGTGCCTTTCACCATCGCCTGCGGGAGCTGCTACCATTGCGGCAAACACCAATATTCCGCCTGCGATAACGGCAATCCCGCCGACAATCAGGACATCGGCCAGGAAATGTATGGCCAGCCGATGCCCGGACTGTTCGGCTACAGCCATCTGACCGGCGGCTATGCGGGGGGCCAGGCCGAATATGTCCGTGTCCCATTTTCCGACGTCGGGCCGATCGTCGTTCCCGATGGGTTGGATGATGACCAGGTCCTTTTCCTCTCCGATATTCTGCCAACCGGCTGGCAGGCGGCGGAATATGCCGACATCGAGCCGGGCGATACCGTCGCCGTCTGGGGCTGCGGGCCGGTCGGCCTGTTCGCGGTCCAGTCCGCGTTCCTAATGGGCGCGCAGCGGGTGATCGCGATCGACCATTTCCCTCATCGGCTTGAGCTGGCGAAGCGCTTCGGAGCCGAAACCATCAATTATGAGGAATCGAAGACCTATGAGGCGCTGATGGAGATGACCGGCGGCATCGGTCCTGACGCGGTTATCGACGCGGTCGGTCTCGAAGCGCACGGCTTCTTCCTCGACAATGTGGTCGATCAGGTCAAGGCGTCGATGTTCCTCGGCACCGACAGAACCCATTCGATCCGACAGGCGATCCATGCCTGCCGCAAGGGCGGACGGGTCTCCATGCCGGCCGTCTATGGCGGCTTTGTCGATAAATTCCCGCTGGGTGCCTTCATGGAGAAGGGGCTGACGCTCAAGACCGGCCAGACCAGCGTTCAGCATTATATGCCCGCGCTCTTGGATGCGATCGTCGAAGGGAAGATCGATACGACCTTCCTCATCTCGCACCGCATGGGGCTGGAGGATGCTCCCAAGGGCTACAAGATGTTCCACGACCAGCAGAACGAAGTGACCAAGATCGTGCTGAAGCCCGGCCTTGATCGCGTCGCCGCGTGAGGAAAAAAGATATGGCTGATTAATTCGCAATCATCACCGGCGCGTCGAGCGGGATTGGCGCCAAATTGGCAAAACTGGCGGCTAAGGACGGCTATGATCTCCTCGTCGTTGCCGACACGCCCTTTGCCGATGCCTCGGCTGGACTCGCGAGCTTCGGCGTTGCGGTCGATACGCTCGAGGTCGATCTTTCGACTATCCAGGGCGTCGATCAATTGTTCGATCGTGCTGGCGGGCGACAGGTCGACTTGCTCTGCGCGAACGCAGGGCATGGCCTGGGAAACGCATTTCTCGACCAGCAACTGTCCGATTGGCGCCATGTCATCGACACCAACATCACCGGCACCATCTACCTTCTTCAGAAGGTGCTTGGCCCGATGGTAGCGCGCGATTCGGGAAAGATCCTGGTCACCGGCTCGATCGCCGGTTTCATTCCCGGCAGCTTCAACGCGGTCTACAACGGCACCAAGGCTTTCGTCGACAATTTCACCGAAGCGCTGCGCAATGAACTGAAGGATCATAAGGGCGTCACGCTGACGACGCTGATGCCCGGCGTGACCGACACGGAATTTTTCGACCGCGCTGGCCTGGGCGCCGACACTGCGGTAGGTGCCGACGATAACAAGGCCGATCCGGCCAAGGTTGCAAAGGATGGCTGGGACGCGCTCCTGGCCGGAAAGGGCCATATCGTTTCGGGCTTCTCGAACAAGCTGCAGGTCGCAGCAGCGGGTCTAGTTCCACAATCAATATTGGCTGAGCAGCATCGTAAAATGGCTGAGCCCGGCAGTGCGCAATAGGAGGCTGAGATGTCCGAAGACACCCGCAAGGTAGCGCGAGGGCCGCTCGGCGATGCGCGTCCAGTCCATGAGGCTGAGGATGATCGGCCTAAGGGGAAGCCCTTCGAAAAGGTCGAGGACCGGCCTAATGTCGGCACGGTAAAACCCGAGGACTATCCGGCCGGGGATCGCGACAGCGCGCGCCCGGATTGAGATGTTTCAAACTATCGCCGGAGGCCCGATGAGCAGCCCGATCCCCTATACGACCGACATCGAGCGGATTTACCAGGATGAGGCGGACGTAAATGCCGAACTGGCGGACACTTTCCGCCAGATCATCGAGACTACATATCGTGATCTGGGCCACGGGTTTCGCGGCGTCCATGCCAAGAGCCATGCCCTCCTTCAGGCGCGCGTTCGCGTGCTTGAAGGATTGCCGCCTCACTACGCGCAGGGCGTTTTTACCGAGCCGAAGAGCTTTGATGCTTTGGTAAGAATATCCACCGGTGCTGGCGACATATTGCCTGACAGCGTCTCATTGATCCGTGGCTTTGCAATCAAGCTCGTCGGCGTCGAAGGCCAGAGGCTGGCAGGGAGCGAAGGCGACAGTACGCAGGATTTCCTGTTCGCCAATGGTGTTGCCTTTCCGACCCCGGGTCCAAAGAAGTTACTCGCGAACCTGAAGCTGCTCGCCAAGACCACCGACAAGGTCGAAGGACTTAAAAAGGCAGTATCTGCCGTCTTTCGAACGGCCGAGAAGGGCGTCGAAGCACTGGGCGGCGAGAGCGCCTTGCTCGAACAGCTTGGCGGCCATCGCCACACCCACCCCCTTGGCGAGAGCTTCTTCACCCAGGCGCCGATCCGTTATGGCGACTATATCGCCAAACTTGGCGTCGTCCCGCTCTCAGAGAATTTCAAGGCGCTCGAAGGCCAGGAAATCGACATCGCCGGTCGTGACGATGCGCTGCGGGAAGAGATTGCCAGCCTGCTGGCGGCGCAGGGCGGTGAATGGGAAATATGCGTTCAGCTTGCCCGTGATCTTACTGCCAATCCGATCGAGGATGCGGCGGTTGCCTGGCCTGAAGAGGACAATCCCTATGTTGCGGTCGCGGTCATCAGCATTGCGCCACAGCCGAGCTGGACTTGGGACAGAGCGCGGGTGCTCGACGATCAGACAGCGTTCAATCCTTGGCATGGGATCGAGGCGCATCGTCCGCTCGGTGCGGTGATGCGAGCGCGCAAAGTGGCCTATGCTGCGTCGTCCGAGCTGCGCGGGCGGTTGAACGGCTGCCCTTTCCATGAGCCGTCAAATGCGCAGCTACCCGATGCCGAATAAGGAGAGATGCGATGCCGAAAGGTGACAAGTCGAGCTATAGCGACAAGCAGAAACGCAAGGCCGCCCATATCGAAGAGGGATATGAGGATCGCGGCGTTTCTCACAAGGAGGCCGAGCGTCGCGCCTGGGCGACGGTCAATAAGGAATCGGGCGGCGGAAACAAATCGGGTTCCGGACGCGGCAAGGCTGAAAATCATGACAGTTCGCGCGAGGGCGGACGCAAAGGCGGTTCCAGCCGGAGCGCTTCCGACCGGTCCGCTGCCGCGAAAAAGGGTTGGGAAACGCGGCGACGTAAAGGCAACGCCTGATTTCCTGCCTCATGGGCAATCATGACCAGACACCAAAATCCTAATCTGCAAGCAGGAAAAGATCATGGTCCTCAAGGCGCTGGCGATAAATTGTACGCTCACCCTCAAATCCGGCCGAGCTTCGAAAAACTTTGAAAGCTATCTCGGCACAAGGCAGACCAAAGGCTGCCGGTCCCACGCCCAAAGAGCATCATCACAACAACAGTCTGGTGCATAGGGACCGGCATCGACCTGCCAATAGCCCATAACCGTCCGGTCATCGGCAAGATCGCACGACGACCCAGTCGATCGATGACGGAATATCCTGAAACACAATGGCCCGGCGTACTTGAAGTGAGAATATGAGGGCGTCGCAGCGTTGTGTCGGGTGCCTTCAGTCCAGGCCGGTACGAGGATAAACGCACGATATCCTCGACGCGGCATTTGCTGGCAGGGCCAAAAGCCCCGTCGATCTGCCTCATGCAAGATCGAAGGGGCAGGGAGCCGGGTCATTGGCGATCACCGCCATGGCCCGTCCGTACACGCAGAGATTCTGAAAAAGGAACCTTCGCTCAGGACTTGAGGCCCTTAGCCATGTTGAGATGGGCTGTCACGATGGGAACAAGCTTGGTCGCGAATTCCTTCAACGAGGGAACGTCCCCATTGGCAGAATAGGCTTTGAGCGTTTCGAGCGTCTCCTGATGTCCCCGGGTCTGCGCTTCGATATAGGCGGCATCGAAGTCTGCCCCTTTCTTGCCCTTGAGCGCGTCGAGCGACTGTTGCTGCGCGCTGGACAGGAGCGGCTTGGGTACGATGGCCGGGGACGCAGCGCTCGCAGCCTGGCCGAGCTTTGCCGTTGAATCGGTATGCGCCTTGATCATCGACTCCGCAAATTTCTTTACGGACGCCGACTGGCTGTTGGCTTGCGCCAATCTCGAGCTTTCGATTTCGAATGTATCGCTCGCCGCTGCTGTATTGGCGAACATCTGACCTGCGCTCTCCGCAACGCGCGCCGGTTCGATGGCGTTGACGCTGTTCAACGGCGCTGCCGCGGCATTGTTGGACGTCGTATCGACCTTCTTGCCGCATCCGCCAAGTGTTAGCGCTGCCAATGATATCGCCACTGTCGCGAACTGCATCTTCATCGATCGTCTCCCGGATCATCCTCTGTCGGAACGTCAACCCGCCGCGTCCAAGCTCGTTCCCATGGGAGCCTTCTTTGCCACCCGCCGTTTGGTGATGATTGAACCATCAAACGGAGGACAGGCACATGGGCATCTTCAGCAAGATCAGGGACAAGATTTTTGGTCATGACGACCAGAAGGCAAGCAATGGCGCTCCTGCACCCGCCACGAATGTCCAGACGGCCAGGCCGACCCCGCCAGCCACTACGCCCCCTGCGTCGCCCGCCGCGGCCACCGCGTCACCTGAGGCAGCCTCGCTGCCGCAGGTCGATGTCGGCGCGGTCCTTTCGGCCATGGCCGACGCCAAGGGCGGCGGTGGAAATTACCAAAGTTCGATCGTCGATCTGTTGAAGCTGCTCGATCTCGATTCCAGCCTTGCGGCGCGCAAGGAACTGGCCGACGAACTGGCTGTCCATGAGGGCGCTGATGGCAGCGCCGAGCAGAATATCGCGCTGCACAGGGCGGTGATGACGAAACTCGCTGAAAATGGCGGCGTGGTTCCCGATAGCCTGCGCGACTAAGACCTCTGGCCGTGCCGCTCCGTCTTGAGGTGGCGGCCCGGCGTTATCCTGTCAGAACCATATCTGTTGGGACGGTGGCCCCGCGGTGACGCGGGGCCATCCTTGCGTCAAGCGATCCCTGCGCCGCCGGTCACGCCATAGACTTCACCGGTGATATAGCTACCCTCCTGCGAGGCCAGCAGCACATAGACGGGCGCGATCTCGACCGGCTGACCGGGACGGCCGAACTGGCTCTGCTCCCCGAACTTGGTGACCTTGTCCTGCGGCTGACCGCCACTGGATTGCAGGACCGTCCAGAATGGACCGGGGGCAACCACATTTGCCCGGATGCCCTTTTCGATCAGCTGTTTGGCCAGCGCCTTGGTATAGGCGACGATGCCGGCCTTGGTCGTGGCATAATCGAGCAATATGGCCGAGGGCTCATAGGCCTGGACGGAGGCGGTTGTGATCACCGACGCGCCGGCGGGAAGATGCGGCACGGCGGCCTGTGTGATCCAGTGCATGGCGTAGAGATTGGTCTTGAGCGTGCGGTCGAAATCTTCCGAACTCACTGCCTCAACATCATCGCGATATTGCTGGCTGCCAGCGTTGATGACGAGAATGTCGAGCCCGCCAAGACCATTTACCGCTTCATCGACGAGCTTGCGGCACCAGTTCTCGTCCGTGATGTCGCCAGGCAGTGCGACCGCCTTGCGGCCCTCTGCCTCGATCAGGGCGATGACCGCCTTTGCGTCCTCCTCTTCGCTTGGAAGATAGGAGATGGCGACATCGGCGCCCTCGCGCGCATAGGCGATAGCGGCAGCTCGGCCGATGCCGCTGTCACCGCCGGTGACCAGCGCCTTGCGGCCCTTGAGTTTGCCCGAGCCGGTATAGCTTTCCTCGCCATGGTCAGGCCTGGGATCCATGTCCGCAGCGATACCGGGAACCGGCTGCGGCTGCTCTGGAAAGGGGGGCTTGGGATATTGTGCGCGCGGGTCCTGCATGGTGAGACGCTCTGCCATGTTCGCTCCTTGCTGATGGGGATGATGGACGACAGTCCGGTTTGCCGTTCTAGGCGACACGGCAAACTACGAGCCGCAGAGCCATCGAGTTCCACACCGGGCTCAGCAGGATGGCAATCTTATTCAAAGCTCTGATCTGGATCAGGAAAACAGGCCGCCTCTCGTGCGTTCTCGCCTGAAATCAGTTCAAGGGAATGTCGTCATTAACAGGACTCGGCTCGACAACGCTCGCCCCCGGCGCGACGCGGACAACTATCTTCATCTCGAACATTATGCGGCCCTGGGCGATGGCCGGACCGTGGCCCTGAGCGGTAGCGATGGGTCGCTCGACTGGTGGTGTGTCCCCAATCTCGATTCTCCGCCCCTGTTCGATCGGTTGCTTGATCTGCAGGAGGGCGGCTATTTCGCCATCACGCCTGTTGAAGCGTTCGAGGTCGAGCGGGCCTATCGTCCCGAGAGTAATGTCCTCGAGACTATATTCACGACCGCTGGCGGCAAGGCGCGAATGGTCGAATCGCTCAACAGCGGTTCTGCGGGACGCTTGCCCTGGTGCGAATTGGCGCGGCGTATCGAGGGTCTGGAAGGCTCGGTACATTTCGACATCGCGTTGAGGCTTGGCCACCGGGCGGGGACCGCCTCCCCCTATATGCAGAATGTCGGAGGCCATGATGTCTTCCATGTCGGCAGCGTGCTGGGCCTCTTTCTGCGGGGATCGGGCGTGATCATAGAGCATCTGGGCGATAATGGCGCGACCGCAAGTTTAGCGATCGAGGCAGGTGAGACGGAGTTTCTCGCGATCGTGGCAGGCGAAGACGAGCCGCTGGTGGTACCTTCGCTTGACGAAATAGACGCCCGAATTGACGGCTCGGATGAGGAATGGCGCACATGGGCGCAGACGGTCCAATGTGACGGACCTTATCGGGAGGCATTGATCAGAAATGCCCTCGTCCTCAAGCTCCTGCTCTTTTCGCCCAGCGGTGCGATCGCAGCGGCGGCGACCACCTCTCTTCCTGAACGGATTGGCGGGTCGAAAAATTACGACTATCGCTTCGCCTGGGTCCGCGACGCAGGCTATACCATTAACGCCTTCCTGCGCGTTGGTGCCCAGGCGGAGGCGAAGGCTGCTCTGACGTGGCTGCTCAAGCAAATCGAGAAAGTGGGGCCGCGCGTCTGCTATTCGATCTGGGGCGGCGCAGCTTCAGACGTCCGGACAGTCGATCTGCCTGGCTATTATAGCGCGGCGATCTGGATGAGAAGCTGGCGTCAATCAGGATGAGAACTGATCGTCGCGGTGTTCATGTGGTGCCTGCTTTGATTGACGCTGGCAAGCGCTACTCGCAGGTTTGATTGTCGCTGCGCGACATTTCCTCGGTGGACTTGATTGTCGCGAAGGTCGCTGGCCGGCCAGCGCGTGATTGTCGCTGGATCGCCGAGCGGCGGCGGTAGCTCTCGACGTTCATTTCGAAGATCGTCGCGTGATGCACAAGGCGGTCCACGGCGGCGAGCGTCATGGCGGGATCGGGGAAGACCCGGTTCCATTCACCGAAGGGCTGGTTGGCGGTGATGAGCGTGGAGCGCCGTTCGTACCGCGCGCTGATCAGCTCGAACAGGACGGACGTTTCGGCCTGATCCTTGGTCACATATGCGAGGTCGTCGAGGACCAGCAGATGATATTTGTCGAGCTTGGCGATCGCGGCCTCGAGCGCCAGTTCGCGGCGGGCGACCTGAAGTTTCTGGACCAGATCGGAGGTGCGAGTGAACAGGACACGCCAGCCATTTTCGATCAGCGCGAGACCGATTGCCGCTGCCAGATGGGTTTTACCCCCGCCCGGTGGACCGAACAGGATGAGGTTGGCGCCTTTTTCGAGCCAGCCATCGCCGGAACACAGCGCTGTGACCTGGGCGCGCGAGATCATCGGCACCGCGTCGAAGGCGAAGCTGTCGAGGGTCTTGCCCGGTGGCAGGCGGGCTTCGCCCAGATGCCTTTCGATCCGGCGACGATCCCGTTCTGCGATCTCATGCTCGGCGAGCGCCGCGAGCAGACGGGCGCCAGGCCAGCCTTCCTTATCGGCCCGCGTGGTGAAGTCGGACCAGACCAGTTTGATCGCCGGCAGGCGCAGGTCGTTGAGGATGAGGCTCAGGCGCTGGGCGTCGATAGCGGGTGCGTTCCGGCTCATGCGGCTTCTCCCGTCAGGAGAACATCGTAGGTGGCAAGGGGGACCAGTTCCACCACCACATCGGGAAGCGCCGCTGGATCTGGAGCAAAGCGTTTCCGCAAGGCATCCATGTCAGGGAGACGATCGGCAGCCACGTCAGCGGCCAGCAGTTCCGCGAGTTCCGCTTCGCAGGCTCTTTCGTGCGCCATTGCCAACAGCTCTACCATCTGCCGGCAAGCGGTCCGTTCGGGCAACGCGGCGATGAGCCGGTCAAAGGTCTGATGATACGGCTCCCTTGGGAACAGCTGGTCACGATAGACCAGCTTCAGGAGCGCCATGGGTTTGCGCCGCAGGCTATGGATGACGTGCCGATAATCGACCACATGGCCGTGGGCGCCATTGTTGAAGGACCGTCCGCGCCGCAACGTCATCAGGTGGGTGCCGCCGATGAAGAGATCGAGCCGGTCATCGTAAAGCCGGACCCGTAGCCTGTGTCCGATCAGCCGTGAGGGCACGGTGTAGAACACCTTGCGAAGGGTGAAGCTGCTGCTCGAGGTGACCGTGACGATCGTCTCCTCATAATCGCTGGTGCGCGCGCCAGGCAGCGGCTGCAATACCGCACGCTCGGCGTCGATGCGCGGGCCATTGCGGCGGTTCTTGCGGCTGACGACCTCGTCGATGAAGTGCCGGTAACTCGCCAGATCATCGAAGTCCCGCGATCCGCGCATCAGCAGCGCGTCCTTTATAGCCGCCTTCAAATGCCCGTGCGGGCTCTCGATCCCGCCATTCTCATGGGCAATGCCGCGGTTGTTGCGCGTCGGCGTCATGCCATAATGTTCGCACAGGGCGTCATAGCGCAGCGTCAGATCCTGCCGGGCGTCGGCATCCAGGTTACGGAACGCGGCCGACAGGCTGTCGCTGCGATGCTCGGTCGGGGCGCCGCCGACGGCCCACAGGGCGTTTTGCAGCCCCTCGGCCAAAGCGACATAGCTCTCGCCGCCCAGAATGACATGGGCGTGTTCGAAGCCCGACCACATCAGACGGAAATGGTAGAGGCGATGGTCGAGCGGCACGCCAGCGACCGTTACCTCCTCATCCTTCATCTCGGTGAAGTCCGACAGGCCGAGCCGTCCTGGTTCATGCGTCTGTCGGAAGATCACTTCCTGTTCAGGGCCATGAATGGCCCGCCACGCCCGGATACGTCGCTCCAATGTTCGTCGGATGCCCGCATCGAGATCAGGATGCCGGCGCAGCATCTCCTCGAAAATGGCAACCACCCTGATGCCAGGCGCCGCCTGAAGCAAGGGCACGACCTCTTCCTCGAATATCCCGGCTAACGGATCCGGGCGCCGCCGCTCTCGCTGGGCCTGTTTCTGGGATGGAAGCCGAGGATCTCCCTCAATGCGATAGGCTGTCGCCGTGCTGATCCCGGCCTTTGCAGCGGCCACCGGCACGGCATGGGTATGTCGGAACTTCATGTAGAGCCTCATCTGATGATCGTTGACGTGGCGGCCCGGCATCCGCGGCATCCCCTCTCTCGAAGTTATGCCTCTGAGTACCTGACCGGCCGCAACCACCAGAAACGCCCCCAGAAAGGGCGCAATCGCCACCTGCTGATCCGGCTCCGGGCTACGCCCTACGCCGGATCAGCAGGTGGCGATTCTCATCTTGATTGACGCTGCTCTCTCATCCTGATTGTCGCGCGGCACTGGCTATCGCCGTTCAGAGCCGGTTGTTGCTGGAAATCGCGCCACGGATCAGCGGCAGCATGGAATTTATGGCGATATCTTCGAGACCGCGGCATGCTTCGTAGACCATGGCAATATTCTGGACGCGCGCAGCGCAGAAATATTGGCCCATCTTGCCGATCAATGTGCAGACATCTGGCGCCAGAAGGATAGCGGCATCTGGGAGCTTGCCCAGGAGCAGCATTATACCATGTCGAAAATCAGTTGCTGGCAGGCCCTGGCCCGCGCGGTCGAGCTGGCCGACGCAGGACAATTGCCGACGACGTGCCGCGATCGCTGGTCACGCGAACGAAACAGGGTCGAGGCCTGGATAACGGAGCATTGCTGGTCCGAGAGCCTCGGCGCCTATAGTTTCTATCCGGGCTCGGATCGCCTCGATGCGTCCCTCGCCCTTGCTGTGCGCTTTGGGTTCGATGGACGGGATCGCCTTCGTCGAACGATCGAGGCGATCGATCGGGAGCTCGGCTGTGGACCCTATCATCATCGCTATTCCGGAGCCGACAAGGAAGAAGGCTGCTTCCTCGCCTGCACCTTCTGGATGGTCGAGGCCAAAATTCTGCTTGGTCAGCCTGAAGCGGCGTCCAGGGCATTTACCCAAGCGATTGAGGGGCTGGCGCACACAGCTGGCGTATATCCTGAAATGATCGATCCTGTGTCCGGCCGCTATCTGGGCAACATGCCGCAAGGGCTGACCCATCTTGCGATCATTCAGGCCCTCATGTCGCTGCAGGCTGGCAGCGGCTAGGCTCCCCTGAACATGGTCCAGCTTCCAAGCTCCGCTGAAACCTGTAGGGTTCAAGGCTGCTGGTTATAGGATGGGCCGCTATGCTCGGTCGCGACGTTGTTGCCGGTGGCCTGATCCTGTTCAAGTTCCTCGCCATGCCAGACATTTCTCGCGACAAATATGAAGATGAAGAGGGCGATGATCACGCCGCAAATGACCGCGCCGGCCTTTGCGAGGCGGCGCGGCGAGGGCTTCTCATCCGATCTCATCATCCGGCATCCTCCAAAAATAATTCGCCTTCCTCTTCGCCATCCCAAAAATGCGCACGTTCGCCAATCACCTGGATTAGGACGAGGCCAGGTGTCTGCGGGCCCTGCGGCCACCATTTTTCCAGGCCTTTCGTCCAATGCGCTTCAAATTGATCCTTATCGCGGATGAGCAAGGCGGTGCCTTCTACCGCCAAAAAGAAGGGGCGCTGGCCTAGCAAACCCGATTTTCCTTGATAGCTCAGGTTGACCGCGGGATCGGCCTCAATATCCGACACCATGCGCGCGGTATCTTCCGTAAAAAACCAGGCGCTACCCTTATAATCGACTTCACGATTATTGCTCATCGGACGCGATCCGATCGCACCGTCGCCTGTATGGGTGGCGAGCATGGCGAAATCGATCTCTTTCATCTTGTGCGACAGATCTTCAACCGACATGGACATGGCCATCAACTCCTATTGTTTCGGCACCAACGCACGAACAGGAATAATGGGCCATTCCACAGTTCAGCATCGCAACGAGTATCCATCTGCTTGCAAACAATTACCCCTGCGCAAGCTTTGTCGCCTGCGATGGAAGATTGGCCTCTGCCTGGGCGTCGGATGATGACGCACGGCGACCGCCACGGACCATTTCCTCTATCCAGGTCAAAAGCAACTGGTTGTAGGCGCGCCGGCCGCCTTCATCCCGCAGCGAATGATCAGCGCCCTTTAGAATACGGTAGCTCAGCGAATTACTGTTGTGGAACGCCGACATATAGGAGCTGATGGTCGCGTGCGGAACATAATCGTCATGTTCCGATTCAACGATCAGAACGTCGCCGGCAAAGCGCTCGCAAGCGGCAAGAGCCCTGTCTTCCCGGCCCGTTCGAAAGCGCGCCCGATAGGCATTGATGAGATCGCGGTCGAGCTTCGCCTTGGGCACATCCCAATGTTCGTCAGGATAGAGCGCAGGAACACGAAGCGCTAACCAGTTGACCGGACGAGCCGCAGTGAGCAATGCCGCGAGATAGCCGCCATAGCTGGTGCCGACGACCGCAATCGCCGACGGATCGACCTGGTCCTGCCTGACGAGATAATCATAGGCCGCTGTCACGTCTGCAAGACCGTGCGAACGGGTTACGACATTGCGCTCCTCGGCATGTTTGGCATGGCCTCGCAGATCGAACGTGAAGCAGATGCAGCCCAGTTGAGCGATCTCCTCGGCTCTCACCATATCCTGCTCGCGCGAACCGCCCCATCCGTGGATGAAAAGGATGCCAGGGACGAGCTTGTCAGGCGACAACAAGGTTGCTTCCAGGCTCTCTCCCTGGACATCAAAGGTTAACTGACTGCCTGTCATTCCAACTCCATCGCATATTTTGTCATTGGCCCTGCGACGGGATCGACACCGCTATAATAGATAATGCTGCCATCCGGAGCGGCATCGACCTCGCCATAAATCTCCATCGTCATGCATGTCACAGCCGACCGGTCGGGATCACGCGCCAGGGCTTCGAACGCCGCGATCTCCGCGCCGCTCGCGCCGCCAGCACGCCAACTCTGCTCGAGCACGCCGACGCGACGTTCCCCGTACGAATTGACGCCGGCTGCTACATCGTAATTGCGGCGAGACGCCAGCAAATCCGGATAGAAACGTGAGACGATAGCATCATAGGCTATCGCTTTATCGATACCCTGCTGCAATTCCTCGGCCAAACCGAGGCTCGCAAGCCGCTCCAGCCCCCCCCTCACGACATGTAGGGTGGAGCCGCCATAGACAGTCGCGCCGCTGTTGTTACTGGTGAGCCGCTGCGTACCCCAATAGGAAATCGCCTCGCCAAACAGTCGCGTCGTGCCGACGCTGTAAGTGACGACATCATCGAGATTCTCCTCGATCACCACGCCATGTCTGGCGATGGCAGCCTCGTCGAGCTGGGCCATTGCTTCGTTTAGTTCCTTGACCGACGTAACGACGAACTGGCCTAGTCCGGCAGTGGCTTCAACCTCCTTCAGGCGGATCGCCGTACGCCCGAGCATATCAAGAGCGGCAGCGCGGACCGTATCGAGAGTGAAGGCCGACCAGCCTGAAAGCACATGGGGCGCAAGAGCGGACCCCAGTTCAGGACACCATCCGGCCGGAATTGCAGGATCGTCCCTGAAGGCCGGATGTGTGATGACCTTGCTGCCGACAAAGGGAAACGGTACGACGCCCCCGTAGATCTGGCTCTCGGTCCGGATGCCCAGTTCTTTTGCCGTCGAAAGGTCGATCGTCCCCGTTGGAATGAACAGCGTGTCAGTTGGACCCCCTGAAGTCTGTTGGTCGCCCAAAATGTCATGATCGACAAATCTTCCCTTGCCGAGACTGGCTATCCTGCGCGCAAGCTCGCTTCGCGAGGCTTTGTCATGCTCATTGTTAAGGCTACTGGATTGACTGGGATGGATCTTCACAAAATGGGTCTGATGCGAGCGAGCCATTGGACCTCACGGAATTCGAGGGACTGCCAAGTGGCAGTCTTGCAACAACCCCACGCCCGAACATTATATCCATGGCTCGATAGACATGCCTTCCTTGTTGAGGGTTCATATGAGGATCTGGTCATGACTTTGTTTGGAATGCGCGCCACCAGGGCATTTCGCCGCGCAAATGCCCCTGTTCGCCCGCAAAATGATCCATGATTTCATGCAGGTGGTCAGCGCATGCGAGCACCAGGATCCAGCTTGGATCGCTTTTATTTTGCGTCGCAAGGTCTCGGAGGAGAGAAATTTCCTCCGCCATGAGCGTTAATGCTTCGACATCATCACGCATGCATGATTCCCGGCTAATAGGTTCCTCTCATTCCGGTGAACTCGATTGAAGAGAGAAATATCCTTGATCGTGCTTCATTTCCGGGCACTAACGGGGATCATTTGGGCACTCTATCCATTTCTGCGAAAAGGAAAAAGCGGAGAAGCCGATGCATTGGCCGAGGAAATTGACACTCGTTCGGCATGGTCAGAGCGCAGGCAATGTCGCGCGGGATGCTGCCATGCAGGCCAATGTCGATCGCATAGCTCTTTCCGAACGAGACGCGGACGTACCCCTGAGCGACCTGGGCCGTAACCAGGCCCGAGCGCTCGGACGTTGGTATGCCGGTGAGGCACCGCATAAGCGTCCCGATGTGCTTCTTGCGTCGCCCTACCGACGCGCTTGCGAGACTGCCGATCTATTTCGCCAGGCTGGAGGCTGCGCAAGCAATGTGCCCATCTGCTTTGATGAGAGGCTGCGGGAGAAAGAATTCGGTATCCTTGATGGACTTACATCCATGGGAGTGAATAGCATTGAGCCGCAGCAGGCAGAATTTCGCAAGCTGTTAGGCAAATTCTATCATCGCCCCCCAGGGGGTGAAAGTTGGTGCGATGTCATTTTGCGACTGCGCTCCGTCATGGACACGATTGCGCTTCATCATGCAGATCGGCATGTGATGATCTTCACCCATCAGGTCGTGGTGCTATGTTTGCGTTACATCGTCGAAGGCATGACCGAGGTTGAGATATTAGAGATCGACCGTGAAGGCGATGTCGCCAATTGCGCCATCACCGAATATGCGTTCGACGCGGACAGTGGCAAAAGGGGAGGACTATTGCTTGGTCGATACAATGTGACGGCCCCGGTCGAGCAGGACGACACGCCCGTGACCCGTGCGCCCGATGCCATTGCCGGCGCACGCGGATGAGCTGCCTCCCGCTCGACGAGGCGTGGCTGAAGCGACATCCGCTGCCGGCGATCAAGCAAGGTGCCGACAAAAACAGCCGTGGCCGCGTTCTGGTCGTGGGAGGTTCGGAATTTGTGCCTGGTGCGCTTCGCCTTACCGGAGAAGCCGCGCTGCGCGCAGGTGCCGGAAAGCTGCAAATGGCTACGGTGCAATCTTCGGCTCTGTCTTTGGGTGTTCTTGTGCCCGAGGCCGCCATGATCGCTCTGCCTGCCGACGGCGATGGAGAAATCGCTTCCAACGCGGCGACATTATTGACGGATCGGATCGCCGCCTGCGATACGCTCATTCTGGGGCCGGGTATGAGCACGACTGCAGGTACAAAGGCGTTCTTGATCGATCTGCTCGACCGGCTCTGCTTTTCTGGCAGTCTCATTCTCGACGCAGCCGCGCTTGTCGTTCTTCGTGAATATAGCCCGTCCGGTGGGGGCTTGGGCGATAGAGCGATTTTGACGCCTCATCATGGCGAAATGGCCGCCTTGAGCGGTTTGTCTCTCGAAGAGATCCGGGCTGAGCCCGCCGCGGTCGCAATCGAGATGGCGGCGCGGTGGAACGCGGTTATTCTCCTCAAAGGAGAGATCAGCTATCTGGCGTCGCCTGACGGACAATGTCTTGTCCACAGCGGCGGCTGTGTAGGTTTGGGGACAGCAGGATCAGGCGACGTCCTTGCTGGCCTCATAGGTGGCTTGACTGCCAGAGGCTCGGCAGCATCTCTCGCTGCTGCCTGGGGTGCGTGGATCCACGGACAAGCCGGTAAAGCCGCGGCGGCGGCGATTGGCGAACTGGGCTTTCTGGCACGCGAACTTATTCCGGTCATACCCGCACTGATTGAAGGCACGCTCAACAGCCTTCCTCGCAGTAAGACTGTTCAAAGACCCTGAATCATATCGCGCCGTTCACATAAACGGTTTCTGGCTGTTGGTGGGTAGGAGTTTGACCGGAACTGACTTGGCTGCAAGTACATGGCTCTGCTCTGCGTGATGCTCGACAGGGATGAGGCAGTTACATTCTGGATAATAAGCACCCAGGCATCCGCTAGGAATGTCGTACGGGGTCACGATCAGGCCTGAGCGCCGACGTGTAATTTCGTCATCCAGGGCGCACTCAAGCGTCACGATGTCGCCTTCGCTCAACGCTTCACGCACCATGTCTTCAGCGTTCATAAACAAAACGTCCCGCGTGCCCTTCACACCGCGGAAGCGATCGTGGAACCCATATATGGTGGTGTTGAACTGGTCATTCGAACGCAAAGTCATCAGGCGATATCGCCCTGCAACGTCAGCAAAGCCAGTGGCCGAAAGACCGGTTGGAACATGAAACTCCGCCTTCTTGCTAGGCGTGAGCCAAATGCGCTCGGATGCCTTATTGCCTTTCCAGAAGCCGCCGCGCTGAAAGAGGCGTTCATTGAAATTTTCAAAGATATCGGGGTAGGTCGCTTCAATCGCATCCCGGATGCGTGCATAGTCGGCAACCCATCCGTCCCAATCTATTCGAGGGTTGGATGGCACGATCCGTTTAGCGATGGCAGCCACAATAGCAGGCTCCGAAAGAAGATGTGGGCTGGCAGGCTTTGCCTTACCCACGGAGCCATGGATGCAGCTGCTCGAATCCTCGACTGAAACGGCCTGCGGGCCGCTAGCCTGGATATCCTGCTCGATCCGCCCGAGGCAGGGAAGAAGATAGGCGACGCGGCCCGGCAAAAGATGGCTTCGATTAAGCTTGGTGGCTATATGGACGGTAAGGTCTAGCGAAGGCCATGCCGCCTCCATCGGCCCTGTGTCCGGAACGGCACGGAGAAAATTGCCTCCCATCCCGATGAAGGCTTTGACCGACCCATCGATTACACCGCGACAGGTTTCGATCGTGTCCAGCCCTTTTTCCGTGGGCGGATCGAAGCTGTATAGCTCCTTCAACTTCTCGACAGGGGCCAGTTCTGTTTTCTCTGTAATGCCTACCGTGCGCTGTCCCTGAACATTGCTATGGCCGCGAACGGGTGTTGGGCCAGCACCGGGTTTACCGATGTTGCCGCGCAGGAGAAGGAAGTTGACCAGCATGCGAACGTTTTCGACGCCCCTCACATGTTGTGTAAGGCCCATGCCGTAGATCGCCATCACAGCTTTTGAGATCGCATAGACGCGTGCCGCTTGCTCCAGCGCGCCACGGTCGAGCCCTGCTTCCCGCTCGATATCGTGCCACTCGGTAGCGCGAACCCGGTCGGCGAAAGCGTCGAAATCATGGGTATGTCTTTTTATGAAATCATGGTCGAGAACAGGAGCATCTCCCGCTGCGGCAGCGACATCGTCCCATTCGATAAGAAACTTGGCGATGCCCATGATAGCAGCGATATCGCCGCCTGCCTTAACCTGATGATATTGGGTCGAAATGCCCGTTTCGGATAACGTCGCCATTTCGATCGGATTTTGTGGATCGGTAAATCGCTCGAGCCCGCGTTCACGCAGGGGATTGAAGGTAACGATCTCTACCCCTCGCTTGCGCGCGGCGCGCAGGTCATGGAGCATCCGCGGCGCGTTCGACCCGACATTTTGGCCAAAGAAGAATATTGCATCGCACTCTTCAAAATCCTTGAGCTGCGTCGTTCCGACAGGGACACCGATAGCCGCCTTGAGGCCAACAGAGGTGGATTCGTGGCACATGTTCGAGCTGTCGGGCAGGTTCTGGTTACCGTACATTCGGGCCATCAGGCCGTACATGTATGACGCCTCCAGACTGGTGCGGCCCGACGAATAAAATATGACAGAATTGGGATCATAGGTGCCTAGCGCCGCAGCAATGGCATCAAATGCTTCATCCCATGAACAGGCGACATATTTGTCTAAATCTATGTCATATCGCATGGGATGCGTCAGCCGCCCATGTTGCTCGAGATCATAGTCCCGCCACTGCCGGAGCGCGGTGAGACTATAGTCCTTGAAAAACTCAGGCGTTGTGCGCAGTTTAGTCAGTTCCCATGCCGTCGCCTTGGCACCTTCCTCGCAAAATTCGGCGGGATGAGGATGGGCAGGCTTGGGCCAGGCGCAACTGACACAGGCAAAGCCAGCGGGTTTGTTTTGCCGGGCAAGCTCTCGTAACCCTTGAACGGGCAGCTGCTCGCGAGGCAAGATTTCTGCGAGGGAACGAACCGACCCCCAGCCGCCGGCCGGCCCCTCGAACGTCTCGATACGAGGTTCGTCAGATTTTTGCCTGGCCATAGCTTTTCCGTTCCTTTTCCCAGTCAACGGCAACGAGCGGGGTTGGCTGTCAACGGCGGAGCAAAAGTCGGCCATGCGGCGGCGTAAAACCAGGCCACGGTGTTACATGCCGGGGGGAGTGGCGTGAGGGCGTAGCCCGAAGGCCACTCCCCCCGGCATTGGCTTGATTTTCAGGGTCTGGTTTTGGCCTTTCGGGCCCGGCTGTGAGCGAGGCGATAGCTTTCGCCGTTCATCTCGAGGATGCTGACGTGATGGGTCAGACGATCGAGGAGCGCGCCTGTGAGGCGCTCGGATCCGAAGGTTTCGGTCCATTCGTCGAAGGGCAGGTTGCTGGTGATCAAGGTGGAGCCGCGCTCATAGCGCTGGGAGATCAGCTCGAACAACAGTTCGGCACCGGTCTTGGAGAGCGGTACGAAGCCCAGTTCGTCAATGATGAGCAGCTTGTATCCGGCCATCTGCTTCTGGAAGCGCAGGAGACGCCGCTCGTCGCGCGCCTCCATCATCTCGCTGACCAGCGCCGCCGCAGTGGTGAAGCCCACCGACAGTCCTTTCTGGCATGCTGCCAGTCCGAGCCCCAAAGCTACGTGCGTCTTCCCGGTGCCCGATGGCCCCAGAGCGATGGCGTTCTCACGCCGCTCGATCCACTCGCAGCGCGCCATCTCGAGCACCTGCATCTTGTTGAGCCTGGGGATGACGGCGAAGTCGAAGCTATCGAGGCTTTTGACGGCGGGGAAGCGCGCGGCCTTGATGCGCCGCTCGACCATACGACGCTCCCTGTCGATCATCTCCATCTCGACGAGACGGGCGAGGAAGCGGATATGATCGACGCCTTCAGCGGCACATTGCCGGGCGAGCTTGTGATGCTCTCGCAGGCACGTAGGCAGCTTGAGGGCCTTGAGATGGTGAGCGAGAAGAATCTCCGGTGCCTGATCGCTCATGCGGCCTCCTGCCTGTCGCAGAGCAGGCTCAGATAGGCTCTGGCAACGGTCTTCTCGACCGTGGTGCGAGGCAGGAAGGGATAGATGTCCAGGTCCAGTCTGGGCGGTACGCGTTCGACCCGGCACAGGACGAGGTGCTTGACGGCATCGAAGCCGATGGCGCCAAGGGCGATGGCCTGTTCCACCGCCGCCTGGAGATCGGCGAGGGTGAACGTTTCCAGCAGGCGCAGCACCTGCACATATTCGCGCCTGCCATGTTTGTGCATGCGCCCTTCCATCAACCGCTGCAGCGTCCCGAACGCTTCGGGCAAATCCCAGCCCTGCAAAGGGGCGGCCTGGTCGAATGCGTTGATCTTCTGCTCGACCAGCGGGAGATAGTGGAGCGGGGCGAAGATAACCTCCTCGCGGGCATAGCAACGAGGATGACGGGCGATAACTTCGCTGCGGCATCCGATCACCACTTCATCGACATAGGCCCTGATCCAGACCTCCTGATGGCCCCAGACTACCGGAACCGAATAATCGTTGGTCTTGTAGCGCACCAGAGATTGCGAGGAGACCCGCCCGCTCGTCTGATCGCAGGCCTCGAAGGGTGTAGCGGGCAGAGGCTGCATGGCCGCCAGATCGCGCTGCAAGCGCTCACCGATCGTCTCGCTCTCCCCGCGCACCTTGTCCTGCTGGCGCTTGCGGCATTGCTCCTCCAGCCACAGGTTGAAGGCCTCCCAGGTCGGGAACTTCGGGATCGGCACCATGAAATTGCGGCGGCAGTAACCTACCAGCCCTTCCACATTGCCTTTCTCGTTCCCCTTGCCCGGGCGGGCATAGCGGTCGCGGATCACGTAATGCGACAGGAAAGCGCTGAACAGCGTGGCACGCTTGCGCGTGCCGTCTGGCAGGATTTTCGCCACAAGGCAGCGATCGTTGTCATAGACGATCGAGCGCGGCACCGCGCCGAAGAACGCGAAGGCATGGACATGTCCGTCCACCCAGGCCTCCGCCACCGCCGCCGGATAGGCTCGCACATAGCAGGCATCACTGTGCGGCAGATCGAGCGCGAAGAAGTAGGCTTTTTGCTCCACCCCGCCGATCTCCACCAGAGCTTCCCCGAAATCGGCCTGTGCATCTCCCGCCGGGTGCGCCAGCGGCACGAACATCTCCCGGCTGCGCTGCTCGCGCTCCCGGATGTAATCCTTGATGATCGTATAGCCGCCGGTGAAACCATGCTCGGTGCGCAAACGGTCGAATACCCGCTTCGCCGTATGGCGCTGCTTGCGCGGGACACCGCGATCCCCCTCAAGCCATCCATCGATGATCCCCACAAACCCGTCCAGCTTCGGGCGCTGCGGTGCAGACTGACGCCGGTAACCCGGCGGCGATGAAAACGACAGCATCTTGCGCACCGTATCGCGCGACACATTGAAACGCTTCGCCGCCGCCCGCTGGCTCATGCCATCCGCGCAAGCCAAACGGACCTGAAGATAAAGTTCCACGCTGTAGATCCCCACACCTCCCTGACTTGGCAGAAAGGCTTCAAGGTGGACGACTTTTACGCCGCCCGCAGCAGGACTATCCCGCCGCTAGCGTGGCCGAATATTGCTCCGCCGTTCTCAAATGCTTCACCGGCGTCGATCATATCGAGGAGCCGACCGAAGACGGGGTATTCCGGCTGGTCAACGAATATGGCGATGGCGAGTGGAATAGCGAGGTCGATAGCGAGAAGGGCAATTTCGATTATCTGATGGGATCAGACGTCGAGTTTCGAAACAACGCTGTTTACGAGGAACTAAAATATTGGGGGCGCTGGCTGGCGGAACAACTGCCGTGCGACGGGTTTCGCCTGGATGCAGCCAAGCATATCCCCGCCTGGTTCTTCCGCGACTGGGTGGGCCATATGCGCGAAAGCGTGAATAGCGAGCTTTTCGTCGTCGCCGAATATTGGCATCCCGACATGGAGGCGCTTCAGGCCTATCTTGATCTGGTGGATCAGCAACTAATGCTGTTCGACGTCGGTTTGCTGCACCGCTTTCATGACGCGGCGCGGGCCGGTGGCGATTTCGATTTGCGTACCCTATTCGATGGTGCGCTGGTTGCGGCATCGCCCGACCATGCCGTGACGACCGTGGGCAATCATGACACGCAACCCCTTCAGGCTCTCGAGGCCCCAGTCGAGGACTGGTTCAAGCCGCTGGCCTATGCATTGATCCTTATCCGTGAACAGGGCGTGCCGTGCATCTTCTACCCCGATCTCTATGGCGCGAAATATAGTGATGCGGGCGGGGATGGCGAAACCCATGAGATAGAGATCATGCCGGTTCCTTGCCTGCCAAAGCTGATCGAGGCCCGGCAGCTTTTTGCCAACGGGCCGCAGACCGACCTGTTCGACGATCCGGATTGCCTTGGCGTTATCCGGCACGGTACAGCGGGGCAGGCCGGTTGCATTCTCCTTGTCAACAATGGCGCAGAGACGACCAAGATCGTCGAGCTTGGGCCAGACCATGCCGGGGTAAGCTTTCGCGACTTTTTGGGTCATTGCGAAGAAGAGGTAGCCGCCGATGATGCCGGAAAGGCGGCGCTGCGCGTCAATGGCGGCTCCGTCAGTCTGTGGGTGCGGACGGACAGTCAAGGCTAAGTCGGCGAGGCGTCAGGATCGAGGCGGTCGAGCAGCCAATATTCGTCGTTCCATCGATCCGCAATCCACCGCCATAGGCGTAGCGTCATCATCCATATCGCGCTTCTTCGTTAGGCCCAGCGCCCCGCCAATCGATTTGCCAACCGCTTTGATTATGGAGCCCGCGCTCGCCTTGCTGCCGGGGGATCGCCGGCGGCGCTGAGGGTCGGTGCCGAAAAGCTGCCACCCACCCTGATCGGATCGACAAGGCGCAGGCCGCTCGGATCGCGCGATCTCCCCCTGATCGTGAGTGCTATGCGCTCGGTTGCAAGCGACATTGTTCCCTGGCCTGTACCAGAGGATATGGATGTATCGACCAGAAATGGAGAAGGGGTAAGGATGCCACCTTTGGCGGCAAAGTCGATGGCAAGGCAACGCAAGGGTATTTCCGCGTCCTTGTTGCGCAATGCAGCCCCGATCGCCTTGCCCAGATCCTGCCCCAGCACGGCGGCGAGCGTGCGTTTCACCTGCCCGTCGCGCACCACTAGCCCGGCATGTCCGTCGGCCCTGCCAAGCGCTTCGCGAATGGTATCGCCTGTACCCGACAGCTTAACCCGGCCGCGCAGAGCGCCGGTTGCGCCCTGCGTCCCGATCAATTTTTCAAGGCGCCCGTCGGTGAAGAGCAGGTCCATGGCAAAATATGGTTTTGTGGCGCCGCCGCGCTGATCGATCCTGACGGTGCCGTTCATCCGTCCGCTCGACATGTTCGCATGAATATCATCGAGTTCGAGCAATTTGCCGGTGAGCCGGATCGTGCCAGCCAGCGACTGGAACATCGAACCCGTCAGCAACAGCCGATCCGCCTTGAATCGGATGACGCCATCGGTCGGCCCCACCTTTGCAAGGTTGATGCGGGTGCCGGGCAGGACGCGGGGCCCGATCCGAGCTTCGACCGCTCTGGCTCTGGCTTTGCCTTGCGCGTCGGAAAGATCGTCGAAATCGAAGGCGCTGAAATGTACGTCGGCATCGATCTTCGTGCGCTCGTCGCGCTTCAGGATGTCGGCTTTCGCGACCAGCGGGGATCGCCCTATACGACCTGTCACATGCTCGACGAACCAGTCCCGCCCGGCATGGCGGACCTTGGCGTGGAGATCGATGGGCTGGGTGCCGAACAGGCCGGCTTCGATCACATCATCGAGATATTTGAGGTTCGGTGATGTCGCACGGATTTCGAGCGACATGGATCGCAGGTTGAGCGGCCCGCGTGTCTGCCCCGAAGCGTCAAGATGCAGCAAGGGCGACTGGAGTTTCAATGCGATCGGATAAGCCGCATCGGGCCTTCGGCCAGAGATGGACGCGCCCCTGATCGCCAGGCTTGCAGGTGCGTTGTGGAAGCGACCGGCTGTATCGATGCGCAAGCCCTTCCCATCAGAAGCAAAGGTGCCGGAAAGCGAAAGGGCGCGCTTGGCATCATTTAGGGAGAGGCGGCCATCGGGCACGAGCAATCGCCCCAGACCGGTGCCTTGAGCGTCGCTGTCATGTCCATCCTTTGGTCTTTCCCAGTTCGCCCGCCCTGACGCGTCGCGAACCAGCGCAAGGGATAGTCCGCGCGCCACCGCATCGTCTGGCCGGGCACCGCCGCCTGTCAAGAGAGAGAGGATCGAAATTTGGACTTCCACCGACCGGGCCTGAACCATATTGCCAGTGCCAGCCCATCGCGGCTGCCGGATCGCGAGATTCCGTATCAGGATCGTCGGCGTGAAGGAGAAAACCTCGCGCCGTCCGATCGAGCCGATCGACACATTCGTTGCGAACCTTGCGCCGATGTGACGAGCGATCCTGTCCTTGAATAGGCCAACGGGAAAGGCGGCGAGGGCGATGAGGCAGGCTGAAGCCAATATGGCGAGGCCAACCAATAGCCAGCCGATCCACCGCAGGCGGCGCCCTCTCTCCATCCTTATCATTGCGCGCTAACGCTTGGACCATTCGGCGGGTCCATGCTGGCGGGATACAGTGTGGAATTTTATGGGTCGAAATCGCGTGAATAGCCGCGCTGATGGCTGGCGATAACGAGCACAGTAAATCCAGGTTAAACCGTCAGGGGAAAATCGGTGTGGAGCGCGATCCAGCGGTGAACAAACTGCGTCTGGCGCGTTGTGAAGGCTCGGGTCGATCTCGTCGGCCAATGCCTCGAACAGCAGGGACGGACCTTCGACATGCGTGCGACAGACGCATCGCGACAGCAAAATATGGTCCGCCCCATTCCGATCGAACGACATGCAGAAAGGCGACATTCAAATGGCAAAGACTCCGAAATCCAGCAGCAAGGCAAGCGGCGGCGAAACCCATCAGACTGCCGGGAACCTGGATACGGCAGTCCTCACGACCAATCATGGCGTACCGATTTCCGACAATCAAAATTCGTTGAAGAGCGGATCGCGCGGACCCACGCTGCTGGAGGATTTCGTCCTTCGCGAGAAGATCTTTCACTTAGATCATGAGCGCATCCCCGAGCGGATCGTCCACGCGCGCGGATCGGGCGCCCATGGCATATTCGAGGCGACTGACGACATTTCCGATCTGTCCAGGGCAGCGGTCTTTACCAAGGGCGAGAAGACCGAGGTATTCGTCCGCTTTTCGACTGTGGCGGGTGGCGCGGGATCGGTCGACACGCCGCGCGACGTGCGCGGCTTTGCCGTCAAATTCTACACGCGTGAGGGCAATTGGGATCTGGTGGGCAACAACATCCCGGTCTTTTTCATTCAGGACGCGCTCAAATTTCCCGACCTCGTCCATGCAGTCAAGATGGAGGCCGATCGCGGCTATCCGCAGGCAGGAAGCGCGCACGACACTTTCTGGGACTGGGCTTCGCTGATGCCCGAAACCACGCATATGCTGATGTGGGCGATGTCCGACCGGACCCTGCCACGCTCGTTTCGCATGATGGAAGGCTTTGGCGTCCACACCTTCAAGCTGGTCAATGCAAAGGGTGAAGCGCATTTCGTAAAATTCCACTGGAAGCCGCGGCTTGGGCTTCAGTCGACCATCTGGGATGAGGCATTGAAGCTTCAGGCGGCCGACAATGACTATCAACGCCGTGACCTGTTCGAGGCGATCGATGCAGGCGATTTCCCGCAATGGGATCTGGGCATTCAGATCTTCGATGAGGCCTTCGCCAATGCGCAGCCTTATGACGTACTCGATGCGACCAAGCTGATTCCGGAAGAGGACGTGCCGGTGCGCCTTATCGGTACGCTGACGCTTAATCGCAACGTCGATAATTTCTTCGCCGAAACAGAACAGGTTGCATTCCTGCCCTCGAACATCCCGCCGGGCATCGATTTTTCGAACGATCCGCTGCTTCAGGGGCGGCTCTTTTCCTATCTCGATACCCAGAACTCGCGGCTCGGCACCACCAACTTCCATCAGATCCCAGTAAACGCGCCGCGCTGTCCGTTCGGTAATTTCCAGCGCGATGGTAAGATGCAGACAATGGTGCCCAAGGGGCGCGCCAATTATGAGCCCAACAGTCTGGCAGCGCATGGCGAGGAGGGCGGCCCGCGTGAGAACCAAGATACCGGCTTTGCCACGGTGAATGCCGCCACCAGCCCTGACGAGAGTGGTGACAAGCTGCGCATACGGTCGGAGACTTTCGCCGATCATTACAGCCAAGCCCGACTTTTTTACCGCTCACAGACGGCCAGCGAGCAGGCGCACATCGCTTCGTCCTTCGTGTTCGAACTTTCGAAGGTCGAACAGCTCGATCAGGTTCCGGATCGGATGGTCGCCAATCTGCGTAACGTCGACGACGATCTCGCCAGGCGGGTTGCCGATGGCCTTGGCATCGATCTGCCGAAGAAGGCGCCGGCAGCAAGGGCGCCGATCGATATGCCGCCGTCGGACGCGCTTTCGATCCACAAGAATATGCAGGCCACGCTTGAGGGACGAAAGGTCGGTGTTCTGATCGCGGATGGAAGTGATGCAGGCGAGTTGGCCGCGGTTGTGGCAGCAGTGAAGAAAGCCAAAGGCAAGGCAGTGATCGTCGCACCAAAGGTTGGAGGCGCGAAGCTCTCCGATGGCAAGCAGCAGAAGGCTGATGGTCAGCTTGCCGGGTCGCCCAGTCAGATTTTCGACGCGGTGGCGATCATATTGTCGAAAGAGGGCTGTGCGATGCTCGTCAACGAGGCGGCCGCTGTCGAATTCGTGATGAACGCCTACGGCCATCTCAAGGCCATCGGCGCAAGTGCTACAGCACAGCCGCTGCTCGACAAGGCAGGGGTGGTGCCGGACGCGGGTATTACCGGGATCGATGGCGCATTCGTGAAGGCGGCGGCTCTGCGCTTTTATGACCGTGAGCCGTCGCTACGTATCCTCGCCTGAAAGGATGTGATGATCCATTTTCCAAGCGCCCGGCGGTTCAGGTAAATCGCGAACGCAGGCTTGAGCCGCCGAGCGCTATGTTTTCATGAATGGAGCGCGCCAGACCAAAGGCGTCGGCACCCAATGGATGGCTGATCCATGTTGCAATCCTGGCGAATGACATGGCTGGAAAGACCGGATATTGGAGTTGAATGGCCTCGATTTTTTCCGCACCGCCCTCATCGGACGCTTCCATAAGGGTAAGCGTGAATAATTTTGACTGGTCCACCACCGCCCTTGGGGCTCGCGCGCAATGGCCCATATCCCTGCGGACGACCGTCGATCTAGCGCTCGCTTCTCATTTTCCGATGTTCGTCGCCTGGGGCGACGATCTCACTTTCCTATATAATGACGCTTACGCCCCGTTTCTGGGTGATCGGCATCCTGCTGCACTGGGCCAACCGATGCAGATGGTCTGGTCCGAACTCTGGGAAGATCTTGAGCCGCTCATTGCCCGCGTGAAGGCGGGCGAAACGGTGTCAGTCGAGGACATGCATCTCGTCATGACCCGCAACGGCTATGCCGAAGATACCTGGTGGACCTTCAGCTACAGCCCGCTGCGCGACGATCATGGGGCGATCGTCGGCCTTCTCGACGTTGCGGTCGATACGACGCAGAAATTTACCGATGCCCGGCGGATCGCGGAAGAAGGAGGCAGGCGCGCGGCCAGTGAATCGCGCTTCAGCGCGCTGGTGGGGGCGACGTCGGACGCCATCTATCAGATGAGCGCCGACTGGCAGGAAATGCGGCAGCTCGATGGACGGGGTTTTCTGGCCGATACGGAAGCCCCTTCGGTCCGCTGGATCGAAGCCTATATTCCGCCCGAAGAGCGGCCGGTCGTTCAGGATGCCATCGCGCAGGCCATCGCCACCCAATCGCCTTTCGTTCTGGAGCATCGGGTGTGGCAGGCGGACGGCGCGATCGGCTGGACGGCGTCGCGCGCCGTGCCGATCCTGGGGCATGATGGCGAGATATTGGAATGGTTCGGTACGGCGACGGACGTGACGGCGGCGTACAGGGCGCGCGAAGCGCTTGCCACGAGCCGGGACAAGCTTGAACTGGCGACCCGCGCGGCGCGAATGGGGCAGTTCGACTATTGGCCGCAGACCGGCCAGTTGGAATGGGATGACCGATGCCGTGCGCTATTCGGCCTCAGCCCCGGCGCTCCTGTCAGTTACGAGACGGCATTTCTCGCCGGTTTGCATCCCGATGACCGGTCGGCGGCGGATGCAGCCGTTCGCGCGGCTCTGGATCCTGCGGGAACAGGCGTGTTCGACACAGAATATCGGACGGTCGGAATCGAGGATGGGGTCGATCGCTATATCCATGCGCAGGGCGTGGCCCTGTTCGAGGATGACGTGCCGATCCGCCTGATCGGCACGGTGCAGGATGTGACGGCCGATCGCCTTGGGCAGAAAGCGCTGCGCGAGGTCGAGGAACGTCTTCGGCTGGCGGGGCGGGCCACGAACGACGCTATCTGGGACTGGGATCTGCGCGCCAATCATGTGACCTGGAATATCGCGCTGGAGCAGGCTTATGGCCATCGGCTGGAGCATGTCGCGCCGACCGGCGAATGGTGGCTGGAGCATATCCATCCCGACGATCGCCAGCGGGTCGATGACAGCATCCATCGCGTGATCGAAGGCACGGGCACAGACTGGACCGACGAATATCGGTTCAGACGCGGCGATGGCAGCTATGCCGATATCCTCGACCGCGGCTATGTGTTGCGCGACGAGAATGCCGCGCCGCTTCGCATGGTCGGCGCCATGCTGGATGTGAGTGAGCGCAAGGCGCTGGAACGCGCGCTGACGGAGGAGGTCGTCACGACCACGGCCGAGCGGGACAGGGCCGAAGAGGCGCTGCGTCAGTCGCAGAAGATGGAAGCGGTCGGTCAGTTGACCGGTGGGCTGGCGCATGACTTCAACAATCTGCTGACCGGCATTTCCGGCGCGCTGGAAATGATGCAGATACGCATCGCGCAAGGACGCATTGCGGAGATCGACAAATATTCGGTCGCGGCGCAGGGGGCGGTCCGCCGCGCCGCTGCCCTGACCCATCGTTTGCTCGCCTTCTCCCGGCGCCAGACGCTGGACCCCAAGCCGGTCGATGTGAACCGGTTGATCTTCGATCTTGAAGAGCTGATTCGCCGTACCGTCGGGCCGCAGATCGAGGTGGAGACGGTCGGCAAGGCGGGCATCTGGACCACGCTGGTCGATCCCAACCAGCTTGAAAATGCGCTTTTGAACCTGTGCATCAATGCGCGTGACGCCATGCCTGATGGCGGTCGTATCACGATCGAAACCGCCAACAAATGGCTGGACGAGGCGGCCTCGCGGGAGCGTGATCTCGATCCCGGCCAATATATCTCGATCTGCGTCACCGATACCGGCACGGGCATGACGCCGGAGGTCATTTCGCGCGCGTTCGATCCATTCTTCACGACCAAGCCGATGGGCGAGGGGACGGGGCTGGGCCTGTCGATGATCTATGGCTTTGCGCGCCAGTCGGGCGGCCATGTCCGGATTTACAGCGAATTGGGCATGGGCACGACGATGTGCATCTATCTGCCACGCCTGTTTTCCGGAGGGGAGAGCGCTGACGACGGGATCGGCGCTGCCCTGGTTCCCAGTCTGCAAGGAGAGCAGGAACAAAGGGCCGGTGCGGTGCTGGTGGTGGATGACGAACCGACCGTCCGCATGCTCGTCGTAGAGGTTGCCGAGGAGATGGGCTATACCGTGCTGGAAGCCTTTGACGGCCCCAGCGCGATGCGCCTGCTACAGGCGGATGCCGGGATCGACCTGCTCATTACCGACGTTGGGTTGCCGGGCGGGATGAATGGGCGGCAGGTCGCGGATGCGGCGCTCAGTCTGATACCCGATCTGCATGTTCTGTTCATCACCGGCTATGCCGAAAATGCCGTTATCGGGAATGGACAGCTTGCGCCGAACATGGCGCTTCTAACCAAGCCTTTCGCAATGGATATATTGGCGCAGCGCATCCGCGAGATCATGCCATAAATCAGTTATCCGTTGACGATGGTACCGCCATTGGGATGCAGCACCTGCCCGGACATATAGCTGGAGTCGTCACACGCCAGGAAAAGGAATGACGGCGCGACTTCATTGGGCTGGCCGGGGCGACCCATGGGCGTACTTTCACCGAAATGCTCCAGCTTTTCGGGACTGGCGCCCCCACAGGGGTTGAGCGGTGTCCAGATCGGGCCAGGAGCGACGGCATTCACGCGGATGCCGTCGCCGACAAGATTTTCCGACAGCGACCGGGTGAAGGCGGTGATGGCGCCCTTGGTCGCGCTATAGTCCAGCAGCTCGGAGCTACCCTGGTACATGGTCACGCTTGTACAGTTAACGATAGCGGCGCCCGCCTTGAGATGTGGGCGGGCGGCCTGCACCAGAAAGAACATGCTGAAGATGTTTGTCTGGAATGTTCGGCGAAGCTGGTCCTCGCTGATGTCGGTGATGTCTTTGTCCGGATGTTGTTCACCGGCATTGTTGACGATAATGTCAATCTTGCCGAATGCTTTCAGCGTCTGGGCTAAGACATCGTCGCAAAAGACTTTCTCGCCAAGGTCGCCGCGGAGGGTGATCGCTTTGCATCCTTCCGCCTCGACGATATGTCTGGTCTCTGCGGCGTCATCATCTTCCATAAGGTAGACGATCGCGATATCGGCGCCTTCTCGCGCATAGAGCGCGGCAACCGCCCGGCCGATGCCACTGTCGGCGCCGGTAATGATCGCGACTTTTCCGGCGAGGCGGCCAGATCCGATATAGCGCGGCTGCCAATCGGGTTTGGGCGAGAGCTTGCTCTCATGGCCGGGCAGCGCGTCCTCATGGATCATCTGTGCGGTATCGCTCATCAACTATCTCCTTCATTCCCAAGAACCCATTGATGGCTCAAGAGTTCTCCCTGTGATGAACGGACGGTCGCACCCTGCGGTCGACAAGACCGGAAAGGAGATGATCGATGCCGATCAAGGCTCTGGCGCTCAATTGCACCCTCAAGGCGGATGCCGGAGAGGACAGCTCGACCGACGCTATGATCGCCGTCTTGGCAAAGGCTTTTGGCGAGAAGGGGGTAACATTAAGCGAAACCGTTCGGGCTGCTGCGCTCGATATAAAGCCCGGCGTCACTTCCGATGAAGGCGATGGCGACGCATGGCCGGCACTGCGGAAGAAGATACTGGCGCACGACATTGTCATCTTCGGTGGTCCGATCTGGATGGGGCAGATCAGCAGCGTCGCCAAGCGCGTGCTGGAGCGGATGGACGCCTTTCTGTCCGAGACCGACGATCAGGGCCGGATGCCCAGCTACGGCAAGGTCGCGGTCGCCGCGATCGTGGGCAATGAGGACGGTGCGCATTTCTCGTCTGCTCAGCTTTTTCAGGCGCTGAACGACGTTGGCTGGACTATCCCGGCGGTAGCCGCCTGTTACTGGGTCGGCGAAGCGATGGGATCGACCGACTTCAAGGATTTGAAGGAGACGCCGGACATGGTGACAAAGACTGCGAAGATGGTCGCGAGCAATGCCGCGCATTTGGCAGATTTGCTGCAATCCAGTCCCTATCCGGGTTAAGCTGCATGACTGGTCCGTCAGGCAGGTTTCGCGAGAATATTGTCCTTTACGGCGCCCTGTTCGCCAATGTCGGGATCGCCATCGCCAAATTCGTGGCGGCGGCGATCAGCGGCTCCTCTTCCATGCTGACCGAAGGCGTGCATTCTTTGGTGGATAGCGGCAATCAGGTTCTGCTGCTGTACGGGCAGGCCAAGGCAAAGCGTCCGCCCGATACCACCCACCCTTTCGGCTATGGACGCGAACTTTATTTCTGGGCGTTCGTCGTCGCGATCCTCATCTTCGCGGTAGGGGCTGGTGTCTCGATCTACGAAGGCTGGTTGCACATTGCCAAGCCGGAGCCATTGCGCGACCCGACGATCAACTATGTGGTGCTGGGTGTTGCCGTCCTCCTGGAGGGAACGAGTTGGGCCATCGCGGTGCGGGAATTCAACGGGAAGCGCGGTGCGAGCAGTTGGTGGCAGTCGATCCGCCGGTCGAAGGACCCGGCAGGGTTTATCGTGCTGTTCGAGGATAGTGCGGCTCTGATCGGTCTTGGCATTGCGGGCATCGGCGTATGGGCCAGCCATCATTATGCCGATCCTCACATTGATGGTGTCGCGTCGATCGCGATCGGCCTTATCCTGGCGGGTGTTGCGGCCCTGCTCGCGCGCGAAGCGAAGGGCCTGTTGATCGGCGAAAGCGCGGAGCCAGCTATCGTCTCTGCGGTGTGGGCAATCCTCGACAAGCGGCCGCAGATCAGCGCGGTCAACCATGTGCGCACCATTCACACGGCGCCCGATGCCGTGTTTGTCGCGATTAGCGCCGATTTCGTTGACCACCTGCCGATGGGGGAGGCGGAGAGCCTGATCGAAGATATCGAGCGTGAGATGAAGGCAAGCGTACCGCAGTTGACCTCCATCTATATCAGGCCGGAGAAGCAGGCCGACGCGATCCGCCAGCCGCCGCCGATCTAGCTCTCATTGTCATTCTGCATTGGTGGAATAAAGCTGACCTGTGCCAGCCGCCAGGCCCGATCCTCCTCGTCGGGCCAATAATGTCGGGGATGGCGGCATTCCGACGGCGGATGGGTGTCATGCACCTCGGCCCGGATCAGCCGCCCGGTCTCGCGCAGACGCACTGTCGCATCGGGAAATTCTGCCTGTAGTCGATCGCAGACCTTCTGTGCGTCCTCAGACAGGTCCGTGCTGGACAGCGCCCGCGGCGCGCCGTCGACCAGTTCGGCGGTGGAGGACCGCAGCGCTTTGATCCCGTCATTGAGCACATCGACAGATATGATCGCCGCCGCCACCGAATCCGCCCACCACCAGCCAAGGCCAAGGCCGATGATCCCGGCCAGCCCCGCCGCGCCGGTCAGCCAGTTGGCCTTGTTCATGAGCGCGTCGGTATGGAGCAGCTTATCGTTGAGCTGTTCAGCGAGCGGCAGTTCCTTGCGCCCGATGAAGAGGGGAGGGATCAGCGAATAGATTTGCGCGGCGAGCATCAGCCAGCCGAGCCACAGATCGTGCCCCAGAATGACAATAGAGCCGACGGTGGCATGCTCCCGTGAGCCGAGCGCCATCAACGCATTATAGAGCAGCAGCGCGCCGACCGCCGTCAGCGCGACCGCCGCGACGAAGAAGCCAAGCCCGTTGACCCGTTCAAAGCCGAAGGGAAAGCGGCGGGAGCGATGGCTGTGGCGCTCCATATGCGCCGCGATCAGGAACATGATCGGCGGGACGAGTCCCAGCGTATCCTCGATCCAGGCGGTCTTCATCGTCTCGCTTTGGCCCAGCACCAGCCCCATGGTGACGATGATGGTGAGCGTCCAGAAGATGTTCCAATATTCAAGGCGGACCGCCTTGGCCATCGTGTCGCGCAGTTCCTGCGGAAGGCTGGTTTCGCTCATTGGTTGCGTGCCTCCTGCGATATTGTCCGGCTGGCGCGCTCGACGGTCATGATCCACCGGTTCTCGCCATTGCGCATCGCGGCTTTCAATTCGATCTGCGCGTCTCCTATGTCACTTGTCGAAAGGGCAGGAGCAAAGGCCACGCCGGTTGCCCAGGGGCTATCGGCCGTGAAGCGGCCGATGACCAGATCAAGGGAGCCATCGTCGAGTTGCTGGAACAAGGACTCACCCGATCCGCTGCGCCATTGAGCATGCGCATTGGTGCGCCGCTCGATTTCCGCGACAAGCCTGCCGACCTGCGGCGCGGACGAGATGGCGGGGTCTGCAAGCGCGACGGTGAAGGTGCGACTATGCTCGATCCGTGTCGATGTACCGGCCGGATCGTGCGGCAGCATGTCACATGCGCTAAGCAGCAGTAGTGCTAAGGAAGCTACCCGCGTCATTTTGCGGCCACCCCTCTGACACAGGCTGCTCATGACGGCTATTCCTTGTCGCACAGCAGGATGTGGGTCGGCGGGATGTCTCCAGTCCGCCTCCCTCGACGGTAACGTGGCGGCGCGGAGGTTAAGGGTTTCACTGAGGCCGGAGTGCGTCATGAAATCTTTCTGGATTATTGCTCGCGAACAACGCGCGAAACGCCAAAAGAGCCAATCGGCAGAACTGCGACACCCTTCAGACGGCAGTAGTCGATCGCATTCGCGCGATAGAAGCCGCCGCTTGCGCCTGGATCGCCGGCAGATCGACCCGGATCAAATGGCCATCGCGCTTGTGCACCACGCCGTCGATCAGGACGAGCGACACATCATCGGGTCGTGCGGAATGGGTTAGTAGCGAGGGCAGATCGGCGGGGGGCATCGTATTCAGTGTGTTTACCCGGACTGCAATGACATCGGCGCGCATCCCCGGCACCAGCGCACCGACCCGCTTCCCCAGACCCAGGCTTTGAGCACCAACTGCCGTGGCCCAGCGTAGCGCCGTCATGTCCTCCACCAACAGCTGATCGCGCGAGACCCCACGCGCTAGATCCGTCGACAGACGCATCACGGAAAACATGTCGGCCTGTCCTGCCAACACCATATTATCGACGGAGAGACCCATCAGCAATCCGGCCGCGATCATATCCGGAATGGGCGGCACACCATAGCCGACCTCCAGTTCGGTCCAGGGGCTAATTGACACGGGTGATCCGACCTTTGCCACACGGTCCATATCTGCGCGCGATGCAGCTGTCAGGTGGACGAGCTGTACGTCGGGGCCGAGACCATCTCTGGCCGCGAGCGCCGCGATGCCGCCGCCCGCTGCTGCCTTGGCGTCGGACGCCATATGGGTGGAAATTGGCAGGCCCAGCCGCCGCGCGGCGTCCCATTCCGCCTGCCAGACTTCGGCGTCGGAACGATCCGGGCCACGTGCGCAAATCCCGATGGAGACCAGAGCCGATGGCGGCCTACGTGCGATCGCGGACAGATGGTCGAGGTCCATCGGTTGGTCCTTGTCGGCATCTTGGGCGTAGCCATAGGCAAAGCGACCGCGAACGCCGGATCGGACCATTGCGGCAATTTCGGCTTCCGCGTGGGCGGGGCTGCGTAGATTATGCGCCCAGTTGTGGACGGTGGTGATGCCACTGCTCACCGCTTCGGCGAGCGCCAGATCGACGCCGATCGCCACGTCTGCTGGTGTGAAATGCGGTGCTATCGCCGCCATAGTTGGCATGAAGCCTCCTTTGGCGCTTCGCCATAGCCCTCGCGCCGCCGTGTTCCACATATGCCAATGGGTATCGACAAAACCGGGCATCAGGATGTGCCCTGAAAGGTCGATGACGTCTGCCTCCCTGACAGGCAGGTTGGGACCAATCGCCTCGATCCAGCCGCCGGAAATGAGCAGGTCCGTTTTCTGGCGCGGCACTCCGGTCATCGTCAGCAGGTGATCCGCGCCCCGCAGCAACAAGCGGCGCGGAGATGCCGCTCGCGCTGCTATCGTCATTGCCAATGGCGCTGTCGCCAGCAGGGCGCTTGCCTGCCTGCGGTTCATGATGGTCGGCAATTGCGATCCTTTCCGGTCGGGCAATTTCACGGTTCAGCAAAGGCGGCAGCGATCGCATCGATCTGATCCGGCGGAATGCGGCGCGCGATGACCGCCATGCCATGGGGAGGTTTGCGCGCATCGACCACGGTCGGGTCGCCCTGCCAATGGCGCAGACGTGCAGCGAGATAACTGCTTCGTTGACCGGACAGAACAGGCGCGTCCTTGCCCGGCGCATGACAATTGCCGCAGGCCGGCAGCTGGCGGGCAGGATCGCCCTTCGCAATGATGGGCAAGGTCGGCATCGGTCGCTGTTCCAGCCCCGGCATCGCTGCGAAATGTGCTGCCAACCTCTTCATCTCCTCCTGAGTGAGTGCGGCTGCGGCCACCTGCATCGGTGCGCTTTTGCGAGTCCCGGCCGCATAGTCGCGCAAGGCCGCAAGGAGCGAGGCTGGCTTTTGCCCACCCAGCAATGGAATATCGCGCTGCCCACGCCCGCGTCCGTCGCTGCCGTGACAGGAAGCGCATGCGGTCAGCGTGCCGGGGCGCGTGCCCGGAAGGTCGGCTGGCACGGCTTCCTGCGTCAGTGCGCGATATTGCTCTGATGTCATACCGGGCAAGCGCCGCACGAAGCCGACCATCCGCCAGACCTCGTCATCGCGATCCTCCACCGGCCAGGCCGGCATGGCGGTAAATTTGACGCCGTGGCGGATGATCCAGAAGAGTTGGCGATCACTCCATTCTTTTGCGGTGACCGACAGGTCCGGGGCTGGGGGTGTCGATGCCTGCATGACCGGGGAGGGCTTCACGCCCGGAGCCCCATGGCAGACCTGGCAAGCCTGCCGAAAATGACCGGCTGCGCTGACGAGATCGCGCTTGGGCGCCTTGCCTTCGGGTGTCTGAAATGTGGAATAGGTCCGCACCGAATTGCGCATTACCCAATGGAGGAACCAGTCGGTTACCTTCCAGTGGCCCGAAGACGCCGACACCTGCATCGCGCCAGACCAGGCGAACAACATCCCCGCCGCAAACAGTAAGGAGACAGCGATGATCGCGCGCTTCCAGGTGATGCGAATGATCATGCCGGTTCGTCCTCCCTCGCCCTGAGCAGTCCGGCCAGCAGGACCAACCCGCCGATCATGTAGCTGGCGCCACCGATGACGAGCATGACCACGCCGCCAAACTGCTGGTCGGCAAGGGCATCGAGGCCGAAATTTGTGTCGTGATGGGTGTAGAGCGGGCGAGGGGCGAGACCGATCAGCGCGCCCAGCAGGGTCATGTGCATGGAGGTAAGAAGCAGCGCGCCAATGCCGGCGATGCGCTGCGGCGCATGAAGGACCGATGACCAGAGGAGCAGGCCGGCCACGAGGAAGCAGGCTTGTTCAATCGCCATGACCAGCCATGAACTATGGGCGGCGGCGCGCAGGCCGGGCAGGTGCCAGAACCAGACCGTAGCGAGTTCGACCAGCATCATCGCCATGGGAGAGACTATGCGCGGCCAGCACGCTGCTGGATCGACGCGTGTGTTCGACAGGCCGTGGGCGATCAGCGGCGCGGCGATGGCGACGGTCATCATATGGCCAACCATATGACCGGTCATGCCCATGGCGCTGGCGATCCAGCCCAATGGCAGCAGCAGGAGGCCAGAGATAAGGCTCGTCCGCTTCATAGGCAGTCTCGCAGATAGATGACAGGCAAGGCGGTGAAGAGCACCGCAACGAAGCTGAGGCCCGCCAGCAACAGCGTCGATTTCGCCAGGAAGCGCAGCCGGTCGATATCGGTCGAATCCTCATGTGGCGCGCGGCCACCGGGCATCCGACCCTGGTTCCAGGCGATCCAGCCGGACAGGGCGATCAGGATCAGGGCAAGGACGGTGCCAGCGACGAACAAGGTAGGGAAGGTCGCGAACGCACCGACCTTGGCGCAGGATATGGATGCCCAGAGATAGGAGAAGAGGAAATGCCCCGCCCAGATGGTCGGCGGGACGATCAGCGTCCAGAGCGTGACCTTCAGCCGCTCGGACCAGTGGGGCCGTCGATCCCTCATGGTTTGGCGCTCATGACAGCACCGGGAACAGGCCGATGGTCGCATAGGCCACTACCGCAGTCAGCGCGAAGAAGTGCATGTAGACCGTGACGTTGCGAATGTCTGCGTCATGCTGTGGGTCCATCTTGCCTGCCATGCTGCGGGCCAGGGCATAGCTCTGCATGATCGCGGCGACGCCAGCATGGGCCACGGTCCAGATGACGAGCGTCCACACGATTGCGGGATAGCTGTGGCTTTCCGGGTTCATGCCATGCGTCCATGGTCCGGCCAGGCCCGTAGCGATGCCTGCGAGGCTTACGGCTATGCCCAGCACCAGCAGCAGGCGCGCGATCCCGACGCCACCGCGTGCGTGGACTTCGCGCGCGGCGATGGTGGCGAGCCAGCTCGCCAGCCCGAGCGCCAGCGCCGCCATCGGCCAGAATATGCCCGGCCCGTCCGCTTGTGCCACAGGTGGGAAATCCGCATGACGGGTCCAGAAGAAATAATAGCCGAAGACGAGGCCGGAAAAGGCGGTCGCGTCGGCCATCATGGTGATGAACATCGCCCACCATCCGGGCGCAGCGGGACCGGACATGTAGAGCGGCAGTTCGATCCCATGGCCGATCGGCTTGCATGGTTTTTCCGGGATTTCGGCCGTCCCGGTCCATAGCCACCAGAGCGTGCAAGCGAGCGTCGCCACGGCGCAGGCGAGCGCCGCCCAATAAAGATGATAGGTCGTCAGGATGAACACGCCGCCCAGCGCCAACGCGGTCAGGATTGGGATGACGCTGGGCGTGCCGAGGCGGATCACCGCCAGCGGTCGGGCGTCCAGCACGGTCGTCACGATCGTTTCGCGCCTTCCTTCTTCCGCATCGGGCAGGAAGAATCGGCCTTCATCGACCTTCTGCACGAAATCCTTCTGGTCCCAGATCGGGTAGCGACTTTCGATCAGTGGGACCGAGCGTATACCCCAATCCTCGTCATCGGGATGGGCCAGCCATTCGAGCGTCCCGGCGCCCCAGGGATTGCGCTGCGCCTTTGGCCGGCGCGGCGAGAGCGCGAGGTCCACGCAGATCACGGCTACGCCGGCGGCGAACAGCCACGCTCCAAGAGTCGAGGCCATGTTGAGCCCGCCAAGCCCCAGTTCAGCCGGATAGGTGAAGACCCGGCGCGGCATGCCCATCAGCCCCGAAAAATGCATCGGGAAGAAAGTGAGGTTCGCGCCGACGAACAGCATCCAGAAGGCGATGCGGCCGAGCCGGTCGGAGAGCTTCTTGCCTGTAATCAGCGGCCAATAATAATAGAGACCCGCAAACAGCGGCAACAACGTGCCGCCGATCAGCACATAATGGAGATGGGCGACGATGAAATAGGTGTCGTGCGCCTGCCAGTCGAAGGGCGCGACGGCGACCATCACGCCGGTCAGGCCGCCGATGACGAAGATGGCGAGGCTGCCCGTCGCATAGAGCAGAGGCGTGGACCAGGTGACGCGGCCCGCCCAAAGCGTCGCGATGAACGCGAATATCTGCACCGCCGTCGGGATCGCCACGGCTTCGGACGCAGCGGAAAAGAAGGCGAGGCTGATCTTGGGCAAGCCGGTCGTGAACATGTGGTGGACCCACAGGCCAAAGGACAGGAAGGCCGTGCCCACCGCCGCCAGCACGATCCAGGGATAGCCCAGCAGATGCCGGTTGGAGAAGGTCGGCACTAGCATGGCGAACAGCGCGATAGAGGGCAGGAAGACGATATAGACTTCCGGGTGGCCGAATATCCAGAACAGATGCTGCCACAGCAACGGATCACCACCCCGGCTCGCGTCGAAGAAAGGCCAGTTCAGCAGCCGCTCCATTTCGAACAATATGTCGCCCGCGATCAGCGGCGGGAAGGCGAACAGGATCATCACCGCCACGACCAATATGTACCAGGCATAGAGCGGCATGAGATTGAGCCGCATGCCCGGCGGTCGGCATTTGAGGACGCCCACGATCAACTCGACGGCAGCGGCGACCGAGGACACCTCGATGAAGGACAGGCCCAGCATCCAGATGTCTGCGCCAAGGCCGCTCAGGTCCGTTCGCGTGGTGAGCGGCGGGTACATGAACCATCCGCCATCAGGCGCGGCGTTGAAGAAGATGGAGCCGCCGACGAACACCCCGCCGAGCAGGAAGGACCAGTAGCCAAAGGCCGAGAGGCGCGGAAAGGGCAGGTCGCGCGCGCCCAGCAACTGCGGCAACAGGATGATCGACACCGCCTCGAACATCGGCACGGCGAAGAGGAACATCATCATCGAGCCGTGCAGCGTGAAGAGCTGGTTGAACGTCCCTGCGCTCACCAAGTCGTTGTCGGGCACGGCCAGTTGCGTGCGCATGATCAGCGCCAGCACGCCCGCAAACAGCATGAAGCCGAAGGCCGTCAGCACATACCAGACGCCGACCCTGTTATTGTTGCAGTCGGTCCAGCGCAGGAAAAACCCCTTGGGTGGCGCCCAGACGGCTCGCAGCCTCTCCTCCTGCGCAGCGCGGAGCGCGGGATCGTCCTGATCGTGCAGGCTCATTTCATGCCCTTCAGATAATGAGCGATAGCGCGGGCATCCTCTTGGCTGAGTTGCGGATAAGCGGGCATTCGCACGCCGGGCTTGGCCTGTTGCGGCGTGCGGATGAACGCGGCAATATTGTCGATGGTTGGCGGCAATATGCCTGCGCCCAAGGTCAGCCGCTCGCCAAAGCGGCTGAGGTCGGGACCGATGGTGCCGACATGGGGCGTGCCACGGATCGTGTGGCAAGCGCCGCATCCCTGCGCGTCGAACAGGGCGCGGCCAGGCGTAGCGATGGCAGGCAGCGGGACGACGGCGCGGGCATCGGCCAGCCATTTATCGAAGGGGGCCGGTTCCATCGCGATCACGTCGAACGCCATCAGCGCATGACTGAGGCCGCAAAATTCCGCGCATACGCCACGATAGCGTCCCGGCTTCTCCGCCTTCACCACTAGCCGGTTGGTGCGGCCGGGGATCATGTCCATCTTGCCGGCAAGGCCGGGTATCCAGAAGCTGTGGATCACGTCTTTGGCCATCAGTTCGAATACGACCGTCCGGCCGACGGGTACGCGAATTTCGTTGGCCGAAGACAATGGTGGAGCATTATCGGACGGCCAATAGGCAACCCGCCACCAGAATTGCTCGCCTTCCACCCGGATTACCAGATCGCCCGGATCGGCCGGGCGGGGACGCATGGCAGGCAAAGCGTAAAGCAGCAGCGCAGTCAGAATGAGCGTCGGCCCGATCGCCCCGACCCAGAGGATCATGCGCATGCCCTGTTCATGGCTGAAACTATGCTCGGACGCACGGACGGCCCGAACATAGAGGGCGACGGTGATTGCCAGGATGAGGATCGCGCCTGACGTCAGAATGATCGCGATGTGCCGGATTGCGCGCGCATCGGCGCCAAACACTGCCAGCGTCGATTGCTCCGCATTACAGCCGGTCAGAGCAGCGACCAGCATGGTCAGAAGCAGCATCCGCGCCATTTGGTGTGATAATCCCCTGTCGTTTCCCTGCGTTATATTCTCTTCCAACCCGTCAATTGTCGGGAGGTTCAAACATTTCTGCGGCGCAACAGACGGGCAATCGAAAATGGGGGCGACGTGGGCGCCGGAACCGATACCCTATCGAAATGTTCTTCTTCTCGAATAGTTTTAAAGGGGATTATATGTCGGACACCATCGCATCGCAGGCTGAGCCTGCCCGTCTTTCCGATGTCGCCTTCAAAGCAGAATTGACCAGGGTTATCCCACAGTTACGCGCCTTCGCCCGCAGCCTTTGTGGAAACCACGATCTGGCGGACGACCTTGTCCAGGAAACGATGATGAAGACCTGGGCTGCTCGGCAACGCTATGTCGCTGGCACGAATTTCCGTGCATGGACGTTCACGATTCTGCGCAATCATTATTTCAGCCTGACACGTCGCCGCCGCTTCACTGGGGAATGGGATGACCTGGTGGCAGACCGTGTTCTGGCCGCGCCCGCTTCGCAGGATACCAGCATTGAACTGCGTGACCTCATGCGTGCGCTTATGCAGTTGCCGGAGCCGCAGCGCGAAGCGTTGATCCTCGTCGGGGCCGGTGGAATCTCCTACGAAGAAACCGCTGAAATCACAGGGGTCGCCATTGGCACGGTCAAAAGCCGCGTGGCCCGAGCGCGCATGGCGTTGGACGCCTTGATGATTGGTGGGGTGCTCGAAACCGCGCGCGGCGATTTTGACAATGAAGAAGATGCCGTTGTCAGCATCTTTGCTTATCTCGACAAAATTCAGAACCGTCAGCCAACGCGACCTGATGTGTCAGGGCTGTTGGCACTGGCCGCCTGAGCGGATGAGGAAGCGGAACAAGGTTCGACCCGGCCCCGCTTCTCGGTTTCGTCGGGGCCATAGCCAATGACATCCGATCAAGTTCAGCCACTGGCGGACGATCCCAGCGCACCGGATGACGCGCTGTCGCCCGATGAAGCGCAGGAGGTCCGGCGGCGGCAGGCCAGTTCGCACATGGTGGTGCATGAGGCTGTGCGGCTCCAGGGCGAGGAGGAACTGGCAAGGCCGGTCGTCGCGTTGATGCTCTCTGGCCTCGCGGCCGGTCTCGCCATCACCATATCGCTGCTGGCTGAACTCTATCTTCGCATGCGCCTGCCCGATGAGCGCTGGGCTGAGCTTGTTTATCTGCTGGGCTATCCTGTCGGCTATGTGATCGTCATCTTGGGACGGCTACAGCTTTTTACCGAGAGTACGGTAACTGCCGTGCTCCCCGTGGCCGCACGGCCCAGCATTGCGGGGCTGGCGCGGCTTGCAAGGCTATGGTCTGTCGTATTGACCGCAAACCTCATCGGTGTGTTGATCGTAGTTGCGCTGATGGCGGGAGAGATCATCATCACGCATGAGCAAAGGCTCATCGCGATCGACATCCTGCAAAAACTACCCGCGCAGGAGGGCTTCAAGACGCTGACTCTGGGTATTCCGGCCGGCTTCCTGATGGCGTCCATCGCCTGGCTCCTGCCCAATGCAAAAGGCAGTGAATTCTGGGTAATCTCTTTATTGACCTATGTCATAGCGCTTGGTGGCTTCAGCCATGTCGTGACCGGCTTTTCGCAGACTGCCTTTCTCTGGCTGAACGGTTCCATGACCGTTGCGGACATGCTGCTCGACTTTCTTCTCCCAGCGCTTGCCGGGAACATCATCGGAGGCACCGGTCTCTTCGCGGTGTTGGCGCATGGTCAGATGCGGGGTGACAGCGAGGCAGCGGACGAGAAACACTAACGAATTTTCATTCCTGAAAAATGACCTGCGTTGAAGTACTGGTCATCTGTGCCAGACGCGCCGCATCCCAATTGCTCAGGCGAACGCAGCCATGGCTTTGCGAGCGTCCGATCCGCGATGGTTCGGGCGTACCATGAATGCCAAAATGGGGCTTGCCGAGGTCGATCCACACTACGCCGACGGGATTGTTGGGACCGGGCTGCAACACCGCTTTTCCGTCACCCTCGGCGGCATCCCAGAACAGGTCCGGATTATAATGATAGGTCGGCAGGAAGGCGATGGCCTCAATGGCCCATTGGCCGATCGGCAGGGGGTCATGATCGCTTCCGGTCGTCGCGGGAAATTGCGCGACGAGACGGTCCTGAGCGTCAAAAACCTTGAGCAGGCTTTCGGACTTGTCGACGAGGATCTTCGCGGCCTGGGGCTGTCGCGCGCTGATGTTTAGTGTCGCGAGCGTATCGCGCCATTGGGGCGACAGGCTGTTGCCATAGGCCCGATGGGCAGGGATCAGGCTTGGCAGTCGCAGTTCCATACCGGCCTGCGGCGCCTTGAGTGCGGGATTGAGCGCGAGCAGAACGTGCGGCGTCGTATGGAAGCGCTCGGCAAACCGTTCCACAATATCGCGGTAGCCCAAATTGGGCAGGGCGGCCTGGTCGACGATCTTTGCAGGAATGTCGGGCGTGAAGTCGGCCGCGAGGGCTTCATCCTTCAGCACCATGGTCATGAGCGCAGGGGCATTATCCTTGTCGAGGGCGGCCCGTGTCGCACCATCAAGCTCGCCCGATTGTGTCAGGCCTTGCGCAGCCTGATAGCCCTTCACCGCTGCCGTGAAGAAGCGCCCCTTGCGCCCGTCGATGACCCCTGGGCCAAAGCCCGCCCGGTCCAACTGGACCTGAACGCGAAATATGGATGGATCAATGTTGGTCGCCCTGAAAGCGTTAGCTTGCGTTGCGGCTGGGTTCGGCATCTGCGCTCCGGCTGCCGACTGCATAAGGCCAGCGGTGGCCAAAATCAGACAGTGCCATGGAACCCATCTTTTCATTCGGAAAATGCACCCTATCTCTCAGTGAGATAAGTAACGCGCGGGTGCGGCTTTATCTCCCTGACACGATTTCGGGACGAACGACTTACATGTTGATGGATAGACGGGCGGTGCTGCTGGGCGCCGCTGCTTGTGGTGCAACGCAGCTTTTTCCTGCCACCACATGGGCCGCTCTGCCGGAGCGGCGCCTGTTGTTTCGCAATGCGCACAACGGGGAGAAGGTCGACGTCTGCTATTTTTCGGGCGGACGTTTGCGGGCTTCGGGGATTGCGGAACTCAATCATTTCCTGCGCGACTGGCGCACCGGGGAAGTAACCCGCATGGACACCGATCTGTTCGATACGCTGGTGCAACTGCATGCGGCGACCGGCGCAGATAAGCGGGCTTTTTTCACGCTGATCTCCGGCTATCGCTCACCGAAAACCAACGCCCGGCTGCATCGCGGCAGCCATGGTGTTGCGTCGAAGAGCCAGCATATGCGGGGGAAGGCAGTGGACATCCAGCTTCGGGATGTCCGCCTCGCCAATCTTCAGAAAGCGGCGCTGTCCCTGAAGGCGGGAGGTGTCGGCTATTATCCGGATGACGGGTTCGTCCATGTCGATACCGGACCAGTCCGCCGCTGGAATGGCAATTAGGTCGAGTGTCAGGGGCCGATGTCGCCCCCTGATCCGCGCAGGCGCGCGCCGCTGCCGGCCTTGAAGCCGAGCGCGACCGAGACCCTGTCGTTCCAGCCATAGGGATCGGCGCGCACCACCGGTTCGCCCTGATCGTCGAACAGCACGGTCTGGTACAGCAGGCGAACCGGTATCTCGCGGGGTAGGGGCACGAAGCTCTCCTTCCCTGTTGCGCGGGCCTTGTTCCATTGATCCGTAATGCCCGCGTCCTGCGCCAGCATTGCGGCAAAGCCCTCTGCATCCTCGACCCGGACGCAGCCATGGCTGCGCTGACGCTGCACCTCTGCAAATAACTGCTTCGCTGGGGTATCGTGCAGATAAATCTGATGCTCGTTCTTCATGTCGAACTTGACGAGACCGAGCGAATTTTTGGGTCCGGGTTGCTGGACGATCCATCCATCCTTGCGGACCATATTATTGCGCCGCAGATAGGCCGCGCCCTTGCCGGCGATCTCCTTGCGTTCGATCGAGCGGGGCACCGTCCAGGTCGGGTTCGCCACCAGCCGATAAATGGGTGATCCAAGCTGCGGGGTTTCGGTGTCAGGATCCCCGACCACGACCTTGCGGACATTGGCGAGCTTGCCTTCGCGCCAGTAGCTGAGGCGCGCGGCGGCGAGATTGACGTCGATCCGCGTGGCGGGCGGATTGCGATCGAGCCAGCGCGTGCGCTCCATGGCGACGGCGATGGCGCGCGCGCGATCGGCATCGGACAGGTTCAGGATTTCCAGCGCCTGACTGCCGATCGAACCGTCAGGCTTGATGCCGAAGTCCTGCTGCATCCGTTTGATCGCGCGCACCATCGGCTCGCTGTAGCGCTCGCCGCCCGCCTGCCCCTTGTCGAGATAGTCGGACGCGACCAATTGTCGCGCGATGGCGGGAATGCGGCCATCGCTCTGTCCCGGCTCGATTGCTTTGCTTGTGGCGGGGATAGCCGTAGCGGGCGCGTCCGCCTGCCGGCTCAGCGCCACATAGGCTTTGGAGAGTGCGCGATATTCCTCGCTCTGCGGCGCAAGGCTTTCCAGCCAGTCGGACAGCTTGCCGTCCGCCATCGCCTTGGTCAGACCCGCGCGCAGATCAAGGTTCGGGCGCGGGACGGTGTAAATGTCGTAGAGCTTGGTGGGGTCGCTCGCGCCATGCGCCAGGGTTGCGGCGTAGCGCAGCGCGAGATCCGTCTGCGCATCCGGTCCGTCCCCCTTGGCCTCGAAAGTGAGATGATCGAGCCCGTGCTGGGCGCGGCGATCAATTGCCTCGCGCAGCTGGCGCAGATTGCCGTCCGTCCACTCCGCCTGACCCGTAGAGGCCGTTCTGTTCTGGGTCGTGACGATGTCGCAGGCGACGAGTGGCAGGGACAGGGCAAGGATCGAACCAGCAATCAGAAATCGGCGTAGCATCATATCTCTTTCACGTCGAATATGTTCAACGCGCCACGGCGGTTTGCGCTCCGTCATGCTGCGCGATCAGGGCGATGTGGGAACGAGGATCAAAATTCTGCCTTCGACGCGCCAGGAGGCGAGTTGGGACAGAAAGTTCATGCCCAGTATGTCGACCGGGCCGAGCGCCGGGGAGATGACCGTCTTGAGGTTGCGCGCTTGTATGGAGCCGACGGCGAGGCGGTCGATCGAACCAGTTTCAGCCCGCACTGCGCCATTGGCGGTCTGAAGAATGACCGGCACCAAGCTGGTTCCTTTGACGACATTCGCTTGGGTTGCAGTCTCCTCGGATATGGCCGAGATGGTCGCGCCGCTGTCGATCAGCATGCGGCGCTCGACTCCATTGATCGACACCCGTGCCCAGAAATGGCCATCGGGACTCATGGCGATGCGCACATCTTTGCCGGTCACGCGCTGGTCATCGAGGCCGAGTCGTGCCCTGATCCGGGAGAGCGTCGGATCGAACGGCGCCTGCTGGAACAGAAAGAAGAGACAGAGCGCCAGCAAACCGATCGAGAACAAAGTGCGCAAGATGCGGCCGATGAAAGGGATGTTGAAAAGGATGATGAGGACGAAGGCAACGGCAACGGCATAGATTGCCATTTGCTGCCATTCAGGGTTGGCGCTGATCTCGACTGGCCCGCGCCAGCGCAGGGCTGGGGTCATCGGGCGGGCTTGGCGTGGGCGGGCGCGACCCGCCAGACCGTGTTCGACAGGTCGTCTGCGACGATGAGGCTGCCGCGCGACGGATCATAGGTCACCCCGACCGGGCGGCCGCGTGCGTGCCCATCCTTGATGAAGCCGGTCAGGAAATCGATGGGCTTGCCCGCTGGGCGACCATTGGCGAACGGCACCCAGACGACCTTATAGCCCGATAAATCCTGTCGGTTCCAGCTGCCATGTTGCCCGACGAAAGCGCCCTGTGTGAAGGACGGGCCAAGGCCGGCGCCGGTCATGAAACTTAGACCGAGGGCGGCGACATGGGAGCCCAGAGCATAGTCTGGGCGGATCGCCTTTTCGACCATCTTCGGGTTCTGGGGATGGACGCGCGGATCGATATTGTTGCCCCAATAGCTGTAGGGCCAGCCGTAGAAGGCGCCGGGGCGCACGGATGTCAGATAGTCCGGCACTAGCTGCGGCCCAAGCTCATCCCGCTCGTTCACGACCGACCAGAGCGTCTGCGTCTGCGGATTTATGGCAAGCGCAGTAGGATTGCGGATGCCGCTGGCATAGGTGCGATGAGCGCCGGTCGCGCGGTCGATTTCCCAGATGACGGCGCGATCCTCTTCGACCGCCATCCCGCGCTCGCCCACATTGCTGTTCGAGCCAATGCCGACATAGAGTTTCGTGCCGTCCGCGCTGGCCGTCAGCGCCTTGGTCCAGTGATGATTGAGGCGAGACGGTAGCTTAGTGACTTCCTGACCGGGCGTCTGGATCCGTGTTATGCCGTCGCGATAGGGGAAACGCAGCAGGGCATCCTGATTGGCGACGTAGAGGCTGCCGTCCACGAAGGCGAGGCCATAGGGCGCGTTGAGGCCGTCGATGAAGGTGGTGCGCATCTCCGCCTTGCCATCGCCATCGGCATCGCGCAGCAGCGTGATGCGATTGCCACCCTTTACCGGCGTTTTGCCCATGCTCTTGATATAGCCTGCGATAACATCCTTGGGGCGCATTGGCGGTGCGCCGCCGCCTGACCCTTCTGCTACGAGAATGTCGCCATTGGGCAGGACAAGCGTCTGGCGCGGTATCTGGAGGCCGGTTGCCAGTGCGGTCACGGTGAAGCCCTGTGGCGCGGTCGGGCTTTCACCATCCCAGCCCTCGGGCGTCGCGATTCTGATCGGCGGCACAAGCGTCTGGCGCTGCCCCGGAAGGTCGGGATTGGCGCCGGTCTGGTCAAGCCCGGGCTGACTGCTGCCACATCCGGCGAGCGCGAGGGTGATAAGGGCAGCGCAAAGGCTGCGCGTCGGCGCGATGCTCATCGTGCCATCTCCCGAACGGTGCGGTGAGCGACCCAACTGGCCGTCAGGGCAAGGGCCGCGCTGATGATCGACAGGATGAGACCGGTAACGCCAACCGAACTCCAGCCGTCCTGACTATGTTGGAACGCGTTCACCAGACCCGCAATCCACATGATCGCGATCAACACGGCGTAGATCAACGATGGCTGCCGATGCGCCAGACGCCAGGCGACAACTGCGAGAATGATGCTCCAGATCAGCACCAGAGCGCCACCCAGCAGAGCGCCAACGATCAGCCAGGAGGAGAAATTGGTCCACTGGATTTCAGCGGTCTGAAGATAAGCGATGTCGGTGAATAGCGCGAACGTGAACAGCGCCACAGGAAAAGCGAGGAGCAGGCCATGCAAGGGATGCAAAAAGGGCCTGAAGCCCATAGGTATATTGGGCAAGGATGCTCTCCTGCGCGAATGGGAATAAGGAAAGAATGCGCCGCCTGCTCAAATGGTTGCGGCAATGACGCTGCGCCTAGCGGCTCCGGCCATAATCCCATAGGCGGCGGCGCTCGGTCGAGGTCGCAGCATCATGATGTCCGCCTGACGCTCGGCGGTTCATCTCGCCAAGAACGGCCTGATCGAGGGGGGACTTGTGGTTGGCCTCAGCTATCAGCAGGAAAGCCTCGACCAAATCCTGATCGCTCCATGCCTTGATGTTGCGCTGATCGGTTTCATGTCTGGGCATGCGTGATCCTCCAGATGCCGGCACTGTTGCGGCTTGTACGGCAGAACCATGCGCGCAGGCCCGTGTTCCGACGGATTGATGCAGATCAGCACACTTTTCCCGCGCGGAACAGAGCATCCTGACGGCGGTTCTGATCAGAGAGGAGAATGATGATGCATAAGGAAAAGGAAGATGGTGAAGTTGTAACGCACATGTCTACGACAGAAGCGCGCAGCGGCTCGCCAACCCGAATGACGCGAAACATATTGGTGATCAGCCTGATCCTGGTGGCGATCCTGTTGTTCATTGCCGTCGGCTTCGGGTTCTTTGAGACAGGCCAGACAGGCGCTGACAACATCAATGCTGACAATACAGCCGCCGGATCTGTGAATTGAAGCGATCATGTAATTGCTTTGACCATGGCGGGTATCTGACCCTTGAGCCGTGACATCAAGCTGGATAGCGCTGCGCTGGCGCTAAGTTCGCTCGATCATGCAGGCCAGGATATCGAACTCTATCTGGAACAGCTGCGCCAGATCAGCGACGCGGTCGAGGCTGCTCGCAAACAGCGCGTCGCAACAGATCTGGCATCCGGGGAAGGGCAGGGGGCGTTGATCGCAAAGGTGATTGGCGAACAACTGGGTTTCGTCGGCGATAGCGACAGCTATGATGCGCCGCTTAATGCAGACATGATCCGGGTTCTCGATCGACGCCGCGGTTTGCCGGTCAGCCTCTCCATCCTGTACGTGGCAGCTGCCCGCCGAATGGGCTGGCGCGCGGACGCGCTCAAGACGCCCAGCCATGCGCTGGTGAGCATAGGCCCAACGGATGCCCCGACGCTGATCGATCCGTTCAACGGCGGTCGGCTTGTGCTGCCGGAACAACTGCTGGCCTTGCTCGAACAGGTGTCGGACGCAGGCGGCTGGCCGAGCGAGACGCACGTCGCCCCCATGTCGAACCGCATGACTCTTGTGCGCCTGCTCCTCAATCAGGTCAGCCGTGCAGAGCAGGCGGGCGATACGCTCCGCGCCAGGGCGCTGTACGAGCGCATGACAGTGATGGCACCGGACCATGGCGCGGGCTGGTGGGAATTTGCTTGTCTTCAACTCGTCCATCGCGAAGTTGACAAGGCGCGAGCCAGCCTCGGGGCGATGCTGGAAGTCACCAGAGATATCGAGCGTCGGGCTCATATCCATGCTGCGCTCGCCCGCCTGACGACTGGTGATTGATCGGGCCGGGTGTGGCAATTCAGCCCGGCCATGATCGGGCCAGTAGGCCAGAAACAGAGTTGATGGAAAATTAGGGCGTTATTTGCGGGAACTGCAACGCTTGCCGTAGGTTATTGAAGGTGTCGGACTGATAATTTTGCCCCCCGCTCGATCCGTCCGGCTCCCATAGAGGCCCCGCCATCCCCCCGGCGGGGCCTCATTCTTTTTAGGCGATGTGGCCATCATGGAAATGCCGATCGATCCGGCGTGCTGATCGATGCGCGTAACCAGACGATAAAATCAGTGGGCATAGATCATCTTGCGAGTCATGCCGCCATCGACGGTTATCTGCTGACCTGTGATGAATTTCGCTCCGTCCGAGGCGAGGAACAAAACGGTCGCAGCGATGTCGCAGGGTTCACCGACGCGGCCGGCCGGATGTTGCTCCCTGTCAATATCGCGGTGCTCCACAGTCTCTCTGGTCTCCGCTTTCGCCCATGGCCTTGTCTCGATCCATCCCGGCAGGATCGCATTGACCCGGATGTCGGGGCCAAGGCTGATCGCCAACGCATGGGTCATGGCGCAGATCGCGCCCTTTGCAGCGGCATAGGCTTCCGTATGTGGCTCCGACTGCAATGCGCGGGTCGATGCCATCATGACGATCGCGCCCTTGCGCAGGCGCAGTAGGGATACCGCATTGCGGACCATCAGAAAGGCGCCGGTGACATGACTGTCCTGCCATGACTGCCATCTCTTGAGATCCAGCTGTTCGATCGGTCCGCTCGATGGATTAGCGATGCCGGCGTTGGACACCAGCAAATCGATACCGTCCTGTTCGCCGCTACCCTCCTGCCATGTTGCGATTTTCTGGAACGCTTTTTCAACATCCTTCTCGCTGGCGACATCGGCGCGGATCACGATGAGATGGGAAGAAGGCATCTCCGTGGTTAGGTCGCGAACGGCCTCGGCATCCTGGTCGATGACGGCGACGCGCCAGCTTTGCGCCAGCAGGGCCTGCGCAATGCCCCTACCGATGCCCTGCGCGCCTCCGGTGACAATGGCTGTTTTCACGGAGCCTTCCTTTCTAGATTTCCGGCAGGCTCTGAGCCGCGAAGCCCCAGCCTTTGAGTTTGGTCGCCCGTTTCAGCAGCGCTTCGACGTCATCGATTGAAAAGGGGTGGGCATTCTTCATGGCCGCGAGTTCACTCCACTCGATCGGTACAGCGACCGGGGCGCCCGGGCGGGCGCGGGCGGAATAGGGCAGGATCGCGGTGCTGCCGCGCTGGTTGCGCAGCCAGTCGATAAAGATGCGGTCCTTGCGCTTGGCCTTGCTCATCGTCGCGGTGAAGCGCTCGGGCTCTGCCGCGCTCAGCGCCTGTGCGAAGCGGGAGGCGAAATCCTTGTGCATGTCCCAGTCATGGCCCGGCGTCAGCGGAACGACGACATGCACGCCCTTGCCGCCCGAGAGCATGGCGAGGGAGACGACGCCAATATCGGTCAGATGATCGCGTATGTCTGCCGCCGCCTGCTTCACGATGTCGAAATCGAGCCCCTCATCGGGATCGAGATCAAAGATCATCCGGTCTGGTTTCTCCACCGCGTCCGCGCGGCTCGCCCAGCCATGAAACTCGATCGTTCCCATCTGGACGCAGGCGAAGAGGCCGTCGGCGTCCTCGACATAAATATAGTCTTCTGACCCGCCATTCTTTTCCCGGATCAGGATCCGTCGAACGGCGTCACCAAGCGCGCCGCTGTCATGCCTCTGGAAGAAGCATTGCTTCGCGCGGCCTTGAGGGCAGCGGACGAGGCTGATCGGTCGGTTGGCGGCGAAGGGCAGCATCAGCGGGGCGACAAGGGCATAATAGTCGGCGAGGTCGCCCTTGGTCTGGCCGCTATCCGGGAAGATGACCCGCTCGCGGTTGCTGATCTTGATGCTGCCGTCTGGGAAAGGGGCGGGCGCCGGCTTTTCGGGCTTTACCGTCTTTGCCGGCTTGTCGGCCCGCAGGCCCAGGAAACTGCCATGGCGGACGCGCCCGTCGCCGGTGAATTCCGCGAAGGCGACCTCTGCGACCAGCTTCGGCTTGATCCATGCCGCTCCGCGCGCCTCTATCCGAGGCACGTCGGCTGGCGCCTTGTCAGTGGCCAAGGGGCGCATCATTTCGGCGAGGTTGTCCATAGTCGCGCTGTCGAAGCCAGTTCCGACCTTGCCCTTATAGATCAGCGCCTTGGCCTCATGCTGCGCAAGCAGCAGTGATGCGAACGGACGTCCTTTCGCCTTGCTCCTCGACCAGCCGATGATCACGAACTCCTGTCGTCTCGTGCATTTGACCTTTACCCAGTTGCGGGTTCGTGCGTTGCGATAGGGGGCGTCGGCTCGTTTTGAGATGATGCCTTCCTGTCCTGCGTCGCACAGCGTCCGGAACAGCGTTTCGCCAGCGCCCAAGACATGGTCGGACATATGGATCGGGCTTTCGGCATCACCCAGTAACGCTTCTAGCCGTTCCTTGCGCTCGATCGTGGTTAGGCTCTTCAGATCCTGCCCATCGAGCGAAAGGAGGTCGAAGGCAAACAGATGCAGCGGATGGTCGGCATCTTCCTCGCCATGTCCCCGCTTCAGCGCATTCTGCAGTGTCGAGAAATCCGGATTGCCGTCATCGCCCAGCGCCACCACTTCGCAATCGATCAGGCAGGGCGGCAGGTCCAGCGCGGCGATCGATGCTACCAGCGATCCAAACTTGTCGGTCCAGTCGAGGCCGTTGCGGGTGTAGAGCCTGACCTTCTCCCCACTCGCCGTGACCAAGGCGCGATAGCCGTCATATTTGATCTCGTGCAGCCAGTCATTACCGGTTGGCACGGCGTCTACTAGCGTTGCGAGCTGGGGCTTCACGAAGCGGGGCAGGGCGGCGGAGCGGGCCTTGCGCCTGGGGGCGATCTTCGCATTATGATTTCCGGCTGCCTGCATTTTGGCGGAAAAGGCCTTTCCCTTCGCGCCCTCAAGCGATTGCTCGCCGCCCTTGTCCGCCTCGATCTGCGCCATGGAGCGGTCGGTGAGGACGCTCCTCAGCCCGCGCTCGACCAGCGTGTCGCCGGACCCGGCCTCCTCGTCGTCGATCTTGCGCAGCAGCCAGTTCTCGCGCTTCTCCTTGGGTCGGCCCTTCATCCGGACCAGCAGCCATTCGCCTTTCATCCGCTCGCCATGCAGGATGAAATGCAGATGCCCATCCTTGATATCGTCCGCGCTCTTGCCCGCGATCGGCTCCCAGGTGCCCCGATCCCACAGCATGACCGTGTCGCCGCCATATTCACCCTTGGGGATGGAGCCTTCGAACGTCCCATAATCGAGCGGGTGATCTTCAGTCCGCACCGCCAGCCGCTTGTCGGCGGGATCGATGCTCGGCCCCCTGGTCACCGCCCAGCTTTTGAGCACGCCGTCCATCTCCAGCCGGAAGTCCCAATGCAGTCGGGTCGCGGCATGCTTTTGCACGACGAAGCTGTTGCCGCCGGTTTTGGCGATCTTGCCCCTGGGCTCTCGGGTCCGGGCGAAGTCGCGTTTGGCATTATAGGTGGAAAGGGCATCCTTAGCGGCCATCATTCTTTCCGATCCTTCGGGTCGAGCCAGCGCCGTTCGAGGATGCCAAGCAGGGACAGCATGATGACGGCGATGGCGGTCGCGCTCGCCACCAGCGGCCATAGCGCTGCGCCGCAGGCGATGCCGATGACTGCCGCCAGCCAGATATGCGCAGCCGTCGTCAGATTCTTGATTTCTCCCTTGCTGAAGACGATCAGCCCCGCCGCTATGATACCGGTGAATGCCGCGGAAGCCTCGAACACGCGGAGCGGATCGATATTTCCTTGTCCCCGCAACTCGAGATTGAGGGCTATGGCGCAGACGGTCATCAGCGCGGAGGTAAAGCAGATAAGCCCATGGGTGCGTATCCCCGCCGCATGGCCGCGCAGTTCCCGGTCCAGCCCGAGCAGCAGGCCAAGGATCGCCGCGACGCCCAGACGAAGCAGGGCCGGACCGTCGATCAGGTGGAGCGGCGTGTCGGGATTGAGTTCCATCAGGCGCTCTTGCGCTTGGGCGGTGCCTTCTTCGCGGGGGCTTTCGGCTTTGCCGCCGTCTTCCTCGCTGGCGCGCCTTTCGCGCCGCCGGCCGACTTCTTCAGCGCAGCCATCAGGTCGATGACGTTTCCGGCCTTGCGTCCCGTCGGTTCGTCATCGACATCCTCGATGATCCGCTTGCCCTTAGCCTTTTTCTTCTTTTCGATCAGGCGATGGAGCGCATCGACATAGCGGTCGTGAAACTCGTCCGGCCTGAAGGGCGCGGTCTTCTTGTCGATGATGCTGACAGCGAGATCGAGCATATCCTCGTCTACCGTATCGGCCGGCAGCCCCTTAAAATAGCTCTGCGCCTTGTTCACCTCGTCGGCATAGCGCAGCACTTCGAGCACCAAGCCTTTGCCGCAGGGTTTCAGGGACACAAGCTGCTCGCGGCCGCGCACCGAGAGCTGGCCAAGGCCAACCTTCTTGGTTTGCCGCAGCGCGTCGCGCAGCACAGCATAGCATAGGCCTCTTCGGCCAGATCGTCTGCCGGAACCACAAAATAGGGCTTTTCATAATAAAGGACATCGATCGCATCGGCTTCGACAAACTGGACAAGGTCCAGCGTCTTGCGGCTCTCGATTTTGATCGCTTCGATTTCCTGCTGCTCCAGCAGAACAAAATTGCCCTTGGACAGCTCGAAGCCCTTGAGGATCTCGTCGCGATCAACCGGGCCGACCCCGCTGACCACCTTCTCATATTGGATGGGCTTGCCAGTGGGTTCGTGAATCTGGCGAAATGAAACCGCTGCACCGGATTTTGTTGCAGGATAGATTTCGACCGGGATCGACACCAGCGCAAGCTTGATCTGACCCTGCCAATATGCGCGCGTTGCCATGAGAGACCTCCGACAGCTTTAGCGAGCAGCATTTGCTTTAGTTCCTTGGAGGAACAAGCCAATATGAACCGCGCCTCCCAATGTTTTGATAAGACCCTCGCTTCAACCTCTGACCTTGACGAGCCGATCATCAGCCCACCGCAAAACCTGTTGGGAAACATATTTTCCTGTAACGATGATGTCGGACCTGTCTGACGTTTCGGGAGCATCTGTCGCCCAGGCCGAACCGATAGGAAATGCGATTGCAGCAAGGGCGGTCGTATTCACAAGAAGTTTGGAAAGTCGGCAGCGGGCGCGGGCATCCAGGCGTGCGGATTTTTGCTTCATATATCCCCCGTTGTTTGGAACATTTTTGTTTGAGCCGCGTGAGTTCGCGGCCGGCTGACCTCTTCGGACGCAGAAAGACAAAATTTTGACGCTCTCCGCCTAACGTTCGTTGGGTGGCTGCGTCTGAGCTGAAAATTATGCGCTATCGCGAGGGCCTGATCTCGCGTGCGCGGGCGCTTGGATGGTTCTGCGTGCCTGAATGTTCAATCCTCGCCCCCGATGCCGCATTGGCATGCGCTCGCTGAAGGAAGGTGGAACCAGGAATTGCAGATCGTGATCGATCGGGTTGGACAGTAATGGACGAATGAAATGCCGCTCGCGACAGGTTAATCGCACGAGAAAGCCATGGCCTGTCATATCTTCTCCCGTCTTTTCGAGAGAATGATGACGAAGGACGGGGAGGAAATGTGATCTTTTTTAGGTGGAAATCGCAGGCGCAGCGACGGGTTCTGACTATAGGTTGGCCGAAATGGAGAAAATAATTCTCGACAGGGTCGATCGAAAGCTCCTCGCTCTTCTTCAGGAAGATGCCACCATGTCGGTCGCGACGATTGCGGAGCGTATCGGTCTGTCAAGTACGCCGGTCTGGAAGCGGATCAAGCGCCTTGAAGAGAGCGGTCTGATCAGTCGGCGTGTGGCGATCCTCGACAGGGAGAAGTTGGGCCTTGGAATCGTCGTCATGGTGGCGGTTCGCGCGGCGAGCCACAGCGACGAATGGCTGAGCGCGTTTTCGGAAGGGGTAGCTCGCATTCCCGAAGTTCTGGAGTTCTATCGGATGAGTGGCGAGATTGATTACCTGCTCAAGGTGATCGCTCGCGACATTGGCGACTATGATCGGATTTACAGAAAGCTGATCAAAGTCGCGGACCTGCGCGACGTTAGCTCGTCATTCGCGATGCAAGAAATCAAATCGACCACCGCTCTTCCGCTGTATGAGTGAACGCTGATCGGGATTTCTATCTGGCCGGCGACTGACGGATCCTTGCCATGGCGTGATGGCCGGCAAGTGGTCAGGAGTGCGTGATCCTGTCCTGGATCCATTGATTAGCTGCTTTAGAGGCTGCAGCTGTCGCGGCCATAAAGGAGCGATGACATTTATTGGTCCGCTCTGGACTATCCTGCTTCGTCCGCGCGAATTTTATGATAGGTTTACCGCAGCGACGCATGCCGAAGGGGGCGACTGCGGATGAACGGTATTTCCGTACATGTCAGGCTGGTCAGGGGATGAGCAAGGCTTCCTACCCCAAGCCGACGGCTCGTCGGTTCCGCGTCTATGCCTTCGATCCCAGGGCGAGCCTTGCACCCGAAACAGCGCTCATCAACAGGGCGGTCATCTCACTTCCTTATGAGGAAAATTACGAATCGCCCCTCGGTGCTGGGCCAACCAACGAATATATAGAGGTCGTTGATTTCGACGCGCCGGCAAGGCTTTTCTATGCGCCGATCGACCCGAACCATCCCGATCTGCTCCCGGAATATGGGCTTTGGCCCGACGAAGGCAGTCCGCAATTTCATCAGCAAATGGCTTTCGCCGTGGCGATGAAGACCATCAAAGGGTTTGAAAACGCATTGGGCCGAAAGGTGCTTTGGGCGTCATCGCTTTCCAGTCAGCGCGATGCCTATATCCAGCGGCTGCGCATTTATCCGCATGCCTTGGCGGAGCCCAATGCCTATTATTCGCCAGAGAAGACCGCGCTCCTCTTCGGCTACTTCCGCGACTCCTCGGACCTGGGGCAAGGTCTGCCTGGTGGATGGGTCTATACGTGCCTGTCCCATGATATCATTGCTCATGAGACGGCCCACGCCATCCTTCATGGAATGCACCGTCGGTCGATTGAACCCACCGGGATTGATACGCTCGCTTTCCACGAGGCTTTTGCCGACATAATCGCATTGCTCCAGCATTTTACCATGACGGACGTGGTTGCCCATCAGATCGCTGCGAGCGGTGGGCGTCTACGTATGGATAGCCTGCTGAGTGACATAGCGGGACAGTTCGGTGAGGCGACGCGGATCGGCAAGTCGTTGCGAAGCGGCCTGGATCGCAAGGTCGATCCGCTGACCGGCCGCCTGGCGCCGCCGGATCCGACCCTCTATGCCAAAACCGACGAACCCCATGGGCGAGGCGCGATCCTTGTCGGAGCACTCTTCGACAGTTTCCTTACCATTTTCGAGAACCGAACCCGTGATTTGATGCGCCTGGCCACCGGGAACTCGGTTCCGACCGGCGCCGAACTTCCTACAGAGCTTGTCCATCGTCTGGCGCGCGAAGCAGGTAAGGCCGCCGAACATCTGTTGAGGATGTGTGTGCGTGGCCTGGACCTCCTACCCGTCACGGATCTTACGTTCGGCGAATTTCTTCGCGCCGTCATCACAGCTGACATGGACCTCATTCCTGAGGATATGGCCTGCTACCGCGTAATTCTCTCCGATGCTTTCCGCCGCCGCGGCATTTTCGACCGCGGTTGGCCGTCCATGGCTCCGGAGAGCCTTCGGTGGGACGGACCCGATCATGTGTTCCCAGAAGCAAGCTTTGCATCTCTGCTCAGTTCCCTGGATCTCGTTCCTCAGTTCCGACGCGAGGATATCGCCAAACAGGAGCGCAAGAACCGCCGGGCTGTTCATAAATGGCTGGTGATTGCTGACGAGGGCAATCCGGATAGTGCGGAGGATTGGGAAAGGCTTCTAGGCGTTCGCTTCTATCGTGACGCGCCCTATTCCATTCGGCGTAATGACCAGGGCTTTCCAGCGATCGAGGTTCATTCTGCCAGGATCGCTCGGCGAACAGGCCCGAACGGGCGGGAGACACGTGAGCTTTTCGTCGAAATCACGCAGCAGCGTGGCGGTTATTTCGCCTTGGCTGACCAGAAGGCCGCCGAAAAGCCAAAAGCCAAAATGGGTAAACCAGATTTTGTGATGCGAGGCGGTTCGACGCTGGTGATCGATCTTACAGATGGCAGCCTTCGCTATACGATCCGCAAGCGGGTCGACGACGACAAGCGCCTGGAAGCGCTGCGGCAATGGTGTCTCTCAATCAGGGACTCGAACCTGGCCGCCACCTATTTCGGAGTTGATGCCGCGCGTGAACCATTTGCTCTGGCCCACAGGAGCTGACGATCATGAGCCGTCCGCCTGTCCTCGTTCGGATGTATCGTGACCTCCTTGGCGATTGCTTCCTGCTCACGATTGGCGATCCCAAGGCGGAGCGGTCAGCCCGCGCGCATATTCTCATCGATTGCGGCGTTCTCCAGCATGTGCCGGGCGAAGCCGACCTCATGAAGGCGGTAGCGGAGGATCTTCGCAAGACAGTCGGCGGCTATGTCGATCTGCTCGTCATCACTCATGAACATTGGGACCATATTTCGGGTTTCTCTCATGCGCGCAGTGAACTCATCGATACGCTCGAAATAAAGCAGCTCTGGCTCGCCTGGACCGAAGAGCGGGGTGACCCGCAGGCGGACGCTCTGCGGGCAAAATCCACCGGGGCCAAGGAGGTCATCGCTCGCCTCGATGAAATTCCCGGTGGTCGCGCGGCAACGGCCGGCTTGGCCGATTTCACTGGTGCAACAGCTGGCAAGCTGCGCAGCACCGACATCATTCCGGCACTTATAGCCCGGGCGGAGAAGACTGGTGCCATCGATTATCTCGAGCCAGGGCAGGTTTTGCCGACGCCCGGACCGCTCTCGCTGCGCGCCAATGTGCTGGGCCCGCCCCGCAGAATGGACCGGATTACCAAGGATCTCCCAACTCAGGGAGCGCCAGAGACATATCTGGCCGGTGATCTCGCGGCTGGCCTGGCGCACCGATACGCGATGGCGGACGCTTTGAGCAGCGCACTCGAATCGCGGGGCGATGGGCCTTTTGATCGCGCATATCGCCTCACTCCAGACGAGGTGCGGGATGGGCAGGGTGACGATTGCAACTGGCTACGCGCCCGGTATTTCGACAAGCAGCAGGCTTGGCGCACGGTCGATGACGACTGGCTGGATGCAGGCGGCGCGCTGGCGCTAAAGCTCGACAGCGACACGAACAATACGAGCTTGGTCCTCGCGTTCGAACTTGAGGCCGGCGGAGACGTGCTGCTGTTTGCTGCCGATGCGCAGGTGGGTAACTGGCTCTCCTGGCATGACCAGAGCTATCCGTTCCCTGCTCAAGCCGGATCGCACTCGGTAACCGCCCGCGAACTGCTTGGCCGTACCATCTTCTATAAAGTCGGGCACCATGCGAGCCATAATGCGACGCTCGAAGATCTCGGGCTGGAGTTAATGACCCATCCCAAAATGTGCGCGATGATTCCCGTCGTCGAAGCGGAAGCCCGCCGAGTGAAGAATGGCAAGGCGGTCCACCGCGGCTGGAACATGCCATTTCCCGATCTCTACACGCGCCTGCTCGAGAAAACGGGAAAGAGGGTTCTCCGAGGCGACGCCGAAGCGGGGTGCGGCCCTGGCCCGGATAATAAGGTCATCTGCAAAGACAAGGCATTCCTGTCGCGGGTAGAGAGTACGGACCTCTATCATGAGCTTCGCTTGCAATGACCGAAACGGTGGGCGAACAGGTACGCTATTGCGACCTCGTCATGAAGGGCGGGATCACCAGTGGTCTCATCTATCCGACCGCGGTCATGGAGATCGGGAAACGATATCGCTTCAAGAACATCGGGGGTACTTCGGCAGGAGCCATTGCTGCGGCTCTTTCCGCTGCTGCGGCACTCGGTGAACGACGCAAGGCCGCTGGCCAATCAGCCTCAGGTGGGCTTGAACGACTTGAGCCAACTGCCAAGAATCTTTCCAGCAAGGGCTTCATCTTCTCGTTGTTCCAACCAGTCCCGGCGTTGCGGCCAGCCTATAAGCTTCTTGCCCGGCTAAGCGCCAAGCCTTCCAAACTGATGGTGTATGCGCTGATCGTTGTCGGCAGCCTCTGCCTCGCACCTGTTCGCTTCATTCTCGTCCTGGGTATTCTTGCCCTTCTTGGATATCTTGTCGCCGGCTGGCCGGGGGTTGGCGCTGCGGCGCTGCCTGCGCTCGCCTGCGCCGTGGCGCTGGCTGTTCACGGCGCGATCATCGGAACAGCCGAGCGGCTGCGGGCCAATCACCTTGGCATGTGCCCGGGAACCAGACAGCGCGGCTATGCCAAGCCGGCCCTTTCCGACTGGATGCACGCCGAAATACGCGCGCTTGCCGGCCTTGGCGAGGATGACGGACCTCCCGTGGTGTTCGGCGACCTCTGGAGTGCGCCCGCCTATCCGGGCGAAGCGCCTGCGGGAGAGGGCGAGCGCATGCTTTCGCTTGAGGTCATCACGACGGACGTCTCCCACTCGGAGCCACGCACACTCCCCTTCTCCAAAGGTGCGCTCTGGTTCCGAGAGGCGGATATGAGGGCGCTGTTCCCTTCAAAGGTGGTCGAGGCCATGATCGGTGCCGAGCCCGAAAAGCTCAGCTTGGCCGACATGACCTATCATCGTTTCCCGCGTGCCGAGCGGCTCCCGCTCGTCGTCGCCGCACGCATGAGTTTGAGTTTTCCGGTGCTGATCTGCGCGGTGCCACTCTATGAGCAGCATTTCCTGCCCAAGCGCAATTCGGAGTCCGAAGCAGACGAACGCGCCGCACCTGCCGATGTAGCCGTTGGGTCCACGTCCCTTGACAAGGCGACGGAAGCCTTGACCTCCGTCGATGCCGGAAAGGACAAGGAGGCTAGCCAGTTCGAGATGCGGATTTGCTGGTTCACCGACGGCGGCGTCAGCAGCAATTTTCCTCTGCACCTTTTCGACCGTCCAATGCCGCGCTGGCCTACTTTCGCCATCGACCTCATCTATCCGCCCGAGGGTGCGCCGCCAGCCAAGAACCCGGTCTTTCTGCCGAATGCCAATAATCAGGGGTGGCGTCCCCGCTACACGAGCATCCGGCATAAGGACGGGCTTCAGGAAATGAGTGCCTTCCTGTTCGGTATCATTTCTACGATGCAAAATTGGCGCGATCAGCTTCAAGGACGCGCACCCGGGCATCGCGACCGGATCGTTCAGATCGAGATCACTCCCAAGGAAGGCGGTATGAATCTGGATATGGACATCGCTGCGCTCAAAGCGCTCAGTGGCAAGGGCGCAAAGGCCGGCGAAGTCCTGGCGACGTTCAATTTCGAAAATCATTTCTGGGTTCGTTATCGCAATCTACAGGCGGCCGCCGAGCGCTATGGCCTCGATCTCCATCGGGCGATGGCGACGCCGCCGGTAGGTGCCGAGGATGCATATAATCGGGCAATGAATGCCGGAGCGAACGAAGGGCCTTATCCTTATCGAGTTGAGCAGGCGCAGGAGGCGCAGCGGCGTCTCACAGCCGCCCTTGAGAAGATGGAGACCTGGGCGGATTGGGACGGAAGCCTTGCCGACGGCGCGCCCAACCCACCGCCCCAACTGAGGATCGTGCCAATCTTCTGAGGGCGGCACTTCGTCGGCGTCGTACCATCTGTCGCTCAATGGAAGTCATGACTGCGAATGGGGAGGATGCTGTCTTTCGTGCGTTCATGTCCATATGGAGGCGATCCGATTGTCCGACCATTTGGAAAGGCCGGGTCGCGTGGATCGGGGCCGCCACCATGGCTTGCGCCGTCGCCTCGCCCGGGGGCTACAGAAAATTCCATTCGTCCCACGGAGCGGAGCATCTCGTCATGGTCGATGATCCGGTCGCAGATAATGTGAATGACTTCTCCTTCCTTCTGGAGCCGTCCGCGCATGGCGATCATGGAGGCGGACATGACCTGCCGCCGGTAGATTTCGAACCTGTCAGGCCACAGGATGCCCTGAGCGACCCCTGTCTCGTCCTCGATCGTGACGAACAGTACGCCCTTGGCTGAGCCGGGCCGCTGACGGACCAGAATAACGCCTGCCACCTCGATATTGCGACCATCGCGGATCGACTTGAGGTCTGCGCACCGCACGATCCGCATGGCGTTGAGCTGAGGCCGCAGGAAACTCAGCGGATGATTGCGGAGCGAGAGCTGGAGCGAGCGGTAATCCTCCACAACTTCGCGGCCTTCGCTCATCGGCTGGAGCACGACCGACACCTCCTGGCCTTCAGACGAAAATTTCCCCTCCCGTTCGTCGGCCGCCGCAAAAAGGGGCAGCGGCGCTTCGCCCAGGCCCTTGACCTTCCAGAGCCCCTGCCGCCGGTCCTGCGCGATGCAGGCAAAAGCGTCGGCTTCCGCAAGCCGCTCGATTGCGGCGCGCGGCACGCAGGCGCGGCGCCAGACTTCTGCGACGCTCTCGAACGGCGCTGGGCCACGCGCCCCGACGATCGCGGCGCCGTGCAGATTGGCAAGGCCGCGCACCTGTCGGAAGCCCAGGCGCACTGCCTTATATCGCCCGCGTGCCGGTTCGAGCGTGCAGTCCCAATGACTATGGTTGATCGAGACCGGGCGGACCTCGACGCCATGGTTGCGGGCGTCGCGCACGATCTGGGCGGGCGCATAGAAGCCCATGGGCTGCGCGTTCAGGAGTGCGGCGCAGAAGACGTCTGGATGATGATGCTTCATCCAGCAGGAGGCATAGGCGATCTTGGCAAAGCTCGCCGCGTGGCTCTCGGGGAATCCATAGCTGCCGAACCCCTCAATCTGCTTGAAGGTCCGCTCGGCAAAATCCTTGGGGTATCCCCGCGCGATCATGCCGTTCACCAGCTTGTCGTAGAAATGGCTGACCCCGCCCGTCAGCTTGAACGTCGCCATCGCGCGGCGGAGCTGATCAGCCTCGGCCGGCGTGAACCCGGCACCGACGATCGCGACCTTCATCGCCTGTTCCTGAAAGAGCGGAACGCCCAGCGTCTTCTTCAAAACCGTCTCCAGTTCGGGCTTGGGATATTCGGGCACCTCCTTGCCCTCGCGGCGGCGCAGATAGGGATGGACCATGTCGCCCTGAATGGGACCGGGGCGAACGATCGCGACCTCAATCACGAGGTCGTAAAATTCTCGTGGGTTGATCCGCGGCAGCATCGACATCTGCGCCCTGCTCTCGATCTGGAAGACGCCCAATGTGTCCGCGCGCTGGATCATGGCATAGACGGCAGGGTCATCGTCCTGGAGATCGGCCATGCCGACGCGCAGGCCCTTATGCTCTTCCAGCAGATTGAATGCCCGGTTCATGCAGCCCAGCATCCCCAAGCCCAGCACATCGACTTTCATGAACTTGAGGGCATCGATGTCGTCTTTATCCCATTCAATAATCTGCCGATCTTCCATCCGCGCCGGCTCGATCGGCACGAGATCGTCGAGCCGATCCTGGGTGAGGACAAAGCCGCCGAGATGCTGGGAGAGGTGACGCGGCGTGCCGATGAGCTGCCGGGAAAGTTCCAGGGTGAGCTTCAGCCGATGATCCTCGGCGTTCAAATTGGCGCTCGCAATCTGTTCGTCGGTGATGCCGTCCATCGACCAGCCCCAGACAAGGCCCGTCAGCATCTTGGTGAGATCGCGCGGCAGGCCCAGCGCCTTGCCGACCTCGGCGACCGCGCCGCGGGTGCGATAGCGGGTGACGACGGCTGTCAAGGCTGATCGGGTGCGGCCATAAGTCTCATAGATCCACTGGATGATTTCCTCGCGGCGCTCATGCTCGAAATCGACGTCGATATCGGGCGGTTCCTTGCGCTCGCCCGAAACGAACCGCTCGAAGAGAAGCTCATGCTTGATGGGATCGATCGAGGTAATGCCCAGCATATAGCAGACACAGCTGTTCGCCGCGGAGCCTCGGCCCTGGCAAAGAATGCCGCGCCTGCGGCTTTCCGCGACGATCGAATTTACCGTCAGAAAATAGGGTGCGTAACCGAGCTGGTCGATCAGTCGCAGCTCATGGTCGATCTGGTTCCGGTAGGCTTTGGGAAGGCCTGCCGGGAACATTTTGTCCGCGGCGGCTTGCGTGAGAGCAGCCAGCGCCTGCTGCGCCGTGCGCCCTTCCATCACCTGCTCATAGGGATATTGATACTGGATTTCGCACAGATCAAAGCGGCACATGGCGGCGATATCGACGCTCGCCTGGATCGCGTCCGGGAAGGCGGAAAAACGCCGCTCCATCTCCACAGGGGATTTGAGGTTCCGGTCCATATAGCGTTCGCGCCTGAACCCCAGGCCATCTATCGTCGTCTTCTCCCGGATGGCGGTCATCACATCCTGGAGCGGCCGGACATCGGGCGAATGGTAGAGGATGTCGCCGGTGGCGACGCTGCGCACGCCTGCCGCGCGCGCCATCGCATCCAGCCGGTGAAGCCGGGCGATGTCGTCCGGTCGGCGGCGGAGTGCCAGCGCCATATGGGCGCGCACGCCGAAGACGGCCTTGAGGTCGCGCAGATGGGCCAGCGTCATATCGTCGGGCTGGTCCGGCAGGAGGATCGCGATGTGCCCTTCGGCATGGGCGACGACATCGGCCCAGTCGAGGAGGCAGCAGCCCTTCCCGCCGCGCGCCTTGCCGATCGAGAGGAGGCGGGTCAGCCGCGACCAGGCTGGGCGATCGGTCGGATAGAGGAGCAGGGCGCGGCCATCGTTGAGATCGACCCGCGCGCCCGCGATCATGCGCACGCCGGTCGCCTTCTGCGCATCCCAGCCGCGCACCACACCCGCAACGCTGCCCCAATCGGCAAGGCCCAGCGCCTTGTGGCCGAGCAGGGCAGCGGCGGAGAAAAGCTGTTCGGGAGAGGATGCGCCGCGCAGGAAGGAGAAGTGGCTCGTCACCTGGAGTTCGACATAGCGGGCCATCAGCCAAAGACCCCATGCATGAACCAGCTCAAATTGCCGGTCTGTTCGTCGACGCCGTCGCCCCGCCGGAACAGCCAGAAGCGCTGGCCACCTTCCGCTTCCACCCGGAAATAGTCCCGGACCGCCCACATTTCGCTCGCATTGCGCCACCATTCGCCATGGATGCGTTCCGGACCATCGCCGGCGATCACGCGATAGCTCGATCCTCGCCAGACAAAGCGCCGCGGTGGATGATCGGGCAGCAGCGCCACGACGGTAGAGAGAAGCTCGGGTCGCCGGAGCATCCGCACCGGACGCTTCCAGCCAGGCCAGCCCTTGCTCTTTGTCAGCGGCCCAACCCTGCGCACCGCGCGCTCCGGCACGTCGCTTTCATGGGAGGAGAGGCGGAAAGGCATGTCTGGATCAATCCGGCCCGCGAGTTGGTCGACCAGCAGCGCTATATCGGGCGCGCAATCGCCGGTGATAAGGCCAGCCTCCAGCGTCTGCGCCCTCAGTTCCTCGACGCGCGGCGCGACCAACGTCATTGCTTCAATGCCAAGGCCCGGATCGATCCGCTCGACCCGCATGGCCAGCATGCGCTTCAGATGCCGGGACTCCCGCGTGGCCCTTGCCGTGCCGATCGCGATGCGCTGCTCGCTCCCATCGACGATCTGGCAGGCGAGTATTGCGGTGCGGAGGCCAAGGCCCCGTCCGGCCAGCAGGGTGACAAGATCGTCGACCAGATCGCCGATGACCTGGTTGATCGCCTCAGCGGTGCCGATCGGTTCAAGCAGCCGCCGCTCCATATGGGGCGTCTCGAAGGGGACGACCGGAACGATGGGTTCGGCGATCATCCCGCGGGCCTGATCAAGACGCCGGACGGTGGCAAGGCCGAGGCGCCGCGCCAGCGGCCCGCGCGGCATGGGATAGAGCTCGGCGATACGCTCCAGACCGAAGCGGGCAGCAGTCTCCAGCACCCCCGGCTCCAGCCGAAGCGCGGCGAGAGGCAAATCGGCAATGGCCTGCGTCTCACTGCCTTCGGGAAGAAGGGTGATGGCCTCGCTCCTGTAGCGCGCGAGCGCATGAGCGGCGCCCGGCGTGCCAGCGATCGCGATGCTGGCGGTGAAACCCAGACGTTTCAGAAAGCGCAGCAGTCTGCGGCAGAAACGTTCCTCGCCGCCGAACAAATGGGTCGTGCCGGTCAAATCGAGCCAGAGGCCGTCCGGTTCCGAAACGCAGGCCGTCGGCGTCCAATGCGCGACCGCGTGTAGCGCCAGCCGGTCGAGCCAGGCGCGGTCCGCCTCCGGCTCCGCGTCGCACACCTCAAGGTCGGCCACCAGCGCGCGCGCATGCGCGGCCGCCATTCCGGGGCGAAGACCAAGCTCCAATGCAAGCGGGCAGGCGGCGGTCACGACGTCTCTTTGGCCAGTGCGCGTGACCAGGACGGTGGGCCTCCCCCACAGTGTCGCCCATGTGAGCGGAGCGACGGTCGTCGACGGGCCGCGGCCGCCACTGTCATCGGCGGGCATGGCCTTAAAGACATGCTCGGCCGCCTCGCTGCGCCGTCCCATCTCACGCATGGTTGGGCGCTGATGGGATGGCAGAGCGTCGATCTCGGCCTGGCTGGGCCTGCTACCGAGCGCCCCATCGCGCGCCCAACGCGCACCGGGACGCCAGCCGCCCGCCTTGGGGACAGAACAGGCGCCAGGATTGTCGTCGATCGGCGGAGCGAAGCGCGGAGTGATCGAAACGGAGGCAGGCTCAGGCTGCCTGGCGGGACGCTCTGCCTCCCGCAACCGCTCTATCGCGAGCTGCGGCAGGTAGAGCGAGGCGACCCGTGTCATCGCACGCTTCCAGTTCGAGAGAGAAGGGATTGCCGTTCCGCTGCCGGACAAGCTCGACCGACCAGCGCGGCCGGCCGAGCCCGGCATGGGGGAGGGGGCTTGAAGGCGCAGCGCCGATGCGCCAGCGCGTCATCGCCGACGAAAGCCCGCTCAAGGGGCAACGGTCGCGGCTGCGATGGCGGCGGAAGAGCAGCATCGGCGTCTTGCCGTCAGACGCCGCAAGTTGAAGCCTGCGGGTCGCGGTCTGGTCGGCGGCCTTCACCTCGGCGACGACGCAGGCGAGCGAGCCGTCGCGCAGGCCATCTTCGGCAAGCGCCAACACCTCGCTATCCTTGCGGCCCTGCGCATAGAGGATCTTGTCGGGGCCAAGGCCGATCTGCTCAAGGCCCGGCGCATAAAGATCAAAGCGCGTCACTGCCCAGAGGATGCTGAACCCCGGCTCGGCGGCGAACCGCGCCGCGATGCCCGCGGCAAACAGCGTGGCACAGGCATCGTCGGTGAAGCTTGCCGACGCGGCGGCGATCTCGTGCAGCCCCGCGCCATCAATACCATGATCGGCTAGGCGCTCGTCCATTTCGGACAGCCCGAAGGACAAGGCCGGCCCGCGCGCGGCTCGGGCTTGCACCAGATTTGCGCGAAGCGCGGTAAGCTGGTCGACCCGGTTCTGGTCGAGGGAGGAGGGGCAAGCGGACATGGGAACAACGACTCAATTTGTTCCCTATATGTTCCTTTGAGTTTGTCCATTCGTCAAGATGGATGAATCGGGTGGAAGGAATGGCTTAGGCGAGGAGGTGGAGCGTCGAGGCATCCCGCTCGCCGTCGAACCAGCGTTCGAGCGCGTCGCCGAGCAGCGCCGGTCCGCCGGCGGCTTCGAACAAGGTGAGCGATGAGCGCAGCTTCATCGCGTCGACCGATCCGAAGACGGCAACAGGATCGCTGCCGGCCAACGCCTGAAGCGCCTTCACGCAGTTCAGATAGCGCTGGCCCAGCACGGGATGATCGAGATAGGACCGGGCTTCGGAGAGCGAAGCGATGCCATAATAGTGGGCGGTTGGGCTGTGACCGAGCCCCCGAAGTTGCGGGAATATAAACCACATCCAATGACTGCGCTTGGCGCCCGCCCGGATTTCGGAGAGCGCCGTCTCATAGATTTTCGCCTGCGCCTCGACGAAGCGGGCAAGGGTGGCATCCTGCGTCACAGCAACACCTGTTGCGCGGGGGGAGAGCCATAGACCTGGGTAACGGGCAGACTGCCCTGCGGCAGCCAGCGCAGCACGTCTCTTGCCGGCACGGTCGGATCGAGCCAGTCGGCCCACTGGTCGCGTGTGAGAGGAATGATCTGGCGATGATGGTAGGGCGCCACATCGGGTCCGGCATCCATGGTCAGCATCGTGAACGCTTCACCCGCTGCGCTTTCCCGCCAAATGCCCGCGATGCAGAACCAGTCATGATCCTTCATGGCGAACAGCCATTTGTCGAGCCGCTTGTCCTTCGGGCGAGGGACGGGCGGATCGGTAAACTCGTAGAAGCCGTCAGCCAGGATGAGGGCGCGATGCGATCTGAACTCGCGTCCCTCGGTCCGGAAATTATAGACGGGCTTCCCATTGTTGCCCGGCCAGCTCCAGCGCCGATTGACCAGTTCGCCCATGCCGCGCTCGCACTCGACGCTGCGCACGATCGGCCCCATGTCGGTCACCCTGATATCGTCGCGCGCCGGCACATTGGGTTTGCCTTCGGGCATCTTGATCTTGATCTCGAGGTCTTCGAAATCCTCGACGATCGAGGCGATGTCGACCTTCAACGTGTAATCGTTGCACATGAGAGTCTCCGCGCGGATTTCTTCAGCTTGCCCAAATCGATCGTTCGCTATATGTTCTCATCATGGACTCGAAAGCAACACCCTTCGACTCCGACGCTCTCGGAAGTCGCCGTGCCATCATCCGACGCAATCCGGATGATTGCCAAGAGATTGAGATGATCGAGGCGGCCTGGGGTTCCAACCCGCGCTTTTCCGATGGCGTTTCCTACGAATTTATTCGCTCCGAAGGGAAAAGCTTCCCGAGTAGCCGCTGCCTTGTTCCGGCCTCGGAATTCCATATCCGCAATGGCGAGAAGAAATTCCGGGCCTTTCGCGAGGACGGCAATTTCTTCTATCTCGCCGCCATCTGGGAGCCGCCCATGGGCGACTGGCCGGTCAGCTACCGCATTCTCACGGTTGACTCGAACCCCGACGTCATCCGCTATCAGAGTCGGCATGGCGCGATCATTGAGCGGCGGCAGGTGATGCAGTGGCTGGATTGCAAGGTGCCCGAGGAGCAACTGCTGGTGACGCCGCCGGGTGACCTCTTCACGATCGAAGAGATGCTGACCAAGCCTGTCCAGACGAGCTTCGCCCTCTGATGGGCTAGACCCGAAGAACATTCCCATGACCCTGATGCTTCCCCTGGATATGCCGGCCCGGCCATGCCTTTCGGACGAACCGGTCCTGCCGGGGCTGCGCTTGGCGGAGGATTTCATCACGCTTGGCGAGGAGCAGGCGCTTGTCGCCGGGATCGATCGCGTAGGCCTCACGCCGTTTCTCTTCCAGCAATGGACCGGCAAGCGGCTGACCAGGAGCTTCGGCTGGAGCTATGATTTTCAGACCGGCATATTCGCGCGCGCAGAGCCCATTCCGGAATGGGCGACACCGCTCCAGGCGCGCGCGGCGCGGTTTGCAGGCCTGGAGCCGGATGATCTCGAGCAATTGCTGCTGATCCGCTATGATCCGGGCGCCGGGATTGGCTGGCATCGAGACCGGCCCGCTTTCGAGCATGTGATCGGCGTCTCGCTGGGTGAGCCGGCCACCATGCGCTTCCGCCGCCGCACCGAGACAGGGTTCGACCGGGCGAACGCGCCGCTTCCGTCCCGCTCCATCTACCATATGAGCGGTGAGGCCCGATATGACTGGGAGCATAGCATTGCGCCCATGGAGGCGCTGCGCTGGTCCATAACATTCAGAAGCCTCAGGCGGCGGGCGGCATAGCGAGGAAATGCGATCGTCCCGGAACCGAGGACCTATTTGCCCGTTCTTCTTTCATCGAGCCGCATATCATTGCCCCCCGCTCTAGCGGTTCGATGAAATCGGCGGCCCGTCAGTTCCCCCGACTGACGGGCCGTCTTCATCTGGCGGATGGCTGGCTTCATGGCGTCCAGACTGAAACTCTTTCGAACCCCGATCGGCTTTCACGACGCCTACGTCGCCGCGCCCAGCCAGAAGGCGGCGCTGAAAGCCTGGGGCGCCGACGCCGATCTGTTTGCACGAGGCATTGCCGAAAGGGTCGATGACCCCATGCTGCTGGCACAAGCGGCCGAGCAGCCGGGCACCGTCATCAAGCGCGCTCGCGGGACCGCGGAGGAGCATCTGGCCTTCGCCGGGAAGCGAGCGAAAACCGCGCCGCGAAAAGCGAATGGCAGAGCGAAGGTTGAGCCGCCGCTGGCGAAGCCCCGGCCGCGACCCAGTCGGAAGGCGCTGGATTTGGCGGAGCAGAAGTTGGCCGCGCACCAGCAGTCCGTCCAAACACGCATTGCGGAGCTGGAGGAAGAGCGCGCCTGCATTGGGGCGCAGATTGCGCAGGTCCGGAAAGAGGAGAGGGGACAAGCCGGCAAATTTCAGACGGCGGTCGACAAAGCCCGTGCGAAATATGAGGATGCGCTGGACCAATGGCGTAAGCAGAGCCGCTAGAGCTGAGCGAGCCGGCAGGATTGCTCTGGCATGGCTGACATGGAGGCGGGCATGGCTGATGACATGTTGACCGAGGAAGAGAAGGCCTTCTACACCCTCGCCTTGGTGGAGCAGTGCGTGCGTAACACCGGGCTGGAGGATCTCCATGCTGGCGTCACGCCCAACAGTGCGACCGGCGATTATAGCGATGTGAAGGTCGTTACCCCCTATGGCGAAATTCCCTGGACCAACCTCTCGCGCATTTCCGATGAGGAAATGAAAGCTCTAATGATCGAGGTGACGAACAAGGTGTTCACCTTCCTGACTCGCGGTGACGACCTGATGACGCTGGGGTCAGCGGCACGATGGAACAAGCCAGAGCTCGACCAAGGACTATCGGCGAAAGCGGATCGTCGCGCAGCGCAGCGCGGGCGCCGATGAAGGCAATATTGCCGTAAAGGTGTCTATGGGCGCAATTTTGCGTTATTTGTGCCACGATCTGGACAACGCTGCTCCGGCATTTTCAAAAATTATTGTGCGGTGCAGCAACGTATTTCGCAGTTGCAGCGTTATAGGGTCGGATGGGCGTCTGCCCATGGAGGGACAGTTATGACGAAACTGCACTCGACGATCGCACAACTCGGAAAATTCAGGGCATTATCGCTCCAGCCGCCGCCACCGTCTGACCGGGGACGGCTCAGCGACATGGAGGAATTCGGTTCTAATCCCGGAGGGCTGCGGGCCAGATATTATATCCCCAAAAATTTGGGTGGCTCAGATCAGAGGGGTAAGGCGCCGCTGGTCGTGGTGCTGCACGGCTGTACGCAAAATGCCGATGCCTATGACCATGGTGCCGGCTGGTCGCAATTGGCGGATGAGTTGGGCTTTGCCTTGCTGTTCCCGGAGCAGCGGCGCGCCAACAATCCCAATTGCTGCTTCAACTGGTTCGTGCCGGGCGACGCTGTGCGGGATTCCGGTGAGCCGCTATCTATCCGTCAGATGATCGCCGCCATGGTAGCGGCGCATCCGATCGACGAGGCGCGCATTTATGTGACCGGCTTATCGGCCGGCGGTGCGATGGCGTCGATCATGCTGGCGACCTATCCTGAACTGTTCGCCGGCGGCGCGATCATTGCCGGCCTGCCATACGGCGCGGCGGCGACCGTGCCGGAAGCCTTCGCGCGCATGCGGGGCGAGGGCTATCCCGATGACGATGCGCTGGGCGCCCTGGTCCGGTCCGCGACCGATCATGAAGGGCCGTGGCCGACCCTCTCTGTCTGGCAGGGCAACGCGGACCATACGGTGGACGCATCAAATGCCGAACGGATCATTGCCCAGTGGCAGGCCGTTCATGGCAGAGACGCCTCAGACGTTGAAACGCGGATCGTGGACGGCGCGCGCCAGCGCCTCTGGCGAGAGCCTGATGGCCGGGTGGCGATCGAAGCCTATGAGGTGGTGGGTATGGGCCATGGGACGCCGCTTGCGGTCTCCGGTCCCAGCGCTTGCGGGATCGCCAGCCCCTATATGCTCGACGCCGGGATATCATCGACCCGGCATATTGCGGCATTCTGGGGTCTCGGTGAGAAAGCGGCGGCTATGCCGATGGCGGTTGAGGCGGGCGAGGAGAGTAATCCCGTCGCGCACGAGCCTGCTTTAATTCCCTTCCCAATGCGAAAAAGCGTGTTCCCTTCTCGCCAAGCGCGAGGCCACATGAATGTGGGGACGATCATCGAGGACGCTCTGCGACGAGCAGGCATCATGCGATAGCGGTCTATCGTCTGTCATGGCACGAAGCTCGCGAACGGCTAGCTTACAGCACGGTGAAGCTCTGCCTGCTCTGCGAGCGTCGTCACCATCGCGGGCCGCGTGGTTTGCGCTTCAATCGGGCGCGAAGCCAAGGAGTCCGCGTTGATAGTCTTCAACAACATAGGCGATCGGCAGGCCATCTGCCCGGCTCATGACCGCGCGCTGGGAAAACAAAACCTGCGGCGGCTTAGTCGCTGCAGCTCCGCCTTCCTTCGGCGGCCATGCGGACGACGATCCGGCCGATTTCCGGTCGAGATGCATGGGCGCGACCACCCGGCCAAAAGGCGTGTCCGTCTGCTGGAGGCTTGCCTCCATGGAAGCGGGCAAGCGGGATGGGACATACCAGAGCCTTGCGACCGACAGGACATGCCCGTTGCAGCGCAATCGGACGTGCCGCAGCTGAACGCGGTCTGATGATCTGATCTGCAAAATGCGGCGCAGGGGAGCGGTGGCGGCGACCGGCTTGTTGGCGATTTTCTCGGCGATGACCGTGCCTTCTGGCGCCATATGTTTGGAGACACACCACCGGTCCAGCACTTGGGTCGCGGATGCAGCCTCGCTGATCTCGTCCCGTAATGCTCTGATCTCGGTGACAGATTTCGAGGTAGTGACGGCGCGCGCGGCCGCGATACCGGGGCCAGCGATCGATGGGGCGGCCAGTCCAGCCGCGAACAGGATGAGGATGTCGGATGGCCGAAGCATGCTCGCCCCTATGCCGTTGGGACTGCGGCTTTTACAAGCAAAGGATATAACCGTAGCGGCGCACCGCCTGTCCCGCGCTCAACTGACCACAGGACAGGTCCACGCCATTCGACGTGCATCTGGCGACCGTGCGGCCATATTTGTCTATGTCGGTCTTGCGGCATTGAACCGAACCAGCCGAGACAAGATTTTGGAGATTTTGCGTGGCCGCATAGGGATCGCCCGGCGTGCATTGGCGTCCCTGGCGGCAATGACCGGGGAGCTCTGGCGCGTCGATCCCTGACAGACGAATGCGCGTTGATCCACAATCAAACGTGTCACCGTCGATCACGCGGATGCTGCTGCATTGGAAGCTCGCCTCTTCCGAAGCGAAACCCGTCCCGCCGATCAGCTTCAGCCCCAGGGACGCCCCAAGCAACAGGCCGATGACGACGAGGATGCTTTGCCTGCGCGTCCATCGCCTTCGTTTCGTCCCGCGCCGATACGGCTGCCTGGATTGGGAAGAAGGTCTACGGCCATTCGGCGGCTTCCTAAATTTGTGAACATCCCCCATGAGCCTTGTATTGGGCATCGAGGGTTCACATGCAATCAGGAAGCCGACGTCACAGCGTCAGTGACCACGTCTGTCCGATCAGGTCATGGCCAAAGCTATGGTGCGGCGCTTCGTCCACCAATTTGAACCCGGCTCGCTGGTAAATGGCGCGCGCCGCTGTGAGGACGCTGTTGGTCCAAAGATCGAGCTGCTCATATCCCAGGTCGCGCGCCCGCGCGATGCAAGCCTCGACCAGCATTTTGCCCACGCCGGCGCCGCGGGCATCAGGCTCGACATAGAGGAGGCGCAATTTGGCGACCGCATCGCTCTCGCCTTTCACCAGAAAGATCGAACCGACCATTTGGTTGTCCATCTCCGCAATCCAGGCATCTTCACGGGCGGGATCGAATGACTGGTGGAAATCAGCCACGATCCGGGCTGCCAGCGCCTCATAGTCCTGGTTCCAGCCATATTCCTGCGCATAAAGTATCGCTTGCCGCTCGACGATCCGGCCAAGGTCGCCTGGTTGGAGGCTACGCAAGCGAACGGTCGGCTTCTCCTCGGCCTCGAAGATTTCCGAAATCGTTTCTGCTGCTGCGATCAGGCGCTTCCGTCGGAAAGCCGGCAACCCGAATAACAGCTCGCTCACCGCTTGTTGGGTTTTCGTGTCCAGAGCGTTGAACGACGCTTTCCCTGCCGCAGTAAGGGATAGCAGTTGCTGACGCCCGTGCGAGGGGTCGTCATTTATCTCGACCAGCCCGCGATTTGAAAAGCGCTTCAACGTCCTGCTGATTTGCCCGCGATCGAGGTGAAGCGCTCTGCCGATTTCGGCAGCGGTCGGAGCCACGCGATGGGCGAGTTCGTAGAGTATCCGCGCTTCGCTGAGCGTAAACGGGCTGCCATCGAGATGCGGGTTCAGCAGGCCGAGCCTGTTCGTATAAACCCGATTGAAGGCCCGCAAAGCCGCAACATCCTGTGATCGATCGTCAGTGACCATTACCGAATCCATTGTTGATTGAATCAACATTATTCGATGTTGTCTGAATCAACAAGGGCAGGGGCAAGAGCCCACGCTTTTTTTGGCCTTGCTCGAAAAAATTTAGGTTCGCTAAGTGCGGACCCGCAGCCTTCTGACCCTCAATTCCCAAATTGGCCGAATGAGAAATTCCCGTTTGCCCTAAAGCAGTTCCATAATGTTGGCTGGCGACGTTTGCGGCGGTCGGACTATTAGCAGGCTCCGCCTAAACCATTGTCAATGCCGGCTTGCTCTAAAAGAAGAGAGACGCTTAGCTACTATTGAAGGGAATCGAGTCGAATATCGCGGGGGATGTTGGAGAATGCGTGTTCTAAGGCGGGTGCCGCCTACGCCCGAACAAATCGCTGTAGTGCGACGGATACAAACGGGCGTCTCACTCATTCGGGGGGCTGCGGGAAGCGGCAAAACCACGACGGCGTTATTGGCGTTAAGGGCAGCAACGGGCGCCACGGTCAATCAATTTCGGAACGACGGTCGCCTTCCCGCAAATGTTCTTGTACTAACTTACAACAACTCGCTCCGCAGCTACATTACCGCTGTGGCGGAAGGTGAAATGGCGGATTATGCGGACGATGTCCGATTGTACATCTCAACATTCGATCGGTGGGCACTCGATACGTTGGGTTGGCGGGGGCCTGCCGTCGCATCTGTGCGACAGCGCCTCCTTCAACTCGCGTTCCCTTTTCCTCGAGACACGCCGTTCGTTAAGGACGAAGTGGAATATCTTCTTGGCCGCCTGCGGCCAGAACAGCTTGGTGACTATATCGCAATCGAAAGAACAGGGCGCGGAGCGTCTCCAGCTATGCCGCGTCCAATCCGCACGCAGCTACTTGAGCAAGTTGTTGAACCTTATTTGACCTGGAAGCAGGACAACGCCGCGCGAGATTTCAATGACATTGCGGTCGCCATGATGGAGGCTGACCCTGCCTTTCGCTATGATGTGATTGTTGTCGACGAGGCGCAAGACCTGTCAGCAAACCAACTTCGTGCTGTCATGCGTCACGCTGCTGATGATGGTACGGTGATGATCGTGACCGATTCCGCTCAACGGATTTATCCCCGAGGGAGTCCTTGGGCAGAAGCCGGCATCGTTATCGCCCCCGGGCGCAGCTTTCGACTGAACGTAAACTATAGGAACTCGCGTCAAATCGCGACTCTCGCGGCGTCGATTGCAGCAGGCCTCACACTTGACGACGATGGGAGTTTGCCTAACCCGGCGGTGTGTCGTCGCGACGGCCCAGTTCCCACATTGCTACTCGGTAGGTTTAGCAGACAGCTTGAATTTGCTATGGACCGACTGCGCCAGATCGATTTGTCGAGAGAGACAGTGGGTTTTCTCCACCTCAAAGGAGGTGGTTGGTTCGAAGATATACGCGCGGCTCTCAACGGCAGCGGCTTCGATTATTGTGAGTTGCAAGGCGCCACAGAATGGCCGGAAGGACCAGCAAACATCGGCTTATGCACTCTTCACAGCGCGAAGGGTTTGGAATTTGATCATGTGTTCATGATCGGCCTGTCGGGTCAGCATGCTACATATGGCAACGCGCCGGATGATGATCGATTTGAATCGCATCGCAGGCTTGTCGCAATGGGTGTAGGACGCGCACGTGAGACGGTATTGCTCGGCACCAAGCCCGGAGAAGATTTGCCACTGCTGGGCGTCATACCCGACGCCGTAATGGAAAGAGTCCAGTTATGAGTGTCGCGGATTTGATAGCGGCCCGTGGCATCAGCGAGGTCGTTCATTTCACCACGAACCATGGGTGCCTTGGAACTCTTTACACTGGAACACTCCTCTCTCGCGCGCGTCTCGAGGACGACGAAATGGTGCGCTTTTTATTTGGCGCAAACGCCGAACTTCGGCGCGACATAGCGTTCCTCGACCACATCAGCCTATCTATCGAGCACATTAACACACAATTTTATCGGGTGAGCGCCAATAACTGGCATCGGGAAGAGCCGATCTTTTGGTGTATCCTAGCCTTCGATCCCCTCGTGCTAACGCACAACGATGTTGTATTCGCAACAACCAATAATATCTACTCATCAGTCGCGAGAGGGGAAGGAGAAGCCGCTCTTCAACGCCTTTTCGATAACCCTGTGGTTCGATGGCGGGGCAATTCGATCGGTAGGCCTCAGACCATTCGATCATGCTATCCAACTTGCTTTCAAGCTGAGGCTCTCTATCCGGGATCGCTTTCAACTGAGCATCTGCAGCGCATATATGTGCGAACGGCTATGGATCAGTCGGAAACCGTCGGCTTCCTAAAAGCAACGTTTCACAGGGAGGTCGATGTGGTAGTAGCACCTGAGAAGTTTGAATTTCGGCCAGATTGAGTATGGATCGCGAGAAGCAAAACAGATTGTCGGCCGAATGGGCCGCCTATGGCGACGCTTTAGGCTTCATGACCGAGCTCGCTGACGCTGGGCGGGTGCAATACCGAATCGGCGCGGACCAAGTTGAAAACACAGTCCCGTGGCGACGAAAGGTTGGTGGCTATTCCGGGGCAAGCGTAGACTTTCCCGCAGGATCCTATTCAGATGACACTCAACTACGCCTTTCGACATCGCGGTCGATTCGGGCTGATGGAACTTTCGACGTCGCCGCGTTCGCTAAGGTAGAGCTGACAGCCTGGGCAAATTATGCGTTAGGAGCAGGCATCGGATCGAAGGAGGCGGCATCAAATCTCGCTCGTACTTCCGCGACTTGGTATTCCAATTTTTTCGATAGTAAACGGGCGAGCTACCTGTCCGCAGGTGGAAACGGAGCAGCAATGCGCGTGCAGCCGCACGCTTGGGCTGCACGTGACCTCTCCGATGAACGGCAAGTCCTCCTCGACGTATTCCGCAATTCAATTTGCACCCATGGTCATCCGCGTGGAATAATTGGAGCGTGCTTTCATGCCTGCTCGTTAATTTTCGCTCTGCGCGAAGGGCGGCCCGCACGGCTGCTCGAACTCAATCCGATGGTAGAGCAGCTGCGATCGCTATCAAGCCTCATACAAAGCGATGGTGATTTGCGACTTTTCTGGCTCGGCGCTTGGGAGGAAGCCAGCGGAACGTCGTTCGAGGAAGCAGCTGCTGTTGTTCTTCAAGAGATTGAAGAAGATTTGGCATTGCTCGAACGGTTCGAAGGCGCCCAACTCCCTGCAATTTACGTCGAAACCCTCGAAGCGCTTGGTGGGTATGAGCCATCTTCACGTGGTTCGGGAACGAAAACGGCTATTATCGCCGCTTTCGCGGCTTCGCTCTCGGACATATCAGACCCCCGGGACAGCCTGTTGACAATAATCAATGCTCTGGGCTCCGATACCGATTCGATTGCTACGATGGCTGGCTCGATCATCGGTGCTTGCACTAATCGCGAATGCGATGGGACGATTCAGGATCGGGAATACATTCAGTCAGAGGCAATTCGGCTCGCGTCGGTCGCGGAACGCCGCGAAGTAACATCGTTCCGATACCCCGATCTGCGATCATGGAAACCGGCCCGCGCAGCGATCGATGCTATAGGAGTCCTCGAAGGGAAATTGTGGCTAAGCGGGCTCGGCCAACTTGAGCCGCTGGATCGCATGATGAGGACCGGCGCAGATGCCATGGGTTGGTGCCAACTGCCGTTTGGGCAGACCATTCTTGCGCGGATTAGGTCAGATCCAAATCCAATCTCACCGGCGCAAGCTGGTCTCGCACGATCGAGTGAACAGGCAGCAGGGCGTGATGCGCCACCTCCACCGGGTAAATTACGCGACTTGTTCGGACAAGGCGATCCACGCTCTGCCGCCACGTCCGTGAAGCCGGATATTCAAGTCGGCGTTGAAGGGTTGACGCTGAATGAGCTTTTGCAAAAGGTTGTAAGCGAGGGCTTTCCAGCTGAACTAATTGGCCGGATACTTCTCGAGCAAGTCGATAGCGGCGCGAAGGACTTCGCTGAGCGAGGAATCGCGCTTACGGCCAATATACTCACCGCCTACGAAGCGCGTTCCCGACGTCGTCGCAGGTAATGGACAAGCAAGGCTGCCGCAACGCTATCTGCCCGATTCATTGGGGAGCGGATCAAATCTGCCAGTGAGCAGGGATGAGGCCATGGCCTCCGCGCCAGTTAGCAGCCTCCGCCACATTGGGGACTTCTCCCCAGGTGTCTTTGTCTGCGTGTTCTAGCACGATGATTTGAAGTCCCTTCAAGCCCTGTCTGACCGTAAGTGCCGACGGAAGGCGGCCTTGTCGGTAGTGCCGGAATAGGAAAGCTCGCGACCTTTAAGGAGGCGTGAGCATGGACATTGAGCAGTCAAACGAGCCTCGTATGAGCGGTCGTGGTGATGGCGGAGCGCTTGTACGGGTGGAGCGGCGTCGGAACTGGAGCGACGAGGAGAAGCTGGCGATCCTGAAGGAGACGACGGTGCCGGGGGCGATCGTCTCGGCCGTGGCTCGGCGGCACAGCGTTGGAACAGGCCAGCTTTATACCTGGCGCAAGCAACTGCTCCGCGGAGCGATGGCAGGCTTCGTGCCTGTCGAACTGGCATCGTCTTCGCCGGCGGCCAAAGCTCGGGAAGCTGGGCGGATCGAGGTTCGAGGGCGGTGCGGCCTGACGGTGTTGGTTGATGGCGAGGTTGATCGGGGAGCCCTGAAACAGGTGCTCGATGTCCTGCGGGAGCTGGATCATTGAGCCTGGCGTTCCCGCCTTCGACGAAGATTTACCTGTCGCTGGCGCCGTGCGACATGCGCAAGGGATTCGACGGGCTGTCGGCGCAAGTGCGCAATATCCTTCAGCTCGATCCATTCTCGGGGGCGGTCTTCCTGTTCCGCGGCAAGCGGGGCGACAGGTTGAAGGCCTTGGTGTGGGACGGCTCCGGGCTATGTATGTATGCAAAGCGTCTCGAGCGCGGAAAGTTCGTGTGGCCCCGTGCTCATGAGGGCGCGCTCCGGCTGTCGGCCGCCCAGCTTGCGATGCTCGTCGAAGGGCTGAACTGGAAGCAGGCGATCGTCCACGACGAGGTGATCACGCCGAGTCTCGCATAGCCAAAAAGATCAGGAAAACCGCCATTTTATGTAGGTTTTACCGTGGTCTTTCGCTATGGTCGAGGCCATGCGGTTCGCCCTTGATCGCCTTCCCACAGACACGGTCCTCCTGCAGAAAATGCTGCTGGAGATGGCCGATGTCATGGAGCAGGAACGGGCCGAACTGACGGCGGCGCAAGCCACGGTCAAAGCCCAGACCTTGCGGATCGAAAAGCTCGAGCATCGCGTCGCGCGACTGCTGCGCGTCCAGTTCGGCCGTAGCTCCGAGAAAATGGATATCGCCCAGCTGCGGCTGATGTTTGAGGAGGTCGAAGCCCCGGAACCTGCCAACGATGAGGCGCCGGCGGCGCCTGTGACGAAATCGGCCCGCAAACCCGGCGGTCGCGTTCCGCTTCCTGCGCACTTCCCGCGTCAGACGGTCGATCATCAGCCCAGCCCGTGCAGTGGCGGTTGTAACGGACCGTCAGCGCAGATCGACGAGGCCGTCTCTGAGGTCCTCGATTATGTCCCGGCGCGCTTCCGCGTCATCCGCCACGTCCGACCCAGGCTGGTGTGCCGATCCTGCGAACAGATCCGCCAGGCCCCCGCTGTCGATCTGCCGCTGCCCAAGGTCATGGCGAGCAGCGCCTTGCTGGCCCATCTCGTCGTCAGCCGCTTTGTCGATCATCAGCCCTGGCACCGGCAGTCGGTGATCTTCCGCCGGGTGGGGTTGCATATCGATCGGGATGTGATGAGCCGCTGGGCGCGAAAACTGGCATGGCTGCTGGCGCCGCTGGGCGAGCGGCTGTTCACCTATATCCGGGAAGCCGCCAAGATCCATGGTGACGACACGCCGGTCACGCTGCTGGGCAATGGCGATGGCAGCCGGACCGGGCACTTCTGGGTGTATCTGCGTGATGACCGCTCCAGTGGTGACATGAGCCCGCCTGCCGTAGCCTTCCGCTTCAGCGCAGATCGTGGCGGAGCGCATCCGGCAGAACATCTCGCCGGCTATCAGGGGTATCTACAGGCAGACGGTTTTGCGGGCTATAACGCGCTTTACCGCGACCCCAAAACCAAGGCGCCCAGGGACATCATCGAAGTTGGATGCTGGAGTCACAGTCGCAGGAAATTTACCGACATACTGGAGAAGAGCCCGTCTCCGATCGCGGCGGAGGCGGTCGTGCGGATCGCCGAACTCTTCGCCATCGAGCGCGATATCAAGGGCGCGCCACCTGAGGAGCGAAGACTTATCCGCCAGAGCAAGGCGGTGCCGAAGCTGGAGGCTTTACGCGTCTGGCTTGAAACCCAGAACCGAGGTCTGTCGTCCGACAGCAATCTGGCGCGTGCCTGTCGCTATCCGCTCAACCGCTGGCAGGCCATGATCCGCTACTGCGATGATGGTCGGCTCGAGATCAGCAACAATCTGGTGGAAAACGCCCTGCGCGGTGTCGCGCTCGGGCGCCGGAACTGGATGTTCGTCGGCTCCATGAAGGGTGGGGATGCGGCCGCGCTCTTTTACTCCCTGGCCGGCACATGCCGGCTCAACGGCGTCGAGCCCGAGGCGTGGTTCACCGACGTCATCGAGCGCATCGGCAACCACCCGATCAATCGGATCGATGACTTCCTGCCGTGGAAGTGGCAGGCATCAAGGCTGACCAACGATCTGGAGAAGGCTGCGTGAACAACGGCACTGTCGTGCGGATGAAGATTACGCTGGACGATGTCACACCGGCCGTCAGTCGAACGCTGGAGGTGCCGCTCAATATCCGGCTCGACCGCTTGCACACCGTCATCCAGACCGCCTTCTCGTGGACGGACTCTCACCTGTGGGAAATGAGCTTCGGGCAGACCGGCTTCGGCATCCCTGATCCTGAATACGGCTTCGACGGGCCGCTCGACGCTCGTAAGGCCACTCTCGCCCAGGTCCTGGCGGATACGAGGCGCAAGACCTTCCGATATCTCTACGACTTTGGCGATGCCTGGGACCACAGCGTCAAGATCGAGCGCATCAGCCCGGCCAGCCCGCACCTGACATATCCGCTCATCCTCGATGCAGTAGGCATGCGCCCGCCGGAGGACAGTGGCGGGCCATGGGGCTATGCCGAAAAGCTCGAAGCGCTCGGCGACCCCCAGCATGAATATCATGAAGAAGCGCTCGATACTCTCGGCGACGACCATGATCCCAACGCCCAGCCCGATATCCCACTGATCGAGGCAAGGCTGGAAGCGCTCGCGAAAAAATGGGCGCCGCGGACACGCCGGAAAGCCTGACAGGCCGCGTCAACGCCACCTTCCGTCGGCGCTTACGTCTGACCTTTGCCATCATCTCAAATATCTGGCGCGTTCGCTTCAGGTCTTCGCCTTTCATGGGAGCCACCTGATCCGTAGGCGGTTTTTCGATGAATTCCTTGTAGGTGTCGCTGGGGAAATACACCTGGCTGGGCTGATCAATCACGAGGAATGTAGGCACCGGGTTGTTCTCACGCCGGTTCAGGAAGACGGTGTGCAGAGCGAGCAGCATGGCTAGGTGGTACGCCATCCAATTCTCTCCGCTCCCAATCTCCCAAAGAAAATCATAGTGGTCGAAGCCATGACGCCGGAACCTCACATTCAGCTCTTTTTGGTCGAGGCTAGGGACACCATCCGCTCCTTTGACATCTAGAAGCTCGATCACTCGCCGGATCCCTTTTGTGATTACGCGATTGATCCCCGCTTCACGATCCAGCTTACCGGACTCATCGAGTTGCTTGTCTATTTCCCCTACACGTTCAAGGATGTCCTTGACCTGATCGGTAAGGCCACCCTCACCATCGATCTCTCCGAGCATTCGCAACGCCTGTTCGGTTCTACCGATGAATCTGTAAACCTTCTCAAGGGTTTGGGATTGACCGTGCTCCCGGTCAACGTCAGATTCGGCTATGATCCTCGTCTGACGCACGGTTAGCATGGCCTCCTCCGCAAGCAGCAGTTCGCGTTCGATATCCAGAATCTCTCGATCGACGATCGGTGGTGTGGATAACGCGCCAGCGGAAAGATCTTCAAGTTCCGCAATCGGTGCCTCAAGTTCTTCAAGCGCTCGGCGGGCGGCTCCACTTTCGGAACCACACAAAATACATTCATCGGCGACGATCGCTTCGCGAAACCATCCGACGCCACGCACCCTTTCCTGCTGATCGGTGAGAACTGCGCCATATTCTGAGATGGAGCCGCGGAGACTTTGAAACCGTCGAAGCCGACGCCGCGCATCGGCGATCTGGCGATCAAGTTCCCGCTCCTGTACGCGAAGCGCCTCAAGCCGCGATACAGCCTTCGAAATTCGTCCTGCAGTTGCCGCGCTTTTCCCACCGGCATCGACAACCTGACGTAGCAGACTTACGACCGCTTCAATTTTCTCTGGCATCTCTCCGGTCGGTAGAAGTCCCAGTTCCTGAGCCTGATAAAATGCTCCTGTCACGTTGCTTCGCCAGCGCTCCACCGCCTCCCGCCTGAGTTTCAACTCAGCTTCAAGTTGGCGCATTCGGTCGCGCAGCAATTTGCGATTGTGCATCCGGACAAGGTCGTCATTGGTGATAATCCCCAAAGCCAGCGGCATGACATTGCGCAGCTTTTCACGATGCTTGGTCGTGTCGGCCTTGAAAAACATGGTGTAGGGGTTAGCAACGATATGCTGCGGCAGAAAATTGAACGCTGCCATATCCCGAAAGCTCGCGCGCCCCGTAAACCCGCCGCCGTCGGGATCAGTGTCGAGGTTGGAGAGCTTGCTGAGATCATCGAATAGCAGTTTGATCCGGTCGGCCTTAGCATTGGCATTTGGGCGCCGCGGAAGCGGGTCTGAAAGATCATCACCCTGCTGCCACCAATAGGCGTCCGATACAGATCGCGTCCCTGGCTTCTCCCGAGCCAAACGCATCAGGCCGAGGTCGGTATCGATGAGGAGGCCATACCAAGAGGCTGTCTCACGGATGACGCCTAGCGGGATTGTGCTCGTTCCTGACCCGAGAACATAATTGATGATCGATACGATCGAGGTCTTGCCCGTTCCGCTCCAGCCCGTGACCACCATGATCTTCTCTGGATCGAATGGCACGATGTGAGGTTCGAAATTGGGATCCTCGGGCCAGATGATCAATTCGCGGATGAACAGCTTCATATTTAGAGCTTCACTCCCAGTCTTGCCTGCAGGATTGGTAGATCATCAGCGGCAATCCACGCTCCGAGTCTACGGGCAGCCGAATTCGTCGAATTATTCTGGCGGATCGGAATCGGAAGGGCCGCGCCACCTGCGCGAAAGGCTGGGAGTCCCGAATCACCGTCACGCATCAGCAACTGCGTGGACACCCCTACCTGAAGCGCTGTGAGACAAACTGGCAAAGCTGCTTCCACCCGGCGTTGCAAGCCAGCGAACAGCTCCGGTTCTTCGACGACAGCCTTTAGTAGGCCGCTTTCAAATTGCATCCGCGCGATTTTCTCGACGGTTCTCTCATGAAGAAGCATCGCGGTAGCGAGCACCATGTGGGCTAGCGTCGGGGAACGTCCTTCACGAGAATCCGAGAAGGTACGGGCGAAATACCAGAGCGCACAGGAGACGAATGCAGGATTCCGCAGGACAAGTTCCTCGTGATCCTCGCGCACTGTCAAACAGCCTTATAATCCGGATGCCAGCGAACCCGTTCATCATCCGCAAGGCGATGGTAGTGACCCGCAGTCATATATAGTTCGTCGCAGTTATTGCCGCCAAGATTTTCGCGGTGATTATAGGTGGTTTGGGAATACACATGGTAGCCGCGATCAACCGCCGAAACGTTCCTGTGCGTGCGAGCAGCCAAACGGTCGATATTTTCCCATCGGAGCCGAAGGCGTTCAGCACGATCCCCCCATTCCTCGTCAGGAATGTCACCGGAAAGCGCAAGGCGGTGACGCTCGGTGTTGAACCTCACCCAATGCTCGATGCCCTGCACGATCTCATCGTTATCAAGTTCAATGCGCTCAAGCTGATGGACAAAAGCCTTGCCCCTCGCGTTCGCGATCACATTCTCTGCGACCGGCAACTCCCGAGGAGGGCGGGGTAGCCATCGTCTCCTAATCTGACGGGCTTCGACCCCCCGGACATATCTCAGACAGTCTTCCTTCGAGATAGTCCCGCTTTGCTTGCTGTCCCAAGCCAATTTCAAGCAATTGACGATCCAGCCCATTGTCGCATCGAGGACGACATCGCGGTCCACATCCGGATGCAGTCCGAGCCTTGCTGCGATACCCGGACGCGCTGCCGCGCTATCATAGTTTTCGACAAGTTCGGTGCGAGCTGCGAGATCCAACAGTGTATCATCGTCCGTGGATAGCACATCATCGATGATAGTCTGGATCTTGCTGGTCGAGCGAATATCTGACCCGTCTGTCCGACGAAGTCGGCCTGCGGCCTTGAGAGCAGCGACGATTGCGGCATTCCGAGTAACATCTGCCGGGCGACGGATGGCCTCTGCGATTGTGCCACCGGGTTTCGCATTCGTGACGAGAAGATAGCGCGCGCTAGGCGTTGAGGTTTCGCGAATTCCTTGGACCCAGATTTGAAGCGTACGCCAAAGGTCTAGGCTTCTGTCACCAAGTATGGAATTTTTGCGCGTGAGGGTCTTCTTATTTTGTTCCTGTTCAACGGTCGCGCCAGCCTTGTGCCGAGATACATCATCTACCTGCTCGACAGCAACGGATTCGCCGTCAGCGGCCATAGCAAGATGGTAGAGCGCGCGTTCAAATTGGAGAATGACCCCCGAAACCATGGGCGCCGCGCTGTGATTAAATCGGGTCGCCAAATCTGCCTCATCCCTTCCAAACTCGGCATGATATTGCGTCACTCTTTGTGTTTTGCCAAGAACATATGAACTGATTGGGTTTGTACACATCCTGATCATTTGGCTGTCGCAAATCGAGACAAGAAATCGCTGTCGGATTGCCGCAACGAGCGGTGCGGGTGCACGGTTAGTTATCGACTGAGCACATATTTCCAAGGTTCAGATTTTTACAGCGACCTACTATATCCTTACACACAAACGATCCGCACAATGATGAACAAGGGAAGAAATATGGCGTTCGACGCAGCCACATTGTCCTACGTCGAGGACGCACTCAGCGAAGGGTTCAAGTTTCACAGCAATCTGGACGCTTTTCTTTTGAGGAGTGGCCTGAAGTCGGCGGTGCTCGCCGCTGCCCGGGGGGCTGCGGAGGATCGCAGCATCGCATCAGGCAAATATGCCAAGGCTCCGAAGCGATTCGTCGTTCAAGCGGTCATGGCAGAATTGGCTGAACAAGGTGATGCAGGCGATCACGTCCTCGCCGCGATAATCACGAGCCTAACGCAGCTAACGACATCTGACGCGAGTGACGCCGCCAAATCAGCAATCGAAGCTCTGCGCGGCAAAATCCGGACTGACCGGGAATTGAAGGCGGAAATGCGCGAGGAGAGGGAGAAGGCCGCTCGTGAAGCCGATGCCGCTGAGCATCGGGTCCGAGCGGAAGCACGTACGAGGCGAACTGAGACGCGCGACGCATTGCGCGATCGCTTCACCGGGTTGATGAGCGAGGGTAATGCTCAAGCCCGAGGGTATCTATTTGAGACGTTCCTCAGCGATTTGTTTGATTTCGAAGGATTGGACGCCCGTCGTTCATTCAAGCTGACAGGCGAGCAGATCGATGGCTCCTTCCTTTGGCGCGCGCGGACGCATCTGGTCGAGGCTAAATGGACTAAGAATCCGGCCGCGGGAAGCGAGTTTGGTGCGTTTGATTATAAGATACGCGGGAAAACGGCAGATACCCGGGGCCTGTTCGTTTCAATCAATGGCTATTCGCCCGAAGCTATCGCAGGAATGAACGGGAAGGGCGAGTTGAAGTTCGTCTGCATTGATGGAGTGCATCTGATGCGTGCCTTGTCGAGCGACGAGGGCCTCACGCCGTTAATGGAAAAGATTTGGCGGCATGCCGACGAGACAGGCGAGGCCTACTTACCAGCTTCGCGATTTTAGATATGTTTGACAACGACCGGCACCGTAGCCACCGGATGGGGGCGTCCGAGATCAGTGGCCCTTACTGAGTGCGCCGCGGAGCAGTCGCGCCGCTCTACGTATCATTGGCCGCTATCTCCATAGCCTTGCTCCGGAGAGGATTGGCTGGAAGGTCCGAGGGGCAAATGGAAATCCGCCAGTCCCTTCATGACCCTTTGGCTTCATTATGTGGCAACAGCCGCCTTCAACTCGGCGATCTTCTCGCTGCACACGATATGGGCCACGCGGCCCAGTTCCTCGACCTGTTTACCGAGCCAAGTCAGTTCTTCCTCGCTGATAGTATAATGCTTGGAATAGCGTGCCTTAACATAGGCGTCCTTCAGCTTCTCGAACATTCCCCGCTCGGCCCGCGTCTCGCGCGGCCAGACGTTGTACAGGCGAAAATCAAGCCGCTCGGCCTGGGTTCGCAGGAATCCGAGATTGTGGACGTGTGGGGTATAGAAGGTCGAGACGAGTAGGACGCAATGATATAGCCGCTCTGCCGCTTGGTGAAGCTGAAATGCCGCATTGTTGTATCTCGACAGGCCAAGATTGAATTTAAAGTTGTCGAAAAACTCGACGCCGCTGGGCATCCATTCCTCGAAATATTCTTTCGCCATAGCCAGCGCTTGCGCCGATGTTTTTGGCCTGGGTTTATGGAGTTCGCTCTCGTCTGCCTGATAGAGCGCGACCCCCTCACTGGCGACGTCCATGAAGAAATATCGCCCATGGGCGAGGCCGTCGTTGACCTCCTGCAAAGTGTGGACGATGAAGTTCACCGGGGTTTTGAGCGTCTGGGTGATGGCCAGTTCGCGCATCAGCCGCTCGTCGGTCTTTTCCCAATATTGGACCCGGTCGGTCAGCTCCTTCTGGTTGACGATGATGAGCAGGTCATAGTCAGACTTGTAGCCCTTGGCGGTGTGCGGCTCGTCCACCCATCCGCCCCGCGCATAGCTGCCGTAGAGGATGATCTTGTGAATGCGGCCCGCCTTGCGCTTGCCGGTGGCGAGATTGTTGGCATCCCCGAATTCCTCGAAGATGATCTGCACCACGCGCTCCAGTTCGCGCTGCTTTGAGGCTGGAAGGTGATCGAGGTTTGTTCGCATGGTTTTGAGCTGTCAGTGCGAAATCCAAGGGTTGATAACCGTGACGCCAACTGCATCGAAAGGCGCGGTGTCGCGGGTCGCAACGGAGAAGCCTGTCGCCTTTGCGATGGCGGCAATGTAGCCATCCGGGGTTGGAAAGCCTTTGCCGACCGCCCTGGCATGGGAGGCGAGGGCCGCGTAGCTTTGCGCAGCCTTGGTCTCAAACGGAAGAATCCGCTCATCAAACAGTTTCAAGAGTCCATTCAATGCAAAGGACAGGGCATGTTTGCGCTTGCCTTCGGGCAGCGCCGTAATGCCGAACAGCAATTCTGCGAGGGTCACGCTGGTCAAGTAAAGCGTCTCAGCAGGCTGGCGATTGAGCCAGTCGATGACCTTGGGCTCCGCTGACGGCTTCATGGCCTCGGAAACAACATTGGTATCCAGAACGATCATCAATCAAAGCTCATGGGGGCCGCTGGCCCACGCTTCTGGGCAAGCAAGTCTCCGTCAGCATCCGTCAGGCCCGCCTCCCTGCCGATCTGGGCGAGAGCATCCCCCATGCGAACACGGTCGGACGGTTTCACTGCCTGCTCCAAAATGTCCCGGATTTCCGCTTCCGTGCTTCTTCCATGGGAAGCTGCACGCGCGCGAATTGCCCGATGAACCTCATCTGGCAAATTCCTCACAGTCACCGTTCGCACAGGGCCTCCTCATAGCGCAAGCAGATTGCTATCACTTTACCGATTATGCTATCACTTGCAAGGAAGATGCGCCATATCGGCGACATCTCATAGCGCGAAGCAGGCGGAAATTTGCAACTGTCTGCGCGAGGCAGTGAAGCATGGATAGAACCGATAAAGCCCCGATCCCAGAGCCGTTAAAACGGCCGCTGCTGCGCGACTGGTTTTGGCGACCCTGGTACGCCAAGCTGTGGATAGCGCTCATTCTTCTCGTTCTGCTTCTTGGTCTCTTCCTCCCTCGCGACTTTTTGCGGTCTCATGAGGACGTCGCCACGTTGACGATGGCGCTTGTCCTGAACCCCTACCTTTTCATTGGTGGTCTCGGCTTCGGCTATTTTCGGGCCGCTTGGCGGTATCGATTTGGTTCCATGCGGCCGCTGACCGAGGAGGAATGGGAATTGCATAGGCGGCGGCGCGGAAATGATCCTACCGATCCCGGTAATCCAGATTGGTATTGGCATCCGATGAATCCGATGAGCTACCGGCATCGTCAGCAGCGCTTGGAGAGAGCCAAGGGAAAGCATTAGCGCTTTTTGAATGTGGGATCTCCATCGATCCAACTGCCACTGAGGTCGCCAGAGAACCGCCCGTCGCTCAGAATTTTCGCCTGCTCGGCCGAAGTAACTGGAGCAGATGCATCCCAAACGCCTCGGCCCGCATCTGCGTCTCCCAGATAGCGGTTCCGTAGACCTTGATCCCCAAGGATCTGTCTCCCTAACTCATGGGTGAATGCGGCTTCGGGGTGCGAGGAACTGGCCGCTGCCTTCTCTGCGTTGGCTAAAGAAGAACGCACGTCATAGTTCAATATGTCGATGGTCGAGCTGGCGTCAATCGCGCCCGATCCGCTGTCTGATGTACGACCACTCAGTTCAAAACCGGAATGGCCCAACGCTTGGTTTGCTCCCGCCTTGCGCCCCCGACTTTGGGCCCCTCCCAGTACATTCGATTGTCCGCCGATCTCGGCACCGACCGTGATGTTGTTCGATGTCTCATGCGTTGCGCTACGGCTCAGCGATCTCGTCCATCCCGATTGGGATATGAAGGCTTGAACATCCCGCTGTAAGGTATCTGCCACCTGCGGTTTCAAACGCCATTGGCCATGCCGGTCCATTTCAAACCCGCCTTTCAGCCATCTTGCCATCATTTCGTGACCTTCTTGACCGCCGCCCAGGAAATGCTCGACGGTGTCCGGGCCTGCCTGTTTGCCAGCCTCGAACCGCGTACTCGTGTCGCTCCGCGCGCTCTGCTCAAATCCCGCGCTGGACGAAACCAGCAGGTCGTTCCCCGCAAAGCTGAAGCGGGCATTGCCGCCATTGGCCACCACTCCAAGCTGGCTCTCGTTGATGAGGCCGGCCCGCCACATCTGCGCTGCGGTCTGCGGCGTCAGATTGAGGCTGAGGTCGCCATTCTGGTCCATCGCGAGCTGCCGCTTGGACATGGTGATGCCATTGGCGCGGAGCAGCCCCTGCATACGGGTGAGGCGTTCGGCATCTACGATCCGGGTGAGGCGGTCATTGCGCGCCCGATCGGCAATGCCCTCGGCGCCGCCTTCTGCCCGGTCGACCTGATTTCCGGCGGTTTGGCTGAGCGTCTTGATGAAGGCGTCGAGATTTGCGGCACCCCGGACGGACGTGCCAGCAGCTTCTGCGCCTTCGGCAAAGCCGAAATTATCGGATTGCCGCCGCTGCTCGCCGATGCGCGCCGCGGCCCGGGTGCCGTCATGCCCGACCTCCCGTTGGGCATCGAGCTTGCCCGACCGTTCGGCAAAATCATAGCCCGCTGCTTCTCTGGTCCGGCCATAGACGCTCGTGCCTTCCCGCGCGGCCTCGGCGGTCGTGCCGTCGGCGGTGCCCAGTTGCGTGGCCGCCGAGAAGGTGGCGAGAGCCTTTTCGACCTGAGCCTCGTTGCGTCCGGTCGCACGGGCAAGCTGGGTGATGGCCGAAGAGCGGGCTTCGCCGGAGAGGGCATTGATGAAGGAAATGCGGCGGCTCGTTTCCTGAACCGACAGGCCAAGCATGGCCGAGGCATTGCGCTGCCCCTGATTTCCGCCGGTCCGATGGGCCTGCTCGGTCGCGACGTTTCCGCGCTCGATTTGGGAGACATCCTGGCCAGCGAATTCCCGTCGGCCCTCCATGGCGCCAACATTGACCTGCGCGCCGGTGAGATCGTTCCGCAGCATCTGCTCCTGATCCCAGGCATTTGCGATGAGCTTGCCGAACGTGGGATCGCTCGACGCCTCGGCGATGATGCTCGTGGCCTTGAGTTCGGCGTCCTGGGCGCTGTAGCCCCCGCGCTCATAATGACGGGATGCTGCCTGATGCATCATTGCATAGGAGCGATTGTCCCCGAACGCCTTCCACTGAACCATGGTCTGGGCGAAGGCGGCAAAGGCGCGCTCGCCGGATTGCCCTTCACCAAAATAGCGGGTGCCCAATGACCTGAGTGCGTCCTTTTCGGCGAACTGATGGATTGCCGAGGTGGTGGCATTTGCGCGGACCGCCTTTGCGGCTTCAGGGCTGATGAGATCGCCTTTGGCCAGTGCTGGTGCGAAGCCGCCCAGCTGGCGCTGGGCTTCGAGGCCGCCGAGGCTGAGCGCCGTCTGGCCGGGCGTTGTGGGGCTTCCTTCGCCGATGATGGTTCCCGCCTCACCGAAGGACCGGGAGGCGGCGAAGGAGGCCCGCTCACCAAAGTCCCCGAAGCTGGAGGTTGCGGCCTTGCGGTGCGCCGTGCCCATGGCCGATCCCTGAGCTTCGAGCGCGGAGGCATAGCCCTCGCTGGTCGCCATGGGAGCGGCGGCACCAGCGGCCTGATTGTGGATGCCTTGGGAGGCGCTTGTCAGCGAGCTGAACATGTTGCCCGAGAAACGGAAGACGGTGAATACGAAGGCGCCGGCGAGGCCGGCGGCGGCCGTTCGGAACGTCCCGAAGATGGCGAGCGCCTTCATTGCGGAGGAGGGGGCCAGCATCCAGGCATTGGCCGCGACATGGTTAGCCCGCATCTCAGCGAGCACATCCATCGCCCGACCAAGTGTCAGCTGATAGATGCCCGCATCAATGACGCCCCAGAGCGCCACGAACACAAAGAGGCCCAGCGCATAGCTCAGGACGCGCAGGTTGATGGGCGTCAGCACGAACAACAGCGCGACCGGCACCATGAAGAGCATGATGCCGAAGATCGTCGCCCGGATCGTGGGCATCCACTCATTGGCCGCCGACATGGTCGCAAGTCCGTTGGAGATGACCGCCCGGTTCGCCATGACCCGGGCCGCGGTCGCCGGCGAATCCTCGAACAGCACATCGCCAACGGTGGTGCCGAGCATCACATCGGTCATGAAGGCCTGAAGCGAAAGCGGCGTCCCCATCATCATCTCGCCCATCTCGGCCAGCTGGCTCTTGCAGCGGGCGAGCTGCCCGGCATCGTCGACGTCGAATCCGGTGCGGATGCAGCTTTGCAGCACATAGTCGTCGAACAGCGTCGGTTCGGCGAGGCGAGCCGAGATGTGCTCCCAGGCGTCCGCGCAGCTCATCGTTTCGCCCGCTTTGTTCGCGGCTGTATAGACGGTCGAGAAGGTCGCCGGCCCAGCCATCGCAGCGAAGGCCGCGGGGAGATCGGTCGCCGTGCGGAACAGCATGTCGTCGTCCACGCCATAGGCGGGCGAGACGCGCGCGACCGGATAACATTGGCGGACATAGTCCTTGAGGGTCGCGTCGAGGAAGGTGTCGGTTATGGGGCCGCGCGGCGAGGCGGCGTTGAAGAAGAGGTTGAAGGCATGGCCGCCCGCGCCGAACTCCAGCTTTGCGGCAGGATCGAGCGTGTTGTCGTCGATCGTTTCAGCGAGCGACCTTTCGATGAGATTGGTGGTGCCCGCGACCAGCACAAGCAGATTGGGGACGTCACCCACGGCCTGATAGGCGTTGCGCACCCGGTCATAGACATGGACCGTCCCAGTGGTTGCGACAAACCCGACGAACAGGCCGACCCCCATCAGAATCTGGAAGCCAAATGCGACCAGCCCCATGCCCTGGCCCCTGATGCTGGCGAGGACGGCACCAAGCGCAATACCGGCGATCGCCATGATCAGCACCAGCGTCTCATAGCGCGGATCGGCAAATATCATCGAGACGAGGCGGAAAGCATCGACCGTTTCTTCAAAGCCATCGTAACTGCGATAGCTCGCTTCTAACGCCAGGGCAGGCGAGGGCAGGGCGGTCAGGGCCGCCGCCGCTATGGTGCCGAAGCGAGAGGCAAGGGCGGGGCGGATGGAACTTTGCATGGGTCAGCCTTTCCCTTCAGCGATTGCGGCTGGCGGCAACGCCGGCGGCGTTTCGCGCATCCTGATCGCGCTGCCGAAGCAGGCCGGCATAGTTGGCGGAGAGGTTGGCCTGGTTGAGCGCGGCCAGATAGGATTGCCGCATCTGCGCGCGCTGCCGCAGCACTTCCTCGCGCAGGTCCCGCAGCTGCTCGATCCCCTTGGTGAGGATGCGGGTTTGGCAGATATTCGCATTGCCGCTGTCGGCCGTGCCCGCCGTGGTCGCGCCGCGCTCGGCGTTGGTGAGCGCGAAGTCGATCGTCCGGGTGAGATCGTTCAGCATCTGATAGGCGAGGGTGAGGGCCACCAGTTCGTCGGTATCGGCGATCACCGAGTCCACAACGCCCTGCCGCACGCCCCATTCGAGCATACGATAGACGGGAAGCGTGCGGACATTGGCCACGAACTGGCGCTCATCGGTCGTGAGCGCCGCCTTCGTGCGGATCTTGCCGGCGATCGCCTCCAGCCGCTCGCGCGATAGGGCCAGCGCGCCTTTGCCGGCATCCTGCGAGCAGTCGCTGGAGGTCGCCGGGATATTGAGCGCGCGGGTCTGGACCTTGCCGGTCAGGAAATCGTCGGGCGCATCGCTATCCTGCGCCGGGCACGCGGGGATCGCGGAGAAGAGCGGGACTTTGTCATTATCGTCCCAGCGCATGTAGACATCACCCACCCGCGCGCGCATCACGCCCGCCCAGGCGCTTGCACCCACGCGGGAGGCTGCATGGGAGAGAAGCGATCCCGTCCGGAAGATGTCGGTAACTTCCGCCGGGCAGTTCGAAAGCGCGTCCTTCAGATCCTCGGTAGGATTGTTGGAATTGGATTCGATCTTTTCCCGGCTCTGCTGATAGCTTTTTGCAAAGCCCTGCTTCACCGAGCGATATCCGGTCATCTCCTCGATGATCCCCGACATATTGTCGTCGCCCTTGGCGATCTGGACCATGCGATTGGAGAGGCGGCAGTCGTTGACCTGAATTGAATTGAGGTAATTGGTCGCCGCCTCCATCTTACTGATTATATTGCCCATTTTCTCGTCGAGCGTTTCGAGCAGATACTGGAACGCAACCGCGGGCGCGGCTTGGAGAATGCTTTCGAGCTTCTGGACCAGATAATCGGGATCGAGGAACGACATGCCGCCCAAGAACATGTCGATTCCGCCGCACCCGGCCTTCACCTTGGGCAGTGTGAGGCTCATCAGATAGTCATTATGGACGTCGACCCGGCCCGACATGCCCCCAGCCGTCACATAGCCCGGGTCTGGTCCTCGAAGCTACCGGGGCTGGTGTACGTCACATTGTCGAACCAGCTCTCCGCCCAACCCTGGGCATGGGCGGCAGGGGCCGTGAGGCCGAGACCGACGGCAACGAGGCTGGTCAGCGTGCGCTTGGAAGCATGAACCATGGCGGGTATCCTTGTTGGAGGGGAAGAGGGCTGAGACCCGCCATGGTCAGCCCCCTTTACGCTTCGGTGTGGTCGAGGCAGCGGCGCTGGGCGCCACGATGCCGGTATATTTGGACATGGCGCGCAGGCCGATGTCTGGCCGGACGCCGGTCAGCATCTTGGTGGCCAGATAGATGTTTCGACGGAGATTCTCGTCATGATCGGTGCCGATCGCGGCCGGTACGAGGCGGGCCGGATCATTTGTCGGCCGCACCCAGAGGACGGGATGCCCCACCCATGGAAGCCCGAGCAGTCCGGAACGCAGCAGTGCATCGCTGGAGGAAATGGTGCGGACCTGCCAGCCATAGCTACGACCGAAGCGGAGGAGGCGCGCCCAAAGGTCGCCGCAGGGCAGGCAGCCGGGTGCCGAGCTCATCTCGACGACAAAGGTTCCACCCTCCGCGCGCAATGTCGGGTCGAGATCCGTCGGGAACTCGCGCGTGCGTGGAACCCTTGCCAGCCAGGCGCTCAATTCGCGGGGCGTCGTGACAGGATGGATCGCTGCGCGCTCGGCCTTGGCCTTGTCATTTCCTGTGCCATGTGCGGGCGTGGACACCGTCAGCAGTGCGAGGGGGAGAGACACCATAACCGCTCTCGGCTTGAATGTAATGGAAGTTTCCATTACATGACGGATTGAAAGGATCAGCCGGATGAACGCGCTCACCGTCACCGCCAAAGGGCAAATCACGCTTAAGAAGGATTTGCTCCAGCATCTGGGCATCCATCCCGGCGACAAGCTCAGCATCGACAAGATGCCAGGAGGCGAAATTCGGATCCGGGCTGAGCGGCCTTCCGGCAGCATTGCCGATTTCTGCGGATCGTTGAAGCGGGAAGGGCAGCCTTCCCTCTCGATCGAAGAGATGAACGAGATCATCGGCAAAGGCTGGGCCGGAGAGCTGTGAAGATCACGGCGGACACCAACATTCTGGTTCGTGCGGCTACCCAGGATGACCCCAAACAAGGGCCAATCGCGCGTAAGCTCGTGTCCAGTGCGGAACTTGTCGCCGTCCCGCTTTCGGCGCTTTGCGAGTTTTGCTGGGTTCTCAAGGTCGGCTACAAATTGAGCTCTGCCGAGATCGCTTCCTCGGTCCGGCTGCTGCTGAACGCCGGCAACGTCGTCATGGACCGCGGTGCGGCAGAGGCTGGCCTCGCTCTCCTCGATGCCGGGGGTGATTTTGCCGATGGCGTCATCGCGCATGATGGGCAGTGGCTGGGCGCTGATATCTTCATGAGCTTTGACCAAAAGGCCGTGAAGCTTCTGCAGGCCGCCGGGCAGAATGCGGCCCATCCCGACTGAGAGGGAAAGGCCCTCAGTCAACTGGGCTGAGTTCAGGGAAATGGGCGTTCGCATCATCGGTCAGCCCGCAATTCACTCGCGCCTGACGCATCATCAGCAGCGCTCGCTGACACCGGGCCATTGGCGAGGGCGTCGAAGAAGCCACCTTCTTCTCCTGCGCCCGTCATGAACTGTTCGGGGCGGATGTCGCCGTTCAACAGCCGAACCGCCTGATAGGCCATGGCCGAGAGATTGGGATAGGCCTCGACGCCGCTGGCGATCACCATCCGCTGAGCGCTGTCGCGCTTGATGACCATGATCGTGGGGGTCACGTCGACGCCGAACCGTTGCCCCAGCTCGGGATGAGTGTCGAGATCCTGCCGGATCACCTGCCAGCCATATTCCTCCTGGAAGCGCTGCGCGATCGGCCATTGCACCCGGCAATAGCCGCAGCTTGTCCGGCTGAACATCACAAGCGCATAGGCGCGGGCATTGGCGCGCAGATAGGTGCGGCGGGCGGCTTCCTTCTCCGCTCCCAAGGCGGCGCGCGCGTCTCCGACCATGGGATTGGCGGATTTGGAATTCAGTTCCGGGTGGGTCAACATCGCAATCTGCGTGACGCCGGCAAAGGCGCGGGCCTTGCGCCGCGCAAAATCCTGAAGCCGCCAGAAATCGGAGACCGCCTCGACGCTCAGCACGGTTGCGGCATAATCGCGCTGGGCCTCGATCAGTTTGCGGATGCGGGGTGGCGACCATCTGGCGAGTTCCGGCATCGGGGGAATGACCGGCTTCTCGATTTTCTCCTCCTCGACCTCTGCCGGCGCTGGGGGCGCTTCATACCACCAATAGCCCTGGCGAATTTTCGTGGGCGCCGTGGGGGAGGCTTCAGCCATGCCGCCGGTCGGGCTGATCAGTGCCGCGGCAAAGACCAGCGGCGAGAGAGCGCGCCGGATCACAGCACCCGCTCCATGCGGGTCAGCGCCGAGATCGGCACCAGCCCGAAATAGCGGCTGTCGAACCCGTCCTTGTAGGCGGAGCCGATATAGGCGCGGCCCTCGGGCACAGGACCGTTCTTCCAGCGGAAATAGTCGAGCCGCTGTCCGCTGCGGCCATAGGGCTTGCTGACTCCGATCAGGCTGCCGTTGCAGAAGAAGGCGGCCTCCAGCCGTTTGGGATAGCGGTCGGAGTGCATGGTGTAGGAGGCGAGCCTGTCTCCGGGCAGACAAAGCGCATATTTGGTGACGTTGACCGGCAACGGCCCTGCGAGCGGGTGACGCAGTTCGAACATGACGAGGTCATGTCGCTCGACCGTGCCGCCGACCTTTCGAACCGCCCAGGCATCGATCGAGGGACTACGCACCCAGATGAGCTGAGGAAGCGCCCACCAAACGAACAGCGCGATGGCGCTGACGATCAGGATTGCCTTCGCCAGACGGGTCTGAATGAAAGGCTGGCCGGGTTCGATCGATTGGAGGGCATCGGCAGCGTTCCGGGCCAGGTCGCGGATCTTGGGCCAGGCGACCTTACCGGCGTTCCAGGCGAGTCGCAGCATCGCGAACCTCCTCTTTTCCGCCGAGGCGGGAATAGGTTTCGAGCATCCCTGAGAGCGCCGCGTCGCCATAGACGAGGTGGCTCGCCCTGGCGGATGCCGGGCCTTCTTCCTCCCGCTCGCAATAGGGCTTGGTGGGATCACCGGGCAGCATCCCGAGCGCGGGCACGCGGGCTACGCCATGCTGGCGGAACAGGATTGGATCGACGATGAGCTGGACATCGCGCATCGCGCAGGCAGGCCCCTCGCAGCCCGGATCGAGCCGGAGGATCTGCGCCGAGAGCTTTGCCATGGGGCCAACCTTTGTCAGCCCTCCCGTTATCCCGCGGAACGCGAGCACGCCGCGGGCGCGTTCGAGCTGGCCGGCATAGGTTCTCAAAGTTGATACCGGCATAGACGATGAGACGAAGAGGACCGGCACCCATGCGCTTGGCGCAACCGGCGTCACAGCCTGCGCCACCGCCATCGTCGATGGCGCTTCGAGCCCGAGTGCCTCCGCCAGCCGCTTGCTCATCACCTCGCGGTCCCGCGCTAGCTGGGCTTCGCCGGCCTTGCGCGCCGCGCGTGCCCTTTCTTCAAGGCGCGGATCGGTCTTGTGCGACCGCATCGCTTCGAAGGCGCGCTTGCGCAATGCCGGGGACGGCGCGGGGATGTTGGGGGATGGGATCGGCTTGTCAGGCTTGGCATCGTTGCGCGCCCGCGCCTGTGCGTCCGCCAGCGCTTCCATGGCCTTCTCGCCCTCGGCCGCCGTGGCAGCCTTCGCCTTGGGCGGGGCTGCATCGGGGGCGGCCTGCGCTGCCGCGATCGACCATCCGGCAGCCAGCGTCAGGGGTATGATCAGCCTAGCGCTGAACGGCGTTGAGATACGCATCGACGCTCTCCTCCATGTCGGATTGGATGAGATCGGCCGAGCGGGCCTCGATCTCGTCATAATATTCGGCGAGGTCCATCTTGCTGAAGTCGAGGGCCTGAAACTCTTCGGCGGTGAAGCCGCGGCAGTTGGGCGACTTGACCTCGCCCCAGCCATTGGCGAACGCCTTCAATTGCGGGCGCCCCTGTTCCTGGATGATGCGGCCAAGCTTGCTGTTGAAGCAGCACTGGCTCTTCGCCTTCTGGACACAGAGCCCAAGAATCTTGGACGAACAATAGGTGCCGACCTCATGGCACATGCCCGAGCCGCGCAGCATGCCGGCCTCCATATCCTGCTGGTCGCAGCCCTGGAGCAGCACCTCCATCATGAAATTGATGGCGAGGCTGATGGCGATCGAGGTCGGATCGATGCCGACGATCAGCGCATTGGCGCCCGCGCTGGCGGCCTGGCTCGCTGTCGCGCCGGCCTTGAAGGCGGTGTAGGCGGCCTTCATGCCGGTGAATACGCCCTTGGCGATGGCGATCTTGGTGCCGATCGAACTGATCGACGATCCCATGCCATCCTTGATGATCTTGTCCTTGTCCTTGCAGCAATTCTGGAAGGTGACGCTGAGGCCCGGCGGTCGGCAGCGGAGCTTGCGTCCGCCGAAAATCTCGATCGTTCCGAGGCAATTACCGTCCGCGTCGACCTCGCCGTCGGCGGGGGTGCCGGGATCGTCGACCGGCACTTCCTCTTCGACCGGATTGGCGCTGGTGTCGATGCAGCTGTGGGGCGAGCAGCTCGGGGCCGATACGCCGTCGGGCGAGAAGCAGGCATATTGAGACCCGAGGGGGCAGGAATAGCCGCCGGTGGCGTTCAATGTGCAGGCCGTCTGCTCGATCGGGCAAAGATGATCGCCGCTCGCCGTCACAGCGCAGCTGGCGATCTCGCCGTCATCGGCCGCATCGCCATTGCCGTTGAGGTCGGCGGCGCACAGCCATTGCTGCGCATGAGCGAGCTGGGGCTGACCGCAGGTGGCGAGCAGCAGCGTCGCCCAGGCGAGGAGGGATTTTGGCGCCCTCATTGCGCGCCTGCCGTGCAGACCAGGTCCGCGCCCGCGAGCCGGACGGTTTGCATCATGGTGACGGCTTCGGGAAAATCATCAAGGCAGCCGCAGGCCGAGACGATCTCCTCGCCATCGCCTGCCGGACAGACATTGTCGGACGAGCAGACATGATAATAGCTGTTCCAGCCCTGGTCGGAGGTCTGAAGCTCGCCCACCACGCCGTCGAGCGCCGCATCGCTATTGGTGCGGGCCTTGCGGGTCTTGCAGATCGGTTCGCACGCCGCGACGGGGTCTTGCGCAGGCAGCGAGAAGGCGCGTGAGGTTTCCTGAACGCTGCCATCGGCCGCCTGAATGCGGTCATTGAGCATGGTCTCGGTTGAGCGGTCGATGATATAGGCGGCGCGGGACAGGTCAGGGGAAGCCTGGCTCCCTGTATCTATGACGCAAGCGTAACGACGTTCCTTCAGGAAGAAATCCCGCGTCAATTGGACGGCGCAGGTGCCGGTGCCCATTGTCCGGGTCTGCGGCAGCGGCGAGAGACCCGTGCCGACCCCGTTGTTGAACGTCACGACGTCATCGACGGTCTCGCTCTTTAGGTGGCATTGCGGGTCGGCCGCATAGCCTGAACACAGATCGACCAGTCGCTCGGTCGTCTCGCAGCTTGTGTCCACCTGCACTTCGACGGTGACATAGCCCCAATTTCCGCCGCCGCCGCCGCGCACACGCGCGCCGACGACCGTCGCGCCGCTGGTGACCTGGGAGGTGATGTCGATGGCGGTCCTGTTGTACCAGGGATCGTCGCTGATGCGGCAGTCGCCCGATGGCAATGCCTCGCCGAGCCAGGGACGCTTGCCGGCATAGCCGACGATCTGTCCGTTGACCCTGGCCTGGACCCAGTCGTCCGCGCCCATTTCGACGATGCGCGCAGATTTTATCCGGGCCGGCGCCAGTGGCTCGAATGTCGCGCTGTAGATGGGCGGTACGCTGTCACATGTGCCCGAGCCCCGGATCTCATAGCGCCGGCAGTCGGTGCCGCAGCTCGTGACCTTCGTGACCGATCCGCGCACGGCCAAAATGTCGTCGAAACTCCATTCCTTGACGGCGACCTCACGCTCGATCGAGCAACTGCGGATCTGCTCCCTCTTGCCGCTCCCTGCGGCCGACCCCGCCAGCGCCTGAAAGACGCTGCTGCCTTGCGAGACGGAAGTGGCGTCAGCCTGAATGTCCGTCGGGTTGCTGCGGTAGCGGGTTGCAGAAACTTGCGGGTCGGCAGTGCAGGACGTCGTCTGTGCGCCGGTGTAGCGGATCACCGTTCCCTCAATCTGCGCCTGCGCGACGCCGATCCGCGGGTCGGCGGTTGTGAGGGCGCCGACCACGCCGCCGCCCAGATCCTTCAGAACCTCCGAAATGTTGCCCCAGGCAAGGTTCGTACCGCAGCTGTTGTTTAGACAATAGCAGCCGGAAAGACTCGTCATCTGGGTCTGCTGGAGGTTGATGTTAAGCGCGCTATCGACCGCCCAGCCATAATAGCGGCAGCCCTCCCAGGTGCCGGGGTTGCAGGCGATGACGCCATTAGCGCAGATGCCTGAGACCGGCACCGGAAGCAGCGTCTGGCTGTCGAACGTGCCGTCGAAATCGCGGTCATGGGAGATACGGACCTGGCTGAGGTCACCAGTGCTTCCCGGCTGCACCAGCACTTCCAGAAGGGTCGATGTCTTCTGACAGCTAAGGTTCGCCGTAAAGCCGGTCTTGCCGTCAACGGTCGTGATCGTCTGGCCGCTCAGCCCCGGCGTCACAAAGTTGGACTGGAGCGCGTCGCTGGAGCTGGTACGGGCGCGCGAGGCGGTCGCAGCGCTGCGGGCGCGATCCTTGACGCTTGGTTCCGGTTCTTGGGCCAGCGCAGCGGCGGACAGCAGAAGCGTGGAACTCAAAGTTGCGAGGACCAGATCGCGTCGGAGGATCATGATTGATCTCCCTCGACGGTGCGGCAACCGTTGCGCAGCTGGATGAGGTCGCCGGTCGAGAGGCGAAATGCGGCCTGGCCTTCAAAGATGGTCAGCGCGGCCGTGAGCGGCGGGCGAGGAGAGGGGGCGCCCTGGCTCATGGGGGTTACGGCCGCGCTGACCGGGTTTGGAGCGACGCCGTCTGGGGGCGTCGGCGCCGCTCCGGCATCGCGCGCGCCTAGCCGGCCCCGAGGGCTGTGGCGGGCAGACGAGGAGGCCTTTGGGCCGCGCGCGGTGCATGGGGTGGGCGACCTGCTCATGGCGTCGAAATCCCGGCGCAGCAGATCACCTTTTCAAAAAGCATGAACTGGGCGTTGTCCTTGGCGGGCGCATGCTTGGCCGATGACCAGAGCGCGCCGGGTCGGCCGATATTGACGCACTTGCCGCCCTTCACAGGCTCCATGATCTGGAGCTTGTAGCGGCTCTTGGTCCAGATCGGCTGCGCCTTGAACGAGCAGCCGTCGGCCGAGGAGATGGTGAGGGCGCCAAGGCGTCCCATCATGAAAGTGCCGCGCGCGGCCAGCCCCGCCCAGGCCTCGACGCTGTCGCCAAAATGGATGTCGCCTGCGACCGGATAGGTCGAGCCCCACGACCCCAGGCACCAGAAGAGCGGATCGATGACCTTGCCGGCCGCCGCCGCGGCGCTGTCCGCCATGCAGGCAAGGCCGGCTGCTGGATTGCCGAACAATATGCCTTCGGGCTGGATGATGGCGCCCAATGTCCCCGACTGCCAGGTCGGCAGTACCTCGGTGATGAGCGCGACGTCGAACCCGTCATCCTCGATGCAGGGCAAGTCGGTGAACATGTCGAGCATCTTCCAGACCGGCGCGATATAATAATGCATCTGGGCGAACATCTTGTTGCTGTTCGTGCCGTCCGCGATGCCACTCTGGCTGCCCTGTAGCTTGCCGCCCGTCGGCATGAGGTCGGCGCCCAATGCCATCATGCAGCCCGGTTCCGTCACCACATCGACCATACGATTGGGGGACCAGAAGCTGACCTTGACCCCGAACCAGAAGCTTACCCCCTTGCGGCAAGCACAAAGCGGTTTACTCGCGGATTGGGCGTCCAGTTCCTTGTCCAGCTTGTCGAAGCTCCCGACCTTCACCCCGCCGATCGTGATCGGAAAGATGCAGGTCCAGCGAACCTTGGTGATGGGGTTGAAGATCGTTCCCGCCTCGCATTTTGAAGCTTGCGCGGGCGTGGCGGGTGCGATGAGGACAAGCAGGATCACGGCGGCAGCGGCGCGCAGGAGCGGAAGGAGCCGGCTCATCGCACCACCTGCTGCGGCTCGCGCGTCGGGGGCACCTCGGTCAGCAAAAGCCGCTGCCCGGCCTGGGCGACGATGACGGGCGCGACGGTGAGGCCAAGCCGGTCCTTCACCCGTTCCTCGAGAATGAAGAGCGGGCGACCGACCTTCTCCCCCAGCGCCAGCGCGTCGCCCGCCGTCAGGAGGATGAAGTCGGCGGGCCGCGCGGTGCGCAGCGCCCAGCCAAGATCACGCGGATGGACGACCACCAGGCGCTGGGGCAGCGACACATAGGTCAGCGGGTTGAACGTGTAGCCCTTGGGATAGAGCATCGTGCCGTCGGGCAGCTTGATGTCGAAATCGAGGGTGTAGAAGGGAATGACGCTCCGGGTCTGCGCCAGCGTCGCGATACCGAGCGACGCCGCCTGCATAGCCGACCAATTGGCCCGCGGCCCGAAATTTTGGGCGATGTCCGTCGGCTGCCTTGCGGCCCGCGCCTCGATCTCGGCCAGGGCATCGGGTTCGGCGATCGGCCAGGTCCGGCCGATCGTCGCGACATTGGCCTGCGCAGGTTGGGTCGTAGCCGTGGCGACCAGCGCGATCAGCCAAAGGCGCTTTGCAGGCCGTGCAGACGCGTTAGCCACGGGGCCGCCTCCAATAGGGCTGGAGGTCCGATTGTTCATTGCGGATCGCGAGCAGGAAGGCGGCCATGCCGGTCAGCAGCATGAGACCGACTGCGGCCCTCAGCATGATGGCGGATGGATCAGGCGCCATCAGCACCAATATGCAGGCGAGGCTGGACTGGATCAGCCCGCCGATCATCAGGCGCGCGGAAGCCGTCGAGGGGCAAGCAGAAAAGATGCCGCTCATGACCGCCACCGGCGGAAGCGCTTCGTGAGGGCGGTCCAGCCATGGGTGGCGCCGGCCGAGAGCCCGATGAGGATCATGCCGCTGCCAAAGCAGCCGGCGGCGACCAGCACGGCTGCGCGGAAAATCTCGAATGGCCCTTTGCCAAGAAGAATGCCCGCGACCGCGATCAGGCCCGCCATCATCATCGTCTCGATCGTGATCAGCCGGAAGCGCCAGAGAAAGGCCTTGTCCTTCATGCGCTTGGCGACGCGACTTTCGATCTCGCGCTCGATCGCCTCGCGCTGTTCGAGCGGCAGGACGAACTGGTTGCCGTTGTTGGGGCCGTGTTTCATTGCGCGGCCTCCCTCGGCGCGAACCGCGGCCCTAGAACATGGTCGGGATCGATGCCGGCCAGCTCGCACACCGCTTCCAAGGGCGAGGCACCGCGCGCCAGGAGGCGCTCGAATGCTGCCACCTCCTGGGGGGCGCTGGTGTTGATCCAGTAGGAGAAGGGATCGACGACAAGGCGCGCGATGCCGAGGCCCAGCGGTGAGTCGATGAAGACCTCGCTGTAGTTGGGCTTGTTGTTCCGGACCGATTTCAGGAGATCAAGGACGAAGCCCGAATAGTCGAGGATCTTGTTCTCGACCGCCTTGTCATAGGTCGAGCCCTGGAGAAGGAAGCGGGTTGCGGCATTTTCGAGGATCACCTGGCCGGTGCCGCCAAAGAGCAGCAGGTCGTTCATCGACTGGAGGACGATGCCGAAACTGCCCTGATATTTGCGCGCGCGCCGGTAGCCCTGGCCAAAGGCCTCGGCGAGGCGCGACAGGTCCTGGCCATCGCTCTTGCTCATGAACTGGGCGGCTTCATCGCAAAGGACGAAGCGGGGGCGATCGCGGCCCGAGAGATAAAGCTCCTGCGTGACCGCATTCACCACCACCATCACGATGACGTTGAACAGGTCCGGCATGTTCTTAAGCCGTTCAAGTTCCAGCACCACAAACTCATCGCTCGATATGTCGAGGGTCGAGGGGCCGTTGAAATAATGGCCATAGGCCCCATCGCTGGCGAAATCGCGGAGGTTGAAGGCGAGTTCGCGCGCCACCGGCACGAGATGATCGACCCGGTCCAGATCGGTGGCGACATGGGCGGGATAGGCGCCCAGCCATTCGCGGACCGCGTCGATGCCAGTGGTGGCGCGGCCCGTATCGATCGTCCACTGGACGGCGGACTTGATCAAATTCCATTGCGAGGTGGAGACGCCCTTGCGGGTCGCGGCATTGGCCATCTCGGCCACGATCGCGACCGCCATGGCGATCGCCGACTGCCGGTCATCGCCGTCGATCGCGAGCCCCATGTCGAACGGGTTGAGGACCAGTTGCTCCTCGCCGATATCGATATAGCGGCCTGAGCAAAGGGTGCAGAGCTTCCGGTAGCTGCCCCCGATATCGATGATCCGGATAAGCGCCTGGCTCGCATAATATTGCTGGCACAAATTATTGAGGAGGAAGCTTTTCCCTGCGCCGCTCTCGGCCGAGACGATGAAATTATAATTGTTGATGCGCGCGTCGAAGAGATCGAGCGTCACGAGCTGACCCTTGCGGCCCGTATAGAGGAGGGCCGGGCGGCCGCCGCCACGAAAGTCTGTCTGGACGGGCGCCATCAGCACCGCCGCCTTGACCGGCATGCGGAGGTCCCGTTCGAGCAATTTCATCGTCCGGCCTTCAGGATAAAGGCCGAAGGGGAGGCTCATCGCCAGCAGGACCGGATTGAGATAGCTCTCCTCCTGCATCATGAAGGGCAGGGGCTCGCTTTCCCACAGCCGTTTGGCGCGCGCCGCCATCTCGCGGGCCTGCGCGCGGGTTTCGCCGAACAGCCAGACGGTCGGAATGACCGAGACGAACTTGCTGTTGCCCGCTTCATCGAGCACCCAGCCAATCTCCTCGATCTGCTTGCCGACTTCGACCGCGAAGGAGCCGGCCGCCTTCTGGGCTGAGAGGATCTGGGCGCGTTTGTGAATTTCGAAGGCGCTGTGATCGAACAGGATGTTGAGCGTATAGAGGAAGGGGCCGCCGATCTGGTCGCTATCTTCCGACGATCCTCGCATGCCGCCGGTCAGGCGATTGACACGCTCGGCGGTTACGCGGCGCGCCGGCGATTTGGGCGTCAGGCAGCGCGCCACCTGATTGCCGAGAAAGACTTCGGGGCCTTCAAACAGCAGGTCCGGGCCGGCATCGATGATCTGCTTACGGACCGGCCGCGCCGCGATCCCATCCTCGCCGCGCGCGAAGACACCGGGCGCCGGGGCGTGGACCCCATTGAAGATGCGGCGGTAGAAGGCGACCAGTCGCTCGGGCGCCATCCGCTCGATGCCAAGCTTGGCAAGTTGCTCCTCGATCTGGCGGCGCATGTCATGGCCCATGGGCGTGCGGGTCTTGACCGACAGGAAGCTGCGGAAATTGCGGATCGGGATGCCGTGGAGGGCATCGAGGCCATGGCGGCCCTTCTGCAGATAGTCATAGGTCTGCTGGGCCGAGGCCTGGATCAGGGGATCGTCGCGCGTTTTCATATCGAGAAACGCGTCGAGCGCATCGTCAATCAACGGATCGGCGAAGGCGTGGAGCTGGACGACCGTGCCGGGCGGGAAATGGATGTTGAGCAGTCCCTGGAGCGCGCCATGGACATGGGCGAACATATAGGCGGCGGGAACCAGCTCCCAGGCATAGCCCCAACCATCATCGATGCAGAGAAAGGCTTCCTCTTCCTCGTCCCAGGCGACCATGGGAAGATAGTCTGAATAGGCGTCGCGCGCGACGCTCTGGCGCAAGCGGCGCAAGGTCATGCCGCCGCCGGTGCGGGAGCCGGGCGCCTTCATGGCTTCACGCTTTCGGGCGCATCATTCTCGTCCGAGGGACGCTCGCGCACCTGGTTCAGAATTGGAGCCTTGGCCGCAGGCGAAACCGGATCGACCAGATAATCGCCGATCACCCATTGCGGCTTGTCGAGCAGCGAATAGACGTAACGCGGCATATAGAGCCGATCGGGCCGCGCCCGGTCGGCATAGGGGAGGATCAGCGTGCGGACCGCGCGGGACGGACGAAGCATCGGCGTCACCGGCGCATCGATCAGCCCCTGCAATTCGCGATAGACGCTGTCGCGATAGCCTTGATAGGCGCTCGGCGCGGCAGCGGCCTTCGCTTTGCCCGTCCGCGCTGGAGAGTTTGGCGCCGATGTTGCCATCGTCTCGCCCTGCGCCTTCAGCAACGCATTGTCGTTGGTGACCGCCGGGTCCGAGCGCGAGGGCCGATCGGCCACTGCATCGACATAGGCCTTGTCGGGATGGATGCACTGGCCATGGTCGCTATTCTTGCAGGAGAATTTCTCCGAATAGGGCGACATCAGCGATCCGATGCTGGCGCAGCCGGACAGCGCAGCAAGGGCGGGGATCATCCATGCGATATGGGTTATGGATCGGGATTGGACTGGAGACTGCATGGGCATTGGCTCCTCTATGGGTGTCGCGCTGCGCATCAGAATTTCGACCCGGCGCTGGGCTTGATTTCGAGGGAGACGCCTTCCTGGAGGACCACGACGACGTCCTTGGCGGCGCCGACCTCGACGATGGGGCCGGCCTGGCGGGCGAGATCGAGATAGAAATCGGTCAATTTTTCAGACGACTTGCCAAGGCCGCCGGCGATGCCGGATTTGGCGGCCTCGCCTGCATCGAGCGTGCGGACATTGCCGAGCGCCGAGGTCGAGACGTCGCCGAAGCTCGATTCCACCGATTGGGAGAAGCCGCTGACGGTCCCGGCGATGAAGGAGCGAGCGAGCGCCGCGCCAGCCCGGGTGACGACCTTGCCCGAAAGGCCCTTTTTCCCGTCGGTGTCGACGAAGAAGCCCTTGATGGGCTGGTCGACCACCGAGCGCTCATCGAAGTCGACGCAGGAAAGCGAGACCAGCTGGACCTCGACCCGCTCCTTTGCCAGACTGCCGGTGGCATTGCCGACGACGAAGCAGCCGGCAAGGTTCGCCTTGACGTCATTGGGCAGGACCGCAGGCGCCTGGACCCGCGCGATCAGCGGTTCGGGATTGCTCGTCGCATCCCGGCTCGCCAGCGCGTCGATCCCCGTCAACAGCCGCGCCTTCATGAAACCAGGCGGTAAATAGATCGTGCGGGCTTTTTTTTTGGGTGCGGCTGCTCCTGCGCCATCGGTTGCGGTGATGGCACTGGCGCTGGTGGCGCTGCCGATCGAGCCTACAACCTTTTCCTGCGGTGGGGCAGGCGGAGCAGCAGGCGCCGTGGGCGGCGGGGGGATATCGCTTTGTTCGGGGCCGGATTGTGCGCTCTGTGCGCCGGTAGGCGGATAGGCAGGTATCTCGGCGCCGGGGAAGGCGGGCGGCAGGTCGCCCGATTCCACGCCTTCGCGCCCAGCCGGATCGACGGGGGATATCTTGCCCTCTTCAATCGCGCTGATCCGGTCGCCAAGGAGTGATTGGCCGTCGAGGATTTTTTTGAGGTCGCCGCGCATCTTGAGTTCGAGGCTATCACCGCGCAGGCCTGCGCCCATGTCGAGCTTGGAGGCGCTGGGCGGCAATTCGGTCGGTTGGCTCGACCCGCTGCTCGCCGTGTAAAGGCCATAGCCCAGGATCGCGATGCCGGCGGCGACGCCCGCCTGCTTGCAGCGCAGCTTCTGCGTCGCGCTGAGCGTTGCCCAATGGGCCTTGAAATCGAGCAGCGCCGCGCCGCGGGGATTCACGCCAGCTTGCGCACTGTCGGCATCATCCTCGGGTTTGAGGGGACGGGATAAGCGGGTGAGGCCGTCGGCATCGGGTTTGGGGGTTGTGTCCTGGCGGCCCGGAAGATTCTTGGCGGTCATGGCCTGTCTCCCCGCCGCACGACAATCAGGCGCGCGCTCTCGCCGGCTTTGAGGTCCGATCGATCGAGGGTGAGCGCGAATATGGTCGAGCCCAGTTCCGATCGCAGGAACGACCTCTCATCGAGATGGACAGGCTGCTTTGCAGTGACTGTGTATTCTGACGCCGAGAGACCTGCGCCATCGATCTGGATAGCCTTGCGCTCGGCGATGGTGAGATCGGGAAGCGCGGCGATCGCGATCGGCCCGGCGCGCGGGGCGGTTTCGGCAAAGCTTGCAGGCAAGCGGTCCGCGAGGAGCGATAGGGTGATCGATACCGCGCGTTCTTCTTCGACCAGCGGTCCCAAGAGGTCCATGTTCGCCGCTGCCCGCTGATGGGCGCCGGGGACCAGGGTGACGGTCTGGGCCGGGATATCGGCGGGTTCGGTATAGAGCGGGTAGATGGCGCCATTGCAGGAGACGAAGAATTCCGACGGTGCGGTCACATAGCTGCGCGTCACCTGGCCCTGGTCGTCACTTTCCTTCACCAGAAATTTGATCCAGGCGTCGGCGCCCGCGCGCTCGACGGCGATCGCCTTTTCGGCCGAGAATTTGACGTCTTCGATGTCGCCCCCGACACAGATAAGATGATTGATGTCGCGGTTCGAAAGACGGATCGTGCTGGTCTGGTCGGGCAGTGCAGCGAGGGGTTGCGACTGGGCGGCGGCAACCATGTGCATGCCCGACAGGCCCAGAACGACGGCGAGCGCGCCGAAGGCTTCAGCGTTCAGCATTGAAATTTTCCTCGGTAAGGGCGGTGAGCCAGAAGCGGCCATTGTCCAGCGCGAAGCGGATGCGCAGCGTGCCGCGGAACTTGCGGATCACCCCGCCGATGACGCGCACCTTCTCGACGGGAACCTGGATGTCGCGGTCGGTGTAGACGACCGGCTGATCGGCCCGGATATAGGTGGCGATGGACAGCGTCGGGTTGTCGGCGAGCTCGTCCAATATCCCGTTCAGACTGTCGCGCAGCGCATTATAGGCCGACGGGTGGGCGAGGGTCAGCAGTTCCTGGAACTGACGGTCCGCCGAATAGGCCGAATAGGTGCCCGACAAAGCGACGATGTTGCGTGTGATGGTGCGCAGATAGGCGGAAGACGGCTTGTTGCCCGTCACATAAAGGTCGCCAGACGCGCCGAAGGGGATGACGATCGTGCGCTGGTTCTGGTTCGACGAATAGATGACGATGCCGAGCACGCTTGTGACGCCGAACAGGCCCACCACGGCGAATTTGAGCAGCCTATTTTCCTCGAAGAGATTGGAGGAGCCTTGCAGATAGCGGTGGATGCCCCAGCTCGACGGTTTGCCTGCGAGCGGATCAGTGGCGTTCGCGTTATGCGATCTTGAAAAGAGCATGGACAGGCTCCCTCACTCGAAGAAGCGGGTCTGGGTCGGACCCGGATAATGGGAAAAGCGCAGCAGGCCCCAGCGCCAGGCGAGATGCGGGATGAACCCGCGCGGCTTGGTCCGCTTCCAGGGGATGAAAAGGAGAAGGGACCCGATAAGCGCCCAGCCGATCACGCCGCCCACGATCACCGCGACGAAGATGGTGGCCATCACCAATATGAATTCATCGGAACCGAACCAGAGGATCTGGACGGGGCGGTGAAGATATTGGGGAAGACGCTCGTCCATGTCCCTTCTCCTCCTGCTTCACGACACCCCGCAGGGCATCGTTCCGGGAACCGACCATCGGCTCCGGTGGGGTGTTGCCGACGCGGACTGATGGTCCGCGTTTGGCGCCGTCAGATGGGTGTCAGATGGTCAGCCCAAAGGTCTGGAGGATCGAATCCGCCTTGATGAGGCAGACCGCCGCCACGATCGTCGGGATGCCGATCATGATGTTGGAGAAGAGGCGCGAGACGCCGAACAGGAAGGCGGCGACGCCGCCCACAAAGCCCAGCGGTCCCTTGACCCCCTGATTGACCACGATGTCGTAGATATCGTAGCCAAGATCGCCCTGCGCCGGCGCGGAGAAGGCATGGGCCGCGCTGCCGATAACGGCCAGCAGCAAGAGCGCCACCCCATAATCTGCGGCCGACGCCAGCCGCTTTCCCAATTGGATATGCATGAACGTACCTCCGTTGAACCGGACCGTCCCTGTCCCTGCCTGCCGGCCTCGATCGCAATCGCTGTCGGCCGATGACCCTGCTGGACGGCCCAGGAAGGGCAGCGCCATCGGCATTCCGGTCCGTCCCTCGGAGTGCGCGGCTGTCCCATAGACTGCCGCGGGCCCGTTCGAGATGGCCGCCATAATTCGCGTGTATCGCCGGGCTTCGCCGGCCGAGCTATTTGCTCGCATGGGTCTGGCCCTGCTTTTGCTGAAGCCAGGCCTCGATCTCGCCTTGCTGGAAACCCGAGATGAGCTTGCCTGCAAGGATGAGCGTGGGCGTGCCGGAAAGGCCGATCGCCTTGACCGCGGCATCATGGGCGGCAAGTCGGGCATGGCCTTGTGGACAAGCGTCGAGCTTGTCCGGCGCCGCGCCGCCATAGATGGCGCGGAAAGTGGCCTCGCTGTCCCTGGCGCAGAGAATATGCTCGGCCTTGGACGCGGCGCCGGGGTGAATGCCGCTCACGAAGAATATGACCCTGCGTACCGGCTTCCCTTCGGCGGCCTTGGTCGCCCAGAAGCGGTCGAGTGCGCGGCAATAGGGACAGTCGGGATCGGTGAACTCGATGACCTCAGGCGCATTGCGAGGGCCGATGACGAGGGCGTTCGACCGGTCGAGACCCGCGAGGCGTTTGCGCGCCGCGGCGTCCTGCGCCAGCGCGGTGACATTGACGCCGCTGCGGTCATAGATGGCGGCAAAGAGGATATGCTCGCTCTCGGGCGCATAATAGACCATCCGGCCGCCTGCGTTGGCCTGGTAGATTGGCCCTTTGATGGGGGATGGACCGAAATCCTCAAACGACAAGTTGGTGAAACTCTGTTTGAGCTGCTGCTGCGCCAGCGCTGCTGCCTTCGAGAGCGCCTCTGTTGACGGTTCCTGGGCGAAAGCGTTCCCACCTGTCGCAAGCGATCCAAGCAGGATTAGACCAAACAGGGGCTTAGCGCGCTTCATGAGCCGCCTCCTTCCTCGATGCGGATGAGCCACGGAGGAGCGGCAGCGCGACATGAGCACCGAGCTTGAAAGTCCGACGCTGCTCAGGCTGATGCACTTCAGCAGTGCGAGACGTCTCTTGGATGGAAAAGTCACTGCCCTTAGCAGCGATATGCTGGCGCGGCGCGCTGAGGGAGGTCGGAAATTCATCCTCAACATTCAGTCCTGACCGGGATGGTGTCGCAGCTTGCACTGCAAGGCCGGCCGCTAACAGAGAGGCAAAGGCAATAATCATCGCGAACTCCCACATTTGGGGGAAGCGCTCGGCCTTACTTTCGGCCGACTATCGCGGCTTTACGGCGTCTGCGCTTCGCATACTATCTCGATGAGAGGTGGATGATCGAACGGAAGCATCGCTGCAATCACGGGAGCATTTAAGTGCGCAATGCGCATTTTTCTGCTCAATGCGCACTACAGTGCCCATTTCTTCACCAATTCAGTCGCACAGCCGCCTCGGTCCATTGTGCGGTTACACCTTGAATTGAACGGTGAGACCAAGATCGCCCTGCGGCTGTGAATGGCGGCGAAGTGCCTGATTTCCCCGGGCAAGACTCGCCGGATCGGCGATTGTTTGTGTTGCGGTGCGGCGAGCGCTGCTTATTGTCCGATCACAGGGATGCCATGGCGGGCTTATTCTCCAAAGAGGGGAGCACATGTCACCAGACAAGGCGACTGCGCTAACGAACAGTCCGCTTCTCAACTTCGTGAAGGAGTTGTCCGGACGACGCATCGAACAGGCGCGTAGACGAAATGGGATCACGCAGGTGCAGTTCGCGCGTGAGGTTGGCATCAGCCGACGTTGGCTCCAGGAAATCGAATCGGGAAATCCAAGTTCCCGGCTCGATTTTCATGTTGTCTGTGCTGAACATCTCCAGTTGAAGACGGGCTATATATTCTTCCCGTTTCTATTCCGTGGGCACCAGATGGAGTTTCCTCGCGAACTCACATATGGAGATTTCGAAGAGATCGAGCGCGAATGTATCGACCTCTTCGTCAGGCGAAAGCTTTCGCGGATGAAGCAGAAACTGACGCCGCGCTGGTGGTCCCCGCAGCAAACCGATGGCGCGTGAGATATCAATGTCCGCGCTCGAGCCGATCACGCATGATCGCATTTACCGGACCATCAAGGCCCATATTCTCGCCGGCCAATTCTCACCCGGCGCCAGGCTGACGGCGACAAGGATTGCCGGCCAGTATGAGGCAAGCATCACGCCCGTGCGCGAAGCGATCTATCGCCTGGTTGGCGAAGGTCTCGTCGAAATGACGCCGGAAGGCTTTCATGTGAAGCCGAGCAACCGGGATATGCTGCTCGACATTCTTGATCTTAGCCAGAAGCTATTGGTGGTGGGTCTGCAACGCTGGACTGCGCCGCAGACAATGAGAGGCGACGAACCGCCGCTTGCGGTCATGCCCCTTGCTGAGGAGGCCGTGCAGCTGCTCGAAAATGTTCTCGTCAATCTCTTTGCCGCCTCCAATAACAAGGCGATCCTGGCCTGGGGCGAACAGGCGAACGAACGCCTGAGATGGATTCGCACCTATCAGTGCCGCGGCAGCAAAAGGGCGTTGCTCGAATGTGTTTCAATTCATAAACTTGCCGAGCAGCGCGATCGCGCGCGTCTTGGGCGACAACTTCTGGCCCATCACCGGCGCTGCGCGCGTGCGATCGTCCAGCATTTTTTGTCGAGCGACCAGCCTGTTCACGCCGGAATCCCGGAAGCGAACCACGAACTCTAGAATAATCCCCGCTACTTGCGCCGGATCGGCGCTTTATGAATTGCGATATATATCCGTCGTCGACCTACCTTGTGATGGCCGCAATGCTGCGGCGGTTATGAGGAGTGAAACGATGCGTGACGAAGAAGCGGTCGGCCAGTCCGACATCATCGAACTGGGCTCGGTCACCGAACTGACCCGGGGTCCTTTCGGTATCCAGGAGGACGTTCTCACCAACCAGGCCCTGGCGAGCATGGGCCTCGCCGACGAGTGATGGGAAGGGGGCACGCAGCCGCGTGCCCCTTTTTCTTGGCAAGGAGGGTGCTGTGGGATTTGTCTTGGCGGATGGTCTCTCTTACGGCGTCGGCGCGAACAAGGCGATTTTTCTGGCCATCGCCAGCGATCGCTATTTCTGCCTGTCGCCGCAACTCAACGACGCATTTCTGGCATTTGCGGATGGGCAAATTGTCGATCAGCGCCATATCGAGGCCCTCATCGCTGATGGGATCATATGCGAGACGACTGGCGACCATGACATTCGCCCCGTCCGCGTGCCGGTGGCGGAGCGATCACTTGCAACCCGCGCGGCGCGTTATTCCATGGCCGTTCGGTCGCCGACCGCTCTGTTGGATCGCGTCTATGTGAAGCGCGTACTGGCCAAAAAGGGCCTCCCACGCTTGCTCACACGAGATTTGAGTAATCTCCTGTACGAACGGAGCGAGCGTGGGGCAGAAGATATAGCAGAGATTGTGGAGGCGGTTCACGCCGCAGGCCGGATATTCGGAGCGAAGGATCAATGCCTGTCGCAATCCTTGCTGATCCGGCGCCAGATGCAACGCTGCGGCTATGGCGCGGCCCTTGTTTTTGGCGTGCGGCTCCTGCCCTTCGAGGCCCATTGCTGGCTTCAGCGCGGTGTCACGGTGCTGGATGACCATCATGAGCATGTCGTTCAGTTTACGCCGGTCTTCGCGTCATGATGGCGCAGCGCTATTTGGTCGTGGCGGATAGAGTGTCTGGCGCGGAAAGTTCGATTGCGGAGGCGGGGCTGCGGATAGTCTATGCCAACGATCGATTGGCAATCGGCATTTCGGCTGGTCTGCCCTTCACGCTTCTGCCGGGGGGCGCGGGCGTAATTTTGGGCGCTTTCTTCCCTCGCAAAGGTCGCGAAAGGACGCTGGATAGCCTCCTGAATTGGGAGGCGACCGGACCGAGGGAAATGCTTGAGGCCATCAGTACCCATTTCTGGGGTTCCTATGTGCTTGTTTGCGATAACGCGAATGGCGAAGGGCCGTTGGTCGCCCGCGATCCTTCGGGCGCGCTCGCTGCCTATTACAAGGCTGAGCCTGGCGGACTGCGTATCAGCAACGATGTCAGGTTGCTCGCTAATTGCTTCACGATCGCCAGCGACCGGGTCCGCGACCTCATAGCGTCGGACGGCTATTATGCGGAAGAAACTTGCCTTGCGGGCATATTTGATTTGAGGCCGGGTATGGCACTCATGGGAGTGGTCAGCCAGCCCGTCGAGCGTCCATTCTGGTTCCCCTGGGATCATTGCCCTGATCCCCGTGAGCCGGGGAATGCAGATGCTGCCGACATTGTCAAAGAGGCGGTGTGCGATACGGTCGCTTCGCTTTGTGGTGCTTATGAACGTCCGCTGGTCTTCATGTCGGGAGGCCTCGATTCTTCGGTGGTTCTCGCCGCGCTACATATAGCCAATCGTCCCGCCCATTGCTTGACAACCTATACAGCTGACTTGTCGGGAGACGAACGCGGGTTCGCACGGATCGTGGCCAAGGCCCTCGATTATCCGTTGGACGAACAGTTTCTCGATCCTTCGCTGGTGGACTTCACAACCTGCGTTGCCTCCCATCTTCCCCGGCCCAAAAGGCGGCCTCTCTTCCAGGCGATGGGCAAACTGGCCGCTCCCATCGTCAAAGACATGGGCGCCGATATTCTGGTGAATGGAAGCGGCGGCGACCAGGTTTTCTGTTCGAGCCAGTCGATGAACGCGGTGATCGACAGTCTGAAAGCGCGTAGATCCCTGCTCGCCACGATGGCGACGTTCGAGAATATCTGTGAATTGACGGGCTGCTCTGTCGGTGAAGGTCTCAAAGGCATCTGGAGGCGTGCCCGGCGGCCGGCGCGCCATGAATGGGGGATCAACACGGATCTGTTGGTCCAGACGGAAAAAATCCGCGTTCCGCGGCATAACTGGCTCGATTGTCCAAAGGGCACGCCCCCGGGGAAAGCATTTCATGTGGGGATGCTCCTGCGCGTCCAGGAAAGTATCGAAAGTCCGTTCGATGCGGACGGTCCGCCGATGCTCAATCCCCTGATCGCGCAGCCGGTCGTTGAAGCCTGTCTTGGCATTCCGAGCTGGGCCTGGGTTCGTGGCGGTCGCAATCGCGCGGTCGCGCGTGAAGCTTTCTCGTCGGACCTGCCGCCGGCGATTGTGAATCGAAGGGCAAAATCGGGTCCCACCAGTTTCTCATCCCAGCTTCTGTCGAAATATCGATCGCAGATGCGAGAAAGGCTGCTCGGCGGGGTCCTCGCTGAGCAGCAGGTGATCGATGTGGCAGCGGTTTCCCATGCTTTGGACAATGTTATGCAACAGAGCGGGCCGCAGAGCCTGAGATTGCTGCAACTCGCCGACACCGAAGCCTGGTGTCGGCATTGGGTGAGCATTGGTTAGATCGCCATGTCCGCGTCAGCTTGCCTTGTTCTCCGCCGTGGGCTTCCTGTCGCGCAGCATCGTCCATCGCTTTGCCGTCTCTGCATCCCGTGGCACGATGCCTTTCAGCCAGAAGTCGAACCAGGCGATATTGCGCTCATAGACGGCGAGGCGATGGGCAGCCTGCCATTTGATATGCTGCTCGTCCGGGAAGACATAGGCGTCGACCGGCTGACCGAAAAAACGGAGTGCCCGGATCGATACCAGGGAATGGAGATATTCGCCGTCGGCAAGATTGAGCAGAACCGGCGTGTTAAGCTTTGCTGCGTTGCGCGACACCGACATATTGGCCCAGAAGGGCTGGTCATTGTCCGACAGGAGCGGGTAACCGGCTGCCTGGAAATAGTTTGCGCCACCTTCTCCGAGCAGGGCCATCGAGCTGATGGGCTCTTCGCAACAGCTACTGACGGATGCCGCAGCGAAGAGATTGCTGTTGATGAGCGAGAACCACAGGATCGAAGCGCCTTCGCTCAGACCCGTTATGGCTCTGCGTTTCGGATCGCTGAGGCCAAGCCGTTCGACCGTCGCGATCCCGGCTTCAAGTGACGACTGGATGCTTCGCCGATTCGCCCAGTCCTTCCGGTTGATCGCGCCATATTCCGCCCGTGAACTGGTCTTGGCAAAGGACGCAACGTCCCTGGGCTCGTCGAAGCTGAGAACCGCGTAGCCCCGCGCCGCCAATGGCTGGATCGGATATTCGTCTCCGGTGCCCCCGCGAAGAAAGCCGCGACTGCGATAGGTGGCGACGATGAGCGGCGGTTTGTCACCCTTCCGGGTTTCGGGCGGAAGAACAAGATCGCCATAGGTTTCTATGCCACGGTCATTGCTCCAGAAGAGCCGCCGGACCGGTCCCAGACGGAATTGTTTGAACTCCGGGTTCGGATCGAAGACGAGGTGTGTCGCACCCGTTTGCGGATTGAGCCTTATGATCCTCCTTGGGCGTTTCGCTTCCTCCTGCGCGCAGACGAGCATATCCTGGGCGGGTTCGCAGCCGAGGAGAAGGCCTGCGGTTTTGAAGCGCTCGATCACCTCACCTTTGTCGATCCGCCATTGGTATAGCGCCATGTCCCCATTGGCGCGACCGACGCGCCGGAGGAAAAGGAGGGATTGGCGGTCAGCAGCCTGCCAAGCCGCGAGAATTCGCCCATTGCAGGCATTTCCCGGGCAATTTCGACCTATTCCAGCTTTTCGGGCGAGCTCGGCAATCGACACGTCCGCGCCGTGATCGTCAATGTCCAAAGCTAGCCAATGCGGACGGGGCGTTGGGGCTGATCCTCCGACCTGCGATCTGGTGAAGAATGATGTCGGGAATTGTGAAATAGGGACGGCTTCATTGCGCAGGGGAAGCGGCGCGCGGAAAAATGGCCGATCCCGGGTGACCGGGGCAAAGCGATCGTCGAGATGATAGCCCTGGCGGGCTTCCTCAGCATCGGCGAGCTTCAGAGCGGTCAGATCTTCGAATGTCACATCAAGGAAGGGTGCATTGTCCGCCCATTTCACCGCGACCACATTGGACGGTCCCGTCGCGACGGCACGCGATCCTCCGCCCGATGCGTCAGCAACCCAGGCCTGGACTTGTCCGTTCACCTGTTTGAGGAACGCCAGAGACCGTCCATCGGGCGACCATTCAGCTTTAATGGCCTTGGCATTGCCTGAAGGATAAGGCCCCAGTCCCCATTGCGGATCGTGCCGAAGGATCAACTCGCCGCCGCGATCAACGATGCGCGCCTCTCCATGTCCGTCCGTGGCCATGACCATCAAGGAAAGACAGTAGCTGTTGCTGATCGGGTCCGCCTGACGGATCTGGAAGGCAACCTGCCGACCGTCGGGCGAAACACTTAAGCCCACAGTAGACTGCGCATAGGTCGGCTCGCCAATATCGCGCAAACGCGCCAGATCGTCCGATGTCATCAGCCGGGTGCCGACGGCCGACACACCCCCTTGGGGAACATCCGTGCAAGAGGGCTGCGCTGGTGGGGTAATTGCCGACGCGGCGAGGGCAAGAAGGAGACCTGTCACCAGCTCTTCTCCACGGTGAAGCCGACATAGCGGCCGATGGCGGAAAAATTGGTGGAATCGAAGGCAGGTACAAAGGCGCTCGAAGTCCGGATGCGGTCGGGCTTGGCATTGAAGATGTTCATGACCGACAGGGCAAAGTTGACGCCGGGAAGCGTGGTCGAGTGTGGTTCATAGCGAATATTGGTGTCGAGCGTGGTCATGGATGCGACCGTGTCGGTGGCGCCAAAGCGCCGGTCTTCAAGGCTGTCGGTATAGTTCACATAGCCAGCGAACATGAGGTCGCTTAGCTGCCAGGCGACACCACCGCGAGCGCGCCAACTTGGGGGACGAAACACTGTGCCGGCAAGCTGCTCCGGGGTTTGGCCCGGCAAGAGCTGTTGACGGCTTTTGAGGTAGGATAGCGATCCTGAAAACTGGAGATCACCCATATCCCTCGTCTTGAGGTGATATTCCAGGGCAAGATCGACACCCTGAATCTCCTGCCGCGCCGCATTCCGGCTTCTGTTGTCGACAATATATGTAACGCTTGCCGGATCGAACGGCAGGCCAGAATTATTTAGCAAGCCGCCAGTCGCCAGTGCAAGGGCACTTTCGACCTGAGCGATTGTCGGATCGATGGTGATGATCGAACTGTACAAGGGGTTCGACAGCACACCAATGCGGCTTGCAATCGGGGTTACCACCCGATCTTTGTAATTGGTGTGGAAATAGCTGAGTTCAACCTTCAGAGCGGGAATGAAATGCGGCTTGACTGTCACACCTGTGGACCAGGTCTCCGCTCGCTCCGGTTTGAGATCCAGATTGCCTCCCGTTAATTGCAGAACCGTATCGCCCGCCACGCCCGTTGCACTATAATAGCTTGGCAGGTCGATCTGCCCGCGCTGGGTCAGATAAAGTTGACGGAAGGTCGGAGCCTTGAAGGATTTGCCCCAACTGGCGCGGAATGTCACATCAGCGACCGGAGCATAAACCAGGCCAAGCTTCGGCGTGGTCACGTTGCCGATTGATTGATAGCGCTCATGCCGCAGCGCGCCCGTCAGCGTCAGGCGCTCGACCCCTGGTACATCATTTTCCGGGGACAAAAGAGGCAGATTGGCTTCGGCGAAGACGTAGCTCGATTTCCGGGTTTCATCGAACGTCGTTCCGGGAATGATCGCGGTCGAAGTGACTGTCCGGAGCCGAGAGTCGAGGCCGTTATGGCGAAAGCCTCCACCCGCCGCGATCTTCGCGTCGCCGCCGGGGAGTTTGAACAGACTGCCCGCCAGGTTCAATTCGCCGAGCAGGATGTTGTTGGCATAGCGCGCCTCGCTGGTGCTGACGCGCACGCCGCCCGCATTATAGCCCGTCGCGACAGAGCTTTTGTCTTCGCCATAGGTTCCAGTCGCCGAGACCGACCAGTCCTTCGCAAAATCCCATGTGAGCCGCGGCGTGACCACAAACGACGACAGACGGGACGACGTCGGAAAGCCTGACTGGCGGTAGTCCGCCGTCGGCGTGAGGGCGGTCGCGAAGAAGGAGGTGCGGTGGTTGTACAGGGCATCGAGATCGAAGGTCAGATCGCTGCTGATCTGCTGATGCCCGGTCAGGGCAATGGCATAATGTTTCTGTTCCGGAAGCAGCGTGGTGCTGTGGTTGAGGTTGCTCGCATAGCTTCGTTCGCCGGCTTTGATAGACGTGTTCCGCCCCGTCTCCGCGGTAATGAGAAAGCCGCCATTGTTCCACCGGCCGCCGGTGACAGCGGCATATTGCTGTTCGACATCACCCCCGTCAGTCGCGGCTCCAAGCCGCGCCGAAATATTCAGCCCTTCGAAGTCGCGCTTCAGGATGACGTTGACGACGCCCGCGACAGCATCCGATCCATAGATAGCGGATGCGCCCTCTGTCAGGATTTCCACCCGCTCGACGGCTGCCATGGGAATGGCGGAAATGTCGATGGACTCGATCCCGCTATCATAAGCCAATCGCTTTCCATTGAGCAGCGTCAAGGTCGCATCCGCTCCGAGACCCCGCAAATTTACGCCGGTCGCGGAATTCACATTCAGGTCAGCGGCGGTCGGACTGCCCGCAAGCACGCCGGGATTCTGGCCGCCGTTGAAATTCTGCGGAACCGAGCGCACGACGTCGCCCAACTGATATTGGCCGGCATCACGCATCGTTTCCCGGGAAAGCGTGATGACGGATGCGGACGGCTCAGCACCGGCGATCCGCGTACCAGTGACAATGATGGCTTCTGAATGGCTATCGCTCTGGCCGGCAGCCGCAGCGCGGCGCCGCTTGTGAACTACAGCGCTGCCTTGAGCATATTCGATCTGAAGCGGAGATTTCTGTTCCAACGCGGCGAGAGCCTGCGGTCCCGTCATGCGGCCTTTGATAGGAGGGGCGATTAATTCTCCCATCTCCTGCGCGTCATACAGGACCTCAAGGCTGCTGGCCTGGGCAATGGCGCGCAGGGTCGTTTCCATCGGCTGCGACGGAAGGTCGAAGTCGGCGACGATATCTTGCTGCGCCGACGCGACAACGGGAAATGCCGCCGCATGGATGCACGCCGAGGCGAGGAGAGTCGGCAGAAATTTGCGGGTAATACGCATAAAGCCCCCTTTGACCCGGCTTGTTCATTTTGCCGGGTTCATGGGGGCTTTCACGCCTCAGTGAGGTTCACCCCTAAATCACGGGTGAATTTTTTTCTCCTGCCGTTGGCGCAAGATGATCCGCTCCCTGCTTACCTCTCGCTCAAGGTCAAAAAGAGCGGCAAGCTTGATGCTCAATGCTTCGGTGTCCTTCAGAGAGAATATCCCCGACACCCGCAGCTGCTCTGTCTCAACGTCGCCGATCTGAATCGGCAGCTGGGCGTAGCGATTGGCTTCGGTCACAACGTCGAGCAGCGGTTCGTCATGAAACTCGCCCTTTGCCTGCGTCCACAAGTCTGTCTCGTGATCAGAAATGGGTCGAGGGGCTTCAAGGCGAGGAGCAAAGACTGTTTTTTCCCCTGGGTGCAATCGTTGGCGAGAGGTGGCTCCCGAGCCGGTCACCGTGACATCGACCGCGCCCCGGAGCAAAGCAACTGAAACCCTCCCGGTTTCCGCGAGACGCACGTCAAATATCGTGCCGCGCGCCGTTACCGTGCCTCCGCCAACAGCGACGTTGAAGGGGCGTTGTTCATGAGCAACCTCGAACCGGGCACGGCCCCGGACAAGTCTCAGGCGCCGGTCCTTTTCGGTAAATGCGACCTGCACCTCGCTGTTCGTGTCGAGAAGGATGGTCGATCCATCCGGCAGTGCGACGCTTCGTATCTGGCCGACGGCACTCGCAACGGTGAAATGATCGGGCGCTGCATGCTGGAGCTGCCCAGCCTCCTGGCGGTCGAGCACTGTATGAAACATCATCTTCGCCGAGATTGCGCCCAGCCCAATGACGAGCGCGATCATCGCCAGACCGTGCTTGCCGGGGCGGGACCGGGGCTTTTCGCCTCCTAAGCTGCCATCAGGATCATCCACTTTCCCACTGTCGGTAAAAATCTCCGATATCTTATTATAAGCGGCCCGGTGCAACGCGCCGCGGGCAAGCCAGGCTTTGAAATCGGGCTCATGCGATTTTGCATCAGGGCCGCGCATCTTGGCGAACCAGTCTGCGGCGTCGTCATAGAGCTGATTGCCCAGAGGAGCGATCGGATCCGGTCTCTCTTCGGTCATGCCTGATCCACTCCTCTCACAAGCGCCTTCAATGCCGATGATATGTGATACTCGATCGCCTTGACGCTCAGATTCAGCTCCTGGGCAATCTCGTTATAGGTTCGCCCGCCCAGGCGATGCATCAGATAGATGCGTCTGGTTTTCTCGGGCAGTCGGTCAATAACGCTTTGATATTGTCGCTTCACGTCTTCTGCCTCAAGGTTCAGTGACTGCTCTGGTGGTGACGCGAGCGCCCTGCCTTCCTCGATCGGCGCGTCGCTGACAAGGCGCCTCCATCGGGCATCGCGACGGCTCCTGCTGATGAGCAAATTCCTTGCGATCCTGAACAAATAGGGGAGGGGGTCGCCATCGATATTGGCGCGGGACAAATGAAGAAATGCGTCATGCATCAAGTCCTGAGCTTCGGCTTCGTGGCGGGTTCGCCGCGCGAAAAACCGAACAAGGCGGCTCGACTCATGCCGATAGAGCGCCTCGATCGACGCAACTGACACGGGATTGCGGTCACCATGACCGCCTTGAACTCTGTCACTCATGGCCTGGACACTTTCCAGGCAGGGCATCGCTGCCCAAATTAGGGCAATGGCGCAAGATGAACATGGAATAATGCTACATGCCGACACGAACCATCCGGAAACCCGGACCAATCCGATCATGCTAATGCCGCCGTTCATCCTCTGCCTGAAGGCGCTGGACTATTGTCCGGTACGGCCGCTCGGCCGTCATGGACGAGCGTGATTGATGCCTGACGAGAAAAACTGCGAGGGGGCGCCGGCAATCCGATCTCGCTCAAGGCAAGTCTGCATAGCGGCGTAGAGCTGTCAAGGGGCGGTAACGGTCTTGAGCGTTCGCCTGGAAGCTGCTTTGTCGCTGCCCGGGCCAACTGATGCGGCCCGGGCAGGATTCCAATCAGCCGTTGAGCTTGTCCTTGATCGCCTTGGCCGGCGTGAAGCCGAGCTTGCGCGACGCAGCAATGCTCATCGGTTCGCCGGTCCGCGGATTGCGGCCGTCGCGCGCCGGGCTCACCTTCACCTTGAACTTGCCAAATCCGTTGATCGAGATTTCTTCGCCCTTCGCCGCGGCGATTGCGATCGCATCAACAAATCCGTCCAGGATCTTCTTCGCGTCGGCCTTGGTGACGCCCTGGGCGGCGGCGACCGCCTCGACCAGTTCAGTGGTATTCATGAGCAAACTTCCCTCTTGTAGGAAGCTCGCTCATGCCGTGGACGCGCCAGCCAGTCGATAGGGAAATGCGAGTATTGCTGGCGGGCGCGTCCTTGTTTCACGATCGCGCCTGGCTCCGGAAAGCTTCGATCAGGGCTATCTGCTCGTCGCCCAACGCATCGACAGCGCCGCTATGTTGGCGCTCGCCCAGCAACTCTGACGGACATCGCCCTTCGACATTGCCGAGATTGGGCCGATGGACCTGATAGCCGACCAAGCGCGCCAGATCCGGCGAGAAATGCCTCGCCTTCTCGGGCGGGTAAACGAGCGACTGGATCTCGTAAGGCTTGAGCCAACCGAGCGAATAGCTGACGATCATTCCGCGGCGCGCCGCCATGGTCCCGTTCGCGCCACCGCAATGCAGCGTCGATCCCAGGAAGAGGAGCGCAGACCCTGGATCGATCTCCAGCGACACCGCCTCGTCGGGATCGATCAGGTCTTCGGCCCGTCGACGATGGCTGCCGGGCCATAGCATGGTGGACCCATTTTCAGGCGCGTAGGGCGTGAAGGGCCACATCACGTTGACCAGATATTCTGCCTCATGGTCGCTCGGCAGCATCCGGCTGACCGGCCACATATCCTGATCGCGGTGGGGCACCTGCTGCTCCGCGCCTGGACGGATTTCGATCGCCTGGGTGAGGTTGAGCTGGATGTTATCGCACCATGGCCCCAGGATATTCTCGACAATCTCCAGAATGAGTGGATGCTGGATGAAGAGGGCGGCGAAGGGCGATCGGTTCAGTAAGCCGCCGAACCGTACCGTGTCGGCTCCATAGAAGGGGCCGTCCGACACCGGAGTTGCGGCAAAGCTGTCGCCTAGATCGGAAGCGAGGCCTTCCACCATGGCTGCCGGAATGATGTTTTCGACAAGGCAGAAACCCTGATTTTTCAGAGCATCGAGATGAGGCCCCGCGGCATGGCCAATGCGTCGGTGTTTCATTGGACCTCTCCCCGATCGAGGGACGGGTCGAACGACGTCTGCGCGGGCGTCTCGTCCCAGGTTCCCGCCTGCGCCATGAGGCGGGGCGTGTCTTCGTTGATCGCGATTTCCAGGGCGCCGACCATGCCGCCCGGGTCCATCTGCGGAAGTCCCAGAACCGTGCACTGCCAGCCATAGGCCATGACCTCGGGCATATACCAGGCATGGGTGACGCAGCAGAAGGCGCTGATCCCGTTCTGGAGCGCGAATTGGACAGCCGATGTCAGCAGGCGATTGCGGACACCTCGACGTTCCGCCGCGCGGATGCGGGGGCTGAGGCACAGCCGGGAGAGTTCCCAGACCGCTTGCGAACTGGGTGCCCCGGCATCGCACAGATGATCGAAGAAATCGCCGATGATCGTGGGCCTGTGGGTGGGAAGCAGGCGCATCGATCCCAGATGCGTGCCATCCGCCAAACCGACGATGAGGTAGAGGGTATCGGGACCGTCAAACTGGTCGATCTCATACTTGCCGTCCAGGGCCGGCAAATCCCAGCCCAGCAAGTCGATGAAGACCCGTTTCCGGTCCCGATACATATCGGCCATGAGCGCGTCGGGCACGCGCGCAGATACACCCTGTTCAAATGACAGCATCATGTTCCTCCTGTGTGTGAGACAGGCAGGATGCGAAGCTTCGCGATTCCGCGCTATTACCCGAACAGGGGTAATTTAGTGCAAGCGCAACATGTCGCGGTAGCTGAGCTGTCCATCAAACAGCGCTCGGACAACCAGCAGCGTCCTCTTGCCAACGCCGTAGCGCTCCATGGCGCTCGAGATATGCTTATCGACCGTATCTTCCGACACGCCCAATATCACGCTCGTCTCCCAGCTGGTCTTGCCTGACCCGACATGGACCAGGCAGTCCAGTTGCCGCTGGGTGAGTTCAGGTATTTTGGAAGGTGAGCCGCTGGCCAGATTTGTGATCCTGCGTGCTGCCTCGAAGCAGAAGGTGCCGACAAGTTGCGCGCTGCCAATGATGTCTGCGGTCAACTCTACCGGATGATCACTGGCGAAGGAGCATGTTCCCCTATATTCGCCTGCCACCTGAACCGGAACGGTAAATCCGTCGCGCAATCCATGGGTGCTCGCCTCGTGCAGGATCCGCCGCTGCCGACGGCTCAGGCGAATGATGTCGGACACCTCGCGCCAGCCAAAGCCGGTCAGTCGGCGATTGCTTGCGGCCAGGATTGGATCGTCCTGAAAATAGCGGTTCCTGATGATCCGCTCCATCCAGCCATCCTCATAGCCCATCAATGTGATCGAATGGGCCGGCGGATGGGCCAGGTCGACATGATGGAGCAACGCATACTGATTGAAGCCGAGTTCCCCTGTCATATCGCGTAATACGTCTCGCAGCCCGGACTCGTCCGAAATTGCGCGGCAGGCGTCCATGAATTCGACCATTTTCGGTGACATGAGCATTGGTAAGTCCCCTGTTGCCTAAGCCTGAGTAAGCACCTCCGACACCACTCCACTTGCAAGGCAGCTGCACCCATTCACCCCCCTTTCGGGGAATGGTCGAGAGCGCGACCTCATGAAATATTTGTGACAGTTTTGCGAAGGGGTGAACATAGATGCGCAGGGCAATAATGAGGGATTTTTTCGCCATATCGGCGATAGTTAGAGGGTTTTCGGGCGCTGTAGCCGTCCTAGCGTTTAGGGCTGATATAACCAGCGTTGCAGCCGCCGGTCCCGGCGCCCCAACCACCGGAATTTGCGGGTGATTCCGTGGACTCGGGCACGGCCAATCGCGGGAATCCCCGGCATATCACAATATGCCTGGATTTGATCGCCAATCGCCAACTTGTTGGAATGCATATCGGGTTCCAACTGTCCGCCGACCCGGCCTGGGATATGCTGCTTGACCTCTATGTCTGGGAGCATCGTGGCCGTGACATTGCAATCTCCAGCCTCGCCAGCGCCGCCAACGTCCCTGCGACGACGGCACGAGCGTGCATCCAGACAATGATTGAATCGGGGTGGTTCTACCGCCAGCGCGATACCGGCGATGGCAGGCGTATCTATATCCGGCTAACCGATAAGGCCCATAGCTCCCTCGCCGCAATTTTTGACGGAATTGCTGACCGGATGAGCATTTGAAGCGGGCAGTGCAGGAGAGGAGGGGGAGGGAAGTTTGCGAATTCATGGATCAGGAGTTCGCAATGTCATCCCATTCAAAACATCACGCTCGCTCTCGGCACGACAGTTCGATCGAGAACACCAATACAGACATCATGCGCGGGCCGCACCTTGAACCGCTGCTGCGCGAGGTCAGATCGTTACTGCGCTGGATGCCGATACGCCATTTCCATCCGCAGTCGCGACGACAGGCCAATGCGATCGCACGCCGGATCGATGACTATCTCGACCGTTTCGCATCGACGCCGCTCGCAATGGCGGCTGCAGCTGCATCCGTTCGGTCTTCTCCCGACCCGGACATGCTCGCGGACGAAGCCTGTCCGCTTGTCGTGGCATCCGACGCAGGCGTCTGGATTACCATGTGGCGCCTTATCGACTGGGACCAGCTACTGCCTCTGCTGCCAAGCTATGCGAGCGCCTGCTATGCTCCGGCGATCACAGCACTTCCGAAGACGGAACGGACCGTCTTTCTGCTCCATCGCATGGGTGGCCTTAGCTTGGCCGATATCGGGCACAAATTGGGTATCGATGTCGCGGATTGCGAGCGCCTTCTTGGCAAGGCGCTTGGCACCATTGCCCGGCAAGTCGATGGAGCGAACTGAGCCGCCGGCGGCCTGACTGAAACAAGCGTTCAAGGAATTGGATCGGGCAATAGGCTACCCGATCCAATTCAATAGCCTTTAAGCGTCGGTCTTGATTTTGAGGGTCTTCCTCGACTGTTTCGCAGGTTTCACATCGCCTGCAGACGCTGTCTCATTCAGGCCGGAAGCTGGTTCCGGGGCGGTCTTTCCTCTGCCTTTTGGCAATGCTTTCGTTGCAACTTTGGCGGGAGAAGCCGAAGTGGTTTGCGACGCAGACGGTGCTGCCGCTGCTATCGGCTCCGCCTTTTTACCCGCTGCTTGAACGCTTTCCGCCTTTGGCTTGCGGTCCACGCGCTTACTTTCCGATGAAGGGGCATCGGTCGTGGGCGCAGCTTTTTTACGCGTGGTGCGGGCGGCCTCCGTCGTCGGCGCTTCTGCGCTGACCTTTGCGGATATCGTATCGCCTTCAACTGCGCTTGCTGCGGCTGCCGGAGCATCGGGCTTCTCGGACGCCGGCTTGCTTGGCGGCTTCAAGGCGTCGGTTTTGGCTTTCGATCCGCTTTTCTTCCCCTTGGTTGTCGCTGCGGCGGATTTTTGCGGCGGAGTTGCTTCGTCCTGCGTCTTGGGCTTTCGCCCGCGCTTTGCGCCGACCACGGGCTTAGCGGCTATTCCGTTCGCTTTGTCAGTCGCGGACGATGGATTGGGATCAGGGGTTGGCGCCACTTTCGCGGCTACTGGAGCGGCCTGCGGAACAGATTCAGCAGCGCCTGGCATCTGTGTAGCCGCGGTGACTGGCTTGCGCCCTCCCAATCCAATCCGCGCAGCGGTGGCGCGACGTTCATCCGAATAGGCTTTCGCCGTCATAGGATAGTCGAATGGCAGGTCATATCGTTCGCGATATTGGGCAGGTGTGAGTCCATGCTGCGCAAGATGACGCTTCAGCATCTTGTAAGGCTTGCCGTCGATCAGGCTGAGGATGTGGTTTGGCGACGCAAGGCTTTTGCGTATCGACACTGCCGGAACAAATTCGGGCTTCGACAATGGTTGAGCGGGCGCTTCATCCGATAGCGCTGCCCGCGTTGTCTTGATCAGTTCCGCGAGGTATTCACGCGGAACGATGTTATTCGACAGGTAGGAGCTGAGCAATTGTACTGTCAGTTGTGCGAGATCGGTCTTTTCGGTATCGGCCATTGGAGGGCTCTCCATCTACACGGCATACTCCATGCCGAAGTCCGTCTTCATCGGACTGAATGAAGATGAAGTAAAGGCGCGAAACCTTCCCCAGTACACCCCTCGGGTGACGATTGCGCGACGAAGATTTGATCTCTCAAAGTGGACGGTATCAGACTGAGAGTCAGTGCAATCTTGGGATGATCTCAAACTCTCGTACAGCGGCCAGAATTGTCTCCGCGAACGGTATCGATAGCATGTTGGAGACGCATTGCGCCAAGGCTGTCTTCAATGGCTTCAAGTTCGATCAGTGCCAGTTCCATCAACTGGACTGCGACCGCTCTTCTCTCGGCGACGGTTTCGCTTTCGGGCATTTGAATCTTCCTTGGCTCTCAGCCGGCGGCACGCCTTGGTCATGAAGAATCAAGGCGTGCGGCCCCTGAGAACCGGATGTTCGAAACTCGCCACTAGAACGAGCGCGAGCGCCTTTAGCCGGATGGCCTGGACATACGCGCCCGCCACCCGGTCGAAGGAGCTTTCGACCGGCTCTAGTGGAACGAGGTTTCGACGCCTCGGTCCGCCTGCTGACGGACGGGGCAAGTCATAGCCGAAAATGACGGAAAACCAAGCACTCATGTCGCCGGTTCGGCGAGAGTGAGCCTGGCGGAATCTCCGGGGCTGGTAGGAGGGGAGAGGGAGCAGGGCTCGCCGTGGCATCCGCTATGGAGATGCGTCCCCGCTGACATAACTTCCGCCCAGTCGCCGCCCAGTCCATCGTGCTGAATGCGCTCTGCACCGGCGATCCCAGCCACGCGAGACCATCGGCACGCATCAGGAGTTGCAGACATGAGCACGCATCTTGAAAGGATAGGCGAAGCGCTCGTCCGCAAGCTGGGCGGCCATTGGCGGCATGGGAAAGGCATGTGCCGCTGCCCAGCGCATGCAGACAGAAATCCGAGCCTCTCGGTCCGGGTTGGGACCAACGCGCTCCTGTATAAATGCTGGGCCGGTTGTGACACAAGCGACGTCATTCGCGAAATTCTGCGGCTCGACGAAAATGCGCTCGATCATATTGAGAGCGGCACAAGCGCAAATTCGACTTTTGGCGCCGACCTCTGGCGGCGCCAGCGCGCGCTTCAGATCTGGGACGAGGCACGCTTGTTGAGCGGCACGCCAGCGGAAATCTATCTGCGCCGCCGGCGCATCGCGATCTTGCCGCGTGCGCTGCGCTTCCATCCGCGAACGGCACTGCGCGGAGGCGAGGATCTCGAATTTCGCCCTGCGATGATCGCCGCTTTGCATGAAGCTGACCGCTTTGTCGCGATCCAGCGCACATTCTTCGACCCCGATGATGCCCACCGCGCCCGCGATCTGGACGACCCGCGAATGATGCTCGGGCGCCCGCACCGGGGCGCTGTGATCCTTGAACCAGCGACCACAGTCCTTGGCTTGGCGGAAGGCATCGAAACGGCACTTTCGGCAATGATTTTGTTCGGCATTCCTGTCTGGGCGGCGCTTGGAGCCGAGCGCCTCGATCAGATCGCCATACCCGATAGCGTCTCCCGTCTCCTCCTGTTCCCAGACAATGACCTTGCCGGTGAGATCGGGGCCGCAAAAGCGATGGCCGCCTATGCGATGTCCGGTCGCCATATCGAGATGGAATTTCCGCCGATCGGCTTCAAGGATTGGAACGACGTCCTGCGGGCTGGAGGGGAGGGAGTGGGGGAGTGGTGGCGGCAAGTGGCCTGATGGTCAGGTCGTCCCCGCCAGGAGCCTAGTCTCATGACCCAACTACCTATCCTCGTTTCCGCGGCGAACCTCACAAAGTCGCCCTATAATGTGCGCACGGTGAGCGACGCTGTCGCCGATGCGCAGCTTGAGGCCAACATCGCCGTCAAGGGCGTCCGCAAAAACCTGATCGGTGTGCCCGTCTCCCGCAAGAAGGGCCATTACCGGATCATCGCGGGAGGCCGCCGGCTCGATGCGGTTCATCGTCTCATCGAGAAGGGCATATTGGATGCGGACTATCAGGTCGCTGTCCTCGTCCTTCCCAATGCCAATGACGCCATCGAAACCAGCCTCGAAGAAAATTTCTTCACGCTGACGATGAACCCCGCGGACACCTGCCGCGCTTTCCAGGACATCATCGAAAGTGAAGGCAAGACGCCCGAGGATGTCGCCAAGCGCTTCGGTCTCACCGAACGCTTCGTGCGCAGCCGGCTGCGCCTCGCCGACCTTGCCGAGCCTGTGTTCGATGCGCTGCGCAGCGCCGAAATTACGCTCGACGTCGCTATCGCCTATACCAGCAATTGCGATCGGACGCGGCAAGGCGAGGTCTTCGCACTGCTCAAGGACGGCTATTATCGCTCGAACGTCAGTGAAATCCGTCGGCAGCTCGCCGAGGACACTTATCTCGGCAGCGATCCCAAGGCGCTTCTAGTCGGGCGCGCGGCCTATATCGAAGCGGGTGGGCGTGTGGATCTCGACCTCTTCACCGACGCGACGACCGAGCGCTGGATCGATGGGAGCCTGCTGAACCGGCTCGCCGCCGAAAGACTGGCGGCCGCGGCTGAAGCCATGCGAAGCCAGGAAGGCTTTGCTGAAATCCGCGTCGTTCCCACGACCCATGTCAGCTATAATGACACTTGGGATCTTCAGCCGCTCAAGGGCGAGACCGCGCCGCTCACCCCCGAGCAGGAAAGCCGGCTTGAGGCGATCGAAGAAGAACTCGACGCCATCAACGCGGCCTATGAGGACGGCGATGAGGAGGAACAGGCGGAGCAGGCGAACCGGGCCGAACTGCTGGAAGCCGAAGCCAGCGCCATTGCGAACCCGACGCCGATCCTGTCGGATGAACAGAAGGCAGGCGCACTTGCCTACATGATCATCGGCCATGACGGCCAGCCTCGCCTCCACCAGCAGCTATATCTCGCGCCGGTCGAGGAAAATGAGCTGGAGGACCAGGACGACGAATCCGAACAGAGTGAGGCGCTCGAGCCAAACGGTGATGTCGAAAGCGGCGCCGGGCGCCCGGTCTACAGCCAGAGGCTCTCCCAGGAACTGGCCGAAATGAAGAGCGAACTGGTTCGGGTCCATATCGCCAGCGACCCAAGCTTCGCCCTCGATCTCGGCGTCTTCTGGATGGTCGATAAGGCGACGCGCCATTATGGCTTCGATCAACTCGCGACCGAACTCAAGGCGGACAAGCCCTGGTCGCCCCTCACTGGCTATAAGAGCGAGACGCCTGCGGCCGAGGAATGGGCCAAGATCGAAGCCTCCCTCGACCGCAGCTGGATGGAAGCCGGCGAGGCATCTGAACGCTATGATGCCTTCTGCTGCCTTCCCGATGACGTCCGCGCGGCCTGGCTGGCCTGGGTCATCGCCCGCACGCTCCATGCGGTGGTCGCGGGCAAGAATGGTTCTGCCTTCATCGACCATCTGGGACAGAAGCTCGGCATCGATGTTGCTGCGTGGTGGCGCCCGACCGCGACCAACTATTTCGACCGGTTGGCCAAGGGCACCATCCTTGCGCATCTCGAATCTGTGGGCGGCAAGGAATTGTCGAGCCGTTATGGGGCTTCGAAGAAGCATGATCTTTCGACGTCGGCCGAGAAGATCTTCGCGGGCAGCATTCCGATCGAAGCGGAAATCCGTGAGGCGGCCATCGCCTGGATCCCCGATGTCATGCGCTTTGGTCCGCTGGTGACCCAAGAGGCAGAGCCAGCGCCCAATGATGCCGAGACCGACGCTGCCTTGGATACGCTAGCCAAAGCCGCCTGATCTCGTCTCCCTGCCTCCGAGGTCGCGGTCATGTGCTGCGGCCCACCTTTCCTCGCGGCATCGCTGCTCGGGAGGGAAGGGGGAGGCAAAGCGGCGGGCCGCCATGGCCCTCAACGAAATCTGGAGTTTCGCCATGTCCCTTCCACTCCTCGCGCTCGTTCAACCGGACGAGCCGGAAAGCTTAAAGATTGACCGTCTTCACAGCGTCGCCACCCGCCTTGCCAATATGTTGCGGCGCGGCCATCACGTGCGGCGGCAGGACCTCAAGCGGCTGATGGAGGAAGCGTTCCATGCCTCCGACGCTACCGACTCCTGGTCGATGCGCGACGCTTATGATGCGCTGGAAGCTGCCCAGGTTCTGCTGCTGCGCTCGCCCGATATGCCGGCGTTTCTCGACCTTGGGGGTGACGCGGCCTTCTCTTGCCTTGCGCGCTTTGAAAACAGTCTGCCGACCCAAACCTATCGTAGCGAGCATCAGGTAGAGATGCAGCAGTTCAGCACGCCGATCTCGCTTGCGTGGTTCGCCGCGACGGCAGCGCGAATCACGCCCGAGGATCATGTGCTGGAACCATCGGCCGGCACCGGCATGCTGGCCGTACATGCCCTTCGCGCTGGAGCCAGCATGTCGTTGAACGAGCGCGACCCTGGCCGGGCTCTTCTCTTGGGCAAGCTCCTTGGGCAGCCGGTTTCGAGCCACGATGCCGAATATATTCACGACCATCTGAGCATCGATGTCCGCCCGACCATCATTCTCATCAACCCGCCCTTCAGCCGAAGCGAAGGTCGTGGTCAGGATCGCTTTGCTGGCGCGCGTCATTTACGGTCCGCGCTCCTGCGGCTTGTCCCCGGCGGGCGCTGTGTCGCCATCATGTCACCGAGCTTTGCGGCCGACGGGAGCGGCGCTGGCGGCTATGCGGCGGTGTGCGAGATCTCTCTGCCCCGCTTGGAAATCACGATCCAGGGGAACCCCTACGCCAAGCACGGCACCAGCATCGCCGTCCGGTTGCTCATTTTCGACAAGGGATGGAGTGGCACGACCGAGCGTCACGTTGCGGACAATATGGAAGCGGCCGCAGCCATCCTGCGGAACGCGCCACCACGGTTCACGCCACCAGACCTTCCACCGCCTACCTCTGCACTCGTGCCCTTGCGGCGCCGCCTCCAAGTTGCAGCTTCTCCGGCGTCTCTCTTCGGCGGGTTAGGGCGGCGTGAGCTGGCTGCGCCGGATCGGATCGCCGCGAGCGGCTCGGAAATCGCGCCTGTCCGCTATTGCGTCAGGGAAGAGCCGCTTGCCCCTGGTGAGCCGGTCGGCATTTATTCCGGTTGGCGATTAGCGCGCATATCGATCGAGGGCGCGAAACCGCATCCAGACGCCCTGGTCGAGTCCGTTGCCATGGCCTCGGTGGTCCCGCCGGCGCCGAGCTATCAGCCGCTGTTGCAGGCCCGCGCGCTTGAGGGCCTATCAGAGGCCCAGCTTGAATCCATCATCCATGCCGGTGAGGCCCATTCAAGAAACCTCCCCGGACTCTTTTCGCCCAACCCTGCCGGCGACCGGCTGGTCGATGATCCTGCCGGGCAGGCCTATCGTACGGGTTATTTCATTGCGGACGGCACGGGCGTCGGCAAGGGACGGGAAGCGGCCGCCTGCATTCTCGATCAATGGAACCGGGGACACCGCAGGGCCATCTGGATTTCGATGTCCGATCTGATCGAGGACGCCCGTCGCGATTGGTCGGCTCTCGGCGGTCTTTCGATCGACATCCAGCCGATCAGCGCCTTTCCGCTTGGCGCCCCGATCGCGATGGAAAGCGGGATCATATTCCTGACCTATGCGGCCCTGCGCTCGGCGCGGCATGACAGCGCCTCACGCCTCCAGCAGCTTCTCGCCTGGACCGGTACGGAATTTGAGGGGATCATCCTGTTCGACGAGTCCCACGCCATGGCCCATGCCGGCGGAACCGAGACAGAATTCGGCAAGGCGCAGGGATCAGAACAAGGTCTCGCCGGAGTCCGTCTACAAAATGCGCTGCCGCGCGCGCGGGTCATCTACATGTCGGCGACGGGCGCGGCGAAGCCTGAACATCTGAGCTACGCCATGCGGCTCGGCCTTTGGGGACCTGGCACGGCCTTTTCCAGCCGCGATGCCTTCATGGCAGCCATGGAAGAAGGCGGTATCGCGGCAATGGAGGTAATCTGTCGCGACCTTAAGGCCATGGGCCTCTACACGGCCAGAGCGCTGAGCTTTGCCGGCGTCGAATATGAACCGCTCGAACATAGACTGACCCAGGAGCAGATCGCCATCTATGACGCCTATGCCGACGCCTGGGCGATCATCCATCGCCAGTTGAAAGATATTTTGAGCGAGTCCGGCATCATCGACAAGATGTCGGGCAAGGTTCAGAACGCTCGTGCGCGCGGCTCGGCGCTCAGCGCTTTCGAATCGGCCAAACAGCGTTTTTTTTCCGCCCTTTTGGTGGCGATGAAGATGCCAACCCTGATCGACGAGATCGAACGCGAAATCGCGTCTGGCCATGCCATATTGGTCCAACTTGCCAGCACCGGGGAAGCGATACTGGACCGACGGCTGTCCGAACTCTCGCCTGAGGAGCGGGCGGCGCTGGATCTGGAGGTCTCGCCCGGGAAACCGTCATCGACTATCTCAAAAATGCCTTCCCGACGCGGCAGATGCGGACCTTCAAGGCGAGCGATGGCGCGGTTCGATCCGAGCCGATGTTCGACGCTGCCGGCAACGCCGTCCATTGTCAGGCCGCGCTCTTTGCGCGGGACGCGCTGATCGAGCAGCTTTGCTCGCTTCCCGCGATCCCCACCGCGCTGGATGCTCTGATCTGGCATTTCGGCGCTGATCGGCTTGCGGAAATCACCGGGCGGTCACGCCGCATCATCCCGGGACCCGACGGGCAGCAGAAGCTTGATCGCCGCAGCCCCAAAGCCAATGTGGTCGAAACCAAGGCGTTCATGGATGCGGCCAAGCCCATTTGCGCCTTCTCGCTGGCCGGAAGCACCGGCCGATCGATGCACAGTGACCGCAATAGCCCAAGTGCGCATCTTCGCCGCGTGCATTTCCTGGTGGAGCTCGGCTTTCGTCTTCTGAGCGCGGTGCAAGGCTTCGGGCGGAGCAACCGGACGAACCAGGCGACATCACCCATCTACCGGCCGCTGACCACGGATTGCCGTGGCGAGCGCAGGTTTCTGAGCACGATCATTCGCGGTTTGGAAGCGCTCGGCGCCTTGACGCGCGGTCAGCGGCAGACGGGCGGGCAGAATCTTTTCGACCCTGCCGATAATCTGGAGTCGGACCATGCGCGCGAGGCGCTCAACCAGTGGTTTCATTTGCTGCATGCGGGGAAGCTCGGCAGCGTTTCTCTTGCTGCCTTCGAGGAGATGACCGGCCTTGAGCTAGCGACCGAAAGCGGTGAACTCAGTGAGAGATTGCCGCCGATCCATCGGTGGCTCAATCGTATCCTGGCGCTCAGGATCGGTACGCAAAACGCCATTTTCGACGAATTTATGGGGCTGGTGGAGAACCGGGTCGAAGCGGCGCGGGCCGCCGGCACCCTCGATCTTGGCATCGAGACGATCAGGGCCGAGCGTGTGGAGCGACTGTCCGATCAACTATTGCGGGCCGACCCGATCACCGGGGCGGAAACCCGCCTTCTCCGGCTTGAACTGCATCGGCGCCCTCGCGTGACATCCTGGGCGCAGTTGCAGATCGAAACTAGGGGCATCGAAAATCTCGCCTATCTTCGCAACGGTCGATCCGAGCGCGTGGCGCTTCGCATTCCAGCCTGGTCGAGCATGGATGAAGAGGGACGGCTGATCCCGATGTGCTATTTGGTCCGGCCGGGAGGTTCCGCGCGCGTAACGATAGACTCGCTTGCCGATAGCCATTGGATCGACATTGAACGCGACAATTTTCAGACCCTGTGGGAACGGGAGGTCGCCGAAACAGAAAGCCAACTGTCGGTCGAAACCATCCATGTCGCGACAGGCTTGCTGCTGCCGGTCTGGAACAAGCTGCCAGAAGATGATGTCCGCGTCTGGCGGATCGACGGTGGCGACGGCGCTTCGATCCTCGGTAGGATCATACGCCCGGCAGCGATCGAGAAACTGGAACGTGAATTCGGTCTCGGCTCAACTGTCGTCCTCTCGCCTGTCGAGATTTTGGAGGGCGCACGCAGCGGTGACGGAATTGCGGTCCCTGGCTGGGGTGAGACAAGGCTCATTTCGGTCTTCGTCAATGGGACTCGCCGGCTAGAAATCCGCAACTTCCGGATCGAGGATCGGGATCAATTGAAGGCTGCCGGGGCCTTTTCCGAAGTGATTCAATATCGCACGCGCCTGTTCCTGCCCTCGAACCGCGCGCGGGATATCCTCGAGGCGCTGATCGACTTGCGGGCATGAGACGTCCGCTCGCCTGACCGCGCCATACGTCCCTCCTCCCGTCCTGATGGAGGGGAGGAGGGAAACCGGTGGTGGCGCGGCAACTGGGTCGCGTGTCATTTCCCAAGAAAGATAAGCCATGGCCGAATGCTTTATACAGGGCTCCTTTGCCTTCACCTGCACCATCGCGGAAGCGGCGCTCATCGAAGAGAGTTGGCAACATGCCTCCGACCTGCTGAGCGAATTTGAACCGGGCGAACCGAGCCACGAATTTCTCGCGGCTTACCCGCCCACAAATGATGAGGATCGCTTCAGCGGCTTCATCACCATCTTCGACGATGCCGACTTCCCGGACTTCGGCGCCGATATGGTCGTCGAAGGCGCGATTGGTGATGCTTCGCGCTGTGCAGTCACGATATTCAGCCTCAGCGATTTCCAGCCAGGGCCGATCGCCAGTCTCATCTCGCATTGCTGCAAACAGACATTGCTGGGAGCGCCGATCGGGTTCGAATGGAGCTATAGCTGCTCCAGGCCCCGCATCGGCAATTTCGGCGGCGGCTACTGCGCTATCTTCTCCGACCGGACCGAGTTTCGAACCACGGCCAATCAGCTGAGCGAAGCGCTCGGGCGCTCGGGCTCAGTTGTCGATGATCGTCCAGACCCATGGATTGAACATCTTGGCCATCCGGTTTCGGACTGGGTCTGCGAGGTCTCGAACGGCGACACGCGGCTGGGATATCTCGACTGGATTACGTCCCGCATCCAGATTGACGACATTGGCTGATGCCCTCGTCTCGCTCAGTTCCTGCGAGGCCCGCCAGCTAACGCCAGCCCTGCGGCAATAGCCGCTTCAATTTCCTACAAGAGGCAAGCCCATGACCGACGCCATGACGCCGGGCGCGCCCTTGCGCCTGTACAGCCAGACCCCATTCGATGAGCGGGGCAATTTCCATTATCAAGGCGACCTTCATCAATCGGGAGAAGAGCTGACCGCCATATCAGGGCGGATCGCGCGACATCTTGCCGTGCAATTCCCGGAAATGAAATTCGCTATTACGACAGAAAGATTTGCCGGCGGCCGCAAAATAACGGCAGAAATCCTCGACGCTCCAACCGAACTTACCTCGCGCGAAGCGCAAAATGGGATTCTTGAAGCCGTCCGCGACCAGATGGAGCGCTTCGGCTTCACCCGGTCGAACATCTACCAGGATTTTCACAGCTGCGCGTTCTTCTGTGAGGCAAGGATTGGGCAGGCCTATTGGTCGGCACTCGGCGAGCGCCGCGGGCGCAAGAACCCGGTCGAGCCGATTATTCCGCTTGCCGCCTTCAAGAAATGGCTCAAGGCTGGCGACTCCCTCAAACTGGTCTACGCGCCCACGGGCCACCGCGCTCTGGGAACGACCCGGACGGTCACCAAGGTCCGCTCCGGCGATCTCATTCTTGAAGGAAAGTCCTATTTGAGCTTCCTGCGCGCGTCCGCCTTTGCCTGCGACGGACGCCTCGTGCGGATCTCGATGGGTTCGGAACAGGACCCTAATGCCCATCTCCTATATGAGTGGCATCAGCAGAAAGCGGCCTGAGCCCAAGCTTTTTCACTTGGGCATGTGACCGGCGCCCATGTTCATATATTGTCTGCGGGGAGAAGATCATGGCTGATCGTGTGTCTGCGTCCATCACATTGGGCGGTACGTTGAGTGCGGCCGATTATGCTGCGCTTTGCACCATTATCGCGAGCGAAGACCTTTCGACCGATTGGGACGGCGACCCATTTTCGTCGCAGCATCGTACGATTGGTGAGCCTCTCCGTCTCTTTGCGCATGAGGTCGCCCTAGGCCGGTTCGAGGCGCTGGAGGGCTGGTGCGTTGAAAAGCGCCTGAGCTTTGCCAGATGGTCCGGCGGATATCCTGGCCAATTTGGCGCTCAACGTCTGGTATTTGCAGGGCAGGGCGATCCACTCGTCTATGCGGCGGATGAAGAAGATCAGATCGTGCTACCGCGCACCACGATAGAGCAGTTGGGCTCGTTCGACGCCGTGATGGCTTATTTCGAAGCTGCGGATTGCCCCGTACCGGCATTGATCGTCGAGGGAGAGCGGGCCCGCGAGCAGGGCTGAGCTATTGTGCTGCTGCCTCCCGGTCTCCACCGCACACCATTTCCAGTGAGCAATGCCTTTGGCGGCCGGCAACCGACATATTTCCAATTCCGAAAGGAGATCCACCATGACGCTTTACTGCATCGTGACTGTCTGTCCGACTGTTTCGGTCGTTGATCTGGAACCCGACGATCGCGCCGTGGCGGAAAATTATGCCGTCATGTTCGCGCCTGAGGATGTCGATTACGGAAGAAAAGATGGGGATGGCGACCCAATTGTCGAGACTGCCAAGGACATATTTCATGCCGCCATTGCGATCGGCAGGCTTGATGATTTTGAGATTGACTTCGTCGCCGTCAAACGAGCCGATCAGGTTCCGGGCGATGCTCAATGGCTGACTAAAGCCGACTCGTTGCTGCCGAGGCTGCCCGGTTGATCACCTCGCCGACGAAGGAAGAGGACCCCGTCATAAATGGGGATGGAGCGACGCGCCCCACCACCCGCGCTCTGACGCCCTTCCGCTTGGCAGTGGAGGAAAGGGGGAGGGGATGGATTGGCCGGTCCAGGATGGATCGGACCGTTCCATCAAGGAGAATTCCTCATGGCCACGCTCCCCCAGCCCATCGAGGCGCCCAAGGTTTCCGGCGCCTATCGCGTCGACATTTCCCGCGGTCACAATGTCGGACGGGTCTCGTCCGAATGGTTCTCACGGCCCGATGACGAGAAGTTTTTGTCGCTCGACGATCTTTACGCCAGCGTCCGCCGCCGCGCTGACCGCGCCCAGACCCGCATCGTCGAAAGTCGAGCGGTGCGCGTCGAGGCGCGTTCCGAAAGCCCCGAGCGGCTCAGCCTGATTCTGCCCGACGAGGACGCACCGATCGCGCCGACCAATTGGTCCTTCGGTCAGCTTTCGAGTCTGGTCGGGGCACCGGCGTCCTATCTGCGGACCCTGCCGGCGGCACTGACCGGTATCAATCTCCAGCACGGGTTGCTGAGGCACCGAGGGGAACAGGTCAAACTGCTCAAGACCAACGAAGGGCGGGCCGAGCTGCGCGCGGTCACCGGCCCCGATTATGGCCGAATCTGGGACCATGAGCTGGTAGCAGCGGTGATGAAGATTGCCGGCAACGGCGTCTCGGACACGCGCTGGAAGGTGCCTGGTGTCCTCGATTGGGCATCAATGCGCTACAATCCCTATGTAGACGTGACCCGCGAGACTACCACGCTTTATGCCTCCGATCGCGACGTCTTCCTGTTCCTCGTCGACGACACACACCCGATCGAAGCGGGCAAACTGCCCAATGGTGAACCTGATCTCTTCTTTCGCGGCTTTTATTGTTGGAACTCAGAGGTCGGCTCCAAAACATTGGGAATAGCAACCTTTTACCTTCGGGCCGTGTGCATGAACCGGAACCTCTGGGGGGTCGAAAATTTCGAGGAAATCTCGATTCGGCACTCCAAATTCGCCGCTAACCGCTTTGCCCATGAGGCCGCGCCGGCGCTGGAAAATTTCGCGGATTCGTCAGCCATGAGCTTCATCGAGGGCATCAAGACCGCCCGCAGCCGGATCGTGGCACGCACGGACGAGGACCGCGACACGTTCCTGCGGAAGAACGGTTTCTCGAAAGCCGACACGGCCAAGATCATCCAGTCCGTTCTGGTCGAGGAAGGGCATCCGCCCGCCAGCCTTTTTGATTTCGTGCAGGGGATCACCGCTCACGCCCGCGCCAAGTCCAATCAGGACACACGGCTCGAAATCGAGAGCAAAGCTCGCAAGCTTCTCGCCAAAGTGCACTGAGCGCCTCTCTTCACGCATCACTTTTCCACCCGCAGCCGGCGGCTCCGATCAGTTCGGGGCCGCCCTTTTCGTAATGAAAGGACATCATCATGACCGCACTCTCTCAGGTCGAACGCCAGACCTTCACCGTCGACGTCGAATTCTCCAGCGGCGGCGAGCCCTATGCCACCGAAACCTACACGATCGAGGCGACCGACTGGTATCGCGCCCAGCGCGACGCTCTCGAAATGTCGCTGAACAGCGTTTACGACAATGCACGCATTCCCGACCTGACGCGGCGGATCTTCGAAGGCTGAGCCCATTTGGCCGCCCGGGAGCTGCCCGTCCCCTGTGACCGTCGATCGCCGATGCAGCGGCAACTTCGGCAGGCTTCTACGCGCCCCTGAAGCTGCTGCGCATCGGCTTTTCTTTCCCCCACGATCCTGGAGGCCAAGATGAGGCCAACCACCAAAGAGGACTTCGTCCGGCTGCTGGCCAGCGCCCGGATCGCCTTGGCCGATACCGGCGAGATGAATCAGACTTTGGTCGCGGAACTTGCTGCGGCCCAAGCCTGTCTTGAGCGCAGCCCCGTCCCCTGGCCGATGGATGTCCACCTTGCGGTGATCGAGCACCGGCAAGGTAGCAATATCTACGCAACATTTTCCCGCGAGGTGCTGATGAGCCAGGTCGCGGGATATTGCCGAACATGGTGGTCGGAAATCCAAGATGCCAGAGACGCTGGGTCCCTGTCGGACGAGGATGTGTCGCAGGTCTATTTTGAGAGCCATGGCGATGAATTTCTTCAGACTGATCGGCTTACGGTCGATGGAGCAAAGGCTGATTGGTTGCCTTCGGTCGAGGTCCATCAATATCTGGTCGTAAGCAACAGCCATGTCAGTCGAGCTTGCGCTGACATGCTCAATGCCTGGGCTCCGTTGCCGCCAGAGGAGCAGCCGGTCGGCGTTGCTGATACGAGCTATGGCTGGTTCGTCCTCACCGAAGCTATCGCTGACGAAGCAGTCGCGCTGATCCCTGCTGAGCTACGGGCCGCCATCGAATTTGGCCGGCGCCACGGTTGTCAGTGGATACTTCTGGATCGCGACGGCGATGCCGTCCCCGATCTGGAGATATTCGACTGGTGAACCGTCGCTCCGCCGCCTGCCAGAGTTGCGCCTCTCAGCTTTGACTACTCGAACCAGCGACGGGGGCACAGCGCTTCGAAATCCACTCGCGGCCCGGATAACCGGGCCCCATCGGAAACGGAAGCGCTGTGCTCCCACCCTTCAACACATTATCGGGAAATCTCCCATGACATCACGATCGAACCGGGCCGAGGTTCGCAACCCCGTGCTCGCGCTGCCGTCGGCGCGGCTGCTATCAGCGATGCCGCTGGAATTACGGCGACTGCTCTTCTTGCTGCTTCTGGATTTGTCGCGTGAGGCGCAGGCGCGCGCCCAGGCGAGCTGGACCAAGCGGAAGGCTTTCCTCGCTGCCTATTGGGCAACGGTCGCCGTCTACGCCAGGCATATTGCGCGGACGCTTCTCGCCCCCGCAGAGCGCTGTTCCGCCAAGCTACCGCTCCATATCGTCCAGAAGGGGCATCCCGCCCTATGGGCGAGTAACTGGGCCGAAGCATCGCGGCTCCATTGCGAGAGGCGCGACAAGCTCGGGCTTGGATCCAGCGCCTTTCCCGAAGCCATAATCCATGTGTTCGACATGCCGGTGGCACGGATAAGCTTTAATGGTCGCATCTGGGCGCTTGGCGAATGGGAGCCGACCGCGCGGCCAATCTACGACAATCAGTCGGCTGCCAACGCTTGCGACGCTGAGCGCTCTGCGATCCTAGCCCAGCCAACAGCGATCGAACAGGGAGGTGCAGCATGGCAGCGCCACTCGCCTTGACGCCCTTTACGCCGGGGGCTGGCCTCAATGTTGCGATTGACGCCGCGATCATGGCGGCGATCGGCAATGGCGCAATATTCGCGTTCAATCTGTCGGGCGGCAAGGACTCTGCGGCAGCCTCCCAAGGCGCGATCGAACTGCTCGATGCCGTGGGACACCCGCCACGCCGCCGCATCGCCATCCATGCCGACCTGGGCCGGGCCGAATGGCGATCGACGCCGGAGATGGTCGAACGTGTCGCGGCGCAGTTGCGTCTCCCACTCATTACCGTCCGCCGCGCAGGCGGCGACATGGTAGCCCGTTGGGAGCAGCGGTTTCTCGCGGGCAAACGCCGCTACGAGGCCCTGGAGACCTACAATCTCATCGGTCCCTGGTCTTCGGCCGCGCTCCGCTTTTGCACATCGGAACTCAAGGCGCAGGTCATCGGGCCCGAGCTTGCTCGGCGCTATCGTGGAGAGGCGATCGTTTCTGTGATTGGGCTTCGGCGGGAGGAGAGCGCCAGCCGGCGCGCAACGCCCATCTCCAGGTCGGATTATCGATTCGCAAAGCCGGACAATAGCGCTGGCACCCAGATGATTAACTGGCATCCCGCGGTTGACTGGACGCAGGCGGACGTCTTCGACGCGCATGCGCGCCATGGCCTGCCATTGCACGAGGCCTATGTCCGTTATGGCTCGACGCGGCTCTCCTGCGCCTTTTGCGTGCTGGCTTCCCGTCAAGACCTTGGTGCCGCCGTGGGTTCGCCAGACAATCTCGATCTCTACCGGCATCTTGCGAGCATGGAGGCAAAATCCACCTTCTCCTTCCAACCGGGTCGCTGGCTGGCCGACATAGCGCCAGAATGCCTCCCTGCTCACCTGCGTCTCGATATCGAACGGGCGAAAGCGGGAGCGAAAGAACGCCGATCGCTTGAAGCTGAGATGCCAGGCGCGCTGCGCTTCGTGAAGGGGCGACCGCCGCGCCTCCCGAGTTTGGCCGAGGCCGCCATCATCGCGCGGTGCCGGGCGCCGCTACTTGCGCGCCATGGCCTTGCGAACCACTTCCCCGACGCGGCTTCGGTTCGCGCGCGCTTCGCCGAGCTACTCTCCCTCTAATCCCCGCCATCCATTTGATCTCCCTACTTCGAAGGGGAGGGAGATGCCGTTGGTTGCGCCGTGGGTCAGCCCTGCGGGCGGTCCTCTTCCCGGATCATTCACTTGCCTCTCGCCAAAGGATTTTGCCATGGACGTCATCGTGTCCAGAGTCCGCCTCGCTGGCCCGCTTTCCACATATCTCTATCGTGCGCTCGTCCCGCTCTGCGACGTTGACGCCAAGCGGCGCGGGCGCTGCGTGATCATCCAGGCGGCGGTTGGCGAACGGCGCATAGCCTCGACCCGGCTGTCGGATGTAATGGCGCCGGATGCCTGGTTCGATCGCCACCTTGCCATAGCTTGTGGCGGCGCGGCGCGGCTTAGCTTTGTCGCGAAGCGGATCGAGGCGCTGATCATTCGCGCCATCTATCCTGAGATGACATCGCACTTGCCACCTTTGTCTTTCCTTCTGAACCATGTGGTCGAAGACGCAAGCTATCGTGTCACGATCCGCGACCTCAACGCCAGCTTCGACCATCTTGCGCCCAATATCGACACCCTGATGGCCGGTGATCTCGGCCTCTTCCAAGGCTGTGACCGTCGTGCTGCCTGACAACCGGGAGATTCGCCATGGAGCAATATAACAAAACAAGCCTGGAGACAGCCGCATGCCTCTGGGAAGCTGTCCTTAACCTCCGTGACAACCCAATCACGGCGCGCGAGGATATCGCCGTCGTCCTTGAGATCAGGGCAGCTTTCGAGGCGCTGGGGACTGCGGCAGTGCGCCTCGTCGTCGTGGGGTGGACCGATGCCGTGGAAGCGGCATGGAAACAGCAAGCCGACAACTATCCGCTCTGCTTCGATTGGGATTTCGTGCCGGCTTGGATCATAGACACTGTCGACTGGTCGGACCCGTTCACACCGACCCTGAAGACCAGGGGAGAGGAATGAATTTTGTGCGGCGGGGGAATTGGCCCCACCCGCACAGGAGCCAGCATCATGACCTTTCCGTCCTCCATTCGCCCCGCCGTCGGCCAGGCGCTGATCAACAAGGTCTCCCGCCTTTTCAACGGGACGATCAGCGACGTCCTTCATGAGCTTTTCCAGAACGCTCGCCGTGCGGGCGCGAGCGCCATCCATGTCGCGCTTCGAAAGTCTCCGGACGGCGCCATATTGTCTATCCTCGATGATGGCTGCGGGATCGATGATCCAGCCACGCTGCTCACCCTTGGAGATTCAGACTGGCATGACGGGATCGTCAGCAGGGAAGACCCAGCGGGGATGGGGGTCTTCAGCCTAGCGGGTCACGATGTGCGGGTCCGGTCATCCTCCACCCTGTCCCAACAGGGTTGGGAAGTGCATATTCCGGTCGATGGCTGGCAAGGCGCCAAGCCGCTGGCGATCGGGCCTGCCGCCATCTCCGCTGGCACCGAGATCGAGATCCTCTTGCCTCCGGCCTGGGAAACCCAGCTTCCAATGGCGCTGCATAAGGCCGCCCAATATTTTCCGCTTCCGGTCTATTTTGGGGATGTCGAACTGGCGCGCGCTGACTTCCTTGCCGAGGCGGCTTATGTCGACACATGGGAGGGGTGCCGCATCGGCGTCTATCATGGCGGGACAAATGACGATCTAGCAGCGCCACGGATCAATTTTCATGGCGTGACTGTAGGGTGCCCGCTCCCATTTGTCAGCGAGACGGGGCGCCTCCTCAACTGGCGGGTTCGCGTCGATATCGTCGATGCGCCGGCACTCCAACTCGTTCTCCCCGCCCGCAAGGAGATGGTCGAAAATGATGCGCTGACCCGCTTACGGGTAGCGGTTGAAGCCGCCATTTTCCGGGCCATTGCGCGGGCGCCGTCTCACCGGCTTGCCTACAAGGCCTGGCTCCGCGCCGCTGAACTCGGTGTGATTTTGCCGGAAGCAGACCAGATCCTCAACGCCTGGGTGCCTTCGACCGCCGACAATGCAGGTGTCACCGTCGGCGCAGCTATCAGGAGCGGTCCCCGGATGTTGATGCCGGATCAGGAGCCGGATATCGAGCAGGCACTTGCGTGCGCCCTTCGGACTGTCTGGCCGGTCGGCGGGCGCCCGGTCCGTGCTGAGCCTGCCTTTGAGGGCTATAGCTGGTATGATGCGCTACCTCGAGTCGTCGGCTGCGCTTTCAGATTTCAGCGCGGTGATGCCAGCTATTGCTACAAAGCCGACAGCGAATTGCCTCCAGAGCTCGAATCGGGCGCGGTGGATTCGCTGGTCGCCGAACTTGCCATTCTTCCGAACGGCGACGTTGCCCCCAGCGCTGAGGTTTATGAGCTTCCGGCCGATATGCTGGCATGCAACAGCATGACCTACTCCGTTGAGGAAGCCATCATCCTTTTCGGTCGGCATGCCGATGTGCAGCCCGGTGCGCTCGCTTCCCTTATATTCGCCAGCCTGTTCTGCGCTGCCGACGATGGCGACTGCGATAGTTGGGAAACCCAGGCGCATGAATTTGAACAACAGGCCCGCCATCTCGCCAATCAGTTGCTGCTTGGGGAGGACGAAGCCCTTTTGGCGCGGCTGCGCGAAGCGGTTCACGAGAATGTGCAATGGCTCATTCCCAAAGGGCGGGGCCTGTCTTTGACCGTCCGCGAGAATGAATTGACCCTGGCTCTGCACTGAGCGGGCCAATTTTCATCCAAAGCTCGTGTTGAAGGGCGGATCGGCGCGTCTTCGTCGCTGATCGTCCTCCCAGGCCAGAGCGAAACTAGGTGGGCGTTTGCCGCCACATGAAGATCGCGAAATCACCACTCCTATCAGGATCGAGGACCGGCCATGTCCCGGATTATTGAAACCACGGTCTACCAGCTCGACGAACTGGACGCCTCGGCCCGCGAGCGGGCGCGTGACTGGTTTCGGCGCGATGCCATCGATGAGGATTGGTATGAGTTCCGCTTCGCGGATTTCGTGTCTGTCTGCGCCATCCTCGGGATATCGCTATCGACCAAGTCGGTTCGTCTAATGGGCGGTGGATCTCGCGCTGCGCCGAAAATCTATTTTTCGGGCTTTTCGAGCCAGGGCGATGGCGCCTGCTATGAAGGCGGCTATCGCTTTGCGCGCGACAGCGTCGGGCGCCTGCGAGCTTATGCGCCGCAGGACGCTGACCTCCATGCCATCGCCAACCGACTCCTCGACGTTCAACGCCGCAATTTCTACCAGCTCAGGGCGGAGATCCGTCATGCCGGTCGATACTGCGATGAATATAGCATGCAGATCGCGGTCCGCCGGGAAAGCGCGACGGGCCAGGATATGAGCGACGCGGACGAGGAGATCGTGATCGACGCGCTTCGCGATCTTGCCCGTTGGCTCTACCGCCAGTTGGAAGCCGAATATGATTTCATCACGGCGGACCAGCAGATCGATGAGGCGATTCGCGCCAATGGCTACAGCTTCACCGAAGATGGTCATCGCTTCGGCTGACATCGGGCCGATGTGTCGTTGGTCAGTAGCTGTCATGAGCCAGATTATTCGGGCTGGAATTTTCTGCTATAATCGATATATGTAATTCACTGAATAGCGAAACTAGGACGGTGCTCATGGTAGCTGCCTCTGCGATCGACAAGCAAGCCAGTTCCGGCGCGACTCGCCGTGGACGGGGGAAAGGGCGCGCATTTTATGCCTCCCAAGGGCTGGCCGCTTCGACAGTCGGGGACGGCCGTGTCCTGGTCGATCTCTCAATGGGAGGCGCTGGCAATCTTGAATTGCTGAAGAATGCGCTCGCGTCCTTGAGTCCTCAGGCGACCGGGGCCAAGGCGACCGACGATGCGGCCAAGCAGCTTGTCGCTGCATTGGAGAAAGTTGCCGAGCGCTATCTGAGCGACGCCTTTGCCGACGAGTTCGCCAAGTTGATCTCGGAATATCGCGTCATGCTGCGGGAAAATCTCGCCAAGGCCGATGATGCGCCGCTCAAGGCTGCGCTCAACCGCGCCCGGCTTCAGGAGCGCATCCTCGCCAGCACGCAGATGGCGGATCAGGCTGAGGCCTGCCAATTGCTGGGGCTTTCTGGCGCGAACCCCTCGGCAACGATGAAGCGCAAGGAGGAGCGCAACGAACTGCTGCGCTTCACCGTGGACGGGCGAGCCGTCTACCCGCTGCTGCAATTCGATGTCGAAGGCCGTCGCATCTACCCGGCGATGAGGCATATCATCGCGGCGAAGCCCGCTGACTGGAGTGATTTCCGGCTGCTGCACTGGCTGACGCGGGAGCATCTCGATTTCGATGAGACGCCGGGTGTCGCGCTCGGTAGTGATCCGCAGGCCGTTATCGCCGCCTTCGAGCGGGAAGCTGAGCCTGCGGTCCACGGCTGATGCGCTTCAGCATCAAGATTCCCCAGCCCGCCACGATGAAGGTCGGGAAGGAGGACTATCATCTGCTGAAGGCGGGGACGCCACTGCACCGCATTCACCCCAAGGCCTTCGGATCGACGCAGTTCAACGACAGCGACAAGGGGAGTGCCCGCTTCTCGCCGATTCGCGGGGCAGGCGGCGCGATCATCCCGACCATCTATGTGGGGCAATCGTTCGAATGCGCAACCTGCGAGATCATCCTGCGTTGCCCGGACACGCCCCCACGCGTCCGAACCTCGGTCGCGCCGCCAGACATCGTCTATCCTGCGGACTATCGGCGGCACGCCCACAGCGAGGTCCGCACCACGCAGGATCTGAATCTCGTCAGCGTCACTGCCACAGGGCAGCGTAAGATCGGTATCAGCGGTAACGGTCTCCTGGCCGGGCCCAGAAGCACCTATCCGGTCACGCGCGGTTGGGCAGAGCGCATTCATGAGACCTGCCCATCGGCGCAGGGGCTTTACTACACCTCCTATCAATATGGTCCCGAGTTCGCCCTGTTGCTCTTTGGCGACCGCGTGCCCGGCAATATCCTTGAAGCGGTCTCGACGCGCTCCATCGCTGATCCGGTCTGCCACGCTGAAATCCAGAAGATCGCCGACGCGCTCTCGATCGACTATGAAGATGTATAGGACCGCATCGGCCTGATCTTCCTCGGCGCTGTTCTTTGTCGCGTCGACAGCTCTGATCGCTTCCTTCCGGGACGCCACATGGCGGCAGCTTCACCGCGTCCGCTTCAGGATCGGCCACCCCCAAAATCCTGCTCATTGAGGAGCATCGTCATGCATGGACCGCCGTCACTTGAACGGCCAGGCGAGGATGCCCGTCTGGCCGGCAGACCTGTCGTGGCCGCCTGGGGCATGGGAGTCGATAGTACCGCCATGATCATCGAATGGGTTTCGCGGGGGTTTCCCCTATCCGTGGTTCTCACCGCAGATACGGGAACCGAGCGCGAGGAGACCTATGCCTTCGCGCCGATCTTCCGGCATTGGCTTGATCGACATCATATCCCCCATCATGTCGTTCGCTATGTTCCCCGCCGCTTCAAACATTGGCCGCCCTATTTCTCCCTGCTGGAAAACTGCCTCACCAATGCCACGCTGCCGTCGATCAGTTTCGGGCGGCATAGCTGCTCCCAAAAATGGAAGATCCAGCCGCAGGACCAATGGGTCAGCGAATGGGAGCCGGCACAGGCAGTCTGGGCTCGCGGCGACAAGGTCATCAAACTCATCGGCTATGACAGTTCCCCGGCCGACAGCCGGCGTTATGCCCATCGGGAAGGGCATGTCTGTGACCTTTACGACTATCTCTATCCCTTGCGGGAATGGGGCTGGGACCGGGACGCCTGTGTCGATCGCATTCGCAGAGAAGGGCTGCCCGTACCGATCAAGTCGGCGTGCTGGCTGTGCGCCGCGCAGAAGACGAGCGAGCTGGAAACGCTGCCTCCCTGGTGTCTGCGGCTGATCGTGTTGGTCGAAGCGCGAGCGGCTCCCCGCTTGCTGACGGTTGAGGGCCTCTGGCGCAGTTCCACTAAGGCGCGCCCAGGATCGATGACCCAGTTCATCCGTCAGCGCGGACTTCTTCCATCCTCGGAGATCGACGCCATCATCGGCGGCGCTTCAATCGACCTCATCGATTTTCAGCGCGTCGCTGCGGACATCCCGCTCGCCGAGCGCCCGACGATGCGCGACTGGATCGAACGCTTCAATGAGGGCGTTGATCGGCTCGCCGCCTGAACAGGTCTGGCGGATCTGGCGACAACTCTCCTTGACCGGTCGATGCCGGTCCCACTTATTGGATGACCATGCGTCTTATGGATGAAATCGCCGCCCGAAGAATTTACTATCGCCGGCCGCTGCCCACGCTTCCTGATATTCTCCTGATCGATATTCCTCCCCGCTTCGCGGGAGAAGGGCTTGCGCTCGATCGCTATTATCCTGCGATCCTCGAAACGGTCGCAGAGGCTCACGAATTTGAGGCTTATCTCTTCGAGCGCCGCGCTTAGTTGGTCCCGCCCTCGCTCCTTGATCGACGTCCCTCAGCATTGCGGGTGGAGGAGATCGTCTTCGCGCGCTACGCGCCGCCGGCGCCCGACTGGCCATGGCTCCAGCTGTGCTGCTGGCCGCAGGCCTATACCCTGATGGTGCCTTCGCCCAATGATGATTTCGCACGCGGCGCCTATACCATCGAGGCCTTCACCAGCGTCGGGGAGGTGGACGCGGCAGAGCGCATTCTTCTCGCCACGCTCGGCCCCCATGAGGCCCGGCATGTCAGATCCTTGCACAGCTTTGGGGGCAACGCCTGAGTTGCTGGGCCGAGGAGAGGACGGCGCATCGAGCGCCTGCCTTCCCCCTACCAGGGCCTCTTTTATTGGCGGAGAATTTCCGCGATCGGCCGCGCCATGTCGGCCCTCTTCTTCATCAGATCGGCAAGCCAGCACAGATGCGCGGCGGCGTCTGCCAGCGGAAGCTCGCACACCTCCTCGAACAGCTCGCGCTGATAGTCGAGGTCGCGTTCAAGGATGTCCCGCAGCCTGTTGCGGGCCGGGCTGTCGTCATCCATGACTTCGGCATTGGCTTCGCGCGCGGCATCGAGAAAGGCTTCGGCCAGTTCCTGGGCCTCATAATATCCGCCATCCAGCCCCTCGCTGGAAGCGAGGCTCGCCAGCCTGCGGCGCACCAGCGGCAGGTCGGGATCGACCGTCGCATCGTTGAGCGGCAGGTTGAAATCATAGGAGGTGAGATAGTCACGGATCATGGGTATTTCCTTCAGCAGGAGAAGGAACATAAAATGAACAGGATTGCAATAGGCCTCCGGGCTGTGTCATGAGTCGCCCCATGTGCGCCTCGACTTTTTCGCTCTTTCCAGCTGCTCTCCGGTCGGCCGATCTGCCTTCGGCGAATATCGCAGGAGCCTCGCTGTGACCGACAGCAAGGCGCCCCTTCGTCTACGGGGGATATTGCGGTTCGGCGAACGCGGACCATGGCTTGAGGTCGAAGACGGCGCCGTCTGGCGGCTGGATACAACCGAGGATTTGCACGCCCATCAGGACCAGCATGTGCAGATCGAGGCGTGGCAGCGCGGGGCAAGCCTGCTCGAACTGCTGTGGATCGGGCCTGCATCCGTCTGATCATCCCCCGGCATCATGCCCAGGATTGCGGCTGTGCCTTGCCAGCTGTCGGTGGGGCGGGGGAGCGTAAACCTCCTGCGTAAGGTCGAGCCTGAAAGTTGATTGCCTCCGGCGGGTTGACGGATGCCCGTCTTCGCCGGGCACCGGGCTCTATCTCCGCTCCGCTTCGACCAAGCCCCCTTCGGGGTCTTGGCGGCTGACGCCGTAACGATCCCTTCCGCGGGGGTGGTGGAGAGGTCGGCATTCTCCCGCTGACGTCATTGGTGCCGCGCGACCTGCGCTAGTCAGGCTTCGCCTAAGGAATCGCGCTTCGCGCGATGTGGTTCGTGGAGCCGGCCGCCAAGCATCACCCCCTTCGCCGCCCTCACAGGTTCCGCGCGTTGCAGAACCGGTTTCGGCCACAACGAGTTGCGTCGGAGCCAAGCTCCGCCAGGCGAAAAGGGGCCGGCGGCGTTTATCCGTTTCAGCGGCGGCGCCGGCCCCTTTTCGCCAGGCTACACTAGGCCCCTCCCGTGCCTGTTGTGGCCAAGAGCCCGGTCCTGCGCCTTCGGACCTGCGAGGGCGGCTCCGGGTGCGATGACTTGTCAGCCGACCCACGCTCCCTCTCCTTCGACAAGGAATCGGCCGCAGGCGGCCGATGCGTCATTTTGGCCGCTACGCGGCGGTCTTTGTGCTCGGGCTCACCAAGTACGATGAGAAATCTGTCAATAAATCAATGTGATAGAAGCAATGGAGGGAAGGGGGTAAGTTAAAAATGCGGATGGGAAAGGAAACCAAATCCGCATTTTGGATGAAAGGATGAAGTCATGAAGATCGGTAGCTTCAAGTTTGATGAACGCATCAACGATATCGTCGGCAAGATCGCCACGCGCGAACTGCATTTTCCTTATCTTATCATGCGCAAGGTCACGGACAGGCAGAGCGACGCCGCCCCGCTCTATGAATTGTTCGAGACGAACCGTGCGGGCGATGAAATCCAGATAGGCGCGGTCTGGGAACGCAAGATGAACCGCAGCGAGGAGAAATTTCTCTCCGGCATGATCGACGATCCGAGCTTCCGCGAGCCGCTGCCGATCGCCCTTTTCGGGGATGAACGCAACGGCTTCGACGTCCAATGGCGGCGCGAGCGTGACCGCGATGCGCAAAGCGGCGGCTTTGGCGGACGGTCAGGCGGCGGTTCGCGTCAAGGGGCCGGCGCTGGCAGCTATGGCGGACGGCAGGGCGGCGGTTTTGCGGGCGGCAGCACCGCAGGGCAGGGCGGCGAATATACCGGCGGCGGCCCGCGCGACCTTGACGATGAGGTGCCGTTCTAGGGCCGACAAAGACGGGCCGGGAAGCGCCGTCACGCTGTCCCGGCCCTGAACCGTCATCCTCTCAGCAAGGAGCAAATCCCATGAGCAAGCCAACGGCCTCCCGGAGCGTTAGCAGCTTTTCCGACCTGCCGGAACTCTACGCCCAACTCATCGCCACGCCTGATTTTGAAGCCTCGTTCGGTGATCCTCTCCCGCTCACCATCATGGAGCGCGGCGAGGAACCCGCCGAATATGACATGCCCGAACCCATCGCCGCGCAGGCGGAATGCGGCGGCATCATCGCATCGATTTTCGACCTTTTAACCGATACCCGGCTGGAGGCGCTGGCCCCCGAAGTCGCATGGGGCATGGTCAATTCGTTTCACTTTGTCGCGGGGAAACTTGAGCGGCGCGAGGATCAGCTTGCCGACAATCTCCGCGATATGGCGCGGCGGTTGGAACCGGGCGAAGTCTTCATGAAGGAACTGGAGGATACGCAGACCGAATGCCAGTCCATAGCCGAGCAGCGCGCCGCCATCGAGGCGATGCGGGACTATGCCGCCGCCATGTATCGCACCTGCTGCGGCCGCCCATGGTCCCCGGCACGCGGATCGCGGGCGTCCCACGTCACGACCGCAAGCCAGATTTCCGCGCTCGACTTCCTGCGCGTCCGGGCGGAAAAGCGGCGCGAGCGCTACGAACCGCAAGGCCCCATCGTCGTCGTATCCGGCCCGCAGAACTGGCATGACGGGCGCATCATCTGGAACCGGCTTGACCAGATCAAAACGCGCATCCCGCGCATGTTGCTTGTTACCACCGGGCAGCGCTTGGGGGTTGATGCCGCCGCCGCCGCATGGGCCGCGCAAAGGGGCGTGCCATGCGTCACTTTCGGCATCTATGGACGCGGGAAAGGCGCGGGCTTCAAGCGCAATCGCGATATTGCCGCGCTCATGCCGGTTGAGGCGATCCTGTGCGAAGGATCGGGCATACAGGCAAGCCTCTATGAACTGTTCAACCCGCAGTCCGGGCATCGCGTGCCGACGCATGTTTTCTTGGCAAGCGAGCAAGCGCCGGATGCACCGATAAGGCGCAAGCGGCGCGTGATACCCGCTTAAACCGGACGGCATAAGTATGAGGGATCGGCGCAGAGCAGCGCGCCGGTCCCTTTTTTGTGCCTGCGGCACAAGCGGAGAAAACCCGAACGGTTTTCCCCGCGCCGCTCCTTTTGCCGGGCGTTCCGCCCGTCAACGTCGCTCCCCCTTCCGCTATGGCTGAACCACCAATAGCGCCTTGCCGTCGCCATGGGTCGCGCCGCCCTGGGGCGGCTTCGGTCGGACCTCGCCAGGCTTCTTCGTTGGCGTTGGCGCAGTCGCGGCGCTCGCATCCGGCATCGCCTTTAGTGCTGCTATCGCAGCACTGCCGCCGACCCGGATGGCGTGCATCAGTATGTCCCGAAATTCCCGTTCGCTTAGCCTTTCGACGGCCAGTTCTGTCGCCAGCTTTCCATATTGGGCGCGCAATCCACGGCGCACCGTTTCCGCCTCTTGGGCAAGGCTCTGTTGATCGGCCTCGATCTTCGCGAGCCGTTCGCGTTCCGTCATCTTGGGCATGTATCGACTCCTCATTGCAAGGGGTCTGCCCGCCGTCACTCTCTATCCATCAAGGAGCAGACACTTGCAACGACCTTCCCCATATTTGCCGCGCTGGCGCGCGGCGGACGCTTCCCGCACGGGGAGGGCCGCCCACGCCTGTTGGGAGCGGACGCAGCGGCCGAGCGCTGCGCAGGGCGGACGCACGGCCCCAAGGCCGGTGTAATGCACCCTACGCACGGGTGCTGCGGCGAAAAATGGCCTATAATCAATGATATATGGTCGAATACGGGTATTCGCCGCACAGCAGAATTTGTGGTCCATGGCCCACAAGCCGCGATCGGAAGCCTTACAACCCGCAGAAATCCGCCATTTTCGCGTGGAATACATGTATTCCACGCGATCGGTTTGAACCGGAGCGGAATCAAGGGTATAAGGGCAGCGCTTCACGACATCCGCAGGGCTCCAGCTACTGGAGCAACCCTGTGGTCAAAGTTAATTTCAGGATCGAAGAGGGGCTCCATGAGCGCCTCGTTCGGCGCGCTGCTGCCGCCGACCTCAGCCTATCTGAGTTTGTCAGGCTGGTTCTGGCGCAGGCAGCCGAACCCAATCGCGGCTATATCTTCTCATCCAAGGATGAGATCCTTGCCACCAGCATCCAGATCCTATCCATCCTTGTCGTCGCAGTAGGACGGCGCTCGCCGGAAGCCGTCGAGCAGGGTATGGCTGAGGCCCGCGCACTCCTTGCCGAGAGGGGACTGCTCGATCCGGAACTCGACCCAAATCGGGGTGCGCGGGAGGTGCGGCGATGAGCATCTTCCGCAACGATACGCTCGGCTCCTGGACTCGCGGCGGCCAGGCCATCGTCCACAATGTCCGCATGACCACCCAGGTCTTTTTCCAGACCATGTCGGCCTGTCTCGTGCTCTGGGTCATGGGCATCCTCTGGTATTGCTTCGAAACCCTGACCGCCTATCAGCGCTATGTGCTGGTCCAGCTGGCGCTCGCCGAATTCCGGAAAGACGCGACCCGCGGCGCCGCCGATCCGGTCCAGTTCCAGACACCCGGCGGTCACAAATATTGGACGACCGCTGAAGCCCTGCTGAACTCTGGTGTCGCGCGAAAGACGTTGGAGGCGGGCGAGGCCGCTCTCATCACTGGTTCTCTTGTCGGAGGCATAGGCGCCGCTCTCGCACTTGGCTGGGCCTGGTATTATTTCACGCGGACCGGGCGCGGTCTGGGGTCGAACCAGTTTCTCCGGGGCGCGCGGTTCGGAACCGTCGGATCGATCCGGCGGCTCCTGCGCCGATACCGGAAGGGCAGTTTCACCATTGGCGGCGTGACGATGCCGCACGCATTCGAGCCGGAGCATATCGTTCTGTGCGGCGCGCCTGGGACAGGCAAGACCAACATCATCACGACGATGCTGGAGGGCATCAGGAAGAACGGAAAGCGGGCGATCGTCTATGACACCGCCGGCTCCTTCGTGGAGAAATTCTACCGACCGGGGAAGGACATTCTCCTCAATCCGCTCGATCAGCGAACCGACCATTGGTCGCCCTGGGTCGATGTCCCTCGGGAATATCATTATGACCAGATCGCCCAGTCCACGATCCCCGATAAGGCAGGTGACCCTTTCTGGGCGAAGGCCGCACGCGGGACGCTGGTCGGCGTCCTGCGCAAGCTCGCCAGGCAGAAACACACGCTGGTCTCCATTCTGCTCGACCGCCTTCTTCGTTCGGGGTTGAAAGACCTGGTTGCCTTCGCCGAGGGAACCGAGGCGGCGGCCTTCATCAGCATGGAAGGAGACCGGACCTCCGCCGGCATCCAGGCGGAGCTTGCTTCGATGATGCGCAGTTTTGCCTATCTCGACGACACGACCAACGGCTTTTCGATCCGCAGCTGGGTTGAGAATGAGACGGACGACAGTTGGCTCTTCATCACGGTGAAGGCTGACCAGCTTCCTTCCCTGCGACCTCTCATCACCGTCTGGATCGACATCGCGATCGGCGCCATCATGAGCATGAAGCCCGACCCCGAGCGGCGGCTCTATTGCATCATCGATGAGCTTCCGACGCTCCAGCGGTTGCCCTCGCTCAGCGACTTCCTCGCCCGCGCGCGGAAATATGGGGGCTGTGGCATACTGGGGTTTCAGTCCTATCCCCAGCTCGAAGCCACCTACGGCATTCAGGATGCCGCGGCGATCACCGGCTACTGCTCGACCTGGATTGCGCTGCGCGCCAACGACACGCCGACGGCGAAGCACGTCTCGGAAAATCTGGGGCAGGTCGAGCAAATCGAAGCCAACGAAGGCATGTCCTACGGGGTCAATGACATGCGCGATGGGGTCAACCTGTCGCGGATGCAGGTGACCCGGCCGCTGGTGATGCATACGGAGGTGACGAACCTTCCCAACCTGTCGGGCTTCCTCCGCTTTGGCCGCGACCTTCCGGTCATCCGATTCGCCGATCGGTTCAATCCGATCGCGAATGTAGCGCCGGCATTCGTCGAGCGGACCAAGCCGCCGATCCGCCTCCCTTTGGCAGATGAGATCATCCAGGCCGCGCGCGCTGCCGCGGAAGAACAGGCGGAGCAAAGTGGTCGGACGGGTCGCGGCAGCCGAACGAAGACTGTCGGCAAGCGCGGATCGCCGGCGCGGCCGCAGGCGGCCCCTCGTTCCGGTACGCCAGCACCGGAGTTGCCGCTCGGGCAGCCCCCGCAAGCCTCACCCCCAGACGGCAAGCGGGAGAAGGCAGTATCACCGAGCCCCTCCATGCTGGGCGCTCGCGCTGGCGCGCGCACGGTTCCGCTGTTGAGCCATGGCCGCGTCAATGAAACCCCGGGAGAGGCTGATCCGGCATGATCCATCCTCGCCGCCTGTCCGGCTCGGCCGGTAACATCGCCCGCTACTATACGGTAGGCGACTATTATACGAAGGGCTCCGACGAACATAGCGAGTGGGCCGGGAAGATTGCAGCCGAACTAGAGCTGGAGGGCGCTGTCGATCCGGCCATGTTCCGGGAGCTGCTGGCGGGCAGGGTGGCCGGTGTGCAGCTTGGCCGCCGGCGCGCCGACGGGACTATCCAGCATCATCCCGGATGGGACTTTGCCGTCAATGCACCCAAGTCGGTCTCGATCATGGCCCTGGTTGCCCAGGACAAGCGGGTGCTTGAGGCGCATGAGCAGGCCGTGGGGGAGGCGATCGGCTGGTTGGAGGAACATGCCGCTTTTCGCTATCGGAAGCAGGGTGAGGTCGTTCACGAGACGACCGGCCGGATCATTGCCGCGCGCTTCACCGAGCATGCCAGCCGTGAACTCGATCCCCATCTCCATACCCATGTCGTCGTGATGAACATCACCGATCGGCAGGATGGCGCGCCCATGACCAGCATGGAAACCCGCGCCATGTTCGCCGAACAGATGGTCGCCGGGCAGATCTATCGCAATGGGCTTGCCCAGAGGCTTCATGCTCATGGCTTTGAACTGGAAACCGATCCTCATCGGGGGCTGTTCGAAATCAGGGGCGTGCCCAAGAGCCTGATCGCAGAGTGGTCCAAACGTGCTGAGCAGATCGAGGCCCATGCGGAGGAACATGGTCGCAAGGGTCAAGCCGCTCGCGTCGCTTCCTTTTACCAGACCCGCAAAGCCAAGCAGAAGACGACGATCGAAGGACTCCGCGAACGCTGGGACAAGGAGGCCGGTCCACTCATCGAAGTGCTCCATAAGGTGAAGGACGCCGCTGACCATGACGGGGTGATCGACCATGAGGCCAATCGCCCCATTGCGGGCCGCGCCGCGCTGTTCGGCATCCGGAACAAGGAAACGCGCGAGGCCGTGAATAGCCAGGGGCAATTGATCCGAACAGGTCTCGCTGCCCACGTCGGGGAAGTGAGTCTTGGCGATGTCCGTCCCTTCATCAGGGAGCATGAAGACCGGGAGAAGCTTCTCGTGACGCGCACCCAGACCGGGGACGCCGTCCTGACGCGCGGGCGAACGACCCGCGCGACTGCCCGGCTTGAGATTGCACTGTCCAAGCACCTTGCCCTCTCATTGGATGACACCCGGCCTCTGGCTTCGACCGATCGGCTGCTGTCAGTGCTGGAAGGGGAGGCGCTTTCCTCGCAGCAAGAACGGGCGCTCGCAAAGCTGGCTACGTCCCGCGACCGCTTGATCGGGGTCCATGGTGTGGCGGGTTCGGGCAAGTCGACCCTCGTCAGGGCATTGGTGAAGGCAGTAGATGCGGATGTTCGAGTGCAGGCGCTGGCGCCCACATCCTCCGCGGCGGCCGAGCTTGGCGTCAAAGCCAATATTCCATCCCAGACGGTCATGAATTTGATCGTTTCGGGCGGGCGTAAACTCGACGCGCGCGACCTTCTGGTCGTCGATGAGGCGGGGCAGCTCAGCAACCGTCAGGCGTTACGGCTCCTGGAACTGAGCCGGGATACCGGGGCCAGAATCCTCTTTCTTGGCGATAACAAGCAGACGGGTGCGATCGAACAGGGGAAGGCATTCTGGCTTCTCCAGCAGCTTGGCTTGCCCAAAGCCGAGCTTACCGAGGCGATCCGACAACAAGATGAGAAGATGAAGAAGGCGGTCAAGGAGGCGCGCCTAGGCGAATATGCGCGAGCGATCGGCTTTCTCGACGGCGTGGTGAGCGGAGACAAGGCGAGCAAGCTGGCGAAGAATTTGGTCGATGCATGGATGGATCTCGCTCCTGAAACGCGAAGCGCCACCAACATTCTCGTCCTCGACAATGCGACCCGTATCACCGTCAACGCCAACGTTCGGCGCGGGCTTCAAAAGGAAGGGGTGATCGCGGCTGAGGAGACACCTTTGAAAATTCTGGCGCCCGCCGGCCTCACCAGCGAAGAACGCCGGATGGCGCGCCTATACTCCAAGGGGCAGGTTGTGATGTTTAACCGGGACATCGAACGGCTCGGTGTCGCTCGGCAGGCGGAATATGAGGTTACCGGATTTGGACGTGATGCCGGCGGTCGCGAAGTCGTCCTGCTGGAAGATCAGCAGGGGCGATCCTTGTCCTGGGATGCGCGTCGGACCCGCACCTCTCTGGTCAGCGTCTTCAATGTACAGGACCGCGGCCTCGCTTCGGGAGATCGCATCCAATGGCGTCTCGCGACGAAGGAGCTCGGCCTGAAAAATGCCGAGCGCGGCACGGTCGAGCGCATGGAGGGGGGAGTGGCGACGATCCGCTGGGACCGAACAGGAGAGGCAAAGGAGATCGACCTCTCACGATATAAGACCTGGGACCACGGCTATGCGGAAACCGTGTACTCGTCACAGTCGAAAACATACCCCAGGGTCTTTGTTCTCGCGCCAGTCGGTTCTCCCCTGGTGACCGGGCAAAATTTTTACACTGCGATCACGCGCGCGGAATATAGTGTGACGCTCTGGACCGAGGATCGAGCGGACCTCGTCGACAAATTGAAGCACAATAGCGGTCAGAAGACATCCTCCCTCGAAGGGTTGGATCTGATCAGGCGGAGCGGGACGGCAGCCCGGCTCGATCGAGAAGCAGTCCGCATCCAGAAAGAACGAGACCTCTATGACGTGCAGCGTCGCGAATTGGCCATCCTGCGCTCCGAGCGCCGAGGCTTTGTTAGGCGAGGCTTGGATAGAGAGGGCGACCGCAAGGGTCTGGCCGGCGCGGGGCTGCGCGCGACGGAAACCCTCACGGCACTCATCGAGCGTATGCTTCGGAACCAGCCGCAGCCGGAAATCGCCCAACCCAAGGCGCCCGACCGGACCGATGAGGTACGCCGGGACCGGGGGCGCGATCGATGATCGGCCGCCTTCGTGCAGTGCTGCTGACTGTCGGCGCGGCGGCCGCGCTCATCTGTGCGACTACCACCGCCAGAGCCGGGCCTGGGAGCCGAGACGACGTGGAGGCTGAGCAGGTGATCGATCAGTGCATCCGCCGGGCAGCGTCCGGACGATCGTGGCTTGAGCAAACCCTGCGGGCTTTGAGGAGGCAGGAGGGGGGATGGATTGGCGCGGAAGTGAGGAATGCGGACGGTTCGGTCGACCTGGGGCCGATGCAGGTGAACAGTTGGTGGATACCTCGTATCGCCCGGCTGATCGACCGAAGTAAGCCCCAGGTCAGATCGTGGCTTCGGGATGATCCTTGCTTCAATGTGGAGGCCGCCCGATGGATATTTCTGTCAGCGCTCCATGATGCGAAGGATTTCTGGCGAGCCGTCGGCATCTATCATAGCCCCACTCACTGGCGGCAGATGCGATACGCAAAGGGGATTGCGCTGATCATGGCGAACGACCGCCGCGGCCGCCCTGTGCCAAAAGCACAAGCGGACTGACGAACTGCGGCCCGCAGATAATTTTTGCGGATCGGAAGCATTCGCAGCCAGCCGCGATCGCGCACGCTAGGGCGGGGCTTTCCGTAGCGGGGGTAGGGAAATTGTCAGCGTCCAGGTTCACACGTCTCAAGCGATTGCGCCGTCAGCTCAATCTGGAGGCTGGCGAAGCGGCTGATCGCGGCGGCAAGAGCATTGCGGTCAAAGCCCGGCAGGCTGATGGAGTGATAGAACCAAGCCTGTCACCGGCCGCTCAACGACGGTTGATCCTTCTGCGCAAGGCGGGGGGATCTGGCGCCCGGTAACGGCCTTGGGCGCCGGCTCTCATGGTCGGATGCCCGCCAATGGCGATGATGGTTGGAAACACCACTTTCCGCGCCATGGCATCTCTGCCACTTTGGTTGGACCTATGGGGGTAGGAAAGCACTATGGTACGATCTGACCTGATTGACAGGATTGCCGAAGAAAATCCGGGTTTGAGCCAAAGCGAGGTCGAAAAGATCGTCGAGGCATTCTTCAGCGCGATCGTAGCCCAACTCAATGCCGGCGGCCGCGTCGAGCTGCGCGGCTTTGGTGCCTTCTCCGTGAGAAGCTATGATGCGCGGGCGGGGCGCAATCCCAGAACCGGCGAGACTGTCGCGGTGGAAGCGAAGAACCGACCATTTTTCAAGCCAGGTAAGCAGATGCTTGCTCGTCTGAACGGCGGCGACTGACCGGCCACAGTCTGGTCGTATCTGCGGTGAAAATGCGCTGCAATCGGCGCGGGCCTCCTACTTGCCCAGGAATGCCTCGACGCCTTCTTCACTGAGCGCATAGCGGAACGCAGCGTCCGCTTCGCGGTCGGTGTCGAAGGAGGCATCCCAGACCGTAGAGGTGCCGTGCTCGTTTACCACCTCAAGGGACCAACCCCGCTCGGTGGCAAGTCGGACAATGTTTATGATCAATCGCACCCCATCTTGCTTCACAGAGCGGCTAAGAGGGGATTCGATGAGTTCGGGTTCCGGGCCAAATTCCATATTGTGATACTACGAACCCGGCGCCCAGGTTTCAACGCTCGGACTTCTCTGTTCCCGCATCTTTTGTTCGATCCAACTCGATCATCGGCAGGTTCGGGCATGGACCCCGACCGGAGAATCGCGCGGGAGCACGCTCGGAAGTTGGTCCCGGAATTCGCATTATTGAGGACGGGGTTCAGGAGGTTGTGAACCTGCTTCAGCGCCAGGTTTCTTCCCAGCAAATGCCGGTAAGATCCAGAAGGTGTATTGAGGATTTATTGAGGAAATCGAGGAAGCGCGTCGCTAAGCCCTTGATTTCGTTGGTGACCCCTACGGGAATCGAACCCGTGTTTCAGCCATGAGAGGGCTGATGCAGGAATGGCATAGCCAAACCGCATGAAAAAGCGTTGTCTTCATCCTCTTGATAGCACTGATCGCAGCGTGTTTGCAAGATAAATATCGATATCGTTATGACAAAAATTGACATCGGGACAATAACGGTTCAAATGGTCTCATGAAGTTCAATTAGAATGTTGGTGGTAATGTTGAACTTCATAAAATGTAATTTCCAAAAATTTTCTATTTTTCAATATCGTGCGCAATGAATTTAAATCCTACTCCCGCAACCACTGTTATAGAACTACAATCGCCGCCCTTCGAGGCGGCGTTGTCGTTTGTGGCGTACGCCACAAGATCCGCAACCCTCGCGACAACCTCTGCCTCGGGACCGTTGGCGCCATCGGGATAGATCGTCACGCTCTCGATCAGCTGATCCATCAGTTCTGCAGCCTCGGTGCGGATGACGCTTTCATTGAGCGTCTCGCGTAGCGCGCCGATCTTCTCCCTGAATTTCTGCACCAGCACCGGATGGGGCAGGATCTGGGCGACAGGCTGCGCCTGTACCGAGCGCGCCAGACGGTTTTCCAAATCCGCCTTCTCCGCTTCCCGATCTGACAGCATCTTCATCAGCGTCGGGCTGAGTAGCCCGGTCAGCAGGTTGGCGGAGAGGTGTTCCAACTCTGTCTCGATCACCCCAAGGCGGCTTTTCAATGCCTGATCGCGATCGACCTGATTGCCGGTGATCTTCGCCACCTCGCGGTTAAAGGTCTCCATGAAAATCTTTGCGTGATCCTCGGTGAAGAGATGATGCTGGAGCACGGCCATGGCGGCTTGTTCCAGCGCGCCCTTGCGCACGGACAGCTTGTTGCCGCAGGTGCTGCACTTGATAAGCCCGGAGAGCAAATGCTTCTTGCGCTTGCTGCCTGCAGGCGAATTCGCGCTCGTTGGGCGCTGGCGGCGTTTGATCTCGGCGTGGACGGCTTCCCACAGCGCATCATCTATGATCCGCACCATCAAATGCCGGGACTAAACACTTAGCGCGTGATAATCAGGGCCAGGGGCGAGCCATATCGCAGCCCGATTTCGGATCAGCAGCGGTTCCCGACAAAGTTGGTGGAATGGTTCAATTCATCACCATCGGATGCAAGCAGCCAGTAGAATCTGAACCGCTATCTTTAGGCCTGCGTAAAATGATGATCGCGGCGAGGGCAGCCGCCATTGTAGGCAGACAATGCACGACCCGGATCGCCAGTCCACGCATCTCGTCGCCCGCCCAACTAATGGCCCAGAGCGCACAGCCGCCGCCCAATCCCATGGCCAGTTTCAGCGCGATGCTACTGATGCCGTAAAAGCTGGCAGCAAGTGGCGCCGTCTCTGCATCTTCACGCGCAACGTCGGCTACCATGGCGCGCAACAGCATGTAGTCTACGCCCCATCCGAGCCCTTTTACCGCAAGAATTACCGCCAACGCTGTCAATGCGGCCGATGGAACGAACATCAACGCCGTCGCGCAGGCGGCTTGCCAGCCATAAGAGGCCATCAATATGTGATGGCGGTCCATCCGCGCGCTTAACCGCCCCCAGAAAGGCAGCGCCACCATCGCGGCAACCGGCTGGATCAGCATCAGTGCGGCACCCCAGTGGTGCAGCGCAAGCGCGTCTTCGGCCAGGAACAGGAAACTGCTAGCGGCCGCCGCATCGGCGATGCCTGTTACCATGTAAAGAAGGAGGATCGGGCGTATCGCCGGCTTGCCCAGCAAGGTCATGTACAGGCGGAGCGGATTTGCGAGCTTGATAGACGGTGGTCGGACGTGCTCCCGGAATAGCATGATTGGCACCAGCACCGTCAGTGGCGCCACCACGGCGATAGCCCAGCCGAGCAGATACATCTCCATACGGAGCGATACGGCGAACAGGCGCTCCAGAGCAGCCAAAATGCCAAGCAGGCCAAGCGAACCCAGCAAACCGAACCATACTTTCGCGCCCATGATCCGCGTGCGTTGATGGCTGTCGTCGGACAGTTCCAGCCCCCAGCCGCCATGGGGCGTAATGATCAGGGAATAGCCGATATGCAGCAGCAGGCTCGCGCTGACGATCACCGTCATCGACGCGCCCATCGGCGCCATAAACAGCGGTGGCGCGCCGATGGAAACCAGAACGGCGCCCGCCGCCATCCAGGGCTTGCGCCGGCCCAATGGCGTATCGACCGTATCGCTCACCCAGCCGAGCAGCAGATCGGCCAGGGCGTCCAGCAGTCTTGCACCAAAGACAAGGGCGGCGATCGCGGCCAGAGCGATGCCAACATCCTGATGCAGGAAGCGTGGGAGATAGACGCGCCAGGTCATTTCGATCGCCTGAAACAACAGAACCGGCAGCGTGAAAGCCGCAAGACGTAGTCTCCCTATGCGCACGCCAGATGCCGGGCTGGCGCACCTGATGAGCGAGAGACGGAGAGTCGGCATTGCGCGCGGTTACGCGCTGACCATGACAGCCCCGTGAACAGTAGCGCTTTACAGGAGGGCTACCAACGCGGCCAGGTCTGCGTGAATTGCAACTCTTGCGTCATCGACGGCACTATCGGCATGGCGCCGCCCGACCGCGGACAGGAAAGCGGACATCAGAGCCGCTTCAAGATGGCTGGGATCTGGTCGATCAGGTCGCAGCATAATGAGCAGATGGCGGGATGTTGTTCCCCGCAGATAGCGTAGCTGAAGGCCAAAATGGCGCAGGGCCGGATCACGCGCGACCCCCAGATGAAGTGCATCCGTACCGCGTCCGCCCAACGACGCAGCCATGAAGTCGGCAAGACCATCCAATGCCGCTTCGGGATCGGCCTGGGCGATGGTGGCGGTACGGGCATGCAGGCGCCCGACAGCGCTGACATAGACAGCCTCGAACCCGACCTGTAGCAATTCGGCCTTGGTCCGCCGCTTGTGCGAAACAACGCCCAGCGTCAGTCCGGCCCGTTCCGCCACGGCGCGATGCGTGACAGCGGACGGGCCGGCTTCTTCGATCAGTGCGGCGGCAGCCTCCGCTATCTGGGATGTCGTGCCATCATGTTCGGGAGCGTCCGGCGCATTGGACAGTGCTTCAAGGCGAGCGAAATCGCGCCAGGGGGCAGGCGGTACGGGATGGCCGGTCAGCCATGCGCCCACGCCGCGCGCAAATTCGTCCAGACCGGCCCGATCCACGGCACGCCGCCATGCAATCATGTGCGTAAACGCTTCATTGTCGAAAAAATATTCGATCAGTGATGCCTGGGACTGCACGCCGAAATGGGCGCAGGCCTGCCGCCAGAAGGCCGACCATAGGAGGGTCCAGTCCGCGCGGACCTGTGCCGCAGCTTCGCTCTCGGTGCGCCACAATTGCCCTTCCCGCCACGCAAAGGCGATCGGTCTTTGTCCCGTCGCCCAGTCATCCACGAGCGTGGCGAAGAATGCGGGGAAGGCGGCTGCGCCGACCGACAGACCGTCCAACTGGGCGAGTCGGTCGGCGCACCACAGCCGAGCGCGCCCCTGCGCCTCTTCCTGCGCAACCAAAAACAATCGTTCTAGTGAGCCGAAGTGATGATAGATGGAGGATACGGGAACGGAGGCAGTCACAGAAATCTGGCGCGCGGACACAGCTTCACCGCCGCCATCCTCCCACAGCGTAAAAATTGCCTCTATCAGTCTGTTATAAGACGTTTTTTTATCTACTTCAGTCATGTAATCCCGTGGCACGCGTGGCGGCGATATGGCAGAACCATAGCAATGACTGGTCGAATGGGCGAGAATTTTCCGGCTCGCACGACCGTTCCATTTTCATGAACATTCGTCACAGAAGTTACATGCACTCGTTCTAGTTGCCCGGCGAACCAACCGGGGGACAGATTTCATGACCATCGCCGCACTTCTCCGATCGACCGCCATCTGCGGTGCGATCGTCCTGACCCAATCCGCCATTGCCGCCGACCAGCCCGTGACAGCCGCAATACCGGCGGCAGGCGAAGAGGATATGGGCGAGATCGTCGTCACCGGCGCCATCCTGTCGGCCCAGCAGGAATCGATCAGCCTGAAACGCGATGCGCTGAACCTGACCGACATCGCCGCATCCGATTCCGTCGGCCGCTTTCCCGACCAAAATGCCGCCGCCGCCCTGTCCCGCCTACCCGCCGTCGCGGTGCAGCGCGACCAGGGGCAGGAACGCTATATCCAGGTGCGCGGCGCGCCCAACCGCTGGACCAGCGTCAGCATCGACGGCATTCCGATGGTGGGCGTCGATGAAGGCGGCGACACCCGCGCCTTTCGCTTCGACGCCATTCCTGCCGTTCTCCTGTCGCAGATGGTCATCAACAAATCGCTGACCAGCGATCTTCAGGCCGACGCCGTGGTCGCCACAATCGACCTGCGCACCTATTCGCCGATGGAGCGCAAGGGGCTGCATGTGTCGGGCGATGCGGGTTATGGCATGATGGACCTGGGCGGTGGCGAGCAGCGCCAGGGATCGTTGCGCCTGTCATGGTCGAACGACAATTTCGGCGTGGTCGTGGGCGGATCCCACTATCGCCGCAAGCAACTGACCGACAATCGCGAAGTGGGCGCCTATGACGCCAAAGGCCCGACCGAGTTCGACGTGCGCCAATATGAGATCGAACGGTGGAACAACGGCCTGTTCAGCGCCGACGAAAAGAAGCGCGCCACCGCCGAACCGCTCTACACGCCCAGCGGGGCATCGCATTTGGTGCAGTTCTTCACCTATATCGACAGCGAATATGGCGGGTCGGAAGCCTATATGAAAAAGGCGTTGGGCCTGACAGATGCCGATATAAGTGGCCTGAAGGCTGTGATGCTTAACTGAGCTATCGGAGAAGCGCGGCATGCAAATGGTGATCAATCCAACTTGCGCGCTGCGCTTCCCATTTAATCAAATGAGCCTGCATCCACCCTATCCGCTTACAAATTCCCTCAAGGGCTCCCCGTCTATCGCCGAGCGAACAAGTCCATGTTTGCATCGCCCCATGCCTTGAGTGCCTCGATTATCGGTAGAAGGGTGCCTCCACGCTCGGAAAGACGATATTCGACCCGAGGCGGCACCTGCACGAATATTTCCCGCTCGATCAGTCCGTCCGCTTCCAGTTCGCGCAGTTGGTTGGTCAGCATGCGCTGCGTAACGGTCCCGCTACGCCGACGCAGTTCGTTGAAACGAACCGGCCCGTCCTGGAGATGATAGAGGATCACGGCTTTCCACTTGCCATCGATCAGGCTGATGGCGGCCTCCACCGCGCAGCCAGGCGCGCAGTCGAGGCGGGAATGGCGGGGCTTGACCAAGTTACGGTATCCTTTTTGACACTATAGGCAGATTTTGTGCGTATTACATGAAACTGCACTGCCACCACATAGGAACGGCAACTGCAAAAGGAAGCACTCTCATGCGTGCCATCGCCTATCATAATCCAGGTTCTATCGATCGGTCCGACGCCCTCGTCGATATCGAACTCACCCGTCCCGCTGCCACAGGTCGCGATTTGCTGGTTGCGGTGCAGGCGGTATCGGTCAATCCCGTCGATACCAAGGTTCGCGCCGGCGCCCCGCCATTTGATGGCCGGGCGGAGCGCATATTGGGGTGGGACGCGGCAGGCGTCGTTGAAGCCGTTGGAGCGGATGTCACGCGGTTCAAGGTGGGCGATCGCGTTTTCTACGCCGGCAATATCGCCCGCGACGGCAGCAATGCGCAATATCAGCTTGTCGACGAGCGCATCGTCGGACATGCGCCTTCCACGCTCTCGGCAGCGCAGGCGGCCGCATTGCCGTTGACGGCCATCACTGCCTGGGAGACATTGTTCGATCGGCTGCGGGTGCTAGACAAGGCCGGGACAGAGCCTGCCGCCATCCTGATCATCGGCGGCGCGGGCGGCGTCGGGTCGGTGGCGATCCAGATCGCGCGGGCGCGCACGGATCTCACGATCATCGCCACGGCATCACGTCCCGAAACGCAGGACTGGGTCCGCAGCCTGGGCGCGCATCACATCATCGACCATAGCCAGCCCATGGCCGCGCAGATCGCGGCTTTGGGGCTTGACGCGCCGGCCTTCGTCTTCTCGACCACCCATACCGACCGGCATCTGGCCGACATTGCCGATCTGATCGCGCCGCAGGGGCGTTTCGCGCTCATCGACGATCCTGCAAGCCTCGACATTATCGCTTTCAAGCGGAAGGCCGTGTCGGTTCATTGGGAACTGATGTTCACCCGGTCGCTCTTCGACACACCCGATGTCGCAGAACAGGGACAACTGCTTGAGGCGGTTTCTGCGCTGGTGGATCAGGGTGCGATCCGCACGACGCTGACACAGACAATGTCACCGATCAATGCGGCCAATCTGATCGCGGCGCATCGTCAGATCGAAAGCGCAACCACACGAGGCAAGATCGTGCTGGAGGGATGGAATCATGACTGATGCGGCTAAGGATGCCATGGTCCACCTCGTCGCGCGCCTGGTGCCGCAGGCTGGCAAGGCGGATGACCTCCTGCAAGCCGTGCTGGCGATATTGCCGCAGGTCCGCTCAGAACCCGGCTGCATCGCCTATCTTGCCCATGCCAGCCGGGATGAGTCGGGCGTGATCGTCATGATCGAGACATGGGCGGATCAGGCCGCGCTGGACAGCCATGCCACCGCTCCGGCCTTTAGCGGACTTGCCGCTCGATTCGCAGACCTGCTCGCTGCGCCGCCGTCGCTGGAACGCTTGCAGCGGATCGGTTGAGCGGATGTCTCAGGCCGTGCGCATCAACCGGCGCAGGGCCTGAGGCGGCTGTCCATAGTTGCGCATGAACACCTCGCGCATACGGCGCAGATCGATGAAGCCGACCTCACGCGCCACCGCTTCCAGGCTGTGGCGCGTGTCTTCCAGGAGAAGACGGGCCGCCTCCAGCCGCAGCTGTTCAACCGCCTTGGCCGGCGACTGACCGGTCTCTGCGCGGAAGGCGCGGCTGAATTGCCGAGGAGAAAGTGCCGCCACTTCTGCCAGTTCCTCGACCGTAAGGGCGTTTTGCAGATGACTGCGGGCATGCACGAGAGCCTTCTGGATGCGATCGCTGCTGGGAGCGAGGTCCAGCATCTCGCTATGCTGCGACTGCCCGCCGGCGCGGCGATGATGCATCACCAGGCGACGCGCCACCGATCGCGTCACATCAGCCCCCAGATCCTTCTCCACCATGGCGACCACGACGTCCAGGCCCGCCGTCAGCCCGGCCGACGTCCAGACGGATCCTTCATTGATGAAGATGCGATCCTCCTCGACCCGGACATCGGGAAAGCCGTCACGCATCATCCGCGCATAGGCCCAGTGCGTCGTGGCCCGCCGCCCATCGAGCAGGCCCATCTGCGCGAGCAGAAAGGCACCGGTGCAAAGCCCTGCAATACGGCGGGCAGGCAGGGCGGCAGCCTGGAGCGCAGCCAGGGGCTCCGCGTCCTGGGGTGGCGGCGGTATCAGCCCCGCCATCAGCAGCAGCGTGTCGACCGGCCCGGCCTCGCCAAGCGGGACAGTGGGGATTTCAAACCCGCTGGACGATGCAACCGGTCCGCCGCCGACCGAATAGATGCCGAGCGTATAGAAAGCGTCTTCCACCACCACATTGGCCAGTTCGAACGCGGCCTGCGCGCCAAGGGCCAGAAACTGGAAGCCCGGCGTCAGCACCATAGCGACATGCGGCATTTCTTCATCTCCATATGTCCTGAATCATGTCGTTATACGTCATTTAAGACAAGGTCCATCCTGTCCATAAAGGGGGTGTCGAAAGTCACAGACTGCTTCTTGCAAAAGGAACCATCCCATGTCCCATGGCACTGCCCTCATCACCGGCGCATCCAGCGGGATCGGCGCCATCTATGCCGATCGCCTGGCTCGCCGCGGTCATGACCTGATCCTGGTCGCCCGCAATCAGAGCAAGCTGCAATCGCTTGCCGCCAGGCTCTCGGACGAAACCGGCCGCGCGGTCGAGATTATCGCGGCCGACCTTGGCGACAGCGCCGACCTTGCCCGGGTCGAGGCGGTGCTGCGCAGCGACGCGAGCATCACGATGCTGGTCAACAATGCCGGCGTAGGCACGCACAGCAGCCTGCTGGAAAGCGATGTGGATCGCATGGAGGCGATGGTCCGCCTCAATGTCACTGCCCCCATGCGGCTGACCTATGCCATCGCGCCAGCCTTCGTGGCGCGCGAACGGGGCGCGATCATCAACATCGCCTCGATCGTGGCCATTGCGCCTGAAACACTGAACGGCGTCTATGGTGGCTCGAAGGCGTTCGTTCAGGCCTTCAGCCAGTCGCTCCACAAGGAACTGGCCGACAAGGGCATCCGTATCCAGTCGGTCCTGCCCGGCGCGACTGCCACCGACTTCTGGGCAATTGGCGGCCTTCCGGTCGAAAATCTGCCCACGGAAATCGTCATGCGGGCCGAGGACATGGTCGATGCTGCGCTGGTCGGGTTCGACCGCGGCGAGACCAGCACGATCCCTGCGCTCGCGGACATCGCTCTGTGGGATGCGTTCGAAGCGGCCCGTGCTGCCCTTGCCCCCCAACTGTCCGCCAGCGCGCCGGCCGCCCGTTTCGGCCTTGCCGAGCGCGCAGCGGCCTGAATTCTCCCACCTGAACTCTTTCCCAAAGGAACAAGAACATGTCGACCATCGCTCTGCTTGCCGACGCCGATGCCACGCCCGACACTGCCGCCATCTTCCGCGAGGCGAAGGCCCGCATGGGCAAGGTGCCAAACCTCCTGCGCGTCATGGCGCAGGCCCCCGCCGTGCTGGATGTCTACTGGGATGGGCGCGGCGCGCTCGGCCAGGGCGTGCTTCCCGCAAAGGTTCAGGAACAGATCGCCATTGCCGTCGCGGCGGCCAACGGGTGCGACTATTGTCTGGCGGCGCACACCGGGGCCGGACGTGCGGCGGGCCTGTCTGCGGCCGACCTTGCCGATGCACAGCGTGGCGAGGCCAGTGATGGCCATGCAGCGGCGATCCTGGCGCTCGCGCTGGACGTGAACGCTGCTCATGGTCGCGCTGGCCCGGATATTCTGGATCAGGCCCGTGCTGCGGGCCTGAACGACGCCGAGATACTGGAGACGATCGCCCATGTCGCGATCAGCATCCTCACCAACAGCATCAACAATATCGTCGGCACCAGCCTCGATTTCCCGCGCGTCGCACGCGTCGGAACGGTCGGCGCCTGATCCTGAAACCCCGATCCTGAAAATCAGAGACAAGGACGAAATCCATGAAACTCACCGGCAACACCATCTTCATCACCGGCGGCACCAGCGGTATCGGTCGGGCCTTGGCCGAGGCGCTGCACAAGCGCGGCAACCAGGTCATCATTTCCGGGCGGCGCCGTGCCCTGCTGGATGCCGTCACAGCTGCCAATCCGGGCATGGCTGCGATCGAACTGGACATCACCGATCCCATCAGCATCGGCCGTGCAGCCCAAGCGATCATGCGCGATTTCCCGGCAACCAATGTGCTGCTTAACAATGCCGGGATCATGCCGTTCGATGATGCGGCAGCGCAAATCGACGATAATATGGCGCAGGGCCTGCTTACCACCAACCTGCTGGGGCCGATCCGTATGACGTCGGTGCTGATCGAGCATCTCAAGGCTCAGCCCGAAGCGACCATTCTCTATACCAGCAGCGTGCTTGCCTTTGTCCCGCTCGCGACCAACGCCATCTATTCGGCTACCAAGGCCGCGCTGCATTCCTACGCTCTGTCACAGCGGTTCCAGCTTCGGGACACCGGCGTGCGGGTCCAGGAGATTGCTCCTCCATGGGTCGATACCGATCTTATCTACAAGAGCGGTGATCCGCGCGCGATGCCGTTGGACGACTTCATTGAACAGACGCTGGTGGCGCTTGGCAGCGATGATTTCGAAATTCTCGTCGATGCGGTCAAGCCGCTGCGTGACAATCCGGGAGCGCAGGAACATGCGCTCGTCCACGCCTTCAATCAGAGCGTTGCGGATAATCCGATCCCGGTCGCGGCATGAAAATTCGAGGCGGGGCCGGCAAAGGCCCCGTTTCTCCCACCGACCCTAGTCGGTCGCTCAGCCACCATTTTTCCATCCTCAGCTGCGGATAGTCTCCTTTTATCATCAAAGCTTGCGAATGGCATCAAACGAGCGCGACAAGAGGCTCTGGCTCCCCGCCGTAGCGGGGAACCAGCAATCTTAGATTTCCGTACCCTCTGCTAATGTCAAAGCGTCTTCCACATCCACTCCGAGATACCGGACCGTACTTTCGATCTTGGTGTGCCCTAACAGGATCAGGACTGCGCGGAGATTTCCGGTCGCCTTATAAATGATCGACGCCTTGGTCCTCCGAAGAGAATGCGTACCATAGTCCTCACCAGGCAGACCAATTCCTGTTACCCATTCATCGACAAGCCGTGCATATTGCCTTGTGCTTATGTGGGCAGAATGATTGGTCCGGCTCGGGAAGGCGTAATCGTCCAGGGAACCACCCCGAAGCTCAAGCCATTTAAGGAGGCTCGCGCGAGCATCATCCATCAGTTCAAACTGAACAGGCCTGCCTGTTTTTTGCTGAACGACGGTGGCTCGTGTCCGAATTTTCCGATCGCAAACGATGTCGCTAATCCTGATCTTCACCAAATCACAGCCACGCAGCTTGCTATCGATTGCGAGATCAAAAAGCGTGCGGTCCCGGAGCCGCCCGTGCTGATCCAGGAAGTAACGCACAGCCCAGATCTGGCGCGGTTTAAGCGCTCGCTTCGCTCCGACTTTGCGCCCTGCATTCCACGAGACTCGCTCACGAGCGGCGGGATCAAACTCTGATAATCCCATGACACTTCTCCTACGGCCGTAATGGCCTGAGAAGGAACGCTCAAAAGAGGAACTGCGCACCGATCTGTGCGGCCATGCTCCATGCGGCACAGAGCATGGCCGCCTTTCTACCTAACAGTTAACAGATGTGTCCCGCCTGCCTGCTGAGCAAACCCAAGGCGTCGATCCAGAAAGCGCCCGATCACGTCGATCGCGGTCAGGCTGTGCTGGCTCGGTTTGACCGTTGTGAAACTGCCGCCGCCTGCAAGCGCGAAGGGTAGCAGCAGCTGATCGGCCAGATAGGGGCCGGCAAAGGCATTGGATTCCAGGAATCCAAGCATCCGGCCGACCGCATTCTTGGCTACACGCTCAGCAGTCACGCCAAGCTGGCCGAAGCCGCTGACGATCTCGGTTCCATGTTCGAACTGCGCTTCAAGCAACAGGATGTTGCCCGGCCCCCGATCGTCCGGAAGTTCGCGTATACAGGCTTCCCGCTCCGACCAGCCAAGGTTCCGGCGCACGACATTGATCTCGCGCTCTGCAATCTCGAAAGGCAGGCCGGCAAAAATCGCCTGACCGCTGACGCCCATTAGGGCTCCGCGCTCCAGACAGTCGATCGGCCGCAGCGGCGCCGGGCTGATGTCGACTTCGATCCGACCGCCACCACGCGGGTAGAAGCCATGACGGACGAGCCGGGCCTCCACTTTTGCACCCATGCGATTGATGACCGGCAGGAAGCATTTGGCGATGAAGTCGAACGGCGGCGCCAGCATGTTGTGCGTCCCACCTTCCAGCACCAGCCGCGACGGCGCATCGGCGAGCAGCAGCGGCATCAGCACCGTCTGCAGAACAAGCCCTGTCGATCCGGCAGTGCCGACGGCGAAACGATACTCGCCCGGCACAACGCTGCCCGGCGTGAAGCTGAGCGTGGATGAGCCCACATGAAGGCCCTGGCACTCGGCATTGCCGATGACGCACGCGGCTTCCACCGCAGTCACATGCTGACGCATGAGCCCCGGCTTGGACCGCTTGGCGCGGACATTCTCGATCCGGACGGCTTTACCGGTGACGAGCGAAAGCGCGCACGCATTGCGCACGACCTGCCCGCCACCTTCGCCTTCCGATCCGTCAATGATGATCATAATCTTTTCCCATGGTTATAGTTGATGCTGGGCATCCACCAGAACATCCACGCTGGAACTTTGCGGCTGTTGGAGGTGGGGATACCAAAGTCACCAAGCCCAATTTCAACTTCCGCAAAGGCAGCAGTTAGCGCTCTGAGCCGATGTATGCCGACGGTCATCACCAAAGCACCGTCAGCTGGTTCTAGGAGAAGGTCCGGAAAGTCTGGGCTGTACTCGAGCCGCAGCTTTTCGAAACGTCCATCTGCCCTGAACTGATAATTGGGCACGGACAGGATCGCCTCGGTCACTGGCGAGAGTTGGATGGTCCGGTGGCAGGCATCCCCGCCATGCATGCGATCAAGCAGATTTCTGATTGATCGACAGCCTGCCGGAGCTCCCGTGAAGTGCCAACCTGCCCAACCCCTTCTGGCATTAGGATAGCGCCAAACGAAAAGCTGCCCCTCCTGGTGCCAGTCATTTACGTCATTGGACATGACAAATTCCCCTGGAAGTGCACGCCAAAGGCTCAGCCTTTGACGCACACCACCTGTTTCAACGTATGGACGATCTCTACCAGATCGGCCTGGGCGGCCATCACGGCTTCGATCGGCTTGTAGGCCTTCGGCGTCTCGTCGATGACGCTTTCGTCCTTGCGGCATTCGACACCCGCCGTGTCGGCGATATGCTCGTCGAGCGAGACCAGCTTCTTCGCCTGGCTACGCGACATCACGCGCCCCGCGCCATGGCTGCAGCTCTCGAACGATTCCGCGTTGCCGAGACCGCGCACGATGAACGATTTCGCGCCCATCGAACCCGGGATGATGCCCATCGTGCCCTTCGCCGCGCGCACCGCGCCCTTGCGGGTCACGAGCACATTCTGGCCGAAATGGTTTTCCCGCGTCACGTAATTGTGATGGCAGTTCACCGCTTCCAGCTCGGCGTCAAAAGGCTTGGCGATCTGGCTGCGCAGCGCCCGGATCACATTGGTCATCATCATCCGGCGGTTCAGCGCCGCGAAGTCCTGCGCCCACTCGACCGCCTCGACATAGTCGTTGAAATGGTGGGTCCCTTCCGGGAAGTAGGCGAGGTCTTCATCGGGCAGGTTGATGAACCACTTGCGCATATCCTGCTTGGCCAGTTCGATGAAGAACGTGCCGATCGCATTCCCCACGCCGCGCGAACCCGAGTGTAGCATGATCCACACGCGCTGCTCGGTATCGAGGCAAAGCTCGATGAAGTGGTTGCCCGTCCCCAGCGTACCCAGGTGGGTAAGCTGGTTCGTGTTCTTGAACCGCGGATATTTCGCCGTGATCCGGTCGAACCGCTCCACAAGCGTCGCCCAGGCGTCGACGATCTCGACCGGCGGCGCGCCCCACGACCCATGATCGCGCTGGCCACGACCAACCGAACGGCCATGCGGCACCGCCTGCTCGATCGCGGAGCGGATGCCCTCCAGATTGTCCGGAAGATCGCTCGCCGTCAGCGATGTGCGCGCCGCCATCATGCCACAGCCGATATCCACGCCCACCGCAGCCGGGATCACCGCGCCCTTGGTCGGGATCACCGAGCCAACGGTCGCGCCGATACCGACATGCACGTCCGGCATCGCCGCCACATGCTTGAACACGAAGGGCATCTGCGCCGCCTTGCGGAGTTGCTCATGCGCCTTCTCATCGACCGGCACGCCGCGCGTCCACAGCTTGATCGGCTTGCCGCCCTCGACGTGCTGAATATCGTAAGTCCTGCTCTCGGTCATTATGACCTCCCTGTATAGTCATGGTGGCGGCGACGAGGTTTGGCGAGACATCCCAGAGAATCCTTGGCCGAATTCTCCGGGGCGGATTCGAACCGCTCGGCCTTTCGGCCTCTACCGATGTAGTCCCGCCGGCATTCGCCAGCTCAAATTTCGGCGCCATGGCGACGAGGTTTTGACAGACTTCTCTCCGTCCTCGCGGACGGTCCCTGTGCTATCGTTACACTACGAACCGATTGGGCGGTCCGGCGGGATTCGAACCCGCATCCGGGGCGTGATAGGCCATGTAGTCCGTCAGGCATTCGCCATGGTTTGCATTTAGGTCACGGCGACGAGAAGTGAGAAAGACCGTCCCAAGGGACTGGCGCTCTACCAGGCTGAGCTACTGCATCGTTGCCGAACAGGCGGGATTCGAACCCGCGACAACCACATTACCAATGTAGTCCTTCTCGGCATTCGCCGTGATATTCTGCTCGGGTCGTGGCGACGAGGTTCGGCAAGACGCGGCCCTTAAGCTACGTGTCGGCGGCGGGGTTCGAACCCGCATCTCCCTTTCGGCACAACTGCCTTCCGGGCGCTTTACTCGTCGGGCCTCGTGGTTTGGAGACATGTAGTCCTGCCAGCATTCGCCGCGACCCTGTTCGTTCAGACCTCCACTTGTTCGACGATGCTCACCCAATCCTGCGTTTCGCCGGAGACGAAGCGCGCAATGGTATCGAACACCGCGTCGGAGAAGCCTCCGACATTCAATATATCCTGCCGGCTAGCCGCCTGCGTGGTGCCGTAAGGAGCAATGTCGATGCAGACGAGCTTGGCTTGCAGGTTGCGCTTCGCCAGTTTCGTCCACTCCTGCATCGTCGCCGTCGAACCGCTCCGCTGCGCATCGACCCAGGACTCATTGTCCGAGACGATAACCACCAGATCGACCGCCGCCTTCTCCTTGTTGAGGAGTGCGAGGGGTGCCGAGACATTCGTCCCGCCACCGCCGACCGCCGCCAGCTTCGCGGCATTCGCCGCGATCCGGTCGGTAGCCTTCAGCGTCACAGGCACGACCACCTGCTCGAACGGGATGACCCGCGCCTCACGGTTGGACCGCAACATCGCCGCCGCGACCAGAGCCGCGACATCGATGCAGCGAACCTTCGACGAAGCGCCCTTGCGGTAGCCCGTCACCGGCGACTGCATCGAACCCGACACGTCGGGGCAGACGACCACGCGGCCCGGCACTTGTCGAACGCCCTGGAGCGACAGCTCCAGCGCTTCCTCCAGCGCCGCCTGCACCTTGAGCGGCACTCCATTGCCGACCTGCCCCAATGCTACCATCAACTGATAGGGCATGGGCCGCACGGCACGGAGTGCATCGCGGTCGGCAAGCCGGGCCGCGACCTGATCGGCAAGCCCCTCCACACCGAACGCACCATTGCGCGCCAGCATGTTGAGGTTCATCCGTAGCGCCTGCCAGCCCATGCGGCCAGCAAGCTCCGCCCACTGCTCCGCGCTCAGCGGATAAGCGGTCAGCCACTCGAACGGCACCTGCGGCAGCGGCAGCATCCGGTCCTGCTTCCAGGCCTCGAACGCAGCAATCTCGACGGGCAGAGCGGCGACGTCATAGGGACGACCGATCAACCAGCCATAGAAAGCCTTGCGCTCCGCATCCGCCGGGCGCTGGTGGACCATCTTGACGATGTCCGCCAAGCTCGGCGCAGTGCCGGTCGCGGCGTGCATCAGGTCACGGATCGACGCCTGCTCCAGCCACTGCTGCACCAAGCGCTTCGGCCGCGTGCCGAGCGAGCTACGCCCGACCTGACCCGACCGCATGATCTGAACGAAGCTACGCAGCATGCGGCCGTTGTTCACGACCTGACCGAATACCCGGACCGCGAGGTCGGGATCCGCAACCGTCAGATAGGCCGCCAGCAAAGCCGGCATGTCCTTCATGGTGCCGGAAGTGCGGGCATAGACCGCAGCCTGGGCGACGAAATATGGATCGACCGCACGGGCCGCGTCCAGCACATCGGCAAGCTGTGTCTCCGCCGCGTCATAGAAATTATCGGCCAGCGTGCCAGTTGCCGCCAGATGGGCGAGCTTCGCCTTCGGCCCATAGGCATAGGACGGCGCACCCTCCCGGTTGAGCGTATCGGTGCGCGGCAACAGCTTCGCCACGGCGCTCGCAAACAGTCCCTTGTTGGCCATCGTCCAACTCCTCATCTGGTCAGGGCGGCAGGATTTGAACCTGCGGCCTCCTGCTCAAGCATCCTGCCTTTTGGGCAGGCGCTCTGCGCAGGCTGAGCTACGCCTGTGAATTTCCGGTCCTTGGGGCGGCCAGCCCATTCCGGCCGCCCCAGTTCCGCCTGCCGGCCGAGTAATCCGCCTCGGCCAACGCAAATCCAAATTGCAGGAGGCGTGCCAATCCGTAGATTGGGGTGAAGAAAAGTCACATATCGTTGATATATAGTGATTTATTTTCTTTCATCGCAATGTACTCCTCTCGACAACGATCAAATTTCATATCGCAAAGGATATGCTTTTATCCTATGGTATAAGGATGAAACCGCTGACCGTGATCGGATTCCTGGGCTCCACGCTCGATGCGAGCAAATTCGGGCCTTCTCGCTGGAACAAGTGGCGGCCAACGGTCGCGCTCACCATGCATGAAGATTTGCGGGTCGATCGACTGGTGTTGTTGCATGGCACCGCTCACCGGCGTCTTGCCGAATATGTCGCAGAGGACATCGCCTCGGTCTCACCCGAGACCCAGGTCGACATGCGCGTGCTCGACTTCCGCGATCCTTGGGATTTCGAAGAGGTCTATGGAAAGCTGCTCGATTTCGCGCGGGCCGAGCCGTTCGATCCGGATGAGCAGGACTATCTCCTCCACATCACCACCGGCACCCACGTCGCGCAGATATGTCTCTTCCTGCTGACTGAGGCGCGCTATTTGCCTGGGCGCCTGCTCCAGACCCAGCCGGCCAAGCGCGCCGAAGATGGCGGAGCGCCCGGCCGCTGGAGCATCATCGACCTCGACCTGTCGCGCTATGACAGCATCGCCACCCGTTTTGCGGTGGCCAGCGCGGAAAGCACGTCCTTCCTCAAATCCGGCATCGATACGCGCAACGCCGCCTTCAACGGCATGATAGACGAGATCGAGCAAGTCGCGCTGCGGTCCCGCGCGCCCGTGTTGCTCATGGGGCCGACTGGCGCGGGCAAGAGCCAGCTCGCGCGTCGGATCTATGAACTGAAGAAGGCCAAGCACCAGATTGCCGGCTCGTTCGTAGAGGTAAACTGCGCAACCCTGAAGGGCGATAGCGCAATGTCGGCCCTGTTTGGCCACAGAAAGGGCGCCTTCACCGGCGCGGTCGCCGACCGGCCGGGTCTGCTTCGCTCTGCTGACAAGGGCATGTTGTTCCTCGACGAAATCGGTGAACTCGGCCTCGACGAGCAGGCGATGATCCTGCGCGCCATCGAGGACAAGCGCTTCCTTCCCGTGGGTGCGGACAAGGAGGTCGCGTCGGATTTTCAGCTGATCGCCGGCACAAACCGCGATCTGGGCGAGGCGGTAGCAGCGGGCGCGTTTCGCGACGATCTCTACGCGCGTCTCAACCTTTGGACGTTCCGCCTACCCGGCCTCGCTGACCGGCGAGAGGATATCGAACCCAATCTCGACTATGAACTCGATCGGTTCGCCGAGCGCGAAGGCGATCAGGCCAGCTTCAACAAGGAAGCACGCCTACACTATCTGACCTTCGCGACATCCGGAGAGGCAAGCTGGCCGGGCAACTTCCGTGATCTCGCCGCCAGCATCACCCGCATGGCCACACTCAGCCCGAAAGGGCGGATCGATGTGGACTGCGTCGACAAGGAAATCCAGCGGCTGCGGCGGCTATGGTCAAGTCAGGCTGATAACGCCGCAGACATTCTGTCCGAGATATTGAGCGACGAGCAAATTGCCGAACTCGACCTGTTCGATCGCGTCCAACTCGCCGAAACGATCAGAATATGCCGCGCCAGCCGCTCGCTGTCGGAAGCAGGGCGAACCCTCTTCAACGCCTCGCGCGCGCGCCGCAGGAGCTCGAATGATGCGGATCGCCTACGAAAATATCTGGCACGCTTCGACTTAGAATGGTCGGTGGTGAACGACTTAAGATGAACGACCCATTGCTGCCGTTCGGAGGTCGATTTTCAATCGCCAAGTGCTGAAGGTCTGCTTGTTAGATTCGATTAAGGCGTGCTTCTCCCGCAGTGTAAGCTGAAAGAGCGGCACCTAAGGATGCTGGCAGTTTGAACGCACCGCCCTCGAAAGATGGGCCGCACGTTTTGAAGATGTCGGCCCCGCAGCCTGTTTGTCACATTTCCCCTCTAGCCACCCCCAGAATCGACACTTCGTCATAATAAACGGTCGCGGAACTGGGATGAGCGGAACGGACAGGGAAAGAGCGCGCTGGCTGCTGCGCAATATCTTGCCGCATGAGCCTGCTTTGCGCGGCTGGCTTGCGTGTCGGCCATTGGGCGGACTCGAACCCGACGATATCATTCAGGAGTCCTACAGCATCTTCGCGGAGATGGATCGGGTCGACACCATCGCCTATCCCCGGGCCTATCTGTTCCAGGTAGCCCGGTCTGTGGTAACCCGCCATGTCCGCCGTGCGCGGATCGTTCCCATCCATGCGGTCGACAATCTTGACCATCTGGACCACCCTGACGATACCGCATCACCCGAGCAGACGGCGATCGACCGGGATGAATTGCGCCAGCTGGCCTGCGCGATCGCGGCCATGCCGCTCAAGACGCGTGAGGCGTTCATCCTGCGCCGGGTCGAGGGCCTGCCTCAGCGCGCAATCGCGGCGCAGATGGGTATATCGGAAAATACGGTCGAGACGCATATTTCGCGCGGCATCCGATTTTTGATTGACTGGTTCGGTCGTGGTGGAAAGACGCTGCCCCAAACCTCTAGGGATGTGACAACGGAGACGCGCGCAGCTGATGGCCGGACAAGAAGACAGTCGCAGCATTGACCAAACCGCGTCCGATTGGGCGGCGCGGCTGGATCGTGGCGCGCTGTCTGCGGCGCAGGATGCCGAACTGAATCAATGGCTGGCCGCCGATCCGCGCCATAAGGGTGCCCTGCTGCGTGCCCAGGCATTGTCGTTGATGAGTGAGTCCGCGCAGGCGCTGGGCCCAGATTACGACCCCTGTCTGTTCGAGTCGAAAAAACAGCGCGGCCTGTCGCGACGACATTTGCTCGGCATCGGCGGTGGTGCGCTGGCCGCCATGGCGGGCATGGCCGCATTGACCGTCGGCATGCCAGCATCGGGCGCGGAAATCCGCACCGGCCGCGGCGAGATGCGACTGGTGCCGCTGGAGGACGGGTCGACCGCCCTGCTGAATACCGACAGCCGCATCCGGATCCTCTATGGTGAAAAGGAACGTCTGGTCTCGCTGCTGGATGGCGAAGTCTATTTCTCGGTCGCACGCGACGAGCGGCGCCCATTCATTGTCGAGGTCGGCGGTCGCCGATTGCGCACGGCGCAGGCCGGCTTTCGCGTCCGCAAGCTGGCCAAGGCGCCTGTCGACATATTGGTGCATCAGGGACTGGTCGAACTGCCTGCGGTCAATCCCATGAGCGGTCAGGTTGTTGCCCTGGCTGGCAATACCCACATGGTCATGGCCAATGCGGCAACCAGCCTGTTCGTCGCGGAACGGCCCGAACCGATCTCGCCCGAGCGCATCAACCAGGAGCTGGCCTGGCGCGACGGGAAACTGGCCTTCGAGGGCGAGACCTTGCAGCAGGCGGCCAATGCCTTTGCCCGTTACAGCGAAACCCGCATCCTTATACCGGACGCGGCACTGGCGCGCGAACCTGTAACGGGCCTGTTTACAGCCAATGATCCCGCTGGCTTCAGTCGCGCCATTTCGACCATCTTCGATGCTCGCCTGGTCCGGCAGGACCATGACCTCATCCTGAGCCGCACAGCGCAGTCGAAAAAAAATTGACCCCGCATTAGCGGAACCGCCGGCCTCCCACCTCTTAGGGTCGAACGCCGTGCAGCGCGCGGCCAGCAGGGGGCTACCAGCTAATGTATTCGCGTCATTATCTCCTCACTTGTGGGGCGTCTGTCGTTGCGCTTACCGTGGCCGTGCCGGCCCATGCGCAGGAACGCCTCTTCGACATACCCGCCCAGCCCGCCATCCGTGCCATCCCCGAACTGGCCCGACAGGCACAGGTGCAGATCGTAGCCCCGGCCCGTGATCTGGCCGGCATCAACACGCCCGCAATCAAAGGGCGGATGGACGTGCGCGAAGCATTGCGCCGCCTGATCGCAGGCACGCCGCTGCGGGTTGGATCGGACGACGGCAATGTCATCACCCTGCGCTCGGCGCGCCCGGAAGCCAGCGTCGGCAATGGCATGGTGCGCGGCCGCGTGTTCAACACCGTCACCGGCGAATATCTGCGCAATGCGGAAATTCGCGTCGAAGGCACGCCGATCACCGTCTATTCCGAGGATAATGGCGAATTCCGTTTGTCCAACATTCCGGCCGGTGAAGCGACGATCCTCGTCAAATATGCTGGCCTCCAGACCGAAAGGCTGATTGCCACTGTCAGCCCGCGTGAAGTCGCGACGCTGGACGTGGCGTTGCGCGCGCCGACCTTTGCGGGCTCTTCCGCCGACGACGGCTCGGCCATCACTGTCACCGCCCGGCGCGAGGGGCAGGCCGCCGCGATCATGGAACGCCGCGCCGCCACCAATGCCAAGACCGTGGTCGCTGCCGACAATTACGGCTTGTTGACCATGGGTGATGTCGGCGAATTCATGAAGCAGATGCCGGGCATCTCGCTCGACTATACCGAGGTTGATGCCACGGCGGTCCGCATTGGTGGTCTCGACCCCAAATATTCGACCTTCACCACCGACGGCGCCCGCATGGCGACGGCGACGTCCAACAACAATAATGGCCGCCAGAACAGTTTCGAGCAGATGTCGATCACCGGCATTGAGTCGATCGAGCTGAACAACACGCTGACTGCCCGCATGGATGCCGACGCGCCTGGCGGCGCGATCAACCTGCGCAGCAAATATGCGTTTCAGCTGAAGAAGCGCCAACTGCGCTTCCAGGTCGGCGGGGTCGGCACCTCGGACGCCGGGGTAGGCGAAATCTATTTGCCCGACAATGACAAGCATGCCCGCATCTATCCGTCGGCCAGCTTCAACTATGGCGACGTGTTTCTGGACGGGCGGCTCGGCGTCGCGCTGAGCGCCAGCTACAATGCCAATTATGTCCAGCAGGATCGCGTCCAGACGGACTGGTCCTATCTCGCCGACGGCCGGGTCATCCCCTATCAGGTCATGTGGCGTCCTGGCCCGAAGAAGACCAGCCGCACCGCCGCCAACCTGTCGGTCGACTATAAATTTTCCGATGAGCTCGCCCTGTCGCTGCGTGGCAGCTATTCCCTCTACGAGGTCGAATATTTCAATCAATATACTTATCTGATCTTCGGCACGACGACCAAATCCTATGCGACGCCAGACTCTACCGGAACCCACATCGTCGTCGACCCCAACGGCACCAACACCCGGCTGCACACCCAATATTCGCATCGTTATGCTGGCACTCCTGCAATGCTGCTGGCGCCCAGGCTCGAATATAAGAATGACGATTGGGAAGTCGCGCTGCGCGGCAGCTATTCCAGCTCGGAATTCAATTTTCGTGACAATTCCAAAGGCTTCTTCCAGCGGACCGACAGCTGGCTGACGCGGATCGGCTTTACGCTCGACCGGGATTCGGATAGCTCGAATGCCTGGACGCTGCAGCAGACTGCCGGTCGGTCTTGGAGCGACCCGACCAGCTTCAACCGCGACGACGACATCGGCAACAATATCCGCACGGCTGAATCGGACGCCCGCAATGAAATGTATGGCGGCAATCTGGACATCAAGCGCAAGCTGTTCGTCGGTGACGTGCCGCTGACGCTGATGGCGGGGGCCGGCGCGCGGGTGAATGACTGGCGCACCAATGAGGGGGCTTATGACCAGTTCCAATATGTCGGCCCGAACGGCGATCTGAGCCAAAAGGACCCAGCCGCAGTCATTCCCTGGACCAATCGCTACCAGTTCGAGATCATCGGCTTCAACGCCGGCAACCTCAACTACCAGAATTGGCACGCCGACAATAATTACGCGATGTACGACATCTACAAGGCGCATCCGGAATATTTCGTTGCCGATACGGTCGGCAATCTGAAGCGCGACCTCGACAACAACAAGCGGGTCAAAGAAGATATCTACGCCGCCTATGTCGAGGCGGAGGCGCGCGTTGGCAAGGCGACCTTTGACCTCGGCCTGCGCTACGAGAAAACCAGGACTGGCGCGCTGGTCGCCAATATCCGTCCGACCAGCGAGGTCGAGGCGGCAGGCTACAAGACCAACACGATCGAGGGGCTGCTCTACCAATATAATGGCGGTACCTATTCAACCCGCCATGGCGAATATGACGACTGGTTCCTGAGCGGGGGCATGAAGTATGATTTCAGCCGCCGTCTGGTCGGCCAGATCGCCTTCAGCCAGTCGATCCTGCGGCCCGACTATGGCAATCTGGGCGGCGTGGTGTCGGTCAATGACGATACACAGATCGTCAATGTACCCAATTCCCTGCTAAAGCCCGAACATTCGACCAAATATTTCGCCAGCCTTCAATATTATCTGGAGCCGTCGGGCATCATCGGCCTGTCCTATTATCGCCTCGACATGAAGGACATGCAGGTCACCGGGATCGAGGTCGATCCCGCCGCCGTCGGATTCGATCCTGATGAATATGCCGGCTACACATTCCGAAGCGCGCAGAATCTTCCGGGGACCAGCACCAATGAGGGGCTGATCTTCGAATATGACCAGCAGCTGACCTTCCTGCCGGGCATCCTCAAGGGGCTGGGCCTGCGCGGTTCCTTCACCCGTCTCTTCCCCGATGCCGAGCGTGTGAACACGCCGGAAAAATCGGCCAACTGGGGCTTGCGCTACAGCTATGGCCCGTTCGACTTCCAGCTGACGGGCAACTGGCAGTCGCGTTATCGGGTGAGTGCATTGAGCGCCACGCCGACCACCGCCAACAATGGCGTCCTCTATCATACCGATCGCCAGCTATGGAATGTGAGCTTCAGCTACAAGCTGAGCCCCAATTTCGAGCTGAACGTCGCCGGCCGCAATATCTTCAATGCGCCCGACGTCATCTATTCCAACGTCGAAAGCCGGGTGCGCCAGTACAGCATCTACGGCTCGATGTGGAACATCGGCATCAAGGGCAGCTTCTGATCCTCCCCTACTGGATGGAGCGGCCTTGGGCCGCTCCATCCCTTTCCGATCCCATCGAAAAGGCATCATCATGGTAATGCAAATCGACCGCCGCAGCATGATCCTAGGCGGAGCCTGGGGCATTGGGGCGCTGGCGCTGCCTGCGGGCCGGGCGCTGGCAGCCGAACTGATCGGCGCGCGCGGCTTCACCCATGCAGTAGCCAGCGGCGAGCCGGGGGCGGATTCGATGCTGCTATGGACCCGCTATGTCCCTGCGAGCGATGTCGAGAGCGTGCGCCTCGACGTCGAAGTCGCGATCGATCCCGACTTCGCCCGGACCGTCGGCGGCGGCACGGTGCGCACAGGCGGCTATCGCGACTGGACAGCGAAAGTGACGATTGACGGGCTTCAGCCGGGCACGACCTACTGGTATCGCTTCGTCGCGCCGGATGGCAGCAAATCGCCGGTCGGCCGCACCCGGACGTTGCCTCAGGGCGACGTGCCGCGCTTTGGCCTAGGCGTCTTTTCCTGTTCCAACCTGCCCTATGGCTGGTTCAACGCCTATGCCCATGCTGCGGCGCGCGACGATCTCGATCTGTGGCTGCATGTCGGCGACTATATCTACGAATATGGCAATGCGTCGGTACGGCCCGGTCAGGGCATTGTGGGGCGCACGCTGATGCCCGACACGGAAATTCTGGCGATTGCCGACTATCGCCTGCGCTACGCTACCTATCGGGCTGACCCCGACCTGCAACGGCTGCACCAGATGGCGCCGATAGTTGCACTGTGGGACGATCATGAATCGGCCAATGACAGCTGGGAAGGTGGCGCCCAGAACCATCAGGCCGACGAGGAAGGTGACTGGAACACCCGCCGCGCCGCCGCAATGCAGGTCTATCGCGAATGGATGCCGGTGTCGGACGAGCCGTGGAAGGCCTATGATATCGGTACGCTGGCGACGCTGTATCGCACCGAATCCCGCTTGCTGGCCCGTACGCGCCCGGCCGACATCACGGCCGCCGCCAGCGCGCCCGATGCGGACGCCGCGCTGAAGGCCTTCCATGATGGCGGGTGGCAGGACCCATCGGCCACCATGTTGGGCAGCACCCAGGAAAGCTGGCTGGCCCATGCGTTCCGGGCGAACGCCCGCACCACCGCCTGGCAGATGGTCGGCATGGGTACGATCATCGGCCGTACGGTGATGCCGGCCAATGTCACCGACTGGCTCCGTCCCGACGCTAACGCCAAGCTGGTCCAACGCTATCGCAACAGCGTGCGCATGGCGCAAAATGGTCTGCCGATGTGGATGGACCGGTGGGACGGCTATCCCGCTGCCCGCTCGCGCCTGCTCCGGTCGGCACAGGCGGCCGACGCCGACCTCATCATGCTTGCGGGCGACAGCCACAATGCCTGGGCCTACGGTCTGGTCGAGGATGGCCAGCCCGCCGGTGTCGAATTTGCCGGACAGGCGGTCACGTCGGGTGGCATGGAGGGTGACCTGCGCGGCGATCCGACGGCGGTGGCGCGCGGCTTCGTCGCCGCCAATCCCGAACTCAAATGGGCGAACACGCACCAGCGTGGCTATATGATGATAGACATCAGCCGTGATCGGGTGATCGGCGAATGGCTGTTCCTCGATACGATCAAGGCGCGCAGCACGCGGATCGCCAGCACCCATCGCATGTCGGTCGAGCGCGGCCGCCGTGTCTTCAGCGCCTGATCAGGAGATTATGATGCGGTCCGCGATCGTTGCGCTACTGCTGCTTGGCCTTGCCCAGTCTGCTCATTCGGCTACGCCGTTTCCGCCTGCCGACCTGCCGCGCGAACAGGTCGCGGGCCCTTTCGCCTCGGGCCATGTTCAGGGCATCGCGGTCGATCGCAAGGGCGGCTTCATCTATTATTCCTTCACCGACATGCTCGCCAAATATGACTTTGAAGGCCGGCTCGTCGGCACACTGACCGGCTGGTCGGGGCATCTGGGCGACCTGGACTTCAACCCGGTCGACGGACGGGTCTATGGCTCGCTGGAATATGGCAAGCAGGACGCCTTCTATATCGCGATGATCGACGGGGCACGGATCGATCGGGTCGGCATGACGGTTGCCGGCACCGACCTGCTGCGCGCCGTCTATCTGCCCGAAGTGACGCGCGACTATGCCGCCGATCTCGATGGCGACGGCAAGGCGGATCATCGCTATGGCTGTTCAGGCATCGATGGCGTCGCTTTTGGCCCCGCCTTCGGCCGGACCGACGGCCCGCTCTACCTGACCGTCGCTTACGGCATTTATGGCGACGTCGCCCGCAGCGACAATGATCATCAGGTCCTCCTGCAATATGACGCGACGGACTGGGGCCGAGAGGCGGAGCCGATTGACGAACAGGCACTGCACCATTCTGGCCCGACTACCCCTCGGGGCAAATATTTCGTCCTTACCGGCAACACCCGCTATGACGTCCAGAACCTCGCCTATGATCCCAGCCTGCAACGCTGGTTCATGGGCGTCTATCAGGGTGCCAAACCCGACTGGCCCAATTATCTGCTGTTCGCGCTCGATGCTCGCAGCCGGCCACGTCGCCAGGCCTTGCAAGGCCTGGCTTCTCCTCAAGGCATTAATCCAGAAAAAGGCCTGCTACTGCCGCTCGCTCAGGATGGGATTCATGATGTGAAGACGGGTGTGCGGGGGTGGTATCAGAAGGCCGATGTCGGAATGCAGCCCTTGGGAGATAGCCTATATTATCTCGTCCAGAACGACGGTGTGCGCGGCGCGCAGTCCGCCGTTACGCGGTTGATGCATTGGACGGGCGTTTCTTCCAAGCCCTTTGAGACAATGCCAATGGCCGATCGATGACGTGCTCACCCACTGGCGTTTGATGGAAGTACCCTTACCGCGCGCCGTTATCTTGTATGCTTGCCAAGGACGACAACGACCCATTCGAGCCATTCAAAGCCGAATTGGAGGCTCCCAAGAGCAGACGGACTGCATTCAACCATTCGATTTGGTATGTGGGGTGATGATCGGTGCCGAAGCATGATCCCTTTCAATCTCATTCAGACCATTGTATCGCAACAAGAAATAACGAGAGGCAGGGTACAGATAAGCGCCGATCGAAACCCATCAATCTTCTCCTTTCCAAAGCATTTTATATGGTTGCGCCGACGTGAGCCGAGGAGGAATCTTCGACGCCGATCCACAATCTGATGCGCAAAGCGACCGAACGTACCCATGAGGCGACATGGAGGCGCATCGGAACTCTCCTCGATGCCTTCACACCATAGGAATGCAGCAATTACCTCCGAAACAGCGGATATGCGTCTGTATAATCACATCAAACTCTAAACGATCCGGCCTTCCTTGACATATTCCCGCTGGATCGCCGCATGGAGGCTGGCGAGATTGAGCGGCCTGCCGCCCGTGGCCAACACATCGATGGCGCAGAAATGGATGACGTTCAATATGGCGGCGCCACTTAGTTCGTGGCGCTCGGCGACATCGTGCCAGTCGATGTCATCGGCCAGTGCCATCTGCGGGGGTAGCGCCTTGCGCCATAGCTCGAGTCGCTCGTCAGGCTGTGGCATCGGGAAGGTTATGATGGCCTGCAACCGGCGCACGAAGGCATCGTCGATATTGGTGCGCTGATTGGAAGCGAGAATGACAAGGCCGTCATAGTTTTCGATCCGCTGCAGGAGATAGGCGACCTGCTGGTTGGCATATTTGTCATGCGCGTCCCGGACCTCGGTACGCTTGCCGAACAGCGCGTCCGCCTCGTCAAAGAACAATATCCACCCCTTGCTCTCCGCCTTGTCGAGCAGGCTGGCGAGATTTTTCTCGGTCTCGCCGATATATTTGGAGACGGTGCGAGAGAGGTCGATCCGGAATACGTCTCGCTCGCTGTGCTTGCCAAGCAGCGTTGCGGTCAGAGTCTTGCCGGTGCCGGGCGGGCCATGGAAGAGCGCGCGATAACCCGGCTTGATCCGACCGCGCATCCCCCAACTGTCGAGCAGAGTGTCGTTATGCGCGATCCAATGTTCAATCTCGCGAATCTGCGCCATGGTTGCGGGATGGAGGACGAGGTCGTTCCACTCCATCCCAGTCTCGATATGTTCGGCCGGAAAGTCTGGGCTGAAACGGGGAGGGGAAACCTTGCCGGTGGTGATCTCCTCGACGATCTCCGGATCGACGATCAACCGTCCGCTCATGACGGGCTCGCCCGCGCGTACGGGTTCGAGCCAAAGGATGCGTTTGCGGGCGAACCAGTGGTCGCCGGAAAGGATGTGGGCGACGATCATACGTTTTTCCAGATTGTCGCCGGCAAGTATGAACTGTGCGGTTTCGCCCGTGGGGAGGATGCCACGGTAATTACCTGTCTTCGCGCCCCCGAACTCAGGAAATTCGCCGCCTTCGGGGAGATGTTTCAGAAGAAGGTGATCAAGCGCGCCGGGCCGTACATGATGAGAGAGAGCCAGCGCGAAAAGCGCAAGTTCCATCCCGCTGTTAACTCCTCTCTGGAAATGCGTCGAAAGAGAGGATGCTTCCGCACAATCAAATGGCGCAATGGCGGCACGTTCGCTGTTTCCAAAATGCGCGTGAAGAGCGTCATCGACGATATGCAGCAGCCATATCTGCGCGCGTTCGATCAATGAACGGCTGGCCACGCATCAAACTCCAGCATGAAGCGCGTTCCATGATGATCCACGAACCAGATCCTGTCGGTATAGCCATGGGCGTAGTGCAGGAAGTCAGGGAAGGTGGAGTGATCGAGGTGCGCCTGTTCAAGGATCAGGCGTTCGAGGACAAGGCGTAACGAGTTCTCGTCCACCGAAAGGGCGAGCCGGACGAGTTTGTCGTCAGCATGGTCCAGAATGAATAATTTCAGTTCGTGATCGTCTGGCGAAAGTTGGGCTTCAAGTGTGACATTCGCTTCCGTTCGACGCGCGATGGCTGCCGGGTCGATGGCTATATTCATCCCCAGGTCGCCGCGAAGATTTTGCACCTCCCAGCCGGCGTCGCCAAGCAGGGCTATGAATATCTCGATCAGCGTCATCGTCTAACGACCCCTACGGATTTTCGAGAGTGTTGTCGATATTTCAAATGCGGCGATCTTGATGCCTGCACCTTGCATCGTATTTACGGCATCGACGCTATTTTCAAGTTCCTTTCCTTTCTTTCCTACATATAGCTCACCATAATATATCGAAAATTTCGCGCCGGGATGTTGTGCCGCTATGTTGAGCAGCTTCGGTGCGCACACGCCCTTGCACGGACTATATTTCACGAAAATATCTATGGACTTGATAGTCGCGCCCTTGTTTTCTGCGTTGAATCGCGAGATTATATTCGGCCAATCCTGAGATATGACTTCCTCTGCGTGGACGCCATCGACATTCTGATATGTCCTAGGTTCGACCCATGAATTATTCAATGTCACCTTTGCTATGACTTTTCTGGGGTTGGTGGCGGCGAACAAGAAGCGGACTTCCTCTGCTATGAGATCTGCGCTGGCGTTCAATACAATCGAGGCACTGCCTTCCTTGTTCGGAGTGACGCGAATTGTCTTCAGGCCATCTTTCGAATGCTTGTTATAGACGCCATCGATCATCTTCTCGAGATCGGCGGGATCGGACAGGCTGCGCGATGATGCCTTGATATCGGCAGCGGCCGCAGCCTTCACCTTGGTGCTTTGCTCGGTATCTTTTTTGTCGTCGTCCTTGCCGAACAACCGCGCGAACAAAGCCTTCGCCTTCGCCACCACCCATGCAATCGCCGCATCCAGCGCCTTGTCCACGCTGACGCGCACCTTCTCGATCACCTCCTTGATCTTGTCGGTGATCTTGCCGAGGCCGAGGAAGCCGGCCAGGAAACTGATGGAAAGGGAGAGGAGGCCGCCCAGCACGCTCTCCACCTTTTTCGCGGCGGCGGCGATATTCCCGGCGGCGATGGTGACGATGGAGTCGATGAATGCCGTCACCACCTGGATGATTTTCGCGATCTTCTCCACGAACACCATGATCGTGTCGTAGATGGAAAGGATCGCCGGGATGAAGCCGGCGCCGGGGATGAACATCGAGATCAGCTTGGGAATGGCCTTCTTGACGATGGTATCGGTGACGAAGCCGATAACGCCGTTCACGACCTGATCCTTGAGATCGGTCAGCTTTTCCTTGATGAGTTCCCAGGCTGCGCCGACGCCGCCCGTCACCAATGCCTTGACCACGTCGAAGGCCAGTTCCAGCCCCTGCATGATCTTCTCGCCTGCGGAACCCAGCGCCTTCACTATCTTGCCGCGAATGCGCAGCCAGCTGATGCCCAATACGCTGAGCGCGAACTTGCCCAGTTCGAGCAGGCTCAGCGCCTTGGGCAGATAGACACCCTCCAGCGCGCCGGTCAGCCATTCAAGGAGGCCGTTCTTGAGATGGGTCAGGATATTGCCGCTGAAATTGTTGAAACCCAGCTTCGCCGCGTTGATGAGATGGCCGAGGAAGGGCAGCGGGTTCTTGAGGATGCCCTTCAACGCCGCGCCCGTCTTGCGGACATAGGTCATGAGGCCGGGCTTCACGACGTCGAACACGATCTCCAGTAGGTTCCAGATAGTCGTGAGGCCCCAGCCGAAGAAAGTGCCTGCGGCGGAGATGAAGGCGCCCGCGATCTTCGTGAAGGCACCCGCAACGCTCACCACATCGGCGAAGGTCAGCGAGGCGAAGGTCGCGATGATCTGCGCCGGGATCGTCCGCACCATGCCCATCAGGCCTTCGAGCGCGGTTTGGAACCAGGCATAGGCACGCAGGATCGCATTGCCCTTCTTGATATTCTCCCAGATTTCTTCCTGCCCGATCAGCTTCATGAAGCCGCCGAGCAGAGTCTCGGCCGTGCGCGGCACCGCTTCGCCAGTGATCGGGTCCGCGCCGAGCAGGACGCGAAGCAGATCATATCCGCGCGTTCCCTCAGCCAGCGCGGCGAGGGGTTCCAGTATGGCCTCCTTGACGATCTTGAGCAGTTCGACTGCCGTCGAGACGCCGAAATCGATCAACCGCCCGATGGGGCCTGTGAAGATCGCCTTCGCCCGGTCCCACACGCCGCCGAGGTCGAAGATGTCGGTCCAGCTGAGGGAGTTGATGAAGGCCCAAAGCGCGGCGGCGATCTGCCCGCCGATGTCGCCCAGCGCCGCGATCTTCTGCTCGACCCAATTGGCCGCCTTGTTGATGATGCCATGATTGTCGAGCGCTTGGCTGATCAGCGATCCGCCCGGCACGATCTCGATAAGCGCGCGCAGCAGATTGGCGGCGTTGCGGTCGACGCTGCGCATGCTGACCGGATTGAAACCCAGCACCAGTGTCAGCATGCGGAAGCCGGGAATGGCGTTTGCCCATTCGGCGAACTTGTCCAGCGCGTCCTGCACGCCCAGCCGCTGCACGGTCGGTGTGGCGGCCGTTACGCTGACGTCCGGGCTGCGCTGAATCGCATGTCCCTGCTGGATGGTGTGGGTGAGTTCATGCGCGAGGAGATGCTGTCCACTGCTCGTCCCCGGCTGATATTGGCCGCGCGAGAAGAAGATATGGTTCTGATAGGTGAAGGCGCGTGCACTGAGCTGGCTATTCAGCTGCGCCGCATCGGAATCGCGGTGGATGCGCACATCGCTGAAATCCGCACCGAAACGAGGCTCCATGTGCGCGCGAACGTCGGAGGAGAGTGGCTCGCCGCCGCCTGTTCTGCTGCGGATCGCCGACTGCACGTCGCCGCCCCCCAGGCCACTTGCAGGCGCGCTGGCTGCGGTCTTTCGTTGCACCTCCGGGCGTTCAGCCGGTGCCTTGGCGATCTTTTCATCCGCTTTCCGTTGCAGGTCGATGCCGTGCCGCCTGTCGTCGACCTTGCGCTGCGCAGCTTCCTTGGCAGCGGTGGGGGCGGGCATGCGGACGACCTTGTCCGCCAGATGGTCCGCTTCCTTCTCCAGCCGGTCGCCGGGTTCGCTGACCGTCATCTTGGCCTGTACGCCGGGGAAGAAACCGCCGCCCTGTCCCACCGGCTTGACGAACGGCTGCCGCGCCACATGCGACGCAGCGGCGGTCGAAACTGTCGAGGATTTTTCGGCGGCGGCTTTCACGGGCTAAGCTGTCCACTCCACCCAGAGGATCGTCGGCATCCAGGGCAGGCGCACTGCGCTCACCCCCCAGGGCAGACGGTCGAGCAAGATGTCGAACGACTGCGGCTCGACCTGCAACACGATATCGTCGCCCCGCCGGGCAATCCGGCCAAGTCGCAACAGAAAACTGCCGCGCAATGTGTCCACGGATATGCTGCCAAGCGCGTCCCAATGGTCGATCACGGCGGCGAGCATGGCATCCGCTTCCGCCCGTTCGGCATCGCCCAGCGTTACCGGCGCGCCGGTCGGGGGCTCCAGTGACAGGTTGCAGAGCAATTTGGGTAGCAACAGCACATGTTCGGGAGCGCTTGGTTGGCCGGTCGCAAGATAGTGCAGCAGGCCGAGCGCGCGGTCGGGATCGGTCAGCATATCGCCCTCGACAAGGCCGAGCGTCGCGAACAGTTGCGGCAAAAAGGGATGGAGGAGGACGACGCCGGCACAATCGACCAGCAGCCCCTCCGCCAGATCGAAGTTGGTAGATGGGTAGGAAGGGGGGACTTGTTCCGGTGTCGGTGCATCAGCGGTCCGGTTTTCCTCGGCTCCGTCCATCTTGTCCTTTGTCGGAGACACGGGATGCTCTGTTGGCCGGTCCCACGCGCGGATCAGGCGTGGTAGTGCGCTTGCCTGGCCCGGCGAAGCGGTTGCCGCATCGTGGAACGCCGCCAGCCAGACCTGCTCCCTCGCTCGCCGCCGTTCCGGTTCGCCCGATATGCGGGTGTCGATCCGCGCAAGGATCGCCGGTATGGCCTGCACAGAACCCGGTCTTATGCTTTCGAGCAGAGGCTCGAGAAAACGCGGCGAGAATTGTCGCACCAGCCTGATCAGCGACACGGTCGGCGCGGGCATGGCCGCTGCCGCCATGACGATGTTCCGATAGCCAACGGGCGGCACGCCACCTAGCCACGCCGCCAGCAGCACCTGTTCGAACGCGCGTCCTTCGGGCAATCGATACCACCAGGGCAGCGCGCCCCTCTCCAGAAAATAGCTGAACGCCTCCAGCAGCGCGCCCGAACTTGTCCGCCGCTGGATGACGGCAGGTGCGCCCCCATCCTCATCCGGCACGCTTTCGTTGAACGAAGGCGTCCCTCGCGCCGACGATTTTTCCGGAGAGGGGCGGCCGGTGCCCGGCACGGTCACGCAGTCCCGCAACGCTCGCGCCACCGCTTCCTCCAGCAGCTTCGCGAAATCCTGTTCCAGCCGGTCGGCCGCTATGGCGGGCAGATCAACGGCCAACCGGTCGATCGCCCATATTTCGTCGGGCGCCGCAACGCCCGCAAATGCCCGGTCGAGCGTGGGGGCGAGCCAGTCGCGCGTGATCGTCGTCAGGCTCCGCTCGGCGGCCATGCCCTCGGCCTCCGTTCCCTGCAACGCCACGTCGAGGACGAGGCGGCGCAGGAGATGGCGCTCAGCGCGGGCCATTATAGTCGACATCGATCGATGCCGATACGGTGCAGCCTTGCTCGTCATAGGCTGTCACGACCACATGTTTCCTCCCCTTGTGCGTCAGGAAGGGATTGAAGCGTTCGGTATAGCCGATGGCCGGCCTTCCGTCCTGCACCTCCCAGATGAACGTCAATGGGGGCGGACTGCCTTCGACCACGACATTCAAGTACAATTCCCCCCCCTCGTTGGGACCGTCATGTTCGATCCTCAGCGCATAGGTCGGCTTGTCTTGGCACAATGGTATGCTGATTGGTTCCGGCGGGCATTTTTCGATCGTCATGCCGCCTGTCGAACGCGCCGGGATGCTTTTGAAATCATCGCCGTCGGCAATGACCAGGCCGTCCGGGTTGTAGCTGTGCGGCAGCCTTTCCTCGCCCGACACCTTCCGCTCAAAGCCGGCGAGCAGATTGAGTTTGAAGTGCAGCGTTTCGAAATATTCTATCCAGAGCGTGCCTCGCAGGCCGGGATTACGTCCCGGTTCGTAATAGAAGGTGAGCCACTGAGCCTTGTGATCCTCATCATATAGTCCCGGCGTCTTGAGGATCGCGCGGTTGATCGTCTTGATCCATTTCTCGACCAGACCGGGAAATGCCGCCGGAGTAAGGTCGTCTGACTTCGCCGTGAAATCGGGGATAGTGAGCGACACGCTGTCACCGGCTTCATTCGTCCCTACGTCGAACTGGCTGAAACTGATGTTGACGCCCGCATAGGGATTATCGGCGTCGGGTTCGTACAGCCAGAAGGGGTAGGCGCGGCGTCGCGCGATGCCCTTGCTCGGCAGCATGCAAACCTTGGGGCATTCATGAGTGAAGGTCGTGGAGACCGAGCAGCCCTTGCTGTCGGCGAACATGACCTCGAAACTGCTGCTGCTCTCCGCCGGTTCGCTCGTATAGCTGGTGCCGTCGAACGCCACGCCATTGGCCATATAGGGCGGGACGCCGCCACTGACCGTCACCGTTGCCGTGAAGCGGCCTTCGGAACAACGATATTCGGTCTCTCCGATTCCGACGGGCGGCGGCACATGCACGTTGACGATGGGGGTTTCCGTGCCCGCCGCGTCGCGCAGCCGGATCGCATAGTCGCCTGCCTTCATCATGATGGGAGCATCGAGCGGCCTGTAGGCGCTGCCTTCGATGGAGACCTCATAGGGCGCCTCTCCGCCCTTCGCCTCGACCGTTAGCGTTGCGACGCCTTTGGGATCGGTGCAGCCCACGGTGACGGTGAAACTCGGCACGGGGACTGGAAGCACGAACTGGATCGACGGCCCGTCGCACGACACGCGATAGGGTAGGAAGAAATCGGCGATGACGGCGCCGTCTTCCAGCTGATCCACTGTCTTGGCAATGATTTCGGCCGCCGGATCATGGGCTGCCGAAGGGGCCGCTGAAAAGGCCCGTGCTTCGGCTTCCTTACGCAAAATCTGGACGAGCCGTTTGACATTGCCGTTCGCCGACAGGCTGTCATCGGCAGCGATGCGGTTCATCAACATGCCAAACTCCGGGGCCGCCTCGCCCAGGAAGATGTTGGGCGGGAGCGTGCCGATCGCCTCGCCGAACATGGGCGTCACGCTGCCTTGCGCAGGCGGCGCCGCCGGATCGCCATGATAGACGAGGATGAAGGTGCCGCCGATGGGCACACCGGCCTTGTGCTGGATACCGGGATGGTCCGCGAGAAAGGGGGCGAGGAACTGATGTTTGCGCAGCTCGCCGAGCCGGTGCTGATATTCATCATACACAGCCTTGATCGGGTCCAGCTTCGTGCCGATCAGCAAGGCATCGCACAGATCCACCAGTTCTTCATACAGCGACACGGCGGGAGCGTCGTCGGCCGTCCTTTCCGCCGCCTGGAAGCGAAAGAAGCGCAGCAACCGCAACAGGTCGCCGTATCGATTTTCGAATGTAGCAAAATCGAGCGCATCGAGACTGTCGGGCAGCAGGTCGCTGAGCTTGCTTAGATAATAGATGGACGTCGCATGGGGGAAATAGGTGGATGTCAGGCCCGTCGTGCTGCCGAATAACGAAGCATTTATATAGTCCATGACATCAGGATTGAGACCGTCCGATTCGAAATCGACATAGGATGCCTGTAGTCGGTCCAGTTCCCCCTCATACCATGCGCCGACACTGGCGCCCCGATAGGTATAACGCGGCGCATAGGCTTGCAGCAGCGGCAGTCGCGGCGCACCGGCCTCACGTGTCACGCGGGGAGCAAGCACATCGTAGAGCGCCCGAACACTCTCCGCGAGCATGCGCATCAATTGCTCGCGCAGGGTGTCGTACAGGGCCTCCAGATCGGGGAAGCGGCTTGGCTTGCCCTTCAGATCGTCCGGCGCGGCCTCGTCGGGCGTGCCAGTGCGCAGCGCGATGATGTCGATCGGCAGGCGATACGCCTTGCGCAGCGACAGCAGCGTCTTCAGCGCCCGCTTGTACGGCTTGCCCAGATGCCCCTCGATGCGCAGGAAATTGGCCGGCTCCAGGTCGTAGCGCAGCGGATCGGTGACGAATTCGGGCGCATTCCCATAATGATCGGAATGATAGCCGAGGTTCAGATTGTCACGGAGGCGGCGCGTTTTCTCCGCGTCCCACAGCTTGTGGATCGGCCGCGTCCCGTCGAAACCATAATAATAGGGGATGGCCCGCCCGCCCAGCAGCCGTTCTCCCAGCGCGCTCGGCGTCACCCGGATCTGGCTGTCCAGCGCCTTGCCATCATCGACGGGGAGCGATGGCGCGTTGGTGAAACGCTGCACCATCGCGACAAGGCGTGCGAAAAGCTGGCGCAACTCTTTCGTCTCGGCCTGGCATTCGCCGACGGCGGGCGAGGCGAGGAAAGGCTGTCTGTAAATGCCCGCCTCCAGCCCCGGCCCCGTCAGTCCGATCATCAGATGGCGCGGAAATATGTCGGGCGAGGGGCAGCATGCGCAACTCAGTTCGGCGCCTTTCCAGCGGAACTCGTCATAGGCGCGCACCAGATCCTCGAACAGATCGGCATAATATTGCAGGAAACGCACCTGTGCATCGCTCGACGGTACGGCGTCGAGAAAGCCGAAATTGGCCTCGAAATTGTCGAAGGGATTTCCGGTATAACCAGCGAGCAGCGGGCTGAATGCGGCATAGGCACTTCTCAGCGCCTCGCCCAGCCTCTTGGCCGCATCCGGCGCATCCCGGAAGAGCGCGAGAAAGGCGGCATAGACGTCGTTCGATGTGGTTGGCCGGCTATTGGTCACGTCGAAACGCAACATGCGCAGGTCGGGCAGGTTTAGCCGCGCTGTCAACGCCTCGGCAAGATCGCTGGAGGTCTGGTCGGAACCCAGCGCATTGGCCGCCGCGATGATCGCATCGAGATCGCTCCGGGCGATCAGCAGGCGGCGGACGGTCGCCGTCACCTCCGATCCCTTGTCGTCGCAATTATTGGGGCTGCAATTGCGCAGGCCCCGCTTCTTCAACTCCAGGAACAGCAATAGCGCCTTGTCGTTGAGAAAGCCCGGCTGGCTGGCGAGCGGCGTGGTGCTCTGCGCCGTGGCGGCTTCCTGCCCCGGCTGAAACAATTCCCACAGCGCATAGGGGGCGGAGCCGTTGCGGAACGGCGGATAATCGATGTCGTCGGGCAGCATATAGGGGCGCGTGGCGACCAGTTCGATGTCCGTCGGTTCAACGATCAGATAGCCTTCCGATGTGACCCCGCACCCTTTGGACAATTTTATCGTAGCGCCGCCCTCGACGATCATCTCGAAGCCACAGACGATGCCGATGCCGACCAGCAGCGACCGGCTCAGCCGTTCCTGCTCATCGAGATAATCGAAGGCATCGTTCAGATGCCCGCTGGTCAGGATCTGGTTCGCTTCGAAGACCGGGAAGCGATCAAGCAATTGGGTCATGGCTGATCCTCGTCGTTCACGGGGGCCCGCGGCACGGTCCGGCGGGGATAGTTGCCGAGGGCCGTATTGTTCAGGCGAACCGGATTCAGGTCGCTGCCATCGTCGCAATCATGCAGCGTCGCGCCGGGATAGACATTGCGAAGCCCGGCAAGCAGGGTGACCACAACGCGCAGCCAGTAGGACGGCGCGCGATAGGCGGTGTAGCGATCCTCCAGCAGCGCACCGATCGCCGCGTCGGTGTCCGCGCGGAAATGCATGCCACTACACAGCGTCACGGCCGGGGGAGAGAAGGGCGGGAGTGTCTCCAGTGTCGCACCTGCGGCGATCCCCGCCTCCATCCAGTCATGGAAGGCCACACCATGGTCGGTCACGATCCGCCGGGCGCAGTCGCACAAAGCGCCGGGTTGCGCGATACTCGTCAGGTTGAGGGTTAGGACAGCCTCGACCCGCTCGGTCAGCCATTCCTTAGTCCAGTCGATCGCCGCATCGGCGTCCAGCCAGTGGCGCCAGGCCCATTCGAACCGCTCAAACTGCCATCCGTTCACCGCGATATCGACGAAATGGGCAGTCATCATCGCCTGCACCAGCGTCCAGAGCGCAGGGCTTAGCACGACCGGCCCCTCCGCATCGGCAGGTGTTGGCGCCGTCGCGAAATGGGCAGCGATCATCGCTTCCAGCGCATCGCGGCGCAGGAAGGCGAACTTCCTGTCCGCATACCAGCTTTCGAACTCGGCGCTGAAGGCGTGATAGATCGACAGAGCGCTCGCGCAGGCTTCTTCGGCGCTCGGCCCGCCGCCACCCTGCGTCTGTCCTTCCGCCGCGAACAGATCCGCAAGGTCGCCGACGACCTCATCGCATGGGTTCTCCGCAAAACCGTCATTACCGACCCAGCATATCTTGGGCAGCAGATGCGACGGCGTCTCTTGCTGGATGGTGCGGTCGGCAAAGCGGCGCAGGTCGAGATTGCCGGTATAGCGCGCGGTCCAGCCCGGCATCACATAGGTCAGCTGGAAGGAATAGGGATCTTCCGACCCGCAGGTCGCGCAATCGCCGTCGTTGCAGGCGGGATAGAGCGCGTCGCCGATGAACTTTGGTCGCAGCAACAGATGCTCGACCAGGATGGATCGCGCCTGCGCGCTCCATTCCAGCAGCTGGTTCCGTATCGCTTCTGCGGCGGCGGATGTGCCGAATGGCGCGGGGGAACGCGCGAGCAGATTCGCGCTGCCGTCCATCAGTTGCAACGCGAACCCGCCCGTCACAGCGATGATCGCATAGGCATCGGGATCGATCATCCGGTCGAGCCAGACGAGACGCAACGCGTTGCTCGCCGCCTCCTCGCTACCAACTGGAACGCTGAAACTCGTCGTCAGCCAGTCCTTGTCGCCGCCATCGTCCAGCGTGAAATCGACCGACGCATTGCCGCCGCTTGCACCCGTCACCCGCTGTGTGAAGCGCAGGTTCGGATGGCCGAGCAGCAAGCCGATGCGCGTCTTGATGCCGGGATCATTGTCAGCCGCGCCGCCGCCGCGCATGCGGTTGAACGCACGATACCGATCGTGGCTGATCTTCGGATAGCTTTGCAGAAAGGCGATCTTGCTCGCGATCAGCTTCTGCCGCGCGACCGCTACCCCATCTATGCTGGTCAGCAACAGCGCATAGTCACTGAACTGCTCGCCGAAACGCGCCAGCAGATGGTCGAGGAAGAGGTTACGGCGGGTCAGGAACTGCGGCTGGGTTTCGGCCAGCGCGTCGATCTCGGCCGCCGCAGCGGGGCCGGTCTCGGCAATCGTCTCATATCCGGCAATGATCTCCCCACTGAACGCCTTGATGAAGCGGGTGCGCGCCACGCCTGCGTCCAGCGAGAACAGGTCGGCGCTATGGGCAAGCTGTTCCAGCGCATTGCCCAGCATCTGTTCGAAGACCATGAGATAGGATTTGAGGTCCAGCGCCTGCGCGCGCCGCTTTGCCGATGCATTGCCCGGCAGCCCGTCCGGCCCCACGCCATAGAGGAGCGGCAGGCTGTGCTGCACCGGGAAATAGGCGGCGGGATCGCGATATTCGCCCTTCGGTACCGGCAGATCCTTCTCCGCACCGGGGAATTTCGGCCTCTCTGCCGCGCCGCGCAACGCGTTGAGCGTGTCCATCGCCTCGTCCATGCGCGGCTGGAAGGGCAGGCCGTTCTTGAAGAAGAGGAAGCGCGAGAGATTGAGATAGAGGCGCGGCCTGCTGCGGCTCGCCAGATATAGCAGCCATGTCGCGCTCAGCCGTTCGGGATCGAAGATCGGTTCGCCGCCAGCCCAGCTTGGTTCAGCCGTGCCCGGCTCGACGTCCGACCAGGTGGGGTCGGCCGCCCCCTTCACCGGCGCGCCTTCGCTGTCATATTTGGTGAGGCGCAACTGGTTTACCGCCTGCACGCCGTTGATCTGCATCAACCGGCCGATGATGTCGGAGCAGCGCAGCACTGTCTTGAGGTCGGATGCCTTCAGGTCATCGGCATCGATGAACCCGTTCTCCAACGCCGGCCCGTCGAAAATATCCTCGACCGCCGCACCCGCCTCCAGCCGCTCGCGCAAGGTGTGGAAGCGGATCGGCGGGCTGAAATACTCTTCTATGGCGAGCCAAATTTCGGCCTGAACCCGCTCGATGTCCGCATCCGGCGTGACATCTACATCGGCACAGACGGCCACATCCTCCACGCCCACGCTGGCGATATAGCAATAATCCTCGTCAAGGTTGCGATGAGCATGGAGCGTGTCGCGGGCGCTCTCGACGGCCACCCGGGTCGCCTTCGCCTTGCGGCGGTAGCGTTGCAGGATCCCCCCCGCGCTCCTGTTCTGGAACAGCGCCTGCCAATCGCTCGCCTTCGCGGCATTGCGAACCGCATTGTCGCCAATCACTCGCAGCGCCGCATTTTCGATGGTGATGGGTGCGGCCAGCGATGCGCTGTCGATCGCGAAGTCCAGATAGAACAGGCCGTTCCAGTTCCGCCGCAGATAGCCGTCCGGGTCCGGCGCAATGCCGGGTGGGGTCAGAATATTATAGTCCTTGGTCGCGGCCAGACGGGTAAGCTCAAGGGTGAAACTCCCCTCATTTGCAAAGGCGGCGTCGTTGTCGAGAAAGGCCAGCCAGTCGTCCCGGTCGATCAGCGCCATATCGGGAAAGCGCAGTTCCATGCTATAGGCATGCGCGCCGTCCGCGTCGTGCAACACGCCGTTGAAGACGACCATCCGGTCGCCGAGATCGCCAAGCTCGGCATCCTCCTCCAGGTCGATCAGGACTTCGAACAGGCCCTTCGCCCAGCTTTCCCTGACCGACTCTCCCCGGATGAGCGCACTGGCGGCCGGCTCGCGATAGCCGAGCTTCAGTTCATCCGCGATCGTGCACCATGCGAAATAGCTGGTTTCGCAGGCGCAGGCCTTGCAGATCAGCCAAGCGTTGCGGACCAGCGGCAGGTCGATCAACAGCTTGCGCGCATCCTCACTGGTGGTCGGATTGACCGTCAATATGTCGCGCGCGGTAAAGAAGCTCTGATCCGGGAAGGGTTGCTTCGGATCGTCCGACGGCGTCGCGCCGGTCAGTAGGTCGGCGATATTCCAGCCCGTGCGATAGCCGATGTCGGTGATGGCGTAGCAGAGCGCCTCCAGCAGGGTGATGCCCGGATCATGGACGTTGAAATCCGTCCACTCCCGGCTTCCCGCCTCGGCAATATAGCCCACGCCTTCGCGTCGCAGCGCATAGAAATCCTCGACCGGCGGCAGTACCGGATTGGGGATCAGCGAGGCCGGTTTTGCGGTCATGCGTCACACCCGCATCGTTCGGCGAGACCGGCTTCGGCGTCCGGGTGGAGGATGACGATCCTGTGCTCCGCGGCCGGCGCCGAGACCAGCACGGATACGGCGCGCGATGCTTCCGCCTGATCAAGGTCGACAGTGCCCTTGGCCGTTCCGATATCTTGAAACAGCTGGAAGTCGGCGACATAATCGACATAGGGCTGGGCCTCCACGAAGCCGATCAGCGCGGACTTGTGCACCCGTCCGCCGAAAGAGGGGGGGGGCGCCTCACCAAATGCCCAGGGCGAAAGGAAGCGCGTAATCGCCTCCCGCAAAAGCCCGCCATAAAAGCTTTCATCATAGCCATCGTACAGCCGCACCGCGAAGCGCACCCGTATCTCTTCGAACTGGGGATTGCGCACATGCAATTGCGCGAAACAGCTCGACCGCTGGCGGAGATATGCCGCGATCTCCTCCAGCATGCCCAGGCTGGTATAGGGCTTCAGCGGATTGATCTGCTGCTGCGCCTTCAGGTCGGGGATGGTCACGATGGTGACATGGCCGGGCGCCAGTTCGCGATAGATGCCCGTGCCGCTCTCGTTCGGCTCATATTGGGTGTGGTTGAGGCACTTCACCTTGTAGATCAGCGGAAATGCCTGGAGGATCAGATGCTCATAGTCCCACAGGACGATGCTGCGGTCCTTATGCCGCAAACGCTCGCTGACACGGGTGCGAAAGGCGTCCGGAGGCTCCGCGCCGCGCCCGCCGAAACCAGTGAAGGGCTGGCTGATCGCCTTCACGGCTGAATCCGGTCGTTCCAGCTTGGCGACGGTGCCCTGCGGCAGCGGCGTAGCGGAAAAATCGGCTGCATTGCCGCGATCGGCGAACACCACCTCCAATGCCTGTGCCGCCACCAGCCGCAGCGCGCACACCGCGTCGCTCTTGGTGGACACCGCCAGGCGAAGCCAATGCTGGCCGGCGGGCATGAGCCGATTGTCGCTCATCGCGTCCTGCGGGATGGCCAGTGCGACGATGCCCGATTTGACAAGGCCTGCCGTCTCGTCCTGCACCTCGCTGGTCTTGAGCGACACCCATTGATTGCCCCGCATATAGCTCCAGTCGATATGCCGAGCCGGCTTGACCGCGAGGGGATTGGCCGTTCCGTCAGCGACCTGAAACAGCAGCGAGAGAGACTGCGGCGGCGCGAGGCCCGAAATGCCGATGTAAAATTCCGCCTCGCTCTGCACCGACGCATTGCCCTGCCGGATCGCGAATTGCGGTAGCAGGGGCACATTGCTGCCTCCATCCAGCGCCGGATGCCGCTCCACCGCGCCAAACGGGGCAAGGTGGAAGAAACGCGCTGGGCGGTTCCGGAAGGCGTCTGCCGCTACCGTGCCGAGCAGCAGCGTCGCCTGTGCCGTGTATTTCAGCGTGACGGACGTGGCGGTCGGCCCGACCGGGGGCTGGGGCGGGGCGGTGGTCAGTTGCTGGACGATATGATTGATCAGTGCCGTCTGATAGCCGCCCTGACCGATGTCTCCGCTCAGGCGCAGGCGCACGAAGCCCTGCCGCGCGCTGATTGAAAAGGGCGCATTCAATGTGAAATCGGGCCGATCCAGCACTGGCTTGGAGAGGTCGGCGGAGACGCTGTTGGAAAGGGTAAGCGGCGAGGCGGTAAGGGCGATGGCAGGATTGGGCGCGGTCGCGTCGCTCCATGTTCCTGCGTTCAATAGGCTCATGCTGACGGTAGGGACGGTGGTGCCGGTAAAAACGACGGGCGACGTCAGCCAGCTTATACTGACCTCCAGCGTCGAAAGCTTCTTCTGAAACACCTCTTTCGATCCGATGACGAGACTGCTGCCCGCCACGGGCGACGCCCCGAATGGCTGGAACGGCTTCGACGGGTCGACCGGCCCGAAATCGTTCGACAGGGCCAGCGCCTTCACTGCATCGGCGGTCACGCTGATCGCCACTTGTGTCGCCATTATGGTTTGCAAAGCCGAATAGGCGTAAGGGCGTGCCCGGTCTTGCCGCAATACGACCAGCAGCATGGGCAGGTCCGTGTCAAACCCCCGGCCATGGACTCCGGCGACGTAAGGCGTGATTGGCGCGTCGGCGCCCGTCAGGTCCACGGTCAGCTTCATGCTGGTCGCCGAAAAGGCCGTGAACGTGACCGCTGGCTTCTCCAGCCACGCTTCCGACGTGGTGATGAGGCAGCTGATGTCCTCCCTGAACTCCGCTCCGGTCTGGCCAGCATAGCCCTCGACCGTGAAAATCAGTTCGATCCTGCGCGGCCCCTCCGCCATCAGCAGATAGTGGGACGCGACCGCAAAGCCGATCTCGGCCGGCGGCATCGCGATATCTTTCAGCGCGCCGTCGATATAGGTTTTGCGAAAGAAGGAATGCCACGGCTGATCGGCGGGGGGTAGCGGTCCGGCGACCGGCGCCGCGAAAATCCGCCCCTGATCGAGCGCTCCCCCATTCACCAACTCGCCGCCATGCCGATAAAATGTGGAGAGCGTGGCGACCTGCGCGCGATTGGCCACCATGTCGCGCACATTGGCGAAGAAGGCGTCTTTGCCCGCACCATCCTTGCCCGCGCGAAAGCCGAGACCCGGCGCAAATCTATGGCTGTCGCTCTGCCGCGCCAGTTCCGCCAGCAGATGGGCGTGACCGGGCGCCGCCGGCTGCTCCTTCAGCATCAGGATCGAGCGATAGTAGAAGTCGAGATGCCGTCCGGTCAGGCTGTTCGCCGCTTCCCGCACATGCTCGAACAGGCGCAGGAAGGCGAGGAACAACGCATAATGCGGCGCATGCCCGTCCCATTTTGACAGCGCTGTCTCCAGCGCCGGCCCGGCATCGGCGGTTAGCCGGGCCAGTCCTTTCAGAAACTGATCATAGACGGACCGGAACAGCGTGTGGCGCGTGCAATGGTTGATGCGCGTAAATACCCCGCTGCCCGAACCATAGACGCTCGCATCCTCCGCGATCCCGGCGACATGCGCACTCCATGCAGCCCCACGGCTCCAGACGTCCGACAGACCATCGGTCAGCAAAGTCCCGAATTTGCCGACCGGCTGTTCCAGAATGCGCAGCGGCGGCTTGGGATCGGCGGGATCGATGATGGCGAGCGTCTCGCCCGCCTTATAATAGGTGATCAGCCGCGCCAGCGCCGGTGCCAGTTGCGCCGCGATCATATTGCCCAGCGTCGCCCGGAGCGGCATCGTTTCCGGCAGGCTCAGCGTCAGAGCGTCCAGCCCCCGCGCCACACCGCCGACGCTGTCGAACACATAGCCGAACCGCTCGATCAGCCCATCCTCGTCCGCTTCATTCGCCAGGTTATCGAGAAAATCGAACCAGCTGCGTACAGCCTGCTTGTAGCTTTCGACATCCTCTATGGCTGCGATGGCCAGCGGCACCGCCGGATCGCCGCCGAACAGCGCGCTCCAGTCGCCGTCAACCGTCCCGTCTGCGTTGAAATAGCGCAGCAGCCGCGTATAGCCGCGCGCGAACACGATATCCCGCGCGACGCTCCCCGGATCGACAGGCACATTGGCAGGATTGAGCACGGCGATCCGCCGCCCGTCCTGGCTCATGCCCTCCCGCACCAGCTTCTGGGGATCGATGCTGTCGCCGCACCCGGACATGGCTCAGATCGCCTCCGGCAACAGGTTGACGCTGGTGGTCAGGTTGATGTCGGTGCCCTGATCGATGTAATAGGGATAGACGAAGTTGAACCGGCTGTTGGTCGTCTTGACCCGGTATATGATGTCGATCAGCACGATCCCTTCCAGTTGCCGGTCGTTGTAGAGCGTGACGCTCTCCAGTGTAATGCGCGGCTCAAAATAGAGGATCGCCGTCTCGATCTTGTCGATCATCAGCGTCTTGATCCGCGTGTCGAGCGTCTCGAAACAGAGTTCACGCAGGTTGCAGCCATAGCGCGGCTGCATGATCCGTTCGCCCGGCACCGTGCCGAGCAGGATTTCGAGGCTCGACGCGACATCCGCATCCTGCTCCAGCATGGCGACGCCCAGGCCGGGCCGGGTAAAGTCGGGTGGAAAGGACCAGCCCTTGCCGAGGAAGTCGCGGTCCATGGATTCAGCCGCCGATCGTCACGGTCGGCGCGCCGGGGGGGAGCACCGAACCGCCTGATGCCGTCGTCGCGCCCACGCGTGCAGCCGGCACGCCGCCAATAAAGACCGTCGCCGATCCGACGATGATGGCATCGACACCGCAGCCATCGCCGACCCGCGCGGCGGGCAAGCCGCCAATCAGCACGGTCGGGCAGCCGGGCGGAATGATCGGCACCGGCGCACCCTGCGTCGCCGGGCTGACGATCAGGTCGCTGATGCGTGCTGCAAAGGTCATCGCCATTTCCTCCCGCTTAGTTGATCTGCACCATGCCGCCCTTGATGACGGTCATCGCGTCGCCGTTCACCTTGGTCTGCGCACCCGAAAGTTCTGCCGTGCTCGCGCCCGACGCCTTGAACGCGCTCTGCGCGCTGAACTCCGCATTGGCGCCGCTCAGCTTCACGTCGCCCGCGGCCTTGAAGGTCAAATCCTTCGCACTCTCTATCAGGATGCCGCTATCGTCCAGGATGATGCGGTTCTTGTTCTGGTCCTCCAGTTTGATGCCCTTGGCATCTTCGGAGAGTGTTATCCGATTGCCCGCCGGCGTCTCTATGAGGACGACCTTCTTCTCGTCATCAAAGGTCAGCTTCATCTTCTCGCGGCTGACATAGCCCTTATGGTGATTGGTGTCTTCGGCCGGCTCCGGCGCCGGTTTGGCGCTCGAATGCACCATGCCCAGGATCACCGGATGGCGCGGATCGTCGCTCAGGAAGCCGACAACCACCTCATCGTCTATCTCCGGCCGGAAGAAAGTGCCGCGATCCTTGCCCGCGTCGAGGGTGGTGATCCGCGCCCACACACCGTCGTCCTGCGCGGAAATGAGGGGCAGGCGGCAGCGAATGCGATCCTCGCCGTCTGGGTCTTTCTCCAGCGCCGTCACCACACCGATCTGCAATCCGCTGACCGCCGGCAGCATCCCGGCGGCTGGCAGCGGACGCAGGTCGTGGGTTTCGGCGAAACCCTCATGACCGAGGCCGAACTGGACATCGGTCTCCCAATTGCCCGCCGATACGCTGTGGCGCACGCCCGACACATAGAGGTTGCCGGAAAACCGCTCGCCAATGCCCGAAATCTCGACGATCAGGCCCGGCAACATGTCGGCGAACCCCTGACACCGCGCACGGCCGCGTAGCCGGGCGAGGCGCATCCGCTGCAACCGGGCATCGGCCCAGCTTTGCAGTTCCGCCTGATCGATGGCCCCGCCATGGATGATAAGGTCGGTGTCGTCGCCCAATATCTTCGCAAGGTCGGCTGCGCTCACATTGCCCGCCGCCGGCGTTGCCGGCTCGCTGGCGTCGGCATCCAGCACTGCCTGATCCGCCGCCTTCCACGCCTCCGCCCTGACGGCCTTGCTCTGCCAGCGTGCGTCCATTTCGGCATCAAGCTCCAGCACGGTCGCGCCATAGACGAGGCTCAGTGCCGGCGATCCGCCCGCCGCCGGTTTTGCGAAACGGACCTTGTCATCCTCCACCAGCGCCACGAGGCCATTGGCATCCGCGCGGCACAACAGGAAATCCCAGTCGGTGCAGTCATATTGCACCACTTCCCTCAATTGCGGCTGGGTTGTCTCCACATCCTTTGACAGGCCATGCTCGCCCAGCACCTCATCGATGATGTCGCTGTCCTTCTTGTCGAGGAAATAGCGGCTCCTGCGGGCGCCGATCATCTTCACGGCCTCGGCATAACAATCGACGCTCAGCACGGCGGCGCCCTTGCGGATCCTGATCTGCTGGCGGACGATCACGCCCTTGAACACGCGTTTGTTTTGCGAGCGATAGCCCAGTTGTATCTCAATGCTCTTGCCCGGCGCGAACTCGTCCGCGCTGCTCGCCGCAAAGGTCGCCTTGGCCGCATCGCCGTCGTCGAACTGGATGGAGGCGGAGGGGATGCGATTGGCTTCCCGAACGATTGTCATGGCGAGCATGTGGAAAGCGCCGGGCAATTCCTTCCCGTCGATCAGGATCGCCGGGGTGCATACGTCTGGCGTAGCCGGCGTCGGAATGACGGTCTGCTCGGTCACGGCGCTGGCACCACCTTGGCAATGGGCGGAAAGCGGAGGTTGTCGCCGGGCTTCAAGGTGCGGAAATTGGTCAGCCGGTTATGCGCCGCAACCTGCAAATAATAGCGCGGATCGCCGTAAATCTCGTTGCACAGCAGGGGCAGCGTATCGCCCCGCTTGACCTTGCGCACATGGGTGAGGTCAGGGGATTTCTTGTCCTCCTTGGCGGCGCGCTTCTCTTCCTCGATGCTTGCCTTGAACGTCACCTTGGCGATGGCGCGGATCGGCGTGCCGTCGGCGTTGAACAGCTTGTAGGTGACGTCGAGCAGGGTGACGCGGCCCTTGAAGATGGAATTTTCGCCCCACACCAGCTTGAAATGGCGCGGCTCGTGCGCGTCGCCCTTATAATCGATCAGCACTTCCTTGAATTTCTTCAGATCGTCCGCCACCGAAGCGCGCGGCTCGCCATCGATGATCCCCGTATTGTCGAACAGGAACTCGAACGTCATGTCCGCCGGTTCGGTATACTGATATTTCAGCTGCTTGCCGCTCGTCCCATGGCCTTGTCCGGACTCGGAGAATTTCAGCTTATAGGCGATGGTGTAGGTCTCGGGGTTGATGAGCGCCTCGAAGGCCTCATCCGCCTCCGCCACGCCGCCGCTTTCCGCCTTCTTCGAATCCGCGAAGGCGAGGATCAGCATCTTGCCATGCTTGCCCGGCGCCGCCATGTCAGCGTTCCTTTCGCGTCTGGAGGATTTGCAGCACCTGCTCGACGCATTCGGCGACGATGGCGTCCCTGTCCGCCTCCGCCTCGCCCGCATGCGCCCGGCCTCCAGCGGTCGCAGCCGATTTCGCCGCGCCGCCGTCCACCGTCACCCGAATATGCAATTCTCTGATCTCGACGGGCATGGTCCCTCTACTGAATGCTGAAATAGCGGTAGGTTAGCTCCAGCGTCTCGATGACGATGCTGCTCTCATTGGCGTTGAAGTCGCTCACCATCCATTTCTTGGGCACGGCATGGGTGACGTTCCATGTGCGCAGAGGCGCGCCCGTTTCGCTCATCAGGATGACGTTGATATCCGCCGGTGAGAAACTGCGGTCACGAAAGGCCGCCAGAAACCAGCGGATGACTCCGGAATCGGTCAACATTCCGCGCTTCAGCACCATGTCGGCATATTTGGTCCGCACGGGCAGCTTATGCTCGAAACGATTCTCGCCGCCTTCCTTGAAGCTTTCATAATCATATTCGACCGACAGGCCGGATACGTTCTGAAAGCGTGCATCGTCGGCCTTTCCCGGCGTGCCGAGCAGGAACTCAACCTTGTAGTAGAAGCCCCAGGGCGGGTAGTAGCCGGCCGACACGGGTCTATACCTTCATCAGTTTCAGACCTTCGTGCGCGATCTCTATGCTTTCTATCGCCACCTCATTGGCGTCGGACTTGAGGTCGGGCGCCATCACCTTGACCGGGAAGCAGCGGGTGGCGGACCAGGCCGCGACCGGTTTATGCTTTTCGTCCAGCAATTTGATGACCAGGTCGCGGCGTCCGCCCGCACGGTCGTTGGCGACCGCATCGAACCATTCGTTGAGCTGGAAGTCGCCCTCGAACTTGCCGCGCTTGCAGGTAATATTGCCGTTCTTGACCAGGCCGGGCATCGCGATCTTGTTGAAATCGGGGCTGTTGCTGTGGCGATATTCGATCTTCTCGCGCTCCATGACGAGCCCGGTGACCTCGGTGAAGCTGAGCTTCGCGCCACCCCAGTCGACCAGGAAGTGGAAACGCGGAAGGGGATATTCCTGAGCAGCCATCATTGCCTCCTAGAATATGGTCAGGGTCGGTCGATCAGGACTCGGCCAGCTTGTGAGAGAAGCGCAGGATGATGAATTCGGCCGGCCGCACCGCCGCCATGCCGATCTCCACGATCATCCGGCCTTCCAGGATGTCGAGCGGAGTCATCGTCTTGCCGAGGCCGACCGATACATAGAAGGCATGCTCGGGCTTCACGCCCTGCAACGCGCCCTGTCGCCAGAGGGTGGTTAGGAAATTTTCGATCATTCCCTGCACCTTGACCCAGCTGTTGGCGTCATTGGGTTCGAAGACGAACTGCATCGTCGCTTTCTTCACGGATTCTTCCACGAAGTTGAAGAAGCGCCGGACGCTGACATAGCGCCATTCATTATCGTTGCCGGTAAGGGTGCGGGCGCCCCAGACCAATGTGCCCTGACCCGTGAAAGCGCGAATCGCATTGACCGATTTGCCGGCGGTCGTGTCGATGTTCATGCGGTCCTGCTCGACATTCGTCAGCGGGATCGTTGGCTGCGTCACGGCACTCAGGGCGACGTTCGCAGGCGCTTTCCATACGCCGCGACTGCCGTCGGTCGCGGCATAGACCCCCGCCACCGCCGCGGAGGGGGGCAGCCGGCACGGCAGTTCGCGGATCGCCGCTTTGGCGGCCGCGAAGAGGTCGTTGCGAACCTCTTCAAGGCCGGAAAGCGTGGTCGGCGCAGGTGTGGGAGTAGGCGTCGGTGCAGGTGTAGGCGTAGGCGTTGGAGTTGGAGTGGGCGTCGGTGTCGGAGTAGGGGCCGGCGTGGGCGTTGGTGTCGGCGCCGGTGTCGGTGTGGGGGTAGGAGCGGGCGTTGCCGTTGCCCCACTTACGGACGTATCGTCGGCATATCTGAAGTCGATCGTGGTCTCCAGATTGGGCGCATAGGCTGCCCCATATTTGAGATTCTGGATCGAAGCGTCGCGGAAATTGGCGATCCCGGCCATGAAATCGTCCGCAGGATCGGACATGGATTGGTCGTCGCCATGGACGTCGAGGATCACGAACCTGTCCATCAGCGTCGCGCATTGCAGCAGCGCGCTGTTCATCAGCGTGGTGTAGTCGCTGAACGACAGATTCTGCGCTTCCGGAAAGACGAGCAGCGTCGGCTCGTCCTCCTTGGCGATGGCGGTGAGGCCGTCGCCAAGGTCGGTTCCCGTCGGTGCGGCGCCAAAGGTCGTCAGATAGGGATCGACGGACACGATGTAGCAGGGGCCACCGCCGTTCGCGAAATAGGTCTGTAGCGCATAATTCATCAGGTGCTTTGAGCGGTCTGCCTCGTCCAGGGTCGCTGCCACCTTGTCGATCGTCACGCCATCGACCGTGTTCGATGTGATCGTGATCTCTATATTCTCTTCTTCCTGCGGCAGCCCGAAATACAGCTCATATTCCGCCATTGAACTGATGCGCGTTGGTTTCAGGTGCAGGTCGGCCGCCACAGTTCGCTGCGCCTTTTCGGTATAGCCGATGAAGGCCGGGATGGCCGTTTCCACTGGCGCCACGGAAGGCGGGAATTTCGCAATCTCTTCGACGTAGACGCCGGGAGTCCTGTAGCTGGTGGCCATGGCATGCCCTCTTGCTGGTTGCTAAATATAGATTTCCGAAATGATCCGCGTGATTTTCGCGCCGGACTTCTCCGCCTTGATCGGCCCAGGCATGGCCTTGCGTTTGGTCCCGGCGTTGCCGAACAGGGTGAGGGGCAGTGGCTGCGCTTCGGTCGAGACGACATTGCCCGTCCGCTGATCGCGATAGACCCACCGCGTCGAGCGGTTCCGGAAGCGCACATCATAGACCGGCGGCGTCGCTCTGGGCGCGCCCGTGGTGGCTGTAAGGAAGCTGAAACGAGTGTCGCCGCTGTTCACCGCCGTGAGCGACAACAGGGCATAAATATCGTCGGGCAGTTCGGCCGACAGCGCCACGCCACGCGCCGGAGCGCCTGTCACGCCGGCAGGGGGGACGATCGCGGGCACGTCCACCTGGCTCAAGAAGGCGGGCAGACTGGCGCTCGCACCGATCTGGAGCGTCGCCGCGCCTGGATTGTCGCCGACGAGCTGGAGCAGGTTGGAACCGGATGTCACCAGCGCTTCGACCGGATCGTCCGCCGCAGCGGCCGGGATCGCGCGGGAGAGATAGAGCTTTGCCGATGTCCCCGAACCGCGCGTCGTGCCAGTCAGATTGGACAGGACCGGCACATTTTCCTTGAAGCGATGGATGGCTCCGTCCGTTCCCGCCACCTCGACGATCCGCTGCGGACGGAGGGTGAGGGCGGTGACGTCGAAGAAGCGGTTGTCGATGATGGAAACCGCGAAATTCAGCATCATGTCCTTGGGCAGGCGTGCTCCTGTTGGCACCCCGACGACAAAGCCCAGTCCCAATGGCTTGAAAACGCATCCAGATCCCACGATCAAACGCTCCGTGTCGGGGGTCGGCGCAACCTTCAATATCGGGCGTATGTCATAGTTCAGCAACCGCACATCGCGCTGGCTGGCGCTCGCCATGGCGTCGAACAGCGTCGCGCCATCGTCCAGCCAATAATGGTGAAGCAGCCGTACCGTGAACAGGCGCTGATAGGGCGTTGTCGACCGCTCGCCCATGGTCAGCCCGCCACCGCAATAGTCTGGCGCACATCGTTCACGACCTCGGTGATCAGGCCGCTCTCGCTCTCGACCGCCTTGAACTGCATTTCGACGACGCGCAGCGCATACAGGGCAAAGGGATATTGTTTTCCGCCCAGCGTGCCCCAGAGATGGTTCACTTCCTCCATCGTCGGCGAGCACAGGTCAAAGCCGATCTTGAAGCTGGCCAGCTGGTCCAGTGCATTGGCCGGCGCATTGGTGGTGAGCGATGCGGGGGCCACCACATCCTGTGTGAACAGGTTGCGATACTGGAAGAATTGCAACGCGCGCGACAGCATCAGCAGCGCATTGGAATAATTGCTGTGCGTCGCGACGATCAGGATGTGGAAATTCAGGAAGAGCGGCGGATTCTGGTACAGGACCGTCATTGACGCATCATTGCGCACATAGCCCGGCCCGTTCTTCAGGGCCTTCTCCTCGCGAATGTTCACCATGGACAGGCCGAGCACATCACGGGGCAAAGCGCCCGGACTCGCTGTGCCGACACCCTCGGCGATATTGCCGAGTTTTACCTGAGTCGCAGCGCCACCATAAATGCTCGTCAAATGACGATTGAGTTCATTGCTCACAATCGTCAATGCATGGGATAGCATTGCCAAAATCCCCCGCCGCGCATATCCATGCGCCGGTGACACACAATAGTCGATTATTGTTTTTCTTCACGACCCATTGCGCGGAGGACATGTCGATTCACCGCAGACGGAGCATATGGTGGTTGCACTGACTTGTGGAGTCTGATTTTGCGACAAATCTTATCGCTCATCGCACATGTTGTTCGATCTGTCGCAGGAACACCCCGACTCTTGAACAGCGTGGCCTCGTCCTGCGCAGCGAAATGGCATGAAGACGGGAGCAGGCATGGAGGCTCTGTTGCAAACAATGGCGACCCTCGCCCCTTACTGCCCAACAAGCTGCGCGGCGCGGGGTGGATGATCGCCGAGAGCTGAACGGGATACTGTGACGCTTTCGTTCACGGAACTTCGGGCAGCCCGTCGCATCAGCGAGTTGATCGAGCCATCGTTCCGGCCTCTTCATATTCCTCGGCGGTGCCCTTCTGCGCGATGTCACCGGTGACGAGTATGCCATGGGCCACCCCGGAAGCGAGCTTCCCGGTATCGTAGAGTTGGGTCAGCTGGGTCAGGAACAGCCGGCGGAACAGCTTGCCCAGAACCCGGAACGGCAGGAGGAAGGCGGGACGCGAGGATATCCATCGTTCCCCGCCTGGCGCGATGCCCCCACCCGGCACGACCATGTGCACATGTGGGTGATGCGTCATCGACGACCCCCATGTGTGAAGCGCAGCAGTGATGCCGATGCGCGCGCCGAGATGCCTGGGATCGGCCGCGATCGTCAGCATGGTCTCGGAAGTGGCACGGAACAGCAGGTCGTAGAGCAGTGCCTTGTTGTGGAAGGCGATCTCCGCGATCTGCGCCGGCAGCGTGAAGACGACGTGGAAGTAGCCGACCGGCAACAGATCGGCCTCGCGTTCCGCCAGCCAGGTGCGCGCGGCCGCGCCCTGGCACTTGGGGCAGGGCCGGTTGCGGCAGCTGTTATAGGCGATCCGCCAATGCCCGCAGTCTTCGCAGGCCTCGCCATGACCGCCCAGGGCAGCGGTGCGGCAGTTCTCGATCGCCGTCATCACTTTGAGCTGTGTCAGGCTCAGATGTCCGGCATGGGCCGTCCGATAGGTGGCCCCGGCGGCGCGCAACCTCATCAGGACTAAGGACCGTGCGCAACGATCGAGGGTGTTTAACGAAGTAAAGCCTGCGGGCGAGATCGGGCCGATTGAGTGTGCGTGTGAAGAGGAAGCGCAGCGCTGATACAATGCTGTTCATCGTCGGCAGACCGACGCCTGCGTCCTGCTGATCAATCTGGAACTGACGCAGATCCTCCGGTGTCGCTGTGTCGGGAGGGCGTCCGAGATAATAGGCAAAGCGCTCGACGTGGCGAACATAGTCGATCTGGGTCTTACGCGCGAACCGGCGCATGTTCATCTCGTCGATCATGCGCTGACGCAACGAACTGACTGGAAGGTCGGAAATAAACTCGATCATCGTTCGACTCCTTGGTTGAAAGGAGTCGCGATGGTCTGCCTACCCTTAGCGGGGCTTAATCATGGTGCGGCATCAGATCGATGGCCGACGTGGAGCCAGGCGTCACTCCCGCGCAGCGGGTTCGTACATGTCCCACTTGCCGACAGATCGCCGGAGAATCTGTAATTTCGGAGCATTACTGAATTGGGGTGAAAAGGAGATGAGGGGCGGCGGCGCTTTAGCATCCGGCAATTTGCGATGGGAAATCTGAGATTTCCCTTCGGCCGGAAGGCCGTCTCAGCTAGGTTGCGAGTTCGTGTGCTGTCGGGCCCACCAAATATTGCTTTCAAGACAGTTCAGATGCTATGGTAAAACCCTGAAAAATTGGGGTTTTTCAGCATTCTTGCTGTTCAGGACAGGTCAGGACAGACCAGGACAGTTCAGCGAATCTGTGGGCATAATTGCGGGCATGGCGGGCCGATTTGAGGGCATAATCTCATGTCGCTTACCATCGTCGAAATTAAGAACGCCAAGGCAATTACGCCGTTGATCGTTCCTGCAATTACGATCGCCTATGGATGGCGCGCAGCATTCATCGTTACCGGCCTTGCAAGCCTTGTGTGGGTGATGTTGTGGATATGGGTCTATCGTAAGCCTGAGCATCATCCCAAGGTTTCGGATGAGGAACTGGCCTATATTCGCAGCGATCCGGTTCGGCCGGCTGGCCAGTTGCCTTGGATCAGGCTCTTCGCCATTCGGCAGACCTGGGCTTATGCCATCCCCAAATTCTGTATCGATCCGATCTGGTGGATGTTCCTGTTCTGGCTCCCTGATTTCCTGGGAAAGCGCTATGGCCTTGATCTCAAGAGCTTTGGTCCGCCGCTTGTCGTGATTTATCTCATGTCGGACCTGGGAAGCGTGGCGGGGGGATGGGCTTCTTCGCGTCTGATAGGCCGAGGCTGGAGCGTCAATGCAGCCCGGAAGACTACCCTTCTTTGCTGCGCACTTCTGGTCCTGCCGGTCATCACCGTTCAGTCGATCGATAATCTGTGGCTGGCGGTATTTCTGATCGGACTTGCTACGGCCTGCCATCAGGCGTTTTCGGCAAATATTCTGACCTTGCCATCAGACCTTTTCTCACGCGATGCTGTCGGATCGGTTGTCGGCATCGGGGGCACCGCAGGCGCGATCGGCGGTATGCTTATCGCCAAATTCGTTGGCTATGTCCTCGACACCACCGGCAGCTACGGACTGATCTTCGCTGTAGCTGGATCGGCCTACCTTGTGGCCCTTGCTGCCCTTCATCTGATTAGCCCCCAATTGAGACCAGCACAGACAATCTCGGGAGAAACGCCGTCGTGAACCGTTTTACATCGACCATCATTCTCGCCCGATGCCGACACATTGCCCACCGGGTTCGAGCAGCCGGATTTCGACGTGTCGAGCTGGAAATCGATCAAGGTGCCGGCTGACTGGCAGGCCGAGGGCTATGATCAGGCCCGCTACAATAATATCACCTACCCCTTCCCCGCCAACCGGCCGCTGATCCCCCATGCGACCAATCCGGTCGGCTCCTATCGCCGCGACATCGACCTGCCGACGGGCTGGAACGGACAGGATGTCGTGCTGCATATCGGGGCGGCAGGCTCGGCTTATTATGTCTGGGTCAACGGCCAGAAGGTCGGCTATTCGGAGGACAGCAAGCTGCCGTCGGAATTCGACGTCACCCGTTTCGTCCGTCCCGGCCGCAACAGCATCGCCATTCAGATATTCCGCTGGTCGGACGGCTCCTATCTGGAGGATCAGGATTTCTGGCGTGTGTCGGGCATCGAGCGCGAGGTGTTCCTGATGGCCGCGCCCCGGACGCGCATCCGCGACTTCTTCGCCCATGCCGGCTTCGACAATAAGACGGGCGCCGGCAAGCTGGCGGTCGATGTCGCGGTGACGCCGGGGGGCGCGACCAGCGCCCGCTATGTCCTGATGGACGGCGATCGCAATGTCATCGAAGGCCGCCAGCCCGTTGCCGCAGGCCAGGCCGAACGCAGCGTGACACTGACCGGCCTAGTCGACAAGGTGAAGCCATGGACGGCTGAGACGCCCAATCTCTACATGCTGCTGGTCGAACTCTATGATGCGCAGGGGCGGATCATCCAGTCCAGCTATGCGCGGATCGGATTCCGCACCGTGGCGATGCAGAATGGCGTCGTCACGGTGAACGGCAAGCCGATCACCATTCGTGGCGTCAACCGCCACGAGCATGATCCCGAAACCTTCCACGTCATCTCGCTGGAGTCGATGGAACGCGACATCCAGTTGATGAAGCGGAACAATATCAATGCGATCCGTACGTCGCACTACCCCAATGATCCGCGCCTCTACGAGCTTGCCGATCGCTATGGCCTCTATGTCATGGACGAGGCGAATATCGAGAGCCACGCCTATATGGACTATGCCAACAAGCATGGCGACCGGCGCGCGGAGTTTCAGATCGGCTTCGATCCGGCCTGGAAGGACGCCCATGGGAACAGTTCGCCCTGCAGCAGGACACACCTGCCCTGCCCGCCGCCGCCAGCGGCACCGTCGTGATCAGCGACAAGGGCGGCGCGATCAGCCTGAGTGCCGGTGACGCTGCGCTGGTGATCGACCGGGCGAGCGGCCTGGTCCGTTCCTACAGCAAGGACGGCCGGATGCTGGCACAGGGTGGCGCGCCCCATTTCTGGCGCGCGGTGACCGACAATGACATCGGCATCGGCACCGACAGGCAATTCGCGATCTGGAAGGGGATGAGCGAGCAGCGCAAGGTCAGCGCGATCCGCCTGACGCCCCAGACCGATGGCAGCCGCGCAGTCGAAATCGACTATCAACTGGGCGACGGCGCGGCCGGTTTCACCAGCATCTACCGCATGGCCGGCAATGGTGCGGTGACCGTCTCCGGCAGCTTCACCCCCGTCAAGCCCGACCTGCCGCCCCCCTTCCGCATTGGCTTGGCCTTCAACCTGCCGGCCGATCTCGATACGGTCGAATGGTATGGTCGCGGCCCGCATGAAAGCTATGTCGATCGCAAGACATCGGCGCCGATCGGCCTGTGGCGCGGCGCACTGGCGGACCAGAATCACGATTATATCCGGCCGCAGGAGACCGGCAACAAGGTCGATGTCCGCTGGATGGAACTGTCAGGAAGCGACGCAGGCCTGCGCGTGCAGGGCGACCAACCGATGATGATGAACGCCCTCGCCTTCCCCTATGCCGATCTCGACCGGCACAAGCCGGGCACCTGGAAATCGTCGGACATCCGGCCGCACGACCAGGGCACGCTGCTGATCGACGCGGCGCAATGGGGCGTGGGCGGCGACACCCAGTGGAGCGAGTTCGGCAAGCCCATGGCTCAATATCGCACGTCAAATCAGCCCATGACGTTCCAGTTCCGCCTTAGCGCGTTTTCGGGCGCGGGCACCAATCCAGAAAAGGCGCAGCAAGCGCGAGCAACGGAGAAAGAATGATGCGGGGAATCGTTACTGCTTTGGCGGTGCTGCTTGGGAGCACGGCCTTGGCGCAATCGGCCGGCGCGCAAGGGGAGGGGACCGTCACGGTCCATGCTGACCGCTCGGCTCCCAAATTTGACAAGAGAATTTTTGGGCAGTTTGCCGAGCATCTTGGGAGCGGGATTTATTCCGGCATCTGGGTGGGCAAGGGCAGCAAGATCCCCAATATTGATGGTTACCGAACGGACGTGATTGATGCCTTGAAGGCCATTCGCGTGCCTGTCATCCGGTGGCCGGGCGGTTGCTTTGCCGATGAGTATCATTGGCGGGAGGCTATTGGCCCGCAGGCGAAGCGCAAAATCAAAATCAACACCCATTGGGGTGGTGTCACTGAGAGCAATGCTTTTGGTACGCACGAGTTCATGAACTACTCCGAACTCGTCGGTGCAGAGCCCTATGTCTCAGGTAATCTCGGATCGGCGCCACCCTATGAGATGGCCGAATGGGTTGAATATATGACCTCGCCGACTGGCTCGAGCCTCGCACAGGAGCGAGCAGCAAATGGCAGAAAGGCTCCCTGGCATATCACGATGTTCGGGCTCGGCAACGAGCTTTGGGGGTGCGGCGGCGACATGAAGCCGGAGCATGCTGCTGCCCTTACGCGTCAATATGGCTCTTTCGTCAAGCTGCCGGGCGGAGCCAAGCTGATGAAGATCGCAAGCGGTGCCAATGAGGGCGACCTCAACTGGACTGATGTGATGATGAGGGATGCTGGAGAGAAGATCGACGGCATCGGGGTCCATTATTACACCATCCCTTACGACTGGAAGAAAAAGGGGGCTGCTACCGGCTTCGATGAAGATGGATGGGCGCGGACCTTGGCCAAAACTGTCCGAATGGACGACATCATCACCAAACATGCCAAGGTGATGGATAAATAGGCGTGCGTCATCTCGAATAGATGCACATCGGATGTTCCGAGCGCCATCGATGGGAGATTAGTGATAGGCGTGCTTATCCCCAGCCGGCGTGCCATGTCCTTTACCTTGTCTCCTCCAAGCTGTGAGGCCAACTGCGCTGCTACCGTGTTTAGAGAGTAGGCAAATGCGGTGCGGAGGCTGACATTTCCCTGCAGCATCGAACGGCACCAATTCGGCATCGAAGCCGTAGAGCGCTGCAAAATCTCTCGCGAGATCTACCGATACACCGGATAGCGCATCTGTTTCGGCATCTCTTCGAGCCAGGATCGGATTGCCAAGGTTGATCGAGAAGCGCAGCGTTCCGGTGGGCGCGAGCGCCGCACGAAGGTCGTTATTCAATATGAAGTCTCCCGGTGGATCGAGGCCTAATTGTTCGAAGGCCCGGTGATGGTCAGTCGATGGTCGCCCAGCAGCTCCGCTTTGGACTTCTGTCCCACCTTCAGATGCCTCGCCATCAGGCGTGCGGCGGCCTGCAAGTCCCCATCTTCGATGCGGTCCAAGATCGCGAGATGCTCGATGGATTGGGTCGGCGTGCGTGTGTGGTCCAGAGCGATCACATAGCCGACCACGCGGCGAAGTCGTGTGATGCGAAGGGCTGCATCGGCAAAGAAGCGGTTGTTGGATGCCTGCATGAGCGCAAGGTGGAATCCGGAATTATGCTCGAACACCTGACGTGGATCGGTGCTGTCGCCATTTTCGAGCAGGTATTTTTGTTCGCGACGCAGGCGATTGGCCGTCACCGTCGTAAGCTCGAAACCGGGGTCTAGTAGGGCAGCCGGTTCGATAGCCCGCCGGAATCGATAGGATTCGTCGTAGCTCTCTCGCCCATCGATCAGTGGAAGAAAGCGCCACGCGCCTGTCGGCATCGGCTCCGCCCAACCTTCTGATGCAATCTGACGCAGCGTCCGCTGGATGAGGCTGCGACTCGCATCGTAGCGCCGCATCAGGTCAGCCTCGGCGGTGGTCGCCTCGATGATATTAGTCAGCCTGTCCGATGCGATCTTCCAATACAGGGCTTCGACCTCACCGCTCTCGTCGAGAGGGCCGCTCGCCATATCCTCAATCTGGGGCAAGCGCATGAGACTGAAACGACGATTGTCGCCCCGTACGATGATGCCTTCACCCTCGAGGAGCTGCAGGGCCCCTCGCACAGGCGATCGTGAAACACCCATTGTCTGAGACAGGCCAAGTTCACTGACGGGTGAGCCGACCTGCGCGCCTTCCTCGACCAGATGCTGAAGAATGGATCGCGCCAGGATCCGGTGGGTCTCGCTGGCGGCTGCTCTTGGCAAATCCGGTCTCCTACATCGTTGAAACAGCTATCCGATCTTTATCACAAAAAAAGACATTTACTATGAAAACCAACAACTTCTGCCTGATCGTCTGATTTTGCGTCATTTTCCTTGAAGCTGGTCCGTTGACGCCTTCCAATAACTGTCTAATAGCACTATAAAAGACAGGAGAGGAATCCAAGATGGATACGAATAGCAAACATCTTCAGGTCACCCGTCGTACCGCAATCCTGGGTGCGTCCATTGCTGCGGCAAGCGTAACGGTCGCCGGTTCAGCACAAGCTGCAAATTCTTCTGCGACCCCGATTCGGTACGCCTATGTCGGATGCCGCACCACGCGCGCCAGAAATGCGCGTGGCGATGGACTGGCAGTTTTCCGGATCGATCCATCGAGCCGCGCATGGACACTCCAGCAGACCCATGCTTGCGAGAACCCGTCCTTTCTTGCCTTCAACAAGGCGGGAGATCGCCTCTACACTGTGCATGGCGACATGACCGAGCTGTCGGCATTCAAGGTCGATCGCAAGACGGGCGGTATCAGCCTCATCAACACGGCGCCCTGCAACGGTCGCAATCCGGTCCATCTCGCCTTCGACCCCAGCGGGCGCTTTCTCGTGGTCGCGAACCACATCACGAAAGAGGAAGCCGTCTCGAACGTCTCGACTGTCGCCGTCGAGCAGGATGGCTCGCTCGGCAAAGTCGTCAGCACGATCGAATTGCCCGGCAAGATCGGTCCCCATCGAGTCGAACAGCCGTTTTCCAAGCCACACCAATGCCTGTTCGACCCCAGCGGCAAACTGATCGTGGTGCCCGATAAAGGTTTGGATCGCGTATTTGCGTTGACTCTGACGGTTGATGGTCAGTTGCAGCGCGTAGAACCCAATTCGGCGATCGCGCGCGAAGGATCAGGGCCGCGTCATATCGTCTACCACCCGACTTTGCCGTTCCTCTTCGTCATCAACGAACTCACGTCGACCGTGATGAGCTGCCGATATGATCCGGCGACCGGCGAGATTACGCCGATCCAGGAATTGTCGTCGCTGCCGGATACCTTCATCGCATTCAACCGAGCCGCTGAGATCGATATCTCGCCTGAAGGGAGTTATATTTACGTCAGCAATCGCGGACATGAATCCATCGCGACATTCTCGTTCGAGCGCGCGACCGGAAGATTATCGTCCGTGGGCTGGACCAAATGCCTGGGCGAAACGCCGCGCTTCTTCAATCTGAGCCCTGACGCGCGCGAACTCTATGTCGCGAACGAAACAAGCGACACGATCGTGCGCTTCGTCCGGCACGCGGACAACGGCGTCGTCGCGCGCGGTGAGGTCGTAGCGAAGACCGGAAGCCCAACCTGCATCCTGTTCGCCTGATCATAAAGAACAATGATCGGGATCGCCGCTATGCGCAAACGCGCCTTAATTCTCATCGCCACCACAGTGTCGGTTACCAGCTTGCCGGCCCATGCGGAAACCAACTCGAGCGATGCCACTGTCAAGGCACTCATCGACCTTCTGGTTCAACGTGGGACTATCAGTCGGCAAGAAGCGGATCAACTGGTTGCCGCGGCGCAGCAGCGCGCTGCGCCGCCACCTGCATCAATCGAAGTAAAGGCGCCCGCATTCCTTTCGCAACAAGAGGCGGCGGGGACGCCCGACCCTTCGACTGCGGCGCCATATCCGCCACAGCTTGTCGTCAAGGCAGCGGAGAGCAATTCGCTCACTGTGGATTGGAGCGAAGGCGATCCCAAATTTGTATCGCCTGGCGGTTTCTCCTTCAGGCCGCGAGGGCGCATCCTTATCGATGGCCAGTTGGCGAGTGGTTCCCGATTCTCCGACCGCAATATCAGCACCACAGGCGCGCGCGCAGCGCGCCTGGGGTTCGAGGGCACATATGGCAGCAACTTCTTTTACCAGTTCGAAGTCGATTTCGCCGATGCTGCAACCGAAGTCACTAGCGCCTATTTTGGATGGAGGAAGAAACTCTCCAACAGCGTTACGACAGAACTGAATGTCGGGTCGCGACTGACGGAACGGGGTATTGACGGCTCCACTGGTTCCGACCAGACACCATTTCTAGAACGCAATGCTATCACCATCGCGCTTGTCCCTCTGAAGGGCTTTTTTGGCCTTGGCTTCACATCCAAAACATTCGGCTCGAACTGGCATGTCGCCGTTTCTGTCGTTGGTGAGCCGATAAATTCATCCAGCGCGAGCGATGACAGCACTACCATCATCGGCCGCGCCCATTGGAACCCGATCAAGACGTCGGCTGGTGTCGTCCATCTGGGCGCCTGGGGCTATCATGAGGATTACTCGTCTTCCGTCACCAATCTCACCGTGAATGCGCGCGAAGCCAATCGCTACAATGACAATATCCGCATCTTCACCGGGCCGCTTGGCGCACCCAACCACTCGAATGCCTTCGGTCTGGAACTCGGGGGAACGCATAATGGTCTCTGGGCCTTTGGCGAATATGGCGAACGCCATATTCAGTTCCGTCCAAGCACAGGACTGGGCTTAGTAAAGCTGAAGGCCGCGGCGGTTTCCGCCGGATGGGTCATGACGGGCGAGAAAGCGCCCTTCGCTCAGCGTGGCGGCACGTTCACGATGATGGATGTCGCCAACCCGGTGTTCGAAGGCGGTCTTGGCGCAATCGAGCTGGTCGCACGATACGAAAATACCGATTTCAGCGACGCGCCCCTTGGTGGCAAAGGTCGTGCCTGGACAGCGGGCCTCAATTGGTACCTCAACGACATATCTCGAGTGATGTTAAACTACATCCATTTCAAAACCAACAATAAATCTGGTGACTATGTTGGACCAGATGCCGGGAATTTATTAGGGACTCGCTTTCAGATTTCATTTTGACGAGAATTTATCTTAGGGTGTCTGTTTTGGTTCCATCGTTGGAAATCCGTGAAGTATTTGTTTTTGTAGTTGGATTGAACTTGCCTGAATGTCATCTCCAAAAGTTCGGATTCACGAAATCCTTCGCTCTCCGCTCTAAAGCAACCGAGAGTCGTTGGGCGAAAAGGCGCTCCTCTGTGGTCGTAAGAAGGTTCAAGGGGAGTATCTTAGACTTACCATCCAAGAGCGGTCCGATACAAGCAGCTTGACTAGGAGGATATCGACCTTCGGTGCTAGGCGATAGCACTGCCAAATCTGACCTCCGGTCCCGCTGCACTCCACCTCCATTTTTAAACGGGTTGATCGGTGGTGGGCGTAATCCACTAGGCCCACTCGATAGAGGCAAACCAGTCCTATGGCGGCTTCTAGGAAAGGCGGGCATTCGGCATATGAAATTGAGCACAGAGATGGCGACCGCCGATAATTCCGAAAGGAAAGGGTGTGGGGATCGCTCCCCACGCCCTTTCCTACTCACGCCAATTCGGCTTACAGCTTGCCGGTCAGTTCCGGCACCACCTTGAACAGATCACCGACCAGGCCGATGTCGGCCACCTGGAAGATCGGCGCATCCTCATCCTTGTTGATGGCGACGATGGTCTTGCTGTCCTTCATGCCGGCCAGATGCTGGATCGCACCGGAGATGCCGACGGCGATATAGACTTCCGGTGCGACGATCTTGCCGGTCTGGCCGACCTGATAGTCGTTGGGGACATAGCCCGCGTCGACCGCAGCGCGCGAGGCACCGACGGCCGCGCCCAGCTTGTCGGCCAGCGGCATGATATATTCCTCGAAGGTCGGACCGTCCTTGAGCGCACGGCCACCCGACACGATGATCTTGGCGCTGGTCAGCTCGGGACGTTCCAGCTTGGCGATCTCGGCGCCGACGAAGGCGGAAATGCCCTTGTCGCCGGTCGAGGCCACGGCTTCCACCGCGCCATTGCCGCCTTCCTTGGCCGCCTTTTCAAAGGCCGTGCCGCGAACGGTGATGACCTTCTTGGCGTCCTTCGACTTGACCGTGGCGATCGCGTTCCCGGCATAGATCGGACGGGTGAAGGTATCTTCGCTTTCGACCGACAGGATGTCGCTGATCTGCATTACGTCCAGCAGGGCAGCGACGCGAGGCGCGATATTCTTGCCGTTGCTGGTGGCCGGCGCGACGAACGCGTCATGATGGCCCATCAGTTCGACGATCAGCGGCGCGACATTCTCCGGCAGCGCATGGCCATAGGCGGCGTCGTCGGCGACATGGACCTTGCCCACGCCGGCGATCTTGGCGGCTTCGGCGGCAACGCCGTCGACGTCCTGGCCAGCGACCAGCAGATGGACTTCGCCCAGCTTGGCGGCGGCGGTCACGGCGGAAAGGGTCGCGTCCTTGACGGCGCCGCCCTCATGTTCAACCCAAACGAGCGTCTTCGTCATGCTGCAACTCCCAGAGCCTTGAGCTTGGCCACCAGTTCATCGACATCGGCAACCTTGATGCCGGCCGAGCGCTTGGGCGGTTCGGAGACCTTGAGCGTCTCCAGACGGGCGGCGATGTCGACGCCGTAATCGGCCGGGGTCTTGTTCGCCAGCGGCTTGGACTTGGCCTTCATGATGTTCGGCAGCGACGCATAGCGCGGCTCGTTGAGGCGCAGGTCGGTGGTGATGATCGCCGGGGTGGCAAGCTTCACCGTCTCCAGGCCGCCATCGACTTCGCGGGTGACGTTGACCTTGTCGCCCTCGACCTCGACCTTGCTGGCAAAGGTGCCCTGCGGCAGGTTCAGCAGCGCGGCGAGCATCTGGCCGGTCTGGTTGCTGTCATCGTCGATCGCCTGCTTGCCCAGGATGATCAGGCCAGCGCCTTCCTCTTCCTGCACCTTCGCGAGCAGCTTGGCGACGCCCAGCGGTTCGACCTCGTCATCGGTCTGGATCAGGATGGCGCGGTCCGCGCCCATCGCCAGCGCCGTGCGCAGCGTTTCCTGCGCCTTGGCGACGCCGATCGATACCGCCACGACCTCGGTCGCCGCGCCCTTTTCCTTCAGGCGGATGGCTTCCTCGACCGCAATCTCATCGAACGGGTTCATGCTCATCTTGACGTTCGCAAGCTCCACGCCCGTGCCATCCGCCTTCACCCGCGGCTTCACATTGTAATCAATAACCCGCTTCACGGGTACAAGGATCTTCATGGGGGCTTCCTCTCTTTAATGGTAGGACCATTAATAAAATGGTTCTGACTGTCAATAGTGTTCGGTCCGGCCATTGCACCTTTCAAGGCGGCCATTATAGATTGATGCCATTATTTGGAGCTCATGACATGGCGCCCACGCCCTCGACCAAACTCAATTTCGCCCCCATCAAGACGCAGCGGGCGTTTGAAATCATCTGCGAGCAAATACGGGCGCAACTGGCTGCGGGCACGTTGAAGGCAGGCGATAAATTGCCAGCCGAACGAGAGTTGGCAGCAGAATTCCAGGTTAGCCGCAGCGCCCTGCGGGAAGCATTGCGCAGTCTGGAGGTCGCCGGCATCATCCGCAATGTGAAGGGGGTGAAGGGCGGGGCGTTCGTGCAGACGGCCGAGCCGGATCGCATCGTGCAGGCGATGCAGGATTATGTGCATCTGGGCGATATCTCGCTGGCTGAACTGACAGAGGCACGGCTGGCGCTTCAGGATATCATCGTGCGGCTGGCATGCGAGCGGGCGTCCGAGGCCGATCTGGCCGATCTGGAAGCGATTGCCGCGCGGACGAAGCAGGAGAGCGATGTCGAAGCGCGCTATCAATGTGCGGTGGAATATTATGCCGTACTGGCTCGTGCGACGGGGAACCGCATTTTCGGTATTTTCGTGGATTCGCTCTCTGCGATACTGCACGAGTTCGTGCAGGGGCCGGATTATGAGATGCTGCAACAGTCGCTGATCGAATCCCGCTTCAAGCTGGTGCGTCATTTGCGCGCCAAGGACAGCGATGCAGCGGTCGCGGAAATGCGCAAGCATCTGGAGCGCGTGCATCGCCATGTGCGCAAGAACAGCAAGGCAGCCAGAGGCTGATAGTCGCCATAATCCAGTAACCGGGCCGGGGCCTGTCCATACCGCCATCTGGCAGTTGACCCGTCTTGCGCCTCATGTGATAGGTAGGACCATTAAACATTAAGTCCTAATCATGGGTGAGGATATGGCGGAAAACGGGATGGCGGTCAGTACAGGGGCATTGGACGGCGTGCGCGTGCTGGATTTTACCAGCGTGATGGCAGGCCCTTTCGCCACGCGGATGCTGGCCGATCTGGGCGCGCAGGTGATCAAGGTGGAGTCGCTGGAGGGGGATCAGGTGCGGGCGCGGCCGCCGCTGCGGGAAGGGTTCAGCGCCTATTTCGGCAACCTCAATGCCGGCAAGCAGAGCATCGCCTGCAACCTGAAATCACCCGAAATGGTGGCGCTGATCAAGCAGATGGTTGCGACCTGCGATATACTGGTGGAAAATTTCAGGCCCGGCGTGATGCAGCGGTTCGGGCTGGATTATGCCAGCCTGCGGGACATCAATCCCCGCCTCATCTACTGCTCCATCTCCGGCTATGGCCAGACGGGGCCAAAGGCGCTGTTTCCGGCCTATGCGCCCGTCATCCATGCGGCCAGCGGCTTCGACATGGTCAATCTACGCTATCAGGACGGGGCGGAACGGCCGGCGACCAGCGGCATATTCGTCGCGGACGTTCTAGGCGGCACCCATGCCTTCGGCGCGATTCAGGCCGCGCTCTATCAGCGCGAGCGGACGGGCGAGGGGCAGCATATCGACGTGTCCATGCTCGAAGCGATGGTCGGCATGCTGGTGTTCGAAACGCAGGAGGCGCAATTTCCCGGCGATGCCCGGCGCCCGCTCTATACGCCGCTCAAGACCCGCGATGGGTTCATCATGGTTGCGCCGACATCGCCGCGCAATTTCGAGCAGCTTGCCGATGCGGTGGGCCATCCCGAATGGCGGAACGATCCGCGCTTCCGCACCAATGCCGATCGTAACGCCAATTGGGCGACCCTGCTGGCCTTGACCGAAAAATGGACGGAGCAGCATCTTGCCGAGGAAGCGGAAACGATCCTTTCGCGCCACGGCGTCCCCTGCGCGCGCTATCGCGAGATAGGCGAACTGCTGGACGATCCGCAACTGGCGGTGCGTGGCGCCTTTGCCGAGATAGGGGATGGGGCCGGGCGCTACAAAGTGTCCAATCCGCCCTTCCGCATGAGTGGTTCACGGGTTGAAGCGCGCGATCATGTGTCGTGTCTGGGGCAGGATGGCGCAGCGCTTCTGGCCGGGCTTGGGCTGGATGAAGGCCGGATCGCAACCTTGCGAGAGAAGGGCGATCTGCTCTGACAGGAAAGAGGGGCGGGGATATCCCGCCCCTGCAAGGATCGAAGGGCGGGAGGCGTTGCGCGTCCCGCCCTCCATTTTATCGCAGCAGTTCGCGCGCGATCGTGTTCTTCTGGATTTCCGACGATCCTTCATAGATGCGGGTGATGCGAATGTCGCGATAGAGGCGTTCGACCGCAAAGCCCCTGCAATAGCCGGTGCCGCCGAATATCTGGACCGCCGTATCTACCGTGCGACTGCCCGCTTCGGTGGCGAATAATTTGGCCATGGACGCCAGTTCGCGACGTTTCTCGCCCTGATCATAACGCCAGGCGGCGTCGAGCAGGATCAGGCGTGCGGCCCGCATGTCGGTCGCCATGGTGGCGATATAGTGGCGGATCGCCTGAAAATCGGAAATCACGCCGCCAAAGGCCGGGCGTTGCTTCGATTCCTCGATCGCCAGTTCCAGCGCATATTCCCCCATGCCCACGGCGGTCGCGCCGACATTCATGCGGCCCTCGTTCAACCCTTCGAGCGCATAATGAAAACCGCGCCCCAGCTCGCCGATCAGGGCGTCGGGGCCGACCTGGCATTCATCGAAGCTGAGTTCGAAGACGCCCGGTGTTGCGGTGCCCATCAGTTCGATCGTGCCGGTGACCGAGAAGCCGGGCGTGTCGGCCGACATCAGGAAGGCGGAGATGCCGCCGCGCGCGCCTGCCGATTTGTCCGTATAGGCATAGACGATCACATATTTGGCCTTTTTGCCATTCGATATGAATGTCTTGCTGCCGTTGATCACCCACCCGTCGGCATTGCGGACGGCGGTGGTGCGCATCGATCCGGGGTCCGAACCGCTATTGGGTTCGGTCAGGGCGAAGGCGATCGGGATTTCGCCGGTTGCCATGCCGGGCAGCAGGGCTTCACGCTGCGCTTCCGATGCATGATACATGATGTTCTTGGCGCCCGGCCCCATCAGCGGGCGCAGTTCGGTCCAGAATTGCGGAGGCAGGCGCGCAAGTTCGATCTGCACCGCCGCCTGCGCCAGGGCGCCAAGGCCAAGCCCGCCATATTGTTCGGGCAGGGCCATGCCGAAATAGCCATTGTCGACCAATGTCTGGCGGACGATCGGCGGGACAGTGCCGGTTTCCTGAAATTCGATCTCATAAGGCAAAAGGTCGCGGACGATAGTGCGCGTCACCTCGCAAAATTCCCGGACATCGTCTGGCAGTTCAAAATCCATGGGCAACCTCCTTGTCACTCGAATCCGCAGCATGGCTATGCTGTTGTTCGAAATGGTCCTACCATTTATCAAATGGTCAGTCCATTAAAAGCTTTGATGCTATTGGCGGGTGCGCAATCATCCTTTAGGAGTCGGAGAGAAGTCCGACAGCCCGAAAAGGGCGCGGGTGGAGGGTAACAAGAGTAAGCGGCATGGCGACCGATCCGTTCGACCTCAATCTGCGGCACCTCCGCGCTTTGCTGGCAATACGCGAACATGGCAGCATCACGGCCGCGGCCGATGTCGTGAGCCTCTCTCAACCGGCCCTGACCCAGGGGCTGGCCAAGCTGGAGCGGCAGTTCGGCTATAGTTTTTTTGAAAGGCGATCGGGCGGGATGGTCCCCACGGCGATGGGGGAGATCGTCATCGAGCGAGCCAGCGCAGCGCTGGACCATCTGTCGCAGGCGGCCAAGGGCCTGTCGGGCGTGTTTCAATATCCCGAACGGCTGATGACGATGACGCAGTTGCGCGCATTTCTGGCACTGGCAGAAGCGGGCAGTTTCGCGGCGGCCGCCCATGGCAGCACATTGTCGCAGACGGCCGTGCACCGGGCTGTCGGCGATCTGGAACATATGATCGGCGGCAAGCTGGTGGAGCGGCGGGGGCGGGCGGTGTGGCTCAATTCGGCCGGCAAGAAGCTGGCGCGCGGGACGCGGCTGGCCGTTGCGGAGATCGTGGCGGCGCTGGCCGATATCGGGCGGGATAGCGGTAGCGGCAGTGAATTGATCGCTTTCGGCGCCCTGCCGCTGTCTCGCCCCTATCTGGTGCCGGCCGCCATGGCCCGGATGGCGCGAAGCGATCCGCGCGCGGCCTTCAAGGTGTTGGAAGGCAGTTGGCGTGAACTGGTCGAACCGCTGCGCGATGGCGTGATCGACATCATCGTGGGCGCATTGCGTCCTTATGAGATCGCAGACCTTTATCAATTACCGTTGACGGAAGATCGGCTGGTGATTGCGGCCGGCAGCCAGCATCCGCTGGCCGGCGTGGAGAAGCCGAGCATGGAGCAACTGGCGGCCTATCCATGGATCGTCGCGCCCGCCAACACGCCGCTGCGCGAGCAATGGGAGACGCTGTTTCCCGAAGGGATGATGCCGGCGACGCCTGTCGAATGCGGATCGGTCATGATCATCGGCCGATTGCTGACCGAAGCCAATTTCCTGACATTGCTCTCGCCGGATCAGGTCGCGCTCCAGATCCGAAGCGGATTGCTGACGCAGGTCGGGCCAGCGCTGGAAGGCACGAAGCGCGTGGTGGGCATCACGACCCGGCGCAGCTGGCGGCCCACGGCCACCCAGCGCCGCTTTCTGGAAATGCTGGGCGATGCGGCCAAGGGCGAACGGGGGAGGGCGCTGGTCCCGATCTGCGCGAGTCCGGCTGGGTCTGATAGCCGGCGCGCAGATCAGCAATCCGGCATCAGTCCAGTTTTATCCAGACAGCCTTGGTTTCCAGATAATCCTCAATATGGTGCGGCCCGGATTCCCGACCAAAGCCGCTCATCTTGTAGCCGCCAAAGGGCACCGCCGGATCGAGCATCTGATAGCAATTGACCCAGACCGAACCTGCGCGAATGCCGCGCGCCATGCGATGCGCCGTCGCCAGATCGCGGGTCCACACGCCGCTGCCCAGGCCGAATTCCGTCGCATTGGCGCGGGGCAGCACCTCTTCGATCGTGTCGAAAGCGAAGGCGGACAGGACGGGGCCGAAAATTTCCTCGCGCGCGATGGTCATGTCGTCCGCAACCCCGGTGAAGATGGTCGGTTCGATGAAATAGCCGGCATCATAGCCTGCGCCGCGCATGCGGTTGCCGCCGGTCAGCGGCTGCGCGCCCTCCTTGTGCGCGCTGTCGATGAAGGCCAGAATCTTGTCCATCTGCGGGGCGGACACGACCGGACCGATCTGGGTTTCCGGATCGAGCGGATCGCCGACACGGATCGTCCTGGTATAGGCGGCGAGCCGCTCCATAAATTCGTCATGGATCGTGGACTGCACGAAAAGGCGTGTGCCGGCCGAACAGATTTGCCCGGCATTGGCGAACACGGCCATGGCGGCGGCGGGCACCGCCTTGTCCAGATCGGCATCGGCGAAGACGATATTCGGCGACTTGCCGCCCAGCTCGACAGTGACGCGCTTCATCGTCGGCGCGGCGGCACGTAGGATTTTTTCGCCTACCCCGGTGGAGCCGGTGAAGGCGATCTTGTCGACATCGGGGTGGCTGGACAGCGCCGCCCCGGCATCGCCCAGTCCGGTGACGATGTTGATGACACCTTCGGGCACACCGGCTTCAAGGCATAGTTCGCCAAAACGCAGGGCGGATAGTGGCGTCTGCTCGGCGGGCTTCATGACGAGGGTGCAGCCGGTGGCCAGAACCGGCCCGGCTTTCCAGACGGACATGCCGATGGGACCGTTCCAGGGGTTGATCGCGGCAACGACGCCGATGGGTTCCTTCAGCGTATGCGATATGACATCGCCGGGTGCATTATTGTCGATGGTGTCGCCGGTGATCAGCATCGCCTGCCCAGCATAATAGCGCAGCAGCGCACCGGCCCGTGCCTTGCCCATGATGGTGCGGCTATAGGGCGCGCCAAGGTCCAGCGTGTCGAGCATCGCCAGTTCTTCAAAATGCTCTTCGACCAGATCGGCAAGGCGCAGCATGATGCGCTGGCGCTCGACCGGCTTCATCCGGCGCCAGGGGCCTTCAAAGGCGGCGCGGGCAGCCTTCACCGCGCGATCGACATCCTCTGCGCCGCCTTGCGCCACCGTGGCGAGCAATTCACCCGTCGCGGGGTTGCGGGTTTCGAAACGCTTGCCGGACAGGGCGGGCACGCGCTTGCCACCGATCAGCATATCCTGCTGCTGAACGTTGAGAAGGGCGGGGCGGGGCGGGATGGTCATCATGTTCATGGCATTCTCTCCGGGGCCGCGATCAGGCGGCGATATTCGATTGATGGGCGTCTTCCAGAATGAAGCGCGCCGCCCGCTCCGCGATCATCATGGTGGGCGCGGATGTGTTGCCGCTGATGATCTCCGGCATGACCGACGCATCGACCACGCGCAGGCCGGCCACACCGCGCACGCGCAGGCGCCCGTCGACCACGGCCATGGGATCGCTGTCCGGTCCCATCTTGCAGGTGCCGGTCGGGTGGTAGGCGGTGTTGACGATCTTGCGCAGGGCCGCGTCAATTTCGGCGTCGCTTTGATATTGCGCGCCCGGTTCGATCTCCGCGCCGGTCATGGCTGCGAGCGCAGGCTGGGCGAAGATGTGCCGTGCTTCTCGGAAACCGGCGATCAGGGTCTTCATGTCATAGGGATCTGCGAAGAAATTGGGATCGATCACAGGCTTGTCTTCCGGTCGGTTGCTGGCGAGGCGCACCGATCCGGCGCTTTTAGGACGGAGCAACTGGATCAGCGCCATATAGCCATGGCGGCGGGGAATGGCGCGGGCGTCGATCTTCAGCCCGACCAGGAAGGTGATCTGGATGTCAGGCCGGCCGCTCCCGTCGGTGCAGAGGAAACCGCCGCATTCGGCGACATTGGACGCCAGCATGCCGGTGCGGTTGGTCAGATATTTCAGCGGGCTGGCAAGGATGCGGGGCAGTGCCTTGGCCGAAATAGCGTAGGATTCGGCCGAGGGATTTTCCATCGCGACATGGACGGTCGGATGGTCCTGAAGATGCTGCCCGACACCGGGCAGATCGTGGACCAGATCGATCCCCATATCCTTCAGATGGTCCTGCGGGCCGATGCCCGACAGCATCAGCAATTGCGGCGAATTGGTCGCGCCAGCGCACAGGATGATCTCTCGCCGGGCGCTGACCGTGCGGCGCGCGCCGTTCTTCTCGATCTCCAGCCCGACGGCGCGGCCGCGATCGAACAGGATGCGGCGCACCATGGTTTCGTCCAGAACCGTCAGGTTGGTGCGTCCCAGCGCGGGATGCAGAAAGGCGCGCGCACTCGACAGGCGGGTGCCATTGCGCTGGTTCAGGTCATAGCGGCCAAAGCCGTCCTGCCGCTCGCCGGCAAAATCATCGTTGCGATGATGGCCTGCCTGCGCGGCGGCATCCACGATGGCGCTTGCGATCGGGTTCCAGCTTTTGGGTTTCTGAACGTCCAGTTCACCGCCCTTGCCATGCCAGGCTCGGTCAGGGCCGGCATAATTTTCCACGGCCTTGAAGGCGGGCAGGACGTCGGCATAGGACCAGCCGCCATTGCCGGCATCCGCCCAGGCGTCATAATCGGCCTTCTGGCCCCTTATATAGACGCCGCCATTGATCGCGCTGCACCCGCCGAACAGCTTGCCGCGGGGGAAATTGATCTGGCGGTCGTGGACGGCGGCATTGCCGGACAGCGATTGTTTCCAATTATATTTCTCATGGGGCAACAGGAAGATATTCCCCACCGGCATGGCGGTCTTGACGTTGACCTGCCATTTCCTGTCGGATGGCCCGGCTTCGATCAGGGCGACGCGATTGGCCGGATCGGCGGACAGGCGATTGGCCATAAGGCTGCCGGCTGAACCGGAGCCGATCACGATATAGTCGAAGGCGTCGCTCATATGTGCATGTCCTTGCGGCCGAGCCGGGGGATATGGCCCCGCACGGCGATGAAACCCAGGGCGTTGACCAGCATCAATGCGGCCAGAGCGCCAAAAAAGCCCAGATTGCTCCAGCCGATCAACAGGGCGCCGGCGATGGCGCTGACGATCGCGCCTGCTCGCCCGGCCGCGCCCATCAGGCCAAGGCCCCGCGCGCGCAAGGCGGTCGGAAAGGCATGGGCGCCGACCGCAAACATGGCGGACTGGGCGGCGCTGGCGAACAGGCCTAGCGCACCGAGGCAGGCGAGCACCGCCGTTTCATTGCGACCGCCATCGATCGGCAGCAGGGCCAGTGTCGCGCACACGCTCGCCCCGACGACAGCCATCAGGATCAGGACCGGCCGCGACCCAAAGCGGATGATCGCAAGGCTGGCGATCATCGCGCCGATCGTGCCGCCCATGTTGAAGCTGGTCAGGCCAAGGCTGGCGGTCTGAAGGCCGAACCCCGCGCTGGTCAGCATCGTCGGTGCCCAGTTGAACATCAGGTAGATCATGAACATGCCCGAAAACATGGCGATGGACAGCGCCATCGTATCGCGCAGCAGCGCGGGCCCGAACAGGTTGCGCATGGGTTCATAATGCGCGGCTTCGCGCGTTGCGTGCGCCTGACGCGCGACCGATGCCGGATCGGGATGGCCGATGCGGCGCAATATATGGTCCAGTTCGTCGGCACGATCAGGGCGCTGCGCCAGATAGCGGGGCGATTCCGGCAGGACCGACCATAGCCAGGCCACGAAAATCAACGTCACCGTGCCACCAATGTAAAAGAGCCAGCGCCAGCCAAGGCTGGGCAGGATCAGGGCAGCGGCGATCCCGCCCAATATCCCGCCGATGGAGACGCAGACGACGCCGAAGGTAACGGCGATGCTGCGCCAGCGGACCGGCGTGAATTCCGCGATCATCGCGCTCGCCGTGCCCGGTACGCCGCCCAGTCCGACGCCTGCCAGCATCTTGAGCACCGCCACCTGCCACAGCGCATCGGTGAAGCCGGTCAGCAGCGTCGCGACGCCGAAGATGGCGACGCCGATGATCAAAGCGCCGCGCCGCCCGAACCGGTCACCGACCCAGCCCGACGTCAAGGTGCCGACGGCCATGCCGACGAACCCCAGCGCGAACACCGATCCCAGCGCTTCCCGTCCAATGCCCCATTGTTTGAGCAGCGACGGCGCCGCCAGGCCGAGCATCTGGTTGTCGAGCCCGTCGAGGATGACGGTCGCGGCGATCATCAGCACCGACCATAGCTGGAAAGCCGACATCGGCAGGTCGTCCAGCATGGATTGCGGGCTGCTGCTGTCTATCGTGGCAACCGCCAAGACATTCTCCTTACCCTTGGGCCATTTTCGACCGCTTATTCATTTTCTGGCCCGGCATTGAAAAACCGGAATTTCACTTTTTAGATATCGAGCACCAGCGTCGCGGTTTTGGAACCCGAACAGCAGACCATGATCGATGTATTGGCAGCCTTGTCCTCATCGGTCAGGAAATGGTCGCGATGGTCGGGGACGCCGCCCAGCACCCTGACTTCACAGGTGCCGCAAATCCCCTCGGCGCAGGCAAAGCCGATATCGACCCCGGCGCTCAGCAGGGCGTCGAGCATGGTTTCGCCTTCATCGACGCTGATGGTCTTGCCACTTTTGGCCAGTTCCAGCGTATAGCCGCCCTCGGTGGCGACTTCCGTTTCCGCCGAGAAATATTCGATATGGGCATGGCCCTTGGGACGGTCGCAATTGGTGGCGACGAAGGCGTCGAGCATGCCGCCGGGGCCGCAACAATATAGATGCGCATCGGCAGGAGCGGCGGCGCAGATGGCGGCGAGGTCCAGCCTGCGGCCACCGGGGATGCCGTCATAGGCGATTTCCACCCGATCATGGTCGGACAGGCGATCGACATAGGCCGCCCGATCCGGGCTGGCGGCGACATAATGGAGTTCCCAGCTACGCCCCAGCTTTTCCAGCCGGGCGATCATCGGCAGCATCGGGGTGATGCCGATGCCACCCGCGATCATCACCGTGTGGCTGGCATCTTCCACCATCGGGAAATTATTCTTCGGGTCCGAAATGTCGAGGATCTGGCCCACGCGCCATTGTTCATGGATGTGGCGCGATCCGCCCCGGCTGTCGATCGCATGATGCACCGCGATCTCATAATAGCCGCGAATGGCCGGATCGTTGACTAGCGAGTAACTGCGGGCGAGGCCGGGTGACAACTGGACATCGACATGGGCGCCCGGTTCGAATGCCGGCATCAGGCCGCCGTCCACGGGTTCCAATATATAGCTGTTGATCCCTTCCGCTTCCCAACGGATGTTCTTCAATCTTGCGCGCATCTGCCTCTCCATCCGGTGCGATGCGTGTTTTGGCAGGGCCGGGCCGTCATGGATCGACGGACCGGACAAGCCGCAAAGCATTTCGTCACCCTTATATCCTTGTTCAGGAGGCCGGCGCATGGATCGCGCCGACCCCGGTTGCCATTCTATTCCGCCGCCTCGACCTGTTCGGGCCAGCGCACAGCCTTGGCCAACGCGGCTTCATAGGCGTTGGCAAGAGTATCGTTGGGATCATGCAGGAAAGATCCGGCACGGGCACGATAGAAGATGCTCGGATCTTCGATGCCCGGCGGCAGGATGCCCTTGTTGGCCAGAGCACGGGCCGCCAGCAGCACGCGGCGGCGCACACGGGCGATCATCTGGTCGGTCGGGGCCAGATTTTCGAAACTATGGTCCGTGATCGGCCCCATGCTCTCCGTCACGGCCTGATCCTGCATGGTGATATTGGGGATGCCGGTGAACTGCGTGCCGTTGCGCTGCGATTCCCGGTCGATGGCCCAGTCATTGGCCTGGCTGTCGGGCGATCGCCAGCGGCCATACCAGTCGGTCGTATTGGGGGCATATTCCAGCGGCGCGAACAGCGGCGTCCCGTCCTTCAGCGTCGAGGTGTAGGCCGGATTGCCCGCATCGACGCCACAAGTGATGTCGAACAGCATGGAATGCTCGTCGTCCATCGGCACCCAGGCGCGGGCGATGGCGCGGGTGTGGAAGCGGTTGTTGGGCGTCTGCGTCCAGAAGGGGAACATATAATGGGCGACGCGCCAGCTCATCTGGCCATCGTCGTTAGGGCGATAGCCGCCATACATCACGCCCCAGTCGGACTGTGCGACCTCATATTCCGGGGCGCGGTTGAGCACGGTCGGGCGCATCGGATGATCTTCATCGAGATCGTCCGCCTCGATCGAGCCGACATGGAGGAAGCCGACATGGCTGGTGTCGATGTCGCCTTCCAGCGCCTGAAGCCAGTTGCAATCGCGTTGCAGGCACCAGATTTCCGCGTCGGGATGCATGGTTGCCTCGATTTCGGGAAGCGGCGGCGGGCTGGCCTGATTCTCGCCCATATAGACCCAAATCAGGCCATTGGCCTCATAGGTCTTATAGGCCTTGGCATGCACCTTTTCCTTGAAGTCCATTCGTGCCGGGACGGAAGGCATGTCGACGCATTTACCGTCCACATCGAACTTCCAGCCATGATAGACGCAGCGAATGCCATTCTGCTCGTTGCGGCCGATGAACAGCGACGCGCAACGATGCGGGCAGCGATGGTCCATGATGCCGACGCGGCCCGAACTGTCGCGGAAAGCGATCAGCTTTTCGCACAGGATCATCAGGCGGACCGGATCGCCATCCGCCGTCACTTCGGACGACAGGCATGCCGGCAGCCAATATTGACGCATCATCGTGCCCATGATCGTTCCCGGTCCCACCCGGGTCATGTCGGCGCTATCACTGGACTGCATCGCTCAGCCTCTTCCTTGTCTTCGTTGTTGTACCCTGGCCGTGATCTCGCTGGGTCACGACACATGAAATCTTGTTTCTCCTAGCTAGAGGGTCGCTTGCGGTGACCCCAATCGGAATGTGGTCAGACCATTCAATAATCGGGACGATGTTATTGCACGTCTCTTCCTTTTGCTGCTTCACGGTGCCCAGGCGGCATCAAGCCGCGTCGTTAAGGGAGAGTATGGGTATGCCTTTCAGCTTCAAATCCTCGGTCGCAGCATCCGCCATCATAGCCATGATGGTCGCCGAGCCGGCCTGGTGCCAAACCGATCAGGGCACGCCACAGGATGCCGCCGCTCAGCCCAATATGCTGCCCGAAGATATTGTCGTGACGGCGGAGCGCCGTGAGTCAACCGTGCGTGAAGTGCCATTTTCGATTGCGGCCTTTGGCGGCGAGCTGCTGCGCGAGTCACAGGTGTTCAGCCCCGCGGCGCTGACCCAACAGATGCCGGGCATCACCGTCAACACGGCCGACAAGTCGCTGTCGATCGTCGCGATCCGCGGCAATGTGTCGACCTTCCGCACGGCCACGCTCGACACGCCGGTCGCCTATTTCATGGACGACGTCTATTATGTGTTCAACAACGACCTGAACGCCAATTTCTTCGACACGCAGCGGGTCGAGGTGCTGCGCGGGCCGCAAGGTACCCTGTTCGGCCGCAACGTCGTGGGCGGTGCGATCGCCGTTATCAGCAACAATCCGGAGATGAAGGAAGATTGGTTCGGCCAGGTGACCGCTGGCAATGGCGCCTACGTCCGCACCGAAGGCATGGTGAACGGCATGCTGGTAGACGACAAGCTGGCCTTTCGCGCGGCATTCAGCACGGAAACGTCGAACGGGTTGATCGATACGCCCAACCAAAAAGGCAGCTATGGCAAGACCGATGGCATCGCGATGCGCGGCAAATTGCTGTTCCAGCCGACCGATACGCTCAAGATCGTCCTGTCGGGGGACTATAGCTATACCCAGGGCAATGGTGGCGCGATCAGCCTGGGCATCGGCGGCAATCAGGTCGTTCCGGCGACCTTTGGTGACTATGACGATAGCAAGTGGACAAATAACGACTTTGCACGCTCGCCCTATCGCCAGCGGCTGCGCGGGGGCTACCTGCGCGGCGATCTGGAACTGTTTGGCGGCACGCTGACGTCGATCACCGGCTATCGGATGAATGACAGCCATGCGATCAACGACGATGTGCCGGTCGCGACGCAGGTTCCTGTCTTCGATCGCCGCCAGGTCGTGAAGAATCGCAGTTTCACCCAGGAAGTGCGCTTCGCCTCTGCGCCGGGCCGCCTGTCCTATGTGGTGGGCGCCTATTTTCTGTCGGCGGATGTTTCGACCACGAACATCTTCTATTACAGCCCGCTGCCCGGATCGGCCGTCAACGCGACTGTCCGGCGCAATCCGGGCGTGACCAACATCACGCGCGAGCAGGACGGCAATGTCCGCAGCCTCGCGGTGTTCGGTGAGGCGACGTTCGAGGTGACCGACGGCCTGTCGCTGGTTGCCGGTGGACGCTACACGTCGGATCGCAAGAAGATCGACTATCACGCCTTTTCCACCACCGATGCGGGCGCGATTCCCGGGTTCGGCTTCCCCGGTGAAGTGTTCGCGTCGGGCGGCAAGACCTGGAATGCCTTCACGCCGCGGGTGACGGTCAAATATCGCCCGATGCAGAATGTGAATCTCTATGCCACCTGGGCAAAGGGCTTCAAGTCGGGTGGGTTCGTCGACAATGCCTATCTCAACCCGACGATTCCGCTGGAGCCGGAAAAGGCGCAAAATTACGAAATCGGCGCTAAGACGCGGCTGTTCGACAATATGCTCGATTTCAATGTCGCGCTGTTCAAGCAGAAAACGAAAAATCTGCAGAATTTCTCGGGTGCGGGCGGCATCGCCCATACCTATAATGGCACGCTGAAGATGAAAGGGATCGAGGTCGAATCCGTGCTCCGGCCGGTCGATGGCCTGCGTCTGACCGGCAACTGGACGCATCTTGTCGGCACTTACAGCGACTTGCGCGATCCGCTGGTCAATCTCGATTATTCTGGAAACCCTGCGAAATTCGCGCCGCGGGACAGTTTCACGGTCGGGGCCAGCTATGATCTGGCGATGGCGAACGGTGCCAAGATCACGCCGCAGGCCGATTTCAACTATTCCACGCGCATCTCGACCGACGACGCCAACACGCTGCGTCTTTACGACAATCTCTATAATGACACGAAAGGGCGCACGCTCAACGCGCGGCTGAATTATGAAAGCGCCGATGGGCGCTGGACGGTCGGCATCTGGGGCAAGAACCTCACCAACAATTATCAGATCGTCAATGCAGACGACATCACCGCTTTTCTGGCGGTGCCGGGCAACGGCACGACCTATTGGAAAATCTTCACCAACACGCCGCGCACCTATGGCGTGACGCTGTCGCTGCGCCCCTGACGCCGATGCAATCGGGGAGGGGCTCTCGCCTCTCCCCTCCATTTTACAGGATGAATGATGACCGACAATTTCGCACTTCCTGCCAATGGCAGTTTCTCCTTCGCTGGGCGGACTGCGCTCGTTACGGGGGGCGGACGGGGCGTCGGCGAAGCGGTCGCGCGGGAAATTCATGCCGGCGGCGGGCGGGTCGCGGTCAGCGATGTGGACAGTGACGTGGCACAGGCCGTGGCCCATTCTCTCGATCCGTCGGGAGAGACGGCGATAGCGCTGAAGCTGGACGTGCGAGAAAAATCGGATTTCCTGGCGGCCAGAGACCAGATCACGGCGCTCTGGGGCAAGATCGACATCGTCGTCAACAATGCCGGCTTTGCCAAGCGGACGCCGACGCAGGACATCAGTCCGCAGGAATTTGACCTGATCGTCCAGATCAACATGCGCAGCGTGTTCCTGAGCTGCCAGATATTTTCCGAACATATGCGCGAAAATGGCTATGGACGGATCGTCAACATCACTTCGCTCGCCGGGCAGAATGGCGGCACTGTGGCCTCGCCCCATTATGCCGCGTCAAAGGCCGGAGCGATCATGCTGACCAAATATTTCGCGCGCTATCTGGCTGGCACAGGTGTCACCGTCAACGCCATCGCGCCGGGACCGATCGACACGGCCAAGGCGCGCCTGTCCGCCGAACAGATTGCAAGAGTCGAAGCAGAAGTGCCGGTGGGGCGTTTCATGGCCGTGAGCGAAATCGCGGCCGCGACCGCGCTGCTGGCATCCGATCGGGGCGGCTTCTTCGTCGGGGCGACGCTGGACATGAATGGTGGCCTTTATCTGCGCTGATCCCGGTTCGCGAGGTTCGTTTCCCGTTTTTCTTATGGCTTTATGGCATTGCGATTGGCGTCGGCCGGTAGGGCCTCCATAATCGCGACCGACAATAGGGTAGCGCCGGAACCGAAGAACGGGCTGGCCGAACAGATGGAGAGCTTATGTTCATTTACAACGCTTGGTATGTGGCCGCCTTTGCCGCCGATATCGAACCCGGCCAGACGCTGGGGCGCAGGTATCTGAACAAGGCGGTCGTGCTGTTCCGGACTGAAGATGGCGAGATCGCGGCGCTGGAGGATCGATGCAGCCACCGGGCTATGCCGCTGTCTGCCGGCCATGTCGAAGGCAATATTCTGCGCTGCTGCTATCATGGCGTGGAATTCGACGGTCGCGGCACCTGCACCCGAATTCCCAATCAGACGCGTATCCCGGCATCTGCCAATGTCCGCCATTATCCCGTGGTCGAAAAGGATCATCTGATTTGGATCTGGATGGGTGAACCGGCGCTGGCCGACCCCAGCGTGATCGTCGACAGTCCCGAACATAATGATCCGGCCTGGACATGGCGGCCCTATACTTTCCCGGTGAAGTCGAACTGGCAGTTGATCATCGACAATATAATGGACCTCACTCATGTGCCCTATATCCATGCGCGCACGATCGGTGGAAATCCAGAGCAACATTATAACGCGGACACCAAGGTCGAATTTGACGGCCGTCGCGTGACCTTGCTGCGCAAGATGCCCAATTCGATCCCGCCCAAATCCTATGTCGATGCGGGCGGCTTCAAGGGGCGCGTCGATCGCTGGCAGGAAGTACGGTTTGAACCGGGGATCGGCATGACCTGCCGGGTCAATGCCGGTGGCTGCGACGCGGGGACCGGCGCCTATGAAGGACGTCGCGATAACGGCTTCATGCTGGCGAATAATCATTTCATCACGCCGGAAACTGAAACGACCAGCCACTATCTCTGGACGATCTGTACGACCGCACCCAAGGAAAGCGGCGTGCCCGCTACGCTGTTCGACCAGTTTTTCGATACCATCACCGAAGATGAGGAAACGCTGGAGGCACAGCAGCGCAGGATCGATGATGAGCCGGGGCGGCCTTTCGTCGGCATCGCCAGCGATGGCGCGGTCAATCAGGCGCGCCGCCTGTTGAGCATCATGCAGGAAGCAGAAGAAGGTGGAAAGGTTGCGGCCTGATGTCGCGGCCTTGCGTATGTCGATAACATAGTGGCTTGCTCCCGCCGCTGCCTCATGCTGTAGCGCGGCTATGAAGATGCGCGAGCTTGAGCAGAGGACCGGGGTCCACAGGGAGACGATCCGCGTCTATCTGCGCGAAGGGCTGATCCCCGAGCCGGCCAGACCGCGCAAGACCGTCGCCGATTATGGTGATGAGCATGTGCAGGCCATTTTGGCGGTGCGGCGGTTGCAGCGCGAAAACCGCCTGACCCTAGCGCAGATCAAGGCGATCATCGGTGGTGAGGGGACTGAAGCGCGGGTGGAAGCCAGCGCCTTCGATCAACTGGAACAATTGGTCGCGCACCGGGCTGGTGTCGATGGGCCCCCGGTGACGCTTTCCTCCCTGCTCGAGCGCTATCCGCATGCGGTAGAAGATGCGCGCACGCTGGCGAAGATCGGCATATTGGACATCATCGATACCGAACAGGGCGAAGCGCTCAGCATCACCTGCGCGCAGCTCGTGCGGCTATGGGGCGATATGCGCAAGGCCGGGTTCGACCAGCAGCTCGACTATACGCCGGATATTCTGGGCTTCTACACCGAGGCCGCGGATTTTGTCGGGCGATGGGAAGCGACCACCTTCATGGAACGGGTCGAAGGCCATATCGATGTCGAAAAGGCGGCAACCATGGTCGAGCATGCTTTGCCGCTCATGCTCGATTTCTTCGGTCTGATGCGTCAGCGCGCCTTCTTCCGCCATGTCGAGGCGATCCGTGCCGGCGAAGAAGCGGATCGCCCCGCGCAGGGCATCAGGCCATCGTCAGGACAGCCTTGACACACCGCCCGGCATGCTGGTCGGCCACGGCCTGATTGATATCTTCTAACCTGTAGCGAGTGATCAGCATTTCGAACGGGAAAAGCCCCTTTGCGTTGAGGGCAACCAGTTCAGGGAGGAATGTCTGCGGGTCGGCATTGCCTTCCGTCACGCCGCAGATGCTGATGCCCAGGGACAGCATGTGCAGGATGTTAAGGCTCACCGCTGCGTCTAGCGCTTTGGGGACGCCGACCATGGCCAGGCGTCCCAGAGGGGCAAGGGCTGCAATGCCGGAATGGATGGCCGAGACGACACCCGAGGTGTCCAGCACGCAGTGGACTCCCTGTGGCTGGACCGCGCGCAATTGTTCTGCAGTGTCGCCCGCCGTCACATCGATGGTGCTGGTCGCCCCCAGATCGATGGCTATGGCGCGGCGAGTCTCCAGAGGGTCGGCGACGATGATCTGGTCGGCATTCAGAGCCTTGGCGGCCATGACGGCGCTTAGGCCGACCGGACCACCGCCGATGATGAGGATCGATTCGCCCGCTTGCAGCTTGAGCGCGTTCATCACCGCACCGGCGCCCGTCATGATGCCGCAGCCTAGCGGACCCAGCAGTTCCAGCGGCGCGTCGGCCGGCATTTTCACCAGATTCTGCGCGGCAACGATGGCGTAGCTGCCGAAGGAGGATTGGCCGAAGAAATGGCTGCTGACCGGGGCCTGGCCGTCATGCAGGCAAGTCGATCCGTCGGCGCGGTGGCCGCCGAAATTCAGCGGGGCGAAGTCGCGGCAATAAGCGGGCTGACCGGCATCGCATTGCGGGCAGGCGCGGCAGGCGGCGAACCCCATGACGACAGCATCACCCGGCGCGATCGAGGTCACGGCATCGCCCACAGCCTCCACGATACCGGCCCCTTCATGCCCCAGCACGGCTGGCAGGGGCACCGGCAATATCTGGTCGCGCACGACAAGGTCGGTGTGGCAAAGGCCCGTCGCGACGACGCGCACCAATGCCTCGTTCGGGCGCAATTCGCCGAGTGTCAGACGTTCGACACTGAAGACCTCGCCCGCGGTCCGGGCTACGGCTGCCTCTATTTCCATGTGCATCCTCCTATTCAAACTTGGTGTCGTCCATTCAAATGCAGGGACGGACAAGGGATGGCTGATGGATGTGATCCGCAGAAATCCGTTATTTCCGTTCGCTAAAAGCCTGAATGGTCGGACCTGTTTTTACGATTGACCGACACCCTTGTCCACTATTACGTAATTGGCATACGCAATACGCAAATGTCCTGAGGACGGCGTAACCGGAGAGGGTAAATTCATGGCGACTTCGCTGGATGCTGACACGCGTCCCATCATTCCAGAGGATATCGCGCGGATCGTGATCGCGCCAAAAAGCTACACGGATGACGCGACCATCTATCGCGCATTCAAATGGCTTCGCGAACATATGCCTTTGGGGATTGCCCAGGTGCCCGGCTATGATCCGCTCTGGATCGTGACGAGGCATGCCGACATCCGGGAGATTGAGCGGAACGCCAAGCTGTTCCACAATGCCGATCATAACCCGGTTCTGAACGATCGGGCGTCCGATGCCTTCACGCGGGAAATCACCGGCGGCACGACGCGGCTGCTGTCGTCGCTGACCTATATGGACCCGCCCGAACATGCCACCTACCGCATGCTGACGGCCAACTGGTTCCTGCCTGGCAAGATCAGCAAGCTCGAAGAGCAAATCCGGGTGCTTGCGCGCCAGTCGGTCGACAATCTGCTCAGCTTCGATGGCGAGTGCGATTTCGTGCGCGACTTTGCACTGCATTATCCGCTGCGGGTGATCATGACGCTGTTCGGCGTGCCCCCCGAAGACGAACCGAAAATGCTGAAGCTGACGCAGGAATTTTTCGGCGTCCATGATCCGGAGGAGCAACGTCCGGAAATGGCGGCGGACCCGGTCGTCGCAGCCAAGCAATGGGCGGCTTCGATCGAGGATTTCTACGTCTATTTCGACAAGCTCAGCGCCCAGCGCCGCGAACAGCCGACGGACGATCTCCTGTCGCTGATCGCCAATTCCCGGATCAACGGCGCGCCGATCCCGCGTGATGAAGCCAATGGCTATTATGTGGCGATCGCGACGGCTGGCCATGACACGACATCGTCGTCTACGGCCGGCGGCCTCCATGGCATGATGATCTATCCGGAAAATTGGGCGAAGGTGAAGGCCGACCCCGGCCTCATACCCGGCCTTGTCGACGAAGCGATCCGCTGGACCAGCCCGGTCAAGCATTTCATGCGCAACGCCACCGCCGACACGCAGGTTCGCGGCATGGATATCCGCTCCATGGAACGGCTGATGATCTGCTATCCGTCCGGAAACCGCGACGAGGATGTCTTCACCGACGCCGACCGGTTCGACATCACCCGCTCGCCCAATCCGCATATCGCGTTCGGCTTCGGTCCGCACATGTGCTTGGGCCAACATCTGGCCAAGCTGGAGATGCGCATTCTGTTCGAGGAACTTTTGCCGCATTTGCAGTCGGTCGAGTTGGCGGGCGATCCCCGGCTGGTCGAGACCAATTTTGTCGGCGGTTACAAGGCGCTGCCGATCCGTTTCAAGAAAGCCTGATTTTTCAAGGCCGGGACATCGCTCAGGCGGGACCGGCACATGGCCCAGGGGTGGAACATCCGGGCGACAATGGGAGGAGTCTGAAATGCACAACAGGATGATCTTGCTCGTTGCGAGCGTATCTGCGGTGGCGCTGCAATCGCCAGCCTTCGCACAGACCGACGGGGCGCCTCAGGCGCAGCAGCCAGTGGGCCTGGGCGATATCGTGGTGACGGCGCAGAAGCGGGAGCAGGCCATCAACGACGTGCCGCTCTCGATCACGGCGGCATCGGGCGAAAAGCTGGCCAGTCAGGGCGTCGCCAGTGTCGCCGATCTGGTGAAGATCGTACCCGGCTTCAACTATACCGAAAGCGCCTTTTCCACGCCGGTCTATACGCTGCGCGGGATCGGCTTCTACGATACCAGCCTTGCTGCCAAGCCAACGGTCAGCATCTATCAGGATCAGGTGCCGATCCCCTTTTCGATCATGACGCGCGGCGCGACGCTGGATCTGGAACGGGTCGAGGTGCTCAAGGGACCGCAGGGCACGTTGTTCGGATCGAACGCAACCGGTGGTGCGATCAACTATATCGCGGCTAAGCCGACTTCGACCTTCAAGGCCGGGCTGGATGCCGGGGTGGATAGTTTTGGGCAAGTCAGCGGCGGCGGGTTCATCAGCGGACCGATCAGCGACACGCTGACCGCGCGGGTGGCGGTGAGGACGGAGCAGGGCGGTGCCTGGCAGCGCAGCTATACCCGCGATGAAAAGCTGGGTGATCGCAATTTTACCACAGGTCGCATCCTCCTCGATTTCGAGCCGTCGGACGGCGTGCGCTTCTCGCTTAACCTCAATGGCTTTATCGACAAGAGTGATGGGCAGGCCGCGCAGCTGATCGGTGTCGTTCCGCTTGGCAATCCCGCGCGACTGGGGCCACTCGCTACCTATCCGATTGCGCCACGCAACAATCGCGATGCTGACTGGACTCCGGAGCAAAAGCCCAAGCGCGACGACTGGTTCTATCAGGCGGCTTTCCGGGGTGACATTGACCTGACCGATGACATCACCCTGACGTCGATCAGCAGCTATTCCCAATATCATAACGATCAGGACATCGATCCGGATGGCGTGGCGCTGCGCGACTATTTCTACAACACAACGGGCAAGATTACGGCGTTGTCGCAGGAATTGCGGTTGCAGGGGCGTGTGGGCGGCCTGACTTATATCCTTGGAGGCAATTATGCTCGGGAAAAAACCTATCAGCAGGATGATGCAGGTCCCTATGATCAGTCGACGCCTGCCTATAATTTCGTCGATGCCGGCCTTGGCATCCCCTTCTTCGTCTATAGCCAATATGCTCGGCAGAAATTTGTGAACAAGGCGGTGTTCGCCAGTCTCGACTATGACATTGGCGATACGATCACCCTGCATGGTGGGGTGCGCTATACCAAGACCAATATCGACTTCGCCGGTTGTACGGCCGATCGCGGCTTCGCACTGGGGCAGGGTATCCAGAATCTGGTCAACTTCATTCGTGGTGGCGCAGGGCTCGCGCCGATTTCCATCGCGGAAGGGGCCTGTGTGACCATCGACGGGTCGACGTTGACCGTGGGAGAAGTGCAGCGCTCGCTGAACGAGGATAATGTCTCCTGGCGCGCGGGTATTGATTACAAGCCGAGCAAGGATGTCTTGCTCTACGCATCGGTCAGCAAGGGCTACAAGTCCGGCAGTTTCCCTATGCTGTCGGCCAGCGATGCAAACCAGTTCAATCCGGTCACGCAGGAATCCATCACCGCCTATGAAGTGGGCGCGAAGCTGACGGTTCTGGAAAATACCGCCCAGATCAATGGCGCGCTCTTCTATTATGATTATAGCGACAAGCAGTTGAAGGGGCGGGTGATCGCGAATCCCGACGTGTTCGGGCCGCTTGAGGCGCTGGTCAACGTGCCAAAATCCCGCGTGCAGGGCGCGGAACTGCAACTGGATCTGGCGCCTGCGGATGGATTGCGCGTCAGCATCGGCGCGACCTATCTGGACACCAAGATCAAGGGCAGCTTCGTCAATTATGACAGCTATGGCAATCAGGTCGATTTCGGCGGTTCTGCCTTCCCCTACACACCTAAATTCCAGATCGTGACCGACGCGCAATATGACTGGGCATTGAGCGACGATGTGGAGGCCTTTGTCGGCGCGAACCTGAATTTCCAGAGCGATACCAAGGCCGTTCTGGGCAATGCCCGCGCCACGCCATCGGCGGATCTTTCCGCACAGGGAGGCCTGACGATCGAGGATTATACGCTGATCGATCTCCGGGCAGGGCTTTCGTTCGATGACAAGCGCTACAAGATCAGCGCCTTCGTCCGGAATCTCGGCAACAGCTATTACTGGACCAACGCCACGCGCATCACCGACACGACGGTCCGCTTCGCCGGCCGACCGCGCACCTTCGGGGTCAATCTTTCGGCGCGTTTCTGAACGCTCTCCCCCTGGGCCGCGCCATGAAAGGCGGCGCGGCTCCTTCTTGTTTTCTGGAGAAAAAGACGATGAATGCACCCATGTTCGCTGCCGATCGCCTTCATGGTGACGTCGGGCATCAGGTTCGCCTGCCCACGACCCGCATGCTGATCGGTGGCGATTGGGAAGAGGCAGCGGATGGGCGTAGCATCGATGTCGAGGACCCTGCGACCGGACAGATATTCGCCAGCGTCCCGGCGGGCACCGCAGAGGATGTGGACCGGGCCGTGAAGCGTGCGCGCGCCGCGTTCGAGTCCGCTACATGGTCGCGCATGCGGCCGCTGGATCGGGGCAGGATCATCGAAACGATCGCGCGCAAGATCGAAGAGAATGCGCAGGAACTGGCGCTTCTGGAAAGCTATGACAATGGCAAGGCGGTGCATCACGCGCTGGCGGTAGATGTGCCAGCGGCCGTGGATATCTTCCGCTACATGGCGGGATGGACGTCCAAGATCCATGGACAGGTCAATCCGATTTCCGGGGATGGCCGCCAATATCACAGCTATTCGGTGCGCGAGCCGATCGGCGTGGTCGGCCAGATCGTGCCCTGGAATTATCCTCTCGCCATGGCCGCATGGAAGATCGCCTCGGCGTTGGCGGCAGGCTGTACCATTGTGCTGAAGCCCTCCGAAGTGACGCCCCTCACCGCGCTGCGACTGGCGGAACTGGCGCTGGAGGCGGGGCTACCCGAAGGCGTGCTCAACATCGTCACCGGCTATGGGCATGAGGCCGGTCAGGCCCTGGTGGAGCATCCCGGCATCGACAAGATCGCCTTCACCGGATCGACCCGTGTCGGCAAGCAGATCGTGCAGACGGCGGCACGGGATCTGAAGCGCGTGACGCTGGAACTGGGCGGAAAATCGCCGTCGCTCATCTTCGCCGACGCGGATCTGGAAAAGGCATCGCTGGGGGCGGCGCTCGCCATATTCTTCAACTCCGGGCAGGTCTGCCTTGCCGCGTCGCGCCTCTATGTCGAACGGTCGGTGTTCGATCGTGTCGTGGACGGCGTGGCGCAGGCGGCGAAGCAGTTCAAGCTGGGGCATGGCCGTGATCCCGATACGATGCTGGGGCCGCTGGTGTCGCGGACGCAGCAGGGCAGGGTGCTCGACTATATCGAACAGGGGCGGGCGAGCGGCGCGGAACTGGTGACGGGCGGCAAGGCCGGCGAAGGGACCGGCTATTTTGTCGAACCGACGATCTTCGCCAATCCGTCAGCCGACGCATCGATCGTGCGTGAAGAGATTTTCGGCCCCGTACTCGTCGCCACACCCTTTGACGATGTCGAGGAGGTCATCAGGACCGCAAATGACACGCGCTATGGTCTGGCCGCCAATATCTGGACCCGTGACCTGTCACGCGCGCATCTGACCGCGCGCAAGTTGCAGGCCGGCACGGTGTGGATCAATACCCATGGCATGAACGATCCCTCCGCGCCCTTCGGTGGCGTCAAGGAAAGCGGCTGGGGGCGCGAAGTCGGGGAAGAGGGCGTTCTCCATTATACCGAAACGAAGACTGTGACGGCACTTCTTGCTGATTGACGCGCGTGCTGTATGCCATGAGGAAGTTCTCGCCACGGTCTCTGCTTCAACTCTAATGCAACAGGCAACGCGTGTTCCGCAATTGGAGAGTGATAGCAGGTAAAACCTGGTAGATAATTGCTTGGACTGTGAGATCAGAATACGGGAGTGAAACGGCTCTGATGGATCGGGAAACACCGATTTCAGAATGGCTGCTTTCCTATCTATTTTGCTCCAAACCTGGCTATAGGCAACCGGCCAACTTCGGCTGTCCAGAATAGCATAGCGGACCGGCCGCACCTAAGAATGAAAAATCGGCGGCTCAACGGCGAAAAAGGGGCGATTTTGCAAGCGATTGCGACGCTCCTAGCTAGGCCATTCGCCCAAAGTCTGCCTAGGAGCGCCTCGCCCTTCGGCAGGAAATCAGCGCCCCGCTGATTGCTGATTTGGAAGAATGGGGCGGGACAATCGGTCTCTCGGAGAACAGCAATGTGGTCGAGGCTAGCCTGGCGATCTTCCATTCGCCTTCGATGGAGCGAGACACGGCTTATGGAAAAATCTGTACGATGACTGCATTTGACACCCAACGCTCGTTGGGTTTGCGAAGTTAACAGACATCAATGGCCAAACTCTCAGCAGCGCGCGGATGGTCCCGAGCGTTCAGCGGCTTGCATCAGGCGGCCTGGCTGCGCGGTCGGCGCGCTCGGGATGGTTGGAAATAACAGCGACATTGCTCGCGATACGCTCTGTTTTCGAGCGTGACAGACTGCTAGTGTCGCTAACGTTATATATTGAGGGCGCCTGGTAATTGGCTCGTAGTGATCTTCTCCTGTCTGTCGTGCGAGCCGGTGCATCCGGTGATCAGGCGGCTTTGCGCTCTTCTGTGGAGGCTATCGTTGCCGAGGAGCGCAGCAAGAATCACAACGTCCTTGCTGACAGGCTGCAACGTGCGCTTCATACTGTATCGGTGGCATCGCCTGCCCGCTCTCCGAGCGCGAGCCATGCTGGCCGCGATACGATCCTGGAAAGTGAACCGAGGCAACGGATCGACGATCTGATACTGCCCCTCCCGGTCGCTCGCCAGGTACAGCAGCTCGTAGAAGAACAGCATCGCGCTGATCTCCTGCGAGCCAACGGGATGCAGCCTCGCCACCGGGTGCTGCTGTCAGGGCCTCCAGGCAACGGGAAGACATCAGTCGCAGAGGCTGTGGCGGAAGCACTCGCGGTTCAGTTTTTCACCGTTCGCTATGATGCCCTCGTCGGCTCTTATCTGGGCGAGACCAATACCCGACTCGCGCGTTTGTTCGATTATGCCCGGACGGTTCCATGCGTCCTTTTCTTCGACGAGTTCGATTCGATCGGGAAGGAGCGCGGCGATATTCACGAGACCGGTGAGATCAAGCGCGTAGTCTCGTTCCTCCTGATGCAGATCGACCAGCTTCCAAGCTATGTCGTGACGATCGCAGCGACCAACCACGCGGAACTTCTCGATCGCGCTGTCTGGCGCAGGTTCCAGTTGCGGCTCGGACTGCCGCAACCCTCGAGCGACGCCTTGGCTGTTTTCCTGCAGCGTCAGTTTGATAGCTGGCCGGAGACGGTCGGCACGCGGGCTTCGACCGTCGCCAGCAAGCTTGGCGCGATCAGCTATGCTGAAACCCTGGAATTCTGTCAGACGGTGCGTCGTCAGCATATCCTTTCGCTCGGCGGACGCAGCATCAAGGACATTCTTAAAGAACAGCTCGAACTGTGGGCGACAAGAGTGGGGACGAACGAGGTAAATGCCGCACGATCTGGGAAAGCCGCTCCTTCGCCTGAATGACCCTACCGATGCGCCGCGCCGCCGGTCAGGTGGAGGCGGAGGTGATGCCCGATCGTTCACGAGGGCAGCGCAGGTCGCCAATCACGGCCCCTTCTTCAAGCAACTCGCCGAGGTACTCGACGGCGATAACCCGGCGCTCGAATTGCGCGCCAATCCCGATTCGCTCGCGCCCGAGCGCCTGCTGGTTTTCGAGGTCACCGGCTCGGTAAAGGATTTCGCCAAGGCCGCGAGCCGGATAGCGGGGCTCGAATTTACTGGTGAAGAGGAACTTGGCGCCGACGAGCATGACAAGAATCCTGAATTCTATCTTCTCGTCCCTCAGCTTGGAGCCCTCAGAGAGATACTCTCGCTTTGGGATGGCTGGGAAACGAATGGTACTGTTCCTCGGAACTACACACCCTGGCGCGATCTTTTCCTTCAACTCCGAGCGGTTCGACCATGGGGGCCGGCCGATCGCGTCTCGCCTCAGAACCGCGAATATTTCGAGGCCGTCGTTGATGGAGCACCCGATGATTTCGCTGTCCGGATCGAGATAGAACTGGTCTTTCGCGCGGCTGCTGAAGCCCGGCAACGCGCTGAGCAGGAGGTCGCCGCAGCAGTGATCGCGAGCGGTGGAACCATCATTCATCGCTGCGTGCATCCAGCATTTGCCTATCATGCCCTGCTGGTCGATGTGCCGGCTGCCGAGGTCCGGCGGTTCTGTGCGCTCAATCCTGAATCGCTCGCTGGCGTTGATCCCATCGGTTCGATCGTCCCGCAAAGTGTCGGCGTCCCACTTGAGGTCGGGGACAGCCTTCCGATCGACCCAGTACATCCTCAGCCGGCCAACGCAGAACCTATCGCGGCCATATTCGATGCAGTCCCGCTTCAGGCGCATCCGCTCCTGGCCGGTCGGCTCGTAGTCGACGATCCGGCCAATCTGGAAGCTCGCGCGGTCGGCTCACGCGTCCATGGAACGGCAATGGCGTCCCTCGCGGTCCATGGCGACCTTAACGATCCCGCGTCTCCTATCTCGCGCCGGGTCTATTTCCGCCCCGTCATGTTCGCGCCTGCCTTTGGCGGCGAGATTTTCGCTGATGACCGGCTCGTCATCGATACGGTTGTCGAGGCCGTGATGCGAATGCGTGCCGAAGGTGGCACGCAGGTCTTCATCGTCAATCTCTCCCTGGGAGACACGACGCGTCCTTTTGCAGGCAACATATCCGCATGGGGTAAGGCGCTCGACTATCTGGCCTATCAATATGGCATCCTTTTCCTGGTGAGCGCCGGCAATGTCGCAGGTGGCCTGACACTCGAGGGACATGCCGACGTCCCGACCTTTCATGCCGCGGAAGTAGGTGTCCGCAATGCCAGCGTTCTGCGTGCCCTTGATGCGATCAAGGCCGACCGCCGTCTTCTGGCTCCCGCCGATAGCCTGAACGCGCTGACGATCGGATCATGGCATCGGGATGCAGTTGCCAACGCTTTTGCCGGTGCCAGCCCCTTTGCGCCCTATATCGATCAGGACATGCCCAATATTTCCTCGCGTCTGGGCCTTGGGCACCGCCGCAGTACCAAGCCCGATATTCTTCTGGCCGGTGGACGGCAGCCTGTTTTGTTCGACCCCATGGCGCAGGGGCTCGTCATGGGAAGCCATCCCAATCCCAGTCGCTACTGGGGGCTCAAGGTCGCCGCACCGACGGGTGATGCAGCAACGGGAACGCATTTCACGATAGGCACAAGTGGCGCGAACGCCCTAGCGACACATACAGCCCACCGGATCCATGATGCGTTGGAGCGTGCCTATCCGCAACTCATTGAGACCATGGCTCTTGGCCACAAGGCAGCCCTCATCAAGGCGCTTCTCGTTCATTGTGCCTCATGGCGCGACGTTGAGCAGTTCATCAGGCCGATTGTAGACCCGGAGTTGACGCTCAATCACGAGCATTGGCGGCGGGAGGTGTGCCGCCACCTGGGCTATGGTTTCGTCGATCCCGAAGACGCTATAGCATGCGCGGGGGATCGCGCGACGATGTGGGCTACCGGCACGCTTGGGCTTGAGGGCTCAACCGTTTTCAATGTGCCCGTTCCCGTGGCGCTTGCGGGCAGTCCTGCTCATCGCGAAGTTCGGGCAACTCTTGCCTGGCTGGCGCCGGTACGCCCTGGGCACCTTGCCTACCGGGCGATCAAGCTCAAGATCAACGCGCTTGGCGGCGAGGATCTTGGCGCTTTTGGTGTCGCGACCATGAACAGCCAGCCGACCAACAGCCAGTCGGAGAGTGGCACGATCATTCACAGGCGCTGGCGCGATGCCCGGATCGGCAACTTCGAGGATGGCGCGACGATGCCCATCCATATCCAGCGCGAGAAGGACCAGGGTACGCCGATCGACGAACCAATACCCTTTGGCCTCGCCGTAACCATAGAGATGCCCGGCATGCAGGAGATTTACACGCAGGCGCTCCAGGGGATCGATCTCAAGCCGCAGGTTCAGGTCCCGGTCTGATAGAAGAAGGGCTGGGAGGAACGAGCGTCGTTCATGGCAAATATCGAGGGGGAAAAGAATGATACGCTCTGAACTGGTGACGCGCCTGGGAGAGGAATATCCTGGCCTTGGGCAGGGGGATATCGAGAGGATCGTCACGATCTTTTTCGAGGCGATCGTTGGCCAACTCGCATCTGGGGGACGGGTGGAATTGCGCGGGTTCGGCGCATTTTCGGTTCGAGATTATGAGCCGCGTACGGGGAGAAACCCCAGGACTGGCGAGGCGGTTGCTGTGCCGGGCAGGTCGCGCCTCCATTTCAAGGCTGGCAAGGCTATTCTCGAACGCGTGAACCGGGAAGGGCAGGGCGCGTAATGGCAAGCCATCCCGTCTGGACCTATCGCGCGCCACTTATTTGCAGGCTCAGCCTCGCTTCATTCGTGGTCAGGGAAGGTGCAACGGTCATGCGAAATCACCCACCGGATTTGCAACCTAGCCGACAATCCTGCCAGCAGAAGGAAAGAAGGAAGGGGGAATTTGAATATAATACTGATAAATAAGGAGAATTTAGGACATTAGGCAGCCGGTTTCTTCTGCGGGCATAATTGCGGGCATGATCGCAAGTTTAGTAGAAAAAATCTATTATTTTCAACATATTAATCACCAATTTCGGTCGCTGCCGGGGGATTCGAACCAGCTAGGTTGTAAATCGGTTTTGACCATCCGGCATACAAAGTCGCCTATAAAGCGGTCTTAGGACGCCCTTTCGCTCGACGCTCTACCGAGATGATACATCGCGCAAGGCGGTCGTATGCTCCGTCCCCGGAGGATTTCTCATTTGGATGCGAGGCCGTCGCAGTTTTCTCACCGTCGCCTGAGAAAATGTAGTTTGAGGGCAAAGCGCTCTCCCGCAACCATATCCAGGTCCAAAAAGACCAACAACGTCTCATGTCGATGTCGAAAAACAGCCTATATTCAGTCTGTTATATCATGTAATATGATCTACTGTAGGATCATAACCACCCAGGTGGTTGGCATGGGATGTGTTGGTAAAATTGTGGGAAAGTCGTGTTGCAGCCCGGTCCCAACAATCCCGTCGGCGTAGTGTGGATCGACCTCGGCAAGCCCCATTTTGGCATTCATGGTACGCCCGAACCATCGCGGATCGGACGCTCGCAAAGCCATGGCTGCGTTCGCCTGAGCAATTGGGATGCGGCGCGTCTGGCACAGATGACCAGTACTTCAACGCAGGTCATTTTTCAGGAATGAAAATTCGTTAGTGTTTCTCGTCCGCTGCCTCGCTGTCACCCCGCATCTGACCATGCGCCAACACCGCGAAGAGACCGGTGCCTCCGATGATGTTCCCGGCAAGCGCTGGGAGAAGAAAGTCGAGCAGCATGTCCGCAACGGTCATGGAACCGTTCAGCCAGAGAAAGGCAGTCTGCGAAAAGCCGGTCACGACATGGCTGAAGCCACCAAGCGCTATGACATAGGTCAATAAAGAGATTACCCAGAATTCACTGCCTTTTGCATTGGGCAGGAGCCAGGCGATGGACGCCATCAGGAAGCCGGCCGGAATACCCAGAGTCAGCGTCTTGAAGCCCTCCTGCGCGGGTAGTTTTTGCAGGATGTCGATCGCGATGAGCCTTTGCTCATGCGTGATGATGATCTCTCCCGCCATCAGCGCAACTACGATCAACACACCGATGAGGTTTGCGGTCAATACGACAGACCATAGCCTTGCAAGCCGCGCCAGCCCCGCAATGCTGGGCCGTGCGGCCACGGGGAGCACGGCAGTTACCGTACTCTCGGTAAAAAGCTGTAGCCGTCCCAAGATGACGATCACATAGCCGACAGGATAGCCCAGCAGATAAACAAGCTCAGCCCAGCGCTCATCGGGCAGGCGCATGCGAAGATAGAGTTCAGCCAGCAGCGATATGGTGATGGCGAGACCGGCCGCGAGGCCAGAGAGCATCAACGCGACGACCGGCCTTGCCAGTTCCTCCTCGCCCTGGAGCCGCACAGCCTCATGCACCACCATGTGCGAACTGGCCTGCCGCCGCCGGACCTCCTGCGCTTCATCGGGCGACAGCGCGTCATCCGGTGCGCTGGGATCGTCCGCCAGTGGCTGAACTTGATCGGATGTCATTGGCTATGGCCCCGACGAAACCGAGAAGCGGGGCCGGGTCGAACCTTGTTCCGCTTCCTCATCCGCTCAGGCGGCCAGTGCCAACAGCCCTGACACATCAGGTCGCGTTGGCTGACGGTTCTGAATTTTGTCGAGATAAGCAAAGATGCTGACAACGGCATCTTCTTCATTGTCAAAATCGCCGCGCGCGGTTTCGAGCACCCCACCAATCATCAAGGCGTCCAACGCCATGCGCGCTCGGGCCACGCGGCTTTTGACCGTGCCAATGGCGACCCCTGTGATTTCAGCGGTTTCTTCGTAGGAGATTCCACCGGCCCCGACGAGGATCAACGCTTCGCGCTGCGGCTCCGGCAACTGCATAAGCGCACGCATGAGGTCACGCAGTTCAATGCTGGTATCCTGCGAAGCGGGCGCGGCCAGAACACGGTCTGCCACCAGGTCATCCCATTCCCCAGTGAAGCGGCGGCGACGTGTCAGGCTGAAATAATGATTGCGCAGAATCGTGAACGTCCATGCACGGAAATTCGTGCCAGCGACATAGCGTTGCCGAGCAGCCCAGGTCTTCATCATCGTTTCCTGGACAAGGTCGTCCGCCAGATCGTGGTTTCCACAAAGGCTGCGGGCGAAGGCGCGTAACTGTGGGATAACCCTGGTCAATTCTGCTTTGAAGGCGACATCGGAAAGACGGGCAGGCTCAGCCTGCGATGCGATGGTGTCCGACATATAATCCCCTTTAAAACTATTCGAGAAGAAGAACATTTCGATAGGGTATCGGTTCCGGCGCCCACGTCGCCCCCATTTTCGATTGCCCGTCTGTTGCGCCGCAGAAATGTTTGAACCTCCCGACAATTGACGGGTTGGAAGAGAATATAACGCAGGGAAACGACAGGGGATTATCACACCAAATGGCGCGGATGCTGCTTCTGACCATGCTGGTCGCTGCTCTGACCGGCTGTAATGCGGAGCAATCGACGCTGGCAGTGTTTGGCGCCGATGCGCGCGCAATCCGGCACATCGCGATCATTCTGACGTCAGGCGCGATCCTCATCCTGGCAATCACCGTCGCCCTCTATGTTCGGGCCGTCCGTGCGTCCGAGCATAGTTTCAGCCATGAACAGGGCATGCGCATGATCCTCTGGGTCGGGGCGATCGGGCCGACGCTCATTCTGACTGCGCTGCTGCTTTACGCTTTGCCTGCCATGCGTCCCCGCCCGGCCGATCCGGGCGATCTGGTAATCCGGGTGGAAGGCGAGCAATTCTGGTGGCGGGTTGCCTATTGGCCGTCCGATAATGCTCCACCATTGTCTTCGGCCAACGAAATTCGCGTACCCGTCGGCCGGACGGTCGTATTCGAACTGATGGCCAAAGACGTGATCCACAGCTTCTGGATACCCGGCCTTGCCGGCAAGATGGACATGATCCCCGGCCGCACCAACCGGCTAGTGGTGAAGGCGGAGAAGCCGGGACGCTATCGTGGCGTATGCGCGGAATTTTGCGGCCTCAGTCATGCGCTGATGGCGTTCGACGTGATCGCGATGGAACCGGCCCCCTTCGATAAATGGCTGGCCGATGCCCGCGCCGTCGTCCCGCTGCCTGCCATCGCTACGCCTGGCCGCGCCCTGTTCGACGCGCAGGGATGCGGCGCTTGCCACACGATCCGTGGCACGCCCCATGTCGGCACCATCGGTCCCGACCTCAGCCGCTTTGGCGAGCGGCTGACCTTGGGCGCAGGCATATTGCCGCCAACCATCGACAATATTGCCGCGTTCATCCGCACGCCGCAACAGGCCAAGCCCGGCGTGCGAATGCCCGCTTATCCGCAACTCAGCCAAGAGGATGCCCGCGCTATCGCTCATTATCTGAAGGGCATGAAATGAGCCTGCACGATCAGGACGATCCCGCGCTCCGCGCTGCGCAGGAGGAGAGGCTGCGAGCCGTCTGGGCGCCACCCAAGGGGTTTTTCCTGCGCTGGACCGACTGCAACAATAACAGGGTCGGCGTCTGGTATGTGCTGACGGCCTTCGGCTTCATGCTGTTTGCGGGCGTGCTGGCGCTGATCATGCGCACGCAACTGGCCGTGCCCGACAACGACTTGGTGAGCGCAGGGACGTTCAACCAGCTCTTCACGCTGCACGGCTCGATGATGATGTTCCTCTTCGCCGTGCCGATGTTCGAGGCGGTGTCGATCATCCTGTTGCCGCAGTTGCTGGGCGCGCGCGACCTGCCCTTTCCGCGCCTCTCGGCCTTTGGCTACTGGTCCTTCCTGCTCGGCGGGGTGTTCGTCGGCGGCTCCATCTTCTTCAACGCCGCGCCTGATGGCGGATGGTTCATGTACCCGCCGCTCACCACGCGAACGGACCTGAGCGGCCTTGGCGCAGACATCTGGATGCTGGGCCTGTCCTTCATCGAGGTGTCCTCGGTCGCCGCTGCCGTCGAGTTGATCGTGGGCGTCCTCAAATGCCGACCGCCGGGCATGCGGCTCAATCTCATGCCGCTCTATGCCTGGTACATATTGGTCGTGGCGGTGATGATCCTGTTCGCCTTCCCGCCGCTGATCGCGGGCGACATATTGTTCGAAATGGAGCGGCTGCTGAACTGGCCTTTCTTCGACGCGAGCCGGGGTGGTGATCCGTTGCTGTGGCAGCATCTGTTCTGGATATTCGGCCACCCGGAAGTCTATATCGTCTTCCTGCCCTCTATCGCGCTGTTCGCCATGCTAGTGCCGACCTTCTCCAACCGGCATCTGCTGGGCTATCCCTGGATCGTGCTGGCGGCGGTGGGCACGGCCTTCCTGTCCTTTGGCCTGTGGGTCCACCACATGTTCACGACCGGCTTGCCCAAGATCAGCCTCGCCTTCTTTTCCGCTGCGTCCGAAGCCGTGGCGATCCCGACGGCGGTGCAGATATTCGCGTTCATCGCGACGCTTTGGGCGGGCCGCGTCACCTGGTCCACGCCTCTGCTCTATGCGACGGGCAGCCTCGCCATCTTCGTCATCGGCGGCCTGACCGGCGTGATGGTCGCCGTCGCGCCCTTCGACTGGCAGGCGCACGACACCTATTTCATCGTCGCCCATCTCCATTATGTGCTGATCGGCGGCACGTTGTTGCCGCTGTTTGCGGGTCTCTATTATTATTGGCCGCTGATTACAGGCAAGAAGCTCTCCGACCGGCTCGGCCGCATCGCCTTCTGGATGCTGTTCGTCGGCGCGAACCTCACTTTCTTCCCGATGCATTTTTCGGGGCTGATGGGCATGCCGCGCCGGGTCTTCACCTATCCGGCTGAACTGGGGCTTGGCGGGCTCAACATGGCCTCGACTCTTGGAGCGTGGCTGTTCGCCGCCGGCGTAGCCGTGATCTGCGTGGACCTCGCGCTCTCGCCGCGCCGGCCAAAGGCGCAGCGCAATCCCTGGGGCGCCGGGACGCTCGAATGGCTGGCCCATCCCGATGACGAGGATTGGGGTATACGCTCGGTCCCACTGATCGAAAGTCGCTACCCGATCTGGGACCAGAAGGATTTCGTGCAGAAGGTCGATGAAGGCCGATTCTTCCTGCCCGATGCGGAAGAAGGAAGGCGCGAAACGATCGTGACGACCGTGCTGGACGCCCGACCGCTGGCGGTGATCCGCCTCGGCACGCCCAGCGTCATCCCAATCCTGACCGCGTTGGCGCTGGGCGGCGTGTTCATCCTGACGACCTATCATCTTTATTGGGCGGCGCTCGCCTGCGCCGTGGCGACGCTCGCTTGCACGCTCTGGTGGCTATGGACCGGGACGGCCGAAATCCCGGAAAAACCATGCAAGCCGATCGGCCATGGGATCGAACTGCCGCTCTACATGTCCGGTCCCGCTGCGCCCGGATGGTGGGCGATGTTCATCACCATGATGGCCGACGCGACCGCCTTTTCCGGCCTCGTCTTCGGCTATTATTTCTTCTGGACCCGTCATGCGGATTTCCCACCTGTGGCACAAGCGGACGGGCCGGGCATATTCTGGCCGATGGCGGCGCTGGCGCTCGGGCTGGCGAGCTGGCTCGCCACCATCGCCGCGCGCGAAGTCCACGCACGCGGTGGCGTCGGGATCGCGCGCCTGCTGCTGGTGCTGGGCATAGCCGTAAGCCTCGCAGGCATCGCTACGGGCCTGGCCGGACCATGGACGCATGGCATGAACCCGGAAAGCCACAGCTATCCCGCAATCGTGTGGACGCTCGTCATCTGGACCGTGGCCCATGCTGGCGTCGCCGCGATCATGCAGAGCTATGCCCTGGCCCGCAGCATGGCAGGCAAGATGGACCCACAGCATGACGCAGACATTCGCAACGTCACGGTCTACATGCACTTCTTCGCGCTGACTGCGGTAGTGGCCTATGCGACCATCGGCCTGTTCCCGGTGCTGTCATGAGCGCCAAACCATGAGGGATCGACGGCCCCACTGGTCCGAGCGGCTGAAGGTCACGCTCTGGACGCTGATCGTCCCGCCGACCATCTGGGCGGGGCATTTCCTCTTCTCCTATCTCTGGGCATCCATATCCTGCGCCAAGGTCGGTGCGTTCGCGACCTTCCCTACCTTGTTCGTCGCTGGCACCGTCCTTGCCCTGATCCTGATCGCCCTGTCCGGCTGGATCGCCTGGAACCAGGGTCGGATGCCCGGTGGCCGCGCGCCACATGAGGATTCGACCGATATCGACCGGCTGCGCTTCCTGGCGAAATCGACGCTGTTGCTGGCGGGCCTCAGCTTCGTTGCGGTGCTCTTCACCGCCTTGCCTGTCATCTATCTGCGAGACTGCCTATGAAGCGGACGAGCCTTATCTCTGGCCTCCTGCTGCTGCCATTGGGCTGGATCGCCAGCGCCATGGGCATGACCGGTCATATGGTTGGCCATATGATGACCGTCGCCATCGCCGCGCCGCTGATCGCCCACGGCCTGTCGAACACACGCGTCGATCCAGCAGCGTGCTGGCCGCGCATAGTCTCTCCCATGGCGATGATGCTGGTCGAACTCGCTACGGTCTGGTTCTGGCACCTGCCCGGCCTGCGCGCCGCCGCCCATAGTTCATGGCTGGTCATGGCGATTGAACAAGCCTGCTTCCTCGTGGCCGGCCTGCTCCTCTGGTCATCGGTCCTTCATGCGCCGCAGCGCATCGCCGGCATTGGCGCGCTGCTTCTTACCTCCATGCACATGACCCTGCTGGGCGCGCTGATCGGTCTCGCCCCTCGCCCGCTCTACACCCATCACGACACAAATTTCGGCCTCGATGCCCTTGCCGACCAGCAGTTTGGCGGCGTGGTCATGCTCGTCATCGGTGGCGCCAGCTACATGATCGGCGGGTTGGTCCTGCTGGCCGGACTGCTCAGGGCGAGGGAGGACGAACCGGCATGATCATTCGCATCACCTGGAAGCGCGCGATCATCGCTGTCTCCTTACTGTTTGCGGCGGGGATGTTGTTCGCCTGGTCTGGCGCGATGCAGGTGTCGGCGTCTTCGGGCCACTGGAAGGTAACCGACTGGTTCCTCCATTGGGTAATGCGCAATTCGGTGCGGACCTATTCCACATTTCAGACACCCGAAGGCAAGGCGCCCAAGCGCGATCTCGTCAGCGCAGCCGGTCATTTTCGGCAGGCTTGCCAGGTCTGCCATGGGGCTCCGGGCGTGAAGCCCTCCCCGGTCATGCAGGCATCGACACCCCCAGCCCCGGACCTGTCGGTCACCGCAAAAGAATGGAGTGATCGCCAACTCTTCTGGATCATCCGCCACGGCGTCAAATTTACCGCCATGCCGGCCTGGCCGGTGGAGGATCGCGATGACGAGGTCTGGCGGATGGTCGGCTTCGTGCGGCGCTTGCCCGGTATGACATCAGAGCAATATCGCGCACTGACGCAGGAAGCCGTGCCAGCCGACCTTCCGGGCACGCGCCCCGGCACGCTGACCGCATGCGCTTCCTGTCACGGCAGCGACGGACGCGGGCGTGGGCAGCGCGATATTCCATTGCTGGGTGGGCAAAAGCCAGCCTCGCTCCTTGCGGCCTTGCGCGACTATGCGGCCGGGACTCGCAAAAGCGCACCGATGCAGGTGGCCGCAGCCGCACTCACTCAGGAGGAGATGAAGAGGTTGGCAGCACATTTCGCAGCGATGCCGGGGCTGGAACAGCGACCGATGCCGACCTTGCCCATCATTGCGAAGGGCGATCCTGCCCGCCAGCTGCCGGCCTGCGGCAATTGTCATGCGCCGGGCAAGGACGCGCCTGTTCTGTCCGGTCAACGAAGCAGTTATCTCGCTGCACGTCTGCGCCATTGGCAGGGCGACCCGACCGTGGTCGATGCGCGCAAACCTCCCCATGGCATGGCGGTCATCGCGCGCCGCATTCCGCCGGATCAGATCGATGCGATCGCTGCCGCCTTTGCTGAACCGTGAAATTGCCCGACCGGAAAGGATCGCAATTGCCGACCATCATGAACCGCAGGCAGGCAAGCGCCCTGCTGGCGACAGCGCCATTGGCAATGACGATAGCAGCGCGAGCGGCATCTCCGCGCCGCTTGTTGCTGCGGGGCGCGGATCACCTGCTGACGATGACCGGAGTGCCGCGCCAGAAAACGGACCTGCTCATTTCCGGCGGCTGGATCGAGGCGATTGGTCCCAACCTGCCTGTCAGGGAGGCAGACGTCATCGACCTTTCAGGGCACATCCTGATGCCCGGTTTTGTCGATACCCATTGGCATATGTGGAACACGGCGGCGCGAGGGCTATGGCGAAGCGCCAAAGGAGGCTTCATGCCAACTATGGCGGCGATAGCACCGCATTTCACACCAGCAGACGTGGCGATCGGCGTCGATCTGGCGCTCGCCGAAGCGGTGAGCAGTGGCATCACCACCGTCCACAACTGGGCGCATAATCTACGCAGCCCCGCCCACGCGGAAGCCGAAATTGCCGCAATGGTCCGATCCGGCGTTCGCGGTCGCTTTGCCTATGGCTACGCCCAAGATGCCGACAAGGACCAACCGATGGACCTCGACCATCTGTCCGCGATCGCACGTAGGCCGCCATCGGCTCTGGTCTCCATCGGGATTTGCGCACGTGGCCCGGATCGTTCCGACGCCGAAGTCTGGCAGGCGGAATGGGACGCCGCGCGGCGGCTGGGCCTGCCAATTTCCACCCATATGGCGTCCGACGCCAAGGCAGCAGCGGGCGGCGGCATCGCGGCGCTCGCGGCCAGAGATGGTCTCGGCCCCGACGTACAGCTCGTCCACCTGACAGCTGCATCGCGCGCAGATATGGACCGTGTGGCAAAGGTCGGATCACCCGTGTCAATTAGCCCCTGGACCGAACTGGAGGTCGGCTATGGTGTGCCGCCCATTCCGGATATGATCGCGGCCGGATTGCTGATGGGTCTCTCCGTCGATAATATGGTGTTGGCAGGACAGGCCGACATGTTTTCCGTGATGCGTCTGTCGACGGATCTAGCGCGTGGGGTCTCGCGCGATCAGCTGTTGGTGGAGGACATGACGGCGCTACGCTGGGCCACGGCAGTTGGTGCTCAAAGCCTGGGTCTGGGGAAGCGGGTCGGTGCGCTGGTGCCGGGGATGCGCGCCGATGTCATTGCAGTCCGGGTAAACACACTGAATACGATGCCCCCCGCCGATCTGCCCTCGCTACTAACCCATTCCGCACGACCCGATGATGTGTCGCTCGTCCTGATCGACGGCGTGGTGCACAAGCGCGATGGCCATTTGATCCGGGTCGATCTGCCGGCGATCCAGGCGCAAGCGGCGGCTTCTATCGCGCGAATGCGATCGACTACTGCCGTCTGAAGGGTGTCGCAGTTCTGCCGATTGGCTCTTTTGGCGTTTCGCGCGTTGTTCGCGAGCAATAATCCAGAAAGATTTCATGACGCACTCCGGCCTCAGTGAAACCCTTAACCTCCGCGCCGCCACGTTACCGTCGAGGGAGGCGGACTGGAGACATCCCGCCGACCCACATCCTGCTGTGCGACAAGGAATAGCCGTCATGAGCAGCCTGTGTCAGAGGGGTGGCCGCAAAATGACGCGGGTAGCTTCCTTAGCACTACTGCTGCTTAGCGCATGTGACATGCTGCCGCACGATCCGGCCGGTACATCGACACGGATCGAGCATAGTCGCACCTTCACCGTCGCGCTTGCAGACCCCGCCATCTCGTCCGCGCCGCAGGTCGGCAGGCTTGTCGCGGAAATCGAGCGGCGCACCAATGCGCATGCTCAATGGCGCAGCGGATCGGGTGAGTCCTTGTTCCAGCAACTCGACGATGGCTCCCTTGATCTGGTCATCGGCCGCTTCACGGCCGATAGCCCCTGGGCAACCGGCGTGGCCTTTGCTCCTGCCCTTTCGACAAGTGACATAGGAGACGCGCAGATCGAATTGAAAGCCGCGATGCGCAATGGCGAGAACCGGTGGATCATGACCGTCGAGCGCGCCAGCCGGACAATATCGCAGGAGGCACGCAACCAATGAGCGAAACCAGCCTTCCGCAGGAACTGCGCGACACGATGGCCAAGGCGGTCCGCCTTGAATATTGGAACATCTTCTGGACGCTCACCATCATCGTCACCATGGGGCTGGTGCTGGGCCAAAGCGAGACGATGAAGACCGCCTGGATCGAGGATACGCTGGGACTCGTCCCGCCGATCATGTTCCTGATCGCGGCGCATATGGAGCGCCACAGCCATCGCTCCCGCCGCTTTCCCTTCGGCTTTGAACGGGTCAACGGGCTTGGCTTCTTCGTCGCGGCGGTCGCGCTGACGGCGGTCGGCGCGCTGCTGCTCTATAATGCGTTGATGGCGCTCGGCTCACGGGAGCATGCCACCGTCGGCTCTATTGTCATTCTGGGGCACGATCTGTGGCTCGGCTGGCTGATGCTCGCCGCGCAAATCTATTCGCTGATCCCTCCCCTCTTCATCGGGCGCAAGGAACTGCCGCTCGCTGAACAGCTCAACGATAAGCTGCTCCATACCGACGCGCTCATGAACAAGGCCAACTGGCTGACCGGCGCGGCGGGGCTGGCCGGGATCATCGGCCTTGGCCTTGGCTGGTGGTGGGCGGATTCGGTGGCGGCGGCGATCATATCTGTCGATGTGCTCAATGACGGGATCAAAGCGCTGCGGTCCTCCACCGCCGAACTGGTCGACGGCGCGCCGCGGGCGCTGTCCAGCACGGACCTGTCTGAGGACGCACAGAAGGTCTGCGATCGACTACAGGCAGAATTTCCCGATGCGACAGTGCGTCTGCGCGAGACCGGGCGGCTGATCCGGGCCGAGGTGCATGACACCCATCCGCCGTCGGAATGCCGCCATCCCCGACATTATTGGCCCGACGAGGAGGATCGGGCCTGGCGGCTGGCACAGGTCAGCTTTATTCCACCAATGCAGAATGACAATGAGAGCTAGATCGGCGGCGGCTGGCGGATCGCGTCGGCCTGCTTCTCCGGCCTGATATAGATGGAGGTCAACTGCGGTACGCTTGCCTTCATCTCACGCTCGATATCTTCGATCAGGCTCTCCGCCTCCCCCATCGGCAGGTGGTCAACGAAATCGGCGCTAATCGCGACAAACACGGCATCGGGCGCCGTGTGAATGGTGCGCACATGGTTGACCGCGCTGATCTGCGGCCGCTTGTCGAGGATTGCCCACACCGCAGAGACGATAGCTGGCTCCGCGCTTTCGCCGATCAACAGGCCCTTCGCTTCGCGCGCGAGCAGGGCCGCAACACCCGCCAGGATAAGGCCGATCGCGATCGACGCGACACCATCAATGTGAGGATCGGCATAATGATGGCTGGCCCATACGCCGATGCCCGCAATGCCAAGACCGATCAGAGCCGCACTATCCTCGAACAGCACGATAAACCCTGCCGGGTCCTTCGACCGGCGGATCGACTGCCACCAACTGCTCGCACCGCGCTTCCCGTTGAATTCCCGCACCGCGATGGCCCAACTCGTTCCCTCCAGGAGGACGGCAACACCCAGCACCACATAGTTGATCGTCGGGTCGCGCAATGGCTCCGGCTTGGCAATGTGCAACCAGCCTTCGTAGATCGAGACACCAGCCCCTACCGCGAAGATGAGGATCGCGACGACGAACGCCCAGAAATAAAGTTCGCGTCCATAGCCGAAAGGGTGGGTGGTATCGGGCGGACGCTTTGCCTTGGCCTGCCCGTACAGCAGCAGAACCTGATTGCCGCTATCCACCAAAGAATGCACGCCTTCGGTCAGCATGGAAGAGGAGCCGCTGATCGCCGCCGCCACGAATTTGGCGATGGCGATCCCGACATTGGCGAACAGGGCGCCGTAAAGGACAATATTCTCGCGAAACCTGCCTGACGGACCAGTCATGCAGCTTAACCCGGATAGGGACTGGATTGCAGCAAATCTGCCAAATGCGCGGCATTGCTCGCGACCATCTTCGCAGTCTTTGTCACCATGTCCGGCGTCTCCTTCAAATCCTTGAAGTCGGTCGATCCCATCGCTTCGCCGACCCAGTAACAGGCGGCTACCGCCGGGATAGTCCAGCCAACGTCGTTCAGCGCCTGAAAAAGCTGAGCAGACGAGAAATGCGCACCGTCCTCATTGCCCACGATCGCGGCGACCGCGACCTTGCCGTAGCTGGGCATCCGGCCCTGATCGTCGGTCTCGGACAGAAAGGCGTCCATCCGCTCCAGCACGCGCTTGGCGACGCTGCTGATCTGCCCCATCCAGATCGGACCACCGAAGATGACAATGTCGTGCGCCAGTATCTTCTTCCGCAGTGCCGGCCATGCGTCGCCATCGCCTTCATCGGAAGTGACGCCGGGCTTTATATCGAGCGCAGCAGCCCGAACGGTTTCGCTTAATGTTACCCCCTTCTCGCCAAAAGCCTTTGCCAAGACGGCGATCATAGCGTCGGTCGAGCTGTCCTCTCCGGCATCCGCCTTGAGGGTGCAATTGAGCGCCAGAGCCTTGATCGGCATCGATCATCTCCTTTCCGGTCTTGTCGACCGCAGGGTGCGACCGTCCGTTCATCACAGGGAGAACTCTTGAGCCATCAATGGGTTCTTGGGAATGAAGGAGATAGTTGATGAGCGATACCGCACAGATGATCCATGAGGACGCGCTGCCCGGCCATGAGAGCAAGCTCTCGCCCAAACCCGATTGGCAGCCGCGCTATATCGGATCTGGCCGCCTCGCCGGAAAAGTCGCGATCATTACCGGCGCCGACAGTGGCATCGGCCGGGCGGTTGCCGCGCTCTATGCGCGAGAAGGCGCCGATATCGCGATCGTCTACCTTATGGAAGATGATGACGCCGCAGAGACCAGACATATCGTCGAGGCGGAAGGATGCAAAGCGATCACCCTCCGCGGCGACCTTGGCGAGAAAGTCTTTTGCGACGATGTCTTAGCCCAGACGCTGAAAGCATTCGGCAAGATTGACATTATCGTCAACAATGCCGGTGAACAACATCCGGACAAAGACATCACCGACATCAGCGAGGACCAGCTTCGCCGAACATTCCAGACAAACATCTTCAGCATGTTCTTTCTGGTGCAGGCCGCCCGCCCACATCTCAAGGCGGGCGCCGCTATCGTTAACTGTACAAGCGTGACCATGTACCAGGGTAGCTCCGAGCTGCTGGACTATAGCGCGACCAAGGGCGCCATCACCGCCTTCACCCGGTCGCTGTCGGAAAATCTTGTCGGCGACGGCATCCGCGTGAATGCCGTCGCTCCTGGCCCGATCTGGACACCGCTCAACCCCTGTGGGGGCGCCAGTCCCGAAAAGCTGGAGCATTTCGGTGAAAGTACGCCCATGGGTCGCCCCGGCCAGCCCAATGAAGTCGCGCCGTCATTCCTTTTCCTGGCGTGTGACGACTCCAGCTATATGTCCGGGCAGGTGCTGCATCCCAATGGCGGTACCATCGTCAACGGATAACTGATTTATGGCATGATCTCGCGGATGCGCTGCGCCAATATATCCATTGCGAAAGGCTTGGTTAGAAGCGCCATGTTCGGCGCAAGCTGTCCATTCCCGATAACGGCATTTTCGGCATAGCCGGTGATGAACAGAACATGCAGATCGGGTATCAGACTGAGCGCCGCATCCGCGACCTGCCGCCCATTCATCCCGCCCGGCAACCCAACGTCGGTAATGAGCAGGTCGATCCCGGCATCCGCCTGTAGCAGGCGCATCGCGCTGGGGCCGTCAAAGGCTTCCAGCACGGTATAGCCCATCTCCTCGGCAACCTCTACGACGAGCATGCGGACGGTCGGTTCGTCATCCACCACCAGCACCGCACCGGCCCTTTGTTCCTGCTCTCCTTGCAGACTGGGAACCAGGGCAGCGCCGATCCCGTCGTCAGCGCTCTCCCCTCCGGAAAACAGGCGTGGCAGATAGATGCACATCGTCGTGCCCATGCCCAATTCGCTGTAAATCCGGACATGGCCGCCCGACTGGCGCGCAAAGCCATAGATCATCGACAGGCCCAGCCCCGTCCCCTCGCCCATCGGCTTGGTCGTGAAGAATGGATCGAACGCGCGCGAAATGACCTCCGGCGTCATGCCCGTGCCGGTATCGGTGACGCAGATCGAGATATATTGGCCGGGATCGAGATCACGCTCCCGCGAGGCCGCCTCGTCCAGCCATTTGTTGGCGGTTTCGATCGTGATACGACCGCCATCAGGCATGGCGTCACGCGCATTGATGCACAGGTTCAAAAGCGCATTTTCAAGCTGGTTGGGATCGACCAGCGTGGTCCAGATGCCCGCCTTGCCGACCGTCTCCACCTCGATCTGCGGCCCGACGGTACGGCGAATCAGCTCTTCAAGATCGAAGATCAACCGGTTCACATCGACCGGCTTGGGGTCCAGCGTCTGGCGCCGGGAGAAGGCGAGCAAACGATGGGTCAGGGCAGCGGCGCGGCGGACCGCCCCCTGCGCCGCGACCGAATATTTGTCGATCTCCGCAATGCGTCCTTGCGCGATGCGTATCTGCATCATTTCCAGCGCGCCGGAAATGCCGGTCAGCAGATTGTTGAAGTCATGCGCCAGCCCACCGGTCAACTGACCGACCGCTTCCATCTTCTGCGACTGACGCAGCGCCTCTTCGGCCCTGTCCCGCTCGGCCGTGGTCGTGACGACCTCCTCCGTCAGCGCGCGTTCCAGCGCCTTGCGCTCACTCACATCCAGCATGGCGCCGACCATGCGAAGCGGCGCGGCATTCTCGTCGCGCAACACATAGCCGCGGTCGAGGATATCGGCATAGCTGCCATCGCCGCGTCTGAACCGATATTCGTCGGTCCAGTCTGTGCCCGTGCCTTCGATCACGCGATGGATGCTGTCATCGACCCGCTGGCGATCGTCGGGATGGATATGCTCCAGCCACCATTCGCCGGTCGGCGCGACATGCTCCAGCCGATGGCCATAAGCCTGCTCCAGCGCGATATTCCAGGTCACATGATTGGCGCGCAGATCCCAGTCCCAGATAGCGTCGTTCGTGGCCCGCCCCGCCAGCCGAAGACGTTCCTCGACCTCGCGCAGCGCTTTCTGCCCAAGGCGATCGGCCGTCACATCCTGCACCGTGCCGATCAGGCGGATCGGCACGTCATCCTCGAACAGGGCCACGCCCTGCGCATGGATATAGCGATCGACCCCATCCTCGATTCCGACCGTCCGATATTCTGTGTCGAACACGCCTGTTCCCGCAGGATCCAGAGCCGCGCGAACGGCTGCATCCGCCGCCGACCGGTCATCGGGATGCAAACCGGCGAGAAATGCCGTCTCGTAACTGACAGGAGCGCCGGGGCTGAGGCCGAATAGCGCACGGCATCGGTCATCCCATTCCAACTGGCCGGTCTGCGGCCAATAGTCGAACTGCCCCATTCGCGCCGCGCGGGTCGCCAGTTCAAGCTTGTCCCGGCTCGTGGCAAGCGCTTCGCGCGCCCTGTACGCCGCCGTCACGTCCGTCGCCGTACCGAACCATTCCAATATCTCGCCATCATGCCCCAGGATCGGCACGGCGCGCGACGCCGTCCAGCCGATCGCGCCGTCCGCCTGCCACACCCGATGCTCCAGAACGAAAGGCGATTGGGTGGCGATGGCCTGCGCGATGGCATCCTGAACGACCGGCCGCTCTTCGGGCGGAATATAGGCTTCGATCCAGCGGACCGAAGGGGCTTCCGTATCGGCCAGAAAACCCCGTCCATCGAGCTGCCGCATTTCCTGCCAGTCGGCGCTCATCTGATAGATGGCGTCCGACGTCGCCCCCACCAGCGCGCTGAAGCGCGATTCACTGGCCGCGCGCCTGTCTCCTTCTTCTGCGATACGGCGGGCATCGGTAAATTTCTGCGTCGTATCGACCGCAACGTCGAGAAGGCCGACAATCGCCCCATGATCGTCGCGTAGCGGGCTGTAGCTGAAGGTCCACCAGGTATCTTCGGCATAGCCGTTGCGGGTCATGACGAGATGCATGTCCTCGACCGACACGGTTTCGCCCGCCATCACGCGGGCGATGAGCGGTTCGAGATCGTCCCAAAGTTCGGACCATACCATTTGCATCGGTTGCCCCAGTGCAGCAGGATGGCGATCACCAAGAAACGGGGCGTAAGCGTCATTATAGAGGAAAGTGAGGTCATCACCCCAGGCGACGAACATCGGAAAATGAGAGCCCAACGCAAGATCCACCGTCGTCCGCAGGGATATAGGCCATTGCGCCCGCGCCCCAAGCTCGGTGGTCGACCAATCGAAATTATCGACTCTTATCTTTATGGAAGCGTCCGATGAGGGCTGTGCGGAAAAGATCGAGGCCATTCAACTCCAATATCCGGTCTTTCCAGCCATGTCATTCGCCAGGATTGCAACATGGATCAGCCAGCCATTGGATGCCGACGCCTTTGGTCTGGCGCGCGCCCTTCATGAAAACATAGCGCCCGGCGGCTCAAGCCGGTGTTTGCGATTTACCTGTATCGCCGGGCGCCTTGAAAATGGATCATCACATCCTTTCAGGCGAGGATGCGTAGCGACGGCTCACGGTCATAGTAGCGCAGAGCTGCAGCCTTCACGAAAGCGCCACCAAGTGCGGTAACGCCCGCGTCGGGCATCACTCCAGCCTTGTCGAGCAGCGGCTGCGCTGCGGCACTTGCGCCTATGGCCTTGAGATGGCCGTAGGCGTTCATCACGAATTCGACAGCGGCGGCCTCGTTGACGAGCACTGCATAGTCCTCTTTCGATAATATGATCGCCACCGCGTCGAAAATCTGACTGGGCGACGCCGGCTGAGATCATGGCGGATAGCGGTCACTACAGCATCGACAGTACCACCGTTCGCGCTCACGTATCTGCAGCGGGCGGAAAAGGGGGACTCATCGACGCGCTCTTGGCCGCTCGCGGGGCGGGTTCACCAGTAAACTTCACTGTCTGGCTGATGCCCTCGGGCGACCGCTCGCCTTCCATCTGACGGTCGGTGAGGCCGCAGACTGCAAAGCCTATGACGCCCTAATCGGCCTGCCCGAGCGCGCACCTGACGCTCTGCTCGCCGACAAGGGCTACGATGCCGACGCAATCCGCGCCGACCTTGCCGAGCGGAAGATCGAGGCCGTCATTCCTGGCCGATCAAACCGTCGTGTGCAGACCAAACATGATCGGGCGCTCTACAAACAGCGCAACCGCATCGAACGCATGTTCGGCCATCTCAAGATCAACCGGGCCATCGCCACACGCTACGACCAGCTTGCCAATAGCTTCCTTGGCATGGTCTACCTCGCCACCGCTCGATACTGGCTCAAATTTGTCCATGCCGCCTAGCACTACTTTGGCAGAAGTGTGATTTTTGGGATTCCCTTTTTCGCGGATCGGTGATTCATGGGGAGCCAGCTTTGATGGAGGCTGGTGATGGGCGAGGGCTGGCGAGCAGATTTGGAACGCTGGCTTGAGCCGTATCTGCAGGTTCTGGGCAACAAGACGCGGCGTCGGATGTGTCCGGCTTATATTGCCGGTTTGATTGGTCCGGGCGATCGCAAGAGCATCCAGCCCATGGCGGCGCGAACTGAATCACTCAACTATGATCGGCTGCATCAATTTATCGGCGCAGGGATCTGGGACAGCGGGCCGCTGGAAGCGTGCCTTTGGCGACAGGCGGACGCGTTGGTCGGTAGGGACAAGGCCTGGTTGATCACGACGATACGGCGCTGCCGAAGAAGGGCAAGGCCTCGGTCGGTGTCGCGCCTCAATATGCGACGGCACTGGGCAAGAATGCGAACTGCCAGACGCTGGTATCGGTGACACTGGCGTCGGGAGAAGTTCCAGTCATGCTGGGTTTGGGGCTGTTTCTGCCGGAAAGCTGGACCAGTGATCCAACCCGGATGGACAGGGCCGGAGTGCCTGAAGAATTCCGGACCTATCGCACCAAGCCCGACATCGCCATTGAAGAGATCGACCGCCTCATCGCTGCCGGCGTGCGCTTCGGCTGCGTGCTGGCCGATGCCGGATATGGCCTGTCAGCGCCGTTTCGACAGGCGCTCAGCGCGAGAGGCTTGTGCTGGGCAGTCGGCATTCCTCGGCACCAGAAGGCCTATCCCGCAGATGTGCAACTGGTCTTCCCGGTGGCAGGGCGTGGACGACCGCGTGTCCGGCATGTGCCCGATGTCAAATCCCGGGCTGCCTATGCCATGCTCGAAGAGGTGAAATGGAGGCAAGTCAGTTGGCGCAAGGGCACAAAGGGGCGTCTGACAGCACGCTTCGCCGCCATGCGCGTGCGGGTCGCCGATGGCGCGCCACAACGGATTGGTGCTGCTGGCGCACAGCATATGCCGGGTGAAGAAGCCTGGCTGGTGGGCGAGCATCGTTCCAACGGCGAACGAAAATACTATCTCTCCAATCTCCCCGCCGACGCGGCGATCAAGGATGTTGCCGGTGCCATCAAAGCGCGCTGGATCTGCGAGCAGGCGCATCAGCAACTCAAGGAAGAGCTGGGCCTCGACCATTTCGAGGGGCGCTCCTGGACGGGATTACATCGCCACACACTCATGACAATGATCGCCTACGCCTTCTTGCAGACCAGAAGGCTCGCTCGGACGGGCCGGAAAAAAAAGAGCCTCAGGCCCACCGCCACAACCGAGCCTGCCAGCTGTCCGCCAAGTCATCATTGACCGCATGTGGAGACCGCCGCCTCGGCATTGCCCTCATTGCGGGGGAGATCTACCCAATATGAACCCAGTACTTCTGCCAAAGTAGTGCTAGGAGCGACGCCGATGACCAGTCCTGACGCAGCAGGATGTCGTGCGCGTGTCCAAGCGCACCTAACCGCTTCGAGAAGCTCTCCATTTCCTTGGTCGTAGCCGCATCTCGCAACGTCTGGACGGCAATTGCCTGAACCAGCGCCAGTGTGTTCTTGAGGCGATGCCCGAGTTCCTCGTTGACCAGTTTCAGGCTTGCCTGCGCCCTGACGGTATCGGTGGTTTCCACGACCGTATCGAGCATGCCGGCCACGGACCCGCCCGCGAGCCGCAGCGGGCTATAGCAGAAGGTGAACCAAGCCTGCTCTTCCTCGCCGCTGCGGTCAATGATCAGCGGAAAGTTCTCGATATAGGTTGGGGCACCGGCATAGGCACGCTCCGCGATGGGGCCGATAGAGTTCCATCCCTCCGACCATATGTCGGCAAAGGAGCGTCCAAGTGCGACATGCTTGTTCCCCAGGATGGGGATGAAGGCGTCATTATAGATCGTGGTGAAACGATCACCCCAGACGATGGCTTTGGGGAAGCTCGAATCCAGGATCTGGCGCACAACGATTTCGAGTTCTGATGGCCAATCGACCCTTGGTCCCAACGGCGTCGTGCTCCAGTCGAAAGCATTCACGCGCGCGCATACCCGGCTCGACCTGGATGTCGTGGCATATTTGTTTGGCGTGTTCCGCAGTCGTCTTCGTCAACTTTAGCTCCCATCGGTGCACGCGGGAGCGGGACGCTCACTGGATCGGGGCGAAACAGGGGGGAATCGTCTTGCGACGCGCGGATGCTATCACAGCGGTGCTGGGCATCAAAGGCGATGCCGAGGTTACGTTCTGTTGAAAGCCTTGATGTCCTGCGCCAGCGATTCGACGACCTTACTGCTGTCTGGATGGCGCCTATCCCGGTCATCCAAACATAAAGAGGTCAAGCCTGTAAGCGGTCGTTTAAGTACGACCTCCAGCCAGTAGATTCATTTATTCTGAATGATCTGATCACGCGAGAATGCATCAGCAAGAGAAATGTCACAAATCAATCTTGGCTGGTCACGCTTATGAGGCGGAGATCGAAATCGTGGCCACTATCTCACAACAATAGAGTTAATTCACTGCGACGAGTAAAACAACGCTTAAAGATGTATTTGCCCTGCGCGCTTCTTCGTTCGATCTATATTGAGAATGTGGCGGATGTGTGGTCAAGAACATGCCGCGTAAGTATAACCAGATCATCTTCGGCTTCAAATTTATACGAGCAGATTATCATTTTCATCGCTACTGTGAAAGCTGACAACAATTCTGCTTTTGAGATTCCGAGAAAGGCCGTTAAATGTAACTGCCAAGCTCCAAAATAAGTTAATGGCTATATTATATATGATTGATCCGCGCTCTATACGCACATTCTTGGCGGTGTGTCGCGCCAACAGCATCAGCGGCGGCGCGCGCGCGCTCAATATCTCCCAGCCGTCCGTGTCCAATGCGATCGCGCAACTGGAACAGTCGCTGGGCGGCGTGTCGCTGTTCGAGCGCTCGCGCAGCGGTATCCAGCTTACGCCAGAGGGGGAGGCGCTGCTGCGCCGGGCGGAGGCGATCGACAGCCTGATGGCGGATGTGCAGGCGGAAGTGTCGCTGGCCAGCGCGGGTGTCACCGGACCGCTGCGCGTAGGTGGTACGCCCGGCGCACTGGTCAGTCTGCTGCCCGACGCCGTACGCCGGATGGAGGCGCGGATCGGCCGCTTCGCCCTGCATGTCGTGGAACGGCCGGATCATGATCTTGCGGCAATGCTTCATCGTGGCGAGATCGAACTGGCGTTCGTCACCACCGGCATCGAGCAACCTCCCGAGGGGATCGAGGAACGCACCTTCTCGCGTGATCCCTTCGCCCTGATCGTGGGAAAGCAGAATGACCATATGCCTGCGCGTCTTTCGCTGCGTGATACGACGCATATGCGCTGGGTCTTGCCGGAAGCGCGCGGCGCTTTCCGTCGTCAGGTGGATGCGCTGTTCATGGCCGCCGATATTCCGGTGCCGCAGGATATCATTCGCTGCGACTCTCTGCTGACGACGAAGGCGATGGTGCGTGGCAGTCAGCGTGTCACCATATTGCCGATGCAGGTTGCTTCAGCCGAACTGTCGATCGGCGTCTTGCGCGCCATTACCATCGAGGAAGCGCAATTCGCCCGCAGCATCGGCGTCCGCCGATTGGCCGGCGGTCGCTTGTCACGGTTGGGCGCTGAATTGTTTGACACACTCATCCATAGTTCCAAACTATAACATATCAAAAAATCATTATTTTTCTTTTCGGCCGGGTAGGTCCATAACGTCTCTACAACGACGGCAGGAGAGACTTCAGGTGCGACAGCTTATCCGCAATGTTCGGATATTCGACGGAACGGGTAGCGATCCCGTCCCCGGCGCTGTCCTGATCGAAGGCGATCGCATCGCCGCCATCCTGCCAGCTGATACGAATACAGAAGCCGGCAGCGTGATCGACGGCCAGGGCGGCACGCTGATGCCCGGCATGGTCGACGCTCATACCCATCTGACCTGGGGCAGCTCGGTAGAGAAAATCTATCACCAGTTCATCCTGCCGCCCGAAGAGTTGAAGGTCGCCGCCTGGCGCAATGCCCGCGTGCTGCTCGACCATGGCTATACCAGCCTCTATTCGGCCGGCGCGCTGGGCGACCAGATCGAACCCGAACTGGCCCGCGCGATCGACGCCGGCGAAACCCCCGGTCCGCGCCTCGTTCCATCGACGCTGGAACGCAGTCCGGAAGGGGGGGAGGGCGTCGAAACCGGCGACGTGTTCAACGGTCGTGGCCCTGAAGCCATGCGCGCCTTTGTCGCCTATTGCGCGGCGGAAGGGGTGAAGTCGCTAAAGCTGGTCATCTCCGGCGAAGACGCGCTCAAGCCCGGATCGTCGCAGGACATCCTCTACACGGACGAGGAAATGCAGGCGGCTGGCGAAGCCGCGAAGGAAGCTGGTCTCTGGATCGCGACTCATGCCTATACCGGGCGCGCCATCAATCTGGCACTCGAAGCGGGTGCGCGCATCCTCTATCATTGCTCCTTCGCTGACGCCGCCGCGATCGACGCGATGGCGGCGAAGAAGGACGAGATTTTCTACGCGCCCGGCCCCGGTGTCTCGGTTGCCGCGCTGGAAGCATCGCCCCCGCCGCATATCGACATGTCTTCGATGAAGGCTAGCGGCGCCGAGCGGCTGGAACTGGAAAAGGCGCTGGTGCCCAAGCTCAAGGCGCGGGGCGTGCGCATCCTGCCGGGCGGCGACTATGGCTTCCCCTTCAATCCCCATGGCCGCAATGCCCGCGATCTGGAGCATTTCGTGACATATTATGGCTTCACCCCGGCCGAAGCGCTCAGCGCCGCCACCATGCTGGGCGGACAGCTTGTGGGACAGCAGGTTGGACAGGTGAAGCCGGGCTATCTGGCCGATCTGCTGCTGATCGACGGTGACCCGACCCAGGATGTCCGCATTATGCAGAATGTCAATAAAATCAATATGATAATGCTTGGCGGGAAGCTGCATAAAGCGCCCGCTGTTCAGCCCGTGACCGCCTGACCGGAAAGACGCTACCATGTTCGATGTTGCTATCATCGGCTGCGGGCCGGTGGGGGCCTTTGCGGCCAATTTACTTGGTAAATCCGGTGCCTCGGTCCTCGTGATCGAGCAGGAAGCGCGTCCCTATCCGCTGCCCCGCGCGGTGCACCTGGATCATGAAATGATGCGCCTGTTCCAGTCGGCCGGCGTCATCGATCGGGTCGCGGGCGACATGCGCGATACCGAAGGGCATATGCATGTCGGTGCCGACCATGGCGTCATTCGCTATATGGGTACGGTGGGGCGCGCGCGGCCGTTCAGCTGGTCAAACGACTATTTCTTCTACCAGCCCGAACTGGAGGATCACCTTCGCGAAGCGTTGATTGATTATCCCAATATAGTTGTCCAACTCGGTGTCGCATTTGAAGGGCTGGAACAGGGCGCCGATGGCGTCACGCTGCGCCTGTCGGGCGGGCATAGCGAGCAGGCTCGCTATGTCATCGCCTGCGACGGGGCACGCAGTGCGGTGCGCAAGGCGCTGAATATCAAGCTGGATGACCTTGATTTCGAAGAACCCTGGCTGGTGGTCGATGCCGAAGTCGACGGTCCGGTTCGCTTCCCCGATCTGTGGGGCGTGCCCGACACCGCCGACCTCCAGAAACTGTCGGTGATGATGTGCGATCCCCGGCGGCCTGCGACCATCGTGCCGGGGCGCGGCAATCATCGCCGCTGGGAATTCATGTTGCTGCCGGGCGAAGACGACCAGGCGATGATGGAGCTGCAAGCGGTCGCAGCCCTTGTCGAACCCTATCTCTCCGGGGTTCCGCACAAGGTGGTGCGCGCGGCGACCTATCGCTTCCACGGTCTGATCGCCGAGCGGTGGCGGCAGGGCGGCGTCTTTCTGGCCGGCGATGCCGCGCACCAGACGCCGCCCTTTTTTGGGCAAGGCATGTGTCACGGCCTGCGCGACGTCGCCAATCTGGCATGGAAGCTGGAACTGGTGCTGAAGGGGCAGGCGCCCGGCGGGCTGCTCGACAGCTACCAGCCCGAACGCGATCCCCATGTCCGCGCCGTCATTTCCGCTGCCGTGGGCGCTGGTCGATATATCTGCATGCTCGATCCGGAAGCGGCGGCCGAGCGTGACGCGAAGATGCGGGAAGCCGCCAGGGGCGCGCAGCATGGCACCGCCGCCGACCTGATCCCGGCCATCGCAACGGGCATTGTTGCGACCGATACGGCGGGCGCCGGCGAACGCTTCATCCAGCCGCGCGTCGGCGACCTGTTGCTGGACGATGTGACCGGCGGCGGCTGGCGGCTCTTCACCCGGACCGCGATCGACAGCGATGACGTGACTGTCGTCGACCTCGCGCAACTGGATGATGACGGCGCGATCGCGGGCTGGCTGACCGACCGCAAGGCAGACTCCGTGTTGATCCGGCCCGACCATTATGTATTCGGCACCGGCAAGGCTGCTGACCTCATCGCCCGGCGCAATGCCCTGATCGCCGGTGCCGCCCATCAGGAGATTGCCGCATGAGCCTCACCCTTGCTCAGGCGCGGAATGTCATCGATGCCGCTCTTGCGAAGGGCCGCGCCGACAGCGCGCAGCCGCTGGCCGTCGTGGTGCTGGATGCCGGTGCGCATCCCGTTGCCATGGTGCGCGAGGATGGTGCCAGCCTGTTCCGTTTCGACATCGCGAAGGCGAAGGCCTCGGGGGCGCTGGGTATGGGGGCGGATACGCGGGTTCTCGCCGCACGTGCCGCCTCCAACTCTGTCTTCTTTCAGAGCGTCGTCGCTGCCACCGGTGGCCGGCTGGCTCTGTCCCCCGGCGGCGTCCTGATCCGTGACGTGGAAGGTGCGGTGATAGGCGCCATCGGGATCAGTGGCGACACCGGCGATTGCGACGAAGCCTGTGCCATTGCGGGCATATCGGCGGCCGGCCTTTCCCATGGAGATATGAAATGAAGTTGCGCAGCATCGAACTGGCGCTGCCCGGCGCAGCAGAGGCGGCAGCCTTCCTGACCGATATCTGGGGCATGGCCCCGGCGGCGGTCGCCGGCAATATCCATTATCTGCGCGGGTCGGGGAGATTCCCCTATCTGGTGGCGCTCGAAGAATCGCCCGAACCCTATGTGCGCTCCACCACATTCGTCTGCAGCGCCGATCGTCTGGAGCAACTCAAGCGCAGCGTGACCGAAGCCGGCCTGCCCGCCGCACCGGTGTGGTCCAATGATTTGGGCGGCGGCCATGGCATTATCGTGGAACTGGCCGAGGGCGAACTGTTGCGCTTCCTGGTTGATGCGGCCGAAGTGGCGCCGATCGAAGGCGCTGACTTGCCGGTGAAACTCACCCATGTCGTCTTCAACAGCGCTGATGCCGAAGCGACCGGCCATCTGGTCGAGGACGCGCTGGGCTTCCGCGTGTCGGATCGGACCAAGGGCATGGTGTTCGTGCGCTGCAATGACTCGCACCATAGCACTGCCTTTGCCCGCGCCGGCTTCGCCAGCCTCAACCATATTGCCTTCGAAATGGAGGATATGGACGCGGTGATGCGCGGCATCGGCCGCCTGCGGGATCAGGATATGGCACCGGCCTGGGGACCGGGCCGCCATGGTCCGGGCGCGAATGTCTTCGCCTATTTCATCGCCCCCTTCGGTCCCGTGATCGAATTTTCGACCGCCGTGAACAAGGTGCCCGACGATTATCAGGCGGGTGCGCCCGAAGACTGGACCTGGCCCGCCAAGCGGATCGACCAGTGGGGCATGTCCGACAAGGATTTCGACGGCCTGCGCGCCGCCGAGGAGAAGTTCCGCCATCGCCGCGACTGGGAAGCCCAGCCCCTCAATGTCCTGACAGAGGAAAATCACTAATGCGTTATGTCAGCTTCCGCCGTCCCAACGGCACCCCCAGCTTCGGCCGTCTGGATGGCGAAACCATTGTTGAACTGGCGACCGATGCGACGTCCAGCCTGAAGGCCGCGTTGGCTGATGGCAGTCTGGCTGCACTGGCCGATGGCGCGACATTTGCCGCTGCCGATATCGTGTTGCTGCCGGTCATCCCCGATCCCGCCAAGATCCTGTGCGTCGGCCTGAACTATGCCGAACATGTCAAGGAAACCGGCCGTGAGCAGAAGGCGCATCCGGCGATCTTCGTGCGCTATGCCGACAGTCTGGTCGCAGATGGCCAGCCGATGGTGAAGCCCACCGTGACCGAACGCTTCGACTATGAAGGCGAACTGGCGATCGTCATCGGCAAGCCCGCGCACAAGGTCGTGGCGGCCGACGCCTGGAACTATGTCGCTGGCTATGCCGCCTTCAACGATGGCAGCGCGCGCGACTGGCAGCGGCACAATATCCAGTTCACGCCGGGCAAGACCTTCCCCGGCACCGGCGGCTTCGGCCCCGCACTGGTGACGCCGGACGAGATTGACGATCTGAACGCCCTGCGCGTCCAGACCCGCCTGAATGGCGAATTGCTTCAGGACCAGCCGATCAGCGACATGATCTGGGATATCCCGACCGTGATCGAATATGTGACGGCCTTTACCCCGCTCGCCCCCGGCGACGTCATCGCCACCGGCACGCCCGGCGGCGTCGGCGATAAGCGTACCCCGCCGCTCTACATGAAGGCCGGCGACCAGGTCGAAATCAGCATCGGCACTGTCGGCACACTCACCAACCGCATCATCGACGAACAATAATTCAACGATCACCCAATCATAAGAAAGGGAGAGGGACACCATGCGTAAGTTCAATCTGACTATCACTGCGCTCGCTGGCGCCAGCGCTGTTGCGCTGGCCGCACCGGCCTTCGCTCAGGACGCCCCGCCGCAGCAGGCCGCGGATGCACCGGAGGTTAATTCCGACATCATCGTCACCGCCCAGCGTAAGGCGGAAAAGGTGACGGAAGTACCCATTTCCATCACCGTGGCCAGCCAGAAGCAGTTGGAGCGCCAGCAGGTCAACAATCTCAATGACCTCAATCGGGTTGCGCCCTCGCTGGAAATTCAATCGGCACCGTCGCAGAATACCGGTGGCGGTGGCTCCATCCGAGGTATCGGTACGCAGAGCTTCTCGCCCGGCGCAGTCGCCTCGGTCGGTGTCGTCGTGGACCAGGTCAGCCAGGGCAATGCCAATATCTCGGACCTGTTCGACGTGTCCCGGATCGAGGTGCTCAAAGGGCCGCAGGGTACGCTCTTTGGCCTGACGACATCTGCCGGTGTCATCAACATAACCACCAATGCACCTGATCCGACGCAGTTCAGTGGTCGGGTACGCACTGAATTGTCCGACGCTGGTACGGCCGGATCGAAATATGGCCAGCAGATCATTCAGGGCGTCATCAACGTGCCAGTGAGCGCGACCAGCGCGTTGCGCGTATCGGGCATGAGCAACACGCGACAGGGCGTCAACCGCAACGCCGTGACCGGCGACTGGAACGACGTCAATCGCTATGCGGTGCGTGGCCGTTTCCTCTGGAACGCGACCGAAGACCTGACCTTCAACCTGATTGGCGACTGGTCCAAGGGTACGACGGACAATGGCGGGGACTTCTTCACTTTCCTGGCAAACACCCCCGCCAACACCACTTTGCTCAACAGTTGTGGCATCACGCCGGGCGAGGGAAACCAGACCTTCTGCATTGGTGATGAATTCAGCAGCAGGACCAAGGCCTGGGGCGGATCGGCGCAAGTGGATTATGATGCCGGGCCGCTGGTGCTCACGTCGATCACCGCCTATCGCAAAACCGAAACCAGCAACACTTCAGGCAATATCTACCGCGCCGATCCGCTGGCTTCGGAACTGATCAGCGGTCCTACGGGCACAGACATTCGCCTGTTCACACAGGAATTTCGCGCATCGTCCAACAGCAGTTCCGCGTTCGAATATACGGTCGGCGCCTTCTATTCGAACCAGAAGACGGTGCAGCGCCCCGAACGCTTCACGATTTCAGTAACCTTGCCGAACGGGATGATCATCCGTCCGGTGGATTCCCTCGGTGCGCTCAACGAAATAACCGACGAATCATTGGCTATGTTCGGGCAGGGGACATTGCATGCGACTGACAATCTGCGCCTGATCCTGGGAGGGCGCTACACTGCCGGACGCCTCTCACTCGACCGGACTGACGCCGGCTCGGGCGCAGAAACTTTCCAGATATTGAATGTCGACAAGATTTCCTGGCGTGCCGGCGTTCAATATGACGTCGCCCGGTCGATCATGGCCTATGCCACTGCGGCGCGGGGTTTCAAAGGTGGCCAGATTGCGGTGCCCACCGCACCGATGCTTCCCTATGTGGTACAGCCGGAAATTCCAATGTCCTACGAGGCAGGGATGAAGGCCACGCTGTTCGGCGGTGCGGTGCTGGATGTCAGCCTCTTCTATCAGAAGATCAAGAATTTCCAGGCACAGGAATGCAACGTCAACCCGACAACGGCTCAGTTGGTCTGCGCCCAGACCAATATTGATGGGGTCAAGACCGGGGCGCGGAAGTCAATTTGTTTGGTCAGATTTCCGATCGTCTGTCGATGAACACCGGCTTCATATATATTAAGGCAACTTATCCGGGTGGATTTATCGGCAACGACGGCGCTGACATCGGCGGGATGCAACTGGCCTATTCCCCACGTTACAAATTCACATTGTCGGGCGAATATGAACAGCCGCTGACGTCAGGCTTCAACGGCTTCCTGGCCGTCGATTCCATCTGGAAATCGCGCATCCGCTATCAGAATACGGCCCGGACGGAAGAGACGTTTCGGCCGCATTGGACAGTTGGCGGCCGGTTAGGTGTGCGGAGCGATGACGAACGTTATTCCGCCGGCATTTTTGTCAGAAACCTGTTCAACGTCTCCGAACCATCATTGCTTCAGAGCAACTTCGGGTCGGGTCTGGGTGCCATTTACGGGCCGCAGTCCTTCCGCCAGGTTGGGTTGCAGCTCGACGCGAAGTTTTGATCGGACCGCGGCATGGTGGAGCGCTGGGCTCCGCCATGCCCATTTAGCGCGCGGCAAGGGAAGAGGTCAGATGAACCCGATCAGGCAGGCTATTGCGACGCTGGGCACCGATCTTGGTCCTGATGTGCTAGGCAGGTGTCGCGCATTGTTCCAAGTTGAGCAGGCGGCGTTGCTGGCGCAGATCCCGGTTTCGGTTGCGGATGTCGCCTATGGTCCGCATGAACGGCACCGGCTCGATCTATATCAGCCGCAGGGGAAGGATCGCACGCCTGTCCTGGTCTTCGTTCATGGCGGCGGCTTTCTGAAAGGCGACAAAGGCGGGGACGATGCCTGGCCCAACGCCAATGTCGGTCGCATGGCGGCACAGGCGGGCTTTCTGGGCGTGGTCATCAACTACCGGCTCGCGCCCGACCATGTCTGGCCGGCAGGATCGGAGGATGTCGCTGCGGTCGTCGACTGGTTGAAGGCCCATGCTGTCGAGCATGGCGGCGATCCGGACCGGATCGTGCTGATGGGCACGTCAGCGGGGGCTGTTCATGTCGCCGGCTATCTGAAACTGGCGGGATCGGAAGACATTCGTGCCGCCATCCTGCTGTCGGGTCTTTATGGCTATGCCCCGCTCGATCAACGCGACACGCTCTATTATGGCGACCCCGCGCTCTATGCCGACCGCATGCCGCTGGAAGCGGTCGCTGCCACAGAACTGCCGCTATTCCTGGCCTGTGCCGAGTTCGATCCGCCCCGATTCCAGGCTGAATTTCTCGGCCTGATGCAGGATCGGCTGGCCCGTCACGACATCATGCCGCGCGCCTTCATTCATTCGGGCCACAATCATTACAGCATGGCCATGCACCTCGGCACCGCTGACCAGCGGCTGTCGCAAGAAATCTGCGCCTTCGTGCGCGAAACGACAGACTGAATAATGGGAGAGAAAATGATGCTCGATCGCCGCACGCTACTGGTCACCGGCGCAGCCATGGCTGCCAGCCCTGCCTTGGCCGCCGCAGACAAGATTTCCGGGAACGAGAATTTTCCGCGGGGCTTCCTCTGGGGGGCGGCCACGGCTGGACATCAGGTCGAAGGCAATAATGTCGCCAGCGACCAGTGGTTTCTCGAAAATCTGAAACCGACCATCTATGCAGAACCGTCGCGTGATGCGTCCAATAGCTTCGCGCTGTGGCCGCAAGACATGGATCTGGCAAAGGGCATCGGCCTCAACGCCTATCGCTTCTCGCTGGAATGGGCGCGGATCGAACCGGAACAGGGCCTGTTCTCGGTCGCCATGCTCGATCATTACAAGCGCATGATCCAAGGCGCGCATGCCCGTGGCCTCAAGCCGATCGTGACCTTCAACCATTTCACCGCGCCGCGCTGGTTCGCGGCGATGGGCGGCTGGACCAATGCGGCAGCGATCGACCTGTTCGTGCGTTTCTGCGACAAGGCGGCGCGGCATCTCGCCGACGGCATCAGCCATGCCATCACCTTCAACGAGCCGAACATCCTGATGGTGCTGCGGTCCGTGGTGCTGCCGCCACAGGTGCTCGAAGCGCAGAAGGCGATGCTGGCGGAGGCGGCTCGCCGGTCCGGTACTGCCAAGTTCACGGCGCTCAATGCCGCGAACATGGAAGATATCGACGCGATGCAGGTCAACCTGATCGCAGCGCACAAGGCAGCCAAGGCGGCGATCAAGGCGGTACGTTCCGATCTGCCGGTCGGTTTCTCGCTGTCCATGTTCGACGATCAGGCCGTCGGCAAGAACAGCATCCGCGACGCCAAGCGCAAGGAACTGTATGGCGGCTGGCTGGACGCCGCGCGCGCGGACGATTTCATGGGCGTCCAGAATTACGAGCGCAACATGTGGACCGACAAGGGCAAATTGCCCGCGCCCAAGGGGGCGCCAGTCAACTATATGGGTGCGGAAGTCTATGCGCCCTCACTGGCAGGAGCGGTGCGCTATGCTCATGAAGCGACCGGCGTGCCGATCTTCGTCACCGAACATGGCGTGGGCACCACGGACGACACTATTCGCGCCAACCTCATTCCGGCTGCGCTGGCGGAGATGAAGAGGGCGATGGATAGCGGTGTGCCGGTGATCGGCTATTGCCACTGGTCGCTGATCGATAATTTCGAATGGGTCTTTGGCTATCGCGTGAAATTCGGGCTGCACAGTGTCGATCCCGCAACCTTCGTCAGGACCGCCAAGCCCAGCGCCGCCATTTACGGCGCGATCGCCAGCCGCAACGCTCTGTAAGGAGGCAAGGCCATGAAGCGTCTTGCCATCGCCGCCCTGCTGCTGTTCGCTGCCCCGGCGATCGCGCAGATGCCCGTCCCGGTGCCGGCACAGGCACCGGCCGAACCCGATGCCATTCCGCTCTATCCGGATATGAAGGCGCCCAAGGGATCGTCCGAAAACTGGGTGCGATTCGGCAAGGATCTGGCCGTCCGCAATGTCACCGTGCCGACCATCACCCCGGTCCTGCCCGATCCTGCCAAGGCGACCGGCGCGGCGGTGGTGGTCGCGCCGGGCGGGGCCTTCATGCTGCTGGCGATGGACCATGAAGGCTGGAACGTCGCCCGCTGGCTGGCCGATCATGGCATTGCCGCCTTCGTCCTCAAATATCGGCTGAACCCGACCCCGGCCGATACCGCCGAAGCCTCCACCTTTATGGGCAAGCGCATGGCGGAATCGCTCCGCGATCCCGCTGCGCCGCCGTCGATCAAGGAACCGCGCGCAACGCTCGACGCACTGGCCGCGCTCAAGCTGGTGCGGGCAGGTGCCGGCAAATGGGGCGTCGATCCGCAGCGTGTCGGCATGATCGGCTTTTCCGCCGGCGCGATGACGACGCTCAATGCGGCGCTGGAAGGGCAGGGGGCCGCCCGGCCGTCCTTCATCGGCTATGTCTATGGTCCGATGCTCGCGCGGGACGTACCGGCGGATGCGCCGCCGATGTTCGCCGCGATCGCCAATGACGACGGCCTGTTCCCCAATCCCGCCTATGCGCTGGTCGAAAGTTGGCGGCGCGCCCATGTGCCGGTCGAACTCCACGCCTATGAGCGCGGCGACCATGGCTTCGGCATGGGCAAGCCTCGCACGACGACCATGGGGCTGCTGCCGCAATTTCTGTCCTGGATGGAGATGCGCGGCCTTTTAAATGCAAAGGCTGGCCAATGACGCAGTCCGTCTCGATCCGGCGGGAAGCGGGGATCAGCATTGTCATCAATGGCGTGCTCAGCCTTGCCTTCTTCCTCGGCGTCTTTGGAACGACCCCGCACGCTCTGAGTTGGACGGCGCCTGACAATCTGGCGCTGGATTTCATACCCCAGAGCATCGCCGTCGCCCTGATGAGCGCGCTGGTCCCGGCGCTGATCGCGCGCAAGCGGCTGGGCAATACACTAGCGCTGCGCCCCATCCTCATCCGCGCGGCGCTGTTCGCGCTGGTCGGAGCCGCTCTGGGCGGTGCGCTCGCCTTTTCGATCGGCGGCGTCGCCGTTCCGACGATCGCCTGGGGCACTGCGCTGACGATCAAGATCGCCTATGGCGGTGCGCTCGGTGCACTGGTCGCCACATTGGCCTTGCGGCGGCTGCTGTCGTCCGCTCGATGTATTTGAAAACAGAGGATTGCCCGCTCATGACATCCCGCACCCTTCGCCTGTCCGCTTTACTGGCCTGTACGCTCCTCGCTGCACCCGCGCTGGCCGATGAACTGGCCGATGGCTTTGCGAACCCTCCCCAGTCGGCGCGCCCGCGGGTTTGGTGGCACTGGATGAACGGCAATGTCACCAAGGATGGGATCGACAAGGATCTCGACTGGATGGCGCGCATGGGCATCGGCGGCGTCCAGAATTTCGACGCCAGCCTGATGACGCCGCAGATCGTCAAGGAACGGCTGATCTACATGACCGACGGCTGGAAGGATGCCTTCCGCCACGCCGTCCAGACCGCCGACGCCAAGGGGCTGGAATTCGCCATCGCCGCCTCGCCGGGCTGGAGCGAGACGGGCGGTCCCTGGGTCAAGCCGCAGGATGCGATGAAGAAGCTGGTCTGGAGCGAAATCGACCTGCTCGGCGGCCAGCGGATGAAGGGCGCGCTCCCCGCGCCGCCCTCCGTAACCGGCCCGTTCCAGAGCGCGAAGTTCAGCGATCCGCTCGCAGGCGGTGCCGAAACCGCAACTCTCCCCAGTTTCTATGCCGATGTCCGCGTCCTCGCCTATCCGGTCACAGCCATGCCGCTGCCGCAGCCAAAGGTGATGCAGGCCGACGGCAGCGCACTTGCCGCCGCGCCGCTGCTCGACAATGACCTGGAAACCGTGGCGCAGGTCGCCAAGGGCGACGCCGCCAACCCCGGTGCGCTGATCCTCGATTATGGCAAGCCCGTCACCATCCGCTCCGCCAGCCTGTTCGTCCTCCATGCCCGTCCGCCCTTCGGCGACCCGGCCTATCGTCCGACGCTGGAGGCGGAGACGGCGCAGGGCTGGCAACCCGTCGGCCGCTTCACCCTGACCGAAGTGTCCGCGACGATCGGCTTCGCGCCCGTCACCGCGCGGCGTTTCCGCCTCGTCCTGTCCCTCAATGATGCGCCCAAGTCGCCCGGTCTGGGCGATGGCGCACCCGGCGCGGTCATGATAGACGTCTTTGCCCGCCCGAACAGCCCGACGCTGGACATTGGCGACCTGCGCCTTTCGGCCGAAGCGAAGATCGATCAATATGAGGCTAAGGCCGGCTATGCGATCGTCCCCGACTATAACCGGCTGAGCGACGGCGTCGCGCCGTCCGGCCCGGCGATCGATCTGGCAAAGGTCGTAGACCTCACCGACCGCCTGCGCCCCGACGGCACGCTGGACTGGACCGCGCCGAAGGGCAGCGACTGGCGCATCGTTCGCATGGGCTATTCCCTTACCGGCAAGACCAACCATCCCGCCACGCCAGAAGCCACCGGCCTTGAAGTCGACAAATATGATCCCGCCGCCGTCCGCCGCTATCTCGAAACCTATCTTGGCATGTATCGCGACACGGTCGGCGCGGACTGGATCGGCAAGAAGGGCATCGGCGCCCTGCTAACCGACAGTATCGAGGTCGGTGCATCCAACTGGACCCCGCGCATGGTTGAGGAGTTCAAGGCTCGGCGCGGCTATGATCCTGTCCCCTTCCTGCCGACGCTGACCGGGGCGGTGGTGGGGTCGGCTGCCCGCAGCGACGCTTTCCTCCATGATTATCGCCAGACGCTGGCCGATCTGCTGGCGGACGCGCATTATGGCACGGTGGCGAAGGTCGCCCACGAACATGGCCTCACTGTTTATGGCGAGGCGCTGGAAAATGGCCGGCCGGTGCTGGGCGATGACCTCGCCATGCGATCGCATGCCGATGTGCCGATGGCGGCGATGTGGACTTTCAACCGGGGCGGCGCGCCGCGGCCGACCCTGATCGGCGATATGAAGGGGGCGGCGTCGGTCGCGCACATTTACGGTCAGAATATCGTGTCCGCCGAAAGCATGACATCTGCTTTTGCGCCCTGGGCCTTCGCCCCGGCGGATCTGAAGCGCGTCATCGACCTGGAGTTCGTATCGGGCGTGAACCGCCCGATCGTCCACACCTCGGTCCATCAGCCGGTGGATGACAAGTCGCCGGGCCTCAGCCTCATGATCTTCGGCCAATATTTCAACCGACATGAAAGCTGGGCGAACATGGCGAAGCCCTGGGTCGATTATATGTCCCGTACCGGCTATCTGCTCCAGCAGGGGCGCGATCATGCCGACCTCGCCTATTTCTATGGCGAGGATGCACCGATCACCTCGCTCTTCGAACATGGCGTGCCGCCCGACCTGCCGACCCGCTATGCCTATGACTTCGTCAATGCCGACATCCTCGCCAACCGGATGAGCGTCGAAAACGGCGAACTGGTCGCTGGCAAGGCCCGCTACCGCGCGCTCTATCTCGGCGGATCGAGCCGGGTGATGACACTGGCGAGCCTGCAACGCATTGCCGCGCTGGTGGAGGCTGGCGCGACCGTCATCGGCTCAGCGCCTCAGCGTGCGCCTGGCCTTCAGGATGACGCCGCCGCCTTCAAGGCACTGGCCGACCGTCTCTGGAGCGGCGGCCCGGTCGGTAAGGGCAAGGTTATCGCCAGCCAGGACGCCGAAGCCGCGCTAACCAGCGCCGGCGTCGGCCCGGACTTCCATATCAGCAGCGTTGCAGCGGGCACGGATTATCGTTTCATCCACCGCAAGCTGGCCGATGGCGACCTCTATTTCGTAAACAACCGCACCGACAAGGCGGGCCGTATCGAGGCGCGCTTCCGCGTCACCGGCAAACAGCCCGAACTCTGGCGCGCGATTGACGGCTCGGCCGTTCCCGTCTCCTACCGTACCGAAGGCGGCGAGACGGTAATCCCGCTAGACGTTGGGGCGGAGGACGCCTTCTTCATCCTGTTCCGCACGCCCGCGACGTCGCCCGCCGCCACGCTCGCCGCAAAGGCGACCCGCCCGGTAGCCATGCTCGCCAATCCCTGGACCGTCCGCTTCCAGTCCGGGCGCGGTGCCCCGGCGCAACTCACGATGCCGACACTGACGCCATTGGAAAGCAACGCCGATGCCGGTGTCCGCTATTTCTCCGGCGAGGCGACCTACAGCAGTCGCTTCACCCTGCCCAAGGGCGTGAAGCCCGGCGCGCCGCTCTGGATCGATCTCGGCAAGATCGGCGATGTGGCGGAGGTGCGCGTCAACGGCCAGTCCGCCGGCACGACATGGTTCGCGCCCTACCGCCTCGACATCGGCAAGCTGGTGGAGTCCGGTAACAACGCGCTGGAGATCAAGGTCGCCAATCTTTGGGTCAATCGCCTGATCGGCGACCAGCAGCCCGGCGCGCACAAAATCACCTTCACCGCCGCCCCGACCTACAAGCCGGATGCGCCGCTGCGCCCGTCTGGATTGATCGGGCCCGTCACGCTGGAGACTCGGTAAACATAAGTGAGTTCTCGCACAAATTAGAATGCGCCGGAATTTTGGTTAAAGACTTGAGATTGCAAAATGGAGTTATTATGTTCTCTCGAAGAGAAGTCGTGAGCGGATCACTGTATTCTGGCGCTGCTACTATTCTGCCGTCGTCCGCTTTCGGTAAAGCCCAAAAGAGAAGAACGGGTAACCCCCTGAAACTGCCGGCTGGTGTTTGCGATCCCCAGGTTCGGGTGTATGATGATATATTGTGGCTTTATGCGACCCATGATGCGAGTCCCACGAATACAAATTTTACTATGAACGATTGGCAGATATGGCGTAGTGCCAATCTATCAGACTGGTCGCTTGCTGGAACCTTACTGCCTGAACAGACCTATTACGGTGCGCCTAGCACACAATGCTGGGCTACTGATGCAGCTCGCAGTGGTGGGAAATATTACTTATATTTTTCTATGGGTCCAGAAGACATCGGTGTCGTTGAAAGCGATACCCCGTTTGGTCCATGGAGAGATCCACTCGGAAAGCCGATGATAGCAAAAGGGCAAGTCAACACTGCGTCCAGAGATCCTGGTATTTTACAAGATGTGGATGGCGTTAATTACATTGTATTTGGTACGTTCGATTTCTACATCGCACGGCTCAACGAAGACATGATTTCGCTGGCGGAAGCACCTCGCCTGATAGAAATAAACAATAAGGAAGGACCATTCGGTTTAGGTAAGACCGATGACAAGCCATTTCTTCACCGGCGAGGAAATTATTATTATCTTTCGTGGGGCACCTATTATGGGATGAGCAAATCCCCCTATGGTCCGTTCGATTGCAAGGGGCCATTGCTCTTGCCGGAAAATGTTGACGCGCCATTTCTCAACGATCAGGCGATGCGAGGACCATATGCGCCGCCTCCACAATATCAGCCTCGCAATTGGCTCAACTTTGATAGGCACGGATCCTTCTTCGAATGGCGTGACCGTTGGTTTTTCATGTGCAATGATCAATCGGAGCCTGGAACCTCACCACTATTCCGTCGATCTGTGATTTGCGAAGTTAACTACGCGGCCGATGGTACATTAAATCCCTTGTCGCTATCAACTGCTGGGGTCTCAATACCGTAAGTGGTCGGTAGCGGTCGCGCCCCTGCTGTAATCCACCCGCATAGCCTTGGTGTTTGATCCCACGGTTTGATGGTGCGATCCTTTCGTTGGAATGGAAGGAAGCATTATGGGGCAAGTACCTCACGGGAGCGCCACGACCGCCAAAAGAGGATCGGCAACTATCGCGCACTGTTCAGTTGAAACTTGCCAGTCTGCTGCCGGCCAAAGCCAGTCATTGCGTGTGTATGAGAAATAAGCGATTTCCAACGCCTACGGCGGAAATCCCTGTCGAAGCATCTATCGGCCGCCATCATAGTGTTCCCACAACCCTGTTGACCGTAACCGCCCGGTTGTTACCGCGGTGGCTGAGCCTTGAAGCGGGCGGCGAGTTCGGGGTTATCGACGAAGTTATCGAGGAATTCGTGCCAGGTCTCGATCGTGCGGCGCGCATCTCCGAGCATGTCGCTCAGTTCTTCGATGCCGTCGTCGGTTAGCGCGGTGATGGCCTCGTCCGGGCCAGTGTAGAGGCTGATGATGGCGCCGTATGTCAGGTTGTCATCATTCCATACAATGGCTTCCAGCAACTCCAGGTCCTCGTCGAGGATCCTGGCGACATAGTCGAGGGAGCGGATGTGGGTGATTGCTGCCATCAGGCGGCCATTGCTTGCGGGGCTCTGAGCGGTGCCAAGTGCGAAAGCAGCAGTTCGTCGAGCCGGTTGATCTTGTGATCATGAATACGGTCGAGCACATCGGCGATGTACGCCTGCGGGTCGATGCCGTTCATCTTGGCGCTTTCGATAATCGTCATGGCACGCGCCAGGGTCTCGGCACCCGCTTCGGCACCGGCGAACAACCAGTTGCGCCTTCCAAGACCAATCGGGCGCACGGCGCGTTCAGCGACATTGTTATCAATGGCAACGCGCCCATCGTCGACGAACAGGCGGAATGCATGCCAACGGCCGAGCCCATAGCGAAAGGCATTGGCCAGGTCGCCCTTGGTCGGAATGCGGGTGAGTTGCTGCTGGGCCCAGGCATGAAATGGCTCGAGCTTGGGCTGGCTGTACTCCTGGCGCACGGCACGCCGACCATCTGCGGGCTTGCCAGCGATCTCGCTCTCGATGTCGTATAACTGGCCGATACGATCGAGCGCCTCGCGTGCTATCGGGGACTTGTTCGCTTTCCAGTTATCGTGAAAGTCACGCCGCAGGTGCGCAAAGCAGGCTGCTTCCCGGAAGCGCGGATCGCCGTCCGCGCCGGGGTTCGGACAACCTGGCATATCCCTTGTAGGCGTCGGCATGGATAATGTCGCTGGCCAGAAGGGCGGTCTCGATCCGTTCGATGAGGGGCTGCAGGGTTCGCATCGCCCTGCCACACCAATCGGCCAGCGTGCTGCGGGGAATGTCGACGCCCATGCGGGCGAGGATCTCGTTCTGCCGGTACAGCGGCAAATGGTCGTCGAACTTCGAGACGAGTATGTGAGACAGCAGACCGCTCTCGGCCATGCTACCAGGGATCGGGCGGCTCGGGGCCGGCACCTGCACCATCTTCTCGCAGCAGCGGCAGGACTTCTTCGGACGCGCCACCTCGATGACCTTCAGCTTGGCCCTGATCATCTCGATGATCTCGCTGACGTCCTCGCCGACTAGGCGCAACTCGCCCCCGCAATCGGGACAGGCGCTGCCCGGGTCGAGTTCCTTGCGCTCGCGTGGCGTATCCGGCGCGACGCGCGGACGCCGGGAGGTGCCGCGTGCGTTTGCAGCGGGCACGGGCGTCTCCTCCTCGTCAACATCCCGCGTCGCTGCGGCACTTTGCGCCGTGGCGCGAGTTCCAACTGCTCGATCTCGCGTTCGATCTTCTCCGAGGACTTGCCGAAGGCCTGCTTCTTCGATTTGGCGATACGCAGACGCAGGGTCTGGACCATCAGATCGTGCGCCCGAACCGTCGCCGCCAACTTCGCGTTTTGCGCTTGCAGGTCGGCGATCATCGCCTTCAGCAAAGCCGGGTCTTCGGGAAGATCTTGCGCCGCGCCAAGCATGATACTGCTTACCCGCGACCACCAGGAAAATCCACGAAAACCGGCAGATTCAGGGAAGAAAATCAACCCACTCGGACCGGCGGCGCACCCCAGCCAGGTCGTCTCCAGCCAATGCCTTCCCAGCGCATCGCCAACTGCGCCGACGTCAACCGCATCGTCCCGTCCGCCGCCGAAGGCCAGGGAAAACGGCCGCGCTGCAAAACTTTGTAGTACAGGCAAAATCCCTGCCCGTCCCAGTACAACAACTTCACCCTTTCATCACGTCGTCCTCGAAAGGCGAAAACGGCACCACTGGTCGGCTTCTGTCGCAGCACCGTTTCGGCCAACTGAGCAAGGCCCGAAATCCCTTTGCGCATGTCTGTGACACCACAGGCCAGGTAGAGGAGCGGCGATGTGTCGGTTTCGTGAATGTAACACGGTATGTTGCGACCGCGAATTTCGGTTCCATTTCCGTCGGCGGGTCGGCGATTGCCCGGCTGACCGTAATTTAACGAGTGGGAAACCCGCGCTGCACCCTGCTCCGGATTCGGAAGCGATCATTGCCATTGAGCGGGATGTGCGGGCAAGCGCACGGGGCAATCATAGTGGGTGCGGATCTTCGCTCATGACATCATAATGGCGAAGTAAGGATTCTATCATAGTAGCATGATAAATAACGATAAAAATCTGTTTCTTCTCTTGTAAATGCTTCGCTTGCGGCATGGTTGCACGATGATGAAGCTTTGCTGCGTGGGTGTCGCTCAGGGGGCGACCGTCTCAGGGGGGAATCATGAAAAACGTCAAAGTTGGTTTGGCCACATGGTTGAAGGCGTCCGTTTGCATCACCGCGTTCGCGCTGGGCAGCGCAGCCCATGCACAGTCTACTGCGAATGCGAGTGATCCGGCGGCGGAAGAATCTGCGGTGCCCGAAATCACTGTCACCGGCACGCGCGTAGTGCGCGACGGTTATAATTCCCCGACCCCCGTGTCGGTCGTGGGCGCCGACGAAATCGCACGGTCCGCGACGCCCAATGTTGCCGACTATGTGAACACGCTCCCGGCCGTGTCGGGCAGTTCGACGCCAAGGACCACGACGAACCAGGTCGGCGCCGGTCGGCAGGGCATCAACTCTATGAACCTGCGCGGCATCGGCGAAGTCCGTACCCTAACGCTACTCGACGGCCGCCGCGTCGGCGGCATGGTCAATAACGGCGTGGTCGATGTCAGCGAACTGCCGCAGCAATTGATCTCGCGCGTCGATGTCGTGACCGGCGGCGCGTCTGCCTCCTACGGTTCGGACGCGCTTTCGGGCGTCGTCAACTTCGTGCTCGATACCAAGTTCACCGGCTTCAAGGGTGAAGTGTCGGGCGGCATCACCGACTATGGCGACAATGAGAACTGGAAGGTGGCGCTCAGCGCCGGCACCGATTTCGCCGATGGTCGCGGTCATGTCCTGCTGAGCGGTGAAATCTCGCATGAAGAAGGCATCTATGATCCGACTAACCGAGGCTGGGCCACGGAAGGCTGGGCGTATATCAACAACCCGGCCTATACCGCGACCAATGGCCAGCCCCGCGTTCTGCTGCGGCCGAACGTCGCGCTGAGCACGGCGGCGCTGGGCGGCGCCGTCGCCTGCTCGGCGACCTCGGCCTGTTCGTCGCTGCGCGGCATCGCCTTCGGCCCCGGCGGGGCGATGTACAATCTCAACTTCGGGCCGATCGTGTCCGATCCCATCATGTCCGGTGGTACGGTTGCCGGCAACAGCCTGCGCAATGGCGTCGACAACTCCATCCTGCCGGAACAGAACCGTCGCAACCTGTTCGGTCGCGTCAGCTTCGACGTCGCCGACGACTGGAACGTCTATGCAGAAGGCATGGTGTCGCACCTCGATACCGACACCCGCTATTATTATGGCGGCATGGCCAACAGTCTGACGGTCCGCGCCGACAATGCCTACATGCCGGCGTCGCTGTCGTCGGCGATCACGGCGCTGGGCCTCACATCGGTCCCGTTCGGCACGATGAAGGGCGACAATGGCGCATCGGGCGCCCATGCGGAACATGGCTATTTCCGTGGCGTGGCCGGCGTCGACGGCAAGTTCGAAGCCCTCGGCACGCAATGGACGATGAACGCCTATTATGAATATGCGCGCGCCACGCTGCACAACACCGCCACGAATGCGACCCTGTTGCCGAACTTCAACCGGGCGATCGACGCGGTGTTCGCGCCCAACGGATCAATCGTCTGCCGCTCGACCCTGACGAACCCGGGCGACGGCTGCGTCCCCTACAATCTGTTCGGCGAGGGCGTGAACAGCCAGGCCGCGATCGACTATGTCACCGGCGATCCGTACCGCAAGGACGTCTACAAGCAGAACGTCTTCAGCATCAACTTCGCGGGCGAGCCGTTCGACATCTGGGCGGGGCCGGTCTCGGTCGCCTTCGGAGCCGAGCATCGCACGGAATCGGCGAGTGGCTACGCTGACGCGATCACGTCGGTCAGCACGGGCAACTGGGACACGACCGGCGGTCTGCCGACGATCGGCGACTATAAGGTGTCGGACGTTTATTTCGAAACCGTGATCCCGCTGGCGAAGGACGTGGCCTGGGCCCGGTCGCTCAACCTCAACGCGGCCGTCCGCGCCGTGAAATATGACAGCGGCACCTTCGCCACTTGGAAGGTCGGCGCCGAATATGCGCCGATCGACGGCATCCGCATCCGCGGCATCGTGTCGCGCGACGTGCGCGAAGCGAACCTGGCCGACCGCTATGCCGGCTTCTTCCAGGCGCAAAGCTCTTTCCAGGATCCTAACAATAACGGCGCGGCCACAACGGCCCGCTCGCTGGCGTCGGGCAACCCGAACCTCGATCCGGAAATCGGCAAGACCTACAGCGCCGGCGTCGTGCTCCAGCCCCGCTTCCTGCCCGGCTTCAATGCGTCGGTTGACTTCTACAAGGTCGATGTTTCCGGCGCGATCGGCAGTTTGACCATCCAGCAGATCGTCAACCTCTGCTACGCCGGCAATCAGGACGCCTGCGGCCTGATCATCGCGACGCCCGGCGAAGCGAACCAGTATGACGTCTATGTTCAGCCGCTCAACCTGGCGTCGGAAAGCACCAAGGGCCTCGATATCGAAGCCAGCTATCGCTTCAACATGGACGATGTGGTGCCCGGCATCGGCGGTGGCGTCACGATCCGCGCACTCGCCACGCACTATATCAAATACACGATCGACTCCGGCATCCCCGGATCGATCCCGACCGAGCGTGCAGGCACCGTCAACCTGCCCGACTGGCGCTATTCCTTCTCGGTCAACTACGATAATGGCCCATTCTCGCTGACGGGCACGGCGCGCGGCATCAGTGGCGGCGTCATCAACAACGAATATATTGAGTGCACGAACGGTTGCCCGGCCACGACCGGCAACAACCCGACCTATGACGATATCACGGTGCCGGGCGCGACCTATTTCGATCTCGCCGCAACCTATCGCTTCGGTGAGAGCCGGCAATATGAGCTGTTCTTCAACGTCCGCAACCTGACCAACAAGGATCCGGCGATCGTGGCCGCCGGTCCGACCGGCTACGGTTCTTGGACGAACTTCCCGATCTCGGCGGGGCAGTATGACACGATCGGCCGGGTGTTCCGCGCCGGCTTCCGCTTCAAAATGTAAAAACGCGACGGAGCGCCGCTTTTGCGGTGGCGCTCCGGCCGTGACGTTCGTTTTACGGATGGGGCCCGCGACGGGCCGGGGCGCCTGTGGGACATCCCACTGATCAAGTTCAGCAGGAAATGGGGCAAGGGCATGAAAGACAAGGCAAGCGCAAAGGCCGTCAGGGGTATGCGGAAGAAAGCGGCGAGGGTCATCGGCAAGATGGCGTTGCTCGCCACGGTGGCGTTCGGCACGCCCGCCCTTGCCCAGGAGCAGAAGACGACGGTGCTGACCGGCGGGATGCTGGTCAGCGGCCTGAGCGCCCCGCCGCTGCACAATGCCACCGTCGTCATCCGGGGCGAACGCATCGTGCAGGTGGGACCGGCGAGCGAAGTCCAGATACCCGCCGGCGCGACCGTCATCGACACCAGCGGTCAGACCATGATGCCCGGCCTGATCGACGCGCATGCCCATCTCTTTATGCTCGGTTACGGCAACGAGGCCGACTGGTTCAAATGGCTCAAGGCCGACGGCAAGAAATATTCCATCGAGAAGATCATGGAATTGTCGGCCTATCAGATGCTGATGTCCGGCATCACCGGCGCCATCGACCTGGGCGGCAATCCGGTCGAGAGCATCAGCGTGCGCAACCGCATCAACAAGGGCGAGATTCCGGGGCCGCGCCTGCAGGTGGCAGGGCCGCTCGTCACGCGCGCCGCGTTTCATGGTTTCCCGGCTGAAGCGTCCGCGGTCATCACCAGTCCCAAGGAAGCGGCGGCGGTCGTGGACCGGCTCTATGCCATGGGCGTCGATGTCATCAAGGCGCATTCGGGGCTGACCCGCGAAGACTATGACGCGATCGTCAAGGCAGCCCACGCCCACAAGATCAAGGTCCACGCCCATGTCTATGACGAGGCGGCCGTGCGCAACGCCTTCGAAACCGGCGTGGACGTGTTGCAGCATGTGGGGTCGGCCGGCGTTCCGGCCTATTCGCCCGAGCTGGTCCGGCGGATCGCCGAGGCCAGCCGGCCCGTCGTCCTGACCGCCGCCCATCGCAGCTGGATCTACCCCGACACCGTTACCTTCCCCGAGCGCCTGCAGGATCCCGCCGCGAAGGCGCTGTTCCCGGCGGACATCTGGGATGCCGTGCAGAAGTCTTTCAAGGACTGGCAGGCGGAAGGCTATTTCACCTATATCGACCGGCAGGTGAAATATCGCAGCCCGCAGGTGAAGCAGTGGATCGAATCCGCCGCCGTGATGGGCGTGGGGACCGACAGCGGCACGCCGATGAACTTCAACTCCGACGGCCTGATCCGCGAGATGAAGGTGCTGGCCGACGAAGGGCTGCCGCCGCTTCAGGTCATTTATGACACCACCCGCGTCAACGCGCGGATCATGAGCAAGCCGGACCTCGGCACGATCGAGCCGGGCAAGCTGGCCGACATCATCGTCGTGCCGGGCGACCCGGTCTACAACAACCTGACCAACCTGGCCTATGTCCAGACCGTCATCAAGGGCGGCGTCGTCTACAAGCAGGACGGCAAGCCCACGGTCCCGATGCCGCAATGATCCATGATCCCGGCACCGTTGCCCGCCATCCCGATCGGATCGCGGCCGGGCCGACCTGATGCCCCCTGTGCGTCGCGGGCTCATCCGCGACGCACCTTTTTCGCCATGCCCCAATCATAGCTGCCGAGGTCGCGACCATGACGACAGATTCCAGTGAAAGCCCGCTTTCCCAGGGCAGCAACATCGATCGGCGCAAGGTTCTGCTGGGCGGCCTGTCCGGCGCCGTGCTGTCGGCCGCGGCGGCGCGCCCGGCGCTGGCGCAACAGCCTGCGGCACCGCAGGCCGGGGTAGGGCGGCAGGCGCCCGATGCCCCCGGACGGGCGCAGCCACGGTCGTGCAGCATCGGGTCGAGGTGCCTGGGCCCAATGGTGTGGTCGCCGCCGGCCATCCGCTGGCATCGATGGCGGGCCTGCGCATGTTGATGCAGGGCGGCAGCGCCGCGGATGCAGCCGTCGCCGTCATGGCGGTGCTGAACGTCGTCGAACCCTGGGCTTCGAGCGCGGCAGGCAATGGCCTTGCCACCTGCTTCGAAGCGAAGACGGGCAAGGTCACGGCCCTGGCCTTTACTGGCGCAGCGCCGCGCCTTTTGGATGATACGGCCAGCAATGCGGACCTGACCGCCGGTCCCAAGGCAGTGGTGACGCCGGGCTCCTTCGGCGGCTGGATCGAACTGGCGCGCCGCTATGGCAAGCTGCCGCTGGCGACCCTGCTGGAACCGGCGATCGGCTATGCGCGGGACGGGCATCCCCTGGACCCGTCGATCGCCCAGATCATTGCCCGGCAAAAGGCGACGCTGGCCAGATATCCGACCACGGCGGCGATCTTCCTGCCCGACGGCAATCCGCCGCCGGCACGATCGATGTTCAAGAACCTGCCGCTGGCCCGCACCTTCCAGGCGCTGGCCGACGCGGAAACCGCCGCGTTGAAGGGCGGCGCCAGCCGCGACCGCGCGCTGATGGCGGCCTATGACTATTTCTACACCGGCCCTGTCGCGAAGGAGATGGACCGTTTCTCCCAGGCCAATGGCGGCTGGCTGCGCATGGCGGACATGCGCGACTACAAGCCCAAATGGGTCGATCCGGTCGCGACGACCTATCGCGGGTTGAACGTGATCTCCTCGCCGCTGACGTCGCGCACGGGCCTGGAAACCTGTGAGCAGCTCAACCTGCTGGAAGGTTTCGATATCGGATCGATGCCGCCCGACAGCCCGCAGGCGCTGCACCTGATCGCCGAATGCATCAAGATCACGAAGGCCGACGTCTATCGCTATGCGGCCGACCCGGCCTCCAGCCCGACCCCGGTGGCCACGCTGATCTCCAAGGAGTTCGCCGAGCAGCGGCGCCGGCTGATCGACCCGGCGCGCGCAATCGCTTTCCCGGCTGGCGCCGACATCGGGGGATCGCGCCTGCCGCCGCGCGCCGCCAACGCGGCGATGCGCGTGCCGGGCGACACCACGAACCTGTCGATCACCGACAGCGAAGGCAATGCGGTGGGCGTCACCACCACGCTGGGCGGGGGCTTTGGCGCCTGCGTCGTGATGGGCGACACCGGGCTGCTGTGCAACAACGGCCTGCGCAGCGGATCGACGGCGCCCTATCGTGACCACCCCAATTTCGTGAAGGGCGGCCGCATCCCGCTGCTGGGCAACTGCCCGACGATCGTGCTCGACAAGGGGCAGTTCCGCATGGTGTTCGGCACGCCGGGCGGCGAGACGATCGGCCAGACCCAGTTCCAGCATCTCATCAACATCATCGACCGCAAGATGCCCGTCCAGGCCGCGATCGAGGCGCCGCGGCTGGCGGTGGATGCGGAACCTGGCTTCTACACGCCGGGCGCCGCGACATCCCTGCAACTGGAGTCGCGCTTCCCGCCCGAAACCATCGCGGCGCTGCGCGCCATGGGGCACAAGGTAGATGCTGTCGGTCCCTATGCGATCGGCAGCATCCAGGCGGTGCTCCAGACGCCCTACGGCACCCGCACGGCCGGGTCCGACCCGCGCCGCATGGGCTATGCCGTCGGTTACTAGGGGGCATTTCGGGAAGTTATGCAGTATATAAGGGGGAAGGCCATATGAAGCCGCTGAAGACCATGGGCCTGGCCCTCGCGATTGCCATGCTCGCTGCGCCGGCACAGGCCGCGCCGCCGGCGGACTGGGCGCATTTCGGCGGGGACATAGGCGACACCAAATATTCGCCCCTGGACCAGATCAACGCCCGCACCATCAAGCGCGTGAAGGTCGCCTGGCGCGCGCCGGCGATCGATCCCGCGCTGAAGGCCGCCAATCCCAGGCTGATGCTGTCCAACAACTTCCGCAACGCGCCGATCGTGGTCGATGGCGTGATGTACATCAGCAACCAGCTCGGCATGGTCGAAGCCCGCGATCCGGGCAGCGGCAAGGTGATCTGGCGCCAGGCCGACTTTGCGGGCGATCCGCCCGCAGCGTCTGGCAATGCCAGCCGCGCCCTGGCCATCTGGGGCAAGGGGGACGGCGCCCGCATCGTCACCGTGCGCGGCGCCTACCTGTATGTGCTGGATGCGAAAACCGGCGCCTATATCCCGGACTTCGGTGACAAGGGCCGCGTCGATCTGCGCGATAGTCCCAAGACCCTGTTCTCCTGGGGCTCGCCCTCGCCGATTGTCGTCAACGACGTCATCGTCATCGGCGGCCAGCAGATCGCGACAGGTATCGCGGACATCAACAAGGCGTCGCTGCCCGGCTATATCCGCGGCTATGACATCCGCACCGGCAAGCCGCTATGGACCTTCCACACCGTGCCGCAGGCTGGCGAGCCGGGTGCGGAAAGCTGGAACAATGAATCCTGGCGCCAGGGCGGCAAGACCAAGGTCTGGTCCGCCTTCAGCGGCGACGAGCAACTGGGCTATGTCTATGTCCCGCTCAGCGCGCCGACCAACGATTATTATGGCGTGGCCCGTCCCGGCAACAACCTCTATTCGGACTCGCTGGTCGCGCTGGACGTGAAGACGGGCAGGAAGGTCTGGCATTTCCAGACGGTCCATCACGACCTGTGGGACTATGACCTGCCGACACCGCCGATGCTGGCGGACATCAAGGTCAATGGCAAGCTACGCAAGGCGGCAATCCAGGTGACGAAGACCGCCTACGTCTTCGCCTTCGATCGCGCGACCGGCGAACCTTTGTTCCCGATCGTGGAAACCCCCGTCCCTGCATCGGCCATGCCCGGCGAGACAGCGTCGCCGACCCAGCCCATTCCGCAGAAGCCGGCCCCCTTCGACCGGCAGGGCATGAGCGAGGATCAACTGATCGACTTCACACCGAAACTGCGCGCCCAGGCGGTCGAGATTCTCAGCCGCTATAATTATGGCGACATGTTCACGCCGCCCTCGCCAGCCGGCGGCCCGGAAGGGAAGCTCGGTACGCTCTATCTGCCCGGCTGGGTCGGCGGCGCCAACTGGACCGGCGCCGCGCTCGATCCGCTGACGGGCGTCATCTACATTCCGTCGGTTACCGTGCCGTGGATCGGCCGGGACAACTACCGCCGTCCACCGGAATCGAGCCTGTACATGGAAGGGCCGCAGGGCCTGCCGATGGTCAAGCCACCCTATGGCCGGATCACCGCGATCGACATGAACAGCGGCGATCATCTGTGGATGGTGCCCAACGGCAACGGCCCGCGCGATCATCCGGCGCTCAAGGACCTGAACCTGCCGCCCTTGGGCCAGGCCGGTCGGGCTGCGCCGCTGCTGACCAAATCCTTCCTGTTCCTGGGGGAGGGCGACATGGTCGGCCTTAGCATTCCCAAACTGAGCGGCGGCAACATGTTTCGCGCCTATGACAAGAAGACGGGCAAGGTCGCCTGGGAAATCGACCTGGGTGCGGGCACGACGGCGCCGCCGGTCTCGTACATGTTCAAGGGCAAGCAATATATCGTCGTGGGCGTCGGGGGTGTCGACCATCCCGCCGAACTGGTGGCGATGGCCATCGAATAGCGCCGACCCGGCACCGCCGCCTGCGCCTCACGTCAATCATACCATACCTGCGGAGTACCCCATGAATCGTAGATGCCATCTGGCCCTAGCGGCCCTCGTCATGGCCACGTTGCCGTCTGCCGTACTCGCGCAGGAGATCGATACGCCCGGCGTCACGTCGCCGCTGACGCCGGCGCAGATCGCGCGCAACTATCCGCCCAACGCGCTGACGGGCGCCGCCGTGGACAAGCCGGTCCAGCTCAAGAGCGAGGGCGGCATGGGCATGCGGGTCGTCAAGCTGGCGGAGGGCCTGTCGCATCCCGACGGGCTGGTGTTCCTGCCCGACGGTCACACGATGCTTATCACGGAACGGCCGGGGCGCCTTCGGCTGGTGCGCGACGGCGTGTTGGACCCGACGCCCGTGCCCGGCCTGCCGCCGCTCAACAATGTCGGCCTGGGCGGGCTGCACGACATCGTTCTGCACCCGGACTTCGGCAAGAACAGCACGCTCTACATCTCCTACACTAAGGAGGGCGAGCCGATGAAGGGCACGACGCTCGCGATCGCGCGGGCGCGCTTCGAGAAGGGGCGGCTGACGGCGGTGAAGGACATTCTCGTCACCGACGCCTGGGAAAGCCCGCTCGGCACCTATGGCGGCCGGATGATCTTCGGCCCGGACGGCATGCTCTACATCGCCGTGGGCGACCGCGACGGCACGACCGCCAAGGACGTGTCCAGCGCCCGGCCGCAGGCGCAGAAGCTCGACAGCCATATCGGCAAGATCCTGCGCGTGCGCGACGACGGCTCCATTCCGCTGGACAATCCCTTCGTCAAGGATCCCAAGGCGAAAGGCGAAATCTACAGCTATGGCCACCGCAACCCCTACGGCATGGCCTGGGATCCCAAGACGGGAAAGATGTGGGCCGCAGAATTCGGTCCCGCCGGCGGCGACGAACTCAATCGCATACTTCCTGGCCATAATTATGGTTGGCCGCTGGTATCCTTCGGTCGCCATTATTCGGGCCATCTGGTGTCCGACCAGCCCTGGTACAGGGAGGGGATGGACAATCCGCTGTTCTTCTGGAGTCCCGCGCTCAACCCGGAAAACATGCTCTTCTATACCGGTGACAAGTTTCCGCGCCTCAAGGGCAGCCTGCTGATCGCCGGGGCATCGACGAAGATGATCGCGCAGGTCATCATTAATGGCGATTTCGTGCGCCAGGGTGACACGATGCTGCACGAACTGGGCGTGCGTTTCCGCGACATTCGCCAAGGGCCGGACGGCTATCTCTATGTGCTGACCGAAGGCCGGCTGCGCGGCCCTGAGGACACTGACGGCATGTTGCTCCGGCTGGAGCCGCCGACGGCGGTATCCTCGACGGCCGATGCGGGGGGGCATCCTGCAGCGAAAGAGGCGTCGCCGGACTGATGCGCCGATCGGGGGGAAGCGACGGGGCAATGAGCATGATGATCATTCGGGCTGCTGACTAGCTATGTCGAATGTGGCAACGGAGGCAAGCGGGACGACGAGTGGAGTGCGGTTTTCCGCACGCCATGCGTTTACCAGGCATGGCTTTACGAATGTCATGCATTGGGTCAGCTTGACCATGTGGCGCCTTTCGGGGCCGCATCGACGCATCGCCACGGCAACGGTCGTGGGCGCCATCCTGATCACCATCCTCTCTTTCGGAGCGATGCACTGGGCCGATGGGCAGGCGGTCGAAGAAACTGATGTTACGGCCATGCAGGTCGCCCGGAGCCATGCCGGGTTGCTTGCAAGTCGGCTTCAGACCTTGCGCCTGCTGCCGCATGTCCTGATCGAATATCCTGATGTCAGCGCCGTGCTGGAGCGGGAGGAATCCAAGGTGATCGCGCGCCTGAACGGTAAGCTGGAACTGCTGGCAAGCCGCACCGACGCCGCCGTGATCTATGTCATGCGCATGGACGGGCAGACGGTCGCCGCCAGTAACTGGCGGCGGCGGGACAGTTTCGTCGGCCACGACTGGCAGTTTCGCCCCTATTTCGCGGAGGCGCTCAGGGCGGGTTCGTCGGAACTGTTCGCACTTGGGACGGTCAGCCGCCGGCCCGGCCTCTACATCTCCCGTCGGATCGGCGGCGGTGCCCGTCCGCTGGGCGTCATCGTCGTCAAGGTGGATTTCGACGCCCTTGAAGCGGGATGGGCGCGGCAGGCAGGGCCGACCCTGGTCACGGACGGTGATGGCGTAGTGATGATCACCAGTCGGCCGGAATGGCGCTTCCACGCCTTGCGGCGGGTACCCGTCGAGAAGGTTGCGGCTGCGAAGCGTACTCTTCAATTCGGTCGGACGCCGATCACGCCGATCAATTTGGCTTTCGAAGGGGCGACCGTCCATCGCCAGATCCCGGGCGGGGAGGTCAGCTATCGCGTGGCGACGGTGGAGGTGCCACTGGCTGGCGGCGAACTGAAATATCTCCAGCCACTCGCCCCGGCGGTGGAGAGTGCGACGGCGAACGCGAGGCTCGCGATCTTGGCCGGCATCGTCCTCGTCGCCTTGGTGCTGGCGATCATGCTGCGCGCCCGTGAAAAGGCGCTGATGCAGGTGACGACGCAGCGTATCTTGGAGAGCGAGGTGACGCTGCGCACGGCCGAACTCACCGAAGTCAACCGGCGGCTCATCCAGGAATCGCGAGAGCGCGAGCGCGCCGACGAAAATCTGCGGTCGGCGCGCGAGGAACTGACCCAGGCGAACCGGCTGGCCTCGATCGGTCAGATCACGGCGGGGGTCGCGCATGAGATCAACCAGCCGGTCGCCGCGATCCAGACCTTTGCCGCCAATGCCGGCCAGTTCCTGGATCGGGGTCATCGCGATCGCGTCCGCGTCAACTTGGACCTGATCGTTGATCTGACCGACAGGATCGGGACGATCACAGCCGAACTGCGTTCGTTCGCCCGGCGCGGCACGCCTACGATCAGCGCGGTGGAACTGGCCGCCGCCATCGATGGCGCGCTGTTGCTGATGCGCGACCGGATAAGCTCGCAAGGGGTCGTGCTCGAACGGCGCGGCAAGGGCGGAGTTATCCGCGTGGCGGCTGACCGGGTGAGGTTGGAACAGGTGCTGATCAACCTCATCCAGAACGGCCTCGAAGCGCTGGACGACTGCGCCGAGCCGCGCATGCGCATCGCGATCGAATTCGAGGAGGAGGAGCGCGTGATCGTCGACGTGACCGACAATGGTCCGGGCATTCCGACGGATCTGGCAGACAAGATTTTTACGCCCTTCGTCACGGGGCGTCGCGACGGGCTTGGACTGGGGCTAGGCATTGCCCGCGATATCGCACGGGAATTTGGCGGCGAACTCGAATTCGTCCGCTCTACATTGGGGGGCGCCGGTTTCCGGCTGAGCTTGAGGCGGGCATGACGTTTTTTGACGGTGAGCAACAGGTCCTTTTCGTTGACGATGACGCCCAGTTGCGCGCGGCCAATGTCCAACTGCTCGAACTGGCGAGTATCAGCGTGCAGGCGGTAGCCGATGCCGAAGGCGCGCTGGCGGTGCTGGACCGTAATTTCCCGGGCGTCCTGGTGTCGGACATCCGAATGCCGCGCATCGACGGCCTGCAGCTTTTCGCCCGTGTCCGTGCGATCGATCCGGAAATTCCCGTCATCCTGATAACCGGCCACGCCGACGTGCCGATGGCAGTGAATGCGCTGCGGGACGGGGCGTTCGACTTCCTCACCAAGCCCTTCGCCGGTGAGCACCTCGTCACCTCGATCCGCAGGGCGTTGGAGATGCGGCGGTTGGTCCTCGACAACCGGCGGCTCAAGGCAGCGATGAACGAAGGCGACAGCCCTCTGATCGGTGATAGTGCCGCCATGTCGCGAATCCGCGACGTCACGCTCCAGCTTGCGCGCGCCGATATCGACGTGCTGGTGGAAGGGGAAACCGGTACCGGCAAGGAACTGGTGGCGCTGTTGCTCCATCGGAAGGGGCCGCGCCGCGGGCGCCCCTTCATCCCGGTCAATTGTGGTGCCCTGCCTGCCAGCCTTGCGGAAATCGAGCTGTTCGGCCATGGGCAGAGCGCGCTCGCGACCACGCGCTTGGACCGCATCGGGCGGATTGAGGCGTCCCATGGCGGAACCCTGTTCCTCGACGAGATCGACAGTACCCGGCCCGGCGTCCAGGCAAAGTTGCTGCGGGTGTTGGAGGAACGCGAGGTGCTCCCGATCGGCGCGACCGAACCGCGCGCCATCGACTTGCGTGTCGTGGCGGCCACCAAGTCCGACCTTACCGAAGCCATTGTCGGAGGTCGCTTCCGGCAGGACCTCTATTACCGCCTGAACGTGGTCCGCCTTCGTCTGCCGCCGCTGCGCGAGCGCCGCGAGGATATTCCCCAGCTTTTCTCCTATTTCGTCGAGGCGGCGAAACGGCAGGTGGGGCTTTCCACCTTTACCATGGACGACTTCGTCCGCCGGCGTCTGCTGGAACATGACTGGCCGGGCAACGTACGGGAACTGCGTAACTTTGCGTTCGAAGCGGTGCTGGGCCTGTCGGACACCAGCAAGTCCTGCGAGGTGGCAGGACAGGGAGGCGAATCCTTGACTCAGCGCGTCGAGCGTTTTGAGGCTATGGTGATTCGTGAAGCGCTGGAAGCTTCGCGCGGGGAAATCGCCTCCACGATGCAGGCGCTCGGCCTGCCGCGAAAGACACTGTACGACAAATTGGCCCGCCATGGCATCGAACCGAGAATCTATCGCAAGGACAATGCTCTCCCGCGTCTGATCGAGCGTCGGTGACTGAACAAAGGTTATCATGCGGATTGTCGCACGGCTTCCCACTTCGGAGAGCGAATTCTCCACATCTCATCATAGAAAAAGCTCTTGATAGCATACAGGAAACATATCCAAATTATTGATTATATACATATTTTTTAGAATCTTTGGTGACTGCGGAATCCCTTATTCTCTCCCCTGTCGTTGCTCTACAAATGGTCATGTTTAACCGCACGACTTGGATAAGAAATCGAGAGTTGCATGAAGTCTTTTCAAACCGCGTTGATAGTAACGGCCTTTGCTCTTTGCGGGCTTGCGGGTACGACCGTGGTCGCCGAAGAAGCGACTTTGCCCGATGCGCCGGGCAAGGCGCAGGTCATGGAATCTTGCATGCAATGCCATGGCGCAGATGTCATCCTCGCCCGGCCACGCTCGCCCGACGAATGGTCGCAGACGGTCAGCCAGATGATAGGCTATGGCGCAACCCTGACGGACGATCAGTATCAAACGATCGTCGCCTATCTTTCGGGCAATCTGACGCCGCCCGGCGATGCATCCGCTCCGGCGCCAACCCCCAAGTCGGAAGCCACGCTGACGATTCCCAAGCATGTATCCGTTGCCGGCCCGACAAAAGAGCCGCGCTAAGCCGAGCATTATTATCTTGGAAAGTTGACCTAAAATGATCGCAAGCAATCGCACGCTCGCCTATGTCGCTTGCCTCCTGTCCTTGGGTTTGGTTACTTCGGCGGGAGTCAAGGAAATCCAAGTGTAGATGAAGAACAGCGGTAAAGAAGGCACGATGGTGTTCGAGCCTTCCTTCATAAAAGCGAGTGCCGGCGACGTCGTCACTGAACCGCGCCGGGTTTGCCGGAGGCTCCAACTTCTGAGTAAGTGGAGCCGATATGAGCAAAACGACGAAAAAGTTTGCACCTTAGGTTCGCGCACGGGCGGTGCGCATGGTGCTGGATCACGAGGCGGATCATCCCTCTCGCTGGGCGGCGATGATTTCTATCGCCGAGAAGATCGGGTGCTCGGCGCACACACTGAACGAGTGGGTAAAGAAGGCGGAGGTGGACAGCGGCAAGCGCGCTGGCGTGCCTACCGAGATGGCTGATCGGCTGAAGGCGCTGGAGCGTGAGAACCGCGAGCTGCGCCAGGCCAACGAGATATTGCGCAAGGCGAGCGCATATTTTGCCCAGGCGGAGCTCGACCGCCCGTTCAAACGATGACAGCCTTCATAGACGAGCATCGCGCGGAATATGGGGTCGAGCCGATTTGCAGGGTTCTGCCAATTGCCCCATCCACCTACCATGAGCGCGTCGCACAGCGACGTGATCCGGAGCGACTGTCAGATCGTGTCCGGCGCGATCAGGATCTGACGCCAGAGGTGGTCCGGGTCTTTGCCGAGAATTTCGGGGTGTACGGCGTGCGCAAAGTCTGGCGGCAGATGAACCGCGAGGGCTTTGCCGTTGCCCGTTGCACTATCGCGCGCCTGATGCGCGATCTGGGTTTACAGGGGGTGATCCGGGGCAAGCCCGTGCGCACCACGATCAGCAACAAGGTTGCGCCGTGCCCGCTCGATCATGTGAACCGGCAGTTCCATGCACCGGCGCCGAACATGCTCTGGGTGTCGGACTTCACCTAAGTCGCGACGTGGGCGGGCTTCGTCTATGTCGCCTTCGTGATTGATGTCTATGCTCGCTACATTGTGGGCTGGCGGGTCAGCAGGACTGCGCATGCCGGCTTCGTGCTGGACCACTGGAACAGGCTATCCACGAACGACGCCCTGTCCAACGTGGCGGCCTCGTCCACCACAGCGACCGCGGCAGCCAATATGTCTCCATCCGATACTCGGAGCGGCTTGCCGAAGCCGGGATCGAGCCATCGGTTGGCAGCGTCGGCGACAGCTATGACAATGCTTTGGCTGAGACGATCAACGGCCTTTACAAGGCCGAGGTGATACATCGGCGAGGACAATGGCGGTCCTTTGAAGCCGTGGAATATGCCACACTCGAATGGGTGGACTGGTTCAACAACCGCCGCCTGCTCGAACCTGTCGGCAACATCCCGCCTGCTGAAGCCGAAGCACAATATCATGCCATGCTGGACGACTGATCTGCCCCCCGCTGAGTGGCCCAGAGACTATGATAGTCTGGACCGCGAAAGGGACATTGAATGCCGAGCAAGAAGCACAAGCCGGAAGAGATCATCGGCAAGCTGCGTGAAGTTGAGATCGTGCTGGCGCAGGGGGCTTCGACCGCCGAAGCCTGCCGTCGGATCGGGGTCAGCGAGCAGACCTATTATCGCTGGCGCAAGGAATATGGCGGGCTGAAGACCGACCAGGCACGGCGGATGAAGGATCTGGAGAAGGAAAACCAACGGCTGCGCCGGGCGATCTCGGACCTGACGCTGGACAAGTTGATATTGCAGGAAGCTGCACGGGGAAACTTCTGAGCCCCGCGCGGCGACGGCGCTGCATCGATCATATACGACGGGATCTGCCAGTCCGGCTATCCGAGCGACGGATATGCCGGGTTCTGGGGCAGCATCGATCGACACAGCGTAAAGTGCCGCGTGGGGCGGATGACGAACAGGCGCTGACGGAGGACATCATCGCCTTGGCAAAGCAATATGGTCGTTACGGCTACCGCCGGGTCACGGCGTTGCTGTGCCATGCGGGGTGGACGGTGAACCATAAACGGGTCGAGCGGATATGGCGGCGCGAAGGGCTCAAGGTGCCGCAGCGCCAGCCCAAACGCGGGCGTCTATGGCTCAACGACGGATCATGCATCCGCCTACGGCCTGAGTATCCTGGGCATGTGTGGGCCTACGACTTCGTCGAGGGGCGCACGCATGACGGCCGCAAGTTCCGCATCCTGACGATCATCGACGAGGCCAGCAGGGAATGTCTGGCGCTTATCGTTGCGCGACAGCTCAAGCATGAGGATGTGCTGGCGGCCTTGGCGGACCTGTTCATCTCGCGCGGCCCGCCTGCACATATACGGTCAGATAATGGCGCCGAATTTATCGCCAATGCCGTCCAGCAATGGCTGCGGCAGATCGGCGTGAAGACGCTCTACATCGCGCCGGGATCGCCATGGGAGAATGGCTATAATGAAAGCTTCAATGGGTCGCTGCGCGACGAACTGCTCAATGGTGAAATCTTCTACAGCCTCGCCGAGGCCAGGGTGCTGATCGAAGCCTGGCGGCTGCATTACAACACCGTCCGCCCGCACAGCAGTCTTGGCTATCGGCCACCAGCACCAGAAACGGCGACACCGCCATATCCGGCCTCCGGTTCCGCTTCGCTCCACCTCCGTCCGGATATGGCGGCGATGAGCTTAATACATCTGTGGATGCCCCGATTAACGCAAGTGGTATTTGGAGGTAGGCACGTAGTCGGATGCTGCCATCTGTCCGGCCTCTCTGATGCAGCGATGATAGCTGCGGGCCCGTATGGGAGTTCGCGGACCGGAACCACATCACTAACGCGTGCTGATGAAGCACGGTGGATTAACCTGGTTCTTCCGACCCCGTCTCGCCGACTGTTGTGCCATACCCTCCTTCGACCGACTACGTTCCGACGACCTCTGGCCCGCCTTGGCTTACGCCGTCGCTGCGACCGGAGCTTTGTAAACTTCATCCTTCATCATCAGCGCCCAGACGATCCGTGCCGTCTTATTGGCCAGCGCGACCGTCACCAGCATACGTGGTTTGCGGGCCAGCATCTGCTCGATCCACGATCCCTTCGCCGGGCCTCGTTTGCTCGCTTGGAGCACCACCGCGCTACTGCCGTTAATCAGCAATCGACGTAGCGTGCGCTCGCCCATCTTCGAGATAGATCCCAACTTCTGTTTACCACCCGTTGAGTGCTGACGAGGGGTAAGGCCGACCCAGGCAGCGAAGTCACGCCCCTTGGCGAACGTTCCTAACGGCGGCGCAAGTGCGGTGATCGCCGTTGCGGTGATCGGTCCGATGCCAGGGATCGTCATCAGGCGGCGCGTGACCGTATCCTCCCGAGAGCGTCGCACGATCTCCTTGTCGAGCAGGGCAATTTGCCGGTCGAGCTTAGCCAGAGTATCGAGCAAAACCACGCACACAGACCGCACCCCTTCAGGCACTGCCGTTTGATCGGAGAGCAGCGCCCTGAGCTTTTCCAGATGCGCCAAGCCCTTGGGCGCGATCCAACCATATTCTGCCATGTGCCCGCGCAGGGCGTTGCTAATCTGGGTGCGTTGGCGGACCAGCAGATCTCGCCCCCGGAACACCATCGCAGCTGCCTGCTGTTCCTCAGTTTTCACCGGTACGAACCGCATGTTGGGACGCTGTGCTGCCTCGCAGATCGCCTCGGCATCGGCCGCGTCGTTCTTCTGCCGCCTCACAAAGGGCTTCACATAGGCCGGAGCGATCAACCGCACTTCGTGACCGAGCTTGAGCAACTCGCGCGCCCAGTGATGGGCTCCGCCACATGCCTCCAACACAATGAGGCAAGGCGGATGAACGGCAAAGAACGGCAGCAACTTCGAACGCGTAATCTTCTTACGCAAAATCGCATGGCCTGACGCATCTACCCCATGCGCCTGAAAAACATGCTTGGCGATATCCAACCCGATTATGGTAACTTCCGACACGGACGCCTCCCTCAAGTGGTGTTCAACACCTCCACTGTGGCACATCGATGCCGTCGGGGGGCGTCCACCCCATCACTAACAAACCAATCGGTCCACTCGGTGGGGGCAGATCACATCGGTAAGATCGCTTCCATAGCGAAGCTGTGCGCGGCTATGATGCGCGCGGGCGGTCGGGTTCCACATAATGGCTTCCAAGGTTGGTGTCGCAACCCCTCGGAATCATATCGAAACTTGGCTGTCCACCGTTACGTCAGCGTTCTGACACAGCCTCTAAATAAATAGGGATGGTCGATCATAAGAGATATGGATGATGCAATGCCTCCCATAATCCGATCAAAGCGAAACGAAAGTCGTTTCAGACGCTGATCTGATCGTACAAAGTTGCGATAATATTCTGATTTCCGATGCATGATCCGTATCGTCATGCGCTGCGCACGTATCTTCGATTAGGGTGATGGCTAGTCCTCTGTCATGTCCCTCCCGAACCGCGCTGCTCACGGCGAGCGTGGTGGAAATTCCAGATATATAAAGCTGCGTCACGCCCAGCCGTGCGATTTCCGCATCCAGACGGGTGCCGATGAATGGACTGACGCCATGTTTGACGATGTCGATATCAGCCGGAAGGGGCGCGATCGCGGGATGCACGGCGACGCCCGATGATCCCAGGCGCAACAATCCGCTGCCCTTGAAACTGGAAAATAGCGGAGACGCCGTCGGCGCTTCGGCAAAATCGCCTGTGAAGGCGACCCGGACATAGGCAACCGGCACGCCCGCCGCCCGCGCCTTTGCCAGGACAAGCGCACCATTTTCCAAAATGTGGCGGCGTGCAATCTGTTCCTTCATCGGCTCATGCGCCAGCAAATCGTGGATAAGGTCGATGACGATATAGAGGCTGGACATGGCAACTCCGATAATTCGGCCCGTCGATCAATGCTTTCTGGCAATATCCTCGAACAGGATCATGCCAAGCAGCGGGTCTTCTTTGCGCACCTTGCCGCCCATTGGATCGATCCGCACATCGATCAGGGCCGGGCCGTGGCTATCGCGCGCAGCGGTGATGGCGGCATGCAGGCCGTCCCGGTCGTCCACCACCCAGGCGGAACAGCCAAAGGCGCGAGCAACCCCGGCATAGTCGGACAGGCCCAGGTCGGTATTGACGGTGCGTCCATAGGCAATGGCCTGCCCATGATATTCCGTGCCCCATTTGCCGTCGTTGCTGACGAGAACGATCAGGGGCAGGGCGGCGCGCCGCATCGTGTCCAGTTCGGCCAGGAAGAAGCCGATCGATCCGTCGCCGGTGACGCATAGGGTCGGCGCGGCCAAGTCACCGTCCGCTTCCGCCCGTTCCGCTTCGGCCGCCGCCATGCCGATAGCGATCGGAAAGCCCGATCCCATCGCCCCCAGCGGCAGATGATCGGCATAGCTGCGCGGCCCGTGCAACCGCATGCGTGCGAAGGTGAAATTCAATATGTCAGCGCCGTCGCCTATAAGAATGCGATCCACTGGAAGCAGCGCATCCAATGCTGCGCCGATTTCGATCTGATGCAGGGGGGCACCGTCATCCAAGCAGAAGCCGTCAACTCTCGCCTTGCGTGCGGACAAGGCGTCTTCGATCCACTGCGCGTCGCGTGTGAAGTCCTGCTGTTCCAATGCGTCGGCAATCAGGGTCAGGCTATCGCCCATATGGGCGACAATGGGCAGGTCCACCGCCACATTGCGTCCGATCGCGGCGGGATTGTCGTCAATGTGGATGAAGCGCGCATTTTCGCCGAACCGCGGCGGCTTGCCATAGCCAAACCACATCGACATTTTCGCGCCGACCACGATCACCAGATCGGCAAGCGGCGCGGCCTTCTGCGCATAGGGCCAGGGATAGCCCAGCGGCGCAACCTCCGGCACGATGCCCCGGCCCAGACTATTCCCCAGCACCGGAATGCCCATTGCGGCGAGCCGATTGAGGCCGACTTCGCACCCACCGCGCGCCGCGCCGACATCAGTGACGATGATCGGCCTTTGCGCGCTGCCGATCAGCGCTGCGGCCTCCGCCACCTGCGCGTCGCGGGCGGGCGGGAGAGGCAGGGGAGGCTGTGATGGCAAAAGCACATCCGGCACAGTCTGCGTCATCATGTCCATCGGCAACACCAGCAGCGCCGGGCCGGGCACGCCCTCCGTCGCGGCCTTGCACGCGGCGGCGAAATATTCGCCCAGCCGATCGGCAGACGGCACGGTGCGGCTGAACTTGATGAAGGGCGCCGTCAGCTCATGTCGGTCGACGCTATAGGCGACCGCCGGCTCGATCCAGCTGTCGGGAAAGCGCGTCGCCAGAATCACGATCGGACTTTCCGACTGGGCGGCGGTCATGATGGCGGTCAGCGCATTTTGCATGCCTTGTTCGGCGATGATGCAGGCAAAGCCGATGCGCCCGGTTCGCCGGGCATAGCCGTCCGCCGCGCCGACCGTGCCGCTTTCATGCCGACCGCCGATGATGCGACCGCCCAGATCCTCGAATGCCATGAGCATGGGCGCGTGGGTGGCGCCTGCCAGCGCGAACAGGGTTCGTGCGCCGCTGGCATGGATTGCCTTCGCCAGCAGCGCTGCGCCGCTTATGTCCTGTCCGGTCGCGGTCATGGCTTTCTTGTCCCTCTATAGTGCGCCAACCCAGGCGCGTTCATTGTGCAGGCGCGTCTCATAGGCGGCGATGTCCGCTTCGCGCCGTTCGATCAGGCCGATTTCGTCCAGCCCTTCCAGCAGGCAATGGCGGCGGAACGGGTCCATGCTGAAGGGGAACAGGTCCCCGGCGTCGGAGGTCACAACATTGCCCGTCAGATCGACCGTCACCGATCCGGTCTGCGCCACTGTCATCAGCCGATCGATCGCCGCCTGTGGCAGGACGATGAGCGCAAGGCCGTTCTTCGCGCTGTTGCCGGAGAAGATGTCGGCGAAGCTGGGCGCGATCACGGCGCGCACACCCATGTCGAGCAATGCCCATGGCGCATGTTCGCGACTGGAGCCGCAGCCGAAATTCTCGCCCGCGATCAGGATCGGCGCATCCCGGTAACGGGGCTGGTCGAAAATATTGGCCGGGTCCTGACGCAACTGCTCGAACGCCCCCTGCCCAAGGCCGGAGCGGGTGATGACCTTCAGCCAGCGCGACGGAATGATGATGTCGGTATCGACATTCTTCGCGCCAAAAGGGATGGCGATGCCGGTTACGGAGCGAAAGGCGCGCATCAGGCGATCTCCATCTTGCGAATGTCGGTCAGACGCCCGGTCACGGCAGCCGCAGCGGCCATGGGCGGCGAAACCAGATGCGTGCGTGCGCCCGGCCCCTGACGCCCCACGAAATTGCGGTTGCTGGTGGAGGCGCAGCGCTCGCCCGCCGGCACCTTGTCCGGGTTCATGCTAAGGCACATGGAGCAGCCCGGCTCGCGCCATTCAAAGCCCGCGTCGATGAAGATGCGGTCCAGCCCTTCGGCTTCGGCCTGACGCTTGACCAGTCCCGATCCCGGCACCACCATCGCCCGCCGGATGCTCGCTGCGACCTTGCGGCCGCGCAGCACGGCTGCGGCGTCGCGCAGATCCTCGATCCGGCTGTTGGTGCAACTGCCGATGAAGACCTGATCGATGGCGATCTCCTGCATCGGCGTGCCCGGTTGCAGCGCCATATAGTCGAGCGCCTTGCGCATCGCGGCGGCCTTTGCGGGATCGGTGTCGATGGCGGGCACCGCGCCGTCAATGGGCGCGCTGTCCTCTGGACTGGTGCCCCATGTCACCGTCGGCGCAATATCGGCCGCGTCGATCTCCACCAGCCTGTCGAAAAGGGCGTCGGCATCGCTCTTCAGCGTCTCCCACCATGCCATGGCGTCATCCCATGCTGGGCCTTGCGGTGCGCGGGGGCGGCCCTGCACATAGGCGAATGTCTTGTCGTCGGGGGCCACCAGCCCGGCGCGGGCGCCAGCCTCGATCGCCATGTTGCACAGTGTCATGCGCGCCTCGATCGACATGGCGTCGATCGTCGATCCCATGAATTCGATCACATGGCCGGTGCCGCCGGCGGTTCCGATCAGGCCGATCAGATGAAGCGCCACATCCTTCGACGTGACGCCCAGCGCCAGCGCGCCGTTCACCCGCACCGCCATGTTGCGCGATTTACGCAGCAGCAGCGCCTGGGTCGCGAAGACCGTTTCGATCTCCGACGTGCCGATGCCGAAGGCCAGCGCGCCCAGCGCTCCATGGGTCGATGTATGGCTGTCGCCGCAGACCAGCGTGACGCCGGGCAGGGTGAAGCCCTGTTCGGGGCCGACGACATGGACGATCCCCTGTTCGGGCGCGGTCATTTCATAATATTCGATGCCGAAATCGCGGCAATTTTCCGCCAGCACCTGCAATTGCAACGCTGATTGCGGATCAGCGATCGGCGCATCGCGATCACTGGTGGGGACATTATGGTCGGGCATGGCCAACGTCAGATCCGGGCGGCGCAGCCTGCGGCCGGCAGCGCGCAATCCCTCAAAGGCTTGCGGCGTGGACACTTCATGGATCAGGTGGCGGTCGATGCCGATCAGGCAGGTGCCGTCATCCTGAACGGCGATGACATGATCGTCCCAGATCTTGTCGTAAAGCGTGCGTGCGGACATTGCGGGTCTTTCGGAAAAATGAGGGTCAGATCACGCCAGCGGCGGATAATCGGTCGATTTCGGCCTGATCCAGACCCAGCAGCGCGCCATAGATTTCGGCATTGTGCTGGCCGATCTCTGCCGGGGCGAGGCTGCGGATGCTGCCGGGCGTGTCGGACAATTTGGGGAAGCTGTTCTGCATCCTGAACTTGCCCCAGCGCGGACTGTCCATTTCGACCAGAGCCTCGCGCGCGGCGAAGTGGGGATCTTCCAGCATGTCGGCGGCGCGATAGATTTTGCCGGCAGGAATGCTGTGCTCGATCATCAACGCTTCCAGTTCGTCGACGGTCAGCGTGCGGGTCCAGTCGGCGATCAGGTCGTCCAGTTCGGTCTGGTGCCTGCCGCGCGCGACATGCGTGGCATAGCGTTCGTCGCCAGCCAGTTCGGGGCGGCCCATCGCCTTGCACAGTCGGCCGAAGATCGCATCCTGATTGGCGCCGATCAGATATTCGCCATCGCTGGTCGGATAGACGTTGGATGGCGCGATCCCTTCCAGAATGGAGCCGGATCGGGTGCGGACATGGCCCTGAACCACATATTCGGGAACCAGGCTTTCCATCACCTGCAACACGGCTTCATACAGCGCGCTGTCGACCACCTGACCCCGGCCCGTGCGTTCGCGGGCATGGAGCGCGGCCAGCGCGCCCATGCAGCCATAGGTCGCGGCCAGACTGTCGCCGATCGACACGCCCATCCGGCTGGGCGCCCGGTCGGGATCGCCCACGATATAGCGCCATCCGCCCATCGCCTCGCCAATGCCGCCAAAGCCGGCGCGTGACGAATAGGGGCCGGTCTGGCCATAGCCTGACACCCGCACGATGATCAGACGCGGGTTGATCGCGTGCAGATCGTCAGGGCCAAGGCCCCATTTCTCCATCGTGCCGGGCTTGAAATTCTCGATCACTATGTCGGCCGTGGCCGCCAGCTTGCGGACGATGTCCTGACCTTCGGGCACGCGCAGATTGGCCGACACCGATTTCTTGTTGCGGGCCACGACCTCCCACCACAGCTTGGCGTCGCCATGGCCCCAGTTGCGCATCGGATCGCCCTGCCTGGGCGGTTCGACCTTGATGACCTCCGCACCCATATCGCCCAGCAACTGGCCGCAAAAGGGGCCTGCGATCAGCTGGCCCAGTTCGATCACGCGGATGCCCGCAAGCGCGCCGGTGTTTTCCAAGTCCATCTCCTGTCAATCCCTCTGTTGAGCGGCGGGGAAGGGGCCGGCGCGGCTGACCATCGATGGCAGAGGCTTGCCCATGACATCGGTGAACCAGCGGTTTGCGGCGATCAGCGTATCGAGCTGGACGCCGGTCGCCACGCCCGAACGCTCCAACAGATATTGCACATCCTCGGTCGGCACATTGCCGGCGGCGCCCGGCGCGAACGGGCAACCGCCCAGACCGCCCAGCGACGCATCGATCGTCGCCGCGCCTGCCTCCACAGCGGACCAGACATTGGCGAGGCCAGTGTTGCGCGTATTGTGAAAATGACAGCGGATCGGCATGCCCGGAACCGCATCCCGCACCCGACCGACCAGCGCGGTCACTTCGGCCGGCACCGCGACCCCGATCGTGTCGGCCAGCGCGATTTCGCAGGGGCCAGCCTTTGCCAGCTCCACCGCCATCGCGACGACCCGGTCGGCCGAGACATGGCCTTCGAACGGACAGCCGAAGGCGGCTCCGATCGTCACCTGCGCGCTGCGTCCGGCCGCCTGCGCAAGGGACAGGATATGCTGCGCCACCTGCATGGATTCGGCGCTGGTCTGCCCTTGATTGCGCATTGCGAAGCTGTCGGTCGTGATGCAGACGGCCCCCAATTGGCCGACCTTGGTGGCCAGCGCGCGTTCGGCACCGCGAACGTTCATCACCAGCCCGATGCTGGTCACATCCGCCCAGTCGGGCAGGGCTGCGATCACCGCTTCGGCATCGGCCATTTGCGGTACGCGGCGTGGATTGGCGAAGCTGGCTACCTCGATCCGGCGGATGCCGGCGGCGACGGCGCGTTCGATCAGCGCGACCTTGTCGGCGGTCGACACGATCAGGCTTTCATTCTGAAGCCCGTCGCGCGGGCCGACCTCGACCAGTTCGATGCTTTTCACACCGCCTCTCCCGTCAATATTCGGCCATCAGCCGCCCATAGCCATGCACTTTGTCATGGATGCCATTGACCCGCAGCGCATGCCAGTAGGTCGCGGTGTTGATCGCGATCACCGGCTTGCCCAGCCACAATTCGGCGGCCGCCGCCAGCCGGATTGCCGACAGGTTGGTGCCGACCTGAATGATCGCATCGACATCGTCGCCGTCCAGCTGCTTCATCGTGTCGCGGATGCGTTCGGGCGTCTGTTCGGCGATGGCGATCCAGGACGGGCATTGTAGCGGAATGTCGCGCACCGTTTCATAGCCATAGTCGGACAGGAAATTGCGCACTTCGGCGTTGGCGGTCGGGAAATAGGGGGACAGGAAGGCGATTTTCTTCACCCCGCCATAGGCGGCCAGCGCGGCTGCCGTGGCTTCCGAGCCAGTCGACACTTTGAGGCCCGAAACCTCTTCCACATTCTCGCGCCATTTGCGGCCGCCTTCGGCCCCGCCGAAGAAGGTGACGGCGGACATGCCCATGACCAGATAATCGGGCTGACAGGTCAGCACGCCATGCACCGCATCGATCGTGTTATGGCTGATTTCCCAGGCGCCGGCCATGAAGGTCTCGTTCGACACCGCCTTGGCATTGTCGACGACGATGCGGCTATAATGGTTGGTGACGCCATGGGGGCGCAAATCGTCGAAGTCGGGCTGGACGATCGTGTTGGTCGACGGGCCAAGCACGCCGAACTTCATGCGCGGGCCAAGCGCATCGGCGCTGCGACGGACAGGGGCTTCACGGACAGGGGTTTCGATGGTCATGCGATGCTCTCCGCTTCTTCGAGACTCTTGAACATGGCCTGCTTGAGCAGATGATCGCGGCGCAGGTCCGGGTCGGCGTGGATTTGCGCCATGCGCTCGCGCCGCAACCGGCTGGCTTCGCCCGCGCCCTGCTCCATGAAGGCCATATTCTCGATCGTCTGGGCCTGAATGAAGTTGCGGGTCACGGTGCGCCGCTGCCGGTCGAAACGGTCGAGCAGCGCTTTGTCCCCATCCTGCCGCAAGATGGCGTAGAGCTTCTCGGTCAGGTTCCAGGCGTCATGAATGCCGCTGTTCATGCCGAAGCCGCCCAGCGGATTGTTGAGGTGCGCGGCGTCGCCGATCAGCAGCATCCGTCCCTTGACGAAGCGCTCCGCTACCCGCTGGTGCACGCGATAGATGGTGCGATGTTCAGTGACGACGGGGATGTTGCCGACGATGCGGCTGAAAACCTTGGCCGCGTTGGCGTCGGAAATCAGTTCCTCGTTCGTCAGGGCGCCGTCGGCCGGAACCAGCACGCGCCACAGCGTCGGCACGCGCAACAGCACCAGCCATTCGTCGGGATCGGAGATATAGTTTACATAGGACAGATTGGGGACATGGTCCTCGATCGGCAGCGCGGTCGACAGGCTGACGAATTTTTCCTCATAGGTGAAGCCTTCGAACGCGACGCCCATCTTCTCGCGCACGACCGATCGCGATCCGTCCGCGCCGATCAGGAATTTGGTGAAGACTTCCGTCAGGACGCCATTGTCCTCGATCGTCGCGATCACGCCGTCGGCGGTTTCGCGGGCATCCACCAGCCGCGCGTTGAACCGCATGTCGATTTTGGGATCGTCGATCATCCGCTGCGCCAGCAGATTGGCCATGTGAAATTGTTCGCATTGCAGGCGGAAGGGGAAGCGCGCCCGGTCCGCAATCTCGGCAAGGTCGAAATCGATCACGGCGCCGCTCTGGCGGTCGCGCATATGATAGACGGGGGCTTTCAGGCCCCGATCGATCAGGGGCGCGGCTGCGTCGATTTCGTCCAGCATCTCCAGCGTCGAGGCATGGAAGGTGGAGGCGCGCAGATCATGCGCGCAGGAGGATTGCGCTTCGCACAGCATGACATCGATGTTCATCGCCGCGAGCCGCGACGCCGCGATCGTGCCCACGGGTCCGGCGCCCACGACGAGGGCCTCTACTTTGCGCATTGCTTCCTCATTGTTCGAAGAACTGACCGATCCGCATTGCATCAGGGCGGGCGGGGGGCGAACCGCGCAGCCGCCAAATCATCGCCAGGCGAACGAACAGGGTCGCCGACTGCTTGACAGGAGGATGCGTTGGACGAAATCTTCGCTGCATGAACAACGATGCGATGCCCGTGAAAGAAAAGGATCACTCGATCAGGGCGATCGCCCGCTGTATCGCGGTTTTGCAGGCGATCAATCGCGGCAGCGGCCTGACCCTGACGGAGATTGCCCATAGTGCGGCGATCCCGCATCCCACCGCCACGCGCATTATCAAGACGCTGATTGATGAAGGGCTGATCGAACAGGAACCGGCGCGCAAACGCTATCGCCCGACGGCTCTGGTGCAGACGCTGTCCTGCGGGTTCCAGAATCATGACCGGCTGGTCGTAACGGCCCGACCGCATATCATGCGCCTGACCCAGCAGTTCGACTGGCCGATCAGCCTGGCGACACGCGTCGGGCAGGCCATGGTTGTGCGCGATTCCACCAGCACCATTACATCGCTGACCTTCAATAATTATTACCCCGGCTGGCAGGTGCCCTTGCTGCCATCGGCATCGGGGCGCGCCTATTTCGCTTATGCGCCGGCGGATGAGCAGGCCGAATTGCTGAAGCAATATCGCACCAGCGGGCAGGGGATCGATTCGCTGACACTGCGCGATTTCGAAAGTGGGGACGCAGTGCGCAAGATTCGTGAACAGGGCTATGCGGCGGTCGCGCGCAACCATTATTCCGCCAATCCGGGCAAGACATCGTCCATCGCCGTCCCCTTGTTCGAAGGGGACAGGCTGGTCGGGTCGCTGGCGCTGATCTTCTTTTCCAGCGCCATGTCGATGACCGATGCGATTCAGCGCCTGTTGCCGCCGCTACGGGACACGGCGGCCGCCATCAGCCGCGACCTTATCCAGACGGCGGCGTGACCGCCTAATTTCTTCGCCAGGCGAACGGGCGATGCGTCGCCATTGTGACCCTGGCCCGCGCCATTAGTCCTGCCGTCATCGACTTGCGGCCCCCGGCGGCCGCGCGGCTGGCGGAGCAGATATGGCCAATCCCATTCTTCGTGAAAAATTGCAGGCGGGCGAGTTCATCGTCGCGCCGGGCATTCAGGATATGATCACGGCGGTCATCGCCAATGAAGTCGGCTTCGACGCCGTTTATGGCACGGGCTACTGGCTCACCGCGTCCGCCTATGGCCTGCCGGATGCCGGCATCGCGTCGGTCACGCAGATGACCGACCGTATGGCGACGCTGGTGCGATCGTCCACCGCGCCGGTGATTGCCGACGCCGATACTGGCTATGGCGGGCTGCTCAATGTCCATCATACGGTGCGCGCCTATGAAGAGGCGGGCGTGACCGCGATCCAGATCGAGGATCAGCAATTCCCCAAGAAATGCGGCCATACGCCCTTCAAGCGGATCGTGCCGCTGGAGGAGATGGTGGCGAAGATCAAGGTGGCGCGGGACGCACGGCAGGACGAGAGTTTCCTGATCATTGCCCGCACCGACGCGCGGCAGAGCGAAGGGCTGTCGGGCGTGATGCGCCGGATGGAAGCCTATGCGCAGGCAGGGGCGGACATATTGTTCCCCGAAGCGCTGGCGAGCGAGGAAGAGATGCGCATCCAGTGCGCGGCGATCGACCGGCCTTTCGTCGCGAACATGGCGACGGGCGGCGTCACCCCGATCCTGCCGGTCGACACGCTCAAGCAGATCGGCTTTTCGATGGCGATCTTCCCTGCGCTGGCCAGCTTGGCGTCGGCGGCTGCGGTCCATGCGGTGTTGAGCCAGTTGCGGCAGGCCGGGGACGGATCGGGCGGCGACATGCCGGTCTATGACTTCAAGCGCTTCTGCTCGCTGATCGGCTTCGAGGACGTCTGGGCCTTCGAACGCAAATGGGCCGACGCCGAAACCAACTGACCTTTTCATCGGAGAGAATGACCATGGCACGCTGGCTGAAACGCGGCGACAAGACCAACGAAAAACCCACCGTCCTGACGCAGGTGCGCGAAACGGTGGAGCGGGCGTTGGCGGATATTGCGGCGCGCGGCGATGATGCCGTGCGGGAGATGTCCGGCAAGTTCGACGGCTGGGCGCCGGAGAGCTTTTTGCTGTCGGATCGGGAGAAGCAGGACTGTCTGGACCAGCTATCCGCGCAGGATCTGAAGGACATCGAATTTGCGCAGACGCAGGTGCGCAACTTCGCCCGCATCCAGCGCGACAGCATGAAGGATGTCGAGGTGGAGACGCTGCCCGGCGTCGTGCTGGGCCATCGCAACGTGCCGGTCAATGCGGCGGGATGCTATGTGCCGGGGGGCAAATATCCGTTGCTGGCCTCCGCCCATATGTCGGTCATCACGGCGAAGGTCGCCGGCGTGCCCCGCGTCGTGACCTGCGCGCCGCCCTTTCAGGGCAAGCCTGCGCCCGCGATCGTGGCGGCGCAGGTGCTGGCCGGGGCCGATGAAATCTATGTGCTCGGCGGCATTCAGGCGGTCGGCGCGATGGCGCTGGGCACCGCGTCGATCGCGCCGGTCGACATGCTGGTGGGACCGGGCAACGCCTTCGTCGCGGAGGCGAAGCGCCAGCTCTATGGGAAGGTCGGCATCGACCTGTTCGCCGGACCCACCGAAACGCTGGTGATCGCGGACGAGATTGGCTGCGACGGCGAACTGGCGGCCACCGATCTGCTGGGGCAGGCCGAACATGGGCCGGACAGCCCGGCGATCCTGCTGACCACGTCGGAGGCGCTGGCGCGTGATACGATGCGTCAGATCGAACGGTTGCTGACCATATTGCCGACCGCCGCCCATGCCGGGCGCGCCTGGGCTGATTATGGCGAGGTCATCGTGGCGCAGGACGATGCGGAAATGGTGCGGATCGCTGACGAAATCGCGTCGGAGCATGTGCAGGTGATGACCGCCGACCCCGATTATTTCCTGAACAACATGACCAACTATGGCGCGCTGTTCCTGGGGGCGCGGACCAATGTCAGCTATGGCGACAAGGTGATCGGCACCAACCATACGCTGCCCACCGGCAAGGCGGCGCGCTATACCGGCGGGCTGTGGGTCGGCAAGTTCCTGAAGACCTGCACCTATCAGAAGGTGATGACCGATGCGGCGAGCGCGCTGGTGGGCGAATATTGTTCGCGCCTGTGCGGGCTGGAGGGTTTTGCCGGTCATGGCGAACAGGCCAATATCCGCGTGCGCCGCTATGGCGGGGTCGATGTGCCCTATGCCGGGACCGCCGCGCCATCGGCGTTGACGGCGGTCGATGCCTGATCCGCTGCCCCGCACGCCGGCCTTCCGGCTGGAGGGGCGACGCGCGCTGGTGACGGGCGCAGGCAAGGGGATCGGCCTTGCCTGCGCGGCGGCGTTGGCGCAGGCCGGGGCGCAGGTGGTGCTGGCGGCGCGCACGCTGGCGGATGTGGAAGTCGGGGCGGCGGCGATATGGGACATGGGCGGACGGGCGCAGGCGCTTCGGCTGGACGTTGCCAATACGGATGCGGCGCAGGCCGCGATCGCGGCTGAAGGGCCGTTCGACATCCTCGTCAACAATGCCGGCACCAACCGGCCGATGCCGATGAGCGCGGTTACGCCCGCCGATTATGAAGCGGTGATGGACCTGAATGTCCGCGCCGCCTTTTTCGTGGCGCAGGCGGTGGCGCGCGGGCTGATCGCCGCCGGGCGGCCGGGGTCGCTGATCCATATCGGATCGCAAATGGGGCATGTGGGCGGCGTCAACCGATCGCTCTACTGCGCCTCCAAATGGGCGATCGAAGGCATGTCCAAATCCTTTGCGCTGGATCTGGCCAGTCATGGCATAAGGTCGAACACGATCGCGCCGACCTTCATCGAAACACCGATGACCCGGCCCTTTTTCGAGGATGCAGCGTTCCGTGACAGCGTGCTGGCGCGGATCAAGCTCGGCCGGATCGGCCGGGTGGAGGATATTATGGGCGCGGTCGTCTTCCTGGCGTCGGAGGCTTCCGCGCTCGTCACCGGGACGAGCATCGTCGTCGATGGCGGATGGACGGCGGATTAGCCGGACCGGCGCTTAACTTCGCATATTTCCCGCCAAATGCGACATTTTCTGTCCAAAGCCTGATCCTATCGGAAAGTCGCGTTCCACCGCTGAGATGGTTCGTCTTGTCTCATGGCCGGGGCGAATAGGACAGGGGAGGGTTGATTGCGGAACGTCGGCTTTTCTCGGCCCTCTCCCGTCTTCACGGGAGAGGGTTGGGAGAGGGTCTTTCTTTTTTGCTGGCGGAAAGTAGCCGTCCAGAAAGGAAAAAAGACCCTCACCGACATCGACTAGGCAGCAAGCTGCCAAGTCTCCGTAGCCTCTCCCGTGAAGACGGGAGAGGGCAATACAGCGTCCGCTCCTGCTCGCTTCCAGACTGTCTGACGATGTTCACGCCACCTAAAGGATGCGCGGTACGTCGACCATCTCGGTGACGCTCTGCGCCGCCGCGCTCTCCCAGCCCAGCGCGTCGTCCCAGTCCTTGGCCACGAAGCGACGGCCGGTCCATGCAGCGGATTCGTCGGCGGCCAGCCACAGGGCGGGCGGTACGATGATGTCGGCGGGCAGTAGTCCGGCCAGCGTGCCTTCGCTGCCGCCGCCGCTATTCTTTCCCGCGCGGAAGCCGGGGACGGCGCGCTGGCCGATATTGTCGCCGGGGATCAGGGCCGTGTCGCTGGCGCCGCCGGGCAGCAGGCCGTTGACGGTGACGCCGCTGCCGGCCAGATCGCGCGCCCAGATCGCCGTGCTGGCCTCCAGCGCGGCCTTGCTGGCGCCATAGGGGCCACGCCCGCTGACAGTCATGGTCGGGCCGGATGTCAGCATGTTGATGATCCGGCCAAAGCCCTGCTGCACCATGGCCGGGGCCAGACGCTGTGCCATCAGGAAAGGCCCCACGATGTTGGTGACGATCAGCCGTTCATAGCCAGCGGCGTCCGCCTCCCAGAAAGGCGTGGGGGCGGCGCGATCGAACCGGGTCATCGCTTCGGCCGGACTGCGCGCGGCATTGTTGAACAATATGTCGATGCCGCCCAGTCGGCTCCGCGCCACGCTGGCGATGCGGGTGCAATCCGCCTCCAGCGCGACATCGGCCAGTTCCCCGATACAGCATCCCGGCGCGATCGCATTGGCGTCCGCCACGGTCTGGCCCAGTTCGTCGCCATTGCGTGCGGCGGTCAGCAGCAGCAGGGCGCCTTGCCGCGCGAAGGCCAGCGCCATTTCCCGGCCGAAGCCGCGCCCGCCACCGGTGATGAGGATGCGGCGACCCTGAAGGGAGGGATAAAGTGCCATCGGGTCAGATCCTGATGAAGGGATGGGCGGTGTCGTTGAGCGGTTCGCAGCCGTCCTGGGTAATGAGCCAGAGATCCTCCAGATGCACGGTCCCGCCCATGTCGGTCTGCATGATCGGGCAATCCACGCTGAGGATCATATCCTGTTCGATCAGATGGTCGGCCTTCACGAAATGGAGCGCATCGTCCGCATAGGCTTCGTCGGTGTGGAACAGGCCGACGCTGTGCGGTGAGGAGGGCGTGGCCATGTCGAAGCCGGCGGCGGCAATGGCGCCGCGCCCCGCCGCCATGACATCGGAATAGCGGATGCCCGGCCGCAGCGTGCGCGCCACCGCATCATTGGCGATCTGTGCCGCCTCCATCGCGTCCTTAAGCGCTTGTCCCGGTTCGCCCACGCAAACGGTGCGGCCATAATCGCCATGGTAGAAGCCATAATGGCTGACGGCATCGACCTGAAAGGCGCGGCCTTCGCGGATCAGGCCGTCGCGCTGGCGATAGGCGATATTGTCGACCGACAGGAACAGCGGCACGCCGCCGCGTCGGCCGGTTTCGGCGTGGAAGGCGAGGCGGAGTTCCTCATAGCTGTCGCCTTCGCGCATCGAGAGGACACTGGCGCGGGCGGCTTCCGCATTGTTGCGCGCAGCGTGGCGCATCAGCGCGATCTCATGGGCAGACTTGATCATCCGCACCCGGCGCAGCAGCGGTTCGGCGGCGCGCCAGACGAAATTGTCGCCCAGCAGGCTTTGGGGCAGCGGACCGTCGGCCGCGATCAGGCTGCCGGGCGCGATGGCGGCCAGCGCATCGCCCAGCGCGCTTCGCTGGCCAGAATAGGCCGGGGCGCGTTCCAGCAGGTCGAGGGTCGAGGCGCGAGTCGCCCGTTCGAACGGATCGGGCGCGCCGCCGGGGGCCGAACGGAAGAAACTGGGCGGGGCGGCTGCGCCCTCCGGCTCGCTGCCGGGCGCGGTATAGAGGAAGATGCGCAATGGACCGTCCGCATCGACGGCGTCCATGTCGAAGAAATAATGGATGAACTGCGATGTGATCAGGATGGCCGGGCTGTTGCGATCGACCGGCACCACCGCCAGCGCCGTCCCCAACTGGCCCATGGCGACGGTTTGCGGCCAGAAGCCGGTGGCGTGATAGATGTTGATCGGATCGGTCAGGACGAAGGCGCTGACGCCCGCCGCCGCCATGACGGTTTCGGCCCGATCGCGGTTCATCAGCGGTGTTGGCAGACTCATGGGTGCAGCCTCCTTGGCGCAACGACGGATCGTCGCTGCGATGGGGCAGGGCTAGGCAGGGTGCGGCGTGGCGCAAATGCGGGCAGGAGATTTCATCGCCTGGCGAAAAAAATGCAGGATTTGCCTGTCCCGCCCGAAGCCGAATCGGCACCCATGGTGCATGGCAATGGACGGCCGGCATGTCAGGATGAAGACAGCCGGCTGGCCTAGGCGGAATGATCGGCCCGCGCGATGGACGGCTTTTGCAGCCGGCGTCGTGAAAAGGGCGGGACGACGATAAAAATGCCCGGCACAAGCAGGGCAGAGACGGGGAAACGGGATCGCATAATGACCGATAATGTCGTGACGAGTCTGATCAATGGTTCGCCGGTGGCGAATGCGGGCGGTCACCTGATGCCGGTCATCAATCCCGCGACCGAGGAACTGGTGTGCCATCTGCGTGAGGCCGATGCGTAGGAAGTGGGCGATGCGGTCGCTGCGGCGCGCGGGGCCTTCCCGGCCTGGGCGGGGATGGGCACCGACCGGCGTAACGACATTCTCTACGCCATCTGCGACACGCTGACCGCCCATGCCGATGAACTGGCGGAGATGGAGGTGCGCACCACCGGCCTGCCGATCAGCGGCGTGCGTCCGCTGGCGCGCCGCGCCGCGCATAATTTCCGCGCCTTTGCTGAAGTGGCCAGCACCCTGTCAGGCGAAAGCTATTCGCAGGCCGAAAATTACATGACCTATGTGACGCGCGAGCCGAAGGGCGTTGGCGCGCTGATCGCGCCATGGAATGCGCCGCTGGCGCTGGGATCGATGCGGATTGCGACCTGCATCGCCTTTGGCAATACATGCGTGCTCAAGCCGTCCGAATATACGCCGCTGTCGATGTTCCGCATGGTCGAACTGATGCATGAGGCGGGCTTGCCCGACGGCGTCGTCAATCTGGTCAACGGCCGGGGGCATGTAAGCGGCGAGGCGATGGTGTCGCATCCCGACATCGACATGATCGGCTTTACCGGCGGATCGGAGACGGGCCGGCGCATCATGGCGACGGCGGGAGCCAATTTGAAGCCGGCTATCCTGGAACTGGGCGGCAAGTCGGCGGCGATCGTGTGCGCCGACGCCGATCTCGATCAGGCGCTCGATGGCGCCTTGCTGGGCATCTATTCCAACAATGGCCAGCAATGTCTGGCGGGATCGCGCATCCTGGTGCAGCGGTCGATCGCGGACCGGTTCATCGCCGATTTCGTCGCGCGGGCGAAGGCGATCCGCATCGGCGATCCGATGGCGGCGAGCACGCAGATCGGCCCGCTTGCCTTTGCCGCGCATCGCGACCGGGTGCTGTCCTTCGTGGACGTCGCGACGCAGGATGGGGCGGAATTGCTGACCGGCGGCGGCCGGCCGGATGGTTTCGACAAGGGCTTCTATATTGATCCGATTGCGGTGCTGGCGCCGTCCAATGCGGCGCGCATCTGTCAGGAGGAGGTGTTCGGTCCCTTCGCCACCTTCGTCATCTTCGACGAGGTGGAGGACGCCATCCGCATCGCCAATGACAGCGCCTTTGGTCTGGTCGCCTATGTGTGGACCGGCAGCGTGACGACGGCGATGCGGTGCAGCAAGGGCATTCGCGCGGGCACCATATGGATCAACACGCCGATGATGCGCGAATTGCGCGCGCCCTTTGGCGGGTTCCGGGAATCGGGCATCGGCCGTGACGGCGCCCGGTCCAGCGCCGATTTCTTCACCGAGATGAAGACCACAAGCATTCCGATCGAGCCGTTGAAGCTCAATCGGCTGGGTGTCTGAATCCAGGGTCAAAAGGCCCGGATTCCAATAGATAAAAAGGTTCGCAGGACAAATTCGAAAAGCTGTTGTTTTGGATGGGCAATCTGTTGCCCGGAAAGGGGTAGTCATGCGCAAATCATACAGGTTTGGACTTCTTGCCAGTTGCATCCTTCCATTCGCCGCGCACGCGCAGGAAGCGCCGCAGCCGCAGGATAGCGGCATCGGCAGCGACATCGTCGTCACCGCGGAGCGGCGGGAAGGAACGCTCCAGACCACCCCGATTTCGGTCAGCGCGCTTGGCGAAACGGCGCTCCAGCAATTGCAGATCAACCGCACCGCGGACCTGATGCGCGTCGTCCCAAGCCTGGTCGTGGCGTCCGGCACGGTGGACCCGACGACGCTGACCATCTTCATGCGCGGCGCGGGGCAGAATGGCGGCACCTGGCTGGGCTTTGAATCGGCGGTCGGCCTCTATGTGGACGACACCTATTTTTCGCGCCTGACCGGCGCCAATCTGGATCTGGCCGATCTGGAGCGGGTGGAGGTGCTGCGCGGACCGCAGGGCACGCTCTATGGCCGCAACACGCTGGTCGGCGCGATCAAATATGTCACCAAAAAGCCCAGCGACACTGCCTTTGGCGATTTTCTGGGCGAATATGGCAGCGACAATCTGGTGCGGGTGAAGGGCACCGTGTCGCAGCCGCTGTCCGATAACTGGGCGGCGCTGGTCACGGGCAATTATTTCCACCGCGACGGCTTCTTCAACGCAGAGGCGCTGGGCGACAAGAAATATGGCGACCGCGACGAATATGGCGGCCGGGCGGCGATCAAATATATCGGCGACGGGCCGTTCGGCGTCTATCTGACCGGGTTCTTCTCGCACTCTGAAAATGCCGGTACGATCGGCGTCGCGGTGAACCCGACGACGCTGCAAAATGCGCGGGACGACATCTATACCTATCTCAGCCCGACGCGCGGCTTCGGCAAGAATTTCACCTATGGCGGCGACCTGACGCTCAGCTGGAAGGGCGAGAATGTCGAACTGAAATCGATCACCGCCTATCTGCGCGGGCATCAGGAATTCGTGAACGACCTGACCGGCGGGCGGCCGGGCAATTCGGCTGAAAATGGCTATCTGATCGGGTTCAACGAACTGACGTCGGATTCCAAATATCGTACCTTTAGCCAGGAATTTCAGGCCATTGGCGATGCGATGGACGGCAAGCTCAGCTATATTGGCGGCCTCTATTATTTCCGCGAGTCCGGCTGGCAGATGCGGCAGGACTATGTCCTCTACACCTATGATACGCTGCCGCAGATGGTCTATCCCACGACCAAAAGCTATGCCGCCTATGGCCAGCTGACCTACAAGATTACCGATGCGATCGATCTGGTGGGCGGCCTGCGCTACACCAAGGAGGACAAGAATGTGTCCGGCGTGACGCAGGCGTCGCTGACCGACATACGGCTCGTGCCAGTGGGCGGTAAGCTCAAGGCCAAGGCGTGGACGCCCAAGGCCGGGATCAATGTCCGGGCCAGCGACGATGTGTTCCTCTATGCCAGCGCGTCGCGCGGCTTCCAGGGCGGCGGGTTCAACTATCTGGCGCTGGCAGCCCCACTGGCGTTCAACACCAGCTTCGATCCCGAAACGGTGTGGGCTTATGAAGTCGGTGCGAAACTGTCCTTCTGGGACAAGAAGGGCCATCTGAACCTCGCGGCCTATCGCAATGATTTCTCCGACATCCTGACCAGCATGACGGTGCCCACCGGGTCCAGCCTGACGCAGAATGCGGGCGAAGCGCGGGTGCAGGGCATCGAATGGGAAGCCAATATCCGCCCGATCCCGGAACTGACCCTGTTCGCATCGGGCGCCTATAGCCATGGCAAATATACCGCGATCAATCCCAATTCGGACCCGGCCAAGGCAGGGGCCAAATACATTCCCAACGTCGCCAAATGGCAATATGATGTGGGCTTCAACGCCAATATCCCGTCGGGCAGCATGGGTACGTTCCTGATCGGCGGCGATGTCAGCTATATCAGCCCGCGCTATCTGGGCGGCACCAACGCGCCGATGACGCTGCTGGACAAGCGTCATGTCGTGAACGCCTTTGTCGGCTGGCAGCCGGAAGGATCGCGGCTGGAAGTGAAGCTGTCGGCGGAGAATCTGCTGAAGGAAGAATATTATGTGTACGGCAACGTCATCGGCGGGGCCTATGCGATGCGATCGCCGGGCGATCCGCAGACATTCCGGCTTAGCGTGAAATATAGCTATTGATCGTTTCATCAGGGGAGCGGGGCAAGGGCCTCGCTCCCCTTTTTGCTTTGTTGTGCGGGAGATGCAGGTTGCACGCGCCATTGTCGCTGGGAGAAGGGCTTAGCCCGTGGCAGGAATTGCGGCGGGGGTGGAAGCCGCTGGTCGCGTGCAGCGTGGGCATTGGCCTGGGCCTGTCGCCGATCCCGCCCTTTACCGCCGGCATCTTCGCGACCGCGCTCAATGCGCAGTTCGGATGGCCGCGCGGCGAGATATTGGCCGCGATCATTCTGGTGACGATCGGGCTGGTGCTGCTGGGATCGAGCGTGGGGCGGCTGGTCGACCGGGTGGGCGCGCGGCGCGTGGCGATCGGGTCGACCATCTGCCTGGGCCTGTGCCTGATGGCGCTGGGTGCGGTTGGCCCCAATATCCTGAGTTTCTACGCGGTCTGGGCGGTGATGGCGGTGTTCGCGCTGGGGACGCTGCCCGTCACCTATGCCAAGGTCGTGACTGGCTGGTTCGACCGGGCGCGCGGGCTGGCGCTGGGGCTGGCGCTAGCCAGTACGGGCGTGACCGGGGCGCTCTATCCCTTTTACATCCATTTTCTGATGGACCGTTTTGGCTGGCGCATCGCCTATGTCGGCGTGGGCCTGTTGCCGCTGCTGATCGCCCTGCCGATCCTGCTGCTGTGGTTGCGGGAGCGCGCCGCGCCGGGCGAGGCCGCAACCGCCAAGGCGGCGGTAGCGACGGATGGGCTGACGGTGCGCGTTGCACTGCGCCGCTATCGTTTCTGGGCAAGCGCGCTGGCGGCGATGGCGCTGGGCGCGGGGACCGGCGGGCTGATGCCCAATCTGATGCCGATGCTGACCGAAAACGGGCTGAGCGGGGGGGACGCTGCGCGCGCGCTGGCGTTGCTGGCGGTCAGCGTCACCATCGGGCGGTTGCTGTCGGGCTTCATGCTGGACCGGATCTGGGCGCCGCTGGTGGCGGTGCTGCTGGTCGTGCCGGCGGCGATCGGCGTGCTGGTGCTGACTCTGCCGGGGCTGGGCCTGACGAGCGCGATGATCGCGGTGGGCATTATCGGGCTGGTGGCAGGGGCCGAGTTCGACCTGATCGCCTATATCACCGGCCGCTATTTCGGGCAGCGGCATTTCAGCGAACTCTACGGCATTCAATATGCCGTGTTCGGCCTGGGATCGGGCACCGCGCCGGCGCTGTACGGCACCATTCGCGACATGACGGGCAGCTATCTGCCCGCGCTGTTCCTGTCGGTCGGGCTGTTGCTGGGGGCGGTTTTGCTGCTGCTGACGCTGGGGCGTTATCCGGCGGGCGCTGCCGTCAGCGAATAAGTCCTGCGAGCGTCGCCGCCTTGTCAGCGACGCTCGAACCGCATTCGACCACCTGCCCGTTTGCCATGCCATCGGCATAGCTAAGCTGGTCGGCGATCGCGTCGGCATTGCCCTGCGCCGCCAGCAGAGATGTGGGCACGGTGACGGCGGCCAGCCGGGCGCGTCCGGGATAGGTGAAGGCGGCGCGATAGCTTTTATGATAGGTGCGCAGCGCCTTGAGCACCTCCACCGCCCGCATATGCAGTTCGTCCGCGTCGGGCACCGCGCGGCTCATGGTGCGATGGGCGGGATCGCGCAGGAAATAGGGGAAATGGGTCGCCTGATCGCGCACGAAGTTGAACGCCCAGAGCAGCTGATAGCCATAATCATGCGGGGCCATTTCCGGCGCATAGCGGTCGAGCAGCAGCGCCTGTAGCTCCGCATCAAATTCGCCCATCCCCTCCAGGATCAGCTGGCCGATCCGGTCGGGCGCCATCACCGCCATCTCGCACGCCATGCGCGCGCCGGTGAGTGCGCCGAACAAATGGAAGCGGGCGATCCCCAGCGCATCGAGCGCGCGCAGCGCGGCGTCGGCGAAATAGGCGATGTCCGGAGTCTCCGGAGCGGGCGCAGCGCTGTCGCCATTGCCCAGCGTGTCGAGCGCGATCAGCGGCGGTGCGCCCGCTGCGACCAGCGCCTCCATCAGCGGGACAAGCTGAATCGAGGAGCCGGGTGAGGGGTGGAGCAGCACCAGCGGCGGCCGGCCATCTTCTGATCCGGCGGTGCGCCGCAGATGCATCTGTCCTTCCGCGATACGCACGAAGCCGCGTTCGATTTCCATCCTGTCCGGTCCTTTTTCAGCCATGGTGGGATCATCGCCCCGACCAGCGCCGCGACAATGGGATGGCGGACTTTGTCCGTCAGGCGACGAAGCGGGAGATCGTCGCGGGCACGGGCGATCGGCGTGGGCAGGATGAGCGGGCATTTTATGGGCAGGAGCAAGGGCATGACTTTCCATCGCACCTATGTCGACGGGCGCTGGGGGCAGGTGCATGTCCGGATCGCGCCGGGGCCGCAGGATGCGCCGCCGCTGCTGATGCTGCACCAGACGCCCAAGAGCGGCTGGATCTGGGAGCCGCTGTTCGCGCGGCTTGCGCAGGGGCGCACGCTGATTGCGCCGGATACGCCGGGCTATGGCGCGTCCGATGGCCCCGGCGAGCCTGTCAGCATAGAGGATTATGCAGCCGAGATGCTGGCGTTGATGGACCGGCTGGCGGAGCAGGGCGTCATCGCCGGCGGGGCGTTTGACGCGATCGGCTATCATACCGGATCGCTGATCGCGACGGCGACGGCCAATCTGGCGGCCGATCGGGTAAGGCAGCTGGTGCTGGTGTCGCTGGGCGCGCTGACCCCGAAGGAGAAGGCCGGCTGGCTGGCGCAGATGCCGCAGGAGCCGCCGCTGCTCGCCGATGGATCGCATCTGATCGCGATGTGGCAGATGATCGACGGCTTTACCGATCCACGCGCGTCGCTGCGCTGGAAACAGGATTCGCTGACCGAAAATCTGCGCAGCGGTGCAGGTTTTTACCATGGCTATCGCGCGGTTGCGGCGCATGACTTCTTCGCCGGGCTGGAGCGGCTGGCGCAACCCACGCTGATCCTTAACCCGGAGGATGATCTCTGGCGTGAGACGCATCGCGCCGCAGCCTGTGTCCCGCAGGGGCGGATGGTGGAGTTGTGTGGCGCGGGCCATGGCCTGTTTGCCATCGAGACCGACATCATTTGCGATCTGGTGGAAGCGCATCTTGTATGAAGGCGTAAGACGACATGGCGGCTGGACCGCCTTCGCGCGTTTCCTGTTCGGGAAACGGAGAATGAGGCCGGCATTCTTGCGGTGTCGGTCAAGTCTGTAGGATCGGTGGGGAGCCGCCGACAAAGTGAGTCACCATGTCCATTTCGCTGCATATCAATAGCGCGGTCCGGCAGGTCGATGCCGATGCGGATTGCCCTTTGCTATGGGTGCTGCGCGACGATCTGGGGCTGACGGGCACCAAATATGGGTGCGGCATCGCTCAGTGCGGGGCCTGTACCGTGCATCTGGACGGTCAGCCCGTGCGGTCCTGCTCCATTGCCGTGGGCGATGTGGGCGACGCGGAAATCGTGACGATCGAGCATGTGGCCGGCGCAGAGGCGCAGGCAGTGCGCGACGCCTGGATCGCGCATAATGTGCCGCAATGCGGTTATTGCCAGTCGGGGCAGGTGATGACGGCGGTCGCCCTGTTGCGCGAAACGCCACACCCCGATGACGCGGCGATCGACGCGGCAATGGCTGGCAATATCTGCCGTTGCGCCACCTATTATCGCATCCGCGCCGCCATCCATGCCGCAGCGGATCGCTTGCCGCCGGACCCGCTGCGATGAAGTGGCTGGGCGCTGCCGCCGCCTGTCTCGCGCTGGCCATGGCGGCCGGCGGCCAGTCGCGCGAACAGGATGGGCTGCGCACGGCCGAAGACTTTGCCGGCATCCGTGATCGGCAGGCGCGCTCGCTCGCCTTGTTTGCGGAAGCGGGCAAGGTGATCCGCAGTCCGCGTTGCCTCAATTGTCATCCGGTCGGCGATCGCCCGACTCAGACCGACGCGATGGTCCCGCACATGCCCGCCGTGACGCGCGGACCGGACGGCATGGGCGCGGTGGCGATGCGCTGCACCAATTGTCATCGCGCCGGGAATTTCTCGGTTTCGCGTGTGCCGGGCGATCCGGCCTGGCATCTCGCGCCAGTCGAGATGGGGTGGCAGGGCAAGTCGCTGGGCGCCATCTGTCGCCAGATACGCGATCCGGCGCGCAATGGCGGCCGGTCGCTCAAGCAGATCGTCGATCATATGGCGACCGATCATCTGGTCGGCTGGGCCTGGCGTCCGGGGGCGGGGCGCAGTCCCGCGCCGGGTACGCAGGCTGAATTTGGCCGCCTGATCGCGGCGTGGGTCGCCAGTGGGGCGGTCTGCGCGGCGGCCTGACCCGTCCATCGCTCCACCCCGGTTGCATGAGTCGCTACAGGTGCCGATTCTTCCGATCATGGGCAGGGCTGCGCAACTTCCCCGACTGGACTAAGAAGCACGGAAATCTGCGCTTTTCTGCTTCTGGCGGCGATGTGCTGACCCATGGAAACGGAATAAAATTCGTGGCGCGAACATTTTCGACCTATCGGATCGACCATGGCCTGCTTTGTCAGCAGCCTGCGATTGTGACGGTTCGACGAAATTCGCGCAATTGCAGGATGGCATGAATTAATAATGTGAAGTTCCGTCATTTAGATAAGAAATGATCATAATTTATAATAATAAATATAATGAAATGACGCAGGCAGGATCGAAATTCTGAGACATGGAATGGCATATATGGCCCATTTCATTTGGGGGTAAGCGATGATTATCAGGCAGCGTAAATCACTATTCATGGCGTCGGCAATGATGTTGCCGATCCTTTCGATAATGCCCTCCACGGCCCATGCCGCCGATGCGGATGCGCCCGCCGCCGCCGATCAGGCCGGCAGCGCGGCCAGCGACACGCAGACTGGCTTTGGCGAAATTCTGGTGACGGCGCGCAAGCGCAAGGAAAGCGCGCTGGATGTGCCGGTTGCGCTCAACGCCTATTCCGCCGAGACGCTGACCGCCCGCAACGTGCAGACGGTCGAGGAACTGACCGCGATCACGCCGGGCATGAACCTCAACAATTCGATCACCGGCTCCGCCCGGTCCGACCGCAGCCAGACCGCGCTGATTATTCGCGGCATGGCGCCCAGCCGCGGCAACCGCACCAGCTCTACCTTCATCAACGGCGTCGCGGTGTCCGACGGCACCGTCACCGGCATCTTCGACATTGCCAGTGCCGAAATCCTCAAAGGCCCGCAGAGCGCCTATTTCGGTCGCCAGACCTTTGCCGGTGCGATCAATTTCGTGACGGCCGAACCGACCGATGAATGGCAGGGTTCGTTCAGCGCGCTGGGCGGAACGCGCAGCTATGTCGACCTGCGCGGCGCCGTGGGTGGCCCGATCATTCCGGGCATCCTGTCCTTCCGCGCGTCCGGCCGCTATTTCAGCCGCGACGGATCGTGGAAGAATGCAGCCGAGCCAGGCAACACGCTGGGCGACCAGTCGACGCGCAGCGGCACGCTGGCACTCAAATTCACGCCGGCCGACAATCTGACCGTCAAGTTGCTGGGCATGGTTGCCAACGACGATGACGGCGCGGGGGCAACCGGCGTGATCCTGCCGTCGCAATCCAACTGCGTCATCAACGGCAACCCCTATTTCTGCGGCACGCTGCCCGGTCTGGCCGCCGGACAACCCAGCGCGCGGACGGAAGTGACGCCGGGTGTCGCCGCGATGTTCGACGAATATTCGCCGCTATTCTCGAAGGACGAGAATATCGATCATTTCGGCATGAAGCGCGACAGCAACCATTTCAGCGCCACGGTCGATTATGAAACTGACGGCGGCGTCACTCTCTCCAGCCTGACCGGCGTCAACCGCACCAGCTGGACCGTGCTCTATAATCTGAACGGCCGTGCCTCGCCCTATCTCAACACCTACACGACCGGGCCGGAAGCGCTGGAATATACCGACTGGCCTTTGATGATCCAGCATGAACAGAAGGATTTCAGCCAGGAATTCCGCGTCTCCTCACCGCAGGACGGGCCGTTCCGCTGGATGTTCGGCGGCAGCTATCTGTGGGCCAAGGGCTATGAAAGCTATGCCCAGCTCTATTTCTTCAGCGGCCTTTCCTCCGCCTTCTCCTCGATCAACGAGAATAAGACATGGGGCGGTTTCGTTGGCCTGTCCTACGACCTGTCGGACCAGTTCACGATCAACTTCGACGGTCGCTACCAGTCGGACAAGATCATCAGCTACACGGCCGCTGGCGATGTCGGCTATCAGAAGACCTACAAGAATTTCATGCCGCGCATCACGGCGCAATATAAGCCCAGCCGCGACATGATGTTCTATGCCACCTATTCGCGTGGCGTGAATCCGGGCCTTGGCATCGACCCGCTGCTTTCGGTCCCGGCGGAATATCAGTCCGCACTGGAAGCGCAGGGCGTAACCCATGGTGTAAAGCCCGAAATTCTCGACAATTTCGAGGCGGGCGTGAAGGGCAGCCTGTTCGACAATCGTCTGACGATTTCGGCCGATATTTATTATGACATCTGGAAGGACAAGATCGTCGAGCAGACGCTGCTGCTGCAACGTGAAAATGACACGCCGCTGTTCGTGTCCGTCTTCACCAACCTGGGCAAGGTCGCGCTCAAGGGCTTTGAACTCGACATGACCGCGCGGCCGGTGGACGATCTGACGCTGACGCTCGCTGGCGCTATCAATGACAGCGAAATCAAGAGCGGCGTCTGTTCGACCTGCTCCACCTTGTCAGGCAACAGCGACGTCCGGGGCAATCGCCTGCCCTTTACGTCCAAATATTCGGTCGATGCAAGCGGCGAATATTCGCACGACATCGCCGCGCTGGACGGGTTCAAGGGCTATGTCCGGTCGGAATTCACCTGGAAGTCGGGCGTGTATGAAAGCGAAGGCAATTACGCAAAGACGAAGGCGGCGACCACGGTCAATTTCCGCCTGGGCGTGCGATCCAAGACGATCAATGTCGAAGGCTTCGTGACCAACGCCTTCAACAACAAGACCTATACCAGCGTGCAACCCAACTGGGACATCAGCAACCCGGCCGAGAATTTCGGCGCGCACAAGACCATGTATGTGGGCCTGCCGCAGCTGCGCACCTGGGGCCTGCGGGTCGGTTACAACTTCTGACGGGGGCGCATCGGTCCGGGCGCTGCAAAGGCGCCCGGACCGGGCACGTCGCACTCTGGCCGCGCGGGTTAAGATCCGCGCGGCCTTTTTGCGTTTATGCAGGGTGATAGGGGAAGCGGACGGCCGGCGGCGCGCCCATGCGCTCCAGCGCGTTGATGACCGCCGCGCCCGCCAGCACCGATCCGGGTTCGCCGATGCCTGTGGGAGCCGCCGCGCTGTCCAGGATGGCGATGTCGATCCGGCGCGGCATGGCGTCCATGCGCAGCACCGGATAGCTGTCGAAATTGCGTTCGACCACCGCGCCCTTGTCGATCGTCAACGCGCTGTGAAAGCTGTTCGACAGGGCGAAACCGATGCCGCCTTCCACTTGCGAGCGGATGATGTCGGGATTGACGGCAAAGCCGACATCGACGGCGCAGGCGACCCGCTCCACCCGGAAATCGGCGGGCGAGCCGGAAATTTCCACGATCTGCGCGACATAGCTTTCGTCCGCCTTGTGCACGGCCACACCGCGCATCCGGCCTGCCGCAGGCGGTGTGTTCCACCCGATCATCTCCGCCGCGCGGGTCAGCACCGCCGCCTGCCGGGGATCGCCCTGCAACAGGCCGATGCGGAAGGCGACCGGATCGGCCTGCGCCGCGCGAGCCAGGCGATCGAGAAAAATCTCCTTCGCGACGCACATATGGTTGTTGCTGATGCCGCGAAAGGTTTCGACCGGAATGTCGAGCTTGGGCCGCCACCAGGCCAGTTCCCCGGCGGCAAAGCCGTACAGGTCGAAGGCATTGCCCAGCAGCACGCTGGAGCGGTGGAGATCGGGCAGGACGTCGATCAGATGGGCGAACACGCCCTCGCCCGCCGCATGATGGGCGATGGCGGTGGGCCGCCCCTGCGCATCCAGCGCGCCGCGCAGATGATGGCGCACCTGCGGACGATAGCGCAGCCCGGCCATGTCATCCTCGCGCGTGCGCATCAGCTTGATCGCCCAGCGCCCGCCAGTGGCGCGCAGCAGATGGGCGATTTCCACCACCCAGTCGGAATCGGAGGCGGCGCGGCGGCCAAAGCTGCCGCCCGCCGCGATGCTGTCCAGCGCGACGGATTCGATGGGCAGGTCGAGTATCTTGGCGACGGCCGCCTGATTGGCGGTTTGCGACTGGAATCCGCCACGCAACAGGCAGCGCGCGCCCTCCATCCGCCCCATCACGCAGAGCGGCTCCATCGGCGCATGGGCGAGATAGGGAAATTCGAAGCTGGCCTCCACGCTGTGCGCGGCGCTGGCGAAGGCGTGATCGGGGTCGCCGCGCTGCTGGCGGTGATCGGGCGCGCGCTCCGCCATCATCGCGGCCAGCCCCTGCATGAAAGGCTCTGACCCGGTGGTGCTGGCGGCGCTTTCGTCCCAGACGATGTGCAGCGCCTTGCGCGCCTTCATCGCCTGCCATGTGGTGTCGGCGATCACCGCCACGCCGGTCGGGATGGCGACGACGGTGCGGACGCCGGGCAGGGCGCTGGCCGCCGTCCCGTCAAAACTTTGCAGCCGTGCGCCGACGCGGGGCGCGCGGGCGACCAGTGCGACCTTGAGGTCGGGCCAGCCGCCATCGATCGCATAAATTTGTGCGCCGGTGGATTTGGCGGCGGCGTCCAGCTGTCGCAGGGCCTGTTTGCCGAGCAGGCGATAGGCGCTGGGCGGCTTGGGCGTCGCCTTGGGCACCGGCAGGCGGCCGGCGGCTGCCGCAAAGACGCCAAAGCCCGCCTGTCGGTCGCCCGATGACAGCAGGCCCTTGTCTATCGCGATGCTGTCGACCGGCACGCCCCATGCGCTGGCGGCGGCCTGCACCAGCATTCGCCGGGCGACCGCGCCGGCTTCGCGCAACTGGTCCCAGCTATTGGCGATGGAGGTGGAGCCGCCGGTCGTCTGCGCGCCGAACATCGTGTGGGCATAATCGGGCATGCGCGCCGGGGCGCCCTCCACCCGCACCTTGTCCCAGTCGGCATCCAGTTCCTCCGCGACGATGGAGGCCAGGCCGCTCCATATGCCCTGCCCCATGTCGAGATGCTTGGCATAGACGGTGACGATGCCGTCGCCGTCGATCGACAGGAAGGGGCGGACAAGGCCGGCGGGGTTGCCCCGTTGCGCATCAGCGTTGGTGGGCGCCAGGCCCAGCATCAGCCCGCCGGCCGACAGGGCCACGAAGCTGCGGCGGTCGATGTCGGAAGGAATGCCGCCGCCGCGCCGCATCAGGCGAGGAAGGCGGCGACCGCCGCGACCCAGGCTTCGGGCTGCTGGTCGACAATATCGACGCCGCCGCCCTCCAGCGCGACGAAGGCCATGTCCGGGCGCAGTGCATGGGCGCGGCGGGCATGGTCGTAAATCTGGTCGCCAGTGTTGGTCAGGATCAAGGTCGGGCACTCAAGACGCGGCAGGCTGTCTTCATGGCGATAGCCAAAGCCGGCATTATGGCCATACCAGAAGGGGGCCTGCGCGCCCAGGGCTTGCAACAGGAAACTGTTGACCCGCTCGATCGGCAGGGTGCCGGCGACCAGCCGTTCGCGCACTTGCGCAAAAGCGACGAAATGGCCCGCGCCCGGCTGGGGCAGCCATTGCTTTTCGCGCGGCAGCTTTTCGGTAAAGAAGGCGTCGCGTTCCGCATCGGTCAGCGGCATGGGGCCGTTCAGTATCAGTCGGTCGACGGCGACGGCGCCGGACAGGGCGACCTCCGTGCCGACCATCGACCCGGTATGATGGCCGATGATGCTGACGCTGTTCAGCCCCAGCGCGTCCAGTGCGGCAAGGACGCCGGTCGCCAGATCCTCCACGCGGGGTGGGAAGGGCGGGCAATCGGACCCGCCAAAGCCGGGCATGTCGATGGCGACGACGTCATGGCCGCGCGCCGCCAGCAGCGGATGGACGGCATCGAACTGTCGCCCGTCCATCCCCGCCTGATGCAGCAGCAGGACCGGGCGGCCGCTGCCCATGCGGCGATAATGAATCTGGCCCCATGGGCCGTCGACATAGGCGCGGCGGGGCGTCGCTGGCAGAGCGGGGGTAGCGGCGGTCAAGCCAGCACCTCCCGCCCCAGACGCAGGCCGAAGGTCACGGCGGAAGAGACGATGCCCCCGCTCAGGAAGCCATGGCCTAGAAAGCCGATGCCGATGGCTTCGCCGGCGGCGAACAGGCCGGCGATCGGCTGGCCCTGCGGATCGACCACGCGCAGGTCATGGTCGACGCGGATGCCGGGATAGCAGCAGATGGAAAAGCCATAATGGCGCACGGCATAGAACGGCCCTTCCGCGATCGGTGCAGGCATATGATGGCGCCGCAACATGTCGCTGCCGACCGCTTGGCCACGATTGTAGAGATCGACCGTCGCCGTCAGCCTGTCTATGGGCAGGCCGCATCCTTCGGCCAGTGCGTCAATGCTGTCGGCGCGGACATAATCCTCGTCCGGGCCGTCGAACAATTGCGCAAGCTGCTCTGGCTCGAACTTGAAGAGTTGCGGCGATTCCCGCCGCGCCTTTTCGTCATAGACGACCCAGAAGGCCCAGCCGGGCTGCCGCATGATCGCCCGCTCGCGCGCGTCGATGATCTCCTCATCCTCCGGCATGAAGCGTTCGCCATCGGCATTGAGGTAGATTTCCCACGGCGGGCGCAGGATCGGGTTGATGACGGTGTTCATCCATGCCGATGCCGGCGCGCCCAGATTGCGCGTGCCGCCGAAGGAGGGGAGCAATGTGTCGCGATACCAGATGTCGCCGCCCGCCGCTGTCGCCAGATCGATGCCGTCGCCGACCACCGTGTCGATATGATAGCGTAGCGGGGTGATGCCATGGATTTTCTGCCAATGATCCGCGCTGCCGCTGAAGCCGCCGGTGGTGAGGATCACGGCGCGCGCATCAAGGCGTATTTCGTCCTCGCCGCGTGTCGCAATCACGCCGCTGGCGACGCCGTCGTTCACGATCACTTCCCGCACCCGCGTGCCCAGGAACAGCGTGAGATTGCCCGTATCCGCCAGTTGCGCCAGCGCGTTGCGATAGGCGTGGATCAGCGAGAAACCCTGCTGCGTGCTGCGATAGGTGCGCGGCGTGGTGTAGAGATCATGTTCCGGGGCGAAGACCGGCTCGAACGGGGTGCAGGTCCAGCCCTTGTCCAGCAACCAGTCGATCGTGTCGGCCGCGCGGTCGATCCAGGCGCGCAGCAGCACATGGTCGCCGGTGCCATGGTTGATCCGCAGCGCGTCGGCGAAATGGGCGTCGGTGCTGTCCTCCACCCCGGCCGCCTTCTGCATCGGCGTGCCCGCCGCGCTGATCGACCCGCCCGACAGGACCAGCGTGCCGCCAATATCCTGCGCCGCCTCCACCAGTGCTACGCGCAGACCGCGTTCGGCCGCGGCGACCGCAGCTGGCACCCCGGCGGTTCCCGCGCCCACCACAATGACATCGAAAGTCTGGCTCACTCGCTACTCCGCTTGGCTGATCGGGACAGGCTGTCATCTTGTCGAGGACCGCCTGTCCCCGCGAGTGGACAGACATCAATGTTCGTCACGCGAACAAGATGGTACGGAGCCAGCCCCATGTCGGCGCGTTCGTGCGACAGCGGCGATGGGTCAGAGCAGGAGAGCGACCATGAAGATCAGAGCGGCCATGCTGGCGCAAAGCGGGGACCATGCCCTGCCTTATGAACAATCGCAGCCGCTGACCCTGCCGCAGCTGACGCTCGATCCGCCGGGGCCGGGCGAAGTGCTGGTGCGCATCGACGCGGCGGGGCTGTGCCATTCCGACCTGTCGGTCATCAATGGCGATCGACCCCGCCCGATGCCGATGGTGATCGGCCATGAGGCGACCGGCATCGTTGAGTCGCTGGGCGAGGGGTGCGACGGACTGGCGGTGGGGGACCGGGTGGTCTTGGCCTTCCTGCCTGCTTGCGGCCATTGCCCCCGCTGTCTGGCCGGGGAGGTGTGGCTGTGCGGTCCCGGCACGGTGGCCAACGGGCGCGGCACATTGCTGTCGGGGGCCTGCCGGCTGCATGACGATCATGGTCCGGTCCATCATCATCTGGGCATTTCCGCCTTTGCCAGTCACGCCGTGGTCGACGCCCGGTCGGCGGTGAAGGTGGACAGCGACATTCCGGCCGAAATCGCCGCTTTGTTCGGCTGCGCGGTGCTGACCGGCGTGGGGGCCGTGGTCAACGCCGGGGCGCTGCGTCCGGGCGAAAGCGTCGTCATCCATGGTCTGGGCGGGGTTGGCCTGTCCGCGTTGCTGGGCGCGAGGGCCGCCGGCGCGGCGACGATCCTGGCGATCGACCCGTCTGCCGAGAAGCGCGCCATCGCGCAGGAACTGGGCGCCCATGCCTGCGCGCCGGAGGAGGCTGCGCACCTGTCCACTTCGCTGTTCGTGGAGGGCGGGGCGGACCTGGTGATCGAGACGGTCGGCCATGCCGCCGTGCTGCGCGCCGCCATCGCATCGGGCCGCCGGGGCAGCCGGATCGTGACCGTGGGCCTGCCCCATCCCGACCAGATGATTGACCTGCCCGCGCTGACACTGGTGGCGGAGGCCAAGACGCTGATCGGCAGCTATCTGGGCTCCTGCGTGCCCGCGCGCGACATTCCCCGCTTCATCGCCCTGTGGAAGGCCAGGCGGTTGCCGGTGGAACGGCTGCTGACCTCGGTCGGGCCGCTCGACACGATCAACCATCTCCTTGATGAAATGCAGGCGGGCAGGGCGATCCGGCAGATCGTGAAGCCCTGATAGGGTTCAGGCGCGCCCGATCATGTCGGTGCCGATGCTGTGGGCCGTCGCCCGCAAATGCGGCAGGTATCGGGTGACGGCGTCGTCCAGCGTCATCGCCGCTGCAAAGAAGACCAGCGTGAGCGTGCCCAGCACTTCCTCCTCGCAGAAGATCGGCACGGCGAAGGAGGATGTGCGCCCCGGATTGGCGGAATAGGCGGTGCGGGCGACCGCAGCATAGCCCTGCCGCCGGATCTTGTCCGCCTCACCGCTCGATTCGAAGGCGCGCAGCATGCGGATTTCATGCTCGGTCCCCGAATCCTCGATATGCGCGATCAGCGTGTCGCGAATGTCCTTGCTGGTATGGGCCAGAAAGGCGCGTCCGGACGCGGACTGGATCAGCGGCACCTGCCAGCCGGGATAATAATGGTTGAAGGTCATCGGCGTCTGGGTGCTGGTCGAATCGCGCACCACCATGAAATTGCCGACGCGGGTGACCACGCTGATCGGCCAGTGCACCGATTTGGTCAGCGCTTCGATATGCGGGCGCGCCTGGGTGACGAGCGCGTCATGACTCTGGAAACCATAGGCCAGCGCCTGCACCAGCGCGGTCGCGCGATAGCGTTTGCGGTTCGGCTCCCGCTCTATCACCCCTTCCTCGATCAGCGCGCGCACGATGCGCAAAGCCGTCGGATAGGGCAGGTCGACCGCCTGCGCGATCTGCGTCATGCTGGGCGCGCCCTGAAGGTTGATCACGCGCAATATGTCGAGCGCGCGCCCGATCACCCGGATTGATGCGTCTTCGGTCAAGTCGGACCCTGTCTTTCTTCCGCCAGCGGCGCGTTTCGGCGCGTTTCTCTGTGCCAGTAGAGCCTGACTTCCTTCACCACGCAAAGACATTTGTTCATCAGACGAACATCGTCGGGAACGGCGCTGGTTTCGCGTGCGCACGTTCCGCAAGCCTTGCCTTGTCGACGCACAGGGGCGTCGCCTTTCCACAAGGGGGCCAAGTGCTTCAGACCGAAGTTCTTATTGCGGGCGCTGGCCCGGTCGGCGCGATCGGCGCGGTGCGGTTGGCGTCGATGGGCGTGGACGTCATCTGCTGCGAAAAGACCGACAGTTTCGCCAGCGACCTGCGCGCATCCACCTTTCATCCGGTGACGGTAGAGATGCTGGATCAGGTCGGCGCGGCGGCGCCGCTGATCGAACGGGGGCTGAAGGCGCCGGTCTATCAATGGCGCGACCGGCGCAGCGGCCAGTTCCTCAATTTCGACATGGCGGAGATTGCCGACGCGACCCGCTTCCCGTTCCGCCTGCAATGCCCGCAGCATCATATGGCGGCGATGCTAACCGATCATCTGCCCACGCTGGCCAATGCCGACATGCGTTTCGGCACGACGCTGGTCGCGGCGCGGGAGGATGGCGAGGGGGTCGTCGCCACCGTGGTGCGCGACGGGCGCGAGGAAGAGATACGCGCCAAATTCCTGATCGGTGCCGATGGCGCGCGGTCGACCGTGCGGTCGATCATGGACGTGCCGTTCGACGGCTTCACCTATGAGGAGAAGTTCGTCAGCATTTCGACCGCGCATCCGATCGAACAGACGCTGACCGACATCGAATATGTGAATTATATCGCCGATCCGGACGAATGGCTGGTGCTGCTGCGCGTGCCGGGATTGTGGCGCATTCTGGTGCCCGCCAGCGTCGATGCGGACAATGACGCCCTGCTGTCCGACGAAAGCGTCGCCGCCATATTCGACCGGATCGTGCCGGGCGTGCCCATCGAGACGGTGTTCCGCAAAATCTATCGCGTGCATCAGCGCGTGGCGCGATCCTTCCACAAGGGGCGGATGATGCTGGTGGGCGATGCCGCCCATCTCAACAATCCGCTGGGCGGGTTCGGCATGAACAGCGGCATCCATGATGTGTGGAACCTGGCCGACAAGCTGTGGAGCATCTTGCGCAAGGATGGCGACGCGGCGTTGCTGGAGCGGTTCGACCGGCAGCGGCGCGGCATCACCACCGCCTTCATCCAGGCGCAATCGATCGAGAACAAGGCGTTCATGGAGCATGGTCCGGGCGAAAGCCATCAGGGCCGCATGGACAAGATGGAGGCGATCGCCGCCGATCCGGCGCTGCGCCGCCGCTATCTGTTGAAGCAGGCGATGATCCAGAGCCTGGCCGACGCCGACAAGATCGCATGACCCGGAAGGACCGCATATGAGCGACGAGCTGAACGACAATTACCAGCGCGCCTATGGCCGTTCCGTGGGGTTCGGCCAGCGACCCGCGCTGATCCTGATCGATTTTGCGCAAGGCTATTTCGATCCGGCCTGCGATCTCTATGCGGGCGTGGACGATGCGCTGGCGTCCGCCCTGCGGGTGCGGGAAGCGGCAAAGGCGGCGGGCGTGCCGGTGATCCTGACCAATGTGGTGCTGCACCCCAATGGCATGGATGGCGGGCGCTTCTTCGAAAAGTCCAAGCCGATGCGCTATTTCATCCGCGGCAATCCGATGGGCGACTGGGCCAAGGGGCTGGTCCCGGACGACGACGAACTGGTCGTGTCGAAACAATATGCCAGCGCTTTCTTTGGCACGTCGCTGGCGGCGACGCTGACCTCACTGGGCGTGGACAGCGTGCTGCTGACGGGCCTGACCACCAGCGGTTGCGTGCGGGCGACCTGTGTCGACGCGATGCAGCATGGCTTTCGGACGCTGGTGGTGGAGGAAGCCTGTGGCGACCGCCATCCCGATCCGCACCGGGCCAACCTGTTCGACATGAACGCCAAATATGCCGACGTCGTCAGCGAAGCCGACACGATCGCTTATCTGGCCGCGCTCCGCGCCTGATCCCATCCTCCATCGAAAGAGGGTTCTGACCATGACCTATCGTCTCGGCGTCGATGTCGGCGGCACATTCACCGACCTGCTGCTTTTCAACCAGGCGTCCGGCGCCTTCTGGCGACACAAGACCCCGTCCACCCCGCATGACAGTTCGCAAGGCATATTGAACGGCCTGACCGCGATCTGCGAGAAGGCGGGGATCACGCCGGCCGCCATCGACTATTTCCTGCACGGCACCACCGTCGCGACCAACGCCATATTGGAAGGCAAGGGATCGCGCGTCGGCCTGATCGTGTCGGAAGGCTATGGCCAGGTGATGCAGATCGCCCGGTCCTTCGTGCCCGGCGGCCTTGCCGGCTGGATCGTATGGCCCAAGCCCGAACCGCTCGCCGCGCTGGAAGATACGGTGGAAATCACCGGCCGCATGGACGCCCAAGGCAATGAACTGCGCCCGATCGATGAGGACGGCATTCGCGCGGCATTGAGCCGCTTCACCGGGTTCGAGGCGCTGACCGTCAGCCTGATGAACAGCTACCTCAATGGCGCGCATGAAAAGCGGGTGGGCGAGATTGCCGCGGAAATGCTGCCCGGCGTGCCTGTGTCGCTCAGCCATGAAGTGCTGCCCGAAATGCAGGAATATGAGCGGACGCTGACGACGGTGGCCAATGCCGCCGTGCGGCCGGTCGTCGGCAAATATGTCCGCAACCTGCGCGCCAGCCTGCGCGATGGCGGGATGGCGGGATCGCTGTCGCTATTGCGGTCCGACGGCGGCCTCATGTCGTCGGAAAAATCGGAGGAGCATCCCGTCGCGCTGCTGATGTCCGGCCCGGCGGGCGGCGTCACCGGCGCGCTGTGGGTGGGCAAGAATGCCGGCATCCGCAACATCTTGACGCTGGACGTGGGCGGCACCTCCACCGACGTCGCGCTGATCGAAAATCTGGAGGCGCGCCGGGTGCGCACGACCGAGGTCGGGCATCTGGCGGTGCGGGCCTCCGCACTGGACGTCAAGACGGTGGGCGCGGGCGGCGGATCCATCGCTTATGTCCCCGAACTGACCGGCGCCCTTCGGGTAGGCCCGCAATCAGCGGGCGCGGTGCCGGGGCCGGTCGCCTATGGCAAGGGCGGTACGTTGCCGACCGTGACCGACGCCAATGTCGTGCTGGGCTATCTGCCCGAAAATCTGCTGGGCGGCGCCTTCAAGCTGGACCGCGAAGGGGCGACCCGCGCGGTCCAGACCATCGCTGACCGGCTGGGCATCGGCCTGATGGAGGCGGCGCGCGGCATCATCGACATCGTCAACGAGAATATGTTCGGCGCGCTGCGGATGATTTCGGTGCAGCAGGGCTATGACCCGCGCCATTTTGCGGTGATGGGCTTTGGCGGCGCGGGGCCGCTGCATGTAAATGCGATCTCGAAACTGATGGGCGCCTGGCCCGCCGTGTCGCCGGTCAGCCCCGGTGTGCTCTGTGCGCTGGGCGATGCGACCACGCGGATGCGGACGGAAATCGCGCGCAGCTTCTCCCGCCGGTTCGATGAAACCGACGAGGGGCAGGTGACGGCGCTGCTGGCCGAGATGGCGACGCAGGTCACGGCCGAACTGACCGGAGAGGGCATCGCCCCCGCCGACATCACGGTCCAGTTCGAACTGGACGTCCGCTATGAAGGGCAGGCGTTCGAAGTGCCGCTGGCGATTGATCCGGCCATGCTGGCCAGCGACGGTCTGGCGGGGGTCGCTGCGCGCTTCGATACCGAGCATAAACGCCTCTTCACCTTCAACATGGACAGCGCGCATGAGCTGGTGAACCTGCGCGCCGTGGCGCTGGGGCCGCTGCTGGAACTGGAGGCGCAGCGCCTGCCGCAGGGCGATGGCGATCCGATCGCCGCCAAGCTGCGCGATCATCAACTCTGGGCCGACGGGGCGATGGCGCCCGCGGTCATCTATGATCGGGCCAGATTGCGGGCGGGCGATGTGATCCCCGGCCCGGCCATCGTCACCGAAATGGATTCGACCACCCTGATCGAAGCGGACTGCGTCGGCACGGTGGACGCATTCGGCAACATCCTCATCAACCTGGCCTGAGCGCGAAGGAGCAAGACCCATGCCGGCACAGATCATCCAGGCGAACCAGACCCCCTTCCAGAGCGTGGACATCGATCCGGTGACGTTGGAAGTCATCGAAAATGCCCTGCGCAACGCCCGCATCGAAATGGACGCGACATTGGTGCGCACCGCCATGTCGCCGGGCATCCGCGAACAGGGCGACGCCTTCCCGCTGATCGCCGACCATCAGGGTCGCATGATCGTGGGCCAGTTCGGCAGCTATATCGGCCCGTTCCTCGACGGCTATGACGGCACAGTGGAGGATGGCGACCTCATCTTCCTGTCCGATCCCTATTCGGTCGGCGGCGCGATCAGCCATTGCAACGACTGGCTGGTGCTGCTGCCGGTGTTCAAGGATGGCCGCCTGATCGCCTATACGTCGATGTTCGGGCATCAGTCCGACATTGGCGGCATGGTGCCCGGATCGATGCCGATCCACGCGACCGAAATCTTTCAGGAAGGCGTGCGCATTCCGCCGGTCAAGATCTGGAAGAAGGGCGAATATAATGAAGATCTGGTCCGGCTGGTCATGCACCAGTCGCGCACGCCCGACTGGTGCAAGGCGGACCTTAACGCCCTGATCGCATCCTGCCGCGTCGCCGCCCATCGCGTGGTGGAGATGGCTGGGCGGTTCGGCGACGATGTGTTCGTGTCGGCCACCGAATTGCTGCTCGATCGCAATTACCGGGCGATGCAGCATCTCATCGAAACCTCGATCGGCGAAGAGAAGGTCAGCTTCGAGGATTATATCTGCGACGATGGCATGGGTTTCGGCCCCTATCGGATCAAATGCACCATGTGGCGGGAAAATGGCCGGGTGGTGCTGGATTTCGACGGCACCGATCCGCAGTCCAAAGCGTCGATCAACATGTTCCTCAACGAGAACATGATGCGGATGTTCTTCGGCATCTACATGATCATGGTGTTCGATCCGCAGATCCTGTTCAACGACGGCTATTATCCGCTGATCGACGTGCGCATTCCCGAAGGATCGCTGCTCAAGCCCAAATTCCCCGCCGCCCTGTCGGGCCGCACCCATGTTCTGGGCCGGCTGTTCGACATTCTTGGCGGGCTGCTGGGGCAGAAGACGCCGCAATTCCTCAATGCCGCCGGCTTTTCCTCCTCGCCGCATCTTTTCTACGCCGGGACCGACCGGAACGGGAAATGGTTCCAACTGTTCCAGATCGGCTTTGGCGGCATTCCGGGTCGGCCGCTGGGCGACGGGCCGGATGGCCATTCGCTCTTCCCCGGCTTCACCAACGTGCCCAACGAGTTTCTGGAACGCTATTTCCCGCTGATCATCGAAAGCTATGCGACGGTGGCCGACAGCGGCGGGCCGGGCCTGCATCGCGGCGGCAACGGCATCGACATGGTCTATCGTTTCCTGGAGCCGGGCGTGATCGCCATTCATGACGATCGCTGGTTCGTGCCGCCCTGGGGCGTGAATGGCGGCCTGCCCGGCGCCCGCGCCCGCAAGCTGCTGGTGAAGGCGGACGGGACGGAAATCGTCGTCGGCAACAAGCTGGAGGATTATCCGGTCGAGGCGGGCGACAAGCTGCATTTCATCACCTGGGGCGGGGGCGGTTGGGGCGACCCGCTGGACCGCGATCCGGCGTTGCTGGCCAAGGAACTGACGCAGGGGCTGGTGAGCGCGCAGGGCGCGCGGCGCTATGGCGTGGTGCTGGTCGACGGCGCGGTGGATGAGGCCGCGACCGAGGCGTTGCGGGCCGAGATGCGCAGCGCGCGCGGCGATGTGTCGGTGTTCGATTTCGGACCTGATCTGGAGACGTTGCGGGCCAACTGCCTGGAAGAAACCGGCCTGCCCGCGCCAAAGGCGCCGCAATGGGTTCGCCCGATCGCCTGATCCGGCGACCAGCCGGTTGCGAAAAGCCTCCTCCCTCGGATCGAGGGAGGAGGCTTTTTCGTTACTTGTTCTGCGTAAATTCGGCGGGGTAGCGCCCCAGCGTGAAGAACAGCATCGCCGCCCCCGCGAGCATCGCCGCCGACAGGAACAGCAGCAGATCATAGCTGCCAGTCTGCGCGCGCAGATAGCCGAACAGGATCGGCGCGACGCCCGAACCGATCGCGAAGATCGCGAATTGCAGTCCGAAAATCTCGCTATAGTGGCGACGGCCGAAATAGCGGCCGGTGATGAAGGCCATCAGGTCGAACTCCGCGCCGGTGATCAGGCCGACCAGGATGACGCAGCCGATCGCCATGGCCGGATGGATTGCATCGGTGGTGAGCAGCAGCGCCCCCGCCATGGCCGGCACGATCAGCGCCAGCGCGGCGACCGGCGCCCAGAGCCGGTCCAGCAGCAGGCCGCACAGTAATCGCCCGCCGGTAATGCTGAGCGCCAGCACCGACAGCGCCTGCAACGCCTGTTCATGGGCCAGGCCCGCTTCGGTCAGCAGCGGCAGGAAATTGGTGAGCAGGCCGCCGCTCGCCGCATTAAGCAGCATCGCCCCCAGCGCGGCCGCCCAGAAGCGGTAATGGCTGACGGCTTGTTTCAGGGTGAAGCCGATCGCGTCGCCGTCCTTCGCCTGTCCCTCGTCCGGCGCGCTTTCCGCCAGCCAGCGATATTGCAGGGGCAGCGATAGCAGCAATGGCAGCAGTGCCAGCCCGATGAAGGCGCCGCGCCATCCCGCCGCATCGATCCAGCGGTCGATGTAGAAGGGGTAGATGGCGCCGGCGATGCCAGTGCTGGCCAGCATCAGCCCCAGCGCCAGCCCGCGCCCGCGATTGAACCAGCGGGTCACGATCTTCGCATAGGTCATGGGCAGCGTGCCAAGCCCCAGGACGGTCAGCAGGCCCCACAAGCCGTAGAACAGGGTGACATTGCCGCGCGGCGTGGCGGACAGCAGCAGCAGGCCGATGGCCACCCCGACCGTCGACCAGAGCGCGACCCGCCGCGCGCCCAGCCGATCGACCAGACGGCCCATCGTCGCGCCCAGCAGGATCACTGCGATCGTCGCGGCCATGGTCGCGCCCAGCACGCTGGCGCGGCTCCAGCCCAGATCCTGCCCCACCGGGCCGGCGATCAGGCCGATGGTATAGCCGCTATGGGGCGACAGACCCAGCGCCAGGCCAACGCAGCTGGCGACCAGCGGCCGCCAGCCGCGCCGCATCTCCGCCATGGCGGATGCCGGCGCGGCGACGGCGGCGGTCAATAGCCGAACTCGCGCTCGTCGGAAAAGTCAGTCACGTCATAGCGCGACAGTTCATAGGCGTGGCCCTTGCGATAGCCATTCATGCGCGCGACAATCTCATCCTCGCCAGTCGTCCAGATTTCCAGGTCGCCGTCAATATCCCCGGTGCGCCACATATAATGATGACAATTCATGATCTTGCCGGCAACGCTGATGTCTTCCATTCCCAGATATTCGACTGGCATCTCGACCTTGCGGCCATGGCTGATCGTGCCGCCATTCCAGGTGAGTGATGTGGTGAGCAGCCGGATGGTCTGCACGCCGCTGACGGCGCGGTCGAGCTTCATCAGCTTCCATCCTTCGGCCGTGGTGGGGTGATAGCCCAGCACTTCCTGCGCCCGGTCGATCGGGAAGCTGGATTCATCCACCGGCCCGCCATCGGGCGGCAGTACGATCGACGTCACGGTGTCGCCGCTGACATGCCGCACCAGCGACCCCAGATAGACATTGTCGGAGAACAGGCGGACGAAGCCGTCGCGGGGCGTGAAATCGCGATCCACCGTCTGGGTCACATGCCGCACGATCGCGCAGCCGGGAAAGCGCGACAGGCTCATCGCGGTGCGCGATCCGTCCGGGTTGCGGGTGACGATGAAATCCTCCCAGTCGATCGCCTGATCGGGATGGCCCAGAGGATAGGTGACATAGGAACCGATGGTACGGGTGAGGGGCATGAGGCGGAACATCCCTGGCTGGCGTTGATCGAGAGGCTGGACGGCGGGCCGTTCAGTCCGTCAGCCATGGCTCCGCGAAGCGACAGGGGGTGGCAAATATCGGGTGATGAATGTTCGCGTGGCGGATAGTGCCGGCGGCGCACATGGCAAAAGGGGCCAGCGCTTGCGCACCGGCCCCGTTTGGTATCGCGATGTAGAGCGGGTCTCAGCTCTTGCCGGTCAGCCCCCCGACGATCGGCGCGAGGATGGACTGGATCAGCCTTTCCCGCTCCACGCGGCGGGCGTTGTCGTCTTCGGCGTCCGGCGCCAGCGTCTCTATGCCAGACGACACATGCAGCCCCTGATTGTCCAGCACCTGCTCCAGTGATTTCAGCCGCTCGCGGGTGACGGACAATTCCATCGTCAGCGTGACGACGGCGCGCAGCAGATTGTCGACCACCGGATCGGGCAGGAAGGTGACATGGCGGTCGGCCGCCGCCGGGCCTGTCGGCAGGCCGGTGTCGGCATCGGCTTGCGGGTCTTGCGTCGTCATCACGGCTTGCGCCCTCCGAAGAAGAAATAGGCGGCCGGGCCGACCGCTTCATAATCGGCAAAGGCGGTCTGCGGATCGAAACCGGCCTTTTCCAGTTCGGCCTGCATGTCGAGATCGACAAAGCCGGTCCAGAAGGGTTCGCCATTATGCCGCACCTGCCAGTCGTTCGTGACCTGTTTGGCCAGCGGGATACGGTGGGCGTGATAGGGCACGTCGAGGTGCAGCACCAGACCGCCCGGCTTCAGTAGCCGCCAGCATTCCTTGAGGATGCGGGGCACCTGCGCGGCGGACGTTTCGTGGAACATGATGATCGATGTGATGAAGTCGAAACTTGCGTCGGGAAAGTCGGTTTCGGCGGCATCCAGTTCGTGGAAATGAATGGCGAGGCCCGCGCTTTCCGCCGCGCCATGGGCGTAGCGGACGAAGGGGCGGGCGCAGTCCAGCCCGTGAACGTCGGCATCGGGCCAGAGCCGCTTATAGGCATGGGTCTGTTCCGCCGTGCCGCAGCCCATGTCGAGGATGGCGGTGGGGACAAGGTCAGGCGCGCGCCGGGCCGCGACCTGCGCCACGAACTGCCCCAGCGTGTCCTTGGTCGCCGACTTGCCGGCCGACATGCCCTTGGCCGCGCGATACATTTCGACCGTGCCGGTATAGACCAGCCCCGCCTCGATATCGTCGGGTCGCCGTTCACGCCAGTAGCCCCCCGGCTGGCGATGGATTTCCGTGGTCTTGACCGGCGCCTTGACCACCAGTCGATCGTTCAGGTGCAGACTGCCCCGCTTGCGGGCCGGTCGCGGATCGCGCGGAAGGTGGCGACGCGATCGTCGATGATCCGGTCGGTGGTCTGCTGGACGGTGTCCCACATCATATTCTGGCTGTGCCAGGTCAGCGATGCCCAAAGCTGGAACAGCGGATCGGCCGCGCTCGCCGCACCGGCTTCCTTCCGGTTGGCGGGCGGCTGGCCATGCGCGCGGGCATGGGCCGGTGCGATTTCCTTGTCGAACCGATCCTGAAAGGCGGCCTCGACGGTGAAATTGACATATTTCTTGAGCGCGCCGACGAAATTCAGCCGCGCCATTTCATCATGGACGGGCGTGAAGTCGAAGGGCTGGGCAGGGGGGCTTTCGGTCATGGGAGGAGCATCGCCAGAGTCGCCGGCATGACAATGGCTTTTGCGCCTTTTTCCGCAGTGCGAACAGTCTATTGGGGGGCATAGGGAAAGGGTCTGCCTTGGCGACGCCATTTTGTGGCTTTGCGTTTTGTTTTGCCTGATTCCCTGCCAGATGTGCCAGCTATGGGCTTAGAGCCTCGTGCGTGAAACCTGTATCACCCAACCTCCGTTCGGGCTGAGCTTGTCGAAGCCCTGCATTTTGCCTTGAACACGCTAAGAAAAGTACAGCCCTTCGACAGGCTCAGGGCGAACGGATCATACTCAAAGCGCGACGCTCTAAACCAAGTTTTATAGCCCCTCCGCCTCGACCCAGTGTGCGCCGGTGATCTGGCGGGCGAGGGTCCAGACCTGTCGCCTGATGTCGGGCACGGCGACGATTTCCCAATGCGCGCCGCGCGTCATCGGCCCGACCACGAGCAGTCGGTCCTGCGCGCTTCCGTGCTGCGCCAAAGCGCGGCCCTGCTGATCGACGTCGATGCCGATCGCCAGCGCGTCGGCGCGGATGTCGCCTCTGTCCGCCAGTGCGCGCAGCAACGGGTCGCCGGCGCGGCGCAAATCGCCCAGCGGGCCGGTGCAGTTGACGACGCGCGCTGCCTGCATGCTTTCTCCCTGATTCGCGCCACGGCGACGGATCGTCACGGCCAGCGCGTTATTGGTTGGCGTGGCGTCCAGCACTTTGGCGGCGAGGATGGAGAGCCGCCCTTCGGCCCGCAGCGCATCCAGGCGCGCGGCCACGGGCGGGGCGATTCGATGCCGGTGAACGTCCCAATAGGGGCGCAGGTGACGCAGGAACCGCTCCCGCTGCGCGTGAGAGGCGGCGCGCCACATATTTTGCGTGAAGGGACGCAATTCATCGACTGCATTGCGCCAGCCAACCTGAACGGCGCGATCCCTGACCTGATGGAGCAAAGTTGAAAGAGGTCCCGACGGCTTTTCGCGCGTGGGCGTGAAGGCGTCTGCGGGCGCATGGGCGTGCGGGGCCAGACCGCGACGGGACAAGGCCAGGATCGAACCGGCAAAGCCGGCATTGACGAGGCTGAGGATCGAATCGACGGCGGTAAGGCCGGTGCCGAGCAGCATCACCCGGTCCCGCCGGCTAAGCCCCGCCGCCAGATCGCGGCTCCAGGGATCGTTGACATAGGCGTCGCTGTCGACAGTGGCGAAGGCGGCGAGCCGGTGCGGGGGCAGATTGCCGGGCGCGATCGTTGCGACGTCTGCATCGATGAAGCGCCCGGACGCCAGGGTCACGCGCGCACCGTCGGCATGGAGCGTCAGATCGACCGCTTCATCCGCGATCACGCTGAAGCGGCCCGGCGCGGCGCGCTGCATGTCCTCCAGCAAGGCGCACAGATAGTCGCCATAGACGCGCCGCGTGGCGAAACTGGTGTCCGCGCCCATGCCCCGGTTCCTGAGCCATGTTGCGAAATGATCCGGCTGGTCGGGAAAGGCGCTCATATTGGCGGCGCGGACATTGAGCAGATGATCGGCATGCGCCGCGCCATAAGCAAGGCCGCGGCCAAGGCGATCGGACCGGCGTTCGACCAGCGTCACCCGTTGCGAGCCGTGCCGCAGCAGGTTGATGGCCAGCAACGTGCCGCTGAATCCGCCGCCTATGATGGCGACATGGCGGGCGATCAGCATGGATCAAGCTTTTCTAATGGATGATGGAGCATTGCTTGTGAGACATATCTCTACTTCATGAATAGATAAAGAGGCCATTTAACGCTCCGAAAGGTCGGAAATGAGTCTGTTGCTGTCTGCCCTCCAGCGCTGGCGCGCCCTGCATGATGCGGCGCGCCGCGAATTTCTGCGCGATCCCAACGTCATATTGTTCGAACGCGCGTCAGCGTCGGCGGCATCCCGTGACGGCGCACATGGGCGCTGAGGCTGTTTCACGACGCGCCGTTCTGGCCGGATGTGCAGCGAGCACTTTATTTCTGTCCGCCTGTGGCGCGACCAAAGGCGGCCGCCCGACTTTGCGCCTGTCGATCACCGGCAAGGGGGAAGGGGATGCGCGGCTGTTGTTCAAGGCGGCAGGCATCCGGCCCGAAGGGTTCGATCTCGCCTATAGCGAGTTTCAGTCTGGTCATCTGGTGATCGAGGCGCTGAATGGCGGTTCGCTCGATTTTGGCGGGATGAGCGAGATTCCGCCGATCTTTGCGGCAGCGTCCACCATCCAGAGCTTTCGCCAGATTGCGGTGACGCATGGCGACGTCAACAATCAGGTCGTGCTGGTGCCCAAAGGCTCTACGGCGAAATCCATCGCGGACCTCAAGGGCAAGCGCGTCGGCTATGTCCGCGCGACGACATCGCAATATTTCCTCATCCGCATGCTGGAGGAGGTCGGCCTGACATGGGACGACATCAAGCCGGTGGCGATGGGCGTGTCGGATGGCGCGGCGGCCTTTTCCCAAGGGGCGCTGGATGGCTGGGCAATTTACGGCTTTCCGATCCAGCGCGCGGTCGCGACCGAGGGCGCGCGCATCCTCAAGACCGCCTATGGCATATTATCGGGCAATTATCTGGTGTCCGCCCATGTCGACGCGCTGGCCGATCCGGAAAAGACGCGGATCATCGGCGACTATCTGGGGTTGCTGCAAAAAGCCTATGGCTGGGCGGCCGCGCATCAGGCGGAATGGGCGGACATCATCGCCCAGGATATTGGCGTGCCGCGCGAGTATGTGCGCGACCAGTTCCGCCGCAAGAGCGCGAGCTATGAATTGCGGCCGGTCACGGCGGAGGCGATCGCGTCGCAGCAGCGCGTCGCCGACCTTTTCTTCGAACAGAAGCTGATCCCCAAGGCGGTCGATGTGCGGCCATTGTGGGACGACCGTTTCAATTCCCAGATCACCAAGAGAGGCTGAAATCTATGGCCAGCCAGCCACTGTCCCGCGACGCCGCAACGCCGTCCCTGCCTTCGCCCGTCAGCGCCGACCTGCTGGACCGCATCACGCGGCAGCTGGCCGAAACGGCGGAGCAATATGACCGCAGCGGCGCATTCCCCCGCGCCAATTTCGATCTGCTGGCAAAGGAAGGGCTGATCGGCCTGACCGTGTCGCGCGATCTGGGCGGGCGGGGCGCGTCGCTGTCCGAAGCCATCCGCGTTCTCGGCGCGGTGGCGAAGGGGGAGCCTTCGACAGCGCTGATCCTGTTCATGACCTATCATTATCACGCCACGCCGGCGCGGGCGCGCAACTGGCCGCAGTCCATTTACGAACGGCTGGCGCGCGAAGCGGTGGCGGGCCGGGGCCTGATTGGCGGATTGCGGGTGGAACCGGAACTGGGCACCCCGGTGCGCGGCGGCCTGCCGGCGACGGTGGCGCGGCGCACGGCCGATGGCTGGGCGCTGACCGGCACCAAAATCTATTCCACCGGATCGACCGGGCTGGACTGGTTTTCCGTCTGGGCGAAGACGGATGAAGCGGAGCCGCGCGTCGGCAATTTCCTGGTGCGCGCCGACGGTGCGGGCATCGACATAGAGCCGGTATGGGACCATCTGGGCATGCGCGCGACGGTCAGCCATGCGGTGCATTTCACCGATACGCCGACGCCGCTGGACCATGCGGTCGACATTCGCCGACCCGACCAATGGGCGACGGGCGCGGGCGACCCGAGCCTGGCCATCTGGAACGCGCTGTCCATTTCCACCATCTATGATGGCGTGGCGCGGGCCGCGCGCGACTGGCTGCGCGCCTATCTTAACGATCGGGTGCCGACCAATCTGGGCGCGTCGCTGGCCACATTGCCGCGCGTGCAGGAAAAGTTCGGTGAGATCGAGGCGCTGTTGCAGGTCAACCGCACATTGATCCGCGACGCGGCGGCCCGGCACGATGCGGGCGATTTGCCGAGCGCGGTGGAAGTCAATACTATCAAATATCTGACCACCGCCAATGCGATCCGCGCAGTCGAGATCGGTCTGGAGTTGACCGGCAATCCGGGCATCAGCCGCAAGAATCCGCTGGAGCGCCATTATCGCGATGTGCTGTGCAGCCGCATCCATTCGCCGCAGACCGACACCATATTGATCGCCGCCGGGCGGGCGGCGCTTGGGAACTGACATGAGCCTGATTATCGCCAGCCAGCTGGACGCGGACTTTAATCGCGGGCTGGGCCAGCATCCTGCCGCGCCGATCCTGATCGATGTGGCCGATGAAGAACCCTGGGCGGCGGCGGCCGAGGCGGACATGCTGTTGATCCGTCCCTCCCCCGCATGGCGCCAGCCCGCAGCAAAGCGTCCGCCGGCTTGGCCGGGGCGCCTGAAATGGGTCTACAGCGCGTCGGCCGGGATCGATTTCTATCCGCAATGGCTGCTCGATGCGCCGCTCGTCACCTGCGGCCGGGGGGTCGCGGCGGATGAGATTGCCGATTATGTGATCGCCGCCATCTATGCCCATGCCAAGAATCTGGAGGCGGTGACGGTGCGGTCGCGGGCGCAGTGGATCAATGTGCCGCTGGGCCGGGTGTCGGGCACCACGATCGGCATCGTCGGGCTGGGTGCGATCGGGCAGGAAGTGGCGCGGCGCGGGCTGGCGCTGGGTGCGCAGGTTATGGGCCTGCGCCGGTCCGGCGCGCAGTCGGGCGTCAGCGGGGTCGAACATGTGCGCGATGTCGAAGCGCTGGTGGCGCGATCCGACCATATCGTGATCGCCGTGCCGGCTACGCCGGAGACCCGCCACCTGTTCAATGACGCATTGTTACGCAAGGTGAAGCCGGGCGCGCACATCATCAACGTCGCGCGCGGATCGGTGATCGATCAGGCGGCGCTGATGCAGGCGCTGGACCGGGAAGACGGGCCGGGCTTCGCCACGCTGGACGTAACCGATCCTGAACCGCTGCCGGAGGGGCATGCGCTCTACACCCATCCGCGCATCCGCCTGACGCCGCATATTTCCAGCAATCATACGCTGGTGCGCCATCGACTGCTGGAAAAGGTGCGGGACGATATTTCCCGCTTCGTGCGGGGCGAGGCACCGAGCGACATCGTCGATCCGGCGCGAGGTTATTAGAGCATTTTCGAAGCAGATGGCATCATCTGCTGGCTCGGAAAATGCGGAAAACAAAAGAGAAATAGAGCATAATCCGATTCAGAATGATCGGATTATGCTCTAATGAGAGTCGGGCGTCGGGTGCGCCCGCCATATCAGGTTATAATGCCTGCACGGTTTCCAGCGCCAGTTCGGCCAGACGGCTGGCGGCCTTGTCCAGCTTGTCGCCCGCGCGCAGGATGGCCGCGACGCGCGGTAGCTGGGGCAGGCGTTCATGTTCCAGCGCCTGCGCTTCATCCAGGAACAGGTGCGTGCGGCAGGTGATGCCCAGCCCGGCGCCCACGGCCGCCTTGAGCGTCGCCAGATTGGGCGTTTCCACCGCGATCCGCCATTGCAGGCCGGCATCCTCCAGCCCCCGGATCGCCGCTTCGCGGAAACGGCATGGCTCCTCCAGCACGGCCAGCGGAATGACAGGGCGATCGGCCAGCGCCGTATCGCCATACCAGCTCATCGGCGCGACAGTGACGGCATGGGCGTCATTGGGCGCAGCGAAGCCCAGCACTATGTCGAGTTCGCGCCGCTCCAGCAGCGTCTGCAATTCGGCGGTGCCGGCAACCCGCGCATAGATTTGCGCGTCGGGATGCAATTCGGCAAAGCGCGACAGCAGGCCGCTCAGCAATGTGTCGGCGAAATCCTGCACCATGCCGATGCGCGCCGGCCCGGCGAACCGCCCGGCGCTGACCGCCGCCACCGCTTCGTCGTGCAGCAACAGCACCCGCCGCGCATAATCCAGCAGCACATCGCCCGCCGCCGTCAGGATTAGGCGACGCCCTTCGCGCAGGAACAAAGTCTGCTGCACCAGTTCCTCCAGTCGCTTGATTTGCAGGCTGAGCGCGGACTGGGTCACGAACACCTGTTCCGACGCATTGAGCATCGATCCGGTGTCGACGATCGCGACGAAGCTGCGGAGCAAATTGGTCGGCAAATTGACCGGCACGAGCGAACCTCTTCATAAATAGGGGAAAGGCCGATCCGGTGTCGGGAACGGAGCATATGCTTATCGCCGATGCTTATATATCAATCAAAATAGTAGAGATTTGGGCGGCGAAGGAAAAACTTGGGCTGAACGATCGACGCGCTGGAAACCGCCATTTTCGGCGCTGTTCCGCCCCATATCGGCGGTGAAATGCGACCTATGATCAACGCTGATAGGTCGACGCAGAAAAACTTAATTGAATAGGTAGACAATTCATGTTGGGCTTGTCGGGACTTCACAAAAGGCCCGGACATGGCGGTTTTGACGATCCATAACCTATCAACAGCAGGGCGGGGCCGATCGGCCGCCGCGCCGCGTCGCTTCTCCCTCTCGCGTTTTGGCGGGCGCTGGCTTTCGCCGGTTGCGCTGCTGTTGCTTTGGGAAGCCGGGTCGCGCATCGGCCTGATCCCCGAACGCACTTTGGCCGCGCCGTCCGCCGTGCTCGGCACCCTGTTCGAAATGGTCCTGTCGGGCGAATTGCCGTCCAATCTGCTGGTGTCCTTCGCCCGTGTCGCCGCCGGCCTGCTGATCGGGGTCGGGCTGGGGCTGGCGCTGGGTCTGGTGGCCGGCCTGTCGCGCGCCGGCGAAATGGCGGTCGATCCGCTGATGCAGATCAAGCGCACCATTCCCGCGCTGGCGCTGACGCCGCTGTTCATCGTGTGGTTCGGCATCGGCGAAACGCCCAAGGTCGCCCTGATCGCATTCGCCACCATCTTCCCGGTCTATCTCAACCTCTACAGCGGCATCCGCAGCGTGGACCTGCGCCTGCTGGACGCGGCCAAGAGCTTCGGCCTCAGCCGGTGGGAGCAGATATGGCATGTCGTGCTGCCATCCGCCTTGCCGTCCCTGCTGGTCGGCCTGCGCTACGCTTTGTCGGTGTCGATCCTGGTGCTGGTGGTGGCGGAGCAGATCAACGCCTCGGCCGGCCTTGGCTACCTTATCAACAACGCCCGCGATTTCATGCGGACCGACATCATCGTCGTCTGCCTGATGGTCTACGCCATCCTCGGCCTTGGCGCCGACTGGCTGGTCCGCACCGTCGAAGCCCGCGCCCTGATCTGGCGCCCCAGCATAGTGGAGCAATAAGCATGGACGCTCGCCTCGGTTTCTCTACGGTGGACTCTGCCGTCCATCTTCCCCACCCGGAACCCGTCGTGCGGCTGCGCGGCTTTACCCGCCGCTTTGGCGCCAACACCATCATCGACGGCCTCGACCTCGACATTGCGCCGGGCGAGTTCATCGCCCTGCTGGGCCGGTCGGGATCAGGCAAGACCACCTTGTTGCGCACGCTCGCCGGGCTGGACGAAGTGCGCGGGCAGGATGTGGATGTACCCGACTCGCGCGCCGTCGTGTTTCAGGATGCGCGTCTGCTCCCCTGGAAGCCGGTCTGGAAAAATGTGTCGCTGGGCCTGAAGGGCGACGTTCGCGCACGGGCTGAAGGGGCGCTGCGCGAAGTCGGGCTGGGCCACCGCATCGACGCCTGGCCGCTGACCCTGTCGGGTGGCGAGGCGCAGCGCGCGGCGCTGGCCCGGGCGCTGGTCCGCGAACCCGAATTGCTGCTGCTGGACGAGCCGTTCGCCGCGCTTGATGCGCTGACGCGCTATCGCATGCATGATCTGGTGCTGTCGCTCTGGCGCACGCACAAGCCCGCCGTGCTGATCGTCACCCATGATGTGGAGGAAGCGATCGCACTGGCCGACCGGGTGCTGGTGCTGGACAAGGGGCGTATCGTCGCGGAGGAGCGCATCACGGCGCCGCGCGGCGAACGCGCCAGCTTCGCCGGTCGCCTGCGCGAAAAACTGCTGTCGCACCTTGGCGGCGACGATCATGGCGAAGGCGTCGTGCCTTTCGCGGTGGCGGCCGAATGAGCGGCCTCGCGACCTTGGAGCGGCCCGTCGATGCGCCCGTCAATATCGGTCGGCTGCGCGGTTTCGTCACCGCCTTTGCCGATCTGCTGGCGGCGACGCGCGATGAACAGGCGATATTGGAAAGCGGCCGGTCGCTGCTCGCCCGGCTCATCGCCGCCGACGACTGGTTGCCCGCAGAATTCGCCCGGCCCAACCCGGACCGCTACCAGCAATATCTGCTCCATTGCGACAGCCGCGAACGCTTCAGCATCGTCAGCTTCGTCTGGGGACCGGGACAGGCGACGCCGATCCATGATCACAGCGTCTGGGGCCTGGTGGGCGTGCTGCGCGGCGTTGAAAAGGTGGAGCGCTTCCGCCGCCTGCCGACCGGCGGGCTGGTCGCGGCAGGCGAGGAATGGCTGCGCGAGGGGGAGGTGGACGCCGTCTCCCCGCGCGTGGGCGACATTCACCGCGTCACCAATGGCCTGGCCGACCGGCCCTCCATCAGCATCCATGTCTATGGCGCGAATATCGGCGCGGTCGAACGGGCGACCTACGCCACCGACGGCACGCCAAAAAGCTTCATTTCGGGTTACGCCAATGGCGTGATCCCCAACCTTTGGGACAGATCGAAAAGCGCATGAGCACCGACACACTCGACCGCATAGGTGAACGCACTTTGGCAGCCACCCCGCAGGATATTCGCCACGCCCTGCTGATCGGCAGCGAAATCGCCGTCATCGATGTGCGCGAAGAACATGAATTTGCGCAGGGCCATCCGCTGTTCGCGGCGCAGATTCCGCTGCGGCGCATTGAGGAGGAAGCGCGCTGGCGCATTCCGCGCCTCGCCACGCCGATCATCGTCTATGACAATGGCGAAGGGCTGGCGCACAAGGCTGCGGTGCGTCTGGAAGCACTGGGCTACAGCGATGTGCGCGAACTGGACGGCGGCCTGTCGGCCTGGCGCGATGCGGGCTATGAACTGTTCGAAGACGTCAACAGCTATAGCAAGGCGTTTGGCGAACTGGTCGAACATCGCCGCCACACGCCCAGCCTGGCCGCCGAAGAGGTGCAGGCGCTGATCCGTGAAAAGGCGGACATCCGCATCGTCGATGCCCGCCGCTACGACGAATATAATACGATGAGCATCCCGACCGGAACCAGCGTGCCTGGCGCCGAACTGGTGCTGCATGCGCGCACCGTGGCGCCTGATCCCGACACCACGATCATCGTCAATTGCGCCGGCCGCACCCGTTCGATCATCGGCGCCCAGTCGCTGGTCAATGCCGGCGTGCCGAACAAGGTGTTCGCGCTGCGCAACGGCACGATCGGCTGGACGCTGGCCGGGCAGGATCTGGAAACCGGCCAGACCCGCGTCGCGCCGGAAGTGGACGACCTGTCGGCGGACGAGGCGCGCGCCTATGCCCGCGACGTCGCCTATCGGGCTGGCGTGAAGCGGATCGGCTGGGACGAACTGGAGGCGTTCCGGGCGGACAGCGCCCGCACCCTCTATCTCTACGACGTGCGCCAGCCGCGCGAATATGAAAGCGGTCATCTGCCCGGCTTCCGCAACGCGCAGGGTGGCCAGCTGGTGCAGGAGACCGATCATAATGCGCCGGTGCGCGGCGCGCGCATCGTCGTGACCGACACGGTCGGGCCGCGCGCGGACATGACCGCGTCCTGGCTGGCGCAACTGGGATGGGATGTGTCGATCCTCGATGTCGATTGGTCCGCCGCCGCTCTGGAAACAGGCAAGGACGGCGCGCCGCCCCCCCGCGGGCCGGAGGGGCGCTACAAACGGCCCTATGAAGGCACCGACAATAAGGCGGCGGCGATGCAGGCCTATCTCGACTGGGAATATGGCCTCGTCGCCCAGCTGGAGCGCGACGGCACCCACGGCTTTTTCGTCATCTGAGCATAGCAGGAGAGTTCCCATGAGCGTCAAATTCATCGGCTATATCGGCTTCAACAACGGGTCCGAAACCCAATCGGCGGTGCGCAGCCGTGCGCTCGACACCGATTATGTGAACGCAGCGGCCAAGGCGCAGGAAGAGGGCGGGTTCGACCGCGTCCTCATCCCCTTCGGATCGAACAGTCCCGAAAGCCAGATCGTCGCGGCCCATGCCGCCGCCATCACGACGAAGCTGGGCTTTCTGGTCGCGCACCGGCCCGGCTTCACCCAGCCCACGGTGGCCGCGCGGCAGCTTGCCACGCTGGACCAGCTGTCCAATGGCCGGGTTGCGGTGCACATCATCACCGGCGGCGCGGATGAGGAAATGGCGCGCGACGGCGATACCCGCACGGTCAAGGCCGAACGCTATGCCCGCACGGACGAATATCTGACGATCCTGCGACAGGAATGGACCGCGGTGACGCCATTCGACCATCAGGGCAAGTTCTACGACATTCGCCAGGCCTATAGCGCGATCAAGCCCGACAATCTGCCGGTCTTCTTTGGCGGGTCGTCGGATGAGGCGATCGAAGTCGCCGGCCGCCATGCCGATGTCTATGCGCTATGGGGGGAAACGCTGGAGGCGGTGCGCGATACGGTGCGCGCGGTGCGCAAATCGGCGGCGCGCCATGGCCGCGATCCGGGCTTCTCCCTGTCCCTGCGGCCGGTGATCGCCGATACCGAAGAAGCGGCGTGGAAGCGCGCGGCGGAAATCGAGGAGCAGGTGCGCGACAATCGCGTCGCCGCCGGCCTGCCGATCAGCGGCCACCGCCCGCCCAATGCCGGGTCGCTGCGCCTGCTCGACACCGCCAGCAGCAACCGGCGCGATACGCGCCTCTGGACCGGCGTTGCGGCGCTGACCGGCGCGGCCGGCAACAGCACGGGTCTGGTCGGCACGCCTGAACAGGTGGCCGACGCCATGCTCGACTATTATGACGTCGGCATCGACCATTTCCTGATCCGCGGTTTCGATCCGCTGGGCGATTCCATCCTTTACGGCCGTGAATTGCTGCCGATCGTGCGTCGCAAGGTCGCCGATCGTGACGCGGCCGGCCTCGCACTGGCGGGCTGATCCATGTCGAAGAAGACAGTCGCCCTCCTGTCGGCGACCCTTGTTGCGGTGGCGGGCCTTGGCCTTGCCGCCGCGACCTTTAAACGCGGTGACGACACTATCCTGCGCGTCGCCAATCAAAAGGGGCAGGTGCGGGCGATGATGCTCGCCTCCGGCGCGCTCAAGGGCGCTCCCTATACGGTCGAGTGGTCGGAATTTCCGGCGGCCCAGCCGCTGCTGGAGGCCGTGGGCGGCGGCGCGGCCGATCTGGGGCTGGCGGCCGATGCGCCGTTCATCTTCGCCTATCAAAGCGGTAGCCCGGTCAAGGCGATCGCCGTGCAGGCGCCCGTCAATCAGGCGCCGGAAGCTTTGGCCATACTGGTCAAGACCGGATCGCCGATCCGCAGCACGCAGCAACTGGTCGGCAAATCCATCGCCACGACACGCGGTTCGATCGGCCATCACCTGTTGTTGCAGGCGCTGGAGCGGGCGAACATCCCGGCCGACAAGGTGCGCGTCACCTTCCTGCCGCCGGGCGACGCCAAGGCCGCGTTCGACAGCGGAGCGATCGACGCATGGGCGACCTGGACGCCCTACACCAATGTCGCGATCAAGGAAGGCGCACGCGCCGTCGTCGATGCCAGGGATTATGGCCTGCCCCTCTATATCGACATCGCCAATGCCGACTCGATCGAACCGAAGCGCGCGTTGCTGGCCGATTTCCTCCAACGGGAGGCGAAGGCCGTCGCCTGGGCGCGGGCGCATCCTGACCAGTTTGCGCAGGTGCTGGCCAAGGAGACCGGCCTGCCTCTCGACATTGCCCGCGCCAGCTTCGACCGCAACAATCGTGTGTCGCAGCCGATCGACGACGGGATCATCGCGCATGAACAGGCGATCACCGCCCGTTTCCGGAAGGCGGGCCTGACAGATGGCAAGCGGTCCGTTCCCGCCGCATTCGATGCGAGCTTCGCCAGGGTGGACAAAGGACAGGCCTCGTCCGGAATCTAGAGCGTCGAGCGTGAAATCGAGATCGCTTCTGTATCCGTTCGCCCTGAGCCTGTCGAAGCCTGTCCTGAGCGACTCCGCAGGCGGCGTCGAAGGGGGCCGTACTTCTTGAAGAACAAGACGGGGCTTCGACAGGCTCTCCTGAGCGAAGTCGAAGGGCCGAACGGTTCTTATTTAAAGCGCGATGCTCTAGGCGTGTCTTGACGTCATCCGGGACAGGCCGGCGGATATGTGACAGCCGCCTGTCTGTCCTACAGGGGCCGTCTCTCCTAACCTGCCATCGGCTCTTTCGATCGTCGGCACAAAACAGCGCAGGTTCGCCCGGACGGCCACGATAAAGCGACATAAAGCGACAATTTCGCACCCATTTTGCGGTGCTTTTGTCGCTTTATCGCCGGTTCCGGGTGATCGGAATATCCGCGCCGCCAGCGGCGTTGCCGCTTCACAAGGCCCGCGCCAGCGTCAGCGACAGGATGGCGCCCTGCCATTGATCGCGTTGCTCCTGACCGGACGCCATGCCCGCCCGGCTGGGGGTGTAGAAGCGGCGCAGGCGGTGCGTATCCTGTCCGTTGATCGCACTGGCCTTCAGCGTGGTCTTGAACCCGGCCAGCGCCGTGGTTTCGACATAAGCGCCCCACAGGGCGTCGTCGCGCCAGGTCAGGCGTTCGCTGATATAATAGACATGGCCCCGCTCCGCCGCCGTATAGGTGACGCCCCAGGATGATCGCAGCGCCGGCACGTCATGGCGGAACTCGGCGGTCAGGCTGCGGGACGGAATATCATCCATGGTGCGGATGCGCCCGGTCACTCGATCGCGCAGCCGCGATCCGCGCAACGTGCCGTCCAGCGTCAGGCGTGCGCCGCGAATGGCCGCGTCCAGCGGCAATGTCGCCTGACCGGAAACGCTCCATTGCCGCGCGTTGCCGATGGTCCCCAGCGCCTCGTCGCCCGATGGCAGCAGCAGATAGCCCAGCAGTCCCTGATGCCATTGATGATAGGCCTCGACAGCGATGGCGCCGCCCTGTCCCCAGCGATGATCGATCCGCGCCAGCGCGCGCGTCACGCGGGCCGGGCGCAGGCCGGCGTTGCCGCCCAGCGGTCGCCCGTCCGCCTGATTGACCGATGCTGCAAAATCGCCGAAATCCAGCTGGTCCACGGTGCGGCGCGCACCCACTCTTATTTGTGTCCTGCCCGATGGCGACCAGACCAGCGCGGCCGAGGGCTTCCAGTAGGACAGGCTCTGTTCGTTGGGGAAATCGCCGGTCACGCGAATGCGCGACATTTCGAACGCCATGCCGCTTTCCACATTGAGCCTGCGCGCGACCCTGACCGTCAGGTTGGCGAAGGCTTCCCCGCGCAGTTCCGATACGCGCGTGTCCGCATTGGCGAGCGTGACCGGCGACAGGCCGTTGCCGACATCCTCCGCATAGTCGAGCCGGCTGGACAGACGATTATAGGCGATTTCCACGCCCAGTTCGGGGCGGACGGCATGATCGCCCTCGCGCGTCAGCGTGGTGCGGCCCACCAGTTCCAGCGGCTTCTGCTTCAGGGCCGAAACGCCCTCATATCCCGGCTCGGCATAATGTTCGTCGGTCGTGCCGTCCTCCAGCCGGGCCAGGCCGACCAGCTTGGTCGTCCATCCTTTCCCCAGCGTGCGGGTCCAGTCCAGGCCCAGTTCGCCGCTCTTTCCCTTCTCCTCATAGGCGATGGTGCGAACGGATTGGGGCGTCCCTGCGCGCACGCCGGCAAAAATGTCGATGCTGCGATCGGACTGATAGCCATCCTTGTTCAGCCGCAGATTGACGGTCAGCGCGCCGCCCGCAACCGCGCCGGATGCGGATGCCGCCAGCCCCAGTTCGGGCGCCTTGCCCTTGATCCGTTCGAAACGCGTCTGGGCGATCGCCCCCGCCGCATCGCGATCCAGATAGAGGCCGTCGGTGGGATAGCGCACCACTTCGCCCGACAGCTCGACATTGGTCTGCCAGCCGGCGATGCGGCGGGCATGGCTGATCTGCGCGGATGGAGAGATGCGGCCATCGGCGGTATGGTTCAGCGTCAGCGCCGCATTGCCGGACCCGCCGGCATCGGCGCGCAGCACGACATTGGCGACCAGAGTCTGTCCCTGCGCCTCGGCCGCGTCCGCGCCGCGCAGCAACAGGATGCGCTCCACCCGCGATGCGCTGATCCGTCGCAGCACCTGGCTGATGCCGCCGGCCTTCACCGTGGGGCGCTGGCCATCGATCAGGACATTGCCCGCCGCCCCGCCAAAGCCGCGCAGGCTGGACCCTTCGGTCAGCAGAAAGCCCGGCGTCCGCTCCAGCATGTCGAGCGCGGTCTGGGGCTGGAAGGGCGCGTAGAAATCGGCCGGGTAGACCGGATCAGGGCCGGCCGGCACCACCGCAGGATGCGGCCTTTGCACGGCGGGCGTGGATGTTTCCTGCTCGTCAGCTATCGGTCCGGCCGCCACGGCCAGACTGGCAAGCATGATATTGGCAAGGCTCATCGCAGGAAGAACTCTACCGGAACGACCAGTTCAATGGTGTCGCCTTCAACCGAGGCCGGGGGCTTGGGCAGGGGTTGCGCCCGTTTGGGCAGGCTGACCGCCTCCGCATCCAGCGCCGCGATGCCGGACGATCGTTCCAGCCGCACCGTCAGAACCTTGCCCTCCCGATCCATCAGGAAGCGGATATAGGGCACGCCCTGCTGCTTGCGGAACAGGGCGTCGCGTGGGTAGCGGCGCACCTTGTTGAGCGCGCCCAGCACCTGTCCCTCCCAGGTCGGCTTGGCGTTGCCGGGCGGCGGGGGCGCGGCGGCCGGCTTCACCTCGGGCGGCGGCGTCTTGTCGACCGGCGGGGTTGGCGGCGCGGGGCGCACTGGCGGCGTCGGGATCGTCACCGGCGTCGGGATCTGGATCTTGGGCGCTTCTGGCTGGGGCTGTTGCGGCTGCTGTTGCGGCGGGATGATTTCGGGCGGCGGGGGTTCGTCCGCCACCATTTCCGCCGGTGGCGCAGGCGGGGCGACATCAAAGACGCTCAACGTCGCCGCCTGCTTCTTCACATATTCGCTATGCCATTTGACGAACATCAGTCCCGCCGCGATGACATGGATGGCGATTGTCAGCGACAGGCCCAGCGTCCGGCTCCGACCATGGCCGCCGGCGCGATAGCCTCCGTCCGACGGTTGGAGTGGCGTGACGACGGGAGACGGAACGACGGGCGTCGTCCCGCTCGTCATATCCTCGTCCAGGCGACGTGCGGCTTGCAGCATTAGGAGACTCCCGAAAGAACCGCCACGCACAGCGACAGCGGCGCAGCAAGAAGACCAGCCCGCGGCAACAGGCGGGGATGATAGGTAAGGCCAAGGATGGTGAGAAGGGCGGCGAGCGTCAGCATCCCCAACCAGAAGGTCAGGCCCACCCCCGGCCCGAAGCGCAGCATCAGCGGCAGCGCGGCCAGGCCGATCGCGCTCCATCCCGCCGCCTTGTGCGCTGTCAGCCTGCGCCCTTTTGGCAGCGCGCCGGTCATGTCGCGATGATGCTTGTCCATCGCAAAGGCCAGCGCGGCAAAGCCGGCGAAGCAGGCCAGCAGGGCCGACAGTGCGCAAAGAGGCCCGGTCATGATGCCGCTCCCGGCTGGACGATCCAGAGGATCAGTCCGGCAGGAGCGGCCACCGCCACCAGCCCCAGCCATGCCCGGGTCGCACTGGAGGCATGGAAGACAGCCATGATGATGGCGGCGTATAAAAGGAAGCTGGCCATCGTCGCCGCGTGCAGGGCATCCGCCGTCGATACGCCCAGCCATGGCAAGGCCAGCGTCGCCAGCAAGGCCAGCGCACTGGCCAGGACATAGCCGCCGATCACGGCGGCCATGATGCGCGACAGCAGCGGCCAGTCGACGGGCAGGGTTCGGATCATGTGCAGGACAGCTTTCATGCGGGAACCACCTCGGCCTTGCGGGCGCGGGGCTTAGGAGACAGCCTTGCCGCCGCCCGCTGCTTGCGGATCAGGATGCGGCGCATATGGACGAACAGCAGGGCAATGCCGATCGCGCCCAGATCGATGCTGGCCAGCGTCCAGTCGCCCGCAGGCAGGCTGACACCCAGATGCCGGTCGGTGGTCAGCAGATTGACGACCGGAATCAAGCCGAAGGCGGCGATGGCGGCGCTGATCAGTTCCACCCACGCCCTGGGCGCGGGCCGCCAGATCGCATAGAGGAATGTCGCCCCCCAGGTCAGGAACAGCGCATGGATTTCCCACGCAGCGCGTCCTTCCATCGCCGCCGGGATCAGCCGGTTAGCCCAGAAATAGGCGGCGACGCCAATCGGCAGGCCGACGATCGTGCCCAGGTTCAATATGTCGACCAGAATGATGCCGAAGGGCAGTCTGCCCGCCTTGGCCAGCTTCGCCTTGCGCTTGGTCGACCAGAGCAGCAGCCCGGTGGCGATCATCGCCGCGCCGCCCAGCCCGGACAGGATATAGAGCGCACGCAGCAGCGGCCCGGCGAAATGCCCCTCATGTATGGCCAGCAACGCCAGAGAGAAGCCGGCCGATGCCGCTTCCTTGTCGCCCTCATCAGGCAGGCGCGATCCGGTGACGCCGTCGAAGCGCATATTGGGTCCGTTGCGGCTCAGCCTGGTGAGCGTATGCGCTGCGATCACGACCTTCGCATCCGTGCGGCCGGGATGCTCCACCGTCAGGCGCGCAATCTTCCCTGCGCCCCATTCCCGTTCCGCCTGCGCCAGCATCGGCGCCAGCGGCGCATTGGCGGCGGTCGCTTCCTTCGCCTTCCCGCTTTCCTCCCGGCCGTAAAGCTGTTCGTAGAAACGGTCGCGCGACGGGCCTTGCGGATAGAGGGTGTCGATCGGCAAGGGCATATAGGTGTAGAGGAAGAAGATCAGTCCCGACCAGGTGATCATCAGATGGAAGGGCAGGGCGGTAACGCTCAGCAAATTATGCGCGTCGAGCCAGCTTCGTTGCCCCTTGGCCGGGCGGAAGGTGAAGAAATCCTTGAAGATCTTCTTGTGGGTGACGATGCCGCTCAGGATCGCCACCAGCATGAACATGGCGCAAATGCCGACAATGCGGATCCCCCAGTCATAGGGCATGTAGCGCAGCGCATAATGCATGGCGTAAAGCTCGTCGCCGCCGCCCGTCTCGCGGATGCGGCCCTTCTCCTCCGCTCCGGTCGCCGGGTTGATGACGGCGCGGGTGAAGGCGCCATAATCCTCGCCCGGTCTGGGCCAGGCCTGCCACCCCGCCTCCAGTTGCGTCTCGCCGCGACGACCGGGGAAAAAGATGTACCAGCGTTCGGCATCCTGCCCCTGCGCCCGCAGCCATGTTTCGGCCGGGGGCAGCAGGGACGGGGCGCCGGGCGGCGCGCTTTGCAATGGCAGTTCGGGCCGCATCCAGCGACTGACTTCGCTGTTCACATAGCCGAACGTGCCGGTCACGAAGACGAAGAACAGCACCCATCCGACCAGCAGGCCGGTCCAGGTGTGCAGCCACGCCATGGATTGGCGAAAGCCGTCCTTCATGACCCGGCATCCATGCGCGCCGCCCGCTGCATCAGAATTTGCCGCGCAGCGTGACCATGACGTTCCGGGGATCGCCATAGAGATTGCCGTAGCCCGGACCGTCGATGGTCACATAATAGGTCTTGTCGAAAATATTGTTGAGATTGGCGCTGATCGAAAAGCGATCGTTGAAATCATATCCCGTGCGCGCCGACCAGATGGCGTAGCCCTTCACGCGGAACTGATATTCATAATAATCGCCGTCATACAGGCCGGTTGCCGGATTGAGTTCCTGCACCCAGCCGGACCGGAAATTGCTGCTCTGCGCCGTGACGCCCACGCCAAGGCTCAGCCCCTTGAGCGCGTCTCCCTGGAATTTATAGTCGGTCCACAGCTTCAGCAGATGCTTGGGCGTCGTTTCCGAATAGCGGGCGTCGCTGTCCCGCTTGTTGACGTTGTTGTTGTAGGTATAGCCGAAGGCGACTTGCAGGCCGGGGAAGATCTCGCCGTTCAGTTCGACTTCGAACCCCTGGCTCTTGATATAGCCGTCCCGGATATAGCAGCAATTGTCTCCGCCGATCGGCGGATTTGCGGGATCGGACACCGCCGCACCCTTCTTGTTCACCCGATACCAGGCGATGGAGCCGGTCAGCCTGCCGTCGGCCAGTTCGCCCTTCACGCCTGCCTCATAATTGCGGCCGGTGACGGGATCGAGCGGCGTGCCGGGGCGTGGGCCGCTATTATATTGCGCCTGCGACTGATAGATTTCGGCGATGCTGGCGTACAGGCTGAAGCCTTTGTAGACGTCCCAGATGGCCGCGCCATAGGGGATGAAGACGCTGTCCTGCTTCACCTGATTGCGCAGCGCGTTGGTGATCAGATTATAGTTGCTGGTCTTGTCCCGGAACGCCAGCCGGCCGCCGCCGATCAGCGACAGGCTTTCGACCGGACGAATGCGCAGCGATCCGTAAAGCCCCATCCGCTCGATCGTCTGGCGGTTGCGATAGCTCCAGGCCGGCGGGAAGGCCGGCTCTTCGGGATAGACCGGATTGAAGATGTCGCCTTCGCCGATATAGGTCCACAATTGCTGATAAACCTGCTGATAACGGACATAGTCGGCGCCCAGGATCAGATTATGGGTCTGTCCGAACAGTTCGAAACTGCCCTGCGTGTTCAGGTCGACCGTGGTTTCCTTCGTCGCCTTGTCCTGCTGGAAATACCACCAGTCGACCCCCGATCCGTCAATCGGATCGACGGCATTTTCCATCTCCGCCGCATTGGTCTTGTCGCGGTTGCGCATATGGTTGGCGGTCAGCTTGACCGTCCAGTCATCGCCAATCCGCTGTTCCAGCCGGCCGAAGAAGACGCTGGTGCCGCGTTCGATCGCGTTCCATGGCGTCCCCATGTTGAAATCGCGCGGCAGGCCGATGTCGACCCCGTTGCGATAGCGCGGCAGCGACACGTTGAAGCCGTCCTTCTGGTCCTCCTGACGGGTGAAGCCGGCGACCAGCAGGGTGGACGGGGTCAGATCGGCTTCGATCAGGCCGTGGATCAGCGCGCGGCGATCCTGCTTGAAGCGCTGGAAGCCATGGCCATTGTCGATCACGCCGATCACCCGGCCGCGCACGCGACCATCGCTGGTCAGCGGCCCTGTCGCGTCAGCCTCCAGCCGATAATTGTTCCAGCTGCCGCCAAAGGCGTTGAGTTGCAGTTGCGTGTCTTCCAGCGCGCGCTTGCGGGAAAAGTTGAGCACGCCGCCCGCCTCGCCGGCGCCGAACAGGCCGTCCGCCCCGCGGACCAGGGCAATGCTGTCATAGATGGCGGTGTCGATGTCCGACATGCCGTCCACCCGAAAGCTGGTCGCGCCGCCATCATAGCGGGCGAAGCTGATCGGCAGGCCGCGGCTGTTATAGGTGGAGGACAGCCAGTTGCGATCGACCGTCACGCCGGTCGTTTGCAGCATCACATCTTCGATGCTGATCAGATTCTGGTCCTCCAGCCGCTGGCGGGTGATGACCGTGACCGACTGGGGGATCTGGCGCAGGCTTTGCGCCGCCTTGCCGACATTGGTGGCGAGCGGGGCATAGCTGCGCGTGCCTTCGGTCACGACCGGATCGCTGGATGCCCGCAATCCGCCGATCGCGCCGCTGCCGCTGCCATTGCCGCTGGCTTCAACCCGCACGGGGCCAAGCGAAATCGCATCTTCGCTGACTTCCGGCGCGCGTTCCAGCACCACCGTATTGCCCATCAGGCGGAAGGACAGGCCCGTGCCGCTCAGCAATTTACCCAGCGCCGACAGCGCCGACATGCGGCCGTTGACGCTGGACGACGCGCGCCCGGACAGAAGATCGGCCGGCGCGCTGACCTGAAGCCCGGATTGCTGACCAAAGCTGGTGATGGCCGTCGACAGCGGTTGCGCGCCGATGTCGAATTGCCGCTCTGCCGCCGCCGATTGCGCCATTACCGACGATGGCGCAATCGTCACCGTTGCCGCCCCTGCCAGCAACATGGCCGCCAGAATCTGATCTTTCCGTCCGAAACGCATATTATCCCCCGAATTTCATTCCCTTTGAGGGCGCGAAACATGCAGCTGCGCTGCACATGCAAATGCGATGCAATCGCGCCCCTTGTGCAAGAGACGTTTGGGCTGATCCGCTTTTCGGTGGGTGCGTGAATTTTTTCTGGTCGGTTTCCCGACCCGTTCAATCCTGCGAATAGATGATCAGCCAGCCGCCTATCACCGTGACACGCCCGCCATAGGCGCGGGCCATGCCGCGCAGGGCTTCGACCGGGTCGGATGCGTTGAATATGCCGGTCAGCCGTTGCTGCGCCAGCCCTTTGCCGCGCGTCACGATCATGCCGCCAAACCAGGGGCGCAATCGTTCGATCGCGTCGGTGACGGGTTCGTCCTGGATGATGATCTGGCGCGCCCGCCATGCCGCGACCTGAGCCGCCGGCATGGCCTGCTGGCTGATCTTGCCTGACAATGTCACCGCCGCAGACTGGCCGCCCGTCAATAGTGTGCGCCCGCCATGGGTTGAAGCGACCCGCACCCGGCCGTGCTCGACACCTATGAAACTCGCCTGCGCATCATCGTCGGCCTCGCGCACGTCAAAGGCGGTGCCAAGCACCGTCACGCGCGTTCGGGCGCCCAGCACGCGGAAGGGCCGCTGCGGGTTGGGGGTGACGGAGAAGAAGGCTTCGCCTTTCAGCAGTCGTATATCACGCCGCCCGGCCGAATAATCGACGGCGATCGCCGATTGCGGCGCCAATTGCACCATGCTGCCGTCCGCCAGCATCACCTGCTGCACCTCGGCGACGCCGCTGCGGTGATCGGCCTGCCAGCGCAGGCTGGCGGCAGGAGCCAGCAGCAGGCCAAGGCACAGGGCGCACCCGGCCATGATTGTGACGCTGCGCCAGGCGCGCGCCCCCCTGGCCGCGCCGCGCGCTGCGGGCCATCGCACCTGCCCCCGGCCGGACCGCGCGGCATAGGCCGGTTCGACGTCTCCGACGCGTTCATAGACATAGCGCATTTCCGCCCAGGCACGCCGATGCCCGGCATCCGCATCCAGCCAGGCGCGGAAATGCTGTTGCAGCGTCGCGTCTTCAGGATATTCGCGCAGGCTGATCGCCCACAGCACGGCCTGCTCTTCCGGATCATCCCGAAAAGCGGGGAATTGCTCACCCTCCCTGTCGGAGCCCATGCGTATCCCTATCCTGTGATCCTGGCCATGATCATCAGACGTTAAACTAGCCGCTTTTTTCGCTCGAAGGAAAGCAATCACCTCCGGGCATCGGGATATTGGCGCAAAGCGGTACGACAATGCCGCAGGGCGGCGGCGACCAGTTCGTGCGCACGCGTGACGGAAATATCCAGCGCGGCGGCGATGTCCTCCAACCGTGCGCCTTCAAATCGGTGCATTTCGAATGCGACGCGCGTGCGATCGTCCAGCGCCGCCAGCGCATCGCGCAATATGTGCAGTTCGCTGCGCGCGATGACGACCCGTTCGGCCGACGGCCTGTCATCGGCGGCCTGCCAATGGAGAGAATCCGGATCGCCTCCCTGAGAACGGGCCCGTTCGCGCGCCAGGCTGCGGCTGCGATCGATCGCCAGGTTGCGCAGCACGCGGCGGAAGAGATGGCCGGGATCGACGATGCTTTCCCGGTTCTCGATCGTCCGGCAACGAATCCAGGCCTCCTGCACCAGATCCTCCGCCCCGAACTCATCGGAACTGACCGCGCGCGCATAGCGAACCAGGCCGCGATGCTGCCGTTGATAAAAGTCGCTTAGCCCCTTCACGGGGTCGCCCATGCCGCGAATGAGAATGATTCGCAAGCGCCAAAGGGGGATATTGTGATCCGCCTCCGGCTCTGCATCCATGGTCGTCATCGCGCACCTGAGCGTGAACACGGGCCTCACCCAGCGCCTTATCCTCCTTTGGTATAAGGGACGCTCCGGTCCGCTTGCTTTAGCCTTCTTCCGTCAAAACAGGCTCCAGGCGGGAGAGGCGTCGTGGGAACTCTGATCGGATTTCGCGGCCTTTTTCTGGTCGGCGCCGTCACCATGGCGCTTGGGCTGGGCGCGTTGCTGGGCACCATTTTCCATCTTCAGGGATCGACCCGCACATTTGCGCAACGGGCCGACATGGCGCAAAGGCAGGCTTTGCTCCTCACCCGCATCGACGCGCGGGCCGCACAGCTTGCCCTGACCCGGTCGAGTGCGGCGCGGGTCGAACTGGGGGATGCGGTGCGGGCCTATCTCACCAGCATTGCGGATGAAGAGGCGCTGATGGACGGGGACGAACCGGATCGTCATTATCAGGCGCAGGAACATGCCAACGCCCAGCGACTGGTGCGGTTGCTGATGGCGCGTCCCGATGATCTGACCAACATCCGGGTGATGATCCGGCATATTGCCGCCCGGGAAAATGAAGAGGCGGAACTGGCTACGGCGCAGGCGCGACAGGCGCAGACGCATGCATGGCGGACGATCCTGATCATTCTCTGCCTATTGTTGATCCTGCCGCTCTGGGCCAGCCTGTTCCTGTGGCGTCACCTGATCCGGCCGCTGGATGCATTGGCCCGCGCCAGCCGCTCCATCGCCTGCGAGGCTTTTCGCAAGCCGCTTCCCAGCAGCCGCCTGTCGGAAATGCAGCATCTGATCAGCCAGTTCGACAATATGGCGCAGGCCGTCGAGGAGAAGGTGGTCGCCCGGACAGGCGCCTTGCAGCAACTCAATCAGCAACTTGCCGATACCGATCAGCGCCGCCGCCTGTTCCTGTCAAAGGTCAGTCATGAATTGCGCACGCCGGTTACCGTCATGCGCGGCGAAGCGGAAGTGGCGCTGCGCATGAATGGCGACGCGCCCAGTTTGCGGGACGCGCTGCGGCAGATACTGGACAGCAATCATTTCCTGGAACGGCGACTGAATGACCTGCTGACACTCGCCCGCGCGGAAGATGGCGCATTGCCGATCCGGCATGATCCGGTCGATCTGGCGCAACTGGCGCGTCAGGTCGGGCAGAGCGCGTCCGGATTTGCCAATGCCAGCGGCGTCCGGCTGGAACTGGAGGCGCTGGATCGCCCCATGCTCGCCATCGGCGACGCGGATCGGCTACGACAGGCGATGCTGGCGCTGGTCGACAATGGGGTCAAATTTTCTCCGCCGGGCGGCACCATCAGATTGGAGAGAAGCTGCGCGAACGGCCAGGTGGGCGTCCTTATCAAGGATGAAGGGCCGGGCGTGGCGGAGGGCGAACTGGATCGGATCTTCGATCCCTATGTGCAGGGGAGGGCCGGGCGATCGCTTGGTGGAACCGGGCTGGGCCTGTCGCTGGCGCGCTGGATTGCGCAGGCCCATGATGGCGTGATCAGCGCCTGTAACAGGAATGAAGGAGAGGGCTTATGCGTGTCGCTCAGGCTGCCGGCGCGGGTTTGAGGATTTTGCTGGTGGAAGATGATCCGGGCATTGGCCGGTTCGTCCATCGCGGCCTGACCGCGGAAGGCTATGCCGTCGAGTGGCAGACGTTGGGGAAGCGCGCGCAGGCGCGGATGGCATCGGGCCAGTTTCATGCAGCGATCCTGGATCTGGGCCTGCCCGATGCAGATGGCGCCGATCTGTGCCGCGAAGCCCGCGCCAGAGGCAATGATCTGCCCATTTGCATGCTGACCGCCCGGGCCGAACTGGAGGACAGGCTGGATGGCTTTCGCTGCGGCGCGGACGATTATCTCACCAAGCCTTTTTCCTTCGAGGAATTGCTGGCCCGACTGAATGTCATGGTCCGGCGCAGTCTTGTGCAATCGCGGGACCGGATCGTGCTGGATGGACTGGTGATCGACCTGCGCAGCCGGTCCGCCCGGGTGGAGGAGGCATCGCTGTCCCTCAGCCGGCGTGAATTTGACCTGCTGCATTGTCTTGCGCGGCAGGCCGGACAGGTCGTCACCAGAGGCCAGATATTGGACGAGGTATGGGGGCAGGATGCGGACGTTACCGAAAATGCGGTCGACGTCTATATTGGCTATCTGCGCAAATATCTGTCCGCCCATGACAGCGCGCCAGACCTGTCGACGGTGCGTGGCGTGGGCTTTGTGCTGCGTCATCGGACCAAAGCATAAGTCACTCTGAGAGAAATCTCATAAAGCCATCAGGACCATCTCATAAAGCCCCGCCTACTCTTGGTTTCGACAAGCGGTGATGGCCGCAGTCTGGATTTAGGAGGATGCGATGATGGGAAGACGGGGGCGTCTGCTGGCTTGCGCCATGACGATGCTGGTTGCGGTGCCGGCGATCAGCCAGCCAGTGGCGCAGAAGCATGATTTCAGGCTGCCCGGCGTCGGCTGGGACGATATTCTCAATGACGAACATAGCACCGACAATGTGCTGATGTACGGTCTGGGGGTGAAGGCGCAGCGGTTCAGCACGCTGGACCAGATCAACAGCGACAATGCGAAGAAAGTGGTGCCCAAATGGGTCTTCTCCTTCGGGGACGAGCGGCAGCGCGGTCAGGAAAGCCAGGCGCTGGTCTATGACGGCGTCATCTACGTCACCGCATCCTACAGCCGCGTGTTCGCGCTGGATGTGAAGACGGGCAAGAAAATCTGGTCCTATACCGCCCGCCTGCCCGACGACATTCGCCCCTGCTGCGATGTCGTCAATCGCGGCGCGGCCATTTATGGCGACAAGATCTTCTTCGGCACGCTGGACGCGGGGATGGTCGCGCTGGACCGCAAGACCGGCAAGGTGGTGTGGAACAAGAAGTTCCAGGATCACAAGGCCGGCTACACGATGACCGGCGCGCCCACGATCATCAAGGACAAGAAGACCGGCCGGGTCATGCTGATCCACGGATCGTCGGGCGACGAATTTGGCGTGGTGGGCGAACTTTATGCCCGCGATCCCGACACCGGCGAGGAAATCTGGATGCGGCCGATGGTGGAGGGGCATCAGGGCCGGCTGAACGGCAAGCCATCGACCTTCACCGGCGATCCCAAGGCGCCAAGCTGGCCCAATGACAAGGATGGCAAGAAGGTCGAGGCGTGGAACCATGGCGGCGGCGCGCCCTGGCAATCGGCCACCTATGACGAGAAGACCAACACCATCGTCATCGGCACCGGCAACCCGGCGCCGTGGAACACATGGAAGCGCTCGCCCGGCGACAGCCTCTATACGTCGGGGCAGGTCTATATCGAACCCTCGACGGGGGAGCCGGTCGGCTTCTTCCAGCATACGCCCAATGATGCGTGGGACTTTTCGGGCAACAACCCGATCGTGCTGTTCGATCTGGAAAAGGACGGCAAGACGGTCCGGGCCGGCGCCCATGCCGACCGCAACGGCTATTTCTTCCTGACCGATCTCGACAAGCTGACCAAGCGTGACGGGAAGATCAGCAAGCAGAAGGGCAGCGCGCTCGGCATCTATCCCTTCGTTCCCAACATCAGCTGGGCCAGCAAATGGGATGTCGCCAATGGCCGGCCGATCGAAAATCCGGGCCAGCGCCCCCCACCGCCAGCGCCCGGCAAGGACAAGGGCGAAAGCATCCGCGTGACGCCCAACTTCCTGGGCGGGACCAACTGGATGCCCATGTCCTACAACCCCGGCACCGGCCTGTTCTACATCCCGTCGAACGACTGGTCGGAAGATTACTGGACCGAAAATGTCACCTATAACAAGGGTGCCGCCTATCTGGGTCAGGGCTTCCGCATCCGTAAGCAGTTCGACGATCATGTCGGCGTGCTGCGGGCCATGGACCCCAGGACCGGCAAGATCGCCTGGGAAGCCAAGGAGCATCTGCCGTTATGGGGCGGCAACGTCACCACCAAGGGCAATATCGTCATTCAGGGCACCAGCGATGGCTATGTAAAGATCTTCAATGCCAAGACCGGCGAGGAACTCTGGAAATTCCAGACCGGCTCCGGCGTGGTGTCCGTGCCGATCGTCTGGGAAGAGGATGGCAAGCAATATATCGGCCTCGCTTCCGGCTATGGCGGCGCCGTGCCGCTATGGGGCGGGGACATGGCCGACCTCACGCGAACGGTCAGCCAGGGCGGCTCCTTCTGGGTGTTCGAACTGCCCGAAGCCTGATGATCTTGGCGCGGAGCCCGACACTCCGTGCGAAGCGCCCGGCCGGACCGCGACCTCCCTCGCGCCTCCGGCCGGGCACCCCATTTCCTCATCCTGTTTTCGCCATGGATCGGATCTTCCCATGCGCCTTGCCTGCCTTGTCCTGCTGGCCGCTTCTGTCGCCGCCCCTGCCTTCGCCCAGCAAAAGATCGTCAATGTGGAGGAGCGCCCGACGCCATGGGTCGTGAACGGATGCACCATCGTCCCCCATGCGTCCTGCGCCGGCGCGGATTTGCGCTTTGCCGATCTCGCCAATGCGGACCTGACCGGCGCGGACCTGCACGGGGCCAAATTGTCGCGTGCGGACATGCGGCATGCCAATCTGACAGGCGCCAATCTCGACGGCGCGGATCTTGATGGCGCGGATATGTCCATGACGTTCCTGAATGGCGCGCGGCTGAACGGCGCGTCGCTGCGCGGGGCCAATCTGGCCTTTGCGCGCGCCGGCCACGCCATGTTCGACGGCGCCGATCTGACTGCGGCGACGCTGGAAAAGGCGCTGCTGAAAGGGGCTTCGTTCAGGGAGGCGAAGCTGATCCACGCCGATCTGCTGGAGGCCAAATTCTATGAAGCCAATCTGGAACGGGCGACCATGGACGCATCCCGCATCCGCTTTGCCGTGTTTCAGGATGCGTGGATGAAGGATTGTGCCGGCTGCCCGTCCAGTTGGCAGACCGGCGACACCGTATGGCAGACCGAAGAGAAGGAACGACTGCGCAATCGGGAACGATGACTTGCGCAGGACCGGCTTGCATCATAAGGAGCCTTGTCCTTGACCTGTTTCGGCAGGATGAGGGCGAAGATCGCGTCGGTTCCCCGGAGACGGGGATTAAAATGGGAACGCGGTGAGGAGGGTGAAAGCCCTCCGAATCCGAGGCTGTCCCTGCAACTGTAAGTGGCGAGCGCGATATACAGGTGCGGACGGCATGAAGCCCGATCCGCCAGCCACTGGGCCGGACGCTAAATCCTGCGAGGCCTGGGAAGGCCGTATATCAAGCGATGACCCATGAGCCAGGAGACCTGCCGGCGTCTGGTCGCTCTTGCCCTGGTCCAGGGGATGGCCGCGGCACGGTGAACTCCGTCTGAGCGACGAACGAGCGGCTGGGGCCGCATCGGACGCTGTGTGTCGGTCGCCCCTGGCGTCCGGCCGATGCCGGCTGCCGACCGTTCGTGAACGGCACGCCCCCGCCCATATGTCGTGCGACGCCGACGGGGGATTATAATGTTGAAGTTCACATCGGCTGCGCTCGCGGCCTTTTCACTATGCACGCCTGTCGTTCTGGCCCAGCCTGCCGCCGAAGGAGCGGATGGCGAAGCCTCCACCATCGTCGTGACCGGGGTTGTGGACCCGCTGCGCCTGAATATGAAGTCGCAAGGCGCCAGCCGGCTTGGCCTCACCGCGCTGGAAATGCCCGCCAGCGTGGAGACGCTGGATGGCGACGCCATTCGTCTGCGCGGCGATTTGACCATTCAGGATGCGGCCGCCCGCGCGACCGGCATCGTCAACACGTCGGGCGTGTTCGGCTTTGGCCTCTCGTCGCGCGGCTTCACCGGCCAGAATTCGGTGATGACGCTCTATGACGGGATGCGCATGTATAATAACACGCTCACCTTCCCGGCCGATCCGTGGATGGCGCAGAGCGTGGAAATTTTGCGGGGGCCTGCCTCCGTCCTCTATGGTGAGGGCGCCATTGGCGGGGCGGTCAATGTGGTCCGCAAGCAGCCGTCCGACGATATGCAGGTGAGTGGGCGGATCGGCCTTTCCTCCTTCGACAGCTTCAATGTTGCGGCCGGTGCCGGCGGTCCCATCAGCGAAGGCCTGTCCTATCGCGCCGACGCCAGCTTCCGCCGGTCGGAAGGCTGGATGGATCGGGGCGACAATGATGCGCTGGCTCTGGCCGGGGCGATCCGGCTGAAGCCTGCAAACAACCTCAGCATCACCCTGTCCCACGACTTCAGCGATCAAAATCCCCGGACCTGGTTCGGCGTGCCGCTGGTCAATGGCCAACTCGACCGATCGCTGCGGAAGAATAACTATAATGTGACCGACGCCAGCCTGCGTTTCCGCGACAACTGGAGCCAGGCAAAGGTCGAATGGAGCGTGTCGGACGCATTGACCATTCGCAGCAGCTTCTACCATCTCTGCGCCAATAAATATTGGAAGAATGCGGAAAATCTGACCTACATCCCGGCCACTGCCACGACCCCCGCGCAGGTGCGGCAGAGCAGCTTCCTGGAACTTTATCATATCCAGAAGCAGACCGGGAACCGCACCACCGCCAATCTGGATCATGACCTGGCCGGTCTGGAAAACCGGCTGGTCGTTGGCTTCGACGTCAATCGCATCAGCTACAAAAATGTCAGCAACAGCGGCAACACCGCCACCCGGTTGGTTGACGCCGCAAACCCGGTTCCCGGCCTGTTCATCCATCAACCCGGAGCAGTGACGAAGGCGCGCTACACCAATCGCATCCGCCAGTTTTCGATCTTTACCGAAGACCGGCTGAAATTCAGCGACCAGTTTTCGCTCGTCGGCGGGCTGCGTTATGACCGGCCGGAAATCACCAAGACCGACTATGTGAATGCGGCGAACAACTTCACCGCCACGCCCGATGCCGTCACCTGGCGCGTGGGCGCGGTCTATAATCCGATGCCCAGCCTGTCCCTCTATGGCCAATATGCGACCGCCGCCGATCCGGTCGGCGCGCTGGTGTCGACCAGCGTCGCGCAGAGCGATTTCGATCTGTCGACCGGGCGCCAATATGAAGCAGGAATCAAGCATATCTTCTGGGGCGCACGGGGCCAGTGGACGCTGGCGGTCTATGACATCGTCAAGCGCAAACTGCTGACGTCCGACCCGCTGATCCCGACCATCCAGGTGCAGGTTGGCCAGCAAAGTTCGCGCGGGGTGGAAGCATCGCTGTTTCTGGAGCCGGTCGACCGCGTCAACATCACGCTGAACGGCGCGCTGCTGCGGGCGCGCTATGACGATTTCGCCGAATCCGTGGGCGGCGTCCTGTTCCAGCGGGCCGGCAACCGGCCCAGCAATGTCGCGACCCGAACGGCCAACGCTTTTGTCAGTTGGGAATTTGCAAAGGGCTGGGTCGTGGATGGCGGCGTCAGCTATGTCGGCAAACGCTATCAGGACGCGGCGAACAGCCGGGTCGTGCCCGCTTATGCGCTGACCGACGCAGGGTTCCGGTTCCAGTTCGTCGAAGGCGCCAGCATCGCCCTGCGCATGCGCAACATCTTCAACGAAACCTATGCGCGTGCAACCTATGGCCAGACCCAATGGGTGTTGGGCGATCCCCGGACTGTCGAGGCGACCATCAATGTCGCCTTCTGACGGGCTGGTGGCGCGGCGGAGGGCATCGCCCTTCGCCGCGTCCGCCCTGTGGAAGGGCATGAAGCGCTGGCTTTATGTTTTCCATCGCTGGACGGGCATCATCCTGTGCCTGTTCTTCGCCATCTGGTTCCTGTCGGGACTGGTGATGCTCTATGTGTCCTTCCCGTCCTTCCGCGCAGCCGAGCGGGTGGAAACGGCTGCGCCGATCGATTGGGGGCGGGTGCATGTTGGGCCTGACCATGCGCTGGCGCAACTGAACCTGCCCGATTTTCCGGGCGAGATGCGATTGGACATGGTTGGTGGGGAGCCTCTCTACATCTTTGTCACGGCCGACGGGCGGCGGGCGGTGTCGGCCCTGACGGGGCAGGAAACAGGATCGGTCGACGCGTCCCGCGCAGGCGTGATAGCCACCGCCATGGTGCAGGCGCCCGTCGCCTCCATCGTGGCGGTCGATCATGACCAGTGGGTTGTGACCCGCGCCTATAAGGCGCTGGCGCCGTTCTGGCGCGTTCGCATGGCGGACGGGGCGGCGACGGATCTCTACATCCGTCAGCGGACCGGGGAAGTTGTCCAGAATGTGACGGCGCATGAACGCTTCTGGAACTGGCTGGGCGCCGTGCCGCACTGGATCTATTTTGAAGCGCTCCGCATCTTTCAGGAACCATGGCGTCAGACTGTGCTCTGGACATCCGGCATCGGCATGCTGGGGGCGATGGCAGGCATGTGGATCGGCCTGTTGCGGGTCCGGCTGAAGCGCCGCTACAAATCCGGTTCGGTCAGTCCCTATCGCGGCTGGATGAAATGGCACCATGTCGTCGGCATGGTTGCGGGGCTGTTCCTCATCAGCTGGGTCTTCAGCGGCTGGCTGTCGATGAGCCCCTGGGGCGGTCTGCGTGACAGGGGGCATCGCGATGCCGCCAGCCTCTACGCCGACGCCCGCGCGCAATTTCCCGCGACCGACCTCCCTGGGCTGGCGCGACGGGCGCAGGACGCTCGCGAAGTCCGCTTTGGCTGGCTGGGCGGACGGCCGGTCATCACCTTGTGGGGCAAAGGGCGGCCGCAACTGTTGGACGGGGTCGGCGCGCAGCCCATGGCGATCGATCAGGCGTTCGTCGTCGCTGCCGCCCGGCATGCCATGGCTGGCGCAAAACTGACGGCCGTGGAGCATCTCGATCATGCCGACCGCTATTGGTACGCGACCGGCGATCCCCGCGATGACAACCGGCCGCTGCCGATCTTGCGGCTGAAATTCGCCGATCCGGCGCAAACCTGGCTGCATATCGATCCCGCAACAGGAGCGCTGCTTGGCCAGACTGGTTCAGGCGCACGCAGCTATCGATGGCTGTTCAATGCGCTGCACAGCCTGGACTTCCCATGGTTGCTGATCTGGCCGCCGTTGCGCCACATCCTTGTCTGGCTGCTGTCGACGGGGGGACTGCTGATTGCGATCAGCGGTATCGTGATCGGCTGGCGACGGCTGATGAAGGGATGACGGCGTGGTCGGGGCGTGGTCGGGAAGGATGTCGACAGCCGTTCTGGCGGAGGGACTGTCTGTCCTACAGCGGCGACCTCGCCTATCCCGTCATCGGCTCTTTCGATTGTCGGCAGCATCTGGTTAAGCCCGCGGATGCGGCCCTGATAAAGCGACATAAGGCGACAATTTCGCACGCATTTTGCGTCTCTTTTGTCGCTTTATCGTCAAATCCGGGGCGATCGGACGGTGTCAGCGCCGTCGCGCGCCAGAAGCTGTTCGAGGGACTGGCGCGCCATGGCGGCGATCCGGACGACCCGGTCCTGGCTGTGAACCATGACGCGGGACGATGCCGTGCCATCGGCTGCGCGCTTCAAAATGCCCTGCACCATCGCAGCATAGCGGAACTGCGCATAGGCAAGATACCAGGACATGTCGGGCACCGCTATGCCGCGTCGGCGGCAATAGCGGGCGACATAGTCATCCATCGCAGGAATACCGAGCGAAGGCAGGTCGGCTCCCACAAGGCTTGTCGCAGCCAGCCCGGCATCGGGCAGATCCCACCATGCGCGCAGATGATGGGCAAGGTCGATCAGCGGATTGCCCAGCGTGGCCATCTCCCAGTCCAGAACAGCCGATATGCGCGGTTCGTTGGGGGCGATGATCAGGTTGTACAGTCCATAATCCCCATGGATGAAGCATATCTCCTCCGTCTTTGGCAGATGCCGGGGCAGCATCTCCATCAGCCAGTCCATGTCTGCGATCGGCGTCAGTTCCGCTTGTCGGTAGAGAGACGACCATCGCATCAGATTGCGCGCGGCATAGCCATCAGCTCTGGCCAGGTCGCCCAGCCCGACGGCGCCGGGATCGATCGCATGCAGGCGCGCCAGAATGTCGTTCATGTCTTCATAAATGGCGGCGCGCTCCTGCGGCGCGCATCCCGCCATGTCCGCCTCCCAGAATATCCGGCCCGCGACATGCTCGACGATATAGAATTCGGACCCGATGACATCCGTGTCGGCGCAATAGAGATAGGGACGCGGCGCTGGTATGTCCGTCTTCGCCAGCGCAGACAGGATATGATATTCGCGGTCGATGCGGTGCGCCGACGCGACAAGCTGGCCCGGCGGCTTGCGGCGCAGCACGAAGCTCCCGGCCGGGCCGGCAAGGCGATAGGTGGGATTGGACTGGCCGCCTTTGAACTTGGTGGCGGACAGATCCCGGCCCATGCCCGGCAGGCGGGGGGCGAGATAGGCTGCCAGCCGATCCAGGTCCAGCAACAGATGGGCGGGCGGCGCTTCCTCGCCGGAAAACTGCTCCTGACGGCTGATCATGCCTCGTCCCCCATGCTGCGGGCGGGCCGATATTTGTCGAATTCGGCGCGGGCGATCACTCTGTTGTGAACATCGTCCGGCCCGTCGCCCATGCGCAGCATCTGCATGCGCGTAAAGCCATAGCCAAGACCGAAGTCGTTGGTCAGGCCGGCGGCGCCATGCGCCGCCACCGCAATATCGGCGACCATCCGGCCGATCCGGGTTGCCGCGACCTTGATCTGGGAGATTTCGCTGCGCGCTTCCTTATTGCCGACCATATCCATCAGATGCGCCGCGCGCTGCGTCAAAAGACGGGCCATGTTGATCTGGATGCGCGCATCCGCCACCCTTTCCTGCCAGACCGACTGGCTGGCCAGCGGCTTGCCGAAGGCGACCCGGCTCAGCAGGCGCTGGCAGGTCAGTTCCAGCATACGCTCACACTGGCCCAGAATGCGCATGCAATTATGGATGCGGCCCGGCCCTAGCCGTCCCTGCGAAATCTCGAACCCGCGCCCCTCCCCAAGGATGATGTTCTCCGCGGGAACCCGGACATTTTCGAACAGCAACTCCCCTTGTCCCTTGGGCAGATCGAAGAAACCCATGACCGGCAGCGGCCTTATCCAGCGGATGCCGGGCGTATCGGTGGGAATCAGGATTTGCGATTGTTGCAGGTGACGGGGCGCGTCTGGATCAGTCTTGCCCATCAGGATGAAGATGCGCGTATTGGGATGATAGGCGTTGGTGATGAACCATTTGCGACCGTTGATGACATAGTCGCCGCCGTCGCGCTCTATCCGCGTCTGGATGTTGGTCGCGTCGGATGAAGCAACCGCCGGTTCCGTCATGCAATAGGCCGAACGGATTTCGCCTTCCAGCAGCGGCTTTAGCCAGCGATCCTTCTGCGCCTGCGTGCCATATCGGTCGAGCACCTCCATATTGCCCGTATCCGGCGCGGAGCAGTTGAATATCTCCGACGCATAATGGACCCGGCCCATGATTTCGGCGAGCGGCGCATAGTCGAGGTTGGACAAGCCTGCGCCATTGTCTGAATGGGGCAGAAACAGGTTCCACAGGCCTTGCGCCTTCGCTTGCGTCTTTAACTCCTCCAGGATCGGCGGCACGCGGAATTGTTCGGGACCGGCGTGAAGTTGATCCTCATATAATGCTTCATTGGGATAGACATGATCATCCATGAAGCGCTGGAGTCGGGCAGCGAGCGCCTGAGAATGGGCGCTTTGCGCGGGTATCATATGGCAGGACTCCTCACCTCCGGTTTCTGACTTGCCGCTTAGATAGCGCGTAAACGAATAATGTGCCAGCATACTATCTTGACAGGCGGAGCAAGTGCGTTAGCCTGTTCGCCGAAAGATGACGCCCGGCGAGGATGGGCGCGGCGATAAGGAGAGGCAGGCATGGCATCCAACATTCAGGTGGAGTGGCCGGACGCAGCCATTGCATTGATCATAGTCGGGGACGGCGGCACGCCCGGCCATACGACCAGTTGCGCCACAGTGTCGGCGCTGGCGGATGCGTTGGATGCTGCCATCGAACAAGGCGCGCGGGTTATCGTGCTGGCGTCGTCGGTCGCGGGGCATTGGCTGGAACATGCCTATCTCGACGATATTGTAAAACTGGTGGAGGGACAGGCGGCGACGGGCGATCCGGCCGGCTGGTTCCGGTCGCTCCAGACGCTCAATCGCGGCAGTGCCGTGACGATCGCGGCGATCAGCGGCGACACGTCGGGCGGCGGATGCGAACTGGGCTGGGCCTGCGATCTGCGCATTGCCGAGGAAGGCGCGCGCTTCAGCCAGCCCGAAGTCATTATCGGCGCGGGTACGGGCATTGGCGGCACGTCGCGGCTGATGCGCCTGATCGGGCGGACGATGACGGCGGAAGTGGTGCTGACCGGGCAACCGCTGACGGCGGAGCGCCTGTACGCACTGGGCGGCGTCAACCGCGTCGTGGCGAAGGGGGAAGCGGTCGAGGCGGCGCTGGCCATGGCGCGCCACATTGCCGCGCTGCCGCCGCAGTCGGTGGCCGGCATGAAGCGGATGCTGGGCGAGGCGGAAGATCTGAACCAAAGCCAGGGCATCGAAAATGATCAGGCGATCAGCCAGACTTTGTTCGCCCATCCCGACAGCCTGGTGAGCATGAAGGCAATCCAGCAGCGCTTCGATGCGGGCGAAACGATGGACGCAATTTATTGGACGCGGGGCTGACCCCTCGACGGTACATTTTTCCAAGGAGAGTGACGATGGATCTGGGGCTTTCCGGTCTGAAGGTGATTTTGGGTGGCGCGACACGGGGCATCAGCCGGGAGACGGCGAAGCTGCTGGCCGCCGAAGGCGCGACATTGGGCCTGTTCTCTCGCAATGGCGATGCGCTGGATGATCTGAAAGCCGAACTGGGCAGCACGGTCGAGACGCAGGAATATGTGCTGGAGGATCGCGAGGGTTATCGCACGATGCTCACCGGCCTTGCCGAGCGGATCGGCGGGTGCGACATTTTCATCCACTCGATCAGTTCGTCCGGCGCGCAGGGATCGGGCGACTGGGACGAAAGCTATCGGCTGGACATGCTGGGCGCGGTCGACGGATGCGAGGCGCTGGAACCCTGGCTGGAAAAATCTGCCGCCGGATCGATCATCCTGATGTCGAGTACGGCGGCGGTTGAGACATTTCTGGTGCCGCAGGCGTTCAACGCGATCAAGGCGGCGGTCATCACCTATGGCAAGCAATTGAGCCAGGCCTGGGCGCCCAAGGGCATCCGCGTGAACATGGTGTCGCCCGGCCCGATCACCTATCCCGGCGGCAATTGGGAAGGGGCAAAGGCGCTGGCGCCGGACCTTTATGCGGGGATCGTCGGTCAGATTCCGATGGGCCGCATGGGCACGCCCGAAGAAGTTGCGAAGGCGATCGCTTTCCTCGCCAGTCCTGCGGCCGGCTATGTCACCGGCGCCAATCTGGTGGTCGACGGGGGCTTCACCAAGCGCGTCCAGTTCTGACGCAGGAGGACAGGCAAATGGCGACCAAGGCGCGCTACGCGGAAATCCGTTTCAACGACCGGCCGATCAAGGAGATGCGCGCCAATCCCGAAGCGCTGCTGCTGGAGCCGGGCGAGATCACCGCCGATTATGAGGCGAAATCGCCCTGGCGGCTGGACGAACTTTATCCCGACATTGCCCGCTATCGGGCGGTGTCGGTCCGCCCCTTTATCGATGCCGATGCCAAGGCGCGCGAAGAGGAGAAGATGTGGAGTCGCGTCTGGCTGCTGGCCGGGGTGTCGAGTGACATCCCCGATGCTGGCGACTGGTTCCGCTTCGATATCGGCACCCAGTCGATCATCGTCGCGCGCGGCAAGGATGGCGAGGTCAACGCCTTCTACAATGTCTGCAAACATCGCGGCAATGAACTGGTGCAGGAGGATTTCGGCAAGGGCGCCACATCCTTCACCTGCATCATGCATAGCTGGCGCTATAATATGAAAGGAAAGAATGTCCGCGTCACCGACCGCGAGACATTCGGACCCGAAGCGCTCTGCCAGAATCTGGACCTGACGCCGGTCCATGTCCGCGACTGGGGCGGGCTGATCTTCGTCAACATGGCGGCCGACCCCATGCCGCTCGAGGCGTATTTCGCCGACCTGATGCCGATGCTGGCCTCCTACCGGATGGAGGAAATGCATGTCGTCAAGGATTTGACGATCGAAGTGCCGGCCAACTGGAAGACCATGTATTCGGTCTTTAACGAGAACTACCATGCGCATGCCACGCATCCGCAGATCAAGCCCTATGTCGATGACTATAATGTCCAATATGACCATTATCGCCATGGTCATAACCGGCATCTGTTTCCCGTCGCGGTCGTGTCCCCGCGCTGGCCCGACAGCCGCTTCATCAATGTCGGCCTGGCCTTCATGATGCAGGAGGCGGGCGTCAAGGCCGTCGGGTTCAAGGGCGACGCGCGCCATGTGCGCCGGGCCATTCAGGCGGCCAAGCGCCGGCCCGACAATGTCTATGGCATGGATTTTTCCGGCTTCACCGACAATCAACTGACAGACGACTGGAACCCGTCGCTCTTTCCCAACGTCACGCTCAACATGCATCCCGAAGGCGTGTTGTTGCAGCGCTTCCGCCCTCATCCGACCGATCCGGAAAAGGGCTATCATGATGTGATGGTGCTGTCGGCGCGACTGGGCGAGGGGCGGCGTCCGCCCGCCTATATGGGGGTGGAGGATGATGTCGACGTGTCGGGCAAGGTGCGCCCGCCGCGTCGGCGAACCACCCATGAAAATCCGCAGGGCGGTGAAGTGGTGGAGCAGGACATCGCCAATATGGTGACGCTCCAGCGCGGTATGCGGTCCAAGGGGCTGAACGACATCATCGTCTTTTCCGAGCAGGAAAGGCGGATACAGCAGTTCCTGGCGGAACTGGACCTGTATCTGACGGATGCGAAGGAACCTGACTGGACGCCATAGGCCAATCCCGAGCGTTCGGGATCTGACGATAAAGTGACAAAAGAGACGCAAAATGCGAGCGAAATTGTCACTTTATGTCACCTTTGGCGTGCTTGTACGGGATGATTATCAGCGCGTTTTTATCGACAGTCGAAGGAGCCAATCGCAGGATGATGGCGATCGGCGCTGTAGGACAGGCACATATTCCGCCGCCGGGCATGCAGCCCGGAAGCGCTCGCTGTATAGCTGCTCCATTGACTGTAACAGATGTTTGGTATTATCAGGGTCGCAAGAAAGGCGGTCCTGACCCATGTACAACTATATTCCTCCCATTGACGATTATCGCTTTCTGCTGACGCGGGTCCTGGGGTTCGACACGGCGATGAGCGCGCTGGGGCAGGATGTGGATGCCGATCTTGCCGCGACCGTGCTGGAGGAAGCCGGACGGATGTGCGCCGAGCGCCTGCATCCGATCAATCGCGAAGGCGACGAGCATGGCAGCCGTCTGGTGGACGGCGCTGTGCAGACGCCGCCGGGCTTTGCGGACGCCTATCGCGATTTCGCCGATGCCGGCTGGGCTTCTTTGTCGGCCGATCCTGCTTATGGCGGACAAGGGCTGCCCTTCATCCTCCAGCTGTGGCTGGACGAGATGTTTTCCGCGACGAACCTGTCCTTCGGTCTGTTCTTCGGCCTGACGCGCGGCGCGTGCGAAGCGATCGCGGCTCATGCCAGCGACGATCTGAAAGCCGCTTATCTGCCCAAGATGGTAAGCGGCGAGTGGACCGGGGCTATGGCACTGACTGAAAGCGGTGCGGGCACCGATCTGGCGCTGCTCAAGACCAAGGCCGTACCCGCAGCCGACGGCAGCTATGCCGTGACGGGACAGAAGATCTTCATTTCCTCTGGCGATCATGATTTTGGCGGCAACATCGTGCATCTGGTGTTGGCGCGCCTGCCCGATGCGCCGCCGGGGGTGAAGGGGATCAGCCTGTTCCTGGTGCCCAAATATCTACCGGATGGCGCGCGCAACGCCATGTCCGTCGGGGCGCTGGAACAGAAGATGGGCATCCATGCCCAGCCGACCTGCGTGATGAATTATGACGGCGCAACCGGCTGGCTGGTGGGGGAGCCGCATCGCGGACTGGCCGCCATGTTCACGATGATGAACGCCGAACGGCTGATGGTCGGTATTCAGGGGCTGGGCGTGGCGGGTGCGGCCTATCAGCAGGCGGCGGGCTATGCCAGGGAACGGTTGCAGGGGCGCAGCGCCGATGGCGCGCGCGGGCCGGTGACGATCATCGAACATGCCGATGTGCGCCGCATGCTGCTCAACATTCGCGCCTTTGTGGAGGCTGGCCGCGCGCTGGCCGGCTGGACCGCGCTGCAACTGGACCGCGCCCATCGCCATCCCGACGCGGCCGAGCGGGCGGAGGCGGACGCCTTCGTTGCGTTGCTGACCCCGGTGGTCAAGGCGGCCTTCACCGACTTCGGCTTTGAAAGCGCGGTACAGGCTCAGCAGGTGTTCGGCGGCCATGGCTACATTCGCGAATGGGGGATGGAGCAATATGTCCGCGATGCCCGCATCGCCCAGATTTATGAAGGCACCAATGGCGTGCAGGCGATGGATCTGGTCGGTCGCAAGCTGGCGCTGGGCGGCGGGGCCGTGGTGGAGCGCTTCTTCGATCTGGTGTCGGGGGATCTGGATGCCGCCGATGCGCCCCTGACGGCGGGCGCCGTGCGGGAGGCTCTGGGCCTGTTGCGCGATGTGACCTCGTCGCTTCAGGGCGCGTCGGTCAACGCGGCGGGCGCTGCGGCGGTGGATTATCTGCGCCTGTTCGCATTGGTGTCGATGGGGTGGATGTGGGTGCGTATGGAAAGCGCGGCGGCGCAGGGCGATACGCCGCTAGAGCAGGCGAAGCTGGCCGTTGCCCGTTTCTTCGTCGATCGTATGCTGCCCCAGACGAAGGGGCTCGCCGTCGCTATTCAGACAGGAGAGGCCAGCATGATGGCGCTGGCGCCGGACGCTTTCTAGGCAAGGTCAATCGGCTTGGGGTCGGGATCGATGCGCAGCGGCGCAGTGTCGGCGCTGCGTCTGGCGCCCCGGACGTGACTTATAGCCGTCCCAGCGGGCGGCGGAATAGCGCGTCATGAAAAGCTGGTGTCGAACAATGGGCGCACATCGAGTTTGCGAGCAATCACCCCTGCGCGCAGATAACGGTCGGCCGTTTCCTGCTGTTGGGCGATCAGGGCGTCATCCACCCTGGCGGGCACGCGATCCGCACGCCCCTGCATGATCCGCAGAATATCGATCGCCAGGCCGGTATCCCTGTGCATCAGTTCGGCATAGGCGTCGCGATTTTTGGCCGACCACAGCCAGCCGGCGTAAAGACGGTCATGATAATCCTGCAAAAGCGCGCGCTTCTGCGCAATTGCCCCCTCCCGCCCGAATAGCAGCCCATAGCCCGGCACCAGATCCTGTTTGCCCGGCAGGATGCGCGCGCCTTCCTGTTCGGCCATGGCGGCGTTGGGATCCCAGATCGCCCAGGCGTCGACAGCCCCGCTCTGCAACGCGGCGCGGCCGTCCGATGGGGACAGGAAAGCGAAGTTCACACTGTCATAAGGCTGGTGATAGGCTTCCAGCACCGCCAGCACATGATTGTGGCTGATGGATCCGCGCGGCGTTGCGATCCTGTGGCCGGCAAGATCGGCGAGGGAGCGGATGGGGGAATCCCGGCGCACCAGCACCACCGGCCCCATGCCGCGCGTCGCCTGCGCCCCGATCGCCTTGATCTTTGCATCGGTGCCGGCCGCGAAGATGAAGGCGGAATCGCCACCGATCCCGCTGTCGATCGCGCCCGCGTTCAGCGCCTCCAGCAGCGGGGCGGCGTTGGGGAATTGGGACCAGACAACAGGATAGGGAATATTGTCCAGCCGCTTTGCGCCCTGAAGCACTACGCGCGATCCGCCGCGTTGATCGCCCACGAACAGCGTGTCCCTGGCGTCCGCGCCTTTGCCGCTACAAGCCGCCAAGGCTGATCCCGCCAGCATGAACAGGGCGGCGCGGCGGTCGAGAAGCATGGACATGGTGGGAAAAGCCCTTTGGAAATGCACTTCCCTTTAGCAACCGGAATGCGCGTTGAGGCATGAAGATGCCAAATAGGTCGGGCGATCCTGCTCAACCGGGGTGATGCAGGCAGGCACGAAGATGCCGGGCACACACCAGAACGTGCATTGACCGGCAACGGACATTGCGCCCAAATCTGCCATTGGAAATAATATCGGGGATGGGCGTGGACCGCTGGCAAGCCATGAAGATATTCGTTCGCGTGGCGGACGCGGGCGGCTTTGCCGAAGCGGCGCGGCAACTGCATCTGAGCCCGCCGGCGGTCACGCGGGCGATCGCGACGCTGGAGGAGGAGATTGGCGTCCGGTTGCTGACCAGGACGACCCGGTCGGTGAAGCTGACCGAGGCGGGGGGCGGCTATCTGGACGATTGTCGGCGCATTCTGGCCGACATGGCCGATGCCGATGCGGCGGCGGCGGGTGCGCATGGCAATCCGACGGGGACGTTGCTGGTGACCGGATCGGTGCTGTTCGGCCATATCTATGTGCTGCCGATCCTGCTCGACTATCTGGATCGCTTCCCGGCGGTGACCGGACGCAGCCTGTTCGTCGATCGCATCGTCAATATCGTGGAGGAAGGGATAGATGTCGCCGTGCGGATCGGCCATCTGCCGGATTCGGGGCTGAGCGCCCTGCGGGTGGGATCGGTCCGCCGGGCCATTTGCGGCGCGCCCGCCTATTTCGAACGTCATGGCATTCCCCGGACGCCGGCAGAACTGGCCGGTCACCGCATCATCATGCCGACCGGCGCCTGGTCGTCGCCCGAATGGCATTTCGGGCCGGACGGCCGGACCAGCGTGACGGTGCATCCCCGATTGCAATGCAACACGGTCGAGGCCGCGATCACCGCCGCCGAACAGGGGTGGGGGCTGACGCGCGTGCTATCCTATCAGATCGCGCCGGCGCTGGCGGCGGGCCGGCTGGTGACGGTGCTGGACGAACATATGGAAAAGCCGTTGCCGATCCATGTCGTCCATGCCGAGGGACGGCGCGTGGCGGCGAAGGTGCGCAGTTTCGTGGATCTGGCGGTGGAGCGACTGCGGGCCAATCCGCTGTTCCAGTGATCCGGCTATTATTCCATTTTTAGGAATAATAATTTACAATTTCACATAATTATCAAATATCTTCGCAAGGCATATCTCCATCTCCAGAGGCTGAAGCCGTTGCTCAGCGACCCAGGAGGGTGGAGGACATAATGAAGACACTGGTCATTTCGATGTTGCTGGCAAGCACGGGCATCGTCGTTCCAACAGGCGCATTCGCCGCGCCGGCGCAGGTGGCGGCGCAGGTTCCGGCCGCCGCCGTGCAGGCCGCGCCGGCAACGATCCATTATCGCAGCATGACGATCGACGGCGTGAAGATGTTTTACCGCGAAGCCGGGCCTGCCGACGGCCCGGTCCTGCTGCTGCTCCACGGATTTCCCACATCATCGCACATGTTCCGCAACCTCATCCCGCTGCTGGCCGATCGTTATCATGTCATCGCGCCGGACTATCCGGGCTATGGCGAGAGCGATGCGCCCGACCATCGCCAGTTCAACTACAGCTTTGGCCATTATGCCGACATGGTCGATACGCTGATGGGGCGGATCGGCGCCCAGCGCTATGCCATGTATGTGATGGATTATGGCGCGCCGGTGGGATACCGTTTGGCCATCAAGCATCCCGATCGGGTCAGCGGCCTGATCGTGCAGAATGGCAATGCCTATGAGGAAGGGCTGGGCGCCTTCTGGGATCCGATCAAGGCCTATTGGAAGAGCGGATCGGCCAAGGATCGGGAAGCGCAGGGCTGGCTGGTCGGGCTGGACGCGACCAAATTCCAATATCAGGATGGCGTCAGCGACCTGTCGCGGATCAGCCCCGACAATTGGGTGCATGATCAGGCGCTGCTCGACCGGCCGGGCAACAAGGATATTCAGCTCGACCTATTCTATGACTATCGCACCAATTTGCCGCTCTATCCGGCGTTTCAGGCGTTTTTTCGCGAACGCAAGCCGCCGACGCTGATCGTATGGGGCAAGAATGACAAGATCTTCCCGGAAGCGGGCGCGCATCCCTATCTTCGCGACCTGCCCGATGCGGAGATGCATATCCTGGATACCGGCCATTTCGCCCTGGAGGACAAGCTGGACGTGATGGCGCCAATGATCCGCGATTTCCTGGATCGCAAGGTGGCGCCGCGCTGAGGACGGGGTGGGACGGTTCTGCCGGGACCGCCCCACCCGCTGGACCCATGATGGGAGACGAACCATGTCCTACGGATTTCTGGATATTGCGATGACGCCGAGCGTACGCGCGGCGCAGGCCGAGATGGGCGCGGACGCCCAATGGGAGGCGTTCAGCGGCAATCGGTCCTTCGACCGCTTCACCGCGAACGAGGCCACATTTCTGGCGGCGCGGGACAGTTTCTACATGGCCAGCGTGTCGGAAGATGGCTGGCCCTATGTCCAGCATCGCGGCGGGCCGGCCGGTTTCCTGAAGATGGTGGACGATCGGACTCTGGCCTTTGCCGATTATCGCGGCAATCGCCAATATATCAGCACCGGCAATCTGGCGGCGAACGACCGGGCCTGCCTGATCCTGATGGATTATCCCCGGCGGGCGCGGCTGAAAATCTATGCCCATGTCGAAAAGCTGGCGATGGATGCGAACCCGGCGCTGACCGAACTGGTGATGGACGAAGGCTATAAGGCGCGGGCGGAGCGCATCTTCCGGCTGCGGCTGGAGGCGTTCGACTGGAATTGCCCGCAACATATCACGCCCCGCTTCACCGAGCGGGAAATCGAACAGGCGGTGCGGCCGCTGCATGAACGACTGGCGCAACTGGAGGCGGAAAATGCCGCGCTTCAGGAGCGGCTCGGCAAGATCGGAGACGCATGATGGACAGTTCAAGACCACCTCTGCCGCCCTTCACTCTGGACACGGCGACGCAGAAGGTGCGCATGGCCGAGGATGGGTGGAACAGCCGAGATCCGGCCAGGGTCGCCCTGGCCTATACGCCGCTCAGCCAGTGGCGGAACCGGGCCGAGTTTCTGGAGGGGCGGTCGGCGATCATCGCGTTCCTGACGCGCAAATGGAAGCGCGAACTGGATTATCGGCTGATCAAGGAATTATGGGCCTTCACCGATAATCGCATCGCAGTGCGCTTCGCCTATGAATGGCATGACGACAGCGGCAACTGGTATCGCTCCTATGGCAATGAGAATTGGGAATTTGACGCGCATGGCCTGATGCAGCGGCGGCTGGCCTGCATCAATGATGCGCCGATCAGCGCGGCGGATCGGAAATTCCACTGGACGCCCGGCCGCCGCCCCGACGACCATCCCGGCCTGAGCGACCTTGGACTGTAGGAACGAGAGAGCATGGGTGGTCCACGCCGTGATGCGGACGTGGGCCACCCATTGTCATCTATTTCTCTTTTGTTTTCCGCATTTTCCGAGACAGCAGATGATGCCATCTGCTTCGAAGATGCTTTAGCGCCCCTGAACCACCAGCATCACCGCGCCGCGCGCCGGCACGGCGTAGCTGGCGGGCAGGTCAGTGCCGGTAGCGCCCGACCAGAGGTCTTCCACCTGCGAAATGGAGGAAAAACCTGCGTCGGCGGCGGTCAGTCCCAGCGACGCGGCCTGCGTCCCGCGATTGAACAGGGCCAGTGCGACGCGCCCGTCGGCCAGCGGCTTGGCCCAGATTTCGAGATCGCCCTGCTTGCGGATCGCCCTGCCCTGAACCCCGCGCGCGTCCTGATCGATTGCGATGACGCGGCGATTGGTCAACATCGCCAGCGTTTCCGGGCTGGTTTCGCGCAGGTCATGGCCCATCATCAGCGGCGCTGCGGCCATCGCCCACAGGGTCATATGGGTGCGATATTCGTCCGCGCTCATGCCGCCATTGCCGATTTCCAGCATGTCGGGATCGTTCCAGCCATGCGGGCCGGCATGATCGGGATTGCCATTCTTGTCGAAGCCGATCTTCGCCATGGTCGGATAATCGTCGGTAATGTCGCCGGTGGTGCGCCAGAGCTGGCCGCCGACGTCGCGGCCCCAGCTGCCGACGTCGAAGCGGCCGTATTCGCACAGGGAGAAGATGATCTGCCGTCCGGTCGCCTGCAACGCTGCGCCCATTTCATGATAGCTGCGCTTGACCGTGTCCGCATCGGCATAAAACCATTCGCCCGAGCAGAGATCATATTTCAGATAGTCGAAGCCCCAGTCGGCAAAGCTTTTCGCATCCTGCGCGACATGGCCATAGCTGCCCTCATAGCCGGCGCAGGTGCGTGGTCCCTGCGAGGAATAGATGCCGATCTTCAGCCCCTTGGCGTGGACATAATCGGTCAGCGCTTTCATGTCCGGGAATTTGGCATTGGGGTGCAGCACGCCATTGGCGTCGCGCTGACCCTGCCAGCCGTCGTCGATGTTGATATAGGTGTAGCCCGCATCGCGCAGGCCGGTCGACACCATCGCATCGGCCATGGCGCGGACCGTCTTGTCATCAATATGTTCGGCGAACTTGTTCCAGCTGCTCCAGCCCATGGGCGGGGTGGCGGCGAGTTTGCTGGGAATGGGCTTTCCCAGCGGGGGCAGGGGCGCGAACTTGAAGGCGCGGGCCTTGGCGTCCTTGGCGGCGCCGCGATAGCCGTCGATCGAAACCTTCGTTTCCCAGATTTGCCCCTCCAGATGCGGCTTGCCATCGGTCAGGCTGACGCTCCAGCTGCGGGTGGGGTGATCGCGATCGTTGATGTTGCGCGCTTCGAACAGAAGCTTTCCGTCGGCGATGCGCGGGTTCAGCATCTCGACCGGGCCGTACCAGAGCGTCGTGACGCTGCCTTCGATTGTCGCGCCTTTGCTTTTCACCTGCATCATGGTGACGCGGGGGTTGGCGGGGCATCATCGAACAGCCAGACGCCGTCAAAGGCGGTCTTTGCGCTGGCGGGGGCGGCGGCACATAGGGCGGTGGCGAGGGTCAGGCTCGTCAAAAGGGCGCGCGTCATCGCGATCTCCTCCATGGGATCAAAGGGAAACGGGAAAGGGGCCGGATGCGCCGCCGTCAGGCGGTGGCGGCATCCTGACGGGCGTCGCTGCGGCTGCGGCTGTAGAGACAGTAGAAGAGCAGGCCGATGACGTTCCAGGCGCCGAAGCGAACCAGGGTCGTGTCCGGCAGGCTGAAGAGCAGATAGGCGCAACCCAGGATCGTCAGCGTGCCCACGACATAGGGTTGGGGGCAGCGGAACAGGCGGGGCAGTTCGGGCGATCGACGGCGCAGGATCATGAGGCAGGCGCCCACCGCCATGAAGGCGATCAGCGTGCCGGCATTGGCCAGTTCGGCGATTTCGTCCAGCCGGAAGATGCCGGCGACCAGCGCGATCGACAGGCCGGTCATCAGCGTGATGCGCGTCGGCGCGCCGGTGCGCGGGCTGATCTTGGCCAGGCTGCGCGGCAGCAATCCGTCGCGCGCCATGACGAAGAAGACGCGGCTCTGGCCGTACATCATGACCAGAATGACCGAGGGCAAGGCGATGACGGCGGCCAGCGCGATCAGATGCGCGGCGGTCGGCTGGCCCAGCTGACGCAGGACGAGGGCGAGCGGCTCGGGCGAATTGGCGAGTTGCTGGAAGGGCAGGGCGCCGATCGCGGCGATGGCGACCGCCATGTAGATGAGCGTGCAGACCAGCATCGATCCGATGATGCCGATGGTGAGGTCGCGACCCGGATTTTTGGCTTCCTCCGCCGATGTGGCGACGGCGTCGAAACCATAGAAGGCGAAGAAGACGATGGCCGCAGCCGCCATCACGCCACGCTTCTGCCCCTCAATTTCCGTGCTGGCGAATCCATAGGGCATGAAGGGTTCCAGATGGCCCGACTGAAAAGCGGGCAGCGCCATGGCGACGAAGATCGACAGCGCGACGAGCTTGATGATGACGAGGATGATATTGAGCGTCGCGCTTTCGCGCGTGCCGGCGATCAGCATGCCCATCACGCCCAGCGCGACCAGCACGGCGGGCAGGTTGATGATGCCGCCGCCATGCGGCCCGACCAGCAGCATCGCGGGCAAATGGATGCCCGCCGATTGCAGCCAGCCCACCAGATAGCCCGACCAGCCGACCGCCACGGTCGAACAGGCGAGCGAATATTCTAGGATCAGGCTCCATCCCACGATCCAGGCGATGGTTTCGCCCATTGCGGCATAGCTGAACGTATAGGCGCTGCCCGCCGCCGGGATCAAAGTCGCCATTTCGGCATAGGCGAGCGCGGCGCAGGCGCAGACCGCGCCGGCGATGGCGAAGGCCAGGATCACGGCGGGGCCGGCCCGTTCGGCCCCCACGCCGGTCAGCGTATAGATGCCGGTGCCCACGATCGCGCCGACGCCCAGCGCGATCAGGTGCGGCCAGCTGAGGGTTTTGGCGAGGCTATGCCCGGACTCGCGCTGGGCGAGTTTTTCGATGGATTTGCGTGGTCCGAGCATGAAGTCCCCTTTTTTAGCGGATCACTGAGTATGGCTGGCGGCAAAATGCGCGCGCAGATCGTCTAGCGTGCTGGCGATATGCTGGGTCAGCAGCGCCTGAACGGCGTCCGACTGCCCCGCGAGCCATGCGTCGAGCAGCGCCTGATGCTCCAGATGGGCGCGATCGCCGCGTCCCGCCGGAGCCAGATGGGCCAGCACATAGCGTTCGGCCAACACTTCGAGGCGCTCGACCAACTGGGTGGTGAGCAGCCGGCCGCCCGGCCGCACCAGCGCAACATGGAATTCGCGGTTGCGCACGGCGACGGCGTTCAGATCATCATTGGCGGCGGCGTCGAGCAGTTTGAAAGCGTCGAGCGCGGCGACCTTGTCCGCGTCCGTGATGTGCTGGCAGGCGAAGGCGACGGCCGCCGGTTCGATCGCGAGGCGCAGCAGATAGATTTCCTCGGCCTGATCGGCCGACATGGGGCGCACGAACCAGCCGCGATTGGCCTGGCTGGTGAGCAGCCCTTCATGCTCCAGTCGGGCCAGCGCCTCGCGCAGCGGAATCTTGCTGACGCCCAGTTCCGCCGCCAGCGCATCCTGCCGCACCGGCTCACGCTCGGGCAGCTTGCCCTCGACGATCCGTTCCCGGATCACTTCGAAAATGCGTTCGGCAAGGGTGCGGACGACGATTGTCACCTGATTGTCTCCATATAGGGCGCTGCGGCGCGGGAAAGATGCGCTGCATGACGAACGTATATGGTAGATAATTGCCTATTGCACTGCAAAACAGCGTTTGTTGTATGTCTGTCCAACTTTGTCATAACGCCCACGCGCTGCGACCGGCATGCCGGTCGCTTTGGCGGGAAAGGGCGAAATTGAACCATCGTCGGGCAAAGCCTTGTCTGCTGATTGCTCTGTTGATATAACGTATACGATATTGAACGGGCGATGCAATGGAGTTTTTGTGGGGCGTATAGCGATCATCGGCGGCGGCGTGGTGGGCCTGTCCACGGGCATAGCCTTGCTGGACGCGGGACAGGCGGTCGTGCTGGTCGATGACGATGATGCGGGGCACGCCGCATCCTGGGGCAATGCCGGCCATATTGCGGTGGAGCAGGTTGCGCCGCTGGCGTCTCTTTCGTTGTTGCGCAGCGTGCCCCGCCGGCTGTTCGTGCGGGGCGGCGCGCTGGATTTTCCACTGTCGGCGATTGGCGCGTGGCTGCCCTTTGGTCTGCGATTGATGGCGGCGGCGCGGCCGGCGCGCTTCCGGCAGGGCAGCGATGCGTTGCGCGGACTATTGGCGCAGGCGATGCCCGCATGGGAGGCGCTGGTCGACCGGATCGGCGCACCCGACCTGCTGCGGCAGGATGGCCATTATGTGCAATGGGGGAATGCCGACGCAGCGGCAGGAGGGCGCGCCGCATGGGAAGCGGCCGATATCGGCACGGCGCAGGTGGAAAGCGCGAGCGCCGCCGATTTGTCCCGGCTGTCTGGCCTGACCAGTGAGCCGGTGGCGGGCGCGATCCGTTTTGCCGGCAGCGGTCAGATAACCGATCTTGGCGCGCTGCGTCATGCATTGCGGGCGGCTTTTGTCGCGCGGGGCGGTGAGATTGTCGCGCGCCGCGCCACGGCCATCCGTGACGGTGCGCGGGTCGCAGTGCCGGGCATCGATGCCGACCGGGTCATCATCTGCGCCGGCGTCCGGTCCGGTCCGCTGATGGAGGGGTTGGGCCATAAGGCGCCGATGATTGCCGAGCGCGGCTATCATGTTCGCGCCAGCGCCGCCGACTGGCCCGCCGATCTGCCGCCGGTCGTTTATGAGGATCGATCGATGATCGTCACCCGCTATGCCGATTGCGTGCAGGCGGCGAGCTTTGTGGAGCTGGGGCGGGTCGATGCGCCCGCCGATCCGCGCAAATGGGAGCGGCTGGAGCGGCATGTGGCGGAACTGGGCCTGCCGGTCCGGGGACCATTTACGCGCTGGATGGGGTGCCGGCCGACCCTGCCCGACTATCTGCCGGCGATCGGCCGGTCGGACAAGGCGGACAATCTCTTTTACGCCTTTGGCCACCAGCATCTGGGGCTTACATTGGCGCCGATCACGGCGCGACTGATGGCGGCAATCGTGACGGGGACGGAGCCGGCGCTGTCGGTCGCCCCCTTCGACATTGGGCGTTTCGCATAAGGATGACGATATGATTGGTGGATCGAGCGCGCAGGCCGAACTGGACCGGCTGCACCCATGGGCGGATCGCGCCGCGCCGATTGCGGCGGCGGAGCGGCTGGCCCGGATCGCGCGGGCGCAGGAGCTGGCCGACGGGATCGGCGCGCAGGCGCTGCTGGTCAATGCCGGGGCGTCGCTGCGCTATTTTTCGGCGGTGCCATGGGGGCAGAGCGAGCGGCTGGTGGCGATGCTGCTGGTGCCTGGCCGTACCCCGATCATCATCTGCCCGCATTTCGAGATCGGCACGCTGGAGGCGGATCTGGCGATCGATGCGGAGATCCGGTCCTGGCAGGAGGACGAAGATCCGGTGGCGCTGGTGATCGATGCGCTGGGGCAAGCGGGCGCGCGGACGGTGGCGGTGGACCCGGAGCTGCCCTTCCACTTTGCCGAACGGCTGCGGCAGGGGACGAGCGCCAAGCTGGTCGATGCGACGCCGGTCATCAGCGGATGCCGGATGGTGAAGTCCGCCGCCGAACTGGCGCTGATGCAGCAGGCCAAATCCATGACGTTGCAGGTGCATGCGGCCGCCGCGCGGATATTGCGCCCCGGCATAAGGGCGAGCGAAGTGACGCGCTTCATCAATGAGGCGCATCGCCGGCTGGGCGCCAAGGGTTCCAGCTTCTGCATCGTGCAATTTGGCGAGGCGACCGCCTATCCCCATGGCCTGCCGGGCGACCGCACGCTGGAGGAGGGGCAGCTGGTTCTGATCGACACGGGCTGCACGATCGAGGGCTATCATTCCGACATTACCCGCACCTATGCCTTTGGCGCGGTGGACGAACAGGCGCGCTCCATCTGGGCGCTGGAGAAGGAGGCGCAGCAGGCGGCGTTCGACGCGGTCATGCCCGGTGCGCCGTGCGAAAGCGTGGACGCGGCGGCGCGGGCGGTGCTGGAGAAGGCGGGGCTTGGTCCCGACTATCGCCTGCCCGGCCTGCCGCATCGCACCGGGCACGGCATCGGCCTGTCGATCCATGAACCCGCCTATCTGGTGCGGGGGGACAAGACGCCGCTGCAACCGGGCATGTGCTTTTCCAACGAACCGATGATCGTCGTGCCGCAGCGTTTCGGCATCCGGCTGGAGGATCATTTTCATGTGACCGAGACGGGCGCGCAGTGGTTTACGCAGCCGCAGGGGACGATCGACCGGCCTTTTGCCGACTAAATAACCTCCGTTCGGTTCGAGCTTGTCGAGAACGGCTGCGCGCCGACTTCTCGACAGGCGGTTCTCGACTTCGCTCGAACCTGCTCGAAGCGAACGGATAGGGTCAGGCGGTTCGTGACTGCAGCAGGCGTTGCGCTCCGACATTCAGCACCAGCACCAGTGCGCCGATCGCGGCGGCGACCAGGCCGATGCGCAGATAGGCGTCGAGGATGATGGCGCGGTCGCCGCCGTCCGCGCCGCCGCCCATCGCTTCGATCACCGATGCGATGACGCCTGCGCTGAAATTGCCCGCCGCCGTCGCCAGGAACCATGTGCCCATCAGGAAACTGAGCATATGGCGCGGCGCGAAGCGGGACATGGCGGAGAGGCCGACGGGCGACAGGCACATTTCACCGATCGCGTGGCAGAGGAAGAGCAGGAAGATGAAGGCGAGCGGCACCTTCTGATCCGCCGGCACCCACTGCGCCAGTGCCATCAGCACGAAGCCGCCGCCGACCATGATGATGCCGAAGGCGAAGCTGCTGATCGGCGTGGGCATCCGGTCCGCTTTCGCTAGGCGCAGCCAGAGCGCGGCAAAGGGCAAAGCGATCAGGCAGACGAAGAAAGGTGGGAGCGCCTGAAAGACCGAGGCGGGGACCTCATGGCCGAAAATCATGCGGTTGACATGATGGTCGATGAAGAGGCTGAGCGAGGAGCCGCTCTGTTCGTAGAGGCCCCAGAAGACGGGCTGAATGACGATGAGGGCGAGTGCGTAGAGCAGCTTGCGGCGCTCTTCGCCTTCGAGCCGGGCAAGGGCGATCCAGACTAGCAGCAGGCCGACGAGTATCCCGCCGACCGCCAACAGGGTGCCGGTCAATTTCGGTGATATAAGCAATACCCAACTGAGCAAGGTCAGCGGGATCGTGCTGGCGTAGATCAGCCATTCGCGTTTCAGGCCGAAGACGGGCTGCGCCAGCGCTGCCGGATCGGGGGCTTCGCCGCCGCCGAGCAGATGGCGCTTGCCGCGTGCGAAGACGATGACGCCTGCGATCATGCCGATGGCGGCTGCGCCGAAGCCGTAGCCCCAGCCCAAAGTCTCGCCCAGAACGCCGCAAATGACCGGGCCGATCGCGCCGCCCAGATTGATGCCCATATAGAAGAGCGTATAGGCGCTGTCCCGGCGCGGATCATGCGCGGCGTAGAGCTTGCCCACCAGCGCCGAGATATTGGCTTTGAGGAAGCCGGTGCCCACGACGATCAGCGACAGGCCGATCCAGAAGATGGCCTGCGCCGACGTGCCGAGAACATCCTCCAGCCCCAGCGTGATATGGCCGCTGGCGATGACCAGCCCGCCGAATAGCACTGCCTTGCGCTGACCCAGCCATCGGTCGGCGAGGTAACCGCCGATCATGGGGGACAGGAAGACCAGCGCCAGATAGGCGCCGTAGAGCAGGCCCGATTGCTCGCCCGAATAGAGGAAATGCCGCGTGAGATAGAAGATCAGCAGCGCGCGCATCCCGTAGAAGGAGAAACGCTCCCATAATTCGGTGAAGAAGAGGACGTAGAGGCCCTTGGGATGGCCCCAGAGCATTTCGGCTTCCGGCTGGATCATCGTCATATCGTCAGGGAATCCAGCGATAGTCGGGCTTGGCGGTGACTTCGGGCACCGGGGCGGTCAGCTCTGCGCCGCGTTTCGGGTCGGTGGCCGCGGCCTGATCGACGAAGCCGTAGGACACGCCCTTGTCGAACTGGCCGCCGCGATGTTCGACGTCGCCGATCGTCTGCGCTGTGCCGGACAGGATGATCCCCTTTTCATATTCGCCGATGCCGAGCATCGATGTTGCTGCGCGGGCGTGGCCGCGCAGGATCGTGTCGCCGCGCAGGACGGTGAGGCCCGCGATAACGGCATCGTCGCGAAGCTGCGCCCGGTCCGAAACGACGGCATGGTCCTCGACCCGCGCCCGGTCGGCGACCGTGCCGGAAAGGACGCGGGCATAGGGGCCGACATAAGCGGTGGCGGCGACTTGCGCCCGCGGACCGACCCAGCCGCCGCCATTGGCATGGCGATGGCCGCCGGGGATGGGGGCGGGCGCATCGGGCCGGGCGCCGTCCAGCTGCACCATCCAGGGATAGCGGTAGATGGAATAATAGGGCTGGTCCCAGCGGATTTTCTGCATCTGCGAGGGGGTGGCCATCACGACCAGATAAAGGCCCTTGTCGTCGGGGCGGATGGCGATTGCCGTCTGCGCGCGGGCGCCGCGCTGGAGGGGGCTGTAGCGGCTCTGGCCGTCGGCCCCGATCGCGACCACGCCCCAGCGCCAGTCGGAGGCGGGCGGCGGGATGGTTTCGGGTTCGTCGGGGAGGCCCGGCAGTTTTGTGGTGGCGGACGCCGGTTGCACGATGCCGCGGAAGGTGACGGTGACGCGGGTCTGGCCGGCATCGGGGTTCAGCCTGACGATATTATAGCCCCAGCGCTGGGGCGCCCAGAGGTCTGGCACGGCATAGCGGCGCTTGTCGGCATCGATCGGGTCCAGCACGGTCGCGGCCAAGATGTCGGGGCCGGTGGTCTGGTCGTAGCCGCCATAGTTTTTGCGATAGACGGCGCCATTGGCATAGTCCCAATTGGCGTTGCGGAGCGCCCAGTCGCCGAAGGCGTCGTTCAACTGCTCCTGCGTCCAGCCCATGTTGGACCGCAGCACAGAGAAGGGATCGGCGGTCAGGCGGCCGGGATCGTCCTTGCCCGGCGCGGTGCGCCAGAGGGCGTTGACGGCGTCATAGCCATAGCGATCCTTGAGATATTCGAACCATTGCCAGTTGCAGTAGCGCGACCGGGTCGAGCCATAATAGAGGTGGGGATATTGTTTGAGCAGCACCGAACAATGGGTGTTGTCGCGAAACTCGGGCAACTGGGTGGTCATCCAGTTGGCGTGGCTTTCGAACATCCAGCCGGTATAGGGCGAGTCCATCAGCCGGCCGGTCGCGGCCTGCAAGGCGTGGGTCAGTTCATGGGCGAGACCGAACCGGTCCTTCAATGCGCCGGGGCCAATCCACATGCCCATATGGCCTAGCGAATCCGTGCCGCCGGTCAGGCCATAATCGACGCCGATATAGGCGTTGACCTTGTACTTGGTGGCGTCGGCGCAATGGGGCATCGGGAAGCCCAGAGTGTCGATGAAGTAGGACCAGACATATTCCAGATGCGCCGCGGCCGCCTTTGCGTCGGCCGGATTGACAGTGCCGGGCTTCCAGTGGAAGGCGACATGGGCGCTTTCCATCTGGAGCGGCAGGGCGCCGTTGACGGCATCGCCCGGATCGGTCGCGGCGACCGTCCAGGGGGCAACGGCGCAGATAGGATTTCCGGCGCTTAACTTCGCATATTTCCCGCCAGTTTGGACATTTTGTTGCGCCGGGCTGATCCTATCGGAAAGTGCTGTCGCACAATCACTGGGCGCGAACATAACGCCCGGCCCGCCAATAGGACAGCGATCTGCCCCTGTGAAACTCTGCGGCCGGGGCAGGGCGGCCAGCGCCGCGCCCCCCATCGTCAGACCAACAGCCGAAGCGAGGAGGGCGCGGCGCATCGTCATCAGCGTGGCGTCAGCGTGATGCGGGTTGCGGTGCTGGTGAGCGGGATGGCATAGCCGCCCCGGTCGGCCGTACCGCCGCCAAACGCATAAGGCTTGCCATCCTTCGTCGTGGTTTCGAACAGCAGGCGCGCCTTGCTCGTAGCCGCGTCGGCGGGGTCGAGCGTCAGCACGACATTGCCGGATGCGGCGTCATAATCGGCGCTGGCGATGCGGCCGGCCTCCAGCGTGATCCAGAGGCCCGCGGGCGCGATGAACAGGCGGCGGCGGGCGCCATCCTGCGGCACGATATGAATTGTGTCGGCGTCGTCCGTGACTTTGCCGCCGAAACCGAGCCAGCCCAGATCCTTGTCCTTCACCGCATAGGTGGCGGACGCGATCGCATGACCATAAAAGCCCATGCCATAGTCGCCGGTCAGCACGTCCCATTTCATCATGTCGGGCCAGCTATGGAAGGCGGCGGACCCGAAACCCTGCTGGTCGATATTGGTGATGCCGCCCATCATGCCACCATAGGCGACGCGCAGCAGGTGGAGATCGTCCGGGTTCTGGCGATAGGCGTCGAACAGCGGCACGGCGTTGAGCGCCGAGCCATAATGGTGAATCTGCCGTTCGATCCGCGACACCTTGCCCCCATAGAGGAAGTCCCAATAGCGGCGGGCATTGCCATTATAGCCCCAGCTGGGGATGGTCGGATCATAACCAAGGATCACTTCCTTGGTCACATCGGCCTGCGGCTGATAGCCGAAATAGCGCATCCAGGCATAGACTTCGGGCTGGCCGGTGGAGTCCCACGCCATTTCGCTGCCGAAGGGATATTTGAGCGTGCGCCAGTGATCGGCGCGGCCCTTCATCAGCTTTTCCATCTCGGTTGCTTCGGCCGTCAGGCCTTCGCGCTTCAGGTCTTTCAATATGTCGAGGAAGACGTCGCCTTCCATCTGGCCGAATTGCGCATAATAGGGCGCGTCGCGCATCATCGCGACCGAGGTGCGGTACGCCCAGTCGAGATAGAAGCGCCAGTCATGCTGCTTCACGAGCCCCTGATTGTCACGGGCGAGGCGATAGAGCACCCAATGGCCGATCGCGACATGGGGATAATTGTAGGACCGGCCGAGATCGTCCGAATCCTTCTTCGACCAGGCGGTCCAGTTCTTCCAGTTGATCGCCGGATCATAATAGTCCGGAAATTCCTTCGGGTCGTAATAGAAGAGGCTCTTCTTGACCGCACCGGCCTGTGGCCCTTCGGCGACCTGAAGGTGGCCGAGCACGGTTTCATTGACCATGCGTTCGAGCTTCGCGACTTCCTCTGCATTGGGATTGTCGAGCTGCTTGATCGCGGCGGCGACCCAGCTGCCTGCGCCGCCCTCGTCGCTCATGCCCGCGACCCAGACGCGGCCGTCCTGCGTCAGGATCTTATTCGCTTCCCGGTCATAGGAGAGGATGGCGGGCGAGCGGTGGAAGGGATCGCCCTTGCCCTCGAACCACTGGTTCGTCGTGGTGAAATGGCCGATGTCGGCCATCACCTGCTCTAGCGGCTTGGTGATATAGTAGCTGACCGTCTGGGCCTGTCCGTCGGCATAGGTGATGGTGAGGCGCGCCTGACCCCAGCCCGACGCCTTTACGTCATAGCGCGCGGAGCCGGCGCTGCTGTCGACCGGGGTGGCGGTGAGCGCGCCGGCGGGGAAGCTCTCGATCTTTGCGACCGGGCTGGCGGATTTCAGGTAAAGGCTGGCCGACTGGTCGGTGGGCACGACATAGCCGGGGATGCCGACCGCGACGGGGCGCTTGTTGGCGACGAGCGTATCCTCGATCGCGCGGATGGAGGGCGATGTGACGAAGCGCAGGCCGATGGTGCGGCTCTGGCCGGGGGCGAGGGTGATGCTGGTCGCCTCATTCCATTGCGGGCCGGCCTTGGCCCATTCCTTGTCGACAAAGCCCTTGCTGGCGACGGTCCAGTCGTAAAAGCCTTCGGAGACCTGCGTGCGCGGGCTGCGGTCGGTGAAGATGTCGTCCTTGGGCGCGGCGCGGGCTTCGAGGACCGGACGATAGGCTTCGAGCGGGGTGTTTTTCTCCGGCAGGACCAGCAGCGCAGGCCCCTGACCATTGAGGCGCGTTACCTGCAAATAGCCGGCGTCGCGGCCGATATAGGGATCGACGAAGCTGGCCTGCGCATGCGCCTGATCCAGATCGCGGTCGAGGATGATATTGTCGAACACCATCGGCATGCCGAGCGCGCCGATTTCGACGGGTTCGCGACTGGTGTTGACCAGAGTGAAGCGTAGGGCGAGGACGCCATTGTCATTGACCCACTGGCGTTCGACACGCAGCGGGATGCCCGCGCCCATCGACGCGGTGATGTCGGCGGCGGCCAGCACATCGCCGCGCGCGACCAGCTTCACGATGGGCTTGCGGGCATGGGCGGAGGAATAATCCTGCCATGCGCCGGCGCCGCTCTTCAGGCGAAGATGGAGGTCGCCGATATGGACATAGCCGTCACCGGCCCGTTCCGCTTCGCGGGCGGCGGGGACATAGTCGAACGCCGCGTCGCCAGTGGGGGACAGATGCGCCAGTGTCTGGGTGTCGGTGCGCAGGGCGAGGTCGAAGGTCGGGGTCTTATACGCGGTCTTGGCGATTGGCGGGAAGACCTTCTTGGCGGGCGCGGCCTCGGCAAAGGCGGCGGTGGCGGGCATCAGCGCGGGCACGGACGCCAGCAGCAGCGCGATCAGGGGGAGCTTCTTGGTCATCATCTTCCTCGTCATTTCGCGGCGGGGGTGCGTGCGGTGAGCGCGGGCGGGGTTTCGCCCAGCAGGTTGAGCGTGAAATAGTCGCGCAGCTTCTTCCAGAAGAAGGGCTGATAGACACGGTGGGTGGTGTTGGGCAGGACGACCAGATCGACATCGCGCCCGGCGTCCATCAGCGCCTTGGCGAGGCGGAAGCTTTCCGTCACCGGCACATTATCGTCAATGTCGCCATGGATTAGCAGCAGCTTGCCCATCAGGTTGCCGGCGACCGACATGTTGCTGTTCCGCTCCCATGTGGCTTCGTCCGGGTTGCCCATGGAGACTTCGGGCCACCATGTCTTGTCGAGGCGCAGGTCGTGATTGCCGGAGGAGGAGACGCCGACGGTGAAGAAATTGGGGCGCCGCAGCAGGAAGCGGGCGGTGTCGTAACCGCCGGCCGATCCGCCGAACACGCCGACGCGGGTGGCGTCCATATAGGGATATTTGGCGGCCATCTGGCGGATGAGGCTGATATGATCGTCCAGCCCGACTTCGCCCAGATTTTGATAGGCGGGCAGGCGGAAGGCCTGGCCCCGGCGGGAGGTGCCGGTGCCGTCGATCATCACCACGATCGCGCCGATCTGGGCCACGGCATTGCCGGAGACGCGATGGGCGTCGTTCCAGGTGGCGGGAACGTCGGTCGTGGTCGGTCCGGTGTAGACATTGTCGATGATGGGATAGCTGCGCTTCGCATCGAAGTTCGCCGGGCGGAAGATCATGCCATAGATGGGGGTATGGCCGTCCGCCGCGACGCCCTGAAAGGGTTCGGGCGATGTATAGCCGGCGGCGCGCAGGCGGCTGTCGTCGGCGGTGGCAAGGTCCAGGACGATCCGGCCGGTCCGCCCGTCGCGTAGGACGGCATGGGTCGGGCTTGTCGGGCTGGACATCTGGTCCACGATCCATCGTCCGTCGTCGGACAGGGTGGCGTCATGGTCGAGCGGTTCGGGGGTCAGCTCAGTCGTGTCGCCGCCGTTCAGCGACACGCGATAGAGCGCGCGCCAATAGGGATTGCGGGCCTTTTCCCGGCCCACGCCGGTCACGATCAGAGAGGATTTGTCCCCGGCGACATGGTCGACCGACAGCACTTCCCAATCCCCCCGAGTAAGCGGTTTCCCGCCATCGGGCGCATCAGGGGTGACGAGATAGAGCTGCGCCCAGCCGGACCGTTCGGAGATGGAGAGTTCTCCGCCAAGGTCTGGCGCGGGCAGGATCATGCTGGACGTCACGGTGACGAGCGGCTTGACCGCTTCATGCGCGACGATGCGCGCGGCGCCCGTGTCCGGATCGGCCTGATAGACGGCCTGTTGCTTGTAGCCGCGTTCGGTCCAGAGGATGCGCGGTTTGCCGTTGATCCAGCCCATGTCGGGCGGGGAGGGGTAGAGGATGGATTCCGACGGGATCGCCAGCGGCACGATCTTCGCCTTGCCCGCTTTCATCGCCTGTTCGATGTCGATGACGAAGCGGGTCGCTTGCGGCAATTTCTCCGCGCCGGCGAGCGGATAGACATAGGAGAAGCTGCGCGGATAAAATTCGCCCGGCGGGTTCTGCTGGGTGATGGACAGCTTCTTCACGTCGCGCGTGTCGAGCCGCCAGCTCAGCAGATAGCGGCCGTCAGGCGACCATGCGCCCGATACGGGCATGTCGGGTTCTTCGGTGCCGGCGCGCAATATGTCGGCCAGTTGCGGGATGGAGCGGCCATAGGGCTGCTCGCGCGTGCCGTCGGTGGTGAGGGCGACCTCCTTGCCGCTCTTTATGTCCACCGCGATCAGGTTGAAATTGCGCGCGACGATGCGGAAGCGGCCGTCGGGCGAGGGGAGGGAGAGGTCTTCCTTCCGTGGTGCCTCGATGATCTTGTCGGCCTTGCCATTGGCGGCGAGAGTCCAGCGGCCATCGAGCGCGGCGAAGCGCAGGGCCTTGGTCGCCGGGTCATAATCGACTTCGGCGATATGGGCGGCGTCTGCATCGACGGTCTTGCCGGTTGCGGCGCTCAGGGCGGCGAGCAGTTGCGCGGTGGTGGCGATCTGCGTTTTCGCCAGTGTGGCGAGATCGACATAGATATAGTTTTGCGCGAGGCGGTTGCCGGTGCGGTAGAACAGGCCCTTGCCCTCGGCGACGAAGCGCGGGGCGACGTCCGCATTGTCGATCAGGTCGGACAGGCCCTGGCCATTAAACTTGTCGGACAGGGCGTAGCGGGCGCGGATGTCCGGCGCGGCGGCAGCCGTCGGTGCTGTGGTCCGCGCAGGGGCCGGGGCCGCCATGGCGATGGTCGCGCCGGCAAGGGCGAGGAGGCTGATCGACCGGGAAACAGAGGTGAGACGGGCACGCACGGGATCTGGCACCTGTGATTTTGGAAAAGATGGGGCCGTCATGACCGTGAACCATGGACAGGTCAAGAATAATATACGATATATGATCGGCCTTTTTCATGCTGGCGCGATGAAGGCGGCATGGCATAAGGCGCAAAAGGATTGGATGACGGCATGGATGATCAGCGGTTTCAGGCGGAAGGCAGGGGTATCGCGCCGCTGATGACGGGGCGGTTGCACCATGCCGTGGCGCAGCGCATCGCGGTCCAGATCGTCAGCGGCGCCCTGCCCGTGGACCATGTCTTTCCGGCCGAGGTGGACCATGCCGAAACATTGGGCATATCGCGATCGGTGTTGCGGGAGGCCTTCCGCATCCTGACCGCCAAGGGGCTGGTCAGCAGCAAGCCCAAGGCGGGGACCAGGATCAACGAGCGGCGCAAATGGAGCATGCTCGACCCCGATGTGCTGGCCTGGCAAATCCAGTCCGCGCCAACCGAGGAATTTCTGCGCGATCTGTTCGAACTGCGCATGATGGTGGAGCCGCAGGCGGCGGAAATGGCGGCTTTGCGGCGCAATGACGGGCAGTTGGTGGACATGGCCAATGCGCTGGACGCGATGGAACGCTATACGTTGGCGACGGAAAAGGGGCGAGCGGCGGACCAGCGATTCCACGGCTTGCTGATGGAGGCGGCGTGCAACGAGATGCTCTATGCCCTGTCCAGTTCGATCATGTCGGCGATCGCCTGGACCACGGCGACCAAGCAGCGGGTGCAGGAATCGCCGCGCGACCCGATGCCGGAGCATCGCGCGTTGTACAAGGAGATTGCCGCGCAGAATCCGCGCCAGGCGCAGAAGGCGATGCGGACGCTGATCGACCTGGCGCTGGCCGATATGCAGATTGCGCTGCGTCGCTAAGGCGCTGAAATCCTGCATCTTCCAATGAGAGTGGCAATTGGGGATTGACAGGGGAAGGGCACGGCCTATCGTATAGTATACGATATTCGGTAGGAGTGTTTAGGAATGAAAGCCAATCGCCGCGAGTGGCTGGCAGGGGTGGCCGCCCTTGCCGTCTGCGCTGTTCCCTTTTCGGGCATGGCCGCGATCGCGCCCAAAATTCCGTTGCGGGCAAAGCCGTTGCCGCTGACCGATGTGCGCCTGCGCCCGTCCGACTATGCGACCGCCGTAGAGGTGAACATCGCCTATCTCCTGTCGCTCAGCCCCGATCGTTTCCTGCATAATTTCCGCAAATATGCCGGGCTGGAACCCAAGGCGCCGATCTATGGCGGATGGGAATCCGACACGATCGCCGGCCATACGCTGGGCCATTATATCACCGCGTTGGTGCTGGGCTGGCAGCAGACCGGCAATGCCGAATGCCGCCGCCGGGCCGACTATATCGTCGATGAACTGGCGCTATGTCAGGCGCAGCGCAAGGACGGCTATATCGGCGCGCTGGGCCGCAAGACCAAGGACGGCCAGATCGTCGATGGCGAACAGATCTTCCCCGAAGTGATGAAGGGGCAGATCAAGTCGGGCGGCTTCGACCTGAACGGCAGCTGGTCGCCGCTCTACACCGTCCACAAATATTTCGCCGGCCTGCTCGACGTCCATGGCGCATGGGGCAATGCCAAGGCACTGGAGGTCGTGATTGGCCTTGGCGGTTATTTCGAGACGGTGTTCGCCGCGCTCAACGATGCGCAGATGCAGGAACTATTGGGCTGCGAATATGGCGGCCTGAACGAGAGCTATGCTGAACTCTACGCCCGCACCGCCGATCCGCGCTGGCTGGCGGTAGCGGAGCGCATCTATGACCGTCGAGTTCTCGATCCGCTGATGGCGCAGGAGGACAAGCTGTCCAACTTCCACGCCAATACACAGGTGCCCAAGCTGATTGGCCTGGCGCGTATCCATGAACTGACCGGCAACCAGGAGCCGGGCCGGGCCGCGCGCTTCTTCTTCGACCGGGTGACGCAGCATCACAGCTATGTCATTGGCGGCAATGCCGACCGCGAATATTTCTTCGAACCGGACACGGTGGCGCTGCACCTGACCGAGTCCACCTGCGAACATTGCAACAGCTATAATATGCTGAAGCTGACGCGGCATCTTTATGGCTGGCAGCCCGACGGCGCATTGTTCGACTATTATGAGCGGGCGCATCTGAACCATGTCATGTCGGCGCAGAACCCGGCCAATGCCGGCTTCACCTATATGACGCCGATGATGAGCGGCGCGCCGCGCGGCTATTCGCAGCCCGACGAAGACGCCTTCTGGTGCTGTGTCGGATCGGGCATGGAAAGCCACGCCAAGCATGGCGATTCCATCTATTGGGAAGGCGACGATACGCTGTTCGTCAACCTGTATATCCCGTCGGAAGCGCAGTGGAAGGCGAAAGGCGTCGGCCTGACGCTGGATACTGAATATCCGTTCAAGCCGGATATCAGGCTGACGATCGACGCGGTGAAGCAGGGCGCGTTTGCGCTGGCGCTGCGTATTCCCGGCTGGGCCAATGGGCGCTTTGGATTGACGGTGAATGGCGCGCCGGTGTCGGCCAAGCCCGCCAATGGTTATGCGGTCGTCACACGCCGCTGGAAGAAGGGCGATGTGGTGGCGCTGAGCCTGCCGCTCGACCTGCGGCTGGAAGCGGCGCCGGGATCGCCCGATGTGGTCGCGGTGGTGCGCGGGCCGATGGTGATGGCGGCGGACCTTGGCCCGTCGGAAATGGAATGGACCGGGGTGGAGCCGGCGATGGTGGGGGAAGACCCGCTGGCGGCCTTTGCGCCGATCGTGTCGGATCGTCCGCGTTATCGCACGCAGAATATCATCCGTCCGGCGAACCTCGCCTTCGTGCCTTTCTACAGTCAATATGAGCGGCGCAGCGCGGTTTACTTCAAGCGTTTCTCGGAATCTGCGTGGAAGACCGAGGAGGCCGCTTTCTTGGCGGAGCAGGCGCGGCAGAAGGATATTGCCGCCCGGTCGATCGACATCATGCATCTCGGCGAAATGCAGCCCGAGCGCGACCATGCGCTGACGTCGGAGCTGAGCTATCCGGCCTCCTATCGCGGGCGCAATGGCCGCGATGCGCGGTCGGGCGGCTATTTCGAGTTCACAATGAAGGTGAAGCCGGGGCCGTTGCTGTTGCAGGCGACCTATTGGGGCGGGGAGCGCAAGCGCAGCTTCGACATCATGGTCGACAATGTGAAGCTGGCGACGCAGAGCCTGGACAATGACAAGCCGGGCAAGTTCCTGGACATCGACTATCCGATCCCCGAGGCGCTGACCAAGGGGAAGAGCCAAGTCAAGGTGCGTTTCGTGCCGCATGATCGCAGTTCGGCCGGGCCGGTGTTCGGCGTGCGGCTGTTCACGGCAAAGCCGGCGACCTCTGCATGAGCGATAGCGTGGCGATGACCCTGGCGGAGGCCGATGCGCTGGCCCGCAAGGTGCTGGAAGGACGGGGGCTGGCGCCCGATCATGCCGCCGCCGTCGCCCGGACGATGGTGGCGGGGGAGCGGGATGGTTGCGCCTCGCATGGTCTCTATCGTCTGCTGGTCGCCGCCAATTCGATCGAGCGGGGCGTGGTCGTGCCCGACGCCGTGCCGGTGGTGAGCGAGCCGGCGGCGGCGCTGGTGCGGGTCGATGGCAAAGGCGGCTTTGCGCAATTGCCGTTCGAGCGGGGGCTGCCGCTGTTGATCGAGAAGGCACGCACGTTCGGCATCGCGGCGCTGGCGCTCAACAATGTCGTGCATTTCGCTGCGCTGTGGCCGGAGGTCGAGGCGCTGACGGACGCGGGGCTGGTGGGCCTCGCCTTCACGCCCAGCCATGCCTGGGTTGCGCCGGAGGGGGGCACGAAGCCGGTGTTCGGCACCAATCCGATCGCCTTTGGCTGGCCGCGTCCCGGTGGGCATCCCTTTGTGTTCGACTTCGCCACCAGCGCGGTGGCGCGGGGCGAGATCGAACTGCATCGCCGTGCGGGCAAGACGATCCCGCCGGAATGGGGCTATGATAGCGAGGGCCATCCCTCGATCGATCCCAAGGCGGTGCTGGACGGGGCGATGCGCACGTTCGGCGGGCATAAGGGATCGGCGCTGGCGGCGATGGTGGAACTGATCGCCGGGCCGCTGATCGGCGACATGACCAGCGCGGAATCGATGGCAGCCGATGAGGGCCGCATGGGATCGCCGATCGGTGGCGAACTGGTGATCGCGATCGACCCGGCGGGCTTTTTGGGCGCGAGTGTCGAAGATCATCTGGGCCGGGCCGAGGCGATGTTTGAAGCCATTACCGGACAGGGCGCGCGTTTGCCCGGCGCGCGGCGCTATGTCGCGCGGGCGCAGTCCGATGCGCAAGGCGTGCGCATTCCGGCGCAGCTTCACCGGGACATATTGGCATTGTTGGAAGGGGAAATGGCGTGACGATCTTTGGCGGCCGAGGCTGGCTGTTCGCAGGCGCGGCCTTCATCAGTCTGGCGGCGCCGGTGGTGCATGCCCAAAGCGCGGATCAGGCGTTCGAGGCGGTCTATTCTTCCGAATATGACTGGCGGCAGAAGCAGTTCGGGCCGAGCGAGGATGGACCGAAGGATCAGCCGCTGGTGCTGCCCGATGTGAGCGCGAAGGCGCAGGCGGCGCGGCTCGCGCGGTGGGAGCAGGTCGAGAAGCAGCTTGCCGCGATCAGGGTCGATCAACTGTCGCCGGCACAGAAGATCAATTTCGCCGTCTATAAGGGGCAGATCGATGCGCTGGCCGCCGAGCAGCGCTATCATGAATATGAGAAGCCGCTGAACGCCGACACCAGTTTCTGGGGCGATCTGGCCGGATGGGCGCGCGATCCGCTGCGCGATGAGGCCGGCGCGCGGCACTATATCGCGATGCTGCGCGACATTCCGCGCTATTATGGCGAGCAGATCGCGAATATGCGGGTCGGGCTGAAGCGGGGTTTCACCCCGGCGCAGATCACGTTGCAGGGGCGCGACATTGGTGTCGAGCAGGTAGCGAATGCGAAGAGCGTGGAGGAGAACCCCTTCTACGCGCCGTTCAAGGCCTTGCCCGCGACGATCCCCGTCGATGTGCAGGCCGCGTTGAAGAGCGAAGCGCAGGCCGCAATCGCGCAGGCGGTGGTGCCGGCGCACAAGACGCTGCTCACCTTCCTGCGGCAGGACTATATGCCGGGCGCGCGCAAGGATCTGGCGGCGTATAAGCTGCCCGACGGAAAAGCCTATTATCAGTCCAAGATCCGTGAGTTCGTGACGCTGGACAAAAGCCCGGAGCAGATTCACCAGATCGGCCTGACCGAGATGGCGCGCATTCGCAGCCAGATGGCGCAGGTGATGCAGCAGGTGGACTTCAAGGGCGACCTGCCGGCATTCCTGACCTTCCTGCGGACCGATCCGCAATTTTACCCCAAAACGCCGCAGGATTTGCTCAATCGCGCGGCCTGGATCGCCAAGACGTTTGACGGCAAGGCGTCCGAATATTTCGGGCGGATGCCGCGCATGCGCTTTGCGATCAAGCCGGTGCCCGATGACATCGCGCCTTTCTACACCGGCGGGCGGGGCGGTCCGGGCATCTATCTGGTCAACACCTATAATCTGCCCTCGCGGCCCTATTATTCGCAGATCGCGCTGACGCTGCACGAAAGCGCGCCGGGCCATGCGATGCAGATGCCGCTAGCGGCGGAGAATAAGGATCTGCCCGCTTTCCGCCGGGACACCTATCTGTCCGCTTATGGCGAGGGCTGGGCGCTCTATTGCGAGGCTCTGGGCGAGGATATGGGCATGTATGAAACGCCTTATGATCGTTTCGGCATGCTGAGCTATCAGGCGTGGCGCGCGTCGCGACTGGTGGTGGACACCGGCATCCATGCGATGGGCTGGACCCGCAAACAGGCGCAGGATTATCTGCACGACAATACGGCGCTGTCCGATCATGAGATCGAGACGGAGGTGGACCGCTATATCGCCTGGCCGGGGCAGGCCCTGTCCTATTATATGGGCGAGCTGGCTTTTGTGGATGCCCGCAAGAAGGCCGAGAAGGCGCTGGGGCCGAAATTCAATATCCGCGCTTTCCATGACGCGGTGCTGGCGCTGGGCGCGGTGCCGTTGCCGGTCATCGACCAGCGCGTTGACCAGTTGATCGCCGATGGCGGCAAGGGGCCTTATCCCGATGAAGAATGATCTTTTTGCCGGCATCGCGCTGGTTCTGGCCGTCGCGCCCGTCGGGGCGCAGGAGGCGCGCCAGATCAGCGTGCCGGGCAATCCGATTTTGGCGGAGGGCGATTATTATTCGACCGATCCCGCGCCTTTCGTGGCGGACGGGGCGTTGTGGATACTCGCGGGTCGGGATCAGGCGCCGCCGGACGTCAATGATTTCATCATGGGCGAATGGCAGCTGCTGAAGACCGATGATCCCAAATCGGGGAAATGGACGCATTATCCCGCCATCGCCAAGCCGGAGAATGTCTTCGCCTGGGCGGAGGAAGCGCGGGCCTATGCCGGACAGATCATCCAGGGACCGGACAAGCGCTATTATTTCTACGCGCCGGTGCTGGAGAAGGACAGCGATGCGCAGGATCGCTTCGCCATTGGCGTGGCGGTGGCGGACAGCCCGAGCGGGCCGTGGCGTGATGCGCATCCATCAGGGCCGATCATTTCGCAACGGGTGCCGGTGAAGAATGACATTCAGAATATCGACCCCACCATCCTGATCGACGATGACGGACGGGTCTATATTTATTGGGGGACGTTCGGCCAGTTGCGCGGCATGGAGCTGGAGCGCGACATGGTGACGCCCAAGGGGCCGGAACGCAACATTGAGGGGCTGACCGGGTTTTTCGAGGCGCCCTGGATCATGAAGCGCAAGGGCGTCTATTATATGCTCTATGCCGGGAACAGGGCCGGGCCGAAATCCGACTGTACTCCGGCGGTCTATCATGCCTGCATCGCCTATGGCACGGCGTCGTCGCCCATGGGGCCATGGACCTATCGCGGCGTGGCGCTGAAGCCGGTGTCGTCCACCACGTCCCATTCGGGTGCGGTGGAATATAAGGGCCAATGGTATCTGGCCTATCATACGGCCGATGCGAAGGGCGGCGGGCATTTCCGGCGCAGCGTGGCGATCGACAAGATCGAGTGGGATGACAGCGTGACGCCGGCGCGCATCCGGACGGTCGTGCCGACCCTGCGACCGCAGCCGCCCCTGGCCCCGACGCGCAACATAGCGCGGGCGGCGTCGGCCACGGCATCCAACGAGCCGCTGCCGGTGCAATATTGGATCAAGTCGCTGAACGACGGCATCACCAAGACCGCGCCCTTGCCGCCCGACATGTGGGGCAGCTGGTCGCCGAACAATCCGGCGAGCCAATGGATCGAGTATCGCTGGAACAAGCCGGTGACGATTGATGGATCGCGCATCTGGTTCTGGAACGATCAGCCAGCAGGATCGGGCGTGGGCGTCGCGCCGCCGGCGAGCTGGCGGCTGGAATATTGGGACAAGAAAGGCTGGAAGCCGGTGCCGGGGGCGAGCGCCTATGGCGCGGAGCCGGGGGCGTTTCAAAACGTGACCTTCCCGCCGATCCGCACCCGATGCCTGCGCGCGGTGATGACGGCGTCGGGCGATGGGAAGGGGCATGCGGGTCTGGCGGTACAGGAATGGGAAGTGCTGGCGCCCAAGGCCGCGCTGCCGGTGGTGCGGGACGCGGAGGCGAAGCCGGCGGCGAAGTGCGGCTGAGACAGCGAAGTAGACAGTTTAAGCGAAAATCGAGGGGCGTGGCCGGTGGCCATGCCCCTTTCTTGTTATATTTCATCATGTTGTGACATTTTCGATCGTCTGTGGCCGCTTTGTTGCGGGAAAATTGCAATCCCCTTGACTCCGACAAAATAATGTAGTTGGTATACGATATAAATTAAGGGCGTTAAGCTGAACAAGGGGAAGTCGGATGAAGTCACGTGCGGTATTGAACATAACGGCGGCCTGGTCCGTCCTTGCTCTCGCCTCCGCAGCGGGCGTTGCCCATGCGCAGGAAGCGGCCGAAACCCCGGCTGTGGCCGAGGGCGCGAAGCCCGATATTATCGTCACCGGCGTGCGCGGCAGCGTGCAGGCGGCGACTGCCAAGAAGAAGAACAGCAAGCAGATCGTCGATTCGGTCGTCGCCGAGGACGCGGGCAAGTTGCCGGACAATAATGTCCCCGAAGCGCTGTCCCGCGTGACCGGCGTGCAGATCAGTCGCGAACGCGGTCAGGGTCAGGGCATCAATATCCGCGGCCTCAGCCAGGTGCAGACCACCGTCAACGGCAACAACGTCAATCTGGGCACCGATCGTTCGATCAGCCTGGCCGATATTCCGGCTGAATTGCTGAAGTCGGTCGACGTGTACAAGACGCGCACCGCCGATCAGGTGGAAGGCGGCATCGCCGGCACCGTCAACGTCGAACTGCGCCGCCCGCTGGACCTGAAGAAGGGCCTGACCGTGGCGGGCAGCGTGCGTGGCGCCTATGACGAGTTTGCCGAGAAGACCAGCCCCTATGCCAGCCTGTTGCTGGGCGAACGGTTCGAAACCGGCATGGGCGAAATGGGCTTCCTGCTCAACGGCAGCTGGACCAAGACCTATTATCAGGAAAATTATGTCGAGAGCGAGTCGCCCGACACGGTTTGCTGCGAAGGCGATGCGAACAGCCCGCTCAACAATGTGCCGGCCCAATATCGCAATGTCGTGATCCCCTATCGCACCCAATATGGCACCGAAAGCGGCCATGTGACGCGCCCGTCGCTGAGCGGCGTGTTCCAGTGGAAGCCGTCCGACAAGCTGGAGTTCATTCTGGAAGGCAGCTATATCGGATCGAAGGAGCGCCGCTCGATCGACAAGATGTGGACGCTCAATCGCGAATGGAACACCCAGTTCAGCGGCATCGAACTGATGCCCGATGGTCAGACCATCAAGAAGCTGACCATTTCCAACCCGAACGGCGTGCCGGCCTATATCGAGGGGACGTACAACACGTTGAAGCGCGACCTGTACACCACCAATTTCGAAACCAACTGGCGTCCGAGCGACCGCGCGCTGCTGCATTTCAGCACGCAATATAGCTGGTCCAAGGACAGCTATTATTATGTGCAGCAAATCCTGCGGCCCTATAATCTGCAATCGGCGACGATCGATTTCGTGTCGGACGCCTATTCGCGCCCGATCCCGTCGATCAGCTTCAACGGCGTCGACCTGAACGACGTCACCCAATATGGCGTCAACCGCTTCCAGGATAATGCCGGCATTTCCAAGAATAAGGAATTTGCCAGCCAGGTCGACCTGACGCTGGAGCTGAGCGACAAGAGCCTGTTGCGCTCGTTCCAGACCGGCATTCGCTATAACCGGCGCGATGTCGATCGTTACTATGGCTATCGCGACGGCTTCCCCCGCGTGAACGGCGTCGATGCGCCGCTGACCGCCTTCCCCGGCGGCGATCAGGCGTCGCTGATCGGGCCGGACCTTGCCGGTTCGCCGCAATGGTATCGCATCCCCGGCAAGGCGCTGCTGGACAGCATCGACGCGGTGCGCGCCTATATTCAGGCAAACGATCCGGGCAATGCGGTCCGCTTCTCCAGCGAATTGCCGCCGAGCGATCAGGGCCAGACCTTCACCTCGGTCGAAAACACCTTCGCGGCCTATGCGCAGCTCAACTATGGCTTCGACGTCGGCTTCCCGGTCGACGGCGTGGTCGGCCTGCGTGCGGTCAACACCTGGGGCAGCTCGACCAGCTTCCAATATCGCATCGGTGCGGCATCGGCTGGCTATCCATTGATCATCGAAGAAAGCTCGGGCCGCGGCAACTTCATGGATTATCTGCCCAGCGTCACCGCGACGCTGCATTTCGATCCCAAGACGCAGTTGCGCCTGTCCTACACCACCAACGTGTCGCGCCCCAGCTTCTATGATCTGCGTCCCTTCTTCTTCGTCGATCCCAACGCGGCCAATCCGCGCGTCGATGCCGGCAACCCGGACCTGAAGGCGCAGCGCGAATGGTCGGTCAACGCGAGCCTGGAGCATTATTTCGGTCGCGCGGGTTCGGCGTCGGTCGCAGGCTATTATAAGAAGGCGACCAACTGGACCTATTATAGCAATGAGATCGTCGGCGATCTGGCGGAATATGGTCTGCCGGGCCGCAGCGGTTCGGTGGCGCAGCTGCGCAATGCGGGCGACGGCGAATTTTATGGCGTGGAAGCGCAGGTTCAGAGCTTCTTCGACTTCCTGCCGGGCTTCTGGAAGAATTTCGGCGCCAGCCTAAACGTGACCCGCATTTTGCAGGCGCGCGTCGAATATCCCTATCCCGAGGATTTCCCCGGTGCGTTCGATTCGGTCGATACGTCGAAATGGACCGCCAACGCGGCGCTCTATTATGACACGCCCAAGTTCAGCACGCGCGTCGCCTTCAACTATCGTTCGCCCTACCGCCTGTTCGTGTGGACCGACAATCCCGCCTATAGCTGGTATAACGACGCCACCTATCGTCTGGACGCGGCGGTCAACTATACCCCGGTCAAGTTCATGACGCTGTCGATCGAAGGCACCAACCTGACCGGAAACGACCCCTATCGTTACTTCGGCAAGGAAAATATCCTGCCGCTAGGCGTGCGCACGATGGCGCGCACGGTGCAGGCCAGCGTTCGCTTCCGCTTCTGATCGGGATGCGTAGCTAGACAGACAGAGCGGTCGTGGCGGGGTTTCGCCACGGCCGCTTTTTCTTTGAGGGGGGATAAGAGCGTGCGGATAGTCGCGATGGGAATGGCGTTGCTCGCGCTAACGGCGGGGCATGTGCAGGCGCGGGAAGTGACGGTTATTGTGCCCGCCACCGCCATGCCGTGGAATCCCGGCATCAATGGCAAAAAGAGTTTCGGGCGGCGCGACGGCAGTCGGCCGGTGATGATTGCGGGGCAGCATCTGTTCGAAGGGGGCAAGGTCCGCTTTGCGGCGTCGGGGGAAACCACGACGATTCCCGGCGGTATCGCGATCGGGCCGGATGGGCAGGCGGATTTCGTGGCCGATGACAATATCGGCAATTCGGGCCTGGTCTTTCCCGGCCATTATGTCGATCGGGCGACCCGGCCGGTGAAGCTGAATGCGCTGATCGGCGCGTTCATCGATGCGGATGGACGGGTCGTGGGTGCACCCTTTCTGGTCGGGCGCGAAGCAACGGTGCGGGTGCCGGCCGGCGCGATGGGCATAGCGCTGGGCATCAATGACGACATTTATGCCGACAATGGCGGCAGCCTGTCGGTGACGGTCGATATTCCCGAAGTCAGCGTGATCGTGGAAGAGAAGGAGGGGCAATGATGCGGAAAATTATGTGCGCCGCGATCCTGCTGGCGTCGGCCGCGCCGGCGATGGCGCGGGATATTCCTGTCAGCATCGATGCGCGGTCCGGCCCATGGCTGAACAAGGCTAACAAGAAGATGCGCTATGGCAAGGGGGATGAACAGCCGCCCGCCATGGTCAGCGGCTTCGTCAATGACACGGCCGAGAAGATTGCGATCATGGTCGAGGATGGCGCCGTGACGCAGGTCGATGGTCAGGCTGTCGGGCCGGAGGGACTGGAGGGCCAGGCGGTGGACGACCAGCCGGGCGATGGCGGCAAATATTATCCCAGCCTTTATGCGCCCAAGATATTGTACCCCAATAATCGCCACGCGCTGATCGCCGCCTTTGTCGACGCGAAGGGCGGGCTGATGGGGCGGCCCTTCGCGGTGGGCAAGGGCGCGCGGGTCACGATCCCGGATCAGGCGGCGGGGTTGGTAATGGGGTTTAATGATGTCAGCTTCGCCGGGAATAGCGGGGCGCTGAACGTCACCGTGACCGTGCCGGACGAATGATCGACCTGTTGCGCGAAAGGAGCATGTCATGATGCAGAGCAGAACCCTGACCGCCTTGCTGTTGCTGGCGGGAACGATGTCCGCCTCCGCCGTGATGGCGCGCAAGCCGGCGGCCGAGAAAAGCTGCGTGCTGCAAAGCCGGGTGGCTGCGCCCGTGGTGCGCGATGATGGGCGGCTCTATTTCCGGGGGCAGCCTGACCGCAAGCAATCCTATATCGCGGTCTTCAAGGGCGGAGCCTGTCCCGGCCTCAACCGTTTCGCGACCGCGATCGTGGAGACGACGGGAGCAGGCTATTGCGAGGGGGACAAGGTGCGCTCGCTCGCCACGCCCAGCCAGATTCCCGGCCCGCTCTGCGTCATCGATCATCTGATGCCTTTTGCTGGCGACGTCGATGATGTCGTGCCGGATGAGAGCGGTAACAAATGATTGCCGCACTGCAAAAAACTCGTTGCAGCGTCTAATTTAATATCGTATACGATATTTATATCAGCAGAAAAAGGCAGGAAGAACGAATATGGCAATTGGTTGGAAGGGCGTGTTCCCGGCAGTGACTACGCAGCTGCGTGAGGACCTGTCGATCGACCTCGCCGATACGCAGCGCGTCGTTGACGATCTGGTCAAGGACGGCGTGACCGGCGTCATTGCCCTGGGTACGGTGGGTGAGAATAACTCGCTGGACTATGACGAGAAGGTGTCGGTTCTCTCCGCGATCGTGGAAGTGGTGGACGGCCGCGTGCCGGTGATTACCGGCGTGTCGGAATATGACACCCGCCGCGCGGTGCGTTATGCGCAGGCCGCCGAAAAAGCCGGCGCCGATGGCCTGATGCTGTTGCCGCCGATGGTCTATGTGACCAAGGCCCATGAATTGGTGAACCATTTCAAGGGCGTGGCTGACCAGACCGGCCTGCCGATCATGCTGTACAACAACCCGCCGGCCTATCGCACGGTGATCGACCAGGAGGTTCTGACCGCCCTGATCGACGTCAAGAATATCGTCGCGGTCAAGGAATCGGCGCCCGACACCCGTCGCTTCACCGATTTCCGCAACGCCTTTGGCGATCGCTATACGCTGTTCGCCGGTCTGGACGATGTTGCGCTGGAGGGTCTGTATCTGGGCGCGCAGGGCTGGGTGTCTGGCCTGACCAATGCCTTCCCCAAGGAATCGGTCGAACTGGTGCGCGCATTCGAACGGGGCGACCATGCCAAGGCGATGGAAATCTATCGCTGGTTCATGCCGCTGCTGCATCTGGATGCCGAACATGATCTGGTCCAGTCGATCAAGCTGGCCGAGCAGGTGATGGGCCGCGGGTCCGAGCGGGTGCTGCCGCCGCGCTATGTGTTGCAGGGCGAACGCCGCGCCGAAGTGATCGCGATGGTCGAAAAGGCCGCTGCGACCCGTCCGGACCTGTCGGTCGCGGCTGCGGCCTGATACAAAGCGGCGATGCGTCACACTTTCTTTTGCATCGATGGCCATACGGCCGGAAACCCCGTCCGCCTTGTCGCGGGCGGGGCGCCGCTGCTCAAGGGCGCGTCCATGTCGGAACGGCGGCAGGATTTCCTGAACCGTTTCGACTGGATCCGCACGGGCCTGTGCTTCGAGCCGCGCGGGCATGACATGATGTCGGGCGGTTTCCTCTATCCGCCCTGCGATCCGCAAAATGACGTTGGCATCCTGTTCATCGAGACAAGCGGATGCCTGCCCATGTGCGGACATGGCACGATCGGCATGGTGACGTTCGGGCTGGAGCATGGGCTGATCCAGCCAGCGACGCCGGGGCGGTTGAAGGTCGAGGTGCCCGCCGGCGTCATCGACATCGCCTATGAGACGGAAGGGCAGAAGGTGACGGCGGTGCGCATCACCAATGTCCCGGCCTATGTCGCGGCGACGGGGATCGCAGTCGATGTCGAGGGCATTGGCCCGCTGTCGATCGACGTGTCCTATGGCGGCAACTATTATGCGATCGTAGAGCCGCAGGGCGCTTATACCGGGCTGGACGATCTGGGCGCGGCGCAGCTGATTGAACTGAGCGGTCGCATCCGCGAGGCGGTGCGGGCGCAATATGAGCCGGTCCATCCGCTTGATCCGACGATCCGGGGGGTCAGCCATATATTGTGGGCGGACAAGCCCAAGGGCGAGGACGCCGACGGACGCAACGCCGTCTTCTATGGCGACAAGGCGATCGACCGCAGCCCGTGCGGCACCGGCACATCGGCGCGGCTGGCGCATCTGGCGGCGAAGGGGCGGCTGAAGGTCGGCGAGCGGTTCGTGCATCAGAGCTATATTTGCAGCCGCTTCATCGGGCGGGTGGAAGAACAGGTGATGCTGGGCGATCAGCCTGCGATCATCCCGTCGATCGAGGGGTCGGCGGTGGCGACCGGCTTCAACACCATCTGGATCGATCGCGCCGATCCCTTCTGGGCGGGGTTCCAGGTTACGTGAACCCAGGGGCAGGGGCGGCCATTGCCGCCCCTGCCTGCTTCCGGCCGGGCGAGGCATCCGGCATAAGCAGCGCTTGTCCATCAATCAGACATTCTCATTGGGCGACGATCGGCCATGGCCCTACACATGCTCGCAAAGGAGCATCGCCATGGCCGCAGTGTCCAATATAATATTGAAAGATGATCGGTTTCGCGCATCAGGCATCAGCGAAGCGGAATGGAAGGTCCGCGTCGATCTGGCCGCTTTCTATCGTCTGTCCGCCCTCTATGGCTGGGATGATTTCATCTATACCCATATTTCCGCCCGCGTGCCGGGGCCGGACCATCATTTCCTGATCAATCCCTTTGGCCTGATGTTCGATGAGATTACGGCGTCCAGCCTGGTCAAGGTCGATCTGGACGGCAATGTGATTGGGGATAGCGATTATGGCATCAACTATGCCGGCTATGTGATCCATTCGGCGATCCATGGCGCGCGCAAAGACGCCCATTTTATCGCGCATTTTCATAGTGCGGACGGCATGGCGGTGTCCGCCCATGCCGAAGGTCTGCTGCCGCTCAACCAGCGTGCGCTGGCGCTGATCCCGCGCCTGTCCTATCATGATTATGAAGGCGTGGCGCTCAATCTGGACGAGCGCGAACGGCTGGTCGCGGATCTGGGCGACACCAAGGTCATGCTGCTGCGCAACCATGGCACGCTGGCGCTGGGGGCATCGCCGGGTGAGGCGTTCAGCGGCATCTATCATCTGGAGGAAGCCTGCAAGGCGCAGGTCCGCACCCTCAGCATCGGCCGCGACAGGGTGCTGATCGCGCCAGAGGAAGCGCAGGAAGAAGTGCGGCGGCAGATCAGCCGCGAGCGCAAGCCGGTAGAGGGGGCCAAATCCCACCATGACCTCGTCTGGGAGGCCGCGCTGCGCAAGGCGGAGCGCCAGTCGCCCGGCTTTGACGCCTGATTTTCCGGCCCCATTTTCAAAGGACAGCATCATGACCAAGCGTCAACTCAAACTCGGCCTCGTCCCCACCGGCGTCGGCGGGCCGGGCGATAGCAATCGCTGGCTCGACACCGACATTCCAGTCGACGCCAGCGTCAGTATCGACTGGTATATCGACGTCGTGCGGCAGGCGGAGGCGGCGAAGTTCGACCTCGTCTTCATCGTCGACAGCCAGTTCATCACCGCTAATTCGCCGCCCCATTATCTCAACCGGCTGGAGCCGCTGACGCTGTTGTCGGCGCTGGCGGTGGCGACGCAGCGGATCGGTTTGGTCGGGACGCTCACCACATCCTATAATGATCCGTTCAATCTGGCCCGCCGCTTCGCCTCGCTCGACCTGATCAGCAAGGGGCGCGCGGGATGGAATGTCGTGACCAGCGGAGACGCGGGCACGGCGGGCAATTTCAGCCAGCCCGAGCATCTCGACTATGACACGCGCTATCGCCGCGCGGTGGAGTTTCTGGATGTTGCGCGCGGCCTCTGGTCAAGCTGGGAAGAAGGCGCCCTGGTCCGCGACCGGGCGACGGGCCAGTTTCTGGATGCGGACAAGCTGCACCGGCTGGACCATGATGGCGAATTTTTCCAGGTCACGGGACCGCTCAACATCCAGCGTTCGCCGCAGGGCGAGCCGGTGATCTTCCAGGCGGGCGACAGCGATCAGGGGCGTGATCTGGGCGCGACGATCGCTGACGCCATTTTTACCCACGCCGCCACGATCGAACAGGGGCAGGCCTTCTATGCTGACCTGAAAGGTCGCGCCGCGCGGCAGGGGCGCGACCCCGACCAGATCGTGATCCTGCCCGGCTTTTCCGTCTATGTCGGGGATACGGATGCGGATGCGCGCGCGATCGAGCGCCAGTATCGCAGCCTGGACCAGAGTTTCGATCAGGCGCTGGCCGAATTCGGCCGCCCCTTTGGCTGGCATGATTTCCGCCAATATGATCCCGACGCGCCGTTCCCGGTGGCGGCGCTGGAGGCGGCGAAGAACAGTTTCTACACGCAAGCCAAGAAAATCACCGATCAGGCCGTCGCAGAGGGCTGGACGCTGCGGCAGGCGGTGGAGCGGGTGCGCGCCGGTCGTGGCAGCCCGTTCGTGGGATCGGCGCAGACCGTTGCCGACGAAATTCAGCGTTGGTTCGAAGGGCGGGCGCTGGATGGCCTCAACGTCCATTTGGGGCATCCGTCCCAGTTCCGCCGCTTCGTGGAGGAGGTGGTGCCGATCCTTCAGGAACGGGGGCTGTTCCGCACGGATTATGAAGCGGACACGTTGCGCGGCAATCTGGGCCTGACCATTCCCGCCAGCCGCCATCAGGTGTCGGCCGGTCAGCGGGATGCCGCCTAAAGCTATGATAATTCATTGATGCAGCGGCGCAAACTCTCATTGGCGTGGCGCCGCGCCCCTCGCCATCATGGTGCCAATCGCAAGGAGATCATGATGGCGACACTTCTCACCGCATCGCTCAAGGACCAATATGCCGCCCTGTTGGCGGAACGCGCGCGCAGCTGGTCGCCGGCGCAACTGGCCGGCAATGCGCGGCAGAGACAGGTGCTGGTCGATCGCTTTGATCCCGCAAAGGTGGCGCAGCCGGGCGCGCAATTGCCGGACAGCGACCTGATCGATGTCGAAGGCGGCGCCCTGTCGCTCGACGCGCTGACCGCCAATGGCCCGGCGGTGCTGATCTTCTTCCGCTTTGCCGGATGCCCGGCCTGCAACATTGCCCTGCCGCATTATGCCGAACATCTGTTCCCCGCGCTAGCGCAGCGCAATATCCCGCTGGTGGCGATCAGCCCGCAACAGCCGGAGGCGTTGCGGGAGATTGGCCGGCGTCATGACCTGCCCTTCATCGTCGCAACGGACCGGGATAATGGGCTGGCCCGGCATCTGGGCATCGCCTTTGCGCCCGACGATCAGCCATCGCCGCCGCCGGCCGGGTGGATCGGCGAAGTGACGGGCACGGGCAGTTGGGAATTGCCGCAGCCCGCCGTGGTTCTTGTGGCGCCGGGTCGGAAACTGCTGTGGCTGCATGTCAGCCCCGACTGGCTCGACCGCCCGGAGGCGGGCGAGATCGTGGAGGCTGTCGATCGGCTGACCGCCTGAAAGCCGGGCTCTGCCGCATCCTGGCCGGTCTTTTTCCTTCCGCAAGGATCAGGCCTTGTCAGGCGTTACAATTCGTCACATTTCTTCATGTTCGTCGCGACCGTCTGCGCGCCCGCCGTGGTAACCGGCAGCGTCTGCAACGAAAGAAGAGAGATTCAAGATGCGTCCGGTTATCATTGCCATGTCGCTATTGTCTGCATTTTCCGTTGGCGTCGCCTTGGCGCAGACACCCCCGGCCGCCGATGCCATGGCGCGCGCGAAAGAGGCATTCGACAAAGCCGATCAGGACAAGGATGGCGCGTTGAACCTGAAGGAGTGGAAAGCCATGGGGCGCCGCGAACGCGGATTCCAGATGATGGACGCCGATCATGATGGCAAGCTGACACCGGACGAAATCCGCTCCGCGATCGCCGCCTATCGAAAGCAGCAAGGATGAGCCATTGCTCCGACGCCTGGTTAGCCGCGACGGGCCAGGTGCCTGCCTGTTGAATGACAGAGGTGGCCTGGTAAAACTGGACAGAGGGTTAAGTGGATTTTTTGCCTGACGGCGGCCATGGTGGCCGCGTGACAGGAGTAGAAATGAGCAAACGACCCCGCCGGAATCACAGCCCGGCATTCAAGGCGAAGGTAGCGTTGGCAGCGGTGAAGGGCGAGAAGACGCTGGCGGAGTTGGCGCAGCAATTTGACGTTCACCCGAACCAGAACACGACCTGGCGCTCTCAGCTTCTTGAAAGGGCTGCCGGTGTGTTTGGCAGCGAGATGCGGACCGAGGCTGCTGAGCCGGCTATCGATGTAAAGACGTTGCACGCCAAGATCGGCGAGTTGACGCTGGCGAACGATTTTTTAGTCGGCGCGCTCGGCAAGGCGGGACTGTTGCCGAGCGCAAAGCGATGATTGACCGTTCGCACAGATTGCCGCTGGCGCGGCAGGCGCGCGAACTGGGGATCAGCCGGGGTAGCGTCTATTACCTGCCCAAGCCGGTCTCGGCGGCCGATCTCGCGATCATGCGGCGCATGGACGAGTTGCACCTGGAGTTTCCGTTCGCGGGTAGTCGTATGCTGCGCGATCTCCTGCGGCAGGAAGGCATCGCGATCGGCCGGCAGCATGTTGGCACGCTGATGAAGAAGATGGCGATCGAGGCGATTTACCGCCGCCCGAACACGTCGAAGCCGGCGCCGGGGCACAAGGTCTACCCCTATCTGCTGCGCAGGCTGCCGATCGTGCGGCCCAACCAGGTCTGGGCAACGGACATCAGCTATATCCCCATGGCGAAGGGGTTCGTCTATCTCGTGGCCATCGTCGACTGGTTCAGCCGCAAGGTCCTGGCCTGGCGGGTGTCGATCACGATGGAGGCCGACTTCTGCGTCGAGGCGCTGGAGGAAGCGCTGGCGCGCTTTGGCAAGCCGGAGATTTTCAACACCGACCAAGGCAGTCAGTTCACCAGCATGGCCTTCACCAGCGTGTTGCTGCGCGAAGAAATCGCCATCAGCATGGATGGCCGGGGCGCATGGCGCGACAACGTCGTGGTCGAGCGCCTGTGGCGCTCGGTCAAATATGAGGAGGTCTACCTCCGCGCCTACGCCGCGGTCAGCGAGGCACGGGGCTCGATCGGCCGGTATCTGAGCTTCTATAATAGCAGGAGACCGCATTCGAGCCTTGCCGCCAAGACGCCGGATCAAGCGTATTTTGACAACCTGCCACTGGCGATCGCAGCATGAACTTGGCCGCCGATATGGGGCGTCATGCAGGGAGGGCGTAGCCCGACCGGAGTGACGCCCCATATCGGCAGTTCGAGGAAACAACCGGCAGACGATCCACTTAGCCGTCGCCGATCCCTGTTCAGACCAACCCGGCCACCTCTGCACAGCGGGTCGCGCGGCAATGGCAAAAGCGACATAAGGCGACAATTTCCCGCGCATTTTGCGGTGCTTTTGTCGCTTTATCGCCCGCTTCTATTCCTCGATCATCAGCGCACCAAAGGGGGGCAGCAGGCCCGGCGCGGCGCCATTGACGGCGCTGAGCAGTGTGTTGGTCGGCGCGATCTCTTCGGGCCATGCGGCCGGTTCGCCCGACAGGTTGAACAGGCAGAGCAGGGACTGACCGTCAGCCTGACGGCGGAAGAGCAGGCGCTGGTCGTCCGCGACCAATATCTCCAGACTGCCATGGCGCAGCGCCGGATGCGCCTTGCGCAGGGCCAGCATGGCGCGGGTGTGATGGAGCAGCGAGGCGGCGTCACCCTCCTGCGCGTCCACGGCGCGGACGACATTCTCGTCCCCGACCGGCAGCCAGGGTTCGGCGGTGCTGAAGCCCGCCTGCGCTGCATCGGCAGCCCAGGGCAGGGGCGTGCGCGCGCCGTCGCGCGACAGGGTGAGCGGCCAGTTGGCGATCGCCTCCGGGTCTTGCAGTCGCTCATAGGGAATATCGACCTGCGTGATGCCCAGTTCCTCGCCTTGATAGAGGATGGCGTTGCCGCGCAGCGCGACCAGCAGCATCGCCTTCAACCGGCCAAAGGCGGGGCGATCGGCGGGTGAACACCAGCGCGACACGGCGCGGGGGGCGTCATGATTTTCGAACGCCCAGCTTGGCCAGCCAAGGCCCGGCTCATCGGGCCAGCGTTCGACCGTCTCGGCGACCAGCGCGGGCGTCAGAGCATCGGCATAGAGAAAGTTGAAGCCATAGGCGCTGTTGAGGTGGCTTTCGCCCGCCGTATAGGCCTTCATTTCCGTCTCGGAGAGATCGCCGCCGACTTCGGCCACGGTGAAGATTGCGCCATATTCGTCGCACAGGCTGCGGATGCGCTTGATGAAGTCGACCACGCCGGGATGCGACTGGCTGTACTTCTTGATCTGATAGTCGAAGGACCGGGTGCGCGGCTTGCCGGTGTCGGGCGCGGGCGGATTGTCGCGCAGCAGCGGGTCGTGCATCGAATGGTTGAGCGCATCGAGCCGGAAGCCGTCGACGCCGCGATCCAGCCAGAAGCGCATGGCCCCCAGCAACGCATCCTGCACCTCATGGTTATGCACGTTGAGCTGCGGCTGGCTGCTCAGAAACTGATGCATATAATATTGGCCGCGCCGTCCATCCCAGGTCCAGGCCGGGCCGCCGAAGACAGACTGCCAGTTATTCGGCGGGGTGCCGTCTTCCTTCGGATCGACCCAGACGAACCAGTCCGCCTTGTCGCCGGTGCGGCTGGCGCGGCTCTGCGCGAACCAGTCGTGCATGTCCGATGTATGGGCATAGACCTGATCGATCGTGACTTTCAGGCCAAGATCATGGGCGCGGGCGACCAGCGCGTCGAAATCGGCCAGCGTGCCGAAGATCGGATCGACATCGCAATAATCGGCAATATCATAGCCGAAATCGCGCATCGGGGAGGTGAAGAATGGCGAGATCCAGATGGCGTCCGCGCCGAGCCGGGCGACATGGTCCAGCCGCTGCGTGATGCCGTTCAGGTCGCCGATGCCGTCGCCATTGCTGTCCTGAAAGCTGCGCGGATAGATTTGATAGATCACCGCGCCTTTCCACCAGGGGAGGTCGGTCGATGTCGTCGCAAGCGTCATGGGGGCGTTCCGGCGGTTAGGGGTGAGCGGCGCAGACGGCATAGCCGAAGGCGGGGAGGGAGAGGGCAAGGCTGCCCGGCGCGGAGGGCGCGGCCGGGCAGGCGCCGGCCAGCGACGTGAAAGCGCCGCTGGCTGGATCGACCGCGATATTGCCCGACAGCGGAGCGGCCGATGTATTGAAGGCGACCAGAACCTCCCGCCCCGTGTCGGGATCGATGCGGGAAACGGCGAAGAGGCCGGGCTTGTCCGAACTGGTGCGCAGGATGGTTGCGCCGCGCGACAAGGCGGGGGTGTCGTGGCGGACTTTCGCCAATGTTGCGATCGCGCGGTAGAGCGGGTGGCTGGGGTTGAAACTATCGGTCGCCGTGGTTGCGCCCGTGCCGACTAGCCGATCCGCATTATATTCGGCCACTTTCGACGCGAACATGTCCTGCCGCGCCTGCTGGTCGTTGCCGGTGCCGGCAAAGCCCTGTTCATCGCCATAATAGAGCGTCGGCACGCCGCGTAGCGTCAGCAGCATCGCATGGCCGAGAATATTGCGGGCGAGTTCTTCGTCGGCGTTCATGCCGGGCTTCGCCTGCCGGAGAAAATAAGCAAAGCGGCCGGCATCATGATTGCCAAGGAAGGTCGGCAGTTGCAGCGCCGCCGCCTTGCCGCCTTCATACAGGGCATCATCCTCGCCAAGCCGCGCAAGCGTCTCTGTCCCGGTCTTGCCGCTGGCCGCGTCGACGGCCGCGCGCATGAAGGCGAAGTCCAGCACGGCGGGAAAGGCGGCGTTGCGGGTCCAGCTTGCCAGCAGCGCCGGATCATAGTCGCCGGTCGCGACCTCGCCGAAGATGTGGAAGTTCGGGATGCGCTTTGCTGCTGCGTGGGCGCGGATGGCGAGGATGAAAGCGCGCCAGAATTCCGCATTCACATGTTTGGCGGTGTCGATGCGATAGCCGTCGATGCCGAAACGGTCGATCCAGCCCTTATAGATGTCGATGAAGCCGGCGACGACGCGCGGGTCTTCCGTGGCGAGATCGTCCAGGCCGACGAAATCGCCATATTGCGCGCTCTCCCCCTTCCAGTCGGTGTCGCCGCGATTGTGATAATATATGGGGTCGTTGAGCCAGGCGGGGGTCTTGGCCTTTTCCTCGCCTTTCGGAATGACGGGCGTGTAGGCGAAGGCGGGGTCGGTCAGCTTCGCCCAGTTGGCGGCGCTGCCGTCATGATCGCCGGCAAAGCCGTCATTGATCGGCTTGCCCGATGCGCCGCCTTGTCGCGACCAGGGATAGTTGGCCTTGCTGCGATAGGGCGCGGCGCTGGTGGGGCTTTCGCGATACTGGATCACATCGGCCGTATGGTTGGCGATGATGTCCATATAGACTTTCATGCCGCGCTGGTGCGCCGCATCGACCAGCGCCCTGAAATCCGCGTCCGTGCCGAAATGGGGATCGACTTTGGTGAAGTCCGTCACCCAATAGCCATGATAGCCCGCGCTTTCCTGCCCCTTCGCGCCCTGCACCGGTTTGTTCCTGAAGATCGGCGCCAGCCAGATGGCGGTCGCGCCAAGGCCCTGAATATAGTCGAGCTTCGCGGTCAGCCCCTTGAGGTCACCGCCATGATAGAAGGCGCGCGAGGTCGGATCATAGCCGGTCTGGAGGGGACCGCCCTTCAAGCCGCCACGGTCATTCTTCGGGTCGCCATTGGCGAAGCGGTCGGGCAGGACGAAATAGACGATTTCCTGTTCCGGCGTGCGGGCGCGCAGATCGGACAGCGTATCCGCCTGCGCCTGTGTCACGCCGATCAGGGCCGCAGCCATCCCGGCGGCCGTCACGAGGAAAGTCGTGGCCGTTCGACCCATGGAGGGCACCCCTTTTCTTGAACCCGGAAGGGCCGGCGACGCAGCGGCCGCCGGGCCAGTCTACACATCAGAAGCGGTAGTTGAAGCCCGCCATGAAGCGGCGGCCATAGGTTTGATAGTTGCGGATCTGGATCGACGCGCCGGTATCCACCGATACGAAGGGTTCGTCGGTCAGATTCTGGCCCTGGAGGAAGAGCGACAGCCCCTCCAGCGCGCTGCCCTTCTGGAAATCATAGCCGATCTGTCCGTCGACGATGGTTTCGCTGAGCGCACGGCGCAATTCCCGCTCGCCGCCAAAGCCGACGAACTGCCCGACGAAGGATGAGCGGTAGCGCACCGAACCACGGGCGGAGAAGCCCCATTTTTCAAAGAACAGCGTGCCGTTGGCGACCCAGCGCGAATAATCGGGCAGGTCTTCGGACGATGCGCCGATACCCGGCTTGATGCTGGTCTTGGTATAGCCAAGGCCGCCCGTCAGGCCAAAGCCCTCCAGCGCCGGCGTCACCACTTCGAACGGTACGGTGCCGGCAAGTTCGAAACCGTAGAGCTTGCCGCCCTTGCCATTGACCGGGCGGGTCAGCGTGCCTTGCGGATCGGTGACGCCCGGCGGCAGCAGTATGGGCAGGCCGGTATAATCATAGTCCGCCGTTTCGCGATAGACATAGCTTTGCAGTTTCTTGGCGAAGAGCTGGAGGCCCAGATACCCCTTGGTGCCGAAATATTTTTCGAAATTGAGGTCCGCGGCCCAGGCGCGATAGGGGCGCAGCGTGGGATTGCCGCCGGTGCCGGTGATGACCCCGCTGGCGGTGTTATAGCCATAGTCGAGGCTCACCTTCATATCCTCAAAGCGCGGGCGCTGGATTTCGCGCGCCGCCGACAGGCGGATCACGAAGTCGCTGGGCATGCGCAGCGACAGGTTCATGCTCGGCAGCACATCCCAATAATTGGCGCCGCGCGTCGTCGGCACCAGATCGGCGGCGGCCAGATTGACGAAGCCGCGCGACTTTTGTTCGGTATTCTGGGCGAGCACGCCGATATTGCCGGTCAGTTCGGACGATCCGACCGACTGTTTGATATTGGCCATCAGATAGGCGGACATGACCCGTTCCGTCACCGAATAGGCCTTGGCCGGCACATCCTTGCTGGGGTTCAATATCTTCTGATAGACGCCATCCTCCAGCAGCTTGAAGGGATCATAGCTCAGCACCGGGCCAAGGCCGATGAAGCTCAGGTCCGTGGCGGCCAGTCGATATTGATCCGGAAGCACCAGCGACGTCGCGCCGTTCGCCAGGTTCAGCACATATTCTTCCGGCGTCTTCGCCTTGGTGCGATCGGTGTAGCCAAGGCCGACCGTGATCTTCGACAGGAAGCTGTCCTCAATCTCCTTGCCGAATTCGATCTGATAGCTTTTGATCTCATCGTCGATGATGCGGTTGTTATAATAGCCTTCCTGATGGCCGAGCGGCGCGCCGCCGCCCCAGCCGAGTGGATCGGTCAGCATCATCAGATTGGGATCGCTATAGTCCAGCAAATGGCTGGTGAAATGGGTGCCCTTGCGGTCGCTGACGAAATCCAGCGTGTCGGTCGCGCCATTGCCCGCGCCCGGCCCGGTGCCGGCATTGGATTCCAGCGAAAGTTCGCTGCGGTCGGTGCGCGAATAGCCGAAGTCGAAGCTGGCCGACCAGCCATCGTCGCCGGTATATTTGGCGTTGAAACCGCCGGAGAAAATGGTCGATTTACGCTCATAGCCATGGTTGTTGACCACGGCTTCGACATTGGTGAAGGCGCCGCTGTTGATGAAATTGCCGTCGGTCGTTTCGCTGCCGGCGACGGGCGTGGCCGCGCTCCAGAACAGCGGCACTTCCACGCCGCGCTTGATCTGCTTGTCCTTGAAGTCGCCATAGAAGCCGTCGAAGGTCAGCAGCAAGGTGTCGGTCGCCTGCATCTGCACGCTGCCCTGAATGCCAAGGCGCTTGAGTTGCGTCGACACGCCGAACGGCTTCACCCCGCCAATGACCTTGCGTCCGTCGCTGGTGTCGGCATAGCCCCAGGCTTCAAACTCCTTCGACTGATAGGGTTCATCGCTATAGGCGACCGACAGGGCGACGCCGATGCGGTCGCCGGCAAACTGGTCGACATAGGTGCCGGTCAGGCGATAGCCCTTGTCCTTGCTGTCGGCGTTCACCTTGCCAAGGTCGGCATAGACGCCGCGCGCGCCCACGGCGATCATCTGCTTGCCATAATCGAGTGGACGGATGGTGCGGATGTCGACGGTGCCGACCAGACCCTGATGAATGAGGTTGGCCTGCGGCGTCTTGTAGACATCGACGCGATTGACGACTTCGGCAGGATATTGATCGAATTCGACATTGCGCTGTTCGCCGGTCGACGTCTGCGGCCGGCCGTTGAGCGTGGTCGAGGACAGGTCGGCGCTGGCGCCGCGGATCGCGATCGAATTGGCGCGGCCGAACAAACGCTGGGAGGTGAGGCCGGGCAGGCGGGCGATGGATTCGCCGATCGATGCGTCGGGCAGCTTGCCAATATCCTCGGCCGACACCGATTCCACGATCGTCTGCGCGTTCTTCTTGACGTTGACGGCGCTTTGCAGCGCGGCGCGGAAGCCGGTGACGATGATGGTGTCGCTGGCTTCGCCCTGCGGCGCATCCTGCGCCAGCACGGGCATCGCGCTGCTGGCGATCATGATCGCAACGACGGAAGCGCCCAGCATGCGGGCGCGGTCAAACTGGTTGGCCACTCATCCTCTCCCCTATGTCACCGGACGGACCCTGATCGCCGGCGCAAAACCCTTTTCGTGCCGCAGGCGTGGTCGTGCAGCGCCACGATCCTGCGGTCATGCTGTCTTACGCCGCGTCTGGGCTGGGGGACCAGAAGGCATACGTATACGCATATTATGCGAGCACCGTGACTGTGTCCGTCCCGCAACGCCTCGCCCCATGGTTGAGGGACGCAATTGCGTTGCTTTCCCTGCCCTTCTAATATGGGTGTGGCGCAGGCATCGCGCGGGAGAGACAGATGGGCCGCCAGCCGAGCAGCAAGCCAACCAGCTTCGATATCGCTTATCTGGCGGGCGTATCGCAGCCGACGGTCAGCCGCGCGTTGCGTGGATCGCGCTCCGTCAGTCTCGCCACACGGCAACGGATCGAGGCGATCGCGCGCGAACTCAACTATTCCGTCGACAAAAATGCGTCATCCCTGCGATCGCAACGATCGAACACCATCGCCCTGCTGTTTTTCGAGGATCCGACACCGGACGAATCCAACATCAACCCCTTCTTCCTGTCGATGCTGGGGTCGATCACGCGGCAATGCGCCGCGCGTGGGCTGGACCTGTTGATTTCCTTCCAGAAGATGGAGGATGACTGGCATGTCCGCTATCAGGACAGCCATCGCGCCGACGGACTGATCCTGCTCGGCTATGGCGACTATACGCTCTATACCCAGCGGCTGGAGCAACTGGTCGGGCATGGCACGCATTTCGTGCGCTGGGGATCAGTGAGCGACGCGAATATCGGCGCCACGGTAGGATCGGACAATGTCGGCGCAGGGCGGCTTGCGGGCGAGCATCTGCTGGGGCTGGGCCGACGACATATCGCCTTTCTGGGGCATGCCGATGAACATTATCCCGAATTTGCCGATCGGTATCGTGGTCTGTGCCATGCGATGGCCGCGCAGGGTATTGCGTCCGACCCTGTCCTTCAGGTCGATGCCCTGACCGCTGAAGATGCCGGCCATGCTGCTGCACGGATATTGATCGCGCGCGACGTCGCCTTCGATGCGATCTTTGCCGCCAGTGACCTGATTGCGATCGGCGCAATGCGTGCGCTGGCGGAGGCGGGACTGCGGGTGCCGCAGGACGTGGCGATCGTTGGTTTTGATGACATTCCGGCCGCCAGCCTGACCAGTCCGCCGCTCACCACAATCATGCAGGATATGAAGGGCGCAGGCGAATTGCTGGTGGACACCGTCATGGCGCAGGTGGAGGAACGGCCTGCCCCGCCCGCCATGTTGCCCGCGCGCCTGGTCGTGCGGCGCAGCACAGCGGCCTGAACGACGGCCAGCTATAAATAAACGCGTCGCAGCAATTCCACCAGCATTCCAGTCTCAGCGGCGCTGAAGCGATTTTTGAGCCATCTTTCATGCTCGGCGATGCAGATGCGGGCTTCAGCGAGGGCTACATGCCCAGCCTCGGTCAGGCTGAGCGTCTGACGCCTGCGATCCTGCAAAGAGGCGCCACGACGGACGAAACCGCGGTCCTGCATGCGGTTGACGATCGCCATGACGCTGGCCCGGTCCATCTTCAGCCGGCGGCCGATGTCAGCCTGAGCGATGTCGGGCTGGTCCTCGATCAGCCAGAGCACCGCCACCTGCTTTTGGGTCAGGCCCAGGTCGCTGAAGGTCTCGGTAAAATGCTGGTAGACCGCTGCGCTGGCCAGCCGGATATGGAAACCAAGCAGCCCGTCAATGCCGCTGAGACGAGGGTCGGGGAACAGGCCAAGCGGCTCCATATCGTCCATATTAGTCATGATAACAGTGTGCGGACTAAAGGCGTGAACGTCAATCATCGGCTTGAAAAAATGTTAGCATCACATACAATCTATCCTGCATAACAGGAGAGGATCAGGCCTTGGCGCATTTCCCGGACACGCCCGCTTTCACGGGATTCAACACGCCCTCCCGGATCGAGGCGGACATTGCCGATCTGGATGTGAGGGGGACAATTCCGGTTGAACTCGATGGTGCTTTCTATCGTGTGCAGCCCGACCCGCAATTTCCGCCCCTGCTGGGTGACGATATCGCGTTCAACGGTGACGGCATGATCGCCATGTTCCGTTTCAGGGATGGCAAGGTCAGCCTGCGCCAGCGTTGGGCAAAGACGGACAAGTGGAAGCTGGAGCATGCGGCGGGTCGCGCGCTGTTCGGGGCCTATCGCAATCCGTTGACGGATGATCCCGCGGTTAAGGGCAAGATCCGCGGAACAGCCAACACCACCGCCTTCATCCATAGCGGGCGGCTTTATGCCCTGAAGGAGGATAGCCCGGCGCTGGTGATGGATCCGGCCACGTTGGAGACGGACGGCTATACCCGGTTCGATGGCGCGATGACCGGCCAGACCTTCACCGCCCATCCCAAGATTGATCCGGCAACCGGCGACATGATCGCATTCGGCTATGCGGCCAAAGGCGTGCTGACGCGCGACATGACCTATTATGAAATTGCGCCGGGCGGCATGCTGAAGCGCGAACTTTGGTTCGAACTGCCCTATTATGCGATGATGCATGATTTCGCGATCACGCCGGATTATGCGCTGTTCCATGTCGTGCCCAGCACATCCAGTTGGGAACGGCTGGAGCAGGGCTTGCCGCATTTCGGCTTCGACACGACATTGCCCGTCTATCTGGGGGTGTTGCCGCGCCGGGCGGATGCGACCGGCGCCGATGTGCGCTGGTTCCGGCGCGACAATTGCTTCGCCAGCCATGTCATGAACGCCTTTCAGGACGGTACGAAAATCCATTTCGACACGCCCGAGGCGAAGAACAACATGTTCCCCTTCTTCCCCGACATCCATGGCGCTCCGTTCAATGGGCAGGAGGCTGCGAGTTTTCTCACCCGCTGGACCGTAGACATGGCGTCCAACGCCCAGGATTTCGCCAGCGTGCGGCGACTGACCGACATGATGGGGGAATTTCCGCGCATCGATGATCGCTTCACCGGCTTGCCCTATCGTTATGGCTGGTTGCTGGTGATGGATCAGACCAAGCCGGTAGAGTTGAAGGGCGGCAGCCCATCGGGGATGCTGATGAACACGCTGGGCCTGATCGACCATCGGACCGGGCAAGAGCAACGCTGGTGGTGCGGGCCAGTATCGTCCCTACAGGAACCCTGCTTCATCCCGCGCAGCCCGGATGCGCCGGAAGGCGATGGCTGGATCATTCAGGTCTGCAACCGGCTGGAGGAGCATCGCAGCGATTTGCTGCTGTTCGATGCGACCGACATCGGCAAGGGGCCGATTGCCGAGATACAGGTGCCGATCCGCCTGCGCTTTGGCCTGCACGGCAATTGGGCGGACGCTGATCAGATTGGACTTTAGAGCATTTTCGAAGCAGATGGCATCATCTGCTGGATCGGAAAATGCGGAAAACAAAAGAGAAATAGAGCGTGATCCGGTTCAGAATGAACGGATTATGCTCTATACCGCTTCACCCGCCGATCGCGCGCGGTGCAGCAGGCTGGCATGGTCGCGCTCCACGCGCCGGAGCAAGGCCAGCAGGAGCAGCACCAGAAGCGGTGCGACCCAGTTGATCGACAGGATCGCTCCGCCAAGATCGCCGCCCCGCGCATCGCTGATCATCCCCACCGCATAAGGGCCGATGCCAAGGCCGAAGATGGTCGACACGACGATATAGAGGCTGACCGTCAGCCCGCGCATCCGCGGCAGCACCTGTTCGAACAGCACCGCATAGAGCGGCGGCATCCACATGGTCAGGATCAGGCTGTAGAGGGTGAAGCGCAGGTAGAAACCAGCTGCGTCGCCCGCGCGATAGACCCAGAGCGCAATCAGCGGCGACAGGCCCATGGCGAACAGCGCGACCCACACCCGGCGCGACAGGCGATGCGCGCCGATCCGATCGGACAATGGCCCGGCGATCAGCGGTCCGATCACGCCCAGCGCGGCGGACAGCAGGCCGAATTGCATGCCCGTTTCCGCTGGCGAAAGGCCATAGCTTTGCATCAGAAAGGACGGCGTGAAGCCCATCACCCCATAGTTGATCACGCCCTGCAATGATCCGGCCGCAATGCAGAGCAACAGCGAGGGATTATGGATGATGAGCGCGCAGGCGACGGGATCGCGCCGCTTGAGGCTCTGAATCAGATTGAGGATCACGATCGCGCCGAAGCCGATCACGCTCCATTGAACGACATGGGGCCTGATGGCGATGCCGCCCAGCAGCAGGGGCGGGCGGGGCGAAAGCGCTTCCGCCCAGCGGGCGGCCAGCGCTGCGGCAAGGATGATCAGGGCGATCAGGCCGATATTGCGCAACCATGCGCGCCCGCTCGCGCGCGCCTGAGCGAAGCCGAGCCAGTGAAAGCCCGGCGTCACCGATCCCAGCAGCGTGACGCTGGCGCGGAAGGGATGCGGATCGGGCGGCGTCGATATGCCGTCGATCGCGCCGCGTTCCGGTTCGGCAAGGCGGCTCATCAGGAAAGCGATCAGGAAGCCGGGCAGGGCGGCCATGGCGAAGGCGAATTGCCAGCCTTTCAGGCCCAATGGCGCAATGCCGGTCGCGTAGCGCGCATCCCACCATTGCGCCGCCACCCCGCCGATGATCAGCGATCCGCCAAGGCCGATGGCGATCGCGGCGGCCATCACCGCCATCACCATGCCGCGTTTCTCGCGCGGGAAATAGTCATAGGCCAGGCTCGTGCCCGCCGGTTGCGACGCGGCTTCGCCGATGCCGACGCACAGGCGCGACAGCATCAGCGTGAAGAATCCGGTCGCCAGCGCCGCGCCGCCGGTCGCCAGTGACCAGAAACCGATGGTGATCGCCAGCAATTTCGTGCGTATCCACCCGTCCGCCAGACGTCCCAGCGGCAGCGAGAAGAGCGCGTAGAACAGTGCGAAGACGGTGCCGTAGAGAAGCCCCATTTCCGCGTCGCCAATCTCCAGGTCCGCCTTGATCGCCGGCGCCAATATGGCGAGGATATTGCGATCGAGCAGGCTGACGAGGTTGGTGCCGGCGATCAGCGCCAGCGCATAATAAGCGGTCGACCGCGCCGGGACCGGGCTTCTCACAGGCGAAACACGCGCTGCGCGTTGCTCTGCATCAGCTTGCGCCTGGCGTCGTCCGATATGTCCAGCAGGTCGTGGGTGCGCACCTCATCCGCGACATATTGATAGGGATAGTCCATCGCATACATCACCCGATCCTCCCCCAGCACCGACTGCGCGAATTTTATGGCTGGTTCCCACGCCATGCCACTGGTGGTCACGCAGACATTGGACCGCATATAATCATATATGCTCTTCCTGAGCGGCTTCATCCGCTCATAGCGTTGCGACCGCACGCCGGCCTGATGCATATAATCCAGCCGATAGAGCCAGTAGGGCAACGCCTCCCCCATATGGCCGACGATGATCTGCAAATCGGGATAGCGATCGAAAATGCCGATGGTGATGAGCCGCAGCAGGTGCATCCCCGTTTCTACGCCAAAGCCGAAGATCGCGCCGTCCAGCCCCGCATCCAGCATCGGCCCGATCATGCTGTCGGGCGGCGTGGACGGGTGAATATAAAGCGGCTGGCCCGTGTCGGCGAGCGCGCGAAAGATCGGATCGAACTTCGCATCGTCCAGATATTCGCCCTGCGTATGGCTGTTGACCATCACCCCTTTGAAACCCAGTTCGCCCGCCCCACGCCGTATCTCGACGGCGGACCAGTCCGGGTCTTGCGGCGCAATGGAGGTCATGCCGACGAAGCGGCTGGGATGGGCGGCGCAGCGTTCGGCCAGAAGATCATTGGCGCGGCGCACCATGGTCTTCGCCTCGTCCGTATCGAGCAGAGGCTGCACGCCCGGCGACGTCAGCGACAGGATCGCCACATCGATGCCGGCCGCGTCCATGTCCGCCAGCCGCCGGTCGCCCAGATCCAGCAATCGGTCGATGATCTGCGTCGCCCGCTCCGATGGCGATTGCGCGTAAAAGCCCCAGAGGGACACCATGCCCCGATCCGCCGTCCCGTCGCGCACCATGCGCAGATAGGCGTCGATCTGTTCGCGCGTGGCGAACGCCTCTTCGGTGGCGATGCGCAAATAACCGCGATCGCCGCCGGTCTTCAATATATGCGTCATGGATTATCCTTCATGCACGGCCTTGGTGACGAGGCAGGCGTCGATCCCTTCCGGCCCGTCCTCCGCGCCGTGGCCCGACCATCTCACCCCGCCAAAGGGCGAATCCGATCCGCCGATCATCGCTGTGTTGATGCCGACCATCCCGGCCTCGATCGTGCGCGCGACCCGGCGCTGCCGCGCGGCGTCGCTGGTCCAGACATAGGCAGCCAGGCCATAGGGCAGGCGATTGGCCTCCGCGATCATCGCCGCTTCATCCGCATAGCTGTTGATCAGCGCGACCGGACCAAACGGCTCTTCATTCATGATCGCAGCATCCGTGGGGACAGCCGCCAACACCGTTGGCGTGAAGAAGAACCCTGCATTGCCAATGCGTTCTCCGCCAGTTTGCAGACGCGCGCCTTTCGCCACGGCGTCCCCGATCAGCCGGTCCATGGCGTCCAGCCGCCGGGCATTCGCCATCGGACCCATGACGCTGTCGGTCGCGGCGCCATCTCCCACGCGCACCGCCTTTGCCCGTTCGATAAATCCTGTCAGGAAACGATCATAAGCCGCTGATTCTATGATGAATCGTGTCGGCGAAACGCAGACTTGCCCGGCATTGCGATATTTCCCCGCGACCAGCGTATCGAGCGCCTTGTCCATGTCCGCATCGGCAAAGACCAGCACCGGGCCATGCCCGCCCAATTCCATCGTCGTGCGCTTGCAATCCTCCGCCGCCAATTTGGCAAGATGCTTGCCGACGCTGGTGGAGCCGGTGAAGCTCATCTTGCGGATGACGGGCGACGCCAGCAGATGGCGCGACACTTCATCGGGCACGCCGAACACCGCCTGCGCGACATCGCCGGGCAGGCCGGCGTCGATCAGGCATTGCACTATGGCAAGCGCGCTGGCCGGGGTCTCCTCCGCCGCTTTCAGGATCACCGAACAGCCCGCCGCGATCGGCGCGCCCAGCTTGCGGCCGGGATTGCCCAACGGAAAGTTCCAGGGCGCAAAGGCCGCAACCGGCCCGACCGGCTCCTTCGTGACCGTCGATCGCTGGCCCGCCGGGCGGACCAGCGCGCGGCCATAAAGCCGAAACACCTCCCCGGCGTAGAAGTTGAACAGGCCGACATTCATCATCACTTCGATGCGCGCTTCGGCCAGCGTCTTGCCCTGCTCCAATGTGGCGATGCGGGCCAGTTCCTCCTGCCTCTCGACCATTAATCGCGCTGCCCCTTGCAGCACCGTCGCCCGCTCGTGCGGCGTGGACTCGCGCCAGCGATCGAAGCCCCGCTGCGCCGCCGCTAGCGCCGCGTCCAGATCCGCCGCATCCGCCAGCGGCAGGTCTGCCAGCGCCGCGCCGGTGGCGGGATTGACGACCTTGTGGGTTCGCCGCCCGCCACCCGACAGCCGTTGGCCGTCGATCAGCAGATAGAGATCGGGATAGGCCATGGGATCAGGCGCTCACCGCTTCGCGCGCCGCGCGTTCCCGTTCAATATCCCCCTGCCAGCGTTCGGCGACGATCGGCTTTCCCGTCACCGGATGGGGCATGTGGAACGGCACCAGCCTGTGCGTCGGCCACAGCCAATGATCCTCGATCAGCGCATCCGGCCCGGTCGGATCCTGCGGATAGGTGATCTTGGGGAAGGGCACATATTGCGCCGGCGTATTGGCCCAGCCCGTGTCGAAATCGGCATGCCATTGCGGCATATAATTCAATATCTGAATGCGCCACACGCCATCGACCTTGCGGTAGGTGTTTTCATAAATGCCGCCTTCCCACCATTGGCGCGCGCCCAGCATGGGGTTGGCCGGATCGGCATAATCCTTGTGCCGGCCCGCCTGCATCATCGACCGGGCGCGGGCATGGGCGGTTACGCCATCGGGATCGATGTCGACAATGTCCTGCAATTGCGGATGGTCGAGCAGGAAGCCGTCGATCGGGCCATTGGTGCCATGGGTGAAGCGCTTCTGGAACCGTTCGACATAGAGGCGGCGAATGCCTTCCTTGCCGCGCCAGATGCCGCCGAAGAAGCGGACTTCGCCATCCTCGGTGAACAGGTCGACGGTTTCATTATAGAGGCATTTGTCGATCAGATAGCCGTAGAGATGCTGGAGCTTGCGCACATCCAGTTCATCCTCGCGCCGTTGCAGGCGACTGGCGAGTTTCGATACGGTCTGCTCCAGCTTGGCGATACGATCAGCGTCGGACATATTTCTCTCTCCCATTATGATGTGATTTGCCGGTCAGGCGGTCTCGGCGACCAGTCGCTCCACTTCCTCGCGATAGGGGCGGATGGCGCGGATCATGCACAGCGTCGCGACCGGCAGCAGCAGGCTGGCCGTCAACACCAGCGTCTTCCACAATTGCGCCGGATCGCCGACGATATAGTCCTGCACCAAACCGACCAGAAAACTGCCCATCGCCCCGAAGAAGGTGAACATGAACAGATAGATGGCCGTCACCTGTCCGCGCATCGCATTGGGGGCGACGCGCTGGATCGCGGCATTTTGCGGCACCGCGCCGGCAATGCCGAACATCGCGCCGACGCTGGCGACGCCCAGCGAGGCATAGCCATTTGGCATCATCGGCGCGGCGATGGCGCAGATGGTGACGCAGCCAAAGAAGATGGCGGCGGCGCGGACATTGGCGTCGGCATGGCGTTTGGCCAGCCACTCCACAAATATTCCGCCCAGCAGCAATCCGGTCAGCGACGCCACCAGCGTCAGCGATCCCATCACCGCGCCGATCTGCGCCTCGCTCCAGCCATAGGTGCGGATCATGAAGGGCACGCGCCAGAATTGCAGGCCGAACGTCTCGATCGCGCTGAGCGCCAGCCCCGCGAACAGCGGATAATAGACGCGCCGCTTGGCATGGATCGCCCTGGCCGCATCCAGCCCCGTGAACGTCAGGATGCGCCGGCCGATGGAGGCATTTTGCGGCAGCGTCGCGGGCGCGCTGGCCAGCGTCTGACGCGGCGGCTCCTTGATCGTCAGAAACAACAGGGCGATAAGCAGCGCCGGCATTCCCAGCCAGATCATTAGCCATTGCCAGCCCAATATGGTCAGCCCGCCATGCTGGGTCGGCACCCATCCCGCCGCCGTCGCAATCAGCATCCCGCCGATCGCCGGTCCCAGCGTCATGCCGCCGATGAAACCGAATTGCAGCAGCGCAAAGGCGCGGGTCAGGATGCGCGGCGGAAAGGCGTCCGCCAGCAGCGAGTAGGAGGAGGGGGCATGGGCCGACCCTCCCGCCGCCAGAAACACGCGCGTTCCCACGAACTGGCCGAAATTTTGCGCGATCCCGCCCAGCGACGTGATGACGCCAATCGCCGCGACCCCGCCAGCCAGCACATATTTGCGTGGGAATATATCGGCCAGCCGCGCCAGCGGAATGCCCACAAACAGATAGCAGATGATGCTGGCAGGCCCCGCCAGAAAGCCCAGTTGCGAATCGGACAGGCCAAAGTCCGCCTTGATCCGTTCCGCCAGCATGGCGAACACCACCTGTTCGAAAAAGGTGATGAAGGTCGCCAATATGATGACGAACAACGCCCAATAGGCCGCCGCCATCGAATAAGTCTGCGCAACCGGGCGGGCGGGGTCTGGCGGCGGCGCGCCATCCGCTTCCCACAGGCTGTCGGTCGCAATCGGCGCGGGCGCCAGGGCCATGACCTTCTCCTCTCCATTCCTCCCTTTGTTCACAGGGATGAAATTTCGGCTTGGCGAATTTGTAAGTGATCTATACGAATATGGCGAGCGAAAAATGCACGACCGTTACAAAGGTCGGCAACAGGATCGATCAAGGAGATGAGGATGCTGGAATTTGCCGGAAGAACCGCTTTCGTCACCGGCGGGGCCAATGGGATTGGCCTTGGCGTCGTGCGCGCCTTGCTGGCGCAAGGGTGCAAGGTGGCGATCGCGGACATTCGCGAAGAGGCGATCGCCGACGCGCTCAAGACGCTGGACAATCAGCATGTGATGGGCGTGCCGCTGGACGTCGCGTCGCGCAGCGGCTTTGCCGACGCGGCCGACCGCGCGGAGGCGGCGCTTGGCCCGGTCAGCCTGCTGTTCAACAATGCCGGGATCAACCTGTTCCAGACGATCGACGAATCCAGCTATGACGACTGGGACTGGGTGATGGGCGTCAATCTGCACGGCGTCATCAACGGCGTGATGACCTTCGCGCCGCGGATGAAGGCGGCGGGGCAGGGCGGCCATATCGTCAACACCGCATCGATGGCCAGTTTCCTCTGCGGCCCGGCGCCGGGCATCTACAACACCACGAAATTTGCGGTGCGCGGCATGAGCGAGTCGCTGCGCTACAGCCTGGCCCCGCACGGCATCGGCGTGTCGGTGCTTTGCCCCGGTCTGGTGAAGAGCCACATCTACGCCAGTGATGCAATCCGGCCCGAAGCATTGAGCGCAACGGCGCGCCCGGTGGACAGCGCGGCCGTCGACCGACTGGCGCAAATCCATCAGTTCGGCATGGAGCCGGACGTGATCGCCGCCCGCACGCTCGATGCGATCCGGGAGAACCGTTTCCACATATTTTCCCATCCCGAATTTCGCGACGAACTGGAAACGCTTTTTGGCGAGATATTGGCCGACTTTCGCGACTATCCGTCAGACAGCGGTTTCGCCGAACGCACCGGGTTCGAGAAAATTCGCCGGTCCAGCTATGAAAATGCCCGCCGCTCCGCCCGCGCTCGTGGGTAAATCAGCTATTGCAAATCGATTGCAGCATCACTAGCCGACAGCCGGGGATGGGCAAACCGTATCGATGTTAATCGGCGCGGTTCCGTCTCCGGGTCGTTTGCCGGCCCTTCAATCAGGGCAGGACCATCGTGACGCGTCGCATCTTCTTCCAGATTCATTGGTTCCTCGGGATCACCGCCGGCCTCGTGCTCGCGGTGATGGGCGTCACTGGCGCCATGCTGAGTTTCGAAGACGAAATCATGGCGGCGATCAGCCCTGGCATCGTCACCCTGACGCCCGGAACCGGCGCGCCGCTTGCTCCCGATGCGATCATCGTCCGCGCCTCTGCCCAGCGCGACGGGCTGCGCGTCGCATCGCTCACGGTGGAGGATGATCCTGCCCTTGCCTGGCGCGTCCAGTTCGATCCGGTGAAGGGCAAGGGTCGGCGCGGCGAGCGCAGCTATGTCGATCCGCGCGACGGCCGCCTGCTGGGCGCGGCGAACGGAACGGGCTTTTTCCGCACGATCACGGACCTGCATCGTTGGCTCGCATTGCCGGGCGGGGGCAATGGCATTGGCCGTCAGATCACCGCCTTTTCCGCCATTGCGCTGATCTTCTTCGCCCTGTCGGGCCTCTATCTGCGCTGGCCGCGCCGTGCGCTCGACTGGCGCGCCTGGCTGGTGCTGGATCTGCGCAAGAGCGGTCGCAACCTCTATCGTGCGCTTCATGCCGTGATCGGCGGCTGGATCGTGCTGTTCTACCTGCTTAGCGCGACGACCGGCCTGTGGTGGTCCTATGACTGGTATCGCCAGGGCGTGCTGTATACGCTTACCGGCAAGACCAGCCGGGGAGAAGAGCCGCGCGGCGATCGTGGCGAGAAAATGAAGGTTGAAACGCCGTCTCTGGCGCTTGCCTGGCCGGCGCTGGAACAGGCGACCGGCGGCCATTTCGAATCCGTCACCATCACCCTGCCCAAGGCGCAGGGGCCGGTCGGCTTCCGTGTGCTGTTGCCCGACGCCCGGCATGAACGGATGACCGACATGGTCGAAATCGACCCGGCGAACGGCCGCGTGCTCAAGGTCGCGCGCTATGCCGACAAGAGTGTCGGCGAAGTCATCACCACCAGCATGCTCGAAGTGCATCGCGGCGCGATTTTCGGCATGCCCGGCCGCCTGTTCCTCTTTGTCACCAGCCTGACGATGCCGCTGTTCACCATCACCGGCTTTCTCCTCTATTTCGCCCGTCGTCGGCGCAAGCGGCCGATCGATGATCTGCCCGTGGAAACCCCGGCGGCGGCGGGCGCATCCGACCTTCTGGTCGCCTATGCCAGCCAGACCGGCGGGGCGGAGCGTCTGGCGCGGCAAACAGCTGCTGCGCTGGGGACCAGCCATATTGTGCCGCTGGCGTCGGTCGATGCCGATCAACTGGCGCAGGTCGATCGCGCGCTCTTCGTGATCAGCACCTATGGCGAGGGCGAGCCGCCAGACCGGGTGCGGCGCTTCGCGCGGCAGGATATGGCCGAGCCGCCCGCGGCCGGGCATCTCCATTATGCCGTGCTGGCTCTGGGCGACCGGGAATATGCCGATTTCTGCGCCTTCGGTCATCAGGTCGACCGCTGGCTCCACGCCGGCGGCGGACAGCGCCTGTTCGACATGATCGAGGTGGATGGCGAGGATGCCGACGCCCATCGTCAGTGGCAGCAGCAACTGGCCGCGCTCGGCGCGCGCGCCGATGCGCCCGACTGGGCACCCGCCGACTATGCCAAATGGCGACTGATGGATCGCCGCCTGCTCAATCCCGGCAGCGCCGGCGGCCCGGCCTATCTGATCGCGCTGAAGCCATGTGATGGCGTGACGCCGGACTGGGAAGCGGGCGACATTGCCGAAATCCTGCCGCGCAACGATCCGCAGCGCGTCGCCGCCCTGCGCGCGCGCCATGGCGAGGTAGTCGATGCGGAGCAGCTGGCGACATCCATCCTGCCTGCGGATGAAGATGCGCCGCTCACGGATCTGCGCCCGCTGCCGCATCGCGAATATTCGGTCGCCTCGATCGCGTCGGACGGACGCATCGAATTGCTGGTGCGTCAGGTGCGGCGGGATGATGGCTGGCTGGGTCTGGGATCGGGCTGGCTGACGCGTCATGCGCCGGTCGGTAGTGAGATTGACCTGCGCGTGCATGCCAATCCCGGGTTTCACGCGCCGGCGGACGGCAGGCGCCTGATCCTGATCGGCAACGGGACGGGACTGGCCGGGCTGCGCGGTCATCTGCGACAGGCTGCCGCGCGCGGGGTGGGCGGCCACTGGCTGTTCCTGGGAGAACGCAGCGCCGCCCATGACGCCTTCCTTGGCGAAGAACTGGAACAGATGCTGGCCGATGGCACGCTCAGCCGTCTCGACCGCGCTTTTTCGCGCGATCCTGCCTGCGGCCGCTATGTCCAGCATCTGGTCGAGGCGCAGGCGGAAGCGCTGCGGCTCTGGGTGGAGCAAGGGGCCGCCATCCTTGTCTGCGGCAGTCTGGAAGGGATGGCTCCGGCCGTCGACGCTGCTCTGCGCGCTGCCTTGGGGGACGACAGGTTGGAGGCGATGGCCGAAACGGGACTGTACCGCCGCGACATCTATTGACCTCAGGGCCGCCACTCTCCTCTCCGGGCGAACGCCATATTCTCTGTCAAAATCGCGGTCGCCGGGGCGGGCCTATCTGTTGCGCCTGAACCGGACCGGGCTATGCAGGGGACATGATTGATCCCCGGCTGTTGTAAAACCTTCTTGGCTGTTTGCCGCGCCAATTCGATCAGCGGCGGCGCGCGGCTGCTCAACATTTCCCAGCCCTCCGTTTCCAATGCGATTGTCCAGTTGGAACAATCCGTCGGCACGGCGCTGTTCGGCCGGTCGCGCACCGGCTTCAGCCTGACGCCGGAGGGACAGGTGCTGCTGCGCCGGGCCGAAGCGATGAACAATCTGATCCGCGATGCCGAAGAGGAGTTGCGGCTGGCCCGCATTGGCGTGGCCGGGCCGCTGCGGATCGGCGGAACCCCCGGCGCGCTCGTCAGCCTTCTGTCCGAAGCGGTGCGCCGGCTGGAGGACAGGATGGGTCATTTCGCGCTGTATGCGGTGGAGCGGCCTGACCAGGATCTGGCCGACATGCTGTATCGTGGCGAGATCGAACTGGCTTTCGTCACCACCGGACTGGAGGAGCCGCCCGAGGGGATTGAGGAAATCACCTTTGCGCAGGATCCGTTCGCGCTGGTCGTGGGGCGACGCAATGATCATCTGCCCGCCGAGTTGTCGCTGCGCGACATGATGGCCAAACGCTGGGTGTTGCCGGAAGCGCGCGGCGCCTTCCGTCGGCAGATCGACGCCCTGTTCATGGCGGCGGGCGTGCCAGTGCCGCAGGATGTGATCCGATGCGATTCGTTGCTGACGACCAAGGCGATGGTCCGCGGCAGCAACCGGCTGACCATTTTGCCGATGAGGGTGGCGGCGGCGGAACTGTCGATCGGCGTATTGCGGGCGATCGGCATCCGCGAAGCAACATTCCAGCGCAGCATCGGCATCCGCAAATTGAAGGACGCACGCTTGTCTTTGTTGGGAAAATCGCTGCTGGACATGCTTATCCATGGTTCAGGACTATGATGATCAAAAAAGTCATTATTATTCATATGGATAAAAGCATCGCGCAAGGAGGCTAACAAGAGACTTCGGAAGAGCCCTCGTGCGGCAGCTGATCCGCAATATCGTGATTTTCGACGGCACCGGCAGTCCGCCTTTCGCTGGCGCCGTGCTGATCGAGGGTGATCGGATCGCGCAGATCCTGTGTCAGGACGACGCGATCGACGCGGTTGAGGGCGATGAAGTGATCGACGGTCATGGGGCCACGCTCATGCCCGGCATGGTGGATGCGCACACCCATCTGACCTGGGGCAGCTCGGTCGCGAAAATCTATCATCAGTTCATCCTGCCCCCCGAAGAGCTGAAGGTCGCCGCCTGGCGCAATGCGGGGGTGCTGCTCGACCATGGCTATACCAGCCTTTATTCGGCGGGGGCTCTGGGCGATCAGATTGAACCTGAACTGGCCCGTGCGATCGCAGCGGGCGAAACGCCAGGCCCGCGTCTGGTGCCCTCCACGCTGGAACGCAGTCCGGAAGGGGAGGAAGGGGTCGAAACCGGCGATGTGTTCAACGGGCGGGGGCCTGAAGCGATGCGCGCGTTCGTCGCCTACTGCACGGCGCAGGGCGTCCAGTCGCTCAAGCTGGTCATTTCCGGCGAGGATGCGCTCAAGCCGGGATCGTCGCAGGATATTCTCTACACCGATGCAGAGATGATTGCAGCCGGGGAGGCGGCGAAAGAGGCGGGCCAGTGGATCGCCACCCATGCCTATACCCCGCGCGCCATCCATCTTGCGCTCGAAGCGGGTGCGCGCCGCGCGTCTGGTGGCACTGGATGAACGGCAAGGTGACGAAGGAGGGGATGGACAGGGATCTCGACCGGATGGCGCGGATGGGCATTGGCGGCGTGCAGAATTTCGACGCCAGCCTGATGACGCCGTAGATCGTCAAGGAATGCCTGCCCTATATGTCGCACGGCTGGAAGGATGCATTTCGCCATCGCAGCCTCGCCGGGCTGGAGCGAAACGGGCGGTCCCTGGGTCAATGCGCCTGCGGAAATCGCGATGAAATCCATGGCGCCGCCCGACAGCAACAGCGATCCGCGCGTGCGCTATTTCTCTGGCGAGGCGATCTATAGCAGCAGTTTCGCCCTGCCCGGCAGCGCGAAGCCAGGCGCACCGCTCTGGCTGGATCTGGGCAGGATCGGCGATGTCGCGGACGTGCGGGTCAACGGGCATCTGGCGGGCGCCAACTGGTTCGCGCCCTATCGGATCGATGTGGGCAAGCTGGTGAAGCCGGGCCGCAACGCGATCGAGGTGAAGATTGCCAATCTATGGGTCAATCGCCTGATCGGCGATCAGCAAGCCGGCGCGGAAAGGGTGACGTTCACCGCTGTCCCGACCTATCGCCCCGATGCGCCGTTGCGCCCGTCGGGGCTGATCGGCGCGGTAACGCTGCTGGCGAACTGAAGGATGCGCTGAAAGGCGGGCGCCGGATAAGATCGCCCGCCTTGCGTTAGGCCGCCTTGGCTGCCGTGACGATGATTTCGACCTTATAGTCCGGGCTGGCGAGTTTCGCTTCGCCGGTCGCGCGAGCGGGGGCTTCGCAATCGGCGATCCACGCGTCCCAGACGACGTTCATTTCGGCGAAGTCCGCCATGTCGGCGAGCCAGATCTGAGCCATCAGCATATGGTTCTTGCTGCTGCCGGTCCGTTCGAGCAGCGCCTCGATTTCCGCCAGCACGGCCTTGGTCTGCTCGGTCACGCTTTCGCCGGGCGCGCCAATCTGGCCTGCCAGATAGATGGTGTCGCCATGAATGACGGCTTCGCTCATGCGCGGGCCGCGATCTATACGGGTAATGCTCATATCTTGCTCCTTTTTGTCAGTGGTAACGGCTGATGGCGAGGTCGGCGCTTTCGATAGCGGGCTGGCGGCCGCTGACAATATCGGCAATCACATGTCCTGATCCGCAGGCCATGGTCCATCCCAATGTGCCGTGGCCGCTGTTGATGAACAGGTTGGGAATGGCCGTCGGGCCGATGACCGGCGTGCTGTCGGGCGTCATCGGGCGCAAACCGGACCAGAAACTCGCCTTGCCGACATCCCCGGCGCCGGGAAACAGGGAACTGACGGAATATTCCAGCGTATCCCGCCGCGCCTGGGGCAGGCCTTTGGAATAGCCTGACAGTTCGGCCATGCCGCCAACCCGGATGCGATCGCCCAGTCGGGTGATCGCGACCTTGTAGCTTTCATCGAGCAGCGTGGATACCGGCGCCCTCATTTCCTCCACGATCGGCACCGTGATGGAATATCCCTTGACCGGATAGACCGGCAACCGGATGCCCAGCGGCGCAAGCAAAAGCGGCGAATAGCTGCCCAGCGCGACGATGAAGGCATCCGCCTGCATGACGCCGGCATCGGTGACGACGGAGGCGATCCGACCGCCTTCGACAGTCAGGCGCTGAATGCTAGTCCCGTTCAGAAAGCGGATGCCCCTGGTCTTGCACATGTCGGCCAGCGCGTTGGTGAATTTGAAGCAATCGCCCGTTTCGTCATTGGGCAGGCGCAGGCCGCCGACGATCGGCACATCGCTTTGCGCCAGTCCCGGCTCGGCGGCCATGCAGCCCGCAGCATCGAGCAGTTCGAAAGGAACGCCGTCGGCCTTGAGCACGGCGACATCCTTGGCCACGCCATCCATCTGCTTTTGTTCGCGGAACAATTGCAACGTGCCCTGGCTGCGTTCGTCATAGGCAATGCCGGTCTCCTGTCGCAGATCGATCAGCCGGTCACGGCTGAATTCCGCCAGCCGCACCATCCGGCTCTTGTTGATCGCATAGGATCGGGCATTGCAATTGCCCAGCATCGCGCCGATCCAGCGCAGCATTGCGCCGTCCACCTGCGGGCGCAGGATCAGCGGCGCATGTTTCATGAACAGCCATCGCAACGCTTTCATCGGGATGCCCGGCGCCGCCCAGGGGGATGCATAGCCGGGCGAAATCTCCCCGGCGTTGGCGAAGCTGGTTTCGAGCGCAGGCCCGGACTGCCGATCGATCACGGTCACGTCATGGCCGCTCTGGGCCAGATACCAAGCGGATGTGACGCCGATCACGCCGCTGCCCAATATCACCACTTTCATGCCGTCATGCTCCGCTTGATCGCTGTTGGCTGCGCCGGCTTGACCATGCGGAAATAGCGGCCGCCCAATTGTGTCAGAATTTCATAGGCAATCGTTCCTGCGTCCGCGGCGACCGCATCGATGCTCTGATGCGGACCGATCAGTTCGACCGGCGCACCGGGATAGAGCAGGCTGTCCGGAACATGGGTGACGTCCAGCGTCATGCTGTCCATCGACACGCGGCCGATGATCGGAACGCGCATATCCCTGATGAAGGCACTGCCCCGATTGCCCAGACAGCGGGGCCAGCCGTCGGCATAGCCCACCGGGATCGTGGCGATGTGGGACGGCTCCTGGCAATGATGCGACAGCTCATAGCCCACGCCGGTGCCGGCCGGGACGGTCCGTAACTGCGTGATCCGGGCTTCCAGCGATACGACCGGACGCATCGGATTGGAACCGCGGCCGGGGTTGCCGCCATATAGCGCAATGCCGGCGCGGACGAGGTCGAAATGCGCGCGCGGCAGGAAGCTGCCGGCACTATTGTCAAGCGACCTGGGCACATCGGGGAAATGCTGCGTCAAAGTCTGGAAAGTGCCCAGTTGCTGCACGTTGATGCCCGCGTCGGGGTCGTCGGCGCTGGCCAGATGGCTCATGATCAGCAGCAGCCTTATCCCTTTCAGGCGGTCGGGTTGCGCAATCAGGGTAGCGATTTCGGAAGCTGGAAATCCCAGCCGCGACATGCCGGTGTCGACCTGAAGGGCGGCCGGCAGATGGCGGCCCAGCCTGCTCGCCATGGTCGCCCAACGATCCAGCTGGCTAAGCGAATTCAGCACGGGGATGGCGCCGATGTCCGCACATTCCTGCTCGGCGCCGGGTTGCAGGCCGTTGAGGATGAAGATGTCGGCGTTATCGGGCAGGGCGGGGCGCAACGATGCCGCCTCCGCCAGCAAGGCGACGAAAAAGCGCCGGCATCCCTGCGCCAGCAGCGTTTCCGCCACCAGCTTCGCCCCCAGGCCATAGCCATCGGCCTTGATCACGCCGGCCACCTGTGCCGGGCCAGCCTGCCGGCTTATGATCCGGTAGTTTTCAGCCAGAGCATCGAGATCAATCTCAAGCACCGCGCCGGCAGTATCACGCAAGGACATGGCATTTCTCCTGACCCGCATGATATCCAAATATCGCCAAAAACTATTCGCAATCGACCGCAGATTATTTCAATATGATATGATTATAGAAATATCCTGCGAGTTGAATCGAACGATGAGCGATACGATTGATGCGACGGACCGGGCGATATTGCGGCTGTTGCGGCTCAATGCGCGTCGGCCCAATTCGGAAATCGCGGCGGAGGTGGGATTGTCGCCATCGGCTTGCCATCGCCGCATCCGTATATTGGAGGATGCCGGCATCATCCGCGGCTATACGGTCGTGACCGGCCTGATCGATCATGATGCAAAGTCGGTGGATGTCGTCGTACAGGTGACGCTGGATCGCCAGACGGAGGATTATCTGGTGCGGTTTGAGCATGCCGTGCGGCAGTGCCCTGAAATTCGCGAATGTTTCCTGATGACCGGGGCGGTCGACTATTGGTTGCGGGTGCAGGCCGACAGCGTCGCCGCCTATGAAGTTATCCATGGCGAAATTCTGTCCCGTCTGCCTGGCGTAACCCGGCTGAACTCCAGCATCTCAATGCGGGACGCGTTGCGGCCGCGCCGTTCAACCAAGAGGTGACGGGGGGTAAAGGGCAGGGCGCAGACGGGGGCCGCCTGTCTGGCAGGCATTGCGAGGCGCTTGAGCGACGCGGCGATGCAACCGCTGGGGCGATAAGGGGTTCCGGGTTTCTGCTGTCTCATGCGCTGCGCCGGAATAATCCTAATCTTTCGGTAACATCCGCACGGCATGAGGGGGCCGTGGAGATGTGGCATGTATGAAATCCGGTTTCGCCACGACATCAACCTGTTGGACATTGCCTGGCATGGCCTGTTCAGCAGCGATGCGGTGGCGGCTTATGCGCGCGAGGCGAAGGCGCGATTCGCGGCGGAAGGATTTTCGCCCGGCTATCTGCTGCGCATGGACATGAGCCATAGCGCGGTCCAGCCGAAGGATGCGGTGGCCGCATTTCGCGAACATCTGGGAGAGGGGAAATTCCCCCGCGCTTCGCGCATTGCCATCGTCACCCCCAGCGTCATTGCCAAGATGCAGGTGCGGCGGGAAATGACGCAACCCTATCTGCGCATCTTCGAAGCGGCGGAACCGGCGCTGCAATGGCTGCTGAACGGCGATGGTGAGCGGGCTTAGGAAGAGGCGATCTCCTGCAGAGATTGCGTGCGCAATCCTCCGTTTGTCGTAGTCACGAAATTTTCATGTTGCGCTGCACAACGAAATCTGATCCCTTGGCTGAACAGCGGTGGAACAGGCGCTTAAGCCTTCAGTAACCATGAGGGGCGCATGATCCACCCTGCGACTGAGAGTCGGAGGGCTTGAACATGGGCACGAGTGCAAGACCGGCGGATGGGGCTGTCACCCTGGCGGAACTGCGTGAATTCGCCAGCTTCCCGTCTGCCACGCAGCGGTACATCAGACGTTCGCTCGACATCGGACTGCATCGCCGCGACGCGATGAAGCTGTGGTCGCGCGACATGGTGGAGGAAGCCTCGATCCGCGCGCAGGCGCGCATCTATGGCCGGCTGGACGAAATCAAGATGCGCGTGCCCGACGATAGCGGCCTGGAGCAGGTGGAGCCGTTCATGGCGCCGCTCGTTACCATTTCCGCCTTCGATCTGGGACAGGATCGGCTGGGCAGCTTTTCGGCCTATCGCTTCCTCTATGAGCGTCTGCTGGGCGCTGGCGCGCGGCCATGGTTGCCCGGCGCCTTCTGCGCGGCGGCGAGCCTGCCGCACCTTCACCCCGAAAAGAGGCGCGCGCTGCTTCAGTCGATCAGCGAAGCGGCGGCCACGGCGGTGGGCTGGTCCAATCGAGAGCCGACCTTCTACCCCGAATGGGTGGAAAAGGTGGATATGTCCAAGGCGAACTGAACAGCCGTCACATCTTTGCAAGAGGCTGCGCGGAGTGGGGGCTCCGGCGCGGCCTTTTCTTTGTTCAGGGTTCAGGCGCGATGCGGGGCGTAGAGGATGACGGCCGCGCCAACCAGACAGAGCGCGACGCCCATCAAATCCCAGCGATCGGGACGCACCCCTTCCGCGCCCCACAGCCACAACAGCGCCGACAGGATATAGATGCCGCCATAGGCCGCATAGGCGCGTCCGGCCTGATCGCTGTCGACCAGGGTCAGCAGCCAGGCGAACAGGGCCAGCGATACGCCGCCCGGCAGCAGCCAGAGCGGCGAACGATCCATGCGCAGCCATGCCCAGAAGGCGAAGCAGCCGGCTATTTCGGCAAGGGCTGCGGCGAGGTAGATGAAGAGTGCAGGCATCGGTCCCGTCATAGACAGGATATAGGCGGATGGAACAGGCTCATTGCGTCCCGGCCGTCATGGCCAGCAGGGCGAAGCTGGCAAGCCAATGTTCCCCCATATAATCGCCCGACACCGCGCCGATCGATGCGTCGATATGGGATTGCGCGGATTCCAGCAGGACGCGGCGGGTTGCTTCATCCTCATATTGCCCCGCAATCTCGCGCATGGTCCATGCCCGGCTCAGATTGAGGCCGTTGAGATGGGCGATCCTGCCGTCGCTTTCATCGCTGACATGGGCGGGAACGAACAGTTCCGCCGGCGCGCGCTGGGGCAGTTCCGACAGAAAATGGGCCAGCCATGGCTGGAACGTCTCGCGCGGCAGAATGTGGGCCATGGCGCAGGCCTCGGTCAGCACCGGGGATAGGAAATCCTCGCCCCCCGGCTCCCAGGTCTGCACCACCTTGTCCGTGCCATACCAGTGCAACGCGCGCTGCTCCAGCAGGTCGAGCAAGGGCTGGTCGTCATGCGTCTGCCCATAAATCTGCGCCAATATCAGCGCGAAGGCGGTATTGGCGTGATTGCCGACGCGCAGGGGATAGGTCAGCGCAGGCAGATAGGCCATGAACAGATTGCGGAAATCCTGCGCCAAAGGCGCAAGCGTCGCGGCATGGGGATTGTCGCCCCGCGTCAGTTCGCTGGCCAGCATCAGCAACCAGCCCCAGCCATAGGGGCGCTCAAAGGTGCGCGCCCAGCTGCGGGTCAGATAGGCGCGCTCCGCAGCGACCTTTTCGGGCGTCAGCATCGACGCGAAAAGATCGTCAATTGCGCGGCTCTCCGCAATGTCGGGGAAAAGACGGCGGACGCGGGCCAGCAGCCAATAGCCATGGACGCAGCTATGCCAGTCGTAACTGCCATGGAAGATCGGATGCACCTGCCGCGGGATATAGGCGTCCGCATCGCTGTCCATCACATGGTCGGCCTTGTGCGGATATTCGCGGGTGACATGGCCCATGGCGATGTGGGCGAACGCGCCGGCCTGATCGGGGGTCAGAATATTGGCCATTGGAAATCCTTCATGGAAAGGCGCACCACGCCATGGCGATGATGTTGAAGCAGAGAATGATGAAGGCGGTGGGGGCCTGTGCGCGGATCACGCCATGGCGATCGCGCAGTTCCAGCAGGGCGGCCGGCACGATGTTGAAATTGGCCGCCATCGGCGTGAGCAGCGTGCCGCAAAATCCTGACAACATGCCCAGCGCAACGATTGTCGGCGGATTGCCGCCAAATTGATGGATCAGTATCGGAATGGCGATGCCCACCGTCATGATCGGGAAGGCGGCGAAGGCATTGCCCATGATGATGGTGAACAGCGCCATGCCGACGCAATAGGCTATCACCGCCATGAACCGTGCGTCGAGCGGCAATGTCGACGTGATGCCGGTCGCCACCATCTTGCCCACGCCCGCCAGCGCAAAGATGCCGCCGAGAGCGGCCAGCATCTGCGGCAGCGCCATTGCCCAGCCGATCGTGTCGCTCAGGCGGCGGGCTTCGGCCGCCGGTGCCGATCGCGGCGCCCGCGTCAGCCCAGCAGCAAAGCCGATCGAAATCAGTGTCGCGACCGCCAGCCAGACTAATGTCACCTGTTTGGGGTCGATGATCGGCCTGCCCGCCAGCCGGCCGTCGGGCATCAGCAATGTGCCCGCGAGCGTGATCGTGGGGATGCAAAGCGCCGGCAGAAGCAGCCGCCAGCCAAGGCGCGCTGCGCTGCGCAGCTTGTGCGCCTCGTCGCTCGATGCGACGGGCTGGGGTTTAAGGCCCATCGCCGCGAGGGCAACCATGCCCAGGACCAGCAATCCGTTCACCAGATCGGGCAGCCATGGCCCGATCGCCAGCGTCACGGCGAAGGCGGCCCAGAAGGCGGCGCTGCGCCATCGCGCGGCGTCCCTGCGGGTGATGATATGGTGAAGGGCGACGCCGGCAGGCAGAAGTCCCGCGACAATCCCCAGAAAATCAAGGCCGATCATGCCCGGCCTGCCCGAAGACGACGATCAATCCACAACAGGCGCGCGCCGTGGATGGCAAAGGCGGCCAGCGCGGTCGGTATCGACCAGAGCGCAACATGGAGCGGCGCGACGGTGATCCCGTTCTGCTCCATCACCGCCCGGATCAGCAGGATGGATCCGATGGCGATGAACACATCTTCGCCAAAGAAGGCGCCCACATTGTCGGCGGCGGCGGCATGGGCGCGCACCAGTTCGCGATTGTCGTCGCTCAGTCCGTCGGTCGCATCCCGCTCGGCGGCGCCTTCGGCCATGGGGGCGACGATCGGTCGAACCATCTGCGCCGCGCCGCCCAGCGACATCAGGCCCAGCGCCGCGGTCAGCTGGCGGAAAGCGAAATAGCCCAGCAGCACGCGCCCGGCGGTCGCCTTGCGCAGCCTCTGGATCATCGCCCGCGCCTGTTCCCGCAGCCCCGCCCGCTCCAGCAGGCCGATCATCGGCAGGGCCAGCCATTGCACCGACATGAAACGGGCATCGACAAAGGATTTGCCGATCATCTCGACAATCTCGATCGGGTTGAACCCGGCCGCCAGCGCGCTGGAAAAGGCCGCGACCGTCACGACCAGCATCGGATTGAGCCGAAGGGCAAAGCCCACGACCAGAACGACGATGCCGCACAGGACCAGCATGGCGGCCTACAGCGTCGCGGCGGCGCGTGCCGCCTGATTATACTGGCCCGAAATCCGGCGCAGCAGGTCCGCTGCTTCGGACAGCGCCGTTTCCGCCGGCCCATCGGCCGCCAATGGGGTCGCCAGAAGCCTTTCGCGGATGATCCGATAAGCGTCGCAAAATTCGCGGCCGGCGGCCGTCGCTTCGATCAGCTTTTCCTTGCCTTCGCGTCGTGTTGCGACCAGCCCCGATTTTTCCAGTTTGCGCAGCGCATAGGTCGCCAGATGCGTATCCTCTATGTCCAGCACCAGCGCGATGTCGCCCAGCCGCTTGGCCCGGTCGCGATGGCGCACCGAATGGAGGATCAGGACTTCCAGCGGGGACAGCGACATGCCGGCGGCCTGCGCGCATCGGCCCAGCCAGCGTTGATAGGCGGTCGCAGCGAGGGTCAGGCTGAATTCCAGTTCAGACAGAGCCGGGGCGGCGCCATCGGCCAGATGGGCCGAAGAAACAATGGCTCGCCTTTGTTCACCCATTTTCCACTCCTTGCGAAGCTGCTGGATCATTGGGTAGCAATCTGTCTATATTATGTCGACAATTTATTGATAATTTGGAGCGACAGATGGCCGGGTGGCAATTTTGGGTGGATCGTGGCGGCACATTCACCGATATTGTGGCGCGCGCTCCTGAAGGCGATCTGCGCAGCGCCAAGTTGCTGAGCGAAAATCCCGAACGCTATGCGGATGCGGCGATCGCCGGCATCCGCAATATCCTGTCCCTGACCGACGATCAGCCGCTGCCCCATGGCCTCATCCATTCGGTCAAGATGGGCACCACGGTCGCCACCAATGCGCTGCTGGAGCGCAAGGGCGCACGGACCCTGCTGCTGGTGGACAGCGGATTTGCCGACCTGCTCCGGATCGGCAACCAGACCCGTCCCGATCTGTTTGCGCTCGACATCCGGCTTCCTTCGCCGCTCTATGACGCGGTTGAGGAAGTTGGCGGGCGCATCGACGCTGCGGGCCACCCGGTGTCTGATCTTGGCGAGGCGGCCGTCGCTGCCATGCTGGCGGCCTATCGGCAGGACGGCTTTGAAGCCGTTGCGATTGTGCTGGCGCATGCCTGGGCCTTTCCCGCGACCGAACAGCGGGTCGCCGCGCTCGCCCGTCAGGCCGGCTTCACGCAGGTCTCCGCCAGCCATGCCGTCAGTCCGCTGGCCGGTCTGGTTGCGCGCGGCCGCACCAGTGTTGTCGACGCCTATCTTTCGCCGGTCCTGCGCCGCTATGTCGATCAGGTCGCGGGCGCGCTGGGGGATACGCCGCTGGAATTCATGCAGTCCAACGGAGGGCTTACGCAGGCCAGGAATTTCCAGGGGAAGGACGCCATTCTGTCCGGCCCCGCCGGCGGGGTCGTGGCGGCCGCGCGCACCGGGGAGGCCGCCGGCTTTGAACGGATTGTCGGCTTCGACATGGGCGGCACATCGACTGACGTCGTCCTCTATGCCGGCCAGTTTGACCGCGTGTTCGACGCGCAGATTGCCGGCGTCGAAATGCGCGTGCCGATGATGGCGATCGATACCGTGGCGGCAGGCGGCGGATCGGTGCTCAGCTATGAAGATGCGCGCTTGCGGGTCGGGCCAGAAAGCGCCGGGGCCAATCCAGGCCCCGCCTGTTACCGACGCGGCGGCCCGCTGACCGTCACCGACGCCAATGTCCTGCTCGGGCGGATTCAGCCCGATCTGTTTCCCGCCCTGTTCGGTCCTGACGGCGATCAGCCACTGGACCGGGCCATCGTCGAAACGAAGTTCGCGAATCTCGCCGCCCGGATCGCGGCGCAGACCGGGCTTGCCCAGACGCCGCAGCGCGTGGCCGAAGGCTTTCTGACGATCGCCGTCGCGCACATGGCCGCCGCCATCAAGCGCGTCGTTCTGGAACGGGGCGAGGATGTGACCGACTTCACGCTGCAAAGCTTTGGCGGCGCGGGGGGACAGCATGCCTGCAAGGTCGCCGAAACACTGGGCATGCGGACCATCATGATCCATCCGCTGGCCGGCGTGCTGTCGGCCTATGGCATGGGTCTGGCGGACAGGGTGGCGATGCGGCAGCAGTCGGTCGAGCAGGCGCTGGATGCGCACAGCGTCGCCGCCATCGCCGATCTGGCTGCTATATTGGGGGAAGATGCGGCGCGCGAACTCGGCGCGCAGGGCGCTGGGCGGCATGCGTCCGCCTATCTGCGCTATGCCGGCACGGACAAGGCGCTGCCCGTGCCTCTGGCGGACGCGGCGACGATGCGCGCCGGCTTCGGCGATGCGCACCGGGCGCGCTACGGCTTTGCGGATGCCGATCGCGAGATTGTGATCGAAACGATCGTGGTGGAGGCTCTGCTCCCCGGCCCTGCGGTCGAGGCTCCGACCTTCCCGTCGCGCAGCGATGCGCTTGCGCCGATGGCGCATGTGCCCTTGTGGAACGGGGATCAGGAAGCATCCGTCCCCGTCTATGATCGCGATGCGCTGCGCCCTGGCGATCTGCTCTCTGGCCCGGCTGTCATCCGGGAGGCGATCGCCACGACGATTGTCGATCCGGGCTGGCAGCTCGTCGTTGGCCATATGGGCGAACTGCGCCTTACCCATGTTGCCGCCGCAGCACTTCCCGCGCAGGATCCGGCCGTCTGCGATCCGGTGCAGCTGGAATTGTTCAACACCCAGTTCATGAGCATTGCCGATCGCATGGGCGTCGTGCTCCAGAACACGTCGAGCAGCGTCAACATGAAGGAGCGGCTCGATTTTTCCTGCGCCCTGTTTGACGCAGCGGGCAATCTCATCGCCAACGCGCCGCATGTCCCCGTCCATCTGGGCGCGATGGGGGAAAGCGTGCGCACCGTGCTGGCCAGCCGTGGGGACAGCCTGCGCCCCGGCGATGCGATCGTGCTTAACAACCCCTTCAACGGCGGCACCCATTTGCCGGACGTGACCGTGGTGTCCCCGGTGTTCGATGCGGGCGGGACGCAGCTACGCTTCTTCGTCGCCAATCGCGGCCATCATGCGGACATTGGCGGATTGACGCCGGGGTCCACCCCGCCGGCCTCCTCCAGCCTTGACGAGGAAGGCATCGTCATCGACGATTTCCTGCTGGTGGATGGCGGCACGTTCCGGGAGGAGGCGTTTCTGGACCTGCTGGCCAGCGGTCGCTACCCGGCCCGCAGCCCGCAGGTCAATCTGGCGGACATCAAGGCGCAACTGGCGGCCAACGAAACCGGCATTGCCGAACTCAACGCGCTGGTTGCGGCGCGCGGATGGGATATGGTCCGCGCTTATATGGGCCATGTCATGGCCCATGGCGAAGAATGCATCCGACAAGTCATCAGCACCTTGTCGGATGGTCGCTTCCACTATGTCATGGATGATGGGGCGCCGCTGGAAGTGTCCGTGACGATCGATCATGACAGCCGCAGCGCGGTCATCGACTTTGCCGGCACGGGCGCCAGCGATTCCGGCAATTTCAATGCGCCGCCGGCGGTGACGCGGGCAACCGTCCTCTATGTCTTCCGCTGTCTGGTGGGGAAGGATCTGCCGCTCAATGAAGGCTGCCTCATCCCCCTGTCGATCCGGTTGCCCGAAAACAGCTTCCTTTCTCCGCCGCGCGGGGCCGCAGTCGTGGCGGGCAATACCGAAGTCAGTCAGGCGGTGTGCAATGCCCTGATCGGCGCGCTGGGTGCGGGGGCGTCGTCGCAGGGCACGATGAACAATTTCCTGTTCGGCACCGACCGCTACCAATATTATGAAACCATCTGCGGCGGTGCGGGGGCGGGCGATGGCTTTGACGGCGCATCGGGCGTGCATACGCACATGACCAACACCCGCATCACCGACCCGGAAATTCTGGAAATGCGCTACCCGGTTCGGCTGGATCGGTTCGCGATCCGGCAGGATTCAGGTGGCGATGGGCGCAATCGCGGTGGCGATGGCGTGATCCGGGCTGTCACCGCGCTTGAACCGATGACCGCGACGATCGTCAGTTCGCGCAGGACGGTCGCCCCGTTTGGCCTCGCCGGCGGCGCGCCCGGCCGCATCGGGCGGCAATATATTGAGCGCGCCGATGGCAGGGTAGATCATCTTGCCGGTCGAGATCAGGCCGAACTGGGCGCCGGCGACAGATTTGTCATCGAAACGCCCGGCGGAGGCGGCTTTGGCGCCTGAAGCCTGCGCTGAATAGCCGAAGGCCTCCATCACCCCGCAGGCTGATGGAGGCCTTCGGTCGCAGCGCCGTCAGATTTGCGCAAAGCCGCCATCGACGAAGATTTCCGCGCCGTTGATATAGCTGGCCGCATCCGGCTGGAACGCGCCGCCGCCCGCATTGGCGACCAGAATGTCGATCGGCGCGCCATGCTGCTGCACGACGTCATAAAGGCGGTCGAGATCGGCCAGGCTGGTGACGTCGCCCTGCACGCCAACCGCGCCATGGCCGATCGCTTTGACGGCGGCGTCCAGCTCCTCCTGCCGCCGCCCGGTCACGAAAACCTTCGCGCCCTGTTCAGCCAGCTCCTGCGCGATGCCCAGGCCGATGCCGCTATTCCCGCCGGTCACGACGGCGACTTTGTTGGTCAGATCATAGGTCATTGTCATTCTCCTTCTTCTGGTCGGCAAACCGTCGCCGTCCGATGGGTTGGAGATAAATCCGCAACGATTTCCGCTGTAGTCGGCAATATTGACACTTATCGTTCCTTGAATAGAACGATGCCATGCAAGACTATAATGATCTGCGCTATTTCGATGCGGTGGTGGCGAACGGCGGATTTGCGGCGGCTGGCCGCGCGCTGCGGGTGCCGAAATCGAAGCTCAGCCGGCGTGTCGCGGCGCTGGAGGAACAGTTGGGCGTCCGGCTGATCGAACGCTCCTCCCGGCGTTTTCGCGTCACCGACATCGGCCTCGCCTTCCATGCCCAGTGCCAGCTTGCGGTCGCGGCCGCCGAACGCGCAGAGGCACTGGTCGAAGCGAGCCTCACCGAACCGCGCGGCACCGTGCGCATGTCCTGTCCGACCGGCCTCGTCGCAATCGTCGCCGACATGTTGCCGGATTTTCTCGGCGTCTATCCCAAGGCGCATGTGCAACTGATCGCAGTCGATCGGCCGGTGGACGTGATTGCCGAACGGGTCGATGTCGCCCTGCGCGTGCGCACCCGGCTGGACAGCGACGCCGCGCTGACGATGCGCACGCTCGCGCACAGCCGGCGCATCCTGATCGCCAGCCCCGCGCTGGCCAATCGGGTGGCCGCGCGCGGGATCGACGCCCTGCGCACGGAGCCGACCCTAAGTTCGTCAGGGGAGGATGGCGAAATCATGTGGCGGCTGGAAGGCCCGGAAGGAGCGCTGCGGGAGATACGCCATGTCCCGCGCCTCACCTGCGGGGATTTCGGCGCGATCCGGGCGGCGGCGGTTGCGGGACTTGGCGTGGCGATGCTGCCGGATCATGCCTGCGCCGCAGAATTGCGCAGCGGCGCGCTGGTGCACCTCTTTCCCGAATGGGTCAGCGAAAACGGCATCGTGCATCTGATCTTCCCGACCCGCACCGGCCTGCCGCCCTTGGTCCGCGCGTGGATCGATCATCTGGCGAAGGGCTTCAGGAACCCGGACATATTCGCGGATCGCTGACCCGCGCAGGATGCCGGGCCATCCCGCCACGGGAAGGCGGAATGGCCCGGCCGATCCGCCTATTTGCGCATGCCGCTCGCGATGATGTCGTCCACATCATGGCTGACCCCGTTCACCATGACCTTCCGGACCTTGAAGGTATTGGCGATATTCTCGCGCGGGTCGCCCTCCACCAGCACGATGTCGGCCAGCTTGCCGGCTTCCAGCGTGCCGGCATCCAGATTGAGATCCTTCGCCGAATTGACCGTCGCGGTCTGGAGCGCCTGGAACGGCGTCAGCCCCGCATCGACATAGGAAGATATTTCCGCATGCAGATTGTTGGCGATCATCGTGTCGGTGCCCGCCGTCACCAGCGCGCCGGCGTCATACATTTTCTTCAGGCTCTTATATTGCCCCTCAAGCAGCGGTTTCAGCATCGCCGCCATCGGATCGGTCCCGCTGATCGTCTCGCGCGCCCAGATGGGATAGAGGTTAAGGCGCGGATCGTCGCGATAGCTCGGATTCTTCGCCAGATAGGGGTTCATCGCGCCGAAATTGGTCGGCGTCAGCGTGCGGCCGCTGCGCCCGAACAACTGTATGACATCCTCATAGGCCATGCCATGTGGCCCCTGCTTGGGGGAATAGCCGCGCCTGCTGGTCGCGCCCATATGCTCGGTTGCATCCACGCCGGTAAAGGCGGCCGGGAAGATTTCATGGCCGCTGACCGGGATGCCCATTTCATGCGCCGCGCGCACGATCTGGCGCTGATAGAGGTCAGGCATGCGAACATAACTTTTGATCATGTCATATTTGAGCGCGCGCATGCGGGTGAACTCCCGCTCCAGATGCGCCGGGCCGGATACGGCGACCCCCATCTTGTAATAGACGCGCTGCCATTCCAGCAGCGGCCCCGCGACATAGAGGCGCGGGGACAGGCGCACGCCCGCTTCGGCCGCCTCGCGATCCTCCACCGCATCATAGATTTGCGTGCCGGGATCGCGCACGGTGGTGATGCCATAGGTCAGCCAGGCGCGCTCAAGGTTGGACCCGAAATCCTTCTGCGCGTGGGAATGATGTTCGATCAGGCCAGGAATGGCGGTCAGGCCGGTGCCGTCGACGAAATGATCCGCCTTGTGCAGCGCTGGGTCATGGTCGCGGATTTCGGCGATGCGATGGCCGTCGACGATGATGTCCTTGTCATGCTGGGTCACGTCATGGACGGAATCGACCAGATTGCTGACATGGATGACCGTGCGCCCTTCGGGATTGGCGATGCGGTAGGTCAGGTCGACCGGAATATCGGTGATCGCGCCGGTTTCAATGTCGATCGACTTCAACTTGTCGGCCGACTGGAACAGGATGGTCTTGCTGTCGCCGGTCCAGGTCGGGAAATAGGAAATATCCGACGTATAGGTGCGCGGCGGACTCAGCGGCTTGCCGTCCGGGCCGACCGGCCAGATTTTCAGCAACCCTTCATAGATCGCCGCCATCTTCGTGCCGTCGGGGGACCAGGTCGGTCCGCCGCCCGCACGCGTGTCCATCGACATGTTCGGCTCGGGCAGTTGCCAGAAGGGTTTGCCGACCCCGTCGGTCGGGATCATGTAGATCTGGTTCGTGCCTTCGCGGAAGCTGTTGGAAAATTTGTAGGACAGCGAAATCGCGACATGCTTCCCGTCCGGCGACCAGCTTGGGCTGCCCGGCTGGCCCAGCGATCCCTGAAGCCGGGTGATCTTGCCGGTCACGACATCCACCACGCACACGCCCGCCACGCCCCATCGGCCGTCCACGTCGATATAGGCTATGCGCGTGCCGTCATGCGACCATGCCGCGCCCAGCGGCTGGGTGTCGATGTCGGTCAGGCGGCGGTCCTTGCCCGTCGCCATGTCGCGGATCCACAATTGCGGCAGGCCACCGCCCTTGTCGGATGTGTAGACCAGGCTCTTGCCGTCGGGCGACCAGGCCGGATCGGTGTCCAGCGCGGCGTCCTTGGTCAGATTTTCCGGCGCGCCGCCCCTGGACGACATGACATACAGGTCGCCCAGCGCGGCAAAGGCGATGCGGCTGCCGTCGGGCGAAATAGTGGGGTGGACGATGCCCAGCGCCTTGCGCGGCGCGCTGCTGTCCCAATCGCGTTTGGCGCGCGCATATTGGGGCTTCACCACTTCCAGCGTGGCGGCGAAATCGACCGTGGACAGCGCAGTCCCCTTGCGGCTGCGGATCTTGCCGTCCGACACATAATAATAGCCGGATTTTCCCCATGACACGCGGAAGGGGAAGACATTCTCCGTGCCGCTGACCGCCTTGCCATCGATTTCCAGACGGCTGCCCTGCGCATCCTGCACCACATAGGCAAGTTCGCCGCTGGGGCCGAAGGACGGCGCATCGACTTTGCCCTCCACCTGCTTCAACAGGCTTTCCTGTCCGTCCGCGATGGTCGTCGCATAGAGCGCCGTCTTGTTGCCTTCCACGCCGGCATAGGCGATGCGCGACCCGTCGGGCGACCAGCTGGGCAGGCGATCTTCCCGGCCATTGCTGCTAATCTGCTTCATCGCGCCGCTGGCGATGTCCAGCGTCCATATATCGTAATTGCCGCTGCGGTCGGAGGAGAAGGCCATGGTCTTGCCATCGGGCGACCAGACCGGCTCGCGATCGTCATAGGCGCCATCGGTCAGTTTCTTCATGTCGCTGCCGTCGGGCCTGATCGTCCAGAGGTCATAACCGCCATCGCGATAGGAGAAGAAGGCAAGGCGCGATCCATCGGGCGACCAGACCGGCTGGCGGGCGTCGTTGAAATAGTCGGTGATCCGTTTCGCCTTGCCGCCCTTGGCCGGGATGATCCACAGGCTGCCCTGCAAATCCATCGCCAGCCATTTGCCGTCGGGGGAGACGGACACGGCCATGGACGTGCCTTCATGGACATCGAAGGCGACGGGCGTTTCGCCGCCGGGCGGCGGCAGGTTGGCGGGCTGGGCATAGGCATTGACGGCGCCGGCCGACAATAGGGCGATGGACAAAAGTGTGATGGCGGATTTCATGGTCGCTTTCTTTCCCTTACCAGCCAAAGACATAGCGTTCGCGGCGGACATCGGCCCCGCCGCGCAGCGTGCCGCTGCCCGGCACCACGCCGGTCGCGACGATGCCGGTGGACACGGCGAACGGTCCCAGCACGTCCAGCTTGTGGCCGCGCGCCGTCAGGTCATCGCGCACCGCCTGCGGCACGCGATCCTCGATTTCCAGCACGCCCGGCTCATCCTTCTTGATGCCGAACGATCCGTGGAAATGACTGGAGTTGATGCGCGGCGCCTCGATCGCGTCCTGCAGTGGCTGGCCGAATGCCAGCACGCGCAGCAGCACGTTCATGATCTGCTGGTCCTGATTGTCGCCGCCTGGCGTGCCGATCGCCAGATAGGGCGTGCCATCCTTCAGCACCATAGACGGTGACAGGGTGGTGCGCGGCCGCTTGCCCGGCGCCAGAACATTGGGGCTGGCCGGGTCCAGATCGAACACGGTCAGGCGGTTGCTCATCGGCACCCCGGTGTCGCCCGCAATATAGGCGCCACCCAGCATCCAGCCGGAACTTGGCGTGCAGGAGAAGAGATTACCGTCCCTGTCCACCACCTCGATCGCTGTGGTGTCGGCGGTGGGCTTTGGCGGGGCCTTGAGCATATGGGGGGTGAAGACCGGCGTGCTGCGCGCCTTGCCCTCAAACGCCCATGGATCGCCGAACCGATGCTCCAGCGACGCCTTTGGGCCGATCTGCCGCGCGCGGGCGGCGGCATAGTCCTTGGACAGCAGGCCCTTCATGGGCACCGTCGCGAAATCGGGGTCGCCAAAATACATGTTGCGATCGTCGAACGCCAGTTTGATCGATTCCGCTACGGTATGCAGATAGGGCGCTGACCCCGGCTCCATGGATGCGATGCCGGCCGCTTCGACGATGTTCAGCGCCATCAGCATTGCTGGCCCCTGGCTCCAGAAGCCCGCTTTGTACACCTGATAGCCGAACACGCTGGTCATGGCCGGGGTTTCGACCTTGCCCTTATATCGGGCGAGGTCGTCATAGCGCATCAGCCCACCGTCGCGCTCCATTGCCGCGCCGATGCGGCGGGCGATGTCACCCTTGTAAAAAGCGTCGCGCCCGGCCTGAATAGCAGTCTTGCGGTCCTTTGTTTTCTTGAATGTCGCGCGGTCGGCCTCCGCAATCGTCCGCATCGTGCGCGCCAGATTGGGCTGGCGGAACATTTCGCCCGTCCTGGGCAATTGTCCGCCCGGATAATAGGCGTCGTAGGCGTCCTTATATTTGGCGGTGGCCTTCTGCTGGCTGACGAAGACTTCGGCCAGAAAATTATACATGACAAAGCCGTCGGCCAGTTCGATCGCCGGCTGCATCACCTGATCCAGCGTCATCGTGCCATTGAGTTGCAGCGCCAGCGCCATGGCGTCGACCATGGCGGGCACCGTACCGCCATTGGGACCATTGCCCGGAATGACGCCCGCGGCCGCGAACTTGTCGGGCGTGGCAAGGCCGGGCGCAACGCCCTGGCCGCTGATCAGCGACACCTGCTTCGCCCTGGCGTCATAGATGATGGTCGGCGCTTCGCCGCCAAAACCGAAATGCGATATTTCCGTCACTGCAGCCGCGAATACGGCGGCGACGCCGGCATCGGTCGCATTGCCGCCCGCCATCAGGATGCGGGTGCCCGCCGCCACCGCATAATGGCGGCCGGCCGCGACGATGCCGAATTGCCCGACGATTTCGGGGCGCAGCGTTTCGCCCGCGCTCACCAGTCTGGTCGGTTCAATCGCCGGCTTGGCTGCACCGCCCTGCGCCATGGCAGGCGCGCCGCCGGCCATCATCGCGGCCCCACCCACAGCCATCGCCGCAAGATCGCGGCGGCTCAGCCCCTGTTTTTCGCTGTCGCTCATCAAAGAAATCCCCTGTGCCCGGCCAGTCAAGCTCATGCTGTTCGACACGGCCGGAGGGACGGCGCGTGCCTGCCGATAGGCTTCTTAACGACCGAGCCCGCCGTCTCCGCCACGTCCCGGATAAAATTAGGACATATTTCAAGATATTTCGAAATGCATGGCGGAAATTTCCTGCTCGTCAGTTTTAGCAAAAGAAAGCTGCGCGACTTGCGGAGGACGCGCCGAACAATGCTTTGTCGCCGTGAGGGTGGCGACAGGCGAGATATTCCGCGCAGGGGAGGATGCTGGAACTCCGTTTTCGGGAGGGTCTGCCCGTGCAGCATGGTGTGCGCCATAATTTAGGACAGGGTGCGCATATCCGGGCTTCTGCACCGCATTTTGTTGGCCATCCCGATGACGGAACCGCCAGGGCCTTGCGCCGGAGGGTTCGGCGCATGTGCTTCATCACAGGGGAATCACGATGAGGGATAGAGGAAAGACACTGGGTGCGTTGACAGGCGTCAGCCTGTGGGCCTTGCTGGCCGGCGCGGCGCAAGCGCAGACGGCGGCCGATGCCGCGCCGCAGGCGGAGGAGCAGCCGAGCGCGGAAATCGTCGTCATCGGTTCGCAGATCCGGGGCGCCAACACCGCCGGGGCCTTGCCGGTCAGCGTCGTGGGTGAATCGCAGATCGAAGCCGTCGCCGCCGTGTCCGGCGCGGACCTCTATCGCTCCATTCCGCAATTGGGCGGCGTCACCTTCAATGAACAGGTGCTGGGCGGCGGCAACGCCAACGCCGCGCGCGGCGACGTGTCCACCGTATCGCTCCGCGGTCTGGGGCAGGGCAATACGCTGCTGCTGATCAACGGCCGCCGCACCGTGCTGCACCCCACGTCGCAGGCCATTACCGGCGTCGTCGATTCCGGCGTCCCGACCTTTGGCTATAACGCCAACACCATTCCGGTCGGCAATATCTCCCGCGTGGAAGTGCTGCGCGATGGCGCGGCGGCGCTTTATGGTTCGGATGCGGTCGCGGGCGTCGTCAACAACGTCCTCAACTCCGATTATAAGGGCGCAAAGTTCGACGTCCAATATGGCGGCGCAGAAGGCACCAATTTGCGCGAGTTTCAGGCCAATGGTCTGGTCGGCTTCGACTTTAACGAAGGCCGCGGGAATATCTCCATCTTCGGCGGCTATGCGCAAAAGTCGAAACTCTATCTCAGCGATCAGGATTATACCGCCAGCGTCGACCGGCGCGGCTATGTGGCGGGTACGCCCTTCGCCAATGTCGCGGCCTGGAACGGCACCAGCACCAGCACGCCCTGGGGCACGTTCCGCGTGGTGCGGCCCGGCGGTGGGGCCGTTTATCTGAACCGCACGCTCACCAGCAACGGCACGGCCTTCACCAACAGTTCGGGCCAGTTCCATATCCAGCCCAGCGCCAATGCGGGATGCCGCATCGCATCTGGCACGTCCGACACATGCTATGATGACGGCAATGGCGCGACCGAAATGTCCGGCGCGGATTCCAACCTGCGCTTCAATTCCCCCGCGACCTTCGACGACCTGACCGTCCAGCCGTCGGTCAAGCGCATCAACATCTTCTCCTACCTCAATTATGAACTGTCCGACTCTCTCGCCTTCTTCGGCGAAGTCGGCTTCTATCGCGGAAAGACCAGCTCCACGATCGGCGCGCCCGGTTCGCTGGCCAATATTCCGATCACCGTGGCCGCCAACGCTTATTGGAACCCGCTGGGTCCGGTGGGTTCGCCCAACCGCCTGCCGGGGCTGGACACCGCAGTCGTGCCGGAAACCGGCCTCCCGGTCCAGATCACCTCGCTCAGCTATGTCGATGTCGGCTCGCGCAAGGTGGACGTCACCAACTATCAATATCGCTTCCTGGGCGGCCTGCGCGGCAATATCGGCGATTTCGAATGGGAATCGGCGGGCCTCTACACCTGGGCGACGGCGGCCGACACGCAGGAGAATTTCTCCAACACTTTGTTGCAGGCGGCGATCAACCGCACCACGCCGGACGCTTACAACCCCTTTAACGGCGGTTGCGTCAGCACGCCCTCCGTTGGCGATTGCACTCCCAACAGCCAGTCGACCATCGACAGCTTCATGATCGAAGCCACCCGCAAGACGCGCACCTCGCTCGCCCTGTGGGATTTCAAGGTGTCAAACGCCAATCTGCTGGGCCTCTGGGCCGACAACAGCATCGGCGTTGCGGCGGGCATCGAATGGCGGCGCGAAACCTATCATGACAATCGCTCCACCTACCAGGGCGGCATTGCCGGGGTCGACACCACCTATACCGATGCCGTCACCGGCGTCTTCTATGGCTCCGATCTTGGCGGCGCCAGCCCCAGCCCCGACGTGCGCGGCAAGCGCAACGTCAAATCCGCCTATGCAGAACTCGCCATCCCGATCTTCAGCCCGGAAATGGACATTCCCATGTTCCGCCGCCTCAGCTTCCAGGTCGCCGGCCGCTATGAAGATTATAGCGACGTCGGTTCGGTCGCAAAGCCCAAGGTCGCGGGTTCTTGGGAATTGCTGGAGGGCATGATGCTGCGCGGTTCCTGGTCGCAGGGCTTCCGTGCGCCCAATCTGGAGGTCATCAACACCTCCACGCTGGACCGCGTGAATGGCGGCTTCGACTATGTGCTGTGCGACGCCGATGTGCGTTCCGGCCGCGCGACCAACTTCTCCAGCGCGGTCTGCAACGTGTCGGTCCTGCGCCGCAGCGGCGGCAATCCCAATCTGAAGCCGGAAGAATCAACCAGCTGGAGCTTCGGCGGGGTCATTTCCCCGCCGCTGCCCGATGGTCTGGGCAAGGTGACGTTCACGGTCGACCGCTGGAAAATCCAGCAGAAGAATGTCGTGGGTCTGCTCGATTATCAGAATGCGCTGAACCTCGACTATCTGCTGCGCACCCAGGGCAGCAGCAACCCCAACGTCATCCGCCGCGATCCGACGGCGGACGACATCGCCCGCGTTCAGGGCACCGGCCTCGCGCCGGTGGGCGAGCTGCTCTACGTCGTCGCCAACTTCCAGAATCTGCTGCCCGTCACCGTGCAGGGCATCGACTTCAACCTGGACTATCTGCTGCCCAATACCGGGATCGGCACCTTCTCGCTCAACGTCAACGCCTCGCGCCTCATCAGCTATTATGTCGATGCGCCCGCCGGCGTGCAGCAGGTGATCGCCGGCCAGGCCGCTGGCGACATTAACGCCGGCGTCCCCATTCAGGGCGGCGGCGACGTGATCGGTCGCGACGGTCAGCCCCGCTGGCGCCTTTCGGCCACGTTTGACTGGACGCTGGGCCCGTGGAAGGTCGGCGCCTTCACCCAATATATCGACAGCGTCTATGAAAATGGCGTGCGCGATGCGGCGGCCAATCCCTGGACCGTGAAGGGCCAGACCACGGTCAATCTCTACGGCCAATATACGTTCAAAAATGGCGGGCCGCTCAACGGCACCACCATTCAGGTCGGCGCGCGCAACATCTTCGACAAGGATCCGCCGCTCTCCTCGGCCGGCTATATGTCGAACCTCTACCAGCCGCAGGCGCGCTACTGGTACACCAGCCTGAAGAAGGTCTTCTAAAGGCCAATATGAGAACAAAGGCGCGGCGCCCGATCGGCGTCGCGCCTTTTCTTGTTTGTGCAGACATGAAGGGAGCAGACATGCTCGGCAAGATCGCGCTGCTAGAGCATTTTCAAAGCAGATGGCATCATCTGCTGGCTCGGAAAATGCGGAAAACAAAAGAGAAGTAGAGCATGATCCGATTCAGTATGAACGGATTATGCTCTAAGGGTTGTGGGGATTCATCTTGAGTTGATGACGGCAGCAGCGAGGTAGATGATGGCCTCGAAGCTGCGATCAGTTTTGCATGCGCGCATGGCGATGCGCTTGAACTCTTTGAGTTTACAGAAGAAGTTTTCGATCAGGTGTCGCCATTTGTACATTTCGGCGTCGAGCGGGATGGGTATGGCGCGGCGAGGGTGCTGAGAGATAACGATCTTGGCGCCGCGTTGGTTGAGATCGGTAATGATGTCGTTGCTGTCGAAAGCCTTGTCGGCGAGCAACGCTCCGAACTCGACGCCTTCGATCAGCGGTGCAACACCAACGCTATCGAAGCGATTGCCCGGCATCAGACGGAAGCGCACCAGGTTGCCCAAGGCGTCGGTGAGCGCCAATATCTTGGTCGTCATGCCGCCTTTGGAGCGGCCGATGGCCTGGCTCGAAGTCCCCCTTTTGCGCCTTGTCCATGACGATGAACTTTGACGATGGTGGCATCGATCATAGCGTATTCCATGTCAGGCTGATCCGACAAAGCATCGAAAATCCGCTTGAAAACATCCGCTTCGCGCCAATCGCGAAAGCGTCGAAACGCCGTACTCCAATTGCCGAACTGTGCTGGCAGGTCGCGCCATGGACTGCCCGTTCGGACAATCCACAACACCGCTTCCATGAATAGCCTATTGTTCTTGCCGCTGCGTCCAGGATCGCTGACCTTCCCCAGACAATGTGGCTCCATCTTCGCCCATTGGGCGTCGGTCAGTACAAAGCGATCCATCCACAACATGAATCACATATCCAGATAAATGGGAATCCTAAATCCCCACAACCCTTAGGCAATGGGCCGACGATCGTCCGGGACAAGGGGCGGCTTAAACTCGTCTTCGGTTCGCCCGGCGGGGAAACGATCGGCCAGACCCAGTTCCAGTTTCTGGTGAACATCGTCGATCGCGGCATGCCCGTTCAGGCCGCGATCGAAGCGCCCCGCTTCGCGCTGGACGATGCTTCCGGCCTGCCGATGGCCGGGGCCGATCCGCGCCGCATGGGCTATGCCGTGGGCTATTGAAGACAGGGCGGCGGGGGAGGGCCGAACCAGTCGCTCCCCTGCAGAAATCCCTCAGTCCTTCTGGTCCGCATAGGCTTTGACCAGCCCGTACAGGAAAGTCCGCCCCTCCGTCACCGACCGCACCCGGATGCGTTCGTTCAGGCCATGGACGCCATTGCCGTCGGGATCGCGGAACAGGCCGGTCACGCCATAGGTCGGGATGCCCGCCGCATTCATCGTTACCGCGTCGGTCGCGCCGGTCGCCATATGCGGCACCACCGGCACATCGGGCCACACCTGCTGCGACACCTTGATCGCCGGTCCCAATATTTTGTCCGTGACCGGCGCGGGGTTGGCCGGGCGATAGGTGCGGCTGGCGCTCACCTTCACCTCGGGATCGTCCACCACCTTCACCAGCGTCGCCAGCACCTCCTCGGTCGGAACGCCCGGAATGACCCGGCAATTGACCGTGGCGGTCGCCCGCTGCGGCAATGCATTGGCGGCGTGCCCCGCCGACAGCAAGGTCGCGACGCAGGTCGTGCGCAGCATCGAATGATAGCTGGGCGACTTGTTCAGCAGGGCGTTGGCCGCCGGGTCCGTCGGATTGGCGACGATCGCGGTCATCGCCGCGCCTTCCTCGCCGCCGACCACCTTGGCCATCTTGCTGAAATAGCCGCGATTGGCGTCGATGAACTGGACCGGGAAATCATATTTGCTCAGCCGGTCGAGCGCCCGCGCCAGACTGTAGATCGCATTGTCCGGGCGCGGCACGGACGAATGGCCGCCCGGATTGGTGGTTTCCAGCGTGAATTGCATCACCACCTTCTGCGCCGCCTGGAACGTCTGGTCGACACGCTTGCCCTTGTCGTCCAGCTCGCCATAGCCGCCTTCATTCAGGGCGATGCCTGCGTTGACCAGCTCCTTCTGATTGTCGACCAGCCATTTGGCCCCATTCAGGAACCCGCCGCCTTCCTCGCCGCAGGTCAGCGCCATCTTGATCGTGCGCAGCGGCTTATATTTTTCCGCCTGAAACCGCAGCAGATTGTCGACCCAGATCGCATCCTGCGCCTTCATGTCGGCGACGCCCCGGCCATAATAATAGCCATCCTCCTCGATGAAGGCATAGGGATCGCGGGTCCAGTCCGCCCGACGGGCATTGACCACATCGACATGCCCCAGCATCAGCACGGCCTTCAGCTTGGGGGCGCGCCCCGGATAGACGGCGACCAGCGCGCCGGCCTTGGGGTGGCCTTCGGGCACGAACAGGTGCAGATTCTGTGCGGGATAGCCCGCCGCCTTCATCCGCGCGGCGATCTTTTCCACGACGCTCGTGCAACTGCCCGAATCCGCGCTGCTGTCCGTCTCCACCATCTCCTTCAGCATGGCGCGGAACGTGTCGTCCTGCGCAGCGGGCGCTGCCTGCGCGACGCCTGCACCGCAGGCCATGAGCGCGACCGTCGCGCCAGCCTGTCTCAACCAGCCTGCTCTCATCTCTCGTCTCCCGCTCATGGCCTCGCTCTGTCAGACGGTTGGCGGCCCATATTCCACGGGTCGGGAACGCGAATATTTCCGTCAGCCCGGCTCCAATATCGTCCGCCGGAACGCCTGCGTCGTGGGCGACATGTCCATGCGATGGATCAGCCACAGGCGGCTGGTCACGGGCGTCGCCAGTTTCCGATAGACCAGATTGTCGACATGTAGGCGGGTCAGGGAATGCGCCAATATGGTGGCGCCGAACCCGGCGGCGACCAGCCCCAGCAAAGTCGCCAGACTCCCCGCCTCCTGCACGATATTGGGCTGGAACCCGGCCTTGTTGCAGAGGGCGAAGAAATTCTCGTTGAAGCCCGCGCCGCTGGTGGCGTTGTAGAACACCATCGGCTCTCCCTTGAGGTCGGCGATGGCCGGTGCGCCGGCCTGCGTGGCGATCGGATGATCCTCGCGGATCGCCAGCAGCATCTCCTCCTCGGTCAGGGTCCGGGCCACCAGTCCGGGGGGCAGGGGCGGGGGATCGAATCCGCGCACGATGCCGATGTCGATCTGCCGACGCTCAATCCCCTCAATCTGCTCGTCCCGGCTCCATTCGCGCAGGCTAAGCTCCACCCCCGGATGCGATTGCCGAAAATCATAGAGCGCCCGCGCGACGCAGGGGACGAAGGGGCCGGACGGGGTGAAGCCGATCGCCAGCCGTCCGATCTCACCCGATTGCGCTTGACGCGCGACTTGCATCGCCTGCTCGGCCCGATCCAGCGCCGCGCGGGCCTCCGGCGCGAACAGTCGCCCCACATCGGTCAATGTCACCCGGCGACTGGTGCGTTCGAACAGGCGCGCGCCCAGTTCCTCCTCCAGCGCCCGGATTTGCTGGCTGAGCGGAGGCTGGGATATGCCCAGCCTCTGCGCCGCCCGGCCGAAATGCATTTCTTCGGCCACGCACAGAAAATAACGAAGATGCCGCAGGTCCATGAATCAAGTCGTCCAACATATCGATGTAGCCATATTATATATTAGACGCGCAAGATTCTAGGTTGCATGGCGAAACCGGATGTGGCGGTAGTCGATGCCGTGCCGAGGGTGGTGCGCCTCTTGCCCCCTAATGCCGCTGCCTGCCGGACCTTCGGCTGCTGCCACATTCCCGAATGACAGTCATAACTTCATGCCGTGACAAGCGGCTTTATCCGCACGAATGGTTGCGCTAAGTCACTGGGCACCCCTTCAGGAGAGGCGTCTATTTCAACATCCGGCAATCTTGCCGGTGCGTCCCGGAGCCGTGGATGATCGGTATCGTCAAGGTTGCCCTCAACCGTCCTTTGACCTTCATTGTGATGGCGATCCTGATCGCGATCGTCGGCCTGCTCGCGGCTGTGCGCACGCCTGTCGACATGTTCCCCAACATCCGCATTCCGGTCGTGGCGGTGGCATGGCAATATGCGGGGCTTGCTCCGGAGGATATGTCGAACCGCATCGTCGGCCCCTATGAGCGCGTGCTGACGACCACCGTCAACGACATCGAGCATATTGAGAGCCAGTCGCTTCAGGGCGTGGGCATCATCAAAATCTATTTCCAGCCCGGCGCTGACATCCGCACCGCGACGGCGCAGGTGACGTCCATTTCCCAGACCGTATTGCGCCAGATGCCGCCCGGCATCACGCCCCCGCTGATCCTGAACTACAGCGCGTCGACGGTGCCGATCCTGCAACTGGCGCTGTCGGGCAAGGGGTTGTCGGAACAGCAATTGTTCGACCTTGGCCAGAACCAGATCCGGCCGCAGCTCGTCACCATCCCCGGCCTCGCCATGCCCTTCCCCTCGGGCGGCAAGCAGCGGCAGGTGCAGATCGACCTCAATCCGCTGGCGCTCCAGTCCAAGGGGCTGTCCGCGCAGGATGTCGGCAATGCGATCGCGGCCCAGAACCAGATCAATCCGGCCGGCTTCGTCAAGGTCGGCGCCACTCAATATAGCGTGCGCCTGAACAATGCGCCGACCTCGATCGATGCGCTGAACGATCTTCCGGTCAAGGTCGTGAATGGCGCCACCATCTATATGCGCGACGTGGCCTATGTCCGCGACGGCAATGGTCCGCAGCAGAATATCGTGCATGTGGAAGGCAGCCGCTCGGCCTTGCTGACCGTGCTCAAAAATGGCTCCACCTCGACCCTGTCGATCGTCGACGGGGTGAAGCAGGCGCTGCCCCGTATTGCGGCGACCCTGCCTGACAGTCTGAAGATCCTGCCGGTCGGCGATCAGTCGCTGTTCGTGAAGGCGGCGGTGGAAGGCGTGATCCACGAAGGCGCGATCGCCGCCGCGCTCACCTCGCTGATGATCCTGCTGTTCCTGGGCAGCTGGCGCTCGACCGTCATCATCGCCCTGTCGATCCCGCTGGCGATCCTGGCGGCGATTGCTGCGCTGGCCATGTTCGGCCAGACGCTCAATGTCATGACGCTGGGCGGTCTCGCGCTCGCGGTCGGCATCCTTGTGGATGACGCGACGGTGACGATCGAAAATATCAACTGGCATCTGGAACAGGGCAAGGGCGTGACCGAAGCGATCCTGGATGGCGCGGCGCAGATCGTGACCCCGGCCTTCGTTGCGCTGCTCTGCATCTGCATCGTGTTCGTGCCGATGTTCTTCCTGCCCGGCGTCGCCGGCTTCCTGTTCGTGCCGATGGCGCTGTCGGTCATCTTCGCGATGATCGCGTCCTTCATCCTGTCGCGTACGCTGGTCCCGACGCTCGCCATGTATCTGCTCAAACCCCATGTCGAACATGGCGATGCGCATATGGCGGGCAATGCGGCCTCGCATAATCCGCTGGTCCGGTTCCAGCGCGGGTTCGAGGCGCGGTTCGAAAAGGTCCGGGCCGCCTATGTCGGCCTGCTCCATCGGGCGCTGGGCGCGCAAAAGCCGTTTCTGCTCGGTTTCCTGGCGGTCGTCATCCTGTCCTTCGGGCTTCTGCCGATGCTGGGCAGCAACTTCTTCCCCTCGGTCGATTCCGGGCAGATCGCCATGCATATTCGCGTGCCGGTCGGTTCGCGGATCGAGGATACGGCCGCCCGGTTCGACCGGATTGGCCGGGAAGTGCGCAAGATCATCCCGGCGCAGGAACTGGGGTCGATCACCGACAATATCGGCCTGCCGGTCAGCTCCATCAACACCGTCTATAATAATAGCGGCACGATCGGCCCGCAGGATGGCGACATGCTGATCGCGCTCAACCATGGCCATCGTCCGACCGACGAATTTGTGGCGCAGCTCCGCAAGGAACTGCCACAACGCTTCCCCGGCACGACCTTCGCCTTCCTGCCGGCCGACATCACCAGCCAGATTTTGAACTTCGGCGCGCCCGCCCCGATCGACATCCAGATCGCCGGCAAGAATGCCGAAGCGAACCGGGCCTATGCGGACAAGCTGCTGGCGCGCATCGCCACCATTCCGGGGCTGGCCGACGCCCGCATCCAGCAGCCGGGCCGGTCGCCGCAGCTGGATGTCGATGTCGATCGTTCGCGTGTCGGCCAATATGGGCTGACCGAACGGGACGTGACCACCAGCCTGGCGAGCCAGCTGGCCGGCACATCCCAGACCGCGCCTGTCTTCTTCGTGAACCCGGAAAATGGCGTGCAATATCCGGTCGTCGCGCAGGCGCCCGAATATCTGGTCGGTTCGCTCAGCGATCTGTCCAACGTGCCGGTCTCCGGGACCAACGCCACATCGGTTCAGCCGCTGGGCGGGCTGGCGACCATCGTGCGGTCGAACACGGTCCCGGTCGTGTCGCACTATAATATCGCGCCGGTGCTCGACATCTTCGCCACCACGCAGGGGCGCGATCTGGGCGCCGTGGCCGGCGACATCGAACACATCATCAAATCCATGGAGAAGGATCAGCCCAAGGGCGCGACCATCACCATTCGCGGCCAATATGCGACGATGAACACTGCCTTTTCCGGGTTGGGCTTTGGTCTCGCCGGCGCGGTGGTGCTGATCTACCTGCTGATCGTCGTCAACTTCCAGAGCTGGGTCGACCCCTTCGTCATCATCACCGCGCTGCCTGCGGCGCTTGCGGGCATCATCTGGATGCTGTTCACCACCGGCACCACCTTGTCGGTGCCGGCGCTGACCGGGGCGATCATGTGCATGGGCGTTGCGACCGCCAACTCGATCCTGGTGGTCAGCTTCGCGCGCGAACGCTTCGCTGAACTGGGGGATGCCACCAAGGCCGCGCTGGAAGCGGGCATGGTCCGCTTCCGCCCGGTGCTGATGACGGCGCTGGCGATGATCATCGGCATGGGGCCGATGGCGCTGGGTCTGGGCGAGGGCGGCGAACAAAATGCCCCGCTGGGCCGGGCGGTCATCGGCGGCCTGATCTGCGCGACCATCGCCACTCTCTTCTTCGTCCCCACCGTCTTCGCCCTCGTGCATCGCAAACATGGCCGCAAGGCCCCCAATATGGAAATGCAGCCCAGCCATGTCTGAACATGAAGCCACCATCGCCAATCCGGCCGAGGCCGGTCCGGACAGCCGCACCCTCAAGCGCGTCGGTATTGGCGCGGCCATATTGGCCGTCGCGGTCGTCGGCGTGGGCGTCGCATCGCGCATCAGCGCGACCGAGGAATTGCGCCAGACTGCCGCCGCCGCCGCCCTGCCCAGCGTCGCCGTGGTGACGCCGAAGGCGGATGCGGAAGGCAATGCGCTGGTGCTGCCCGGCAATGTGCAGGCGTTCAACAGCGCGGCCATTTATGCCCGGACCAATGGCTATGTCCGGCGCTGGCTGGCCGACATCGGGGATCGGGTCGGGGCGGGGCAGCCGCTCGCCATTCTGGATGCGCCCGATCTCGATCAGCAGCTTGCCGCCGCGCAGGCCGATTATCAGACCGCCCTCGCCAATCAGCGTCTGGCCGCAACGACCTCGACCCGCTGGTCCGCGATGTTGAAGGAAGACGCCGTCTCGCAGCAGGAAGTGGACGAAAAGGCGGGCGATCTGGCCGCGCGCATGGCGGTGTCCAACGCCGCCCTCGCCAATGTGAAACGGTTGAAGGCGTTGCAGGGCTTCACCCGCCTGTCCGCGCCCTTCGCCGGCGTCGTGACCAGCCGGTCGGCGCAGATCGGCGCGCTGGTCGTTGCCGGCAATGCCAGCGCCCAGCCGCTCTTCACCGTGTCCGACATTCACCGCGTGCGCATCTATGTTCGCGTGCCGCAGGGCTATTCTGCGGCGGTGAAGCCCGGCGCAACCGCCACCTTGTCGCTGCCCGAATATCCGGGCCGCACCTTCACTGCGACCATGACCAGCAGCGCCGGCGCGGTCGATCCGCAATCGGGCGCCGTGCTGGTGCAGTTGCAGGCGGCCAATCCCGATGCCGCGCTCAAGCCCGGCGCCTTTGCCCAGGTGCGTTTCCAGGTCGGGGCTGGTCAGGGCAATGCGCTGACCCTGCCGGGCAGCGCCATTCTCTATGGCAATGACGGCCCGACCGTCGCCGTCGTCGGCAAGGATGGCCGCGTCACGGTGAAGCCCGTCACCATCGCTCGTGACGAAGGCGCGACCGTGCAGCTGTCGACCGGCGTGAGCACGCAGGACAGGGTGATCGACACCCCGCCCGACGCGATCCGCACCGGCGACCGGGTGCAGGTGCAGACGGCGTCGACCGGCGCGAAGGACTCTGCCCATGGGCGTTGATCGCCGGGGGATCGCGCTGTTGCCGATGATGCTGGCGGCCTGTTCGATGGCGCCGGACTATCATGCCCCCGAAACCGCAGCGCCCGCCGCCTTCAAGGAAGTGGCGGGCTGGACCGCGGCGCAGCCCATGGACGCCGCGTCGCGCGGCGCCTGGTGGGAGGCTTTCGGCGATCCCGTGCTGAACGATCTGGAGGCGCAGGCCGAAAAGGCCAGTCCCACGCTGGCCGCCGCCCTGGCGCGCTATGATCAGGCGCGCGCCGCCGCCCGGATCGAAGGATCGGACCTTATCCCCACCATCGGCGCGGGCGCGGACGCAACCCGCCGCCGCGTGTCGGGCAACCGTTTTCAGGGCAACGGCAATGCCGTCACCTATAATGACTATGTCGTCGGCGGATCGCTCGATTATGAACTCGATCTCTGGGGCCGCATCCGCAACAGCGTCGCTGCGGCCAAAGCGGATGCGCAGGCCAGCGAAGCCGATCTCGCCTCTGCGCGCCTTAGCCTTCAGGCGGCGGTGGCGGACGCCTATGCCCGCTTGCGTGGCCTTGATGCGCAATCGGCGCTGTTGCGCCAGAGCGTCGAGGCGTTCGATCGCGCCTACAGCCTGACGGCAACCCGGCATCGCGGCGGCATCGCGTCGGGCATGGACGTCAACCGCGCCCGGACCGCGCTCAGCAATGCGCGCGCGCAGATTTCCGACGTCGCCAATGCACGCGCCGCCACCGAACATGAAATCGCCGCGCTGATCGGCGCCCTGTCGTCGGGCTTCTCGATCCCCGCGCAGGATGCGCTGCCGCACCTGCCCGCCATGCCCACCGGCACGCCGTCGGAACTGTTGCAGCGCCGGCCGGATATTGCGGCGGCGGAACGGCGCGTCTTTGCCGCCAATGCCGGGATCGGTGTCGCAAAGGCGGCCTATTTCCCGTCACTGACGCTGGGCCTGACCGGCGGGTGGGAAACGACGCGCGGCGATCTGCTGCGCAGTCCCAACAGCTTCTGGGGGCTTGGCCCGCTGTCCGCGCTCGTCACCCTGTTCGACGGCGGCCGGCGCAATGCGCAGGTCAGGATGTCGCGCGCCCAATATGATGAAATGGCCGCAAACTACCGCGAAACCGTGCTGGGCGCCTTCCGTCAGGCGGAGGATGCGATCGCGGCCGGCCGTCATCTCGCGGCGCAGGCGGTGGACCAGCGCGACGCTGCACAGGCGGCCGAGCGCACCAGCAAGATCGCCTATAGCCGTTATCGCGACGGCGCGTCGGATTATCTGGAGGTCGTCACCGCCCAGACCGCCGCGCTGGAGGCGCAGCGTGCGCTGCTCGCCGTGGAAACCAGCCGCATGCGCGCCAGCGTGGCTCTGGTGAAGGCGCTGGGGGGCGCTGCCGGCTAAATATATCCCGCTGCACTCTTGCCAAGCACGGCGTTATCGCTCAGAGTAATGATAACGCTAACATAGCTGGGAGAGAGATGTCGTGTACCTGTCCAAATCTTTGTCGCACCTGCGACACGCCGCTGGACCGGCCGCATCCCTCATTTGTCTTTCGGCGCTGGCGATCGGCCTCGCCATGCCGGCGCATGCGCGCGAAAGCGTGTCTATCAGCAAGGACTGGCGCTTTACCAAGGGCGATCCGACCGGCCTGACCACCGACCTGCGCTATGATGTGCGCCCGCCCATCGAGGATGCGGGCGATGGTAAGATTGCCGACGCCCGCCCCGACGATGCCGTGAAGGTGGATGACAAGGGCGCCAAAGTCCTCAAGCCCTGGATCCTGCCCAGCGCCAACCCCTTCATCAAGGATCCGGCAAAGCATCATGCCCGCCCGGCCGGCAATCCGGGTGGCGACGTGCCCTATGTCCAGGCGAATTTCGACGACAGCAAATGGACCCATGTCGATCTGCCCCATGACTGGGCGATCGCCGGGCCTTTCATCAAGGATGGTCCCTATGGCGGCATGGGCCGGCTGCCCAGCTGGGGCATTGGCTGGTATCGCAAGACGCTGGACATCCCCGCCGCTGACAAGGGCAAGTCGATCTTCCTCGATGTCGAAGGCGCCATGTCCTACGCCACCGTCTGGCTGAACGGCAAATTGGTTGGAGGCTGGCCCTATGGCTATAATAGCTTCCGCCTCGACCTCACCCCCTATGCCATTGCGGGGGCGAAGAACCAACTCGCCATCCGGCTCGACAATCCGCAGGCGTCGGCCCGCTGGTATCCGGGCGGGGGCCTCTATCGCGACATTTACCTGACCACCGCCGACAAGGTCCATGTCGGCCAGTGGGGCAGCATTGTGCGCACGCCGCAGGTCAGCAAGGAACGGGCGACCGTCGACCTCAGCCTCACGCTCGACAATGACGGCGACACCCCGGCGCAGGTGGAAGTCGCCACCACCCTCTACGCGATCGACGCCAGCGGAAAGCGGATCGGCCGCCCCGTCGCCAGCATCGCGCGCCAGTCCGCCAGCATTGCGCCGGGCGCAAAGACGGTGCTGAACGGCTCCGCCATCCTCGCCAACCCGCGCCTCTGGGGACCGCCCCCGACGCAGCAGCCCAACCGCTATGTCGCCGTCTCCACCGTCACGCAGGGCGGCAGGCAGATCGACAGCTACGAAACCCGCTTCGGCGTGCGCGACGTAAAGTTCGATCCCGACAAGGGCGTCATCGTCAATGGCGAGCATATCCCGCTGCGCGGCGTCAACAATCATCATGATCTGGGCGCGATCGGCGCCGCCTTCAACGCCCGCGCCGCCGAGCGCCAGCTCGAAATCCTGCGCGACATGGGCACCAACGCCGTGCGCATGAGCCATAACCCGCCCGCGCCTGAACTGCTCGAACTCACCGACCGCATGGGCTTTCTGGTGATAGACGAAGTGTTCGACAGCTGGGAGAAGAAAAAGACCCCGCATGATTTCCACCTGATCTTTCCCGACTGGCATGAGGCCGACGCCCGCGCCATGCTGCGTAGGGATCGCAATCATCCCTCCATCATCCTCTGGAGCGTCGGCAATGAAGTCGGTGAACAATATGATGGCGAAGCCGGCGCGAAGATCGGCCGCGAACTCGTCGCCATCGCGCATGAGGAAGACCCGACCCGACCCGCCACCGGCGCGATGAACTTCGCCAAGGCGGACATGCTGCTGCCCACCACGGTCGATGTCATCAGTCTCAACTATCAGGGGGCGGGCATTCGCGGCATCATCGGCCAATATCCCGCCTTCCGCGCAAAATTCCCGGACAAGGTCATTCTGTCCACCGAAAGCGCCTCAGCCCTGTCCAGCCGCGGCGAATATATGTTCCCGGTCGCCGGCGCGATCAGCGGCCCGGTGCGGCCTTGGTCTGGCGGCAATCCCGACACGCATCAAGTGAGCGCCTATGAGATGCATGCGGCGGACTTCGGCTCCTCGCCCGATCGCGTCTGGGCGGCCGATGATCAGAACCCCTATGTCGCGGGCGAGTTCGTGTGGACCGGCTTCGATTATCTGGGCGAACCCACGCCCTATTACACCTCGCGCAGCAGCTATTCGGGCATCCTCGATCTTGCCGGCTTCCCCAAGGATCGCTTCTGGCTCTACCAGTCGCGCTGGCGCCCGGACCTCAAATTCGCGCATATCCTGCCGCACTGGACTTGGCCCGACCGCGTTGGCCAGATCACGCCCGTCCATGTCTTTTCCTCGGCGGACGAGGCGGAACTGTTCGTCAACGGCAAGTCGCAGGGCAAGGTCAAGAAGCGCGACTATGAATATCGCTTCCGCTGGGACTATGTTGTCTATGAACCGGGCGAAGTGAAGGTCGTCACCTGGAAGAAGGGCCAGCCCTGGGCGACCGAGATGATCCATACGGTGGGCGAAGCGGCGAAACTGTCTCTGACCGCCGACCGGGCGACCATCAAGGACGATGGCCGCGACCTTAGCTTCGTGACGCTCAAGGTGCTGGACAAGGACGGCAATATCATCCCCGCCGCCAAGCAGAAAATCGATTTCACGATCGAGGGGCCGGGCCAGATCGTCGCCACCGACAATGGCGATCCGACCGACCTCACCGCCTTCCCGTCAAACAGCCGCAATGCCTTTAATGGCCTCGCGCTGGTGATCGTGAAGGCTGATCCCAAGCTTTCCGGCAAGATCATCCTGCACGCCCGCGCCGAAGGTCTCGGCGAAACGCAGGTGGAGATCAGCAGCAAGACGGCGCGTTAGGGCGGAATAGATATAATAACTCCCGTTCGTTTCGAGCGAAGTCGAGAAGCGGATAGCCCAGCGCTCTTATGCTAGGCTTCGCTGAACGCAGCTCTGCCGCGTTTCTCGACTTCGCTCGAAATGAACGGGGTAAGTTACAGTCTTGGCAGTCCTGCTATCCCGCCTTCAGATGCTGCTCCACCAGCGCGACATGCAACCGCACACCCAGTTCCAGCACATCATCGTTGAAGTCATAATGGGGATTATGCAGCGGCGTCGATCCTTCGGGCTTCGCCTGGCCCAGCCAGATATAGGCGCCCTTGCACGCCTGTAGCATGAAGGCGAAATCTTCCGATGTGAAGGCCGGATCGGGCGCCAGTTGGGCCGTCCCGACCGTAGCCGCCGCGTTCAGCGCTTCTTGCGCCGCTTCCGCATCGTTGATCGTGGCGGGATAATAGCGCTGATAGTCGACGCTCGCCGTCAGTTCCCCCGCCAGCGCGACGCCCGCCGCAACCTGCCGGATCGATGCTTCGATCCGATCCTGCACCGCCGGGTCGAATGTGCGCACGGTGCCGCTGATCGTCACCGCCTCCGGGATCACATTATGCGTATGCCCGCCATGGATTTGGGTGATGGACAGCACCGCCGATGCTGTCGGCGCAATCCGGCGCGACACGATGGCGTTCAGTTGCTGCACCAGCGATGCGGCCGCCAATATGGCGTCGGGCGTATCCTGCGGAATGGCGGCATGGCCGCCGCGCCCCTCCAGCCGGATCTCGAACTTGTCGGCCGCGCCCATGATCGGGCCGGGCCGCGTGGCGATCGTCCCGGCGGGCAGATCGGGCCAGTTGTGCAAGCCGAACACCCGGTCGCAGGGGAAGCGGTCGAACAGCCCTTCATTGACCATCTCGCGCGCGCCGCCCTGACCTTCTTCGGCCGGCTGGAAGAAGAAATTGACCGTCCCGTCGAAATGCCTGCTGCGCGTCAGATGTTGCGCTGCGCCCAGCAGCATCGCGACATGCCCGTCATGGCCGCAACCATGGAATGTGCCCGGCGTCGTGCTGGCATAGGGCAGGTTGGTCTGCTCATGGATCGGCAGCGCGTCCATGTCCGCCCGCAACCCGATGCTGCGGCCTGACGTTCCGTTGCGCAGCACCGCGACCACGCCGGTCCTGCCAATCCCCTCATGCACCTCCAGCCCCAGCGCGCGCAGCTGCTCGGCGATGCGCCCGGCGGTGCGATGCTCGCAAAAGCCAAGCTCAGGATGGGCATGAATGTCGCGGCGAAACGCGACGAGCGGTTCGATCAGGTCGGCAATGTCGGTCATGTGGGAAGTATAAGCCTTATCTCTGCTCGCCGAACAGATGCTGGATCGGATAATGATGTTTGATGAAGGGGGATTTGATCACGACATAGCTGAAATATTTTTCGATGCCGTAATCGCTCTCCAGCATCCCTTCGATGATCGACTGATAATGCGCCACGCCGCGCGTTACGAATTTCAGCAGATAGTCGTATCCGCCGCTGACCAGATGGCATTCGACGATTTCGTCCAGCTTGCGGATGCGCGTTTCGAACCGGGAAAAGTCGCCGGCGCGATGCTCGGTCAGCGTCACTTCTGTAAAGACGGTCAGATATTCGCCCAGCTTGTGCAGGTTGATGTGCGCGCCATAGCCGGTGATATAGCCCGCTTTCTCCAGCCGCTTGACGCGGGTCAGGCAGGGGCTGGGGGACAGGCCAACCGCGTCGGCCAGTTCGACATTGGTGACGCGGCCCGATTGCTGAAGCTGCGTAAGGATTTTGAGGTCGATCCTGTCCAGTCTGGGTCCGCCCAACATAGTTCCTGCTCCCCCTTGTTTATCGCACCGCTGCGCGAATATCGGCTTCTTCGAGAAGATCGTCCAGCGTCTTGGCGATGCGGGCGAAAATCTCGTCCATCTCGGCGTCCGACGCGCACAATGCCGGGGCAAGGCCAATGATATTGTCGGCAAAGGCGCGGAAGATGACGCCATTGTCATAGGCTTTGGCGAACAGCCGGTCGGCCAGTTTCAGCGACGGGTCGAACCGCGTCTTGCCGCCCTTGTCGCTCACCAGTTCGATCGCGCCCAGCAGGCCGCGTCCACGCGTATCGCCCACCATCGGATGATCGGCCAGCCGCGCCAGCCCCGCGTCGAACCGGGCGGCGACCTTCTGCCCGTTCGCCAATATGCCGCCCTCGGTATAGAGGCGCAGCACCTCCAGCCCCACGGCCGCGCTGACGGGATGACCCGAATAGGTGGCGCCATGGCCAATCGCGATCTCCGGCGCGGCGCCATTGGCGATGCCCTGATACACCTTGTCGGACATTAGCACCGCGCCCATCGGAATGTAACCGGCGGTCAGCCCCTTGGCGAGCGTCATCAGGTCGGGCGACACATCCTCCGCTTCGCAGGCGAACATCGGTCCGGTCCGGCCGAACCCGGTGATGACCTCATCGGTGACGAACAATATGTCCAGATGCGTGCAGGTTTCGCGCATCGCCTTCAGCCAGCCGATCGGCGGCACGATGACCCCGCCCGACCCCTGGATCGGTTCGCAGAAGAAAGCGGCGACCTTGTCCGCGCCCAGCGCCGCAACCTTGTCCTTCAATTCCTGCACCGACCGGGCGATGATCGCAGCGTCATCCCCCTCCAGATCGCTGCGATAGGGATAGGGCGACGCTATATGATGCTGCCAGCGCAGCGGCAGGTCGAACCCGCGATGGAAATTGGCCAGCGCGGTCAGCCCCGCGCCGGTGCTGCTCGATCCATGATAGCCGCGCTCCAGCGCAATGAACTGCTTCTTCTCCGGCTTACCGATCGCGTTATAATAATGGGTGATGTACCGGATCGCGCTGTCCACCGCATCCGATCCGCCCAACGTGAAATAGACATGGTCCAGCCCCTCGGGGCTCAGGTCCACCAGCTTCTGGGCCAGCCGCACCGTCGGCTCGCTGCCGAAATGGAAATAGCCCGTCGCATAGGGCAGGCGGCGCATCTGTTCGGCCGCGACTTCGGCAATACTGTCCTGCCCATAACCGACATTCACGCACCACAGGCCGGCAAAGCCGTCCAGCAGATCCTTGCCGTCCATATCCTTCAGCCACATGCCCTTGCCGCTTTCCAGCATCAGCGCGCCATGCGCTTCATGCCCGCGAAAGGAGGTGACGGGATGGATCAGGTGATCGCGATCAATGTCCAGCAGGGAACGGTTGGATTGCAGCGTCATCAGCAGGCTCGCCATAGTGGGTCTTGGGGTTCAGCCTAACCTTATGCCGCAGAGCGAAAGCCCGATATGGGGCGAATGGCGACTGTCGCCGCACTTAATCGCGAACCGTCGCAGCATAATCTGCCGCTGTCCTACAGGATAGGGATCGTGTGAAAAATAGCGAAAGGGCCGGCCCTTCGGACCGACCCTTTTTCTTGCCTCGCGCGCTTTCCGATAGGATCAGGACAATGGAATAAAATGTCTGATTCGGCGGGAAATATGCGAAGTTAAGCCCGCGAATTCCTATTTTACGCCAGCGCGTCTGCAATCGCCTTGCCGCATTCTTCGGTACTGGCCTTGCCCTTGAGGTCGCCCGTGCGCAGGCCCGGTTCCGCCAGCACCGTTTCGACCGCCCGCATGATCGCGGCGGCAGCAACATTCTCGCCCAGATGCTCCAGCATCATCGCCGCCGACCAGATTTGCCCGACCGGATTGGCGATGCCCTTGCCGGCAATGTCGGGGGCGGAACCATGGACCGGCTCGAACAGCGACGGCGCGGTGCGATCCGGGTTGATGTTGCCCGACGGCGCGACCCCGATCGTCCCGGTGCAGGCCGGGCCAAGGTCGGAAAGAATGTCGCCGAACAGGTTGGACGCGACCACCACGTCGAACCGGTCGGGGTTCAGCACGAACTGCGCCGTCAAAATGTCGATATGATATTTGTCATGGGTGACGGTCGGATAATGTTTCGCCATCTCCTCCACCCGTTCGTCCCACCAGGGCATGGTGATGGCGATGCCGTTGGACTTGGTGGCGGATGTGACATGTTTGCGGTTCCGCGTCGCCGCCAGCTCGAAGGCATAGCGCAGCACCCGGTCGGTGCCATGGCGCGTCATCACCGTTTCCTGAATGACGACTTCCCGATCCGTGCCGGGGAACATCTTTCCGCCGACCGAGCTATATTCGCCCTCGGTATTCTCGCGCACCACCCAGAAATCAATGTCGCCCGGCTCGCGCCCGGCCAGCGGACAGGGGACGCCGGGCATCAGGCGGACGGGGCGCAGATTGACATATTGATCATATTCGCGCCGGAACTGGAGCAGCGATCCCCAAAGAGAGACATGATCGGGCACCGTATCGGGCCAGCCGACCGCGCCAAAGAAGATCGCATCGGGATTCCCGATCTGCGCCTTCCAGTCGTCGGGCATCATCTGGCCATGTTTGGCATAATAGTCGCAGCAGGCGAAATCCTGCCACTTCTGCTCGATGCTGAACCCGTACAGGCTCGCCGCGCGTTCCAGCACGCGAATGCCTTCGAGCATGACTTCCTTGCCGATCCCGTCGCCGGGAATGACGGAGATCGAATAGTTGCGGGCCATAAAAACCTCCCGTTCGGGCTGAGCCTGTCGAAGCCCTGTTCTTTCTTGAAGTGGAATACGGCCCTTCGACAGGCTCAGGGCGAACGGAAATGGGGGAGGGGACGGATATTAGAGTTTCAGCCCCGCAATATGGAACGCCTTGGTTTCCAGATATTCCTCGATGCCTGCATGCGCGCCTTCGCGGCCCAGGCCCGACATCTTGACCCCGCCAAACGGCGCGACCTCCATGGCGATCGCCCCGCTGTTGAGCGCCACCATGCCCGCTTCCAGCCGCTCCGCCACGCGGAAGGCGCGGTGCAGATTTTCGGTGTAGAAATAGGCGGCCAGTCCATAGCTGGTGGCGTTGGCCAGCTCGATCCCCTCCTCCTCATGGGTGAAGCGGAACAGCGGGGCGACCGGCCCGAATGTCTCTTCCTCCGCCAGCCGCATGTCCCGCGTCGCCCCGGTCAACACCACCGGCCGCGCGAACCGCTCGCCGGTCGCCCCATCCGGCGCCTGCGCAAAGAGCGTCGCGCCATGGGCCAGCGCATCCTCGACATGGGCCTTCACCTTGTCGGCGGCGGCGGCATTGATCAGCGGGCCGATCGTGCTGCCCGGCATGTCGCCCGGCGCAACCTTCAGCGCCGATACCGCCTTGGCCAGCTTTTCGGCAAACTGATCATAGACGCCATCCTGCACCAGAATGCGATTGGCGCAGACGCAGGTTTGCCCCGCATTACGGAATTTGCTGACCATCGCACTCGCGACGGCAATGTCGACATCGGCGTCGTCGAACACGATCAGCGGCGCATTGCCGCCCAGTTCCAGACTCAGCCTTTTGATCGTTGCGGCGCTTTGCTCCATCAGCAGCGCGCCGATCCGCGTCGATCCGGTAAAGGATAATTTGCGCACCACCGGGCTGCCTGTCAGCGCGCCGCCAATGGCTGCCGGCATGCCGGTAACGACATTGAACACACCCGCCGGAACGCCGGCTTCATCTGCCAGCTTCGCCAGGGCCAGCGCCGTAAAAGGCGTCAGTTCAGATGGCTTGATCACTACAGGGCATCCGGCCGCCAGCGCGGGCGCGCATTTGCGGGTGATCATCGCCGCTGGGAAATTCCAGGGCGTGATCGCCGCCGACACGCCGACCGGCTCTTTCATGATCAGGATGCGGCGATTGGCCTCCGGCGCCGGCACCATGCCGCCGTCGACCCGCCGGGCTTCCTCGGCGAACCATTTGATGAAGCTCGCTGCATAGCGGATTTCACCCTCGGCCTCGGCGATCGGCTTGCCCTGCTCAGCGGTCATGATCCGGCCCAGATCGACGACATTGGCCAGCACCAGTGCGTGCCAGCGCTCCAGCACCGCTGCCCGATCAGCCGCAGTGCGGGCTTTCCACGCCGGGAAGGCCGCTTCGGCAGCAGCAATGGCGGCCTGCGTCTCCGCCTCGCCGCAATCGGGCACGGTGCCGATGATCGCGCCGGTTGCGGGATTGTCGACCGGCACCGTCGCGCCGGAAGCAGCCCCGATCCACGCACCGCCGACAAAGGCGTTCTGAATGAAAAGGGCGGGATTGTTGAGAGAGAAAGTCATCCAAGGGCCTGCGTCGTAAGGGAGAAGGTGGTTATCGAATGATCGAGCGCCGGCAAGGGTCCGCGCACCATCCGCATGACCCGGCCGACACAGGGCAGGCCCAGTTCGTCGAGCCATGCCGCCAGCCCGCTTTCTTCGGGCACGTCGAGCCGACAGAAGATGCCCGCATTCGACCCCAGCCAGTGCGAGATCAACGCCTTTGCGCCGCCCGTATCGGGCGCAATCGTCGGCCCGACGACATAGCCGCGACCAAAGCGTCGGAACAGCGCAAAGCCGACCGGCTCATTGCTGCGCGTCAGCACCACGCCCTGCGCGCCCGGCACTAGTGCTTCCAGCAATGCGTCGCGATCCATGCCGCTCGCTCGCCGGGCGAGGTCGCAAAGCGTGGGCATATCCTTGGCTCCCAGTGGGCGCACGCGCTCATCGGGGATCAACTCCGCCATCGGGACAGCAAAGGCCGCGCCCTGATGCTGGAAGACGGGGCCAATCGGTTCAAAGCCTAACTTGCGATAGAGAGGCGCGCCCTCGTCGGTCGCGTTCAACAACACCGTGCGATCGCCCAGATCGCTCAGCACCGCCTCCATCAGCCGGCGGCCGATGCCCATGCCCTGCGCGCGGGGCGACACGATCACCATGCCCAGCGTGGCGGCATCCGCGCCATAGAGCCAGGCCATGGCCGTGCCGACCACTTCTCCGTCGCGCTGCGCGACATAGCCAAAGCCCAGGCCCAGCAATATTTCCCAATCCTCGATACGGTGCGGCCATTTCTGCTCGCTCGAAAGATCGTGGGCGGCGGCCAGATCCTGCGCGGTCATGCGCCGCAGGTCCACCATCGCCTCTATGCCTGTCGCCATGCGTCTTGCTCCTTGGCGGGAAAGGACGCCCGCCTGTCTGACATTTGGAATCGGTGATCGGACATTAGGAGGCCGTATCAAGCATTGGCTGCTGCCTTCGCCCTGATTTTGGAAGATTATCGCGCACATTTTTACGTGCAACTACAACAAATGCCGCAACGCACCCTTATTTTGCCGATATGTCCGTACGAAGGAGATTATGTCGTGACAGGTTTTGACCCCGATCAGATCAGCCTGCCAAAGGCGAATAATTTCATCGGCGGGCGCCGGGTGGAAGGGCGCGGATCGGCGATTATCGTGCGTCGCCCGTCCGATGGTCGGGTGCAGGCCGAACTGGACAGTGTCGATGCGGACCAGTTGGCGGAGGCGGTCGAGGATGGGCAGGCGGCCTATAAGAAGAGTGGCTGGGCGCAGACGGATCCACGCGGCCGAATGAAGATACTGCGACATTGGGCGGACCTGATCGAGGCGGATGCGGCAAAGCTGGCGCCACTCGAAGCGCTGGGATCGACCCGCACGATCAATGAAATCAACGCATGGGATTTGAGCTACACCGCTGAAACGATCCGCTTCTTCGCCGAATGGGCGGACAAATTTGGCGGCGAAGTCGCGGCCACGACGCCTGACAAGCTTGGCCTGACCATCGCCGAACCCTATGGCGTCGTCGCAGCGATCGCGCCGTGGAACCTGCCTTTGGTCATGGCCGGGTGGAAGATCGCGCCGGCCATTGCGGCTGGTAATTGCGTGGTCCTCAAGCCGTCCGAAATGACGCCCTTCTCCATCGTGCGCCTTGCCGAACTCGCGATCGAGGCCGGGCTGCCCGCCGGCGTCTTCAACATCGTGCAGGGCGATGGCCGATCGGTCGGCGATCCACTGGTGCGCCGTCCGGAGGTTGCGAAAGTGACATTCACCGGATCGACCGCCACCGGCGCTGCGATCATGACCGCCTGCGCCCAGACCGGACCCAAGCCGGTGACGCTCGAACTGGGCGGCAAAAGCCCGCAGATCGTCTTTGCCGATGCAACTGTCGACAAGGCCGCGGCGCTCGTCGCTCGCGCCATTACGCTCAATGCCGGGCAGGTTTGCGTTGCGGGATCGCGCCTGCTGGTGCAGGACAAGGTTGCCGATCAGGTGATCGACCGCATCCTGACCGCCTTCACCGCGCACCGCGCTGGCCCGACCTGGGCGACCGATACGACCCTTGGGCCGATCATTTCCGAAGGCCAGCTTGACCGGATCGACGGTATCGTCAAGCGGGCCATCACCGCCGGAGCCGAGGTGCTGGCGGGCGGCGGCCGGGCCACTGCGCCGCAGGAGGGCAGCTATTTCGCGCCGACCCTGCTCACCAATGTCGCCCAGAAGAGCGAAGCTGTGCAGGGTGAAATCTTCGGTCCGGTCCTCACCGTTCAGACCTTCACGGACGAAGACGAAGCCTATGCCCTCGCCAATGACAGCGCCTATGGCCTTGCCGCGGGCGTGCATACCGGTGATCTGAACCGCGCCTTGCGCGCCACCCGTTCGCTGGAGGCCGGCACGGTCTGGGTCAATCGCTATGGTCGCAGCAATGACTTCATCCTGCCGACCGGCGGCTACAAGCAATCGGGCATCGGGAAGGATCTGGGCCGCGAAGCCTATATGGCCAATCTCAAGACCAAGACCGCGCTCATCGAATTCTGACATTGGCGATGCAAGGCTTTGGCGATCATGCCAAGTCTTGCATCGGTCATGCGCATCTTTGAGTTGGACCGTTCGGGCCGCTTCTCCCTATTCAGCATCTCAAGCACCGGCGAATGTTGATCACGCCGAGGAGAGGAGATGCACGGATATGAGCCATTTTAGCCCCACGGATCTCGCCCGCCAACTGGGCCAGGGGCTGCTGTCCTTCCCCGTCACCCATTTCGATGCGCAAGGCGCATTTTTGGAAGGCCCCTATCGCGAGCATTGTGGGTGGATGCTGGAACGGGAACTAACCGGCCTGTTCGCGGCGGGCGGCACGGGCGAGTTTTTCTCGCTAACCCCGACCGAAGTCGCACAGGTCGTTGCGGCTGCGGTTGCCGAAACCAATGGCCGCATCCCCGTCATTTCCGGCTGCGGCTATGGCACGGCCATCGCCACCGGCATTGCCCGCGACGCGGAAAAGGCCGGCGCAGATGGCCTGCTGCTGCTCCCACCCTATCTGATGCATGCCAAGCAGGAAGGGCTGGCCGATCATATCGAGGCCGTTTGTCGCGCCACGGGTCTGGGCGTTATCGTCTATAATCGCGATAATGCCATCATCAACGACGAAACCCTTGCCCGCTTGTGCGATCGCAACCCCAACCTGATCGGGTTCAAGGACGGGGTTGGCGATATTGAACTGATGACGCGCATCTATGCCCGGATGGGCGATCGCCTGACCTATATTGGTGGCCTGCCCACGGCCGAAACCTTCGCCACGCCCTATCTGACCATGGGCGTCACCACCTACAGCTCGGCGATCTTCAACTTCATGCCGGAATGGGCGCTGGCCTTCTACAAGGCGGTTCGCGCTGGCGACCAGGTCTATGTGATGGATCAACTGCGCAGTTTCGTGCTGCCCTATATCGCCCTTCGGGACAAGGGGCGCGGCTATGCGGTGTCGATCGTCAAGGCGGGCATGCGCGTGATCGGTCGCGATGCCGGCCCGGTGCGCTCGCCCCTGACCGACCTGTCGGCCGCCGAAGAAGCGGAACTGCGTGCGCTCATCGAACGCGCGACAGCGTGACACGGTGGCGGAGCGCGGATAGTCTGGCATGATGTTCGAACTCAGCCAGCTCCGCTGCTTCGTCGCCGCTGCCGAAGAATTGCATTTCGGCCGCGCCGCCCAGCGGCTCAACATGACCCAGTCTCCGCTCAGTCGGCAAATCCAGCTGCTGGAACGAATATTGGACGTGCAATTGCTGGAACGCACCAGCCGGCAGGTCAGCCTGACCCCGGCTGGCAGCGTCTTCCTGATCGAGGCGCGCCGGATCGTACGGCTGGCCGACAGCGCGGCCCTGTCGGCGCGGCGCGTGGCAAAGGGGGATGCCGGGCGGGTGGCGATCGGCTTTACCGCCGTGTCGGGCTATAATGTCGTGCCGCGCATCGTAGCGCAAGCCCGCGCCGTGCTGCCCAATATCGAACTGGAACTGCGCGAAATGGTGTCGGGCGATCAGGTCGACGCCTTACTCACGGGCCTTGTCGACATTGGCTTCGTGCGTCCGCCGGTCAACCGCCATGAATTTGACAGCGCTTGCGTGCTACACGAACCGCTGTTTGTCGCCCTGCCGCCGGGCGATCCGCGCAAGTCGCTCGCTGGGCTCAGTCCCGCCGATTTCGACGGGCAGCCGCTGGTCATGTATTCTCGGCAGGGCGCGGCCTATTTTCACAATATGCTGGAGCATCTGTTCAACGAAGCCGAGGCTGCGCCGCTCTACGTCCAGCATGTGACGCAGATCCATTCGATGCTTGGCTTGGTCCATGCCGGTGTCGCGCCCGCGATCGTACCCGAAAGCGCGACCGGCCTGCATATGAGCGACGTCCATTTTCGACGCCTGATGACGCCGCAGGAAAAGCCGGTCGAACTGCACATGGCCTGGCGGCGTGACAACGCCAATCCGGCCCTGCCCGCCATGCGCCAGCTTTGTACGGAAATGACCGGATGAACGACATCGCCCGCCGCACCCTGATCGCCGGCATGGCGGCCGCGCCCGTCGCCGCATCGGGGCGGGGGCTGAGGGCCAGTCCGGTCGCGACGACCCGCCATGGCCGGGTGCGCGGCGCGATTGAGAGAGACGTGCTGGTCTTTCGCGGCGTGCGCTATGGCGCGGACACGCGCTTCACCCGCTTTCGTCGGGCGGTAGCGCCCGCAGCCTGGGATGGGATCGCAGACGCTACCCGTTACGCTGCCGCCGCGCCGCAGACCCGGGCAGAGGAAGCGACGTCCGAAGACTGCCTGTTCCTCAATGTCTGGACGCCGGCGCTGGACGCGGGGAAGCGGCCGGTCATGGTCTATCTGCATGGTGGGGCACATGCTCATGGGTCGGGTAGCGATCTGCTTTACGACGGCGGCAATCTGGTGCGGCGTGGTGATGTGGTGGTAGTGACGCTGAACCATCGTCTGGCCGGCATGGGCTATGCCTATCTGGCGCAACTGGGTGGACCGGCGGAATCGGGCAATGCCGGCAATCTCGACATCATTCTGGCGCTCCAGTGGGTGCGGGACAATATTGCGGGCTTCGGCGGCGATCCCGGTCGGGTGATGATCTTCGGCCAGTCGGGCGGCGGGGCGAAGGTCGTGACCCTGATGGCGATGCCGGAAGCGCGCACCCTGTTCCATGCCGCCGCGACGATGAGTGGGCAGCATGTCACCGCCGCCGGGCCGATGCATGCGACCGCGCGGGCGCGGGCGTGGATGGCGCAGGCGGGCGCGGCCGATGTGGGCGCTCTGATGCAGCTTCCGATCGAACGGCTGGTCGAGGCGATGGCCATGACCGATCCGCTGGAGGGCAAGGGCGAGATCAGCTTTACCTCCACGCTCGATCATGGCGTGCTGGCGCGTCATCCCTTTTTCCCTGATGCGCCGGTTGAGGCGGGGCACATTCCCCTGATCATCGGCAATACGCATGACGAAACCGCGCTGTGGATCGAAAAGACGCTGCGTGCTGGCAACACGACCTGGGATAATCTGCCCCAGCGGCTGGCGAAGGAGATGACGAAGGATCTGGCGCCCGATCATGTCATTGCCCGCTATCGCCAGCTCTATCCCGATCGCAGTCCGGGCCAGATTTTGCTGGCGGCGTCGACGGCGGGGCGGTCCTGGCCGGGGCATCTGATCCAGGCGGAGGAACGCGCGCGGATTGGTGCGCCGACATGGATGTATCAGCTCGACTTTCCCTGTCCCGAAGCGGGTGGCTTGCTTGGCGCGTTCCATACGCTCGACATTCCGTTGGTGTTCGACAACGTCGACGCAGCCGGCGCACGCACCGGATCAGGCCCCGAAGCCCGTCGGCTGGCCGGGCAGATGGCGGATGCCTTCATTGCCCTTGCCCGCACCGGCGATCCCAATCATCGCGGCATCCCGGCCTGGCCGCATTTCAACCTCAACGACCGGCCGACGATGATCTTCGACCGGGCTGTGCGCATCGATCATGATCCGCGACGGGAGGAGCGGCTGCTCTTTGCCGTCGCCCCCTATATCAAGCCGGGCGGATAGTCATTTCGGCATGCCGCTGAGGCCACTCGCCTGCCGCAGGGCTGCGCCGTCGAGCCGATAGCCGTCGAGGAAGACGCTATGGACATGGCGCAGGTTGCGCAGATCCCGCGACACATCGCCATCGACCAGAATGATGTTCGCCGTCTTGCCCGGGGCGATCGATCCGGCGCGGTCATCCATGCCGGTCATTCGCGCGGGGATGATGGTCGCGGTCTGGAGCGCCTGCGCATTGGTCAGCCCGGCCTGCTGATACAGTTCCAGTTCGCGCACCAGTTCCAGTCCGTAGCCATCGGTTCCCGCGACGATGCGGACGCCGGCCTGATGCAGCCGGCCGACGACATCGACCATCTTGGCAAAGCTCTTGCGATAATCGTCGCGGGTCAGGCCATCGACGAGCGGGTAGCCGCCAATCTTCCACCCGCGCACGATGGCCGGCGGCGCGACATCGGCAAAGGGCGAATATTCGGGTGACAGAGCCGTGCCATCCGACGTCATCAGCGGCTCCCACACGGTCAATGTGGGATCGATGATCGTCTTGCGCTGCGCCAGTTCGGCATAGAAGGCCTTCATCGTCGGGGAATCAAGATCGATGTCCTTGCCATATTTTGCCGGCCCCTCCAGCCGGGCGGCGGTATTCGCCTTGTCCACCACATCCTGCGGCATCGCCTGCATCAGGATGAAGTTGATATGCGTCACCTCATCATAGCCCGCGCGCACCGCGTCGAGCGGGCGCATGCCGGCCGGGACATGGCCATGGACATGCAGGCCCAGCTTGTGCGCCTCGGCTGCGCCGGGGGCGATCCAGTCGGGCGTCATTGACGTGTAGAATTTGACGCCCCACAGGCCGGCCGCCTTGATCTTGTCGACCGCCGCGACGGTTTCGGCGGCGGAAGAGACGGTGAGCGCGCCCTGTGCGGCGAGCGGGTCTTTCCGGTCGATGATGACCGACACCTTGCCGTCCGGCGCCAGCAGATCGCCGGCGGCGCGGCGCTTGGCGATGCTGAGCGCTTCATCGATCATCGAACCGGGGCTGCGATAATTGGTCATGCCCGTGGCCACATTCTGGAGCAGATTCCAGTCGTCGCCGACATGCTGGTGCGCATCCCACAGGCCCGGGGTCAGCGTCTTGCCCCGCCCGTCGATCAGGGTCGCGCCGGCCGGCGCCTTGATCGATCCGCCCGCACCGACCGCCGCGACCTTGCCATCGGCGATCAGCACCGCGCGATCGGGCAGATATTGGCCGTCGACGGAATCGAACAGCAGCACATGGTCGATCAGCGTCGGGGTGCGATTGGCGGGGCTGAGGAAGCGGTGGGCAACGTCGCGCACCATGGCGGCGGTCGCCTGATCCTGAATCTCCTTGAGCCGCGGGCCGTTCTTTTCATAGCCGGCTGGCAGCAGCGAAATGACGCCGGCATTGCCGAAGAAGCGATCATTCTGATCCAGCCAGACGGGAGAGGGCGAGAAGCCATAACCCTGAATGAAGGCCAGCTTGACGGTCTGAGCGCCCTGCGGCCCGTCAATCTGCACCGACTGACCTATGCGGATGCTGGCATGGCCGGTGGGGAGCAGGTCAACGCCCTTGTCGCCAGCTGCCACCAGCGCCTCAACATCCTTCTCGCCCGCAAGGAAGGGACCGCCATAGCTGTTATAGCGCTTGCCTGCGAAGGGCGCCGATCCCTGATCGACGACTGTCTTCCAGGTGGCGATGCCATTGGCGTCGACCGAGAAATCCTCTGCTGCATCGCCCTGATCGGTGAAGCCGCGAATGGTAATGCCGACGGGCCGTCCATCCGTTCCCAGCTTCATCACCTCGTCGGTTTCGGTAACCCAGCCGCGCAGCGACATCGACATGCGATAGGCGATCCGCCCATCGGCCAGCGTCCAGGACCAGATGTCGCCATGATTGCCGGCGGTCGAACTGATCGTATAATGGCGCGCGCCCGCAGGCGGCGTCATTAACTGTTCCTTGGGGGTGGGGGCGGCCGATGCCATGGACGTGGCGGCAAGCAACGACGCGAAGATCATGGAACGCATGGCACTCTCCCAAGGGTGACAGGCGCAGACTGGCAAGGTGATGGCTCCGGTGCAATGCCTTTCGTGTCGGGCCATGGGTCGTCCTGCGTACGATGCGACAGCCGAAGTTCACACCGTTGCAGGGCCTCTTGTGCCGGTTTTTTACCCAAAGCGTCAGTGAGGCGACACCAACGCGACAGCGAGACGACACCGGAGCGACATATGCGCGCCATTGATGCGACAGTCAGGCGACAAGGATGCATCACTGGCAATGGCTGCGTTATGATGGGGGCGATGGCAGCAAAGGGATCGGGCAGTGTCATCAGGCAAGGTAGATCGACAAAAATCCAACATTGGAAGGCGGTTACTCGATATGCCGCTTGAGCACGTTAAATAATATTGCGAATCATTTGCAATCTGAAAATGACGGCCGTATCGGCTCTCCCCGGGAAAAGGGGAGAATGACCATGTCGATACCATTGTTGCTGCTGGCTGCCGCCGGCGCCGCTTCTACTGCGCCAAGTGACGCTGGATCGGTCGAGGAGCCCACGCGCGACGCCATCATCGTCACCGGGCTGCGCGAGGAAGCGACCGAAGGAACTGGCAGCTATACCGCCAAATCCAGCAAGACTGCGACCAAATTGCCGCTGACCCTGCGTGAAACGCCGCAGTCGGTAACGATCGTCACGCGCCAGCGGCTGGACGATTTGCAGATGATCAATGTGACCGACGTGGTGAAATTCACGCCCGGCCTGTTCCTGAACAGCGGCAATGGCCCAGGGCGGCCGGCGTTCAATGCGCGCGGCTTCGACATTGACAATATCATGTATGATGGCTTGCCCAGCCGCTATCAGGGGCATGTCGTTGGCTTGCAGGCCAACCTGGCGATTTTCGACCGGGTGGAGGTGGTGCGCGGGGCCACGGGCCTGATCACCGGCAGCGGCAATCCGTCCGCTGCGATCAACATGGTGCGCAAGCGGCCGCAACGCGCCTTCCACATGGACCTGACGGCGGCGGCGGGCAGTTGGGACAATTATCGCGGCGAAATCGACATGGGCGGGCCGGTCAATGACGATGGAACGCTGCGCGTGCGCACTATCGGCAGCTATCAGGACAGCAGCAGTTTTCGCGATGGCGAGAAAATCCATCGCGGGCTGATCCACGCCATCGCCGAATATGATGTCGGGCCGGACACGTTGCTGATGATCGGCGCGACGCATCAGGATGATTTCTACAACAGCTTCTGGGGCGGCCTGCCGCTGAGCGCCACCGGCGCGCATCTGGACCTGCCGCGCTCCATCCGTCCGTCCAACGACTGGGAGGGTAAATGGCAGAAGGCCAACAGCCTGTTTGGCGAAATCCGCCAGAATCTGGGCAGTGACTGGCAGGTCCGGGTGGCGGGGATGAAGACATGGCAGGACGCCATTTTCTCCGGCTCCTACATCTATCGCCGCGATACCGACCTGTCGCTGACGCAGAGCATCTATCAGGCGAGCTATAAGGAAAATCAGGCGGGTGTGGACCTCTATGCCGGCGGCCCGCTGACGCTGCTGGGGCGCAAGCATGACATCATATTGGGGGCGAGCTGGCGCGAGACGGATACGATCACGCAAAATTATTCGCCCAGCGGCGTGGTGGCCGGCACGATCGATATCTTCAATTTCGATCCTGCGGCGATGGCGCGGCCGGATTTCCGCGCGACCACGGCCAGTCGCAACATCATTACCCAGAAAGGCGCCTATGCATCGGTGCGGTTGAACCCGGCCGATCCGCTGAAGATCATAGTGGGCGGGCGGCTCGACTGGTATGATTATGACAATGTCACGGCGGCAACCGGCGATTATCGGGTGAATGCGCACAAGACGCTTTATGCCGGCGTGCTGTTGGACTTGGACCGGCATCACACCCTTTATGCCAGCTATACCGATGTGTTCCAGCCGCAGAGCGCCAAGGGCTTTGCCGCCGATGTGGGATCGCAGCAGATATTGGCCCCGATCCTGGGCAAAAATTATGAGGTCGGGCTGAAGGGCGAATATCTGGACGGGCGGGTCAATGCGACGATCGCCCTGTTCCAGGTCGACCAGACCAACCGGGCGATCGTGCCGACCGACCAGAGCGGATGCCCCAGCTTCCCGGCCAGTTCCTGTTCGGTGGCGGCGGGGCTGGTGCGCAGCAAGGGCGTGGAGGCCGAAGTGCAGGGCGAACCGCTGGCCGGATGGCAGCTGTCGGCTGGCTGGTCCTATGTCCGTGCCCGCTATGTCGAGGGGATCAACCCCACCAATGAAAGCCGGGTGTTCGACACCGATTATCCGGCGCATATCGTGAAGCTGTCATCCTTTTACACCTTGCCGGGGAGGTTGGACCGCTTCCGGGTGGGGGCGTCGCTCCACTGGCAAAGCCGCATCTATAATCAGAGTCTGCGGGGGAGTAATTTCAACAATGTCCCCTTCCTGGTCGAGCAGCGCGCCTATGCCGTCGCGGACCTGATGGCGGCGGTGAAGATCAACCCGCGCGTCGACCTCCAGGTGAACGTCAACAATGTGTTCGACAGCACTTATTACAAAGCGGTGGGCTATGACATTCGCTGGGGCTCGGTCGACGCCTATGGCGACCCGCGCAACGTGATGGCGACGTTGCGCGCACGCCTGTAGGGTCATCGATCCCAGGGGAAGGCGAGTGCGGGCCGGTTGGCGAAGCGCGTCATGGCGATGGTCAGGCGCGCGCCGCATCCCGGCTCCAGTCTTATGGTCATGTCGCGGCCGTTGATAGCCATGGTGCGGCCGTCCAGCGTCACCGTGTCGATACGATGTTCGGCATAGGCGCCGCCCTGTATCGTGACGCTGCGCGGGCGTTGGCCGATGTTGATGAGCGTCACGTCGGTCTGCCCGTCACTCATGCTGTGAACCAGCGCGCTCACATCGGCGGGAACGCCCGCGCGCCGCGCCGCCGGATCGAAATAGCGCAGCCGGCAATGGAGCGGCACGCCGCCCTGTGGCGGCGAGGTTTTCGACCAGGGCGGGCGCGCGATGTGCAGGCCGCCGGTCATCAGCTGGACCAGCGCCTTGACGCTGGCGGGGTTGATGTCGATCGGCCAGTCGGCGAGCCGGGTCTGCGGCGTGGTGGTGTCGGCCTGTCGCGCGGCGACGCGGTCGGCCACGCGCTTGAGATCCGCACCAAGCGCCTGTTCGGGATAGGCAGGATTGCGCCCCTCCAGAAAGGCGATCCATGGATCATCGCCGGCGTTGGCGCGATCCTGCGGCTTTTGCGTCATATACCAGATTTCAAAGCCATTGGTGCGCACCGGGCCGGGCTTCCAGCCATACCAGCCTTCGGCCCCATACATGGTGGGGGCGCTCATGACGCCATCGATCAGGCGGGAGGCATTGTTGAGCCGGTCGGCCTGCCGCCGCCACAGGTCGATATAGGCCATGTCGCCGCTCATCAGCAGCCCACCCATGAAGGCGGTGATGGAGCGGGACACGCGATTGCGATTTTCGCGCACCCCGGTTTGCGGCACGCGGGGGGAAAAGCCCCAGCCATAGACGCCGCGCCACCAATCGTCCCCGACCGTGCCGTCGGGGCGGACATGGCTGGGCAGAATATCGTCATTGCGCGCGGCGCGCTCCGCCCAGGCGGACAGATAGTCGAGCGCCCAGGCGCGGAAACGATCGCCGCCGCCCAGCGCATAGGCGTTGAGGCCCAGCGTCGTCGCCTGAAGATTGAGGGGATTGTCGCCGACGACATCGCCATATTCGGCATAATGGTCGAGCGTTTCCTGATAGTTGCGCTCGCCATGCTCCATGTGGAAGGGCGTGGGATCGAACGGATCGCCGGCCCAGTCGAGCGGTGTGGCCTGTCGCAGCATCGGGCCGCGGCTGCCGTTGAGCAGGCTGCGGATCATGCGGCGCTGGGGGTCGTAATTGTGGACGGCGGGATCGCGGCCGGTGTAGAAATCGGCATAGCGGCGGGTGCGCGCCAGCAGCCGGGCGTCGCGGGGCATGGACAGGCCCATGACGTTGAAGCTGGTCAGCCCCTCCGCATTATGCTGCCAGTCCATCTGTACCGGAAATTCGCGGTGGTACATGCCCTGCCGCGCGATCGGCACATCGGTCGTACGGGCGGCGGTGAACTGGCGTAAATGCCCTTCCCAGAAGCGGTCGGCCAGCGTTTTGATGCGGTCGCTGCCGCCCAGCGCGTGGAGCAGGAACCAGTCGTTGGTCGCTTCGGCCGCATCGTCCGGCCCATCATTGGCGCCCCATCGTTCGAACACTTTCAGCTGGTCGCGCCGATCAACATAGGCGGCGTAGAAGGCTTCGCAGGCGGCGGCGTTGGCGTCCAGCAACTGGCGCTGGAGCGTGGCCCATGTCGGGGCCGCCATCGGCGTGGCGGCGATCAAGGTGGCAGGCTGCGTGCGGGCCTGAGCGGGAAGGGCGACGGTGGCGGCGGCGGCGACGCCCAGAAAATGCCGGCGATCGATGTGCATCAGGCCAGCTCCAGCCGGCGGATCGGCCCGACGATCACGGTGAAGGCGAAGATGGTGAGCAGGCAATGGGCGCCCACGAACACCAGGGCCAGGTCGAAAGAGCCGGTGACGGCGACGATATAGCCCACGACGATCGGGGTGACGATGCCGGCCATGTTCCCGAACATGTTGAACACGCCGCCCGACAGGCCAGCCAGTTGCTTGGGCGCGACGTCCGCCATCACCGCCCAGCCGAGCGAGGCGATGCCCTTGCCGAAGAAGGCGATCGCCATCAGGGTCACGACCAGCCATTCGGCCTCCACCCAGACGCAGGCGATGATCAGCGTCGCCAGCACCATGCCGACGATCAGCGGCCCCTTGCGCGCCAGATCGATCGATCCGGTGCGGCGCAGGATGAAGTCGGAAGCGAAGCCGCCCACGAGGCCGCCGGCAAAGCCGCACAGCGCCGGCGCAGCGGCGGCAAAGCCTGCCTCCATGATGTTGAGGCCGCGTTCCTTGACCAGATAGATGGGGAACCAGGTGACAAAGAAATAGGTCAGGACATTGATGCAATATTGGCCGAGATAAATGCCCAGCATCATCCGGTTGGCCAGCAGCTGACGCACATTGGGCCAGGTGAAGGTGGGCGTGCGGCTTGCGTTGGCGCCGGCATCCTCCATGTGGATGAGGCCGCCGCCTGCCTCGATATGCGCCAGTTCCGCCCCGTTGATCGACGGGTGCCGGGCGGGGCTGTGGATGAAGCGCAGGAAAAGCGCGGTCGCCACCAGTCCCAGCGCGCCCATGACCCAGAAGACCGACCGCCAGCCAAAGCTGTGGACCAGCCAGCCCATCAGCGGCGCAAAGGCGACGAGCGAGAAATATTGCGCGCTGTTGAAAATGGCGGACGCGGTGCCGCGCTCCGCACCGGGGAACCATGCTGCGACCAGTCGGGCGTTGCCGGGAAAGGAGGGCGCTTCCGCCGCGCCCACCAGAAAGCGCAGCGCAAACAGCGTCGCCACCACCGGCAGGCCGGCGATCAGGCCGACGGTGCCCTGAACGGCGGTGAAGAGCGACCAGATGGCGATTGCGCCGGCATAGATTTTCTTGGTGCCGAACCGATCGAGCAATGCGCCGCCGGGAATTTGCGCCAGCACATAGGCCCAGGCGAAGGCGGACAGGATGAAGCCGGTCTGCACCGGCGACAGGCCCAGTTCGCCGCTGGCGGCATTGCCGGCGATGGAGAAGGTTGCGCGATCGGCATAGTTGATCGAGGTGATCAGGAAGATCAATGCTATGATGCGATGGCGCACATGGGTTGGACGCTGGCTGGTCGATAGGGCGGCGGCCTGGGTCAAAACACTCTCCTGCTGGCGCCGCCCGTCTGTCGAAGCGGTCAAGGGTCTGGAGGAAAAGGCTAACCCGAGGAAGGGCTTTGGTCCAAGTCCAAATGCGGCATGATCAAGCTATTTCTTGGCATAATATGCAGTTGACCACCGGTGTCCATTTGCAATCAGTGCAAGATGTGCATCGATTCATGCCGGATTGAGGTTGGCATATCGCCACTTTGCGGGTCTATCCAAGAGTGACCGACCCGGCGCCGACGCCGGGCATGATGATTAGGGGAGTGAGAAGGCCATGAATGGCACCCGTCGACTGAAATCCTGCCTGAGCCTGTCCAGCGCCGCCGTCGCGCTGCTCTTTGCGCCCCATGCGCTGGCGCAGGAGCAGGCCCCGCCGCAGGACGATGCCCCCGTCGCCGACATCGTCGTCACCGGTTTCCGCGCCAGCCTGAACAATGCGCTGGCGGTCAAGCGCAACGAAACCGCTACGGTCGATGCGATCAAGGCGGAGGATATTGCCGAATTTCCTGACCTGAACCTTGCGGAATCGCTCCAGCGCATTCCCGGCGTGGCGATCAGCCGCGTCAATGGTGAGGGCCGCAACATCTCCGTACGTGGTCTGGGCGCCGAATATACCCGCGTGCGCATCAATGGCATGGAGGCGATCGGCACCACCGGCGGCACCGACAATTCGGGCGGCGTGAACCGGGGGCGCGGCTTCGACTTCAACATCTTCTCGTCCGACCTCTTCAGCAACCTGTCGGTGCGCAAGACCGCGACCGCCGATGTCGAGGAAGGCTCGCTGGGCGGCACGGTCGACCTCCAGACTTCGCGCCCGCTCGATTACAAGAAGCCCACGGCGGTTCTCTCCGCCGCCGCGAGCTACAACGACCTGAGCGAAAAGACGACGCCGCGCCTGTCCGGGCTGGTCGCGACCCAGACCGACGACGGCCGTTTCGGCGTGCTGCTGTCGGTCGCCTATGAAGAACGCAAGATCAAGGAAGAAGGCGCGAACATCACCCGCTGGACCTATGGCGGGTTCAACGGCGGCTTCAATGCGGCGTCGACCCTGCCCGGCTACACGATCGGCCAGATCAACGACAGCAACCCGGACACCGCGCTGTTCCATCCGCGCATTCCGGGTCTGGTCAGCTATGATATTTCGCAAAAGCGGCTGGGCGCGGCCGGATCGGTCCAGTTCAAGCCGACAGATCGCACCCTGCTGTCGATCGACGGCCTCTATTCGCGGCTGGACGGCACGCGCAAGGAAGCGCAGTTGCAGGCGATCAGCTTCAGCCGGTCGGGCACCGGCAAGCCGCAGACCATCATCCGCGATGGTGTGGTGGACGACAATAACAACATCGTCAGCGGCACGTTCGACAATGTCGATCTGCGATCGCAAGCGCGTTATGATGTGCTGAAAACCGAATTTTATCAGGTTACGGGATCGGTCGAGCATGAGTTCACCGATCGACTGAAAGTCTTTGCGATGGGCGGCTACGCCAGTTCGGAATTCACCAATCCGATCCAGACCACGGTGACGATCGACGCGATCAACACCGGCAATTACCAATATGATTTCTCCAGCCGCTTCCCGATGATCTCGCCGGGCGTGGACGTTGCCAATCCGGCCACCTGGAGCTTCATCAACGGCACGTCGGAAGTCCGCATCCGCCCGCAGACGGTGAGCAACGCCTTCACCACCGCCAAGGGCCATGTGGAATGGGAAGCGATTGATGGCATCACCTTCAAGGCGGGGCTGGACTGGCGCAAGTTCGAATATGACTCGACCGAACGCCGCCGCCTGTCGGGCGAAAGCGTCATCGCGCCGCTGACCGCCGCGCAACTGGCCGGCATGACCACCCTCTATTCGGGCTTTGGCAAGGGGCTGAACATCCCCGCCGGCACGCCGACCGCCTGGATCGTGCCCGACCTCAACGCCTTCATCGAACAGGGCGGCATTTACAGCAATCCGCTCTACGCCACCGGCGGGATCGAGAATGCAACGGCGCGCGGCTCCTATATCAATGTGACCGAAGAGGATACCGGCGTCTGGGGCATGACCCAGTTCAACTTGCAGGATATTGCCGGGGTGCCGATCCGTGGCGACATTGGCCTGCGCTATGTGAAGACCGACCAGTTTTCCAGCGGCTATGCCAGCCAGGGTACGGCGATCAATCTGGTGACGGCCGATCGCAGCTACAAGCGCTGGCTGCCGTCGTTCAATCTGGTCGGCAACATCACCGATAATTTGCAGGTCCGCTTCGCCGCCGCAAAGACGCTGGCCCGCGCGGGCATCGCTTCGCTGACGCCGGGCGGCAACCTGAACGTATCGGGCGGCAACCGCAGCTTCAGTTCGGGCAACCCGGACCTGAAACCCACATCGTCGAAAAATCTGGATGCGTCGATCGAATGGTATCCGATGCCGGGCGCCATCTATGCCGTGTCCGCCTTCCGCAAGGATATTGGCAGCTTCGCCCAGACGCTCAGCGTGGGCGTGCCCTATAGCAGCCTGGGCCTGCCCGATGCGTTGCTGAATGGCACGACGGCGTCGCCCACCGACATCTTCATCGTCAGCCAGCCGGTCAATTCGGATGGCGGTATCCTGAAGGGCTTCGAAATCAACGTGCAGCAGCCCTTCAGCTTCCTGCCCGGCATATTGGCCAATTTCGGCGTGATGGCCAACTATACCTATGTGAAGTCCAACATCGAATATCTGACCTCCGCCAATGGCGCGACGTCGGTTACGGCTCCGCTGGTCGGCCTGTCCAAGCAGGCCGCCAACGCCACCCTCTATTATGAGGACAAGAAGTTCCAGATCCGCGGATCGGTGGCCTATCGTTCCAAATATCTGACTGCCGTGCCGGGCACCGAAGGCAATGCCTATAACGGGACCAACAGCACGCTGAACGTCGACGCCCAGGCCAGCTACAACATCACCGAAAAAATGAAGGTGAGCATCGAGGCGATCAACATCACCGATACCAAGAATGACCAGTTTGTCGACGAAACCAACCGCCTGAATGTGCTGACGCACAGCGGTCGCCAATTCAACTTAGGCGTGCGCTACAGCTTCTGATCCTTTCCTCCCTCCCTGGAGGCTGAATGCGCCCCGCGCCGGTTGCCCAAATGGGCGGCCGGCGTATTTTTTTGGTGAAGAATGGCTGATCTTCTTCAGCGCTCGGAACCATGGCGCGGGCCATGCCATTGACCGGGCATGACCCGCAAAATCCTCTTGCCCCTGATCGCCGCCCTGCTGTGCAGTGCGCAGGCGCCGTTGCCGCCCAGTCCGCAGGACATATATGGTCCCCTGTTTGAAGCGGTGCAGGCGCAGCGCGTGTTTCCCGACGGGAAGAGCTTTGTGGACGCGACGCCGCGTGAGGCGCCCGACGCGATCATGGCCGCCTATCGCAGGGATGCGCCCCGCGACAAGGACGCGTTGCATGCCTTTGTCCTGCGCCATTTCGATGTGCCGGGGGAGGCCGCGCCTGCGCAGAAGACATTGACCGGGCATATTCGCGCGCTGTGGCCGCAACTGACCCGGCCGGCGCTGGAGCCGGCGGCCGGATCGAGCGCGCTGGCGCTGCCTGCGCCCTATGTCGTGCCTGGCGGGCGGTTTCGCGAAATCTATTATTGGGACAGCTATTTCACCATGCTGGGGCTGAAGGCCGACGGGCAGGATGCGCTGATCGCGTCGATGCTGGCCAATTTTGAAAGCCTGATTGATCGCTATGGCCATATTCCTAACGGCACGCGGACCTATTATCTCAGTCGGTCGCAGCCGCCCTTCCTGTCGCAGATGATCGATCTGGCCGGCGATGCTAATCCGGCGAGCGGGGCGCGGCACCTGGCGGCGCTGCGGGCGGAACATCGTTTCTGGATGGCGGAAAGCGAGACGGCACAAAAGGACGGCGCAGCGCGGCGTGTGGTGCGCATGCCCGATGGCAGCCTGCTCAACCGCTATTGGGACGACAGGGATGACCCGCGCGACGAAAGCTGGGCGGAGGATGTCGCAACCGCGCGGGAAAGCAACCGGCCGCGTGCGGAAATCTATCGCCATTTGCGTGCTGGGGCGGAAAGCGGATGGGATTTTTCTTCCCGCTGGCTCGCCGATCCGGCGCGGCTGGCGACGATCCGCACCACCGACATCGTCCCGATCGACCTTAACAGTCTGCTCTGGGCAATGGAGCGAAACATCGCCCGGCGCTGCCGCGCGGCGGGGGACGAAGCCTGTGCTGATGATTATGACCGGGCTTCGGTCCAGAGAGAGCGGGCGATTGATCGCTACCTTTGGGTGGCGCGGGACGGGCGCTTTGCCGATTGGGACCGGGTGACAGGTCGGCCCACGGCGATCCTGTCGGCGGCCACGCTCTACCCCCTGTTCGTTGGCATGGCGGACAAGGTGCAGGCGGCCAAAGTGGCGCGCACCGTGCGCGCCCGACTGGTGGCGTCGGGCGGGTTGCGCACGACAGAAATCGAGAGCGGCCAGCAATGGGACCGGCCCAATGGCTGGGCGCCGCTGCAATGGATCGCGATTGCAGGATTGGAGCGCTATGGCGAAGCGCAACTGGCGCGGACCATCGCGGCGGGATGGGTGCGCACGGTCGACACCGCCTTTCGATCCACCGGCAAGATGCTGGAAAAATATGATGTGGAGCAGCATCGGCCCGGCGGCGGCGGAGAATATCCGTTGCAGGACGGCTTTGGCTGGACCAACGGCGTGACCCGCGCGATCCTGGAGCGCTATCCGGCGCTGACGCCATCAGATAATCCATAACGTTAAGGCATGGGTCGGGCAGTCGGCACGGCTTATCCGGTTGGGGCCGACATGGGATGATGGCGATCCAGCAGGAGGTTCATCATGTCCAACGCCATCGCCACGGTTTCGCTCAGCGGCACGCTGGAGGAAAAGCTGCGCGCCGCCGCTGCGGCCGGCTTTGCCGGGGTCGAGATTTTCGAGAATGACCTGATCGGATCGTCGCTGTCGCCGCGCGCCGTGCGGGGGATGCTGGACGATCTGGGCCTGGCCTGCATGCTCTATCAGCCGTTCCGCGATTTTGAAGGGATGCCGGGCCATCTGCGCCAGCGCGCCATGGATCGCGCCGAACGCAAGTTCGACCTGATGGGAGAATTAGGAGCGGATCGCATCCTCGTCTGCTCCAACTGTTCGCCGGTGTCGCTGGGCGAGCGGGCGCGGATTGTCGATGATTTCCGCGAACTGGGCGAACGGGCGGCGAAGCGCGGCATCCTGGCCGGTTATGAGGCGCTGGCCTGGGGCCGCCATGTGTTTGACCATCGCGACGTCTGGTCGATCGTGGAACAAGTCGACCATCCCAATATCGGCATCATTCTGGACAGTTACCATTCGCTGTCGCGCAAGATACCGAGCGAGAGCATCAGCCAGATACGCGGCGACAAGATCGTCTTCGTGCAACTGGCCGATGCGCCGTTGCTGGACATGGACCTGCTCTATTGGAGCCGCCATTTCCGCAATCTGCCGGGGCAGGGCGGGCTGGATGTCGATAGCTATGTCGCGGAGATTTTGCGGACCGGCTATGACGGGCCATTTTCGCTGGAAATCTTCAATGATCGTTTCCGGTCGAACAGCGCGACGTTGGTGGCGGAGGACGGGCATCGTTCGCTAAACTATGTGCGCGATGCTGCGCTGCGCCAGTTGGGCCTCGAAACGACCATGCCCGCGCCGCAACCTGTGCTGGCGGCCGAATTTGTCGAATTTACCGCCGATGGGGTCGAATCTGCGCGACTGGGCAGCACGCTGGCGACGCTGGGCTTCACGCTGGCGGGCGAGCATCGGCAGAAGAAGGTGACGCGCTGGCGGCAGGGCGGCGTCAATCTGGTCATCAATGCCGAGCCGAAAGGCTTTGCCAGCGCCTATCGCGCTGCCCATGGCCCGTCCATCTGCGCCATCGGCGTGCGGGTGAAGGACAAGGCGGCTGTGCTGGCGCGTGCGGCGGCGCTGGGCATCCGCGCCTATAGCCCGGAGGGGCGGCCGGGGCGCATGGCGATGCCGGCATTGCGCGGCGTTGGTGGCAGTCTGGTCTATCTGATCGACGATAATGAGGTGGAAGGGCTGTGGGCGCGGGAGTTCGTCGCGCTCGACATGGAGCCGGATGCGCCCGTTCATGCGCGCGGCTTCGACCATCTGGCCGCGGTGGTGCATGAGGATGAATTCCTGTCCTGGCAGCTTTACTGGCGTGCGCTGTTCGGGCTGGAGGCGAAGGCGGCGCAGGATGTGATCGACCCGTCCGGTCTGGTGCACAGTCAGGCATTGCAGTCGCCCGATGGCGGCTTCCGGGTCACGCTCAATGCATCGGATGCGCGTCAGACCTTGTCGTCACGCTTTCTGGAGCAAGGCATTGGCGGCGGCTATCAGCATATCGCGATCACCACCGACGATATTTTCGCGACCGCCCGGGCGCTGCGCGACAGCGGGGCGGCGATGCTGGCGATCCCGGACAATTATCATGCCGATCTGGCTGCGCGTTTCGGCTTTGACGACGCCATGATCGCGCGCATGGCGCAGCTTGGCATCCTGTATGACGAGGATGCGGAGGGCAATGGCTTCTGGCAACTGTACAGCCGCGCCTTCGACAAGCTGTTCTTCTTTGAAATCGTGCAGCGTGATCCGGCCTATACAGGCTATGGCGCGCCCAATGCCGGGGTGAGGCTGGCGGCGCAGAACCGTTTCCGCGATGACAGCCTGATCGATTGAACGCTGCTCAGAGAATGAGTTTAACTGTTAGCCCGCCCACCACGGCGTCGGGATAGCGGCTGGTGGCGCCGACGCGGTGGATATATTGCAGATTGGGTCGCAGCAGCAGCGATCGGGTCGCCTGCCAGCCATAAAATAGCTCCCCGCTGGCCTCCCATGTCTGAACGTCAACTGCCTGCCCCAGCGATTGTTGGTCGCGCTGGCGATCGGCGATGCGCGGATTGACGCGGGCATAGACGAGGCCGACGCCGAAATTATCCTTGGGTCGGCTGTCCCATGGCCCACGCGCAACGAAGCCGCCGCTCAGGAAGAAGGGGACGCGCGCGGTGTGCTTGTCCGATAGGGTCATGGTGCCGAACAATGCCAGCCCGCGGTCGCCAGAGCCAAAGCGCGCGATCATCTTTTCACCCATGATCCAGGCGCTCCACCGTTCCTGCCGTATTGCGGGGGCAAGGCCGGACAGGGCATAGCTGTTGCCGTTCGCATCGTCGCGCACATCGGGCTTGTCGGTTGTGTCGACCAGCCCGCCGACGCGCAGCAGTCCGGGCAGGCCGCCATCCTGCTGGCCGAACTTCCAGCCCAGCTCGACGGGCAGCACGAAACTGTCGAAACGGGGCGCGAGTTGCCAGCCGCTGCCGGTCTGCGCGCGATAGGCGTTCACTTCGAAAGCGGCCACCGTGACGGTCAGGTTCCTGGCAATTTCCTGCCGGGCGCGCACGCCCCAGCGCGGGATGGGGAAGCCCGAAAAGCCGCTATTGTAGAAGAGCGTCGTCGGCCGCGGGCAGAAGGCGAAATTCTGGAACTGGCAGCCCGATGGCAGCGTCGCGAAATCATCCCCGGTATGATAGAGGCCGATTTTCAGTGCGGTCTTGCCGCCGTTCAACTGCTGTTCGTAACTGAGTTCGGCCGGGCGCAGATCCTGTCCGCCGCCGAATAATTCCTGCACTTCGAACAGATTGCCGATGCGGGTGGCGGTCAGATCCTCCCCTTTGCGATGGATGATGGTGGCGATGATCTTGCCGCCGTCCAGCCCGAAGGCCTTGCCGGTGTCGACAACCGCCGACGCCAGCAATTGCTGGGTGTAGGCGGCGCCCTGATCGCGTCCGCCGCTGATCGATGCCGCGCTTTCGGAGACGTAGGAAAAGGTGAGGGTGACGCCCTTGTCCTTCAGGCGCGTGCGCCAGCCGGGGTGGGTGTCCGTCGTGGGCGGCGGCGTCTGCGGGCCGGCGGGAGGCCCCGATTGTGCGGTCGCGGCAGCGGCGACCTGCACCGGCTGGACGAGAATGACGGGCGGGGCGGGGGGAGTGTCGGCGATCATGCGGCGGCCCTGCGCTGTGTGTCGCGTGCGAAATCCGCCAGCATGCGCGCGCTGTCCGGCTCGATTCCGGTGAACTGGGCAAAGGCGTGTGCCGCCTGCATCACCGCCATGCCGCCGCCATTCAATGTTGCGCATCCTTTTGCCTGCGCCGCAGCGAGCAGGGGCGTCTGGAGCGGGAAATAGATGATGTCCGATACCCATTGGTCGGGGTGCAACAGGTCGGGATCGAAGGGCAGGCCGGGATGGCTTTCCATGCCGATGGGGGAGGTCTGGACCACGCCATCCGCGCCGGTGATCGCATCGGCGGTGCTGGTGGCGATGACCTGCGCGCGCGGGAACAGCGCGCCCAGGCGATCGGCCAGCGCTGCTGCGCGATCCTGCGCAGGGTCGGCAATGGCCAGGCGGGCCGCACCGAGATCGAGATGGGCATAGCCTACCGCCGCCGCTGCGCCGCCCGCGCCGATCAGGGCGATGTGCGACCGCCGTCGATCGCCAAGGCCGGCCAGGAAGTGCGTGCGATAGCCCGACCAGTCCGTATTGTCGCCAAAGGCTTTGCCGTCTTCGAACAGGATCGTGTTGACTGCGCCGATCGCCCGGGCTGCGTCGGACAGGCTGTCGAGCAGCGGCATCACATCCTGCTTGAAGGGATGGGTGACGTTGAGGCCGTCAAAGCCCATCGCCTGAAACATCGGCAGCAACCGGGGCAGATCGCTGGCGTCATAGCCCATCGGCTCGCCGTCGAGGATGCGATAGACCATGGTCAAGCCCAGCGCGCGCGCTTCGCCTTCATGCATTTGCGGGCTGCGCGATCCGGCGACGCCGCTGCCGATCAGACCGCAGAGAATGGACGCGACGGGTCGCCCCGCATCGATAACGGGTTGATGGATCATGATATTCTGGTCCTTCAGATGAGGGAGCGTCAGTCGGCCTTGGGCAGGCGGATCAGTGCGGCGCAGATGCCCGCCAGCACCACCGGCACCGCAAAAATGCCGAAGATGATCGACAGCGACACCTTGGCCGCCAGCAGGAAGCCGCCCAGCATCGGCCCGATCACCGCGCCGATCCGACCCATGCCCATGGCCCAGCCTATGCCGGTGCCGCGCGCTTCAGGGGGATAGAGGCTGGCGGCGAGCGGATAACAGCCGTTGAAGCCGCCCTGCACGAACACGCCAATCATAAATGCGGTGGCAAGTGTCGCGGCAAGTGGCATGGCGACCGATCCGAACAGCACCAGCGCGGCGGCGGCCAGCAGCATATAAGTCAGGATCAGCTTGCGCAGGTCAAAGCGCATGGCGACCAGCCCGATGGAGGATGTGCCGACGAAAGCGCCGATATTGTAGATCGCCCCGGCATAGATGGCGTCGGTCGCGGGCAGACCGGCCTCGATCGCCAGCTTGGGAATCCAACTGATGACGAAGTAGAGTGTCATAAAGCTGAAGATGATGGCGAACCACAGCAGGATTGTGCCGAAGGCGCGTCCTTCGTTCAGCAGGCCGCGCACGCCGGCATGCTGCGTTTCGCTGACATTACGGGCGGGCAGCGCATCCAGCCGAGGCTGGCCGATGGAGACAAGCAGGCGATTGGCCTTGTCCAGCGCGCCTGCGGGCTGGCGGCTTAACAGGAAGGCGATCGATTCCGGCAGCAACAGCCAGACCAGGGGAATGGCGGCCGCGCACAGGATCGCCGCGCCAAGCAGCATCGCCTGCCAGCCATGGGTGCCGACATGGCTGGCGACGATAAAGCCGGTGAGGGTGGCGCCAACCGGATAGCCAGCCTGGAGGAAGCCGACAGCAAAGGTGCGATGCTTGGCGGGGGCATATTCAGCCGTAAGCGCCGCCATGCTGGCCAGCACCGTGCCGATGCCGATGCCCACGATGAAACGGCTGGCGATCAGTTCGCCGATGGACGTCGCGATGCCCGATCCGAACATCGCGGCGGCCATCATGATGAGCGAGGCAAGGATCAGCTTGCGGCGGCCGAAGCGATCGGCCAGCGGCGCGATGAGCAGGCCGCCCGCCGCCATGCCGGCAAGTCCCGCGCTGAACACCACGCCCAGGCTTTCGGGGCTGACCTGCCAGTCGGCGGACAGGGCCGGCGCGACATAGGAGAGGATCAGCACATCCATGCCGTCCAGCATGTTAAGGATGAAGCAGATGGCGACGACCAGAATCTGACGCGCGGTCCATCGAGAGCCGGAGGCCGGCGGCGCGGCGTTGTCCACCGTGACATAAGGACGCACCGACACCGTTCCGGTGGGGGAATAGCTGGCCATGAACAATGACGCCTTTCATCCTCTCGGGGGACGCAATGCGCCCCAATACTTTACGCAACCCGGTGGCCTGTCGGCTTCTATTCTGCGGGTGTGCTTCCGTCGGCCTTTCCCTACGCAATTTCCACTAGGTCAATCATTGTCCTCTATGCCCTTATGTTATGCCATGACGGGGGAGCTTCATCAGCGTGCTGCGGGCAATCTCCTCAAATGTCTCACCGATGATGGCGCGCGGGGATTCAAGATTCCGGTTGATGTAGACCGGCAGCAATCCGGATTCTTCGAACTCCAGGAAGCGCACCGTGTCGGCATGGGGCTGCATGGCGGTGAAGCTGTCGACCAGCGCAATGCCCATGCCGCTGGCGACGAAAGCGACGGCGGTTTCGGCGAAGCGGATATAGGTGGATACGTCCAGATCCAGCCCCGCTTTGGCGAACATGTCGGCGATGATGCGGCCATGGGGTGTGTCGGGGCGAAAGGATTGCAATTGTTCGCCAGCTATGTCGGCGACGCTAATCCGCTCCCGATCCGCCAGCCGGTGACTGGTCGGTACGGCGCACACCATGCGCCCTGCGCCGATCCGGCTGGATAATATGTTAGGATGGTCGATCGGGAAGACGCTCAGCGCATATTCGCCGCGTTGCAGCGCCAGATAGTCGCCGGCCTGCTCGACCGACAATATGTCAAACTGAATGGTGAGGCCGGGATAGTTGGCGGTCAGCCGACCCAGCATCTGCGGCACGACCGAATGGCCAAGCGAAGGCGATGCGCCCACGCGGAAGGTGCGATCTTCTCCCTTGGCGAGCCGCTGGATGACATGGCCAAGGTCATCGAACCCTTTGTAAATGCGTTCGATTTCATCGAACAGGATGCGTGCTTCCTGCGTGGGGACGAGGCGACCGCGGGTGCGGTCGAACAGGCGAAAACGCAGCCTGTCCTCCATATGCGCCAGCATCCGGCTGAGACCCGGCTGCGAAGTGCCCAGCATGCGGGCCGCCCCGTTGACCGTCTTGGTAATCATCACCGCGCGGAATATCTCTATCTGTCTTACGGTCAGCATGGGGTATTCTTGGCCAAGCAGGAAAGCATGCGCCTCTGCTACTCCAGTGGAGCGTCAAGGAACAGCGCAAAGCCGGACCGACGATCCCCCCTTAAAAAAGAAACGGCGCCGATAGTGCCCGGCGCCGTTCCAAAATCCGATCTGATATCCAGATTAGCCGACGATGAACTCGGCATTGGTCATTGCCAGTCCGGTGCCGATCTGCGCGAACAGCACCGCCGCGCCCGCGCCATTGCCGTCGGCATCATAATAGAGGCCGCCATTGCTGCTGTTGTAGATGATCCGATCATCCGCATCATGCGCGCTTGCACCGATGTAAAAGGCGTTGGCGGACAATGTGCCGGCTGACAGGGTGGTGAAGATCGCATCGTCCAGCTGGATGCTGTCGTCCGCCACGACATAGTCGAGAATGCGGTCAACATTGCTGGAGCCCAGTGCGCTGTCGAAGACGAATGTATCCGCCCCGTCGCCGCCCGTCAGCGTGTCGTTGCCAGCACCGCCGATCAGCGTGTCGTTACCAGCGCCGCCGAGCATGCGGTCGCCGCCGCCCAGGCCCGACAGGATATTGTTCCCGTCATTGCCGGTCAGCGTATTGACGCGCCCGTTGCCGGTGGCGTCGATATTGGCAGTGCCCGTCAGGCTGAGGAACTCGACGATCCGGCCAGTCAGGGCGTAGGATACGGAGGAGAAGATGCGATCGGACCCGGCATTGTCGGCTTCGATTACATTGTCATTCACATTGTCGACATAATAGGTGTCGTCGCCAAGGCCACCAGTCAGCGTATCCGCGCCCGCACCACCGTCCAGCGTGTTGTTGCCACCATCGCCGGTCAGCGTGTCGTTGAAGGCGGAGCCGACCAGCTTTTCGATACTGATGAGCGTGTCGGTGCCCGCGCCGCCGGTGTTCTGGGCCGTGGTGATACCCAGATTGACGGTTACGGCGCCGGTGGCGTCGATGTAGGTGGCGGTGTCGGTATGGGCGCCGCCATTCAAGATGTCGTTGCCCGCGCCGCCATTCAATATGTCCGCGCCATTACCGCCATTCAACGTGTCGTTTCCACCAAGACCCGAAAGGCTGTTGCCATTGCCATTGCCGTTGATGACGTTGGCGCGGCCATTGCCAATGCCGTCAATGGCATCGGATCCGGTGAGCGACAGGGTTTCCACCAGTCGCGCTGTCAGGTCGTAGCTCACCGAAGCGTAGATGGTGTCGTTGCCGGCCCCATCGGCTTCAATCACATTGTCGAGGACGTTGTCGACATAATAGACGTCGTCGCCCAGTCCGCCGTTTAGTGTGTCGGCACCGGTCCCGCCGTTCAGCGTATCGTTGCCTGTCGAGCCGGTGATGATGTTTGCCAAGACATTGCCGATCAGCGTCTGGCCGGTGGTCACCGTGCCGGTGAGATTTTCGACATTGGCGGCCAGCGTGTAGGTGGCGAGGCTGGTGCGAACTTCGTCCGTGCCTTCCCCCGCCAGTTCGGTCAGGACGTCGCTGAGGCTGTCGACGATATAGACATCGTCGCCCATGCCGCCGGTCAATATGTCATTGCCTGCGCCGCCATCCAGCATGTCGTTGCCAGCGCCGCCGTTCAGCGTGTCGTTGCCGTCCAGCCCCGACAGGATGTTGTTGCCGCTATTGCCGTTGAGGATATTGGCCCGGCCGTTGCCGGTGGCGTCGATGTTGGACGATCCGGTCAGGGTCAGCGTTTCGACGATACGGCCCGCCAGCGTGTAGGACACCGACGAATAGATGATGTCCGTACCTGCCCCGTCGGCTTCCACCACATTGTCGCCGACATTGTCGACATAATAGGTGTCGTTGCCCGCGCCGCCGGCCATGATGTCGGCTCCCGTGCCGCCATCGATGACATTGTCGGCGCTGCTGCCGGTCAGGCTGTCGGCGAAGGACGATCCGATCAGGTTTTCGATGTTGGATACCGTGTCGCTGCCCGATCCGCCAGTATTCTGCGCCGTCGTGAGCGCCAGGCTGATCGTGACCGCGGCGGTCGCATCCGCATAGGTCAGCGTGTCGATACCCGCACCGCCGTCCATCACATCGTTGCCGGCGCCGCCATTGAGCAGATCATTGCCATTGCCGCCGCTCAGCGTGTCATTTCCGGCAAGGCCGCTCAGCGTATCTGCGCCGGTTCCGCCAGTGATGACATTGCCCAGGCTGTTGCCTGTCAGCGTCTGGCCGGTGGTGGCCGTGCCAGTCAGATTTTCGACATTGGCGCCGAGCGTATAAGTGGCCAGTGCGGTCTGGATCAGATCGGTGCCCTCGCCCGAGGCTTCGGTCACGACATCGCCGACATTGTCGACGACATAGGTGTCGTTGCCAAGGCCACCCGCCATAGTGTCGGCCCCGGTGCCGCCATTCAGCGTGTCATTGCCGTTGCCGCCGGTGATGACATTGGCGCTGCTGTTGCCGGTCAGGCTCTGACCAGTGGCGGCGATGCCGGTGAGATTTTCGAGATTGGCGCCCAAGGTGTAGCTGGCGAGCGTGGTGCGGATCTCATCCGTCCCCTGACCGGCCGATTCAGTAACCGTGTCGCTCGCATTGTCGACATAATAAATGTCGTTGCCAAGACCGCCGGTCATGCTGTCGGCGCCAGTGCCGCCGTCGATGATGTCGTTGCCGATGGTGCCGGCTATGATGTTAGCCAGATTATTGCCAGTCAGCGTCTGCCCGGTCGTGCCGGTGGCCGTCAGCCTCTCCACATTGGCGGTGAGTGTATAGCTGGACAGGGCTGTACGCACTTCATCCGTGCCTTCGCCCGATGCCTCGGTAACGACATCGCCCGCATTGTCGACGGTGTAGACATCATTGCCCGCGCCGCCAGCCATGCTGTCGGCGCCAGTACCGCCGTCAATGCTGTCATTGCCGCTGCCGCCCGTGATGACATTGGCCAGGCTGTTGCCGGTCAGGGTCTGGCCGGTGGTAGCAGTGCCGGTGAGATTTTCGACATTGGCGCCGAGCGTATAGGTGGCCAGCGTCGTGCGAACTTCGTCAGTGCCTGCGCCCGATGCTTCGGTGACGACGTCGCCGGCATTGTCTACGATGTAGATGTCGTCGCCGGTGCCGCCCACCATCGTGTCTGCGCCGGTGCCGCCGTTCAGCGTGTCATTGCCGGCGCCACCGTTCAGCGTGTCATTGCCGGCGCCGGTCGTGATCGTGTTGGCCAGACCGTTGCCGGTCAGCGTCTGCGCCGTGGCGGCGGTGCCGATCAGATTTTCGACATTGGCGGCCAGCGTGTAGCTCGCCAGCGCGGTGCGTACGGTGTCCGTGCCTTGCCCGGCCGCTTCCGTGACGACGTCGCCGGCATTATCGACGATGTAGGTGTCGTTGCCCGCGCCACCGATCATGGTGTCGGCTCCTGCCGCGCCATTCAGCGTGTCGTTACCGCTGCCGCCAGTGATGATGTTGGCCACGCTGTTGCCGGTCAAGGTCTGGCCGGTCGACAGCAGGCCGGTCAAGCGCTCCAGGTTGGTTCCCAGGGTGTAGGTGGCGAGCGTGGTGCGGACTTCGTCCGTGCCTTCGCCGGCCAGTTCGGTGATGACGTCACCGACATTGTCGACGGTGTAGACGTCATTGCCAGCGCCACCGATCATGGCGTCCGCGCCTGCGCCGCCATCGATCCGGTTGGCGGTTGCCGTGCCGGTCAGCGTATCATTCTGCGCCGAACCGATCAGATTTTCAAAGCCACTGATATAGTCGTAGCCGCTGCCGGCATCATACCATGTGCCCTGATTGGTATTGAGTGAGAAGGTGATCGCGTTGGAGGAGGATGCGAAGCTGAACGTGTCATTGCCGTTGACGCCGCCGCTGAACTGCTCCCAGTCGACGCCATCACCGCCGTCGATGACGTCATTGCCCGCGCCGCCGTTGATGTAATCCTGCAGCGATCCGCCGGTGATGCTGTCATTGCCGGCGCCGCTCTCGATGCTGATGCGCTCGACGTTGGTGAGCGTCGTACCCTGTCCAACGAAGGTGGAGGTAGCGTCTGCCGTCTGGTTCAGCGTGAAACTGATGTCGGCCGTGTTTGTGGAGAAATCACCGGTGAAATAATCGGTGCCGCCACCGCCATTGAACGCGACGACGGCGTTGGCATAGGCGGTGAAGTTGCCTTCGCCGCTACCGAACAGGACGGTCAGTGTCTCGATATTCTGGGCGTTGACGCTGTAGCCGTAGCCATAGTCGTAGGCGTACATGGAATTACTGCCAGCGCCATACCAATAGCCATATTGGGAATAGCCGTCGCTGGCCGACCAGTTGATGGTCATGCTGTCGCTGCCGTCGCCGGCATTGAAAGTGCCCGATGTAGCGATCTGGAAACTGTCGTTGCCGCTGCCAGTGGTCAGTTGCAGATTTTCCACATTGGTAATGCTGCCACCATTGGACAGGGCGTAGACGCCAGCGCTTTCCGTGACGGTCAACGCCGAGGTCAGATCACCATATTGACCATACCAATAGTCATAATCGGCACCGCCATCGACCGTATCAACACCATTGCTGTAGATGTTATCGTTGCCTGCGCCGCCATTGATGCTGTTGGTGCCACTGCCTACACGGATCGTGTCATTGAGCGCGCCGGCGGTGATGCTGTCATTGCCGCTGCCGGTGGTGACGTCGATCCGCTCCACATTGGTGAGCGTGCTGCCCTGATTGACGAAGGTCGAGGTGGAACCCGCCGTCTGGTTCAGCGTGAAGCTGATATTCGCCGTGCTGGTGGAGAAGTCGCCATAGAACATGTCAGTCCCTGCGCCACCATTAAAGGCGACTACAGCATTGTTATAGGCGGTAAAGCTGCCATCACCGCTGCCGAACAGAACCGTCAATGCTTCAATGTTGGAGGCGCTGACGTTGTAGCCATAGCCATAATCATAGGCATAGAGGCTGTTGCCGGCGCCATACCAATAACCATATTGGGAATATCCGTCGCTAGCCGACCAGTTGATTGTCATGCTGTCGGTGCCATCGCCGGCATTGAACGTGCCCGATGTGGCGATCTGGAAACTGTCATTGCCGCTGCCGGTGGTCAGTTGCAGATTTTCGACATTGGAAATGCTGCCGCCGTTGGACAGGGTGTAGACGCCAGCGCTTTCGGTGACGTTCAGCGCCGTGGTCAGAGCGCCATATTGACCATACCAATAGTCATAGTCTGCGCCGCCGTTCACGGTGTCGACGCCGCTGCTGTAGATGCTGTCGTTGCCCGCGCCGCCATTGACGCTGTTCGTGCCCGTGCCCGCGCGAATGGTGTCAACCAGCGATCCGCCGGTGATGCTGTCATTGCCGCTGCCGGTGCTGACGTCCAGCCTCTCGACATTAGTGAGCGTGCTGCCCTGATTGACGAAGGTGGAGGTGGCGTCCGCCGTTTCGTTCAGCGTGAAACTGATATTCGCGGTGCTGGTCGAAAAATCTCCCGTGAACAAATCATTGCCCGCGCCGCCATTGAAGGCGACAACGGCATTATTGTAGACAGCGAAGCTGCCGTCGCCGCTGCCGAAGCGAACGGTCAACGCTTCGATATTGGAGGCGCTGACACTGTAGCCATAGCCATAGTCATAGGCATAAAGGCTATTACCGGCGCCATACCAATAGCCATATTGGGAATAGCCGTCGCTGGCCGACCAGTTGATGGTCATGCTGTCAGTGCCATCGCCGGCATTGAACGTACCCGACGTCGCGATCTGGAAACTGTCGTTGCCGGTGCCGGTGGTCAGGTGCAGATTTTCGACATTAGTGACGCTGCCGCCGTTGGACAGGGTGTAGACGCCCGCGCTTTCGGTGACATTCAGTGCCGTGGTCAGGTCGCCATATTGGCCGTACCAATAATCATAGTCGGCCCCGCCATTCACGGTGTCGGCACCGCTGCTGTAAAGGGTGTCGTTGCCAGCCGCGCCATTGACGCTGTTCGTGCCCGCGCCGGCGCGAATAGTGTCGTTGCTGGACCCGCCGGTAATGCTGTCATTGCCGGTGCCGGTGGTGATGTCGATGCGCTCGACATTGGTCAGGGTCGAGCCCTGGCCGGTAAAGGTGGACGTGGCGTTGGCGGTCTCGTTCAGGGTGAAGCTGATGTTCGCCGTGCTGGTCGAGAAGTCGCCGGTGAAGCTGTCATTGCCAGCGCCGCCGTTGAAGGCGACCACGGCATTATTATAGGCGGCGAAGCTGCTGTCGCCACTGCCGAAGCGGACGGTCAACGCTTCGATATTGGAGGCGCTGACGCTGTAGCCATATGCATAATCATAGGCGTAGAGGCTGCTGCCGGCGCCGTACCAATAGCCATATTGGGAATAGCTGTCGCTGGCCGACCAATTGATGGTCATGCTGTCCGTGCCATCGCCAGCATTGAATGTGCCGGACGTCGCGATCTGGAAACTGTCATTACCGCTGCCGGTGGTCAGTTGCAGATTTTCGACATTAGTGACGCTGCCGCCATTGGACAGAGTGTAGACGCCGGCACTTTCGGTGACGTTCAACGCCGTGGTCAGATCACCATATTGGCCGTACCAATAGTCATAATCGGCGCCGCCATTGATGGTATCGACGCCGCTGCTGTAGATGGTGTCGTTGCCTGCGCCGCCACTGACGCTGTTGGTGCCGGTGCCTACGCGAATGGTATCGGCCAGCGCGCCGCCGGTGATGCTGTCATTGCCGCTGCCGGTGGAAACGCTGATCCGCTCGACATTGGTGAGCGTCGTGCCCTGATTGACGAAGGTCGAGGTCGTGCCCGCCGTTTCGTTCAGGGTGAAGCTGATGTTTGCTGTGCTGGTGGAGAAGTCCCCTAGGAAATAGTCGGTTCCCGCGCCGCCATTGAAGGATACAACAGCATTGTTATAGATGCTGAATTCGCTGTCGCCGCTGCCGAACAATATGGTCAGGACTTCGATATTGCTGATGTAGACGGACTGGCCGCTGCCATAGTCATAGACATAGCCCGAGGATGTCGGGCCATACCAATAGCCATATTGATAATAGCCGGTGCTGGTCGACAGGTCGACCGTCAGGCTGTCGGTGCCGCCTCCGCCATTCACGTTGGAATTGCCGTCGCTCGGCGTGATGGTCCAGCTATTGTCTTCGGAGCCGCCCGTATAGTCCGTCATGTCCACACCTCATGCACAGGATGAGTTCGCGACGTCCCCGATTGGAGACTCGCTGAATATTTCGTGAACGACCCGCCGGCACCGCTCGCACGGCACGGTGCCCGATGCAAGCGGCATTATCGGGACGACGAACGATTGTCCTATTATTGGAAAAGTGACGGAGGTTGCATTTCACCGTTTTCGTTAACCATTTGGTTTTCCCCAGCCTCCGCCGAGTGCCCGGAACAGATCGACTTGCGCGAAGGAAACCGCGCGGGTTGCGGTGGCCAGATCGGCCTCGGACGCGGCCAATGTCCGTTGCGCGTCAAGCACGGTCAGGAAGTCGATCTGCCCCTCCCGTTGCCGGGCCAGGCTGATCCGGGCGGCGCGTGCCGCTTCGTCCCGCGCGGCGCTCAACGTCTGCGCCCGTTCGATCGCATGGGAATAAGCGGAGAGCGAGCGTTCCGTTTCCTCCAGCGCCTGTAGCACCGTGCCGTCGAAGGTGGCGAGGGCTGCGGCACTGTCCGCCTCCGCCGAACCAATCCGGGCGCGAATGGCCTTCTGATTGGGGAAGGCCCAACTGATCAGCGGTCCCAGTACCCAGTTAAGCGGTCCGCCACCGAACAGATTGCCGCCGCCCAGCGCCGTCGTGCCGATCGATCCGCCCAGCGTGATGCGGGGATAAAGGTCCGCCGTCGCCACGCCGATGCGAGCGGTATCCGCCGCCAGCCGCCGTTCGGCCGCGCGCACGTCGGGCCGCCGCGCCAGCAGCGCCTGTCCGTCGCCCACCGGGATCGGCAGCGAGAGTTGCGGCGTGCGGATCGCAGCCCGCACCGTATCGGGCAAATCCTGCGGTGTCCGACCGGTCAGCGTGGCGAGACGGAAGAGCGCTGCGTCCCGGTCTGCCAGCAAGGCCGGAATGGCCGCCTTCTGCTGTTCCCGAAGTGTCGTCACGCGGATGACGTCCAGCCGGTCCGATCGCCCTGCGTCGAAACGCGCGCCGGTAATACGGACGGACTGGTCGAGCAGGTCCACGGTGCGCTGGGCGACCGCCAGCCGTTCCGCCGTGGCGGTCACGTCCAGATAGGCGCGCACCGTATCGGCGATCACCGCCACGCGCACGCCATCGGCATCGGCTTGTGCGGCTGCATAGTCACCGCGTGCCGCTTCCACGCCGCGCTTTACCCGACCGAACAGGTCGACTTCGTAGCTGATGTCTAACCCGCCATCGTAAATCGTGTTTTCGCGATCGATACCCGGCAGGGATTGCGCTGCTGATGTGCGACTGCGCACGGCGGACGCGCCAAGGCTGGTCTGCGGCAGACGATCGGATTTCGCGCCGCGCAGCGATGCCCGTGCCTTCTCGATCCGCGCCACCGCCACGCGCAGGTCGGTATTGGCGGCCAGCGCATCGCCGACAAGGCTGTCGAGCAGCGGATCATTATAGAGCGTCCACCAACGATCCTGCGCGGCGGCGGCGCTGACCGCCGGGCTCGCCGCCCCGATGAAGGGGGCGGCGGTCGGCGTGGCGGGCACCTTGTAATCCGGCCCGGCGGCACAGGCCGTGAGCGCACTGGCGCCGAGCAACAGGGCAATGAAGTTGCGTGTCATGTCTCTATTCCTCATTCGGCCGGTTGCAAGGCAGGTTCGGCCCCATCATGGCCGGCTCCGGGCCGGCGGCGGGCGAAGCGATCGCCCAGCGCACGGCACACGACATAGAAGGTGGGGGTGAAGAGCAGGCCGAAGGCGGTAACACCGGCCATGCCGAAGAACACAGCCGTGCCCAGCGCCTGCCGCAGTTCCGCCCCAGCGCCGGTCGCGATCACCAGCGGCACCGCACCCAGAATGAAGGCGAAGCTGGTCATCAGGATCGGGCGCAGACGGGTTTGTGCGGCTTGAACGGCGGCTTCGACTGTCGACAGGCCCTGTTCCTCTTCCGCCTGCTTGGCGAATTCGACCACCAGGATGGCGTTCTTCGCAGCAAGCGCGATCAGCACGACCAGACCGATTTGCGTCAGGATATTATTGTCCATTCCGCGCAGGTTCACGCCCAGCATGGCCGCGAACAGGCACATCGGCACGATCAGGATGATCGACAGCGGCAGCGTCAGGCTTTCATATTGCGCCGCCAGTACAAGGAAGACGAAGAAGACCGCCATGCCGAAGACAAGCCCGGCGGTGTTGCCCGCGCTGACCTGCTGATAGGCGACGCCCGTCCATTCGCCGCTGTAACCGGCAGGGGCTGCGGCAGCCAACTTCTCCATGGTGGTCAGCGACTGACCCGACGAATAGCCCGGCGCCGTGTCGCCATCGATCTCCACCGCCGGCAGCAGGTTGTAGCGGACCACGCGATAGGGACCAGTCTTGTCCTTGAAGGTGGAGACGGAGCCGATCGGCACCATCTGGCCGCTGTTCGACCGGGTCTTGAGGTTGGCGATGTCCGCCACCGTGCCGCGATGTTCGGCATCGGCCTGCGCGGTCACGCGATAGGTGCGGCCCAGCAGGTTGAAGTCGTTGACGAACGCCGACCCCAGATAGACCTGCATCGCTTCGAAGATGCGCTCGGGCGGCACGCCCAGCAGGTCGGCCTTGCGCCGGTCGACGTCTGCATAGACGCGCGGCGTGCCGACGTCGAACAGGGTGTAGACCATGGCCAGGCTGGGGGACTGGTTCGCCTTGGCGATCATGTCCTGCGCCACCTTGTTCAGTTCGGCGTAGCCGCGATCCTCCCGGTCCTCCAGCATCATCCGATAGCCGCCGGCCGAGCCGATGCCCTGGATGAGCGGCGGGGGGACGAGCAGGATGCGCGCCTTGTCATAGCCTGCGACCGCCTTGTTCGCCTGTTCCATGATGCCGGCATAGGTGACGCTTTCCTCCTTACGTTCGGCAAAGCTTTTGAAGGGGAAGTAGATCGCCGCGCTGTTGGGCGCCTGCGTCTGCGACGGGCCATGGAAGCCGGCGAACATCACCGCGCCGCGCAGGCCCTTGATCGGCAGGATCTTCGCCGCGACTTCGCGCGTCACCTTGTCCGTGCGTTCCAGCGATGCGCCGGAGGGCAGTTGCACGACGGCCAGGAAATAGCCTTGGTCCTGCGCCGGGATGAAGCCGCCGGGCGTCACCCAGAACAGGGCGATGGTGGCGGCGATCAGGCCGGCATAGGTCAGCAGCATCTTCTTGGGACGAGCAACGAGGAAGCGGGTGAGGCGGCCATAGCCTGCGCTCATCCGGTCGAAACCGGTGTTGAACGCATCGACGGCCACGCCCAGCTTCTGCCGCCAGACCGGATCGCCGCTGCGGTCGCGCGGGCCGTGCTTGGGCTTCAAAAGCAGGGCGGCGGCGGCCGGCGACAGGGTAAGCGACAGGATCAGCGAGATGACGGTCGCGGTCGAGATGGTGACGGCGAACTGCTGGTAGAAGGCGCCCGAAATGCCGGTGATGAAGAGCGTCGGCACGAATACCGCGCACAACACCAGCACGATGGCGATCAGCGCGGTCGACACCTCATCCATGGAGACGCGCGCGGCCTCCAGCGGCGACATGCCATGCTCGATATTGCGCTCGACATTTTCGACCACGACGATGGCGTCGTCGACGACGATGCCGATGGCGAGGACCAGGCCGAAGAGCGACAGATTGTTGAGGGAGTAGCCAAGGCCTGCAAGGATCGCCGCCGTGCCGATCAGCGACACCGGGATAGCGATGATCGGGATGATCGCCGCGCGCCAGTTTTGCAGGAAGACCAAAATGACGAGCACGACCAGCAGCACCGCCTCGATCAGCGTGTGATAGACGGCGTCGATCGACTGGCTGATAAATTCGGTCGGGTTGTAGATGATGCTATATTCCAGGCCCTTGGGAAAGCGCTTGGACAGTTGCTCCATCTCCGCCTTCACCTTCTCCGCCGCGTCGAGCGCGTTGGAGCCGGGGCGCTGCATCGTCGCGATGACGACGGTGGGCTTGTTCGACAGATAGGTGTTGGTGCCATAATCCTGTGCGCCCAGTTCGACGCGGGCAACGTCGCGCACGCGCACCTGGCGGCCGTCTGCGTCGGACCGGATCACAATGTCCGAGAACTGCGCCGGCGTATTCAGGCGCCCCTGCATTTCCACGCCAAGCTGGAAGGCTTCGCCACGGTCATAGGGCGGCTGACCGATCGAGCCGGCCGATACCTGCACATTCTGCGCGCGCAGGGCGGACACGATCTCGCCTGCGGTCAGGTCCAGCGCGGCGGCGCGGTCGGGGTCGATCCAGATGCGCATCGCATAGTCGCGCGATCCGAACATCTGGACATCGCCCACGCCGTCGAGCCGGGCGAGCCGGTCCCGCACCTGCGTCAGCGCATAGTTGGAGATATAGTCGCGATCGAACGTGCCGTCGGGCGACTGCAAATTCACGACCATCAGGAATTCGGGCGTGGTCTTGCGCGTCACGACGCCAAGGCGTTGCACTTCTTCGGGCAGGCGGGGCGTGGCGACGGCGACGCGGTTCTGCACCAGCACCTGCGCTGCGTCGAGGTCGGTGCCGATCTTGAAGGTGACGGTGATGACGACCTTGCCGTCGCCGGTCGACTGGCTGCTCTGGTAGAGCATGTCGTCGACGCCGTTGATTTCCTGTTCGATCGGCGCGGCCACGGTCGACGCGACCGTTTCCGCCGATGCGCCGGGATATTGGGCGGACACCGTGACCGTGGGGGGGACGATGTCAGGATATTGGGACACCGGCAGGCCGATGAAGGCCAGCGCGCCGACCACGGTGATGACCACCGCGATCACGGCGGCGAAGATCGGCCGGTCGATGAAGAAACGGGAAAAGCGCATCGGATCGTCCTTTGCGAGCGAAAGGGATGCCGCGCGATCCGGCGAGGCCGGATCACGGGCAAGAGAATGTCTTGGAAGTTCACTCTTCTTCCGTTCGCCCTGAGCTTGTCGAAGGGCTGCACTTTTCTTCAAGAAGTGCAGGGCTTCGACAGGCTCAGCCCGAACGGAGGGTGGTAAAACTTACCGGGAGAAGGTCGCCTGCGCCGCCACCGGGGCCGCGCTGTCGACCGGCGTGACCGGCGCGGGGGCTGGCCGGATCGTGGCCGGCTTCACCGCCACCTTCGCGCCGGGCATGGCCGCCTGAAGGTTGGACACGATCACCCGATCCTGGGGGCTGAGGCCCGAACGGATGATGCGCAACCCGTCGACGATCGGACCAAGCTCGACCGGCTTGGCCGTCACATTGTCGTCCTTGTCCACCACCAGCACAGTCTTGCGCGCCTGATCCGACTGGATCGCCTCGTCCGGGACCAGCAGGGCATTGGCCTTGCCGCCATTGGCGAGGCGCATATTGCCGAACAGTCCCGGGGTCAGGAAATTGCCCGGATTGTCGAAAACGGCGCGAATGCGGATCGTGCCAGACCGTGGATCAAGCCCATTGTCGGTGAAGTCGAGCCGGCCCTGATGATTATAGTCGGCCTCATCCTGCAAGCGCACTTCGACCGCGCCTTCCGCTCCCTTGTCGCGTTGCGACTTCAGGTACAGGGCTTCGGACGCATCGAAGTTGAAATAGATGGGATCGAGCTTGTTGACCGTGGTCAGCAGAGTCGCGCCCGTACCTTCCGCGCCGGCGACCAGATTGCCGATGTCGACGCGGCGGTCGGAAACGCGGCCCGAAATTGGGGCGCGAACCTGCGTAAACTCGACGTCCAGCGCCCGGCTGCGTTCGCGCGCCTGCGCGCCTGCAAGGGCGGCCTGCGCTGCCTGCAGGCGAGAGCGCAACGCATCCACCTCGCTGGCAGATACGGCCTCGTCGCCGCTCAGCCGCTGGACGCGGGCATAATCATTTTGCGCCAGCAGCAGCGCACTGCGGGCCGATGCGCTGCTTGCCCGCGCTTCGGCAAGGGCGGCGAGGAAGGGGCGTTGATCAATGGTGAAGAGCAACTGCCCCTGACGGACGAAATCGCCATCGCGGAAGTGAATGGCCGTCACAGCGCCCGATACGCGCGGACGGATTTCCACCGTCTGGCTGGGGGCAAAGCGGCCGACATAATCATCCCACTGCGTCACGCTGCGGGCGAGGGGGGCGGATACGCCCACCGCCGCCAGCGGCGCGGCCGAGGCCTGCGCTTCGGACTGGCCCAGATATTTCCATGCGCCCCCGCCCAGAACGGCAAGGCCCAGCGCCGCCCAGGCCATATGCCGGGTGCGCCAGCGTCCGGTGCCGGCGCGCGCCACGCCGCCCGCCACATCGGTGTCGATCTTCGCGATCATGTTCATGCGTAAGTCCCTTTGGCATTGTGGCGTTCGGCATTCACGGCGGTCAGCAGCGTTTCGAGCTGCCCTTCGCTGAAACCGGCCATTTTAAAGTCACGAATGGCGGAGGGGCGGACGGCAAAGCCTTCATACCAGGCTTCGACCGCGAGCCGACGCAGCGCTTCCAGCTTTCCGTCCGCCAGTTTGAAATGCGGCTGGGGGCCAAAGATCATGGCCTTCAGACGCGACCAGCGGCCCGGCTCACGCAGCGACGCGCGGCCATCGGTGCGCGCAAGCTGCACGATCTGCCATTCCATTGGCGAAAAGCCGGTGGCGACCGCCCTGATCCGCTCCCGGATCGCAGGCAAGGAGATGCCGTCCCCAACCGCCGGCAGCGGCTGGGCAAAATCGATATAGGCCATGATCCAGTCCCCTGATTTGGACGCAATCCGGCGGCCCACGCCCGTTGATGGGCACACACAGTCCTTTCCCGAACCCTATTGGCTACAGGATTGCGCAGGCCGCAGGCGTCAGGGCGCACCCCGACCGCCATGGCCAGACGATGAAGAATGTCGCGGACGTACGCAGGCACGTCGCGCGATCGATGTCAGTCGATTAGCGTGTACAGATAATATGCATGGAGCCTCCTTCGAGGGCGACGCCTCAACCGGATTTCATACTTATCGGTATATAATGAAATGCTGCATTGCGTCAACCGCTTTCTGTACCGCTTGGTAAAATTTTCTCTATCGCGGCTGAATGAGCGGTTTGAGACAGTTCAGTTTGTCGGCCACATCGCCATGGTCGTTTCGACCAGTTGCTCCAGTTGGGCCGGAGTGGCGCCGGCGCTGGCCTGAACGCCCATGCCCTGCATCACCGCCATGACATAGCTTGCAAGGGCAGCCGGCTCGACGCCGGCGGGCAGATCGCCTTCGGCTCTGGCCCGCTCCAGCCGCTCGACCAGCGCCTTGTCGGATGAAGCGCGGCGCGCGATCACATCGCTCTTGATCGATTCCGCCTGCGTGGTGCAGGCGACCATGCTGATGACGCCCAGGCAGGCGCGCGGATCATTGCCGCCCGTCTGAATTTGCAGCGTGCCGCGCAGCAGGCGTTCCGCCACGGCCCGCGCCGTAGGCTCTTCCATGGCTGAACGCATATAGCAAAGCTTGTCGCGCTCATAGAGGTCGAGCGCCTTGTGAAACAAGGCTTCCTTATTGCCGAAACAGGCATAGAGGCTGGGCTTGGTGATGCCCATCGCTTCGGTTAGTTCCGCCAGCGAGGCCCCTTCATAGCCACGCGTCCAGAAGACCTGCAAGGCCGCCGACAACGCCTCCTCGGGATCAAATTCCCGGGGACGTCCTCTGGTGACAGGTTCGGCTGCGCTTTTCATACCGCTCGGTATATAGGTAAGGGAGTCGGGAGTGTCCACTCCCTGTCGCCAAATATGCGGCGGCAACGCCTGTTGCTTCATCAGGCGCTGGGGTCAGATACGGCGGGCGACGGCTCCTGCGGCCCAACCCATGCCAACAGCCAGTGCGATTGCCGCCAGTCCATAGATGAAGGACCAGTTTTCGGCAGCGCTGGCCATGAACTGTTCGAAACCGGATTTGCGCACGGTGATGTCGCGCACCGCAGCCGCCACCACCCGCCCATCCTGCACCAGGAAGGTTTCGGCCGTATAGTCGCCCACAATCACACGCGCCGACAGCGGCAGGCGGGCGCGATAAAGGACGCCATCCGTGATCTCGACCGTTCCCGGCTTTTCCACGAACAGGCCGGCACGCGAGCGCAGGTCGACCAGCCCATCCTGAAAGCGTGACAATTCCGCGCTTTCGTTGAGCGAGGAGGGGGAAAGCTGCAATTTGTCGACGCCCAGTTCATAGATGGCGGCGGTGCGTTCATCGACGATCCTGTCGATCGGATGCGACGATGCCATGGCGTAAAAGCTGGGAGCGGAGCGGAATTGGGCCGTATCGGCATTGACCCAGATGCCAGCCACCTTCTGCTTCTCGCGCATGGTGATCGATTGTTCCGGCCCCTTGAGCACGACGACGATATCGGCGGGGCGTTCCGGACGGCGACCATCGGGATAGACGATCGCGCCGAACAGCAGCAGGTCGGCGCCTGTGAAGCTGTACTGGATTTCCACTTCGCGTTGCGACACGTCGGGAACCAGCGTGGGTTCATCTGCGGCGCTCAGGCCCCAGGCAGCCGCCAGCAATCCGATCAGGCGCCGCCGATGCATCAGTGGACCTCGATCGTGTAGATTTCATCGGGGCGCCAGCCCAACCCCAATGCCATCCGGGCGGCAACCAGCAGCACGATCGCGGCCAGCAGGATGCGCAGATATTCCGGCCGGATAGTCATGGAAAGGCGTGTGCCGACCTGCGCGCCGGTGACGCTGCCGACCAGCAGCAGCATGGCCAGCACCAGATCGACCGCCTTTGTGGTCATGGCGTGCATCATGGTTGTTGCCATGGTGACGAACAATATCTGGAACAAGGATGTGCCCACTACCGACTGGGTGGTCATCCCCAGCAGATAGAGCATAGCCGGCACCAGAATGAAGCCGCCGCCCACGCCCAGCAACATCGTCAATATGCCGGTTGCCATGCCCAGCAGCAGGGGGGCGAGCGGAGATATGTAAAGTCCCGAGCGATAGAAGCGCCAGCGCATCGGCAAGGCGGCGACCAGCGGGTGGTGCCGGCGTTTGCGCGCCGCGGGACGACGGCCGGTCTTGAGCGCGATCAGCGCCTGGATCGATTCCTTGGCCATCAGCGCGCCGATGCCGCCGAGCATCAGCACATAAAGGATGCCAATGACGGTATCGATTTGCCCCAGATGCTGAAGCAGCCGGAAGATCAGCACGCCAAGACCTGCGCCGCCCACGCCACCGGCGATCAGTACGCCGCCCATGCGGAAATCCACCGTGCCGCGCGACATGTGAGTCACCACGCCCGATACGCTGGCGCCCGTGACCTGCGATGCCGCCGATGCGGCCGCGACGGTAGGAGGAATGCCGTAGAAGATCAGCAGCGGCGTGGTCAGAAAGCCGCCGCCTACGCCGAACATGCCGGACAGCAAGCCGACCACGCCGCCCAGTCCGATGATGACCAGGGCGTTGACCGACAGGTTGGCGATGGGCAGGTACAGATCCATGCCGGATCGGGGTAAAGACAAATGGCCATAATATAAAGCCGCTGTCTTGCGGTCCGATCAAAAATCGGCAGCCAGTGTGATGGCAAGGCCGCTGCCGGGGCGGGCATGGCCCGCGATACGGTGCCGCCATTCGATCGAGAGGCGGGCGGGTATCCGAGGAAGGCGCATCTGAAGTTCGGAGCCAATGTCAAGCCGCCCTGCAGCGGGCTGCGCGCCGCCGGAAACGGATGCGCCAGCCCGGATCGGCAGGCCGGGCAGCGGTGTGAGGACCGACAATTTGCCATCGACAAAGGCGTCCCGGTTGCGAAACCCGACAATGCCCGCCTGCGCGTAGCCTTCCGCTTCGACCCCTCGGGCGATCCGGGTCGTGTTGAAGCCGCCGAAGGCCATCAGGCTGTTGGCGTTGCGCCCGCCCGCGCCCAGCGCGATGCGCCTTTCCATCGCGAGGCTGACGGGAATCTGGTGGACGGGCTGGACGGCAAGGCCGGTCGCCGCTTCCGGGGCGGAAGGATGGTCGAGCGCGCGGCTGACGCGTGCATAGGCGGTGACGCGGCTGTTCTTGTCTGGCGTCAGTTCATAGTCCACACGCAGCCCGGCCTGTGACCCGCCAAGGCGGCTGGCCGCGATGGAGCCAGCGGGCGCGCCACTGCCCGCCCGCCACAACAGCCATGCGCCGACCCGCCAGCGATCCGGCGGTTGTCGGGGCAGGGACGGGGGAGGTGTGGCGGCGGGAAATGCGGAATGGCTCCATGCCGGCGTGGACGATATATGGTCGCCGGCGAAATCCGTGACCTCGGACATGAAGTCGCGCAGATTGATCGCGGCAAGGGGAGGCATGGAAGTACGGCGCGGCGCGTGCGATGGGTAGCCCGACGAACTTCGATGGAACGGGGCAATCGATCGCTGCCTGCGCATCGGCGTCAGCATGGCTGCTGCGGCGAAGGGCATGGGCGCGACAGTCGGTATCGGAATGCGATCGGGCCGGGGCATTGTTCCATGGACAAGGATGGGGGCGTCGATGCCGCCGAAGCGGATGGCGATCCAGGCGATCATCGCCAGTCCAAAGAAACGGAAAGGGCGCCCGGTGGCCGGCGCCCTCATGGATCGGTCTTCAGGTCGGGGAAACGATGCTGTGTCTTGTCCCAGACCAGAGCCATGCCCAGCAGCGATCGGGCATAAAGCCACAGCGCGCGCCGCGCCGCCAAGATAGCGATGCCGTTGGCGACGAATGTCCTGGGGATGGATCCAAGTCCGTATCGCCAGCCATAGGCGCGGGTGACGAAAATGGCCCGCATCGCGACGCGCCATAACATCAGGGCCAGCGTGAGCGAGAGCAGGGTGTCGATCAGCGGCGGCAGCGACAGGGCGGGCATGGGCATGAACAGACCCATAGCGCCAAGGATCAGCGCAAGGATGAAGGCAAGATAGGCTGCACACAGTATGAGCGCCGCGATGGCGGCGCGCCGGTCTCGAATGCGCATCCACCATTCGGCCGGACCGCCTTGCCAGCCCATCCGGTCCCATCCGGCGAGCGAAATGCCGATCATCCAGCGCGCCTTCTGGCGAACGGCCGAGTCGATGCTGTCCGGGAAATATTCGCGGGTCGCGACCAGATCGCCATGTTGGTCCCGCATCCGGACGAAGGCGCCTCGACCGCCCATCTGCCTGATCCGCAATCCGGCCTCATAATCTTCGGTCAGGGACGACGGGTCGAACGGGCCGCCATGGGTGGCGGACGCCAGACGCCCCAACATCTGTCGCTCGAAAGCGCAGGCGACACCCGCCGACGGAATGGAAGCGCCCAGCGCTTCCCGCACGGACAGGCTTTTCCCATGACTTTCTGCGAACTCATCACAATAATGGTTGGTGATGGCGCGTCGCAGCCATCCGCCGCGTCCGGTCAGTGGCAGCACCGGCAGTTGCACCATGTCGAACCGATCAATCATGAAGTCGAAAAGACGAATTTCGTCGCTATGGACCACGTCCTCTGCATCGTGCAGCAAAACGGCCTTATAGGGGCGCCCTTGCGTTGTTTCGCTGGCGCGCATGGCGCGCCACAATATGTTCAGGCAATCGGCCTTGGTGCTGGGGCCGGGATGGGGATTGACGCCCAGGATGATGCGAGGATCATCCCGGGCGATCGGCGCCAATGCTGCGATCGTGTCCAGGTCATTGGGATAGACGCCGACGAAGATGCGATAATCGCCATGCCGCCAACAGGACAGGGCGTGGCGCAACATGGGGCCGATGACGTCGGATTCACGCCAGGCGGGTATGAAGACAGCGATGGAGCCCGGCTGCGATGACGGAGGCAAGGTCGCCGTCGTCATGCGGCGATGGCGCGTATAGACCATCATGTCGCGCCATGATTTGCGACAAAGGTAGAGGATGTCGATCAGGAAATCATCGATGCCGCCGATCGCCAGGCCGACAACAGCCAACAGCAGGCATTCGCGATACAGCGTCAACAACGCCGTCAGCAGCCAGTCCCCCATGGTCTTGCCCCCCAATTACCGGAAGGATGACAGTTGCGCAGGCTGCTTCCAAGAATTTTTCGCTTAGGCTGAGGGGGAAGAGCAATATTGCAGATTGCCATCATGTGGACGATGGCAGTTTCGGTGAAAATATCACTTCGCCATGTTTAATAAACTGCCATGATTTTTGGGTGGTGGATGGCGAAAGGATGTTAGGGTCGACCGTCCTGAAGTCTGGGAAGGGGGAGCGTCATAGTTATGCCACACGGCCTCTCATGCCGATGAAGTGGCCGCATCAGTGCGGTTGTGCGTCATCTTCTTGCGTTGGACTGGCCCGCCACCGGGTTCGGCTGTGTCAGTCGATTAGGATAATGGCCCGACCGATGATAGAATTCCCCTGCACTGCCACGAGTCGAAGCGGAGGGGCAGGCAGTCGACCAAACTCTTGAATATGCGGGAGGAGGGCGAATATGGAGATGGACGTGAATTATCTGCTGCATCGTCAGCAGGTGTCACTGATGCGGGCGCAGGATAGTCGTTCCCCGGGTGGGAAGGCCGCTTATGAAAGTCTGGCGCGCAGCTATACGGATCGAGTTGACGCTTACAGGCGTGAGAACCAGCGGCTGGTGGCGCTCGCGCACTGAATAGCGCAAGCGCTCCTGAGCGTTGCCTTATCGCCTAGCGATCAGTCTCTCGATCGCTAGGCGATGGGTTTCGTCGTCTCCGCACTCCTTTTCCAGCACAGCCTTGATCCGCTGAAGCTCCGCCTCGGTAAGGTGCTCGATGCCGATAAAGTCGTTTCGCGCGGCGTCGATCGCGCGGATCAATTCGTCCAGCTTGGCCTGAATGGCCGAACCGTCCCGATTTTGTGCATTCTGGATCAGGAACACCATCAGAAAGGTAACGATGGTCGTGCCGGTGTTGATGACCAGTTGCCATGTGTCCGAATAATGGAAGAGCGGCCCTGTCGTCACCCAGATGATGACGGTAGCCAAGGCCAGAATGAAGGCGGCCGGCTGCCCGGCCCAGTTGGCGACGCGGTGTGACAGGGCGGCGAAAATGCGATCGAACATGGATTTTTCCTTTGCGAAGCGGCTTATTTATCCTTCGTTCAGCCGCCTGTGGCCATGGGAATATCCATGATCCGCATTTCTTCTCTTGTCGCGCTGGTCGCGGCCATCGTGCTGCTTCCTTCCTGCACATCCTTGTCGCCCGAATCACGCCTTCGATCAGGGCTGGAGGAAGCCGGGCTGCCGCCGAAAATGGCCGGATGCATGGCAAAGCGGATGGCCGATGAGTTGAGCCTGACCCAGTTGCGTCGCCTCCAGTCGCTGGCGTCGCTCCGCAAGTCTCACATGGAAGAAATGACGATCGAACGGTTGCTGCACAAGGTCCGTGCGCTCAAGGATCCAGAGATTTTTGCGGTGACGAGCGGTGCGGCGTTGCGCTGCGCCCTATAGTCCGCATCCCTCCGTCATTTCACAATAAGCCGCTTTGGCGCGTCTTTAGTTTTGCAATTTTGCAAAGTGATTTTGCAAAATCTGCTGGCGCGCCGAATCCGCCTGTGCTTAGCCCCTGACCATCAGGTTCAACGCAACAAGGACGGGCGTTCCCATGAACATTCACGAATATCAGGCCAAGGAATTGCTGGCCAAGTATGGCGCGCCGATCGCTGCCGGCTATGCTGCCTTCACGGTCGAAGAGGCTGTCGAAGCCGCAAAGAAGCTGCCTGGGCCGCTTTATGTCGTGAAGTCGCAGATCCACGCTGGTGGCCGCGGCAAGGGCAAGTTCAAGGAGCTGGCTCCCGAAGCCAAGGGCGGCGTTCGCCTTGCCTTCAACCTGGACGAAGTGAAGGCCCATTCGGCCGACATGCTGGGCAACACGCTGGTCACCATCCAGACCGGCGAAGCGGGCAAGCAGGTCAACCGTCTGTACATCACCGACGGCGCCGACATCGCCAAGGAATTCTATCTGGCGCTGCTGGTCGATCGTGCCACCAGCCGCATCGCTTTCGTCGTGTCGACCGAAGGCGGCATGGACATTGAAGAGGTCGCCCATTCGACCCCGGAAAAGATCCACAGCTTCTCGGTTGATCCCGCTTCGGGCTTCCAGCCGCACCACGGCCGCGCCGTTGCCAACGCGCTGGGCCTGACCGGCGATCTGGCCAAGCAGGCTTCGAAGGTTGCCGCGTCGCTCTACGCCGCGTTCCTCGACACCGACGCCGAGCAGATCGAAGTCAACCCGCTGGCGCTGACCGAGCAGGGCAACCTGCTGGTTCTGGACGCCAAGGTCGGCTTCGACGGCAACGCCATGTTCCGCCACAAGGACATCGCCGAACTGCGCGACCTGACCGAAGAAGATGCGGCCGAAGTCGAAGCGTCGAAGTACGACCTGGCCTACATCAAGCTGGACGGCAACATCGGCTGCATGGTGAACGGCGCGGGCCTGGCCATGGCGACGATGGACATCATCAAGCTGAACGGCGAATTCCCCGCCAACTTCCTGGACGTGGGTGGCGGCGCCACCACCGAGAAGGTGACGGCTGCCTTCAAGATCATCCTGAAGGATCCGGCGGTGAAGGGCATTCTGGTCAACATCTTCGGCGGCATCATGAAGTGCGACATCATTGCCAATGGGATCGTCGCCGCCGCCAAGGAAGTGAACCTGTCGGTTCCGCTGGTCGTCCGTCTGGAAGGCACCAACGTCCAGCAGGGCAAGGACATTCTGGCCAATTCGGGTCTTCCCATCGTCCCGGCGGACGATCTGGGCGACGCGGCCAAGAAGATCGTCGCGGAAGTGAGGAAGGCGGCCTGATCGCTCACCTCGCCTGAACGATACACCAAAGGGGTGCGGGTAGTCCGGTTACGGGCTGCCCGCGCCCTCGTTCCCGTTTGGGAATTTGTTGTTTGATAAGGAGGATGTTGAAATGAAGATCCTTGTGCCCGTGAAGCGGGTGATCGACTATAATGTGAAGCCGCGGGTGAAGGCGGATGGTACGGGCGTCGAACTGGCGAACGTCAAGATGAGCATGAACCCGTTTGACGAGATCGCGGTCGAGGAAGCCATTCGCCTGAAGGAAAAGGGCGTGGCGACCGAGGTCGTCGCGGTGTCGATCGGCGTGGCGAAGGCGCAGGAAACGCTGCGCACGGCGCTGGCCATGGGCGCGGACCGGGCGATCCTGATCCAGACCGACGATGAAGTCGAACCGCTGGGCGTGGCCAAGCTGCTCGCCAAGGTGCAGGAAGAGGAAGGCGCTGGCCTGATCATCCTGGGCAAGCAGGCGATCGATGATGACAGCAACCAGACCGGCCAGATGCTGGCCGCGCTGCTGGGCTTGCCGCAGGGCACCTTCGCGTCGAAGGTGGAAGTTGAAGGCGACAAGGTCAGCGTGACCCGCGAAGTCGATGGCGGTCTGGAGACGGTGAAGCTCAACACGCCGGCGATCATCACCACCGACCTGCGCCTGAACGAACCGCGCTATGCCTCGCTGCCCAACATCATGAAGGCCAAGGCCAAGCCGCTCGCGACCAAGGCGCCTGCCGATTATGGCGTCGACATAGCGCCGCGTCTGGAGACGCTGAAGGTTTCCGAACCGGCCAAGCGGTCGGCCGGCGTGAAGGTGGCCGATGTTGATGAACTGGTCGCGAAACTCAAGGCTCTGGGAGTTGCAGCATGAGCAAGACACTTGTCTGGGTTGAACATGAAGGCGGCGCGGTCAAGGACGCGACCCTTTCAGCCGTCACCGCCGCTGCAAAGCTGGGTGAAGTGCATCTGATCGTCGCTGGCGCTGGCGTCGATGGCGTGGCCGCCGAAGCCGCCAAGATCGCCGGCGTGGGCAAGGTCCATGTCGCCGACGACGCGGCTTTTGGCCATGCGCTGCCGGAAAATGTCGCGCCGCTGATCGTCGACCTTATGGCCAGCCACGACGCTTTCGTCGCGCCGGCCACCAGCAATGGCAAGAATATCGCCCCGCGGGTCGCGGCACTGCTCGACGTGATGCAGATCAGCGACATCCTGTCGGTGGAGAGCGAAGACACGTTCACGCGCCCCATCTATGCCGGTAACGCGATTGCGACGGTCAAGAGCAAGGATGCCAAGAAGGTCATCACCGTGCGCGGTACGGCGTTCGAGAAGGCTGAGCGCGAAGGCGGTTCCGGCACGGTCGAGGCCGTGTCCTCGACTGGCGACAAGGGCATCTCTTCCTTCGTCGGCGCGGAAATCGCCAAGCTGGAGCGCCCTGAACTGACCAGCGCGAAGATCATCGTTTCGGGCGGTCGCGCTCTGAAGGATGGCCCGACCTTTGAGGAAGTGATCTTCCCGCTGGCTGACAAGCTGGGCGCGGCGGTCGGCGCATCGCGCGCGGCGGTCGATGCGGGCTATGTGCCCAATGACTATCAGGTTGGCCAGACTGGCAAGATCGTGGCCCCCGAAGTCTATGTTGCCGTCGGCATTTCCGGCGCAATCCAGCATCTGGCGGGCATGAAGGACAGCAAGACCATCATCGCCATCAACAAGGATGAGGACGCCCCGATCTTCCAGGTCGCGGACATCGGCCTGGTCGGCGACCTCTTCAAGGTCGTGCCGGAGCTTACGGGCAAGCTGTAAGGCGAAAGCCGGTTGAAGGCATGGAGAGGGCCGCGCTTCCCGGAAGCGCGGCCCTTTCTTTTATCTGGCTGTATGCCCTGCGACGACGGCGGTGACGGTCAGGTTGGCGCTGGCGCTGGCCACGGTGCGGGTCATGTCAAGCAGGCGATCGAACGGCAGGACGAAGCCCACCACCAGCGCCGTCTGTTCGGGGGAAATGCCCACGGCCGAGAGCACGGCGGCCAGCATGAACAGCGAAGCCGACGGAATCGGCGCCGTGCCGAAGGCGGCGAGCGATCCGGTCAGCAGCATGATCGCCAGCATCGTGGGATCAGGATGCACGCCCAGCGCCTGAAGACTGAAAATGCTGAGCAGGCCGACATACATGGCGGTGCCGTCCTTGCCGATGCTGGCGCCGATCGGCAGCACGGTGGAGGCGACCGCCGGATCGATCCGCAAATCTTCCTGCGCGACCCGAAGCGCCACGGGCAGGGTAGCGGCCGAGGAAGCGGTGGAAAAAGCGACCAGCAGCGGGTCGACTGCGGCGCGGAAGAAGCGGCGAACGGAGAGGCGTGCGACAAGCCGGATGAGCGGCAGATGGACGATCAGCATTTGCGCGATCACCCCCAGCAGGACGCAGAGCGCCAGCCAGCCGATATTGGTGAAGACGGCGACGCCATTGTCCGCCACCGCCTTGGCGATCAGCGCGAGTACGCCGAAGGGCGTGATTTCCATGACGATGCGGACGAGGTGGAAGAGGACGCGGCCTGCCGATTGCAGCATGCGGGCCATTGGTCGTCCGTCTTCCCCGGCCAGGATGACGCCAAAGCCGAAGAGGATGGCGAAAAAGATGATGGCCAGCATGTCGCCATCGGCCAGCGATTGGACGATATTGACGGGGACGATGCCCATCAGTTGATCGTGCAGCGATTTAGCCTCGCCCAGCGCATGCGGCACCGCCTTGCCCAGCGCTGCGCCTGCGCCGGGGCCGACCAGCAGGCCGAGCGCCATGCCGATCGATACGGCGCAGGCGGTGGTAAAGGCAAAGAGCAGGACGGTGCGCCCGCCGACCGACCCCAGCCGACGCGGGTCGGCCAGTGCCGTCACGCCCGATGCGATCGACACGAAGACAATCGGGACGACCAGCATGCGGATCAGCCGGACGAACAATTCGCCGATAAAGACGATCCAGGGCGTGACGGCCGGCCAGAACAGGCCGAGCAGGACGCCGATGACGAGGCCGCCCAGCACGCGCTGCCAGAGCGGAATGGCGAACCAGCGGCGGGCGATTGCTGCCATGGCTGCGCCTACAGCCCGCCCCAAAAGCCTGGCTGCGGCGGCAGCAGATGGCCGCGATCGCCGGTCACGCCGCCATCGCGATCCGCCGACAACCAGAGCGGCCCGTCCAGATCGACAAAGGCGCTGTCCGCCGCAATCGCCCAGGCGGGGGCGATCGACAGCGACGAACAGATCATGCAGCCGGTCATGACGCCAAGGCCGCGCGCGCGCGCCGCCTGCGCCAGATCGAGCGCGGCGGTGAGGCCGCCGGCCTTGTCCAGCTTGATATTCACCACGCCATAGCCATCGGGCAGGCTGTCGAGATCACTCGCGACATGGATGGATTCGTCGGCGGCGATCAGGATGGCGGAGGCAAAGCCATTGAGGTCGCCATCTTCATGCGCGGGCAACGGCTGTTCCAGCAGGTCGATGCGCAGTTGCTGCATCAGGCCCTGAAGATCGCTGACCTCCGCCATGGTCCAGCTTTCATTGGGATCGACGATCATGCGGGGGGATGGCGCGGCGGCCCGAACGGCGCGCAGCTGTGCGGCGGGATCGGTGCGGTCGACCTTGACCTTGATCAGCGGCACATCGGCCAGCGCGGCGGCGGCCAGCCCCATGGCGTCGGGCGTGTCGAGGCCGACCGTCATGGCCGTCGCGATCGGACCCAGGGGTTTTGCCAGACCCAGCGCAATAGCGATGTCGCTGCCCGCCAGTTTCAGTTCCAGATCCCAGAGGGCGCAGTCTACGGCATTGCGCGCCGCGCCAGCCGGCAGCAGGTCCAGCAGTTCCCGCCGGCTGGCACCCTGTTCCAGTGCATCCCGGACCGTCTCTATTTCGGCGATGCTGCTGTCGACGCTTTCGCCATAGCGCGGATAGGGGACGCATTCGCCCCGTCCGACCCGCCCCCCTTCAGCGATGGTGACGGTGACGACATCGGCAGCGGTCTTGACGCCGCGCGAAATGCGGAAGGGGGTGGCGAGGGGGAAATTTTCCCCCAGGGCGGTCAGCGTGCGGGGCATGGGGCTTAGACGGTCTCCGTGGCGGTGGCGGCTGTTGCGGCATCGCTTTCCAGCAGCCGGTCGAGGATCGCCTCCACACCCATGCGATAGGGATCGGAACAGGGCAAGTCGAACTCTTGCGCGGTGCGGGCGCATAGAGCGATCGCATCGGCTTCATCCATGGCCGAGGTATTCAGGGCAATGCCGACGACACGCACATCAGGGTTGGTCAGGCGCGCGGTGCGCAGGTTCGCTTCCAGACAATCGGCAAGGCCGGGCGGAGTATAGTGCGGCAGGCCGCGCATGCTTCGGCGCAGCGGATCATGACACAGGACCAGCGCGTCGGGCTGGGCGCCGTGGAGCAGGCCGGTCGATACGCCAGCGAAGGAGGGGTGAAAGAGCGATCCCTGCCCCTCAATCAGATCCCAGCCAGCATCGTGGCGATCAGGCGAAATCTGTTCGATCGCGCCGGATATGAAGTCGGCCACCACGGCGTCGAGCGGTACGCCGTCGCCCGCGATCAGGATGCCGGTCTGGCCGGTGGCGCGGAAATCGGCAGGCACGCCGCGCGCGGCCAGCGCACGGGCGAGGCAGAGGGTGGTGTACATCTTGCCCACCGAACAATCGGTGCCGACGGTCAGCAGGCGCTTGCCCGCACGCTTCTTGCCATTGCCGACCGGAATGTCGGGGCGCGGATCACGCACATCATGCAGGGCGCGGCCAAGGCGGACGGCGGCTTCGACCAGACGGGGTTCGTCCTTCAGCCGCTGATGCAGACCCGATGCGATGTCTAGACCGGCCTCCATCGCAGCGAGCGCATCCTGCACCAGATCCTCGCCCAGTTTGCCGCCGGCGTTCGCGATGCCCAAAACCAGCGTGCGCGCGCCGGCGGCATAAGCGGCAGCAAAGTCCATGCGGGGCAGGTTCAGCGTCAGGCCGCAATCGTCATGGCGAAATTCGCCCACGCAAATGTCCGGGCGGAACACGGCCAGCCCGCGCGAGGTCTTGATGCCGATCTCGTCATTGCTGTGGCCGAGATAGAGGAGATAGGGCGTGGCGATCATGAAATGGGGACCCTGTGCTGATGAGAGGTCCGCTTTATCGCGCCGCCGCGTCCGGCCCCAATAGCAAGGCCCACATAGGCTATAGCCTGACGCTATAGGCTTTCAATCACCTCAGAAAGCAGGTCTAGAAATTCCGATGCGGTCTTCGATGGCGGGCGGTTCTGGAGATAGACGGCGTTGATGTCGAAGGTGATGGCGGGCTGAAGCGGGCGGCTCGACAGGCCCAGCGCTGTGGAGGCGTGGGCGGTGAAATTATCGACGATCGCCATGCCCACGCCGGCGCGGACGAGCGCGGCAGCGATATAATAGGTGCGGGCCGACACGACTTCATCGAGTTCGACGTCGAGCCGGTTTAGCTCGCTGGAGAGCATGCGGCCGATCGGTCCGCCCTGCACCGGGCTGATGAATTTCTGATCGCGCAGTTCGTCCAGATGGAGGCGGCCGGGCGCGTCGGGCATATCCTCCTCGCGATAGAGGACGACCAGTTCGCCCTCTCCGATCACCTGATGGGCGACGGGGGCGGACAAAGGCACTTCGAAGCTGATCGCCAGATCGGTTTCGCGCTCATAGAGTTTGCGCACCATTTCATCATGATGCAGCGTCTGGAGATCGAACATGATGTCTTCATGCCCGCGCAGGAAGCGGGCGACGGCATCGGGAATGGCGCCAAGGCCAAGCGAGGGGAGGGCGGAGACGCGCAGCAGCGCGCCGCGTCCGTGGCGCATATTCTGCGCCGCCTGACGCAGCGATCGAACACGATCCTGAATGTCGGAAACTTCGGCAAAGAGGGTGCGGGCGTCCTGTGTGGGGATCAGGCGGCCCTTGGCCCGTTCGAACAACGGCAGGCCGATCGATCGTTCGGCATGGCGCAGCACCTTGGTCACGGCGGGTTGCGAGACGTTGAGCGCGCGAGCGGCGGCGCTGACCGTGCCGTGCAGATAGACGGCGTGGAAAATTTCGATCTGGCGCAGGTTCATAGGCGTTGTCCCCTTTGGCTGCGGCCCGTCCTGCGCCATTAACGGCGGCTGGGCTACGGCCCGCTATGACATCGGGTTATGGGGCGCGCAACCGGGCGCACTGGACGGGCGCGACTTATCGGGGCCATGTTGCCGATAAGGCTCACCTTCCAAGGACTTCCCCGCTTATGCCCGCTTCCATCGCTTCGCGCCGCCTTCGGACCCTGTTGCTGGCGGGGGGACTGACCGCGCTGGCTGGCATGGGGACGGCGGCCACTGCCGAGAAGGCGGATGTGCTGATCCGGGGCGGGACCATCTATGATGGCGGCACGGGCAAACCCTATGTCGGGGACGTGGCGCTGAAAGGCGACCGGATCGTCTATGTCGGGCGCAAGGCGCACATGACGGCGGGGCAGGTCATCGACGCCAAGGGCATGATCGTCGCGCCCGGCTTCATCGATGCGCATACCCATGCCGACAGCTTCATTCGATCGCCCGACAAGGCGGTGCGGGTCAATGCCGCCTGGCTGGATCAGGGGGTGAGTACGGTGATGATCGGCGTCGACGGGTTCGGTACGCCGGACGTTGGCGCGGATGCGACGAAGCTGGAGGCTTCGGGCATCGGCACCAATATCGTGCCGTTCATTGGCTTTGGCCGGGTGCGGCAGCAGGTGCTGGGCGATGATGCGCGCGCGCCGAACGCGCAGGAACTGGACCGGATGAAGGCGTTGGTCGCCAAGGGCATGTGCGAGGGCGCGACGGGGTTTTCGGCCGGGCTTTTCTATCCGCCGCAGAGCTTTGCCAAGACGGATGAAGTGGTCGCGGTGGCGAAGGAAGCAGCGATCCGGGGCGGGCTGTACGATACCCATCAGCGGGACGAGTCCAGTTACAATATCGGCCTGCTGGGATCGGTGAAGGAAGCGATTGCCATCGGCAAACAGGCCGGGATGCCGGTGCATTTCGCGCATCTCAAGGCGCTGGGCGTCGATGTGCAGGGACAGGCGCCGGCGGTGATCGCGGAGATCGAGGCGGCGCGCAAGGCGGGGCAGGATGTGACCGCCGATCAATATCCCTGGTTGGCGTCGGGATCGAGCCTGGATGCGTCGTTGCTGCCCGGATGGGCGGTGGACGGCGGCGGCGAGGCACTGGTGAAGCGGCTGGACGATCCGGCAACGCTGGGCAAAATCCGCGATGAGATGCAGAATAATATGCGGCGGCGCGGCGGACCCAAGGCGTTGTTGCTGATCGCGCAGGGCTTTCCCTGGACCGGCAAGACGCTGGAGCAGGTGGCGAGCGAGTGGCAGGTCGATCCGCGTGACGCGGCGCTGCGGATCATTCGCCAGAGCATCGAGACGAATGAGCCGGGCAAGAAGGGCAAGGGGACCGGCGTCGCATCCTTCAACATGGCGCAGAAGGATGTGGACCTGATCATGCAGCAGCCCTGGGTCGTGACATCGTCCGACGGGTCGGACGGGCATCCGCGCATGTTTGCGACCTTCCCTGAAAAATATAAAAATTATGTCCGAGACCGAACAGTCATCAGCCTTCAGACTTTTGTGCGCCAGTCGACCGGGGCGACGGCGGATATGTATAAAGTCGACCATCGCGGCTATCTGAAGCCCGGTTACTATGCCGATGTGGTGGTGATCGATCCGGCACAGTATGCGCCGCGCGCCGATTATGTGCATCCGCGCGAATTGAGCGTTGGCGTGTCGCGACTGTTCGTCAACGGGGTGCTGTCGGTCAGCGACAGCCAGACGACGGGCGCGGCCGCTGGGCGGGCGTTGCTGCGGCCAAAGCCCGCCGGCTGTTCCTGATGAAAATAGGAAAATGGCGGCTTAACTTCGCATATTTCCCGCAAGATTCGACTTTTTGGAATAAAATTCGGTAATTTTGTTACGTGTTGATGATGGCGTGGATGGGCTGGGAAGGAGGCTTCCCGGCCCTTATTCTATTGGATCTGCGTGGCTGTAGGACAGCGCGGCATCAGGCTGTATGGCGCTTGGCGATTGCGTATTCAGAAAGGTCCGTTCGGTTCGAGCTTGTCGGGAATGGTTTCGCTTCGGCTTCTCGACGGACGGTTCTCGACTGCGCTCGAACCTGCTCGAAGCGAACGGAGAGGGTGAAGGAGACATCCAGGCAAGAAAAAGGGTGGAGGATCGCTGATCCCCCACCCCGTTCCTCCTGTCTGTATCTTTTATTAGTTGGTCTTGAAGCGCACGCCGACGCGGAAGCTGCGGCCCAGCAGGTCGCTGTAGGTCGAATTGGCCGAGAGGCCGGTTTCGGGCAGCAGGATCGGGTCCTTGTCGAACAGGTTGGTGACGTTGAAGAAGAGCTGACCGTCTGCGCCGCCAACCTTGATCTTCGCGGTGAAGTTGAGGTCGGTGTAGAAGGTGCCGTCAACATGGTTGCTGTTGATCGTCGGGTTGGCCGCCGTGCTGACCGGGCAGGCGGTGGTGCAGACGATATAGGTGTTGTTGTAGGTGCCCGAGCTGACGCCACGGCCGACCGCGGTGATCGAATAGGTCGGGGTGTCGAAGGTCGCCGACAGGCGGAAGATCCAGTCCGGGGTGCTGGACTGGCCGCTATTCTGGCCGACCGTGTCGACGGGCACGGAAATGCCGTTGTCGACCAGATTTTCCAGATAGTTGGTGGCCGTGCCGTTCAGCGTCAGGCTGCTGGAGCTGCCATTGTTGAACAGGCGGTCCATGGGAAGATTATAATTTACGGCATAGTCGATGCCACGCACCTTGACCTGTGCGAAGTTGAACGGGCTGGCGGTGACATAATAATCCCGTTCACCCAGCGGATCGCGGACGATGGCGGCGCAGAAGCTCTGAATGCCTTCGTTGCAACGCTGAGCGATGTCATCGGCATAGAATTGCGCGATCGCATCCTTCACCTTGGTGCGGAACCAGTCGACCGAGATGGACAGGCCCGGCACGAAGCGCGGCTGGAGCACGCCGCCCAATGTAAGCGTATCGGCCTTTTCGGGGTCGAGCGCCAGATTGCCGGTGGTCAGTTCGCGGAAGGTGGCGCCGGCATATTGGCCATAGGCTGATGCGTTAGTGCCGAAGGTGTTGGTGCGCGATGTGCCCGACTGGAACAGTTCGTTGAGGTTGGGCGCACGAATGTCGCGCGAGCGGGTGCCGCGCAGCAGAATGTCGGGGATAGGTTGCCAGGTCAGGCCCGCCTTCCAGGTGGTGACATAGCCCGACGTCGAATAGTCGGTTGCGCGCACCGCGCCGTTGAATTCCGCGCCCAGACCCAGCGGGACCACGGTTTCCAGATAGGCTTCCTTGACATTGTAGCTGCCAAAGGTGGGACGGAAATTGCCGACCGACCAGCCGCTCTGATATTCGGTGGGGACGTAGCCGGACACTTCTTCCTTGCGATATTCGCCGCCGACCGCGACGCTGACGTCGCCAGCCCAGGTGGCGAAGGGCGTGGCCGACAGGTTGAAGCCGGCCGTCGTCTGCTTGAAGCGCTGATCACGATAGGGATCGCCCAGCGCCCATGCGACCGCCGCCTGATCGGCGACGCCAATGCCCAGGCGATTGAGCGGGATGCAGCCATTGGTCGGGTTGGTCAGGCTGGAGCGGCAGACGATGGTGCCGGTCGGGCTGTACACGGCGTCGGTCGCCTGCGCGAGGCGGGTGGTGTTGATGATGTCGCGCAGCAGTTCATGCGTGTCGGTCTGGCCATATTGGCCATAGATGTCCCAGACCGCCTTCTTGCCGAACATCTGGAATTCGCCGCCCGCGCCGATGGCGTAACGCTGGACTTCGCGGCTGCTGTTATTCTTGCGATAGGGCATATCGGCCGAGGAGGAGCCGATGGTGACGGAGGTCACGCCCGCCAGCGCGGCGGCGCCCAGCGCCTGTTGCAGATAGGGATTGTCTGCGGTGAGGGTGAAGGTCGTCGCCTGCGGACCCGAATTGAACAGGGTCTTGTTCCAGTTATAGGAGGCTTCGCCAAACACCTCGATCCAGTCGGCCAGTTGATAGCTGAGGCGACCGAAGACGCCGCGACGGTCATCGGTGGCATCCAGGCCGATGCGGCGCGAAGTGTCGTTCATTTCCCAGTCGCCGCCGACCGTCTGCGAACTGTCCGTCAGCGAACCGAACTGATAGGCGCCGGGCGTGCCGCCCTGCCCGAAATAGGTGCCGCGCAGGCTGGTGCCGTTGCCCACCTGAGAGCGGATGATGCCGCCCGGCGTGGTGTTCCAGGTGCCAGCGCCGCGCACGACCAGGCTGGCCGGGCCGCCGGCCGCGATGGCGGCGGCAGTGTTGGCGACGGTGCGGTAGCCCAGTTGGTTCCAGTCGCGATCGACCTCGAAAATGCCGTCCTTATGGGCATATTCGCCCGACAGCAGGATGTGGCCGCGCCCGTCTGCGAAGCTTTTGCCGATCGCGCCGTTGAAGCTGTAGTTGAAGCCGTCGCCCTTGTCGGTGATGCCGGTGTCGGCGTTGATCTTGAAGCCTTCATATTTCTTGTCGAGCACATAGTTGACGACGCCTGCGACCGCGTCCGACCCATAGGCGGCCGATGCGCCGCCGGTCACGATCTCTACGCTCTTCACCAGCGCCTGCGGGAAGGTGTTGATGTCGACAAGGCCGGTGATGGTCGATCCGACCGAGCGGCGGCCGTCGAGCAGAACCAGCGTGCGCACTTCGCCCAGGTTGCGCAGGTTCATCGTGTTGATGCCGGCCAGGCCCGAACTGATGGCGAGGCGCGAGTTGGCGGGACGGGTGCTGCCGGCCAGCGCCGGCATCTGGTTGATGAGGTCCGCGATATTGTTGGTCGGCGACTGATTCTGGATCGCCTCCTGCGTCATCACGGTGAGGGGGGTGGGCGATTTGAAGCCATCACGCACGATGCGGGTGCCGGTGACGACGATCTGGTCGTCCGGGGCGGCTTCCGCGCTTTGCTGGGGCGCTACCGCATCCTGCGCCAGAGCGGGTGCGCCATGAACCAGCGCCAGAGCGGTCATCGCCAGCCCGAAACCGTGGTGACGGCCGAACGACCGACGAATACGCCTGAAATCACGCATAGATAAAAGCCCCTTGTCAGAGGATAGGGCTGCGCGCTTGTTCCTGCGTGCGCGGCGTCGTTGCGCCGGTCTGACCCTATCCTGCCCTTTCAACCACATGACCGCAGGCAGGTTGTGCGCCGTCTGCCGGTTCCCACCATGCCGTCATCATGATCCCGTCAGGCCCGCCCGAAGGGACGGAAAAGCCGGTTCCATGACGGGGAGGTTACAGGGTGGTCACGGCTGGTCAATAGATTTGGTATTACTTTGATCGCATACAGGTATAGCCAGAGGGAATGGCGGGGTGGATTGTCCGCTGCGGGCCGGGCTACGGATAGCTTGCAGTTATGGGCGCTGGCGGGCTTACTATAGGCCCTTCCGGTCCCGCTGCGTTAGTCGTTGCCGCCCCATTACCAAGTTAAGACAAGGAGGCTGTGTTGATCCAGCGTCGTGCGTTCCTTCTGGCCGGTGTGGCCGCATTCGCCCTGCCCGGCGGGCTGATGGCGAGGCCGATGGTGCGGGGCGCAAAGCCGCTGCGCGCAAAAATGGCGGGGGCGAAGTCGCCGATCGAGATTGTCGAGGATGAACTGGGCGTGCCGCATGTGCGGGCGCAATCGCTGCACGACGCCTATTTCGGGCAGGGCTATCTGGTGGCGCGCGACCGTCTGTTCCAGATCGACATGGATTATCGCCGCGACATGGGGCGCATGGCCGAAGCCTTCGGCCCGCGCTTCGTGGCGGCGGACAAGGCGGCGCGGCTGTTCCTCTATCGCGGCGACATAGAGGCGGAGATGGCGAGCCTGCCGCCCGGCGTGCTGGAATGTGCGAAGGGTTATGTGGCGGGCGTGAATGCGCGGATCGCCGAAGTGATGGGCGATCCGGCGCAGATGCCGCTGGAATATGGGATATTGAACCTGACGCCGCTGCGCTGGGACGTGCGCGATCTGGTGCGCAACCGGGGCATCGGCATGGGCGACGCGGATGACGAGGTGCGGCGTGCGCAGATGCAGGCGAAAGGGCTGCTGGCGCATGATGCGCTGATGGCGCCGCTGCGCCCGGCATGGACCTTCACCGTGCCCGACGGGCTGGACTGCGCGGCGGTGAGCGATGCGGATCTGGGCGTGCTGGACCCGGCGAACCGGCCGGTGCCGTTCGACGCGATCGAGGAAGCGTCGCTCGACCGGGCGGAACGGCGCGCCGACCGCTTTGCGCAGGGGAGCAACGCCTGGACCATCGCGGCTTCGCGCAGCGCCACCGGGCGGCCGATATTGGCGAATGATCCGCATCTGGGAATTGGCGGCGCCAGTCCGCGCCATATGATCCACCTGACCGCGCCGGGGCTGGACGTGATCGGCGCGGGCGCGCCGGGCCTGCCGGGGATTATGCAGGGGCATACCGATCATTTCGCCTTTGGTCGCACTAATTTCCATATCGACCAGACCGACCTGTTCATCCTGCGCACGCACAAGGATGACCCGGAGCGTTACTGGCATAAGGGCCAGTGGAAACAGTTTGAAAGGTTCGAAGATACGATCGCGGTCAAGGACGGCCCGGCGCAGCGGGTGACGTTGCGCTATGCGCAGGGGCGGCCGATCGTGGCGCAGGATGCTGAGAAACAGCGCGCCAGCGCCTTTGCCACGGTGAGCATGTTGCCCGGCGCGAACATGCGTTTCGCCATCATCGCGATCAATCTGGCGAAGGATTGGACGTCGCTGCGGCAGGCGTTCAAGATCCATACCTCGCCGACCAATTTTCACTATGCCGATGTGGACGGCAATACCGGCTGGCAGACGATCGGCTTTACGCCGCGCCGGCCCAAGCATGACGGGCTGTTTCCCGCGCCGGGCGATGGCGATTTCGATTGGACGGGAATCGTGCCGGTGGAGGAGATGCCGTCCGTCTATAACCCCAAGGAAGGCTGGTTCGCTTCGGCCAACCAGATGAATTTGCCCAAGGATTATCCCTATGGGAAGACGGTGATCAGCTTCGACTGGAGCGATCCGTTCCGCTACGACCGGATTGCCGAAGTGCTGCGCAGCCAGCCAAAGCACCGGATCGAGGACAGCATCGCGTTACAGCATGATGTCCAGTCGCTGCCGGCGCGGGCGCTGGTGAAGCTGATCCCGGACAGGCTGCTGCCCGATGCGCAGCCGGCGGCCGCGTTGCTGCGGCGCTGGGATTGCGGGCTGGAGGCGGATAGTGCGGCGGCTCTGCTGTACGAGATGATCATGCCCGAACTGCAATCGGGCTTTCGCGACCTGATCCTGCCGGCGGCGGCGCGCGAATTTGTGCCGTCGATCAACCTCTATGAGATGCTGCGCATATTGGCGGCGCCCGACGCGCGGCTGGGACCGAACCCGCAATTGATGGCCGACGGGCTGATCGAACGATCGCTGATCGCGGGGTGGAAGAAGGCGCTGGCGCAGGGCGGGACTGACCCCGCGCAATGGCGCTGGGGCGATTTGCATCGGGTGACGCTGGCGCATCCGTTGTCGTCGCTGCCGGGGATCGCGGCGGCTTTCCCGAAAATTGAGGGCGGGCGTTCGGGCGGCGATGGCTTTACGCCGATGGCGCGCGGCTTCAATGCGAAGCGCGGCTATCAGGTGTCGCATGGCGCCAGCTATTTGCTGGTCGCGGATGTGGGTGCGTGGGACAATAGCCGCTTCCTGCTGTTGCCCGGCCAGTCGGCCGACCCGCGATCGCCGCGCTACCGGGACTTTTACCCGCGCTGGCTGGCGGGCGAAATGCAACCGCTGTGGTTCAGCCGTGAGGCTGTGGAGCAGCATGCGGCGGAGCGGATGGCGATTTTGCCGGGGTAAGGCCTTATAAAGCCGCCGCTATGTCGACCAGCGCGCGGTCGACGGCGGCGGTGGCCTGTGCGTCCGTGCCGTCGGGCATGTCGTTGGCGAGGGCGGAGAAGACCAAGGTGCGGCCGCTTTTCGTGAGGAAATAGCCCGAGACGGCGCGGGCGGCGTTGAGCGATCCGGTCTTGGCGAAGAGCTTGCCCTCCAGCAGCGTGCCCTTGAAACGGCCGCGCAATGTGCCGTCCTGCCCGGCGATCGGCAGCGTATCGCGCCAGGCCATGCCCCAGGGCTGGCGCGCGATCCATGTCAGCAAGGTGACGGCCGCACGCGGGGTGATGCGGTTGTAGGAGGACATGCCCGATCCGTCGGCGAAACTGTAGCTGGTTTCGGGCAGGCCGGCCTGCGCCATCAGCCGGTGCAGCGCGACCTGTCCGTCGGCGATCGAGCCGCTGGCCTGCGCGCGGGAGACGCGGCGCAGCATCAGGTCGGCGTGGAGATTTTGGCTCTGCTTGTTGATGATGCGCATATCGTCCGCCAGCGGCAAAGCGGGGAGTTGGGCCAGCATGGTGGGCGCAGGCGGTTGGGCGGCGGGCGCGCCCTTGCGGATGGCGGGATCATCGGCGGGCGAGAGGGGACGATGGCGGGCCATGACCGTGCCGTCGACTTTTACCCCACGCGCGACGAGCAGATCGCGCAGCCGCCAGGCGGCATAATGGGCCGGATCGTCTATGCTGAAATGGAGCGTGGTCGGCTGCGCCTCTGCGCCGATCGTGCCGGTCAGGCGGATGACGCGACCGTTGGGCATGCGGTCGGCTATGATCGCCTCGGCCTTGCCGGGGACGGTCGTGACGCGATTGTCGATGCTGTAATAAGCGGGCGCGCTGACGGTGGGCGCGGCGCCGATCGCAGCGGGGGCGACCGAGGCGGTCATTTCATTATCGTCCAGCGTCAGCGCGGAAATGCCGGTGCCATAGCGCGACTGGATATTGTTCCAGCTCATCCCCGGTCCCCAGCGTTCGTCGGGGAACCAGCTGTCATCGCCCACGATGTTGCGGACATGGCGGGTCTTTGCGGCGACCGCGTCGGCCAGCGTCTGGAGGCAATCGATCGTGCAGCCGTTCGCGCTGGACAGGCGCGCGTCGCCATGGCCGACCAGAATGACGTCGCCCTGATCGAGGCGGACGCCCGTGCCCTGCGCCGCTGCATCCAGCGCGGGCAGGTCGGCATAGGCGGTGGCGGTGGTGAACATCTTGGTATTGGAGGCCGGGATGAAGCGCTGATCCGGCGCGATGGCGAGGATCGGCTCCCCCTCCAGCGTGGCGACCAACAGGCCATAGCGGGTGCCGGCCGGCCCCTGCGCCAACTGATGTTCGACCGCGGTGAGGAGCGGCGGCGGCGCATTTTGTGCGGAGAGGCTGGTCAGCGGCAGGGTGAGGGCGAGCAGGGGCAGGATGAGACGCATGAGGCGGATCATAGACCGCAAGCAGACCGGTGGAATAGGGCGTGAATGGCGGAACCTATAACTTGGGGCAATGAGGTTGCAACGAAGTGGACGATGCGCCGAAGAGAGGGTATAAAAAGGTAATACCCTTGGCTACCGGAGGCATCCATGGCAGCGGCAACATCGATCAAACTGGACGAGGTCTTGAAAGGGCGGGTTCAGCAATTGGCGCAAGCGCGTGATCGCAGCGCGCACTGGATCATGCGGGAAGCGATCGCGCAATATGTCGAGCGCGAGGAAAAGCGGGAGGCGCTGCGGCAGGACAATGTGAAGGCGTGGGAGGCATTTCAGGCGAACGGGCTGCACGCCACCGCAGAAGAGGTCGACGCATGGCTGGCCAGTTGGGGAACGGAGGACGAACTGCCAGCGCCGCCATGCCATCCATAATTTTCGCCCCGGCTGCGATCCGGGACATGCAGCGCCTGCGGGACTTTCTGGAACCCAAGGATTCGGATGCCGCCCGTCGGGCAGGTTTGGCTATCCGGCAGGGCGTGAAGATGCTGAGCGCCTATCCCCGGATGGGGCGAATGGTGGACGATCTGCCCGAAGAATATCGGGAATGGCTGATCGATTTCGGGGATAGCGGCTATGCCGTGCGATACCGCATCGAGGTCGCGATGGTGATCATATTGGCGGTGCGGCACCAGAAGGAGGCTGGGTATAAATAGGGGGCCGGTTGTTCTGAAGCCGGAATAGGCCAGTTTGGGCTGTCTGTTTCAATTACGGCACATGCACCGATTGAACTTCCAGTCGTGCAAGTCTATCGTCTCTCAACCGCGCGTGGATCACCAGATCACTAACCGGCTCTGCTGTAGTCGTCAGGTCTATGAGGAACTGCCAATAGCCATTCATCCAGCGATAGACTGCATGATCCCACACGGCAGGGTTCAGCGGGGCGAGGGTGCAACCATAAGCTGATATATTATCTGCAATCGATTGGGCGATAAGGGGATCGACTGGCGCAATCTGATCGCAAGAAGAATGGCTTAGGGTAAAGTCCCCGGAAATGAAGGATGTGACCATGTTCTGAAAGGCGACATGCCATTTCAACGGAATGGGATGTTCCATATTGTCCCTTTCGAGCATCGTCTTGTTTCCTGATTTCCGTCACTCTTCATTCATCCCGCATCCCATGCTTGGATCAGCGTTCCGCCCACAGCCGGGCGCAGGGTGAAGATGCCGCTGTTGGCATGGCGGGTGGGGTGGACGCGGTTGGTGAGGAGGGTCCAGGCGAGGCCGCGGTCGAAATCGATCCAGAGGCCGGTGCCGGTGAAACCGGTATGGCCGATGGTTTCGGCCGAGCAGGCGTCACCGCCCGACCAGCCGGCAAAGGCGCGTTCCCAGCCGCAGGTGCGGTGGCCGAGTTGCGCGGTGCGGGTTTGGGCCAGCATGGCGGGCGAGAGGATGGAGCCGTCGAGCATTGCCCTGGCGAAGCCCAGCACGCCGTCGACCGTGCCGAACAGGCCGGCATGGCCCGGTGCGCCGCCCAGAGCGGCGGCGTTTTCGTCATGCACTTCGCCCTTGAGAATGCGGCCGCGCCAGTGGCATGCCTCGGTCGCGACGGCGGGTCCGGGGGCGGGCCATAAGACAGGCCATCGCCCAGCGGCCAGTCGCTGAGCGGCGCGCCGGTGATGCGTTCGATCGCGATGCCCAGCAGGATGAAGTTGATGTCGGAATAGACCGGCGGGCCGTGCCGCCATTCGCGCTGGAGGACAAAGGCGCGCAGCCGCGCGGGATCATCGCCATAGGTGTAGATCGGCTCGACCGCAGGCAGGAAGCTGCGATGGGCAAGGCAATCGCGGAAGGTTAGTTTGCGTTCGGCGGCGTTGGCGACGTCATATTGGCGCAGGTCGGGAATGGCGTCGGTCAGGGGGCGGTCGAGGTCGATCCGGCCTTGCTCCGCCAGTTGCAGGATCATCGTGGTGGTGGCGATCACCTTCGACACGGAAGCGAGGTCAAACCAGTGGTCGCGGGTCAGGGCTTCGCGTTCGGGCAGGATCGCGGCCGATCCGGCGAGGCGCACGGCGCTGTGGCCATCGGCGCTCACGATGCCCAGCGTCGCGCCGGGGATGCGACCGCTGGCGACAGCTTGCGCCGCCGGGGCGAAGGCGGCTTCGCAGATATGGTCGATCATGATTGGTCCTAAGCTGTTCTGGCCCGAACGCGCATGACGATCGGCAGGAAGAAGATGGCGGCGAAGCTCAAGGCGCCCGACAGGATGAAGAAGCCGTCATAGCCGATCTGTTTCTGGATCGCGCCGGCCGCGCCGCCGATCAGGCGGGGCAGCAGGAAGGCGAAGCCCGACAGGAAGGCATATTGGGTGCCGGGATAGCGCGGGCTGACCAGCATGGAGAGATAGACGACGAACACCGCGCCCTCCAGCCCATGGCCGAACTGGTCAACGCCCGCCGCGACATAGAGGACGAAGGCGGAGGGTTCGGCATACCAGAGCCAGACAAACACCCAGTTGCCGATCGCCGAGGCGCAGGCGCCGATGATGAGCGCGACCGTCATCGGCAGGCGTGCGGCGCACAGGCCGCCCAACGCGACGCCGGCCATGGAACAGGTGAGCGCGACGATGCCGTCGGCCATGCTGATCTGTTCCAGGCTGTAACCGGCCGCATTCCAGAGCGGATGCGACAGGGTCAGCGTCAGCACATCGCCCATGCGGTAGAAGGAGACGAAGGCCAGCACCGGCAACACGGCATAGCCATAGCGCCAGAAAATCTCGACATAGGGGGCGACGAAACCCGGCATCTTTGCGGGCGCATCGGCGGGCAGGCGGCGGATGCGTGGCAGGGCGATGGCCAGCGCAGCGAAGGGCAGCAGGGCGACCGCCAGCACGATCGGCGTGACATTGGTCTGGGCGGAAAAGCCCGCGCCCTGCACGGCGGAGAGGAACGCCCAGCCGATCAGGGCGGTGGCCGCGCCGGTGACGGCGATGATGGCGAGGCTGGTGAGCGTGCCGCCAAGGAGCGCGCCGGTGCGGCCCTTCGCGCCTTCCTGTTCGGGGCGCATGGCGGCGAGAATGGGGAAGGGCAGGAAGGCGGCGATGGCGATGGCCAGATAGGCCCAGGTCCAGTCCGCCCAGGCGGCGACCAGCACGGCGCCGCTCCCCGCCGCGACCATGGCGCTGCGATAGCCCCAGAGGTTGGCGGCGACGATCGGCCCCTGCTGCGCCTGTGTGGGCGCCAGTTCGATGCGCCAGCCATCGGCCGCGACCTCCAGCGTGGTCGTCCAGAAGGCGAGCAGGATCGCGAAGAGCGCGGTAAGCGGCAGGCTCTGGTCGCTGGAGGTGAAGGCCATGGCGACCATGGAGAAGAAGATGCCGAGTTGCGACAGCATGATCCAGCCGCGCCGTCGGCCCCAGAAACGGGAGAAGCCCGGTACGCTGTAACGATCCAGCAGTGGCGCCCAGACGAATTTGAAGGTCGGGAGCAGCGCGATCCAGGCGAAGAAGCCGATGATGACGATGTCGATGCCATGGCGCGCGAGGCGCAGCGTCAGCACGGCATTGAACATGTAGAAGGGCAGGCCGGCGGAAAAGCCGAGCAGCAGATAGAGGCCCAGCGTGCGGAGCGGCGGGCGCTGCGGCGCGGGGGCTTGCGTCAGGTCGGCGGCGATCGATGCGGTCATTCAGCCGATTTCCTTGAGTTCGGTCACAAAGTCATAGCGGTCGCCGCGATAGACGGAGCGGGTAAATTCGACCGCCCGGCCGCCGGGAATGCGGGTGAGGCGCTCGATGCGCAGCACTTCGCTATTCTGGCGAACGCACAGCAGGCCGGCTTCGGTCGGGGTGGCGAGCGAGGCGCGCACGCGCTGCGTGCCGGAGGTGGGGCGAAAGCCGCTGCGGCCCATCGCTTCATAAAGAGAATCGCCGATGCTGGCGAGATCGGGCAGGCAATCAGCGAGGACGACGGCATGCTCGATCGCCAGCGGCTCCCCACCCGACAGGCGCACGCGGCCGAGGCGCGCGACGCGGGCGGAAGGGGAGATAGAGAGGGCGGCGGCCTCCTCCTCGGTTGGCTGGGCGTAGTTCTTCATCATCCAGATGACGCCAGGATCTTCGCCGCGTAACAGGGCGTCGCTGGTGAAGCTGGACAGGACCGAGGCGGGCGTTTCGATCCGGCGGGCGACGAAAGTGCCGGAACCCTGTTTGCGGAACAGCACGCCTTCCTCGATCAGTTGCTCGATCGCCTTGCGCACGGTGACGCGCGAAATGCCGGCCATTTCGCTGAGGTCGCGTTCCGACGGCAGGGCGTTGCCCGGTATGATGCCGCCGCTTTCGATATGATCGCGCAGATTGCGCGCCAGTTGCAGGTAGAGCGGCGTGCCGTCCTCCCCCCGCGCGACCAGTTTTTCCCGCATGTCCCCCTATCCCCCCTGTTGCGCGGCCCGCATCGCGGCCGGCAGATTCTGGCCGTGGATGTCAAGAAGACGGTCCGCTTCGTCGGTCGCCACCCCCATGGCAACCAGCACCGCCTGCTTGATGTCCTGTCCCGCCGCATCGAGCGCGCGCGATGCGGCGGCCATGTCCACATCGGCAATGTCGCGCACCATGGCCTCTCCGCGCAAGCGCAGCTTTTCGTTGGAAATGCGCATGTTGACCATGCGGCCGCGATAAACGAGGCCCATGCGCAGCATGATCGCGGTGGACAGGATGTTGAGCGTCGCCTTTTGCGCGGTGCCGGCCTTCATCCGGGTCGATCCGGCGACGATTTCGGTGCCGGTCTCTGCGACCAGGCCATAGTCGGCGGCGGCAGGCAGGGCGGTGCCCGGATTATTGGCGACGGCGATGGTAAGCGCGCCGGCCGCGCGGGCGGCCGTGATGGCGGCGAGCGTATAGGGGGTGCGGCCGCTGGCGGCGACGCCGATCACCACATCTTGCGGGCCAAGGGCGGCGACAGCGATTTCGGCGCGGGCGGCGTCGGCATCATCCTCCGCCCCTTCGGCCGCTTCGGTCAGCGCGGCGAGGCCGCCGGCCATCAGGAAAAGCAGGCGTTCTTGCGGCCAGTTATAGGTGGGGTAGAGTTCGACGCCGTCCTGCACCGCGATGCGGCCCGATGTGCCCGCGCCGACATAGACCAGTCGGCCCTGTGCGCCGAGGCGCGCGGCGGCGGCTTCGGCCGCCTGTGCGATAGCGTCCGCCTGCGATCCGATCGCGGCGATGGCGGCCATCTGTCCTTCCAGCATCGCTTCGACCGCGCGAATGGTCGGCCATTGGTCGATGTCGACATAGCGCGGATCGATGGCTTCGGTACTCATATATGCTCCGTGGCCGGCCGTTGACGCCCGGCTATGTTCGGTTCAACTTCATGCGCGGCAGGCAGGGTGCGTGCAAGCGGCAACTGCGCTATGTGGTATTGTCCTTGTCGCGTTTCGATGCAACCAAAATAAATCCAATTGCCCTTTTTCGTTCATTTGGTATTGTTTCGGCATGATCGCGAACCAGGATGAGAGCCGCGCCACGCTGATGGCGCGCGAGGCGGCGGAAGCGCCGGAGCGTTGCGCGGCGCAGATTGCGCGCAATGCGAATTTGATGCGAGAGGCCGGGCAGCGGCTGCGCGCGCTGGCGCCGCCCTTTGTCGCGACGCTGGCGCGGGGCAGTTCGGACCAGGCAGCTGCCTTTGCCAAGGTGCTGCTGGAAACGCGGGCGGGCATGCCGACATTGAGCCATGCGCCGTCGATCGGGTCGCTGTACAAGGCGACATCGCAGCGCTTCAAGGGTGTGCCGCTGATCGCCATTTCGCAGTCGGGGCGCAGCCCGGACCTGATCGCCGCCGCAGCGGATGCGCAGCGGCAGGGCGCGCTGGTGGTCGCGATCGTCAACGATGAAGCGTCGCCATTGGCGCAGATGGCGGATATTTGCATCCCCATCCATGCCGGGCCGGAAACGAGCGTGGCGGCGACCAAGAGCTTTATCGGGACGCTGGTCGCGCTGGCGCATCTGGTGGCGGAATGGAGCGAGGATGCCGCGCTGCTGGCGGCTTTGGCGTCTGTCGGCGATGTGCTGGAGGCGGCGGTGGCGGCGGACTGGACCGGGGCTGTGCCGTTGCTGAAGGATGCGGGCAATATGCTGGTGCTGGGGCGCGGCCTGACCCTGCCGATCGCGGGCGAGGCGGCGCTGAAGTTCAAGGAGACGTCGAGCCTGCATGCCGAAGCGTTCAGCATCGCCGAAGTGGCGCATGGGCCGATGACGCTGATTGGTGAGGGCGATCCGGTGTTGGCGCTGGGACCGATCGATGCAGCGCGGACGGGGCTGCGCGAACGGCTGGAGGATTTTCGGGCGCGCGGGGCGCAGGTGATTGCGGCGGGCCATCCGGACGATGTCGTAGCCGCGACTCTGGCGCTGCCGGGGCAGTGGGATGTGCATCCGGTGCTGGGCGCGATCGCGCAGATACAGAGCTTCTATGGGGTGGCCAATGCGCTGTCGCTGGCGCGCGGGCGCAATCCCGATGCGCCGCCGCATCTGGCCAAGGTGACGCGCACGCTATGAGCAGGCAGGCGCTAGTCGGCGCTGCGATCGTGCGGCCGGACAGGATCGTGGACGATGGCGCGCTGCTGATCGAAGACGGGCGCATTGTTGGCGTCGTGGCGCGGGACGCGGTGTCGGAGGGGTATGAGACGGTGGCGCTGGAGGGCGGCTGGCTGCTGCCCGGCTTTATCGATACGCAGGTGAATGGGGGCGGCGATGTACTGCTGAACGACCGGCCCGATGTGGGGGGCATCCGCGCCATTGCGCAGGCGCATCGGCGCTTCGGCACGACCGGCCTGCTGCCGACGCTGATCAGCGATGACGCGGATGTGGTCGATGCGGCGATTGCGGCGGGAGAGGCTGCGCTGGCCCAGGGCGTGCCAGGCGTGCTGGGCCTGCATATCGAGGGACCGCATCTCAACCCGGTGAAGAAGGGCATTCATGATGCCGCAAAATTTACTGCCATCGATCCCAAGGTGCTGGAGCGGCTGACACGGCCGACGATCGGGCGGCGGATCGTGACGCTGGCGCCCGAACTGGCGCCCGCTGGCGCGATCCGGGCGCTGCACGGTGCGGGGATATTGGTTGCGGCGGGGCATAGTATGTCCGATTATGACCAGACGGTCGCGGCGCTGCGCGAAGGCTTGACCGGCTTCACCCATTTGTTCAACGCGATGACGCAGATGGGAAGCAGGGAGCCGGGCATGGTGGCCGCCGCATTGCTGGACCGGGGCAGCCATTTCGGGCTGATCGTCGACGGGTTGCATGTCCACCCCGCCGCCCTGCGCGTGGCGGTGGCGGCGCGGGGGCTGGACGGCGCGATGCTGGTGACGGACGCAATGCCGCCGGTTGGTGGCGCGAAGGACAGCTTTACCCTGATGGGGCAGTCGATCCATGTGGTGGATGGCACCTGTCGCGGGCCGGATGGCACGCTGGCCGGATCGGCGCTGAGCATGGCGCAGGCGTTCCGCAATGCGATGAACATGATGGGCTGTTCCATGGTCGAGGCGTCGCGCATGGCGAGCGGCAATCCGGCGCGTTTCCTGCGGCTGGCGGATCAGACGGGCGCGATCGCGCCGGGGCTGCGCGCGGATCTGGTGCATCTGGACGGGGACCGGCAGGTGCGGCGGACGTGGATCGCTGGCCAGATGGAGGATAGCGGCGAGTGAGTGATTTGCTGCCCCAGCTGCGTGCGATCGTGGGCGCGCGCCATGTGCTGACGGGTGCGCGGGCGACGGCGCGCTATCGCCATGGCTATCGCACCGGATCGGGCGAAGCGCTGGCGGTGGTGCGGCCGGGCAGTCTGGTCGAACAATGGCGGGTGGTGCAGGCTTGCGTCGCGGCCGATGTGTCGATCATCATGCAGGCGTCCAACACCGGGCTGACCGGCGGGTCGACCCCTGATGGCGATGATTATCCGGGCGGCTGCGTGATCATCAGCACGACGCGGATCGACGGGCTGCACCTGATCCGCGACGGCGCGCAGGTCATCTGCCTGCCCGGCACGACGCTCTATGCGCTGGAAAAGGCGCTGGCGCCGTTGGGGCGGGAGCCGCATTCGGTGATCGGCTCCTCCTGCTTTGGCGCGTCGGTGGTGGGGGGCGTGTGCAATAATAGCGGCGGATCGCTGGTGCAGCGGGGGCCGGCCTATACGCAGCTGAGCCTGTATGCGCAGGTCGATGTGGACGGGACGGTGCGGCTGATCAATCATCTGGGCGTGGCGCTGGGCGATGATCCCGAAGAGATGTTGCGGCGGCTTGAGAATGGCGATTTTTCCGCTGGGGATGTCGACGCTGCGGCGGATCGCTGGGCGCATGACCATGATTATGCCGGCCATGTGCGCGACATCGACAGCGCGACGCCAGCGCGCTTCAATGCCGATAGCCGATGCCTGTATGAAGCGGCGGGCAGTGCGGGCAAGATGATCGTCTTTGCCGTGCGGCTGGACAGTTTCGTGAAGGAGGAGGGAGCGACCACCTTCTATATCGGCACCAATGATGCGGCGCAGCTGACCGCGATCCGGCGTGGCATATTAAGCGGGTTCGCCCATCTGCCGGTGGCGGGCGAATATATGCACCGCGACGCATTCGATATTGCCGACCGTTATGGCAAGGACATGTTCGTCGCGATCGAGCGGCTGGGCACGGACCGGCTGCCCCGGCTGTTTGCGCTGAAATCGCGGGTCGATGCGCTGCCCTGTGTCGGCGCGGGGTTCAGCGATCGGATGATGCAACGGATCGGCCGGTTGCTGCCCGATCATCTACCGGCCGAGATGCGCGCCTGGCGCGACAAGTTCGAGCATCATTTGCTGCTCAAGATGCCGCTGGTGGCGGTGGAGGAGACGCGCGCCTTGCTCGCTGGGCTGTTTGCGGCCGGGGAAGGCGCCTATTTCGAATGCAGCCCGACGCTGGCGGCCAAGGCGTTCCTGCATCGCTTCGTCGCGGCGGGGGCGGCGGTGCGCTATCGCGCGATGCATGCGGACGAGGTGGAGGATATTGTGCCGCTGGACGTGGCTTTGCCGCGCAATATGCTGGACTGGCAGGAGACATTGCCGCCCGATCTGGCGGCGCAGAGCATCCATAGCCTCTATTATGGCCATTTCCTGTGCCATGTGTTCCATCAGGACTATATCGTGCGCAAGGGCGTGGACCCGCTGGCGTTCGAGCATCGCATTTGGGCGCTGCTGGATGAACGCGGGGCGGAATATCCGGCCGAACATAATGTCGGCCATCTGTATAAGGCGAAGGCCGATCTGGCGGATTTCTATCGCCGGATCGATCCGCGCAACCAGTGCAATCCCGGCATCGGCCAGACCGTGCGGGCGCGCCATTGGGGCGAACAGCAAGAGGAGGCACGGCCCTGACCTATTTTCTGGGCATTGATGCGGGTGGCAGCAATTGCCGGGCGCGGCTGATCGACGGCGATGGCGTGGTGATTGGTACGGGACAGGGAGGGACCGCCAATGCCCGGATCGGGCTGGAGCCGCTTTATGCGACGCTGCGCGCGGTGTCCGATCAGGCGATCGGGGAAGCGGGGCTTTCGGCGGCGCAGGTTACGACGATCCGGGCGGGCATGGGCATTGCCGGCATTTCGCGGCCGGGCGTGCGCGATGCGCTGAAGGATTTCGCCTTTCCCTTTGCCTCGGTCGGCTATGAGACGGATGCGTTCATCGCCAATCTGGGCGCGCATGGCGGCGCGGACGGGGCGATCCTGATATTGGGTACGGGCAGCATCGCGCAGGTGCGGGCGGGCGGTCGCGACTTCACCATCGGCGGCTATGGCTTCCCCATTTCCGATGAAGGGAGCGGCGCGGCGCTGGGCCTGAGCGCGATGCGCCATGCGCTGCGCGCACTGGACGGGCGATCGCAGGCGACGCCGCTCAGCCGCGCGGTTACGGAGCGCTTTGGCCATGATACGGCACAGGCGATCGGCTGGATGGATAAGGCCAGCCCCAAGGAGTATGGCAGTTTCGCGCCGCTGGTGATGGATTATGCGGAGGCGGACGACGCCATCGCCCGGTCGATCGTCGAGGATGCCGTCCAGCATATCGAGCGGTTCATCGAGACGATCTTCGAACGGGGGGCGAGCCGTTGCACGCTGGTCGGCGGACTGGCCGAACGGATGCAGCCCTGGCTGCGGGCGCGGACGGTGGCGCGGCTCAGCCCGATGCTGGGCGATCCGCTGGACGGAGCGCTGTTGCTGGCGGGTTATCGCGCCAGAACATCATCCGATTAGATTGAATCGGATGATGTTCTAATTTTCTTTTGTTTTCCGCATTCTGCGAGCCGTCTGCTGTACCAGCCGACTTCAGAATGCTCTAAGGCGTGACGGTGATGATCGCGCGGCGATAGGCGGTGAGGGCGGGTTTGCCCTGATCGCGGGCCTCCAGGATGATGTGGAAGCGGGTCGGTTCCTCCACGGCGGGGACGGTGAAGCGGGTGTCGCGCGGGTCGCCGCGTTGCAGTTCGACGCGGGGATTGCGGTTGGTCGCTTCGGACTCGCGATATTGCCACCAGTCATAGATGACGGCGTCGCCATCGGGATCGGTCGATCCGGCGGCAGAGAGGCGGACGATGTCGCCGGCCTTTGCCGTCAGTTCGACTGGCGCATTGCCGGCGACGCCGTTCAGCACCAGTCGGGGCGGGTGATTGGCGCCCTTGTAGCTGGACTGGAGCGACCATTGTATCCGGGCGGCAAAGTCATTCTGGAAGGCGTCGCGCCAGCGCCAGATGGTGGCCTTGTTGCTTTGGTGCGTGCGGCCGTCCGCGCCGGTGACGAGGTCGCTGGTGTCGGTCCAGATGCCGTCCCATTCCGAAATCTTGCCATAGCGGCCGCCCCAACTGCCATAATCGGGATGCTCGGGATGGCCCAGGCCATTGGGGACCAGATAGAGGAAGCTGGGCGTGTCGCCTTCCATGATAAATTCATAATTGGGGTAGAGCGATCCCAGCGGGCCGATCTGGATATTCTCGCGCAGCCATTCCTTGGAGACGGTCGTGAAGTCCGGTCCGTCGAAATAATACATGCGGTCGCCTGATATGCCGCCCCAAGTCGACAGATTATAATGGCGGTGCGCGGTCAGGCTGACGATCCAGAAGATATCGGGGAAATAGCGGCGGACCCAGGGACCGGCATTATCCTGATCGGAGATGGAATAGACGCGCAATTTGCTGACGAATTTGGCGAGTTGTTCGGGCGAACGGGTTTCGCGGACCTGCCAGAGCGCCTGCGCCAGATCAACTGCGCCGCCCCAGACGGTGATCCATACCGGGCGGGGATCGGGCCGGTCGACGGCGGCGATGATCGCCTGTGATCCGGGCGTGTCCTTGCCTGCGCCGACGCCCGCCATGCCATATTCGGGACGGCCGGGCTTGACCGCGGCGCGCAGCGTTTCGGCGCTGGGCCAGCCATCGGCATGGGCCTTGAGATTGGGCAGTATCTGCGCATAGGCGTCTATCCGGCGCACTATCTGTTCGGGGTGGACGCTGTCCTTCAGGTGGCGCGAGGTGGAGGGGATCAGCGCCTCTATGTCGAAATCATTGGCGTAGAGCAGGAAGCGGACCATGGATTCCATGTCGTCCGGGTCCGACCCGATATCGGTCAGCACGATGATGCGGGATTTTGGCAGGTCGTTGTTTTTGTCCGGCGCTGCCTGCGCGGGCGCGATCGCCAGCGCCATGGCGGACAGGGCACTGGCCCAGAGGCGTTTCATCGGCGATCGTCCTTTGCCGGAAAAAGGGCGGAGCGTTGCAGCCCCGCCCGGTCAGGATCAGAAGCGGACGCGCACGCCGCCCGACAGGCGCCGGCCAGTCTTGCGATATTCCTTCGTCCGGTCGGCGCTCACCGAATAGATGAACTCCTTCGCATCGTTGAGGTTGATCGCGTCGGCGAAGATGGTGAAGTTTGGCGTCACTTCATAGGAGAGGCCGGCGTCAAGCTGGCCATAGGCGTTGAAATATTCCGGTTCGCCATTGCGGCCAGACGCGACCTGAAGGAAATTGTCGCGCCATGTGTAGGCGACACGCGCCTGCACGCCATATTTTTCGTAGAAGCCGACAAGGCTGTAGCTGTACTTGGACAATCCTTCGAGACCGAAGGAGACATTGGCGACGGCATTTTCATATTTGGCGTTGGAGTCGGTGAAGTTGAAGCTGGTCTGGACGCCGAGGCCGTCGAAGGGGGCGGGCAGGCTGGAGAAAGCCTGACGATAGCCGACTTCGAAGCCCTTGACCGTCGCACCCTTGCCATTGCCGGGCACCGTCACCTGGAACGTCACCTGATCCACCTTTTGCGGGGTGGTGATCAGCGTCACGAAGGAGTCGATCTTCTTGTAGAAGGCGGCGAAGGACAGGAGTGAGGAGTCGGCGAAATACCATTCCACGCCGGTTTCGATCTGCTTGGCGCGGAAGGGTTGCAGGTCGGGATTGCCGCGACTGATCGTCTCATTGCCGGGGTTGGTCTGGATCGACTGGCGTGGCGACAGGTCGGTCAGGGTCGGGCGGGTCATCACCTTCGACGCGGAGAGGCGCAGGATCAGGTTATCGGTCGCCTCCAGCTTGATATTGAGCGAGGGCAGCCAGTCGTCATATTTGCCGCGGAAGCTGACCGGGACAATGCCCGACACGACGATGTCGTTCTGCCCCGTGGGATTGCCGTTGGCGTCCACGCGCGGTTTGGCGCTGAGCACGGTGCGCGATGCGCCCGATGAGGTGTAATCGGTATTTTCGTAGCGCAGGCCGGCGTTGATGGTCAGCGGCATCGACCCCAGCATGGTTTCGAAATTGGCCATGGCATAGGCGATCTTCACCTTTTCATCGATGACCGAGGAGGCGGAGGGCGAGAAGATAGCAGGGTTGAACGCCTTGCCGTCCTGCGTGGCATATTGATCGATCAGCTGGACCAGCTGCTGCGGATTATAGATCACCCAGTCGCGGATGATGTCGTCCGGGCCGCTGCCCTGGAAGAAGTTGCGGTTGGTCGGGCTGAACAGCGATGTGGGCAGCAGCCGGTCCGATCCGCAATAGGCGCATTGTTCGCCAAAGGGCATTTCGTCGGCGGTCAGCGTCTTCTTGCGGTTGGCGATCATGCCGCCGGTGAAGAAAGTGAGGTTGGACGTTGCCTTCCATTCGGCGTCGGCGCGATATTCGCCGATCTTGTCATCGACATTGGTGCCGCCGCCCCAGATATAATAATGCGCGGTGATCCCTTGCGGATTGGTCGCGGCATTGGGGTAGTTGGGGCTGGTGAAGCCATAATCATAGATCGGGCTGTCGCCGCGCCGGTCGAACCAGAGGTCGATATTCTTGCGGCGGATGGTGGTGAAGAGATTATTCTCCTTGCCGCGCCGTTCCGCCTTGGACCGGGAAGCGTCCAGCTTCAGTTTGAAATTATCGGCCGGCTTCCATTCGATGTTCGCGCCGAACTGGTTGGTCATGACGTTGCGCTGGTCATATTGCAGGATCTGGTCGACGAAACCGCCCTGATAGCGCTGATAGACCGCCTCGCCATCCTCCACGACCTGTTCGACCAGCGTGCCGCCGGAAAAATCATAGGCAAGGCCGGTCTGCTGTTCGGTGAACTTCGCCTTGGAATAGAGGCCGTCGAGCGTGAGGGTCAGCGTTTCAGTGGGGCGGACCTGAAAGGAACCGGAGAAGCCATAGCGTTCCAGACCCCGTTCGAAGAAGAAGGGCGACAGGTTGGAGGGCATGGAAATATTGCTGAACGGCGCGACATTCGGCCCGATGCGGCCGCCATCCACGCCATTGGCGCGATAATAGGAGTCGGTGCTGGAGCGGTGGACATGACCCGCGCCGATCGTAAATTCGTCGTTGCGGGTATCACGCTTGGTATAGACGCCCGACAGCGACAGGCCGATGGTGCGGTCGGCATTGCGCCAGGAGGCGACGCCCGAGATTTCAGGATTGAACTTGTCGGCGATCTCCGCCCACATCTGCCCGGCGGATGCGCTGAAGGCGAATTGTTCCTTCTGGTCGATCGGACGCAGCGTATGGACGTCCACGGTCGCGCCGATCGATGCGCCGTTGAGATTGGCCTGGGGCGATTTGAACACGTCGGCGCCGGCAATGATTTCGGACGGCAGCACGTCGAAGGAAAACTCGCGGCCATTATTGTCGGTGGCGAGGGTACGGCCATTGACGGTGACGGCGTTGAACTTGGGGCCAAAGCCGCGGACCGTGATGTAGCGGCCTTCACCCCGGTTGCGCTCGATCGTGACGCCGGCGACGCGCTGAAGCGATTCGGCGACATTCTGGTCGGGCAGCTTGCCCAGATCCTCCGCCACGATCGAGTCGACTACGGCAACGGAGTCGCGCTTGATGTCGATCGATGCCTTCTGGCTGGCGCGGATGCCGGTGACGATGATGTCCTCGGTCGTCGCTTCCGTATTTTGCGGCGCGGCGGCGTCCTGCGCCATGGCCATGCCACTGATCGTCAGCGCCAGCCCGGACGCCGCCATCATGCTCGCAAGACGGATTTTGCCCACCTTCCTCATATCACTCTCCCTCTCTTTATTGTCGGTGTTTATGGCGCAGCGTTGTGCATATGTCAAATGACGTAATACATAATATGAATTATCGAACGGCGCGGATCGGCAACACGCACAGGGCCGATCCGAAGACGAACAGCAGCGCCGTGATGAAGATGGCGCGATAGTCATTGTCGAACAGGCCGAGCTGGATGGCAGCCATGACCGGGCTGATGATCTGGGGAATGTTGACCGCCGTGGTCAGCACGCCCAGATCCTTGCCCTCGTCCCCCAGCGCGCTTTTGGGCAGAACCTGCGTCATCAGCGCCATGTCGATCGACATGAACATGCCGTAACCAATGCCGATTACCCCGGCATAGACCCACATGCCGGCCATGGACGGCGCCAGCAACGGCGCGGTCATGGCGACGCCCATGATCAGGCTGCCCAGTATGACGAAGGGCTTGCGTCGTTGCCAGCGATCCGACAGCCAGCCGGAAATCAGCGAAGAGGCGACAAGGCATACCAAAGTCAGCAGCGCCATATTGGCGATGGCGATGTTGGACGCGCCGTCCGACAGGCCGATATAGTCGCGCAATATGTAGAGCAGATAGGCCGCGACCGCCTGATAGCCCATATAGATGGTGAAGCGGCTGGCGAAGGCCCAGGCGAAATCGGGATGGGCGCGCGGGCTGATCCAGAAGCTCTTGAGGAAGCTGCCCCATTGCATCGGGCGATGAGGGGCGGCGTCGCTGGGCGGTTCGCGGTTGAGCGCCACGAAGGCGATGCAGGAAGCGGCGATGGCGCCGGCGAACAGGCCATAGGCGAGCACCCGCTCCCCCGCCAGATAGCCGGCGACGACCGTGCCCGCCGTCAGGCCGGCGGTCATGCCCGCGCCGACGATGCCCGATATGCCGCCGCGCGTTTCCGGCGCGAAGCGATCGGCGATCAGCGTCGTCATCGCCGGTTGCATGGCGTTATAAGCGATCGCCGCCATCACCCAGAGGATCATGAGCGACCAGAAACTGGTCATCCATGACACGCCGAACAGGCAGAGCGATCCGATCAGCGAGGCGATGGCGATCCAGGGCGCGCGCCGGCCCCAGCGGCTGCGGGTCCGGTCCGACAGAGCGCCCGCGATCGGTGTAGCCAGGGTGGAGAAGATCGAGGTGACGGCAAAGAGCAGAGCGAGGTTGTTTTCCTTCGCGCCCGGCGAAAGTTCGGCGATCTGGTGGGGCAGCAGCACGCCCAGAACGCCGCTGTAGAGCGCCATCAGCAGGAAGAAATTGACCATCAGCGACAGTTGCAGCCGAACGCGCGCCGGGCCTGTCACCCATTGCGGCGACGCCGTGTCGGTGGATGTGGCGAGGCCGTGCATCAATGTGCCGCCCGATCCTGTGGCACCAGACGAAGGCCGGCGTCACGGGGGCGGCGGTGCGGGCCGCCGCGCACATTCCAGCCATTGCCCGCCACGCTCTGGGCGATGGCGGCTTCATCGACGAGGATGCCGAGGCCCGGACGATCGCCCAGGATGATGCCGCCATCGGCAATCTGCTGGTCGACGTCGAGGCCGGTCGGGAAACGGAAATCCTGCACCTCTATGCCGATCATATTGGGCACGGCGGCGGCGGCGTGGGCGACCGGATTGGCGTTATAGGCGACCGGCGAAACGGGCAGGCCGCGCGCATGGGCGGCCATGGCGACGCGGTGGAAATGGGTGATGCCCCAGACGCTGCCGGTCTGGACAATGTCCACGGCGCCAGCGTCCAGCAAGGGCGTATATTGCTCCAGCCCGGTCAGGTTTTCGCCGGTGGCGACGGCCGCTTTGGCCGCGCGGGAGATGGCGACATGGCCGGCCGCGTCCCAGCGCCGCACCGGCTCCTCGATCCAGGTCAGGTCGATGCGCTTTTCGATTTCGGCCAGATGGCGGATCGCCTGCTTGCAATTCCACGCTTCGTTGACGTCCAGCATCAGCGCGGGGCGATTGCTGTTGCGCGACAATATGGCGCGCACCGTTTCCAGACGGGCGATGTCCCGGTCAAGATCGCGGCCGCCCTTGATCTTGGCGGCGGTGAAGCCACGATCGGCCCATTCGCCATAATGAGCGGCGAAGGCATCATCATCCAGACCATAGCAAAGGCCCGAGGCATAGCCGGGCACGAAACGGTCGCCCGCGCCCAGCGTGCGCCAGAGCGGTTCGTCGGCCATCTTGGCCTTCAGATCCCACAGCGCCATGTCGATCGCGGCGATTGTGCCGAAGGTCGCGCCGGCATGGCCGCTTTTGAACACATGGGCCAGCATCGCGTCATAGAGGGTCGATACGGCGCGGGGGTCCGCCCCCTCGACCGCCGGGAACAGCCGGTCGATCTCGCCATGCTGGCCAAGGCCGATGCCGGTCAGACCGCCGTCGGTCTCCAGCAGCAACAGGGGCACTTCGGTAATACCGGACTGGACGACGCCATTCACGTCTCCCACCGGGCGCCGCCAGTCATGATAGGCGGTAAGGCTGCGATAGCCTGTAATCTTCATTGTATGTCCTCTACCCTCCGGTCCAGCCGGCCACGAGTCATATTATGTATTATCTATGTTGTTTGACAAGTCTTGACGGCGCTTGTCAATCGGGTCCACCGTCGAAAAGAGCGCCGTGCAGGGCGCGAGCATGAGAAAAGGCGTAAAAAACATGCAGGATAGACTGGCCGGCGGGGGGCTGGCGGCGACGCAGAGGGTCAGGCGGCGTCCGCGACTGGCGGAAGCGGTGGTCGAAGATCTGGTCAATGCGATCGTGACCGAAATGTATCCGGCGGGCACGGCATTGCCGCCGGAAAATATGCTCTGCGACCTGTATGGCGTGAGCCGGACGGTGGTGCGCGAGGCGACGACGGCGCTGACCGAAAAGGGGCTGGTGGTGTCGCAGCAGGGGCGTGGGACGATCGTGCGGGATTCGCGCGACTGGAACCTGCTGGACCCGATGATCCTGGCGGCGTTGTTCCGGCGCGAGGACGGCCTGTCCTACCTCGACAATCTGTCGGAAATCCGATCGTCGCTGGAAGCGTCGATGGCGGGCAAGGCGGCGAAAAAGGCGACGCCGGACAGCATCGCGGAACTGTCGGCCCAGATCCACAAGCTGGAGGGGCTGGTCGAAATGCCGGCCGCCTATGTGCATGAGGATGTGAATTTCCACGATATCATCATGCGCATGTCGGGCGACCGGCTGAGCAAGGCGATTATCGACGGGATTCAGGGCAAGGCGCTCAAGACCCATGGCTATGCCGGCAAGCTGAGCGTGGCGCATGTGCGCGACACCCATGCGGCGCACCGGCGCATCTATGATGCGATCGCGGCGGGCGACCCGGATAGTGCGGCCCGCGCGATGCGCGAGCATATCGAATCCTCCTGGGCCAAGCGGCGCGGATCCCACACGGCGGCGTGAAGCGCGCGCAGGGTAAAGTGGCGGTTGTGACACTTTACCCTGCGGCCTGTTCGCTCCGTGACACTTTACCCCCGGGCAAAGTGTCACTCGCGACAAAAATCGCAGGAACGACTCGAGAGGGATTCCCTTTGGTCCGCTCTTGTGCTTGATTCCTACCCGTTATGTTTCACGGGTCCCTTCAGCCTCGATCCGCCTGCAATGGTGATCGCTCGGCTTTGCTCGACCGGCTGGCCCATGCCAGTTCCCGCCCGCGCTACGCCTATATGCTGCTGACCCTGATCGCCGATGTCGCCCGCCCGGATGGCAGCGCCGGGCCGCTGGTGGCGCAGGATGGCGGGCTTGTGGGCTTGCGGGACTGGCTGTGCGACGCGCTGACGCCGATGGGGGGACGCGATCCGCGCCGGCTGGCGCTGACCGAGCGGGTGCGGGCGGAAATGGCGAAGCAGGGCGAGACGCCCAGCACCGCCGCGATCGAGGAAGAGGTGAAGCTGCGCGTGCGCGCATCGGGCAAGTCCAACCTCAGCCGAGCGGTGTCCGAACTGGTGGCGGCCGGGTTGCTACGCCGCCATTATCAGGGCTTTCGCGTCGATCATCTCAATCGCGGGGCGCAGCGGCAGGCGGTCTATACGCTCACCGGCCTTGCCCGTGCGCTGGTTGTCCGGCCATCAGCCCCGCCGCCGGCGTCCGCACGGGCGCGACAGGGGGAGTTGGGCTTTTAACCTGCCCGATCAGCCATAGGGCGGATAATCGGTATAGCCTTTGGCATCGCCGACATAGGCATAGTCGAAATTCGCCGGGGCTAGAGGATGGCCTTCGCGCAGGCGGGTGACGAGGTCGGGATTGGCGATATAAGGCCGGCCGAAGGAGATGGCGTCCGCCTTGCCGCCTTCGATATGCGCGACGGCGGTGGGGGCGTCGAAACTGCCATTCTGGATGATCGCGCCGGCGAACATGGCGCGCAGATGGGCGATCACCGGATAGTCCGGCTTTTCCATGAAGCCCGATGCGACCGGCTCGATCAGGTGGATATAGGCCAGGCCATGGCGCTGGGCGAGGGCGCCGATCGCTTCGGTGAGGGCAGCGGGATTGGCGTCGCCCATGCCCTTGCGTTCGCTGGTCGGGCTGATGCGCAGGCCGACCCGGCCCGGATCGACATGCGCCGTCACCGCCCCGATCACTTCGTCCAGCAATCGCACGCGGTTTTCGACACTGCCTCCATAGCCATCCTGCCGCTGGTTGGTCTTCGATTGCAGGAACTGGTCGATGACATAGCCATTGGCGCCGTGAATTTCCGCGCCGTCGAAGCCGGCCGCCATCGCGTTGGCAGCCGCCCGCCCATAGGCCGCGACCAGATAGTTGATGTCGGACTGGCGCATTGCGCGCGGCACGACATAGGGCTTCATCGGCAGGAAGCCGCCGTCATAGTCTGCGGTGGGCGGGGCCATCGTCTCGCCTTCACCGGCAATGGCCGACGGACCGATCGGCAGCGCCCCGCCCAGATAGTCGGGCAGCACCAGCCGGCCCATATGCCAGAGCTGGCAATAGATGCGCCCGCCGGCGGCATGGACCTGATCGGTTACGCCCTTCCACGCCGTCACCATTTCATCCGACCAGATGCCGGGCGCGCGATACCAGCCCATGCCGAGCGGATCGACGGCGGTGGCTTCCGATATGATAAGCCCGGCGTCGGCCCGCTGGGCATAATATTCGCCCTGGATCGGCAAGGGCACGCTGGCGGCGCTGGCGCGGGCGCGGGTAAGTGGGGCCATGACGACCCGATTGGGCATGGCGAGCGTGCCCATGGTCAGCGGGCTGAACAGCGCGTCGAGGGACATGAGGGGATAGTCTCCGTACTGTGGCGGGACGGGAGGCGCCTGCACGCGCCCGCCGTCCCGCCCTCACTTATTAAGGATCGAGCCATTCGCCCGGATTGATGCCGGCATTGGAGCGAGCGAATTTCAGGATCTTTGCGATCCGTTCGCCCAGCACGGTCGGGTCCTTCGACGCTTCGCAGCTGGGACCATGCTGCCAGCTTTCGGCAACAGTAATGCCATAGCCCCAGACTTCGAACACGCGGCCGCTGACCTGCGCGGATTCCGGGCTGGCGAGCCAGGCGATGAAACCGGCGATCCATTCGGGGTCGCGCCGCGCCAGCTGTTCGGGCGTCCATTCGCGCAGGCCCGCGGTCATGCGGGTTTCGGCGCGCGGCGCAATGGCGTTCACGGTGACGCCGATGCGCTGCAATTCGCGCGCGGCGACCTGGCTGAAGCTGGCGATGCCGCCCTTTGCCGCCGCATAATTGGCTTGGCCGATATTGGCGAACAGTGCCGAGTGCGACGTGGTGTTGATGACGCGCGCGTCGGGCTGACGCCCGGCCTTGCTTTCGGTGCGCCAGTAATTGGCGGCATGATGGGTCGGCGCGAAGGTGCCTTTGAGGTGCACCTTGACGACGATGTCCCATTCATCCTCGGTCATGTTGACCAGCATGCGGTCGCGCAGAATGCCGGCATTGTTGATCAGGATGTCGAGCCGGCCGAATGTGTCGACAGCCTGCGCCACCATATCCTTTGCATTGTTCCAGTCGGACACATCGCCGCCATTGACGACGGCTTCGCCGCCCTTGTTCTTGATTTCCGCGACGACTTCCTGCGCCGGGGTAAGGTCTGCGCCGCCACCCGATGCATCACCACCCAGATCGTTCACCACGACCTTCGCGCCATATTCGGCCAGTTTCAGCGCATAGGTGCGGCCCACGCCGCGCCCGCCGCCGGTGACGATGGCGACTCTCCCTTCAAGCAGACTCATAGTCTTTCCCTCACTGTCATGATTGTTGCATGTTAAGTTTCACAGCGACACCCGCGCGCCGCGGACCGCCGCGCGCTCGATCGCGTCGATCAGGCGGTGACGCCGCACGGCGTCGGCGAAGGTGGGGCAATGGGATGTGCCGTCGCGCAGGTCGCTGGCCAGCAGGGCATAGGCCTGCGCTACATTTTCCGCGAAGGGCGGAATGTCGGACGGCGTCCATTTATAATCGGACGGCACCGGCAGGGGTTGCAAAGCCCTGTCCTCGCCCCGGCCGCCATGCAGGGTGATGGGGAACATCTGCGCATGGCCGGCATCGGCGGTGGCGACGATGTCTCCCTCCGTCCCGTTGATTTCCCAGCGGAAATTGGTGCCGCGGCAAAAGCCGCCGCGATAATGGATGGCCATCGTCGCGCCGCTTTCCAGCATGCCGGACACCAATATCTGGTCCTCTGCGGTCATCGGCTGTTGCGATCCGTCCTCGACCAGCGTGAAATGGTCGCGCCGGTTGGCGAGCAGCGCCTGAAGCGAGGAAAATTCACCCAGACATTGGGCGACGGCATCCATGGTGTGGCCAAAGGGGATGGTCAGCAATGTCGCGCCGTTCGCCTTGTCGGCGGTATAGGCGTTGGGCTGGTCGATGAACGCGCCCCAGTTCATGCCGGAACCGACGAGCGTGCTCGACAGCACTTCGCCGACATAGCCGTCGGCGACAAGATCGCGGACATAGCGCAGCGCCGGGGCGGAGCGGGCCTGAAGGCCGACCGCGCCGACGACGCCTTTGTCCAGCGCCATCGCCGCCATGGTTTCGGCTTCCGTCAGGCCATTGCCCAGCGGCCATTCGCAATAGACATGTTTGCCCGCCGCGATCGCGGCCGTGACCAGTTCCAGATGATGCGGCACCTTCACCGTGACGGCGACCAGATCGACAGCGGGGTCGTTCACCAGCGCCTGATGATTGTCATAGGCCTTGGCGACGTCCAATTCGGCGGCGGCGGCATCGGCGCTTTCCTGCCGCGTGGTGCTGAGCGCGCGGACCTCATAGTCGGGCAGCGCCCTCAGTGCGGGGATATGCGCCAGCGCCGCCCAGCTCCTGCCGGGAGACACGCCAATAATCCCAACCCCGATGGCCATCTGCGTCCGCTCCATATAGTCCGTTATCGTTTCGTCAGTATGCGTACTATATGTTTATGAGCGATGCTGCAATGGGCGTTGTTCATAAAGGCGGATTTGGCATCGTCACGGCGATGGGCGCGATGGCGCGCCGTGGCGGCGGCTTTTAAGCGATGGAGGCCATGGCCGCCTGAAACTGGGCGGAATCGAAATAATCGCGCCAATGCGTCAACAGGCCGGCCTGCCATTCGAAGGTGCCCATTACCGGCATTTCGATCCATTGGCCGTTGATCAGAAAGCGGTCGACTCGTTCGGTCAGGACGACGCCGTCGGCATTTTCCGCCGCATGATGCACGCGCCAGTCGATCGCCTGCGCGCCGGAGAGGAAGGCGGCCAGTCCTTCCCGGATGGCGGCATGCCCCTGCAACGGCGCCCAGGGCATATTATGATAGAGGCAATCGGGCGCCATGACGGCGAGGATCGCGTCGAGATCGATCCGGCTCCACACTGCAATGAAATCGAGCGTGCGATCGAGGTTGGAGGTCATGGCTTTGCTCCTGTTGCCGGGCCAGTCAGCGGCCCGACCAGTTGGGTGCGCGCCGTTCGACGAAGGCGCGTTTGCCCTCGATCGCGTCTTCGCTGGCGAGAACGGCGTTGGATAAGGGGAAATGGCGCATATCGAGCGCCTGTTCGATCGGCATGTCGAAGGCGGCATAGGCCACCTGCCGCGCGCAGCGCAGGGCCAGCGGGGCGCAGGCCGCGATCTGGCTAGCCCAACGCATCGCGGCGGGCCGCAGATCGGCGGCCGGCGTCACTTCGCTTGCCAGGCCGATGGCATGGGCTTCGCCGGCGTCCACGGTGCGCCCGGTCAGGATGATGTCCATGGCGCGCTTCATGCCCACGGCGCGGGGCAGGCGCTGCACGCCGCCGCCCACCGCCGCCCAGCCAACGCGCGGTTCCGGCAATGCGAAACTGGCGGTGTCGGCGGCGACGATGATGTCGCAGGCGAGCGCCAGTTCGAAGCCGCCGCCCATGGCGATGCCGTTGACGGCGGCGATCACCGGCAGGGGATAGTCGCAGCGCGCATTGAAGCCGGCAAAGCCCGTCGGCGGCAATTCCATGACGCCGGTTTCCAAATTGTCCTTCAGATCATAACCGGCGCAAAAGGCGCGATCGCCAGCGCCGGTGACGACGACGACGCGGACATCGGTCGTCATCGCCAGCCGATCAAAGGCGTCGGACAATTCATAATGGGCGGCAGGATGCAACGCATTCATCCGCTCGGGCCGGCGGATCGTCAGGATGGCAATCCCATCGTCAATCACGATCCTGCTAAACTCGCCGTCGGTCATCGCCTTCTCCTGATGAATGGCAGTTGATAAACATCAATATCGTATATATGCAAATTATATTGACGCTGAAGGGAGAGGCGAATTGGCAGTCACCGACCTTGTGAAACTGAACGGCATGCGCGGCATCATCGCGCAGAAGATGAGCGAAAGCCTGGCCAAGACGGCGCAACTCAGTTTCTTCTGCGACATCGACGCGACGGCGTTGATGGAGGCGCGCGGGGCATGGAAGGCGGCAGGCGTCAAAGTCGGATTCGAGGATCTGATCGCCAAGGCTGTGGCCGGGGTGATGGCCCGTTTCCCTACGTTCAACGGCGTGGAAACGGCGGCCGGTGTGGAATTGCATGATGAAGTGCATGTTGGTTGCGCCATCGCCCTGCCGGGCGCGCTGGTCGCGCCGGCGATCGCCAATGTGGAGCTGCTGTCGGTGTCCGAAATAGCGGTGGTGCGTCAGGATCTGGTGGACCGGGCGAAGCGGGGCAAGTTGACGATCGCGGAACTGACCGGCGCGACGGTGACGATCACCAATCTGGGGCTGACGCGGGTGGAGCATTTCACCCCGATCCTGACCTATCCGCAGCAGGCGATCATTGGTCTTGGCCGGATCGCGCCCAAGCCATGGGTGGACGGGGATGGGCGGACGCTGGTCGTGCGATCCGTGATGGGCCTGTCGCTGACCGTGGATCATCGGACCATCGACGGTGGCCCGGCCGGCGACTTTCTGGGCGCTCTGGCGCAGGCGCTGGAACGCGCGGACGGCCTGTCGCCGGAGTGATGATGCGCCGTGCCGATCCTTTCCGTGTCAGTCGTTCTGCAACATATCCCGGATATTGGCCTTCACCAGCGCCAGCGTTTCTTCGGTGATGCGCTGATGCTCCGGGGAAACGCCTGCCAGGATCGATTTGTTGAGTTTGCTGCCGACCTTTTGCATTTCGGCAATCACTTCATAGCCCTGATCGGTGATGAACACGCGCCGGGCGCGCCGGTCTTCGGCATCCAGACGCCGTTCGACATAGCCGGCCGCCTCCAGCCGGTCGATGAGGCCGCCGATCGTCACCTTGCCCACATCCATATGGCGCGAGATGTCGACCTGCATCATCCCGTCCGCGCCGACGCGCGACAGGGTGGCCAGCACCGACCATTGCGACCGGGTGACGCCGCGCGACCGCATGACATCGTCAAACAGCGTGCGGCGCATGCGCGACACGTCATGCACAAGAAAGCCGAAGCGGAAGGGCTTCACCACTGGCCGGGAGGCGGACTTGGCTTCCTTGGCCGGGCTGGTCTGTTTCCTGGGCATTATCGTCCTTGGCTCACGCAAAAATGGATCGGCCCAACCTGATGCATTGGCCCGAAATCTGCCAATAGCGCGGCCCGTTTCGATTGCAAATTGATAATACACTATCGCACCAAATGGCGACTTTTAATCGACATATTCTGATGATTGGAGAGAGACATGCTGCTGCACGAGGATTATCCCCACAGCGTTCCCACCCGCGCTTGGCTGCGCTGGAAGGAGAATTATTTCTGGGTGTTCATGGACCCGGACCGGGACATTTGCTGTCTGGCCCATTGCACGGCAGAGCCGACCTATGATCGCGCCTTCGCCTCTTTCACCGTGCTGCACAAGGGGCAGAAAATCATCAGCGGCAAGGAAGTGCCGATGCCGTCGCCCTTCGAACATGCCAAGACGCTGCATTATGGCGACCTGACAATCGATTTCGTCAAGCCGCAGGCGGAATTTGTGGTGGAATATGAGGATGACAAGGTCGCTGCGAAGCTGGTCTTCACCCGGCGCATGCATCTGTTCGACTTTCAGGCCTGCGCCGACGTCAATCCCGACTGGTTTTCGATTTCCGAAAATACCGCTTTCGAACGCAACAGCTTTCGTCATCAGGGGCAGTGCATGAATGCGACGGGCAATGTCACCTTCAAGTCGGGCGACTTTGCCGGCACGTCGATCGACGTCGACGGATCGGGCTATCGCGATCATAGCTGGGGCATGCGCAACGACCAGATGACGCTGGATCATAACTGGTCCTTCTTCAACTTCCCGTCGATGGGCTTTCACCTGATGCGGGTGCGCAACGTCATCCGTCCTGAAAGCCGCACGGCGGAGGGCTATATCGCCCTGCCCGAAGGCAATGAGGTGATCAAGGCGCTGGAGATCGACAATGTCGGGGATGGGCCGGAGGGCATGCCCGACAAGGTCATTTTCCGCACGACGACATTGAGCGGCAAGCCCTACACGCTGGTCGCCGATGTCGGGAACGCCTTTGCACGGTTGCCGCTGCATTCGCAAAAGCCCGGCGCCAAAGTTTATCTGAACGTCGAAAATATGTGCCGGGTCCATTGCGAGGAAACCGGGGAGCAGGGGCTGGCCAATGTCGAGATCGGCGCGCTGAAGGACGCCTGAGAGGAGGGAGCGAGGCTATGGACGACCCCGAACATTTCCTGTTCGACGTTGCCGACGGCGTCGCCACCATCACCATCGACCGGGCGGATCGCCTGAATGCCTTTACCCGGGCGATGGCGCTGGATCTGACCGCCCTGTTCGACCGGGTCGATCGCGACGATGCGGCGCGGGCGGTGATCCTGACCGGGGCGGGGCGCGCCTTTTGCGCGGGCGCGGACCTGTCGCCGGGGCAATCCTCGCTCTCGTCGGCCGAGCTGGACGATGTGGCGGACTGGTCGGACCCCGCCACTCGCGACTTTGGCGGCCTGATCACGCTGCGCATCTATGAGTGTCTGAAGCCGGTGATCGTCGCGTTCAATGGATCGGCAGCGGGCATGGGCGTCACCATGGCGCTGGCGGCCGATTTTCGGCTGGCTTCGGATGAGGCGAAGTTCGCGCTGCCCTTCGTGCGGCGGGGGATCGTGCCGGAATCGGCGTCGAGCTGGTTCTTGCCGCGGATCGTGGGCATAGCCCAGGCGCTGGAATGGACGCTGACCGGCGCGACATTCCCGGCGCAGGAGGCATTGCGCGCCGGGCTGGTCCGGTCGCTGCACCCGCCCGAAGAGGTGATGCCCTCCGCTTTGGCGCTGGCGCGACAGATTGCCGCTCAGAGCGCGCCGGTGTCTGTCGCGCTGACGCGCCAGATGCTGTGGCGATCGCTAGGCATGGGGCATCCGATGGACGCACACCGGATCGAAAGCCGCGGCATCTATGCGCGCGCGCGCGCGGCGGATGTGCGTGAAGGGGTGGCGAGCTTTCTGGAAAAGCGCGACCCGCTGTTTCCGAACCGCGTGACGGAGGATATGCCATCCTTTTTCCCCTGGTGGGATGCGCATCCTTATTGATCGCTAATTTGGATGGACCGGCGCATAGAACGCATTGCGTTCTCCAAAAATAAGCGTATAGTTTGCGAGCATACGGCTTGTATCCATATCAAATGGACGCGAATCAAATCCGGGCGGAAATATGGGAGGATGTCTGGCGCCGCAGTAGGGCGAGCCAACCCTGTTGACCATAAGAAAAGCTGCACCGGACGCCGGTAGCAGATGTTGCTGCATCAGAAAACGCGCCGGAAAAGGCGCATCTGCAACAAGATATACAGAGGGAGGATGTCCATGTCTGGATCCGTTCGTGATCTTTGCATCAACGGCGCGCGCAAGGCTGCGCTGCTGGCTTCCGTTGCGACCCTTGTCGGCCTGACCGGCACAGCGGCGCAGGCGCAGGAAGCGCAATCAGAAAATTACCAGCTGCAGGATATTGTCGTCACCGCGCAGAAGCGGTCGCAAAATGTGCAGGATACGCCTTTGTCGGTGACGGCGGTCAGCGGCGAAGCGCTGGTGTCGCAGGGCATTACCAGCGTTCAGGAACTGAACCGCATCGACCCCGCGCTCCAGATCGGGCAGGCGACCGGCACGGTCACGACCTTCATTCGAGGCATCGGCAATCCGGTGACGACTGCTGGTAATGAAGCGAGCGTTCCCGTCTATATTGACGACGTCTATTTCATCCGCGCGGGCTTTCCCTTCTTCGATCTGGCCAGCGTCGACCGCGTCGAAGTGCTGAAGGGGCCGCAGGGCACTTTGTTCGGCCGCAACGCATCGGGCGGCGTCATTTCCATCTACACCAAGGATCCGAGCCAGGACGCCGAACTGGAAGCCCGGATGGGCTATGCCAATTATGAGACGATGGACCTGAAATTCTATGGCAATATGCCGATCACCGATCGGCTGGCCGCGAATTTCTCGATGAGCTGGCATAATCAGGATCAGGGTTGGGGCCGCAACAAGAAGCTGGTCGATCAACTGGATACGTCCAAAGGTTATCAGGATGGCGGCAATGATTATTGGAAGGGTCATAGCATCAGCCTGCGCGGCAAATTGCTGTGGGAGCCGACCGATACGACCGCGGTCAAGCTGATCGGCTATTATCAGAATAGCTGGAGCCAGATCGGCATCTATTCCCGGCCCTTCCCCGGCACGGTGGGGGGATCGCCCGATCCGGCGCACAATGGCGCAGGGCCGATCCCGGAAGCGCCGGTGCCATCGCAGGTGCTGCCTGCGCTCGACTTTTACGATGTGTCGCTGGCCGAAGAGCAATATGACGCCTCCGAAGGCTGGGGCGTTTCCGCGCGGATCGATCAGGAACTGGGTTTTGCCGATTTCGTGAGCATCACCGCCTATCGCCACAATAAGGAGCTCTATCATTCGTCCGGCAATTATTCGGACTATGACTGGCTGGTCTATGACCTAAACATCGTCGACAAGCAGTTTTCGCAGGAGTTTCAGCTGAAGTCGGCCGCTGGCAGCAAGATCAACTGGATACTGGGCGCCTATTATCTCAATGCCGATGGCGGTTTCGATCCCACCTATATCGGTGGCCCCGGCCAGAATGCCAATGGCATCGACGTGATCAAGATCGTCGGGCGGCAGAAGGTCAAATCCTATGCCGGCTTCGGGCAGGTCACGGTGCCGCTGGGCGAAATGACCAATGTGACAGGAGGCCTGCGCTATACCGTCGATAAGGTGCGCGGCACGGGCTACACCGACGTCACCTTCTTCCCCGGTATTTTCGGTCCCGATCCGTTCGTGCTGCGCGCGCAGCAGTTCGACGCGCATAATGATTTCGGCAATCCCAACGGCATATCCATCATCGATGGCGACAATCCATCCGCGTCCAAGACATTCAAGAAATGGACGTACAAGATTTCTGGCGATCACAAGTTCAATGACGATGTGATGGCCTATGCTTCCTATAGCCGCGGTTACAAGGCAGGGACATTCAACACCTTGCCGCTCGACACCAAATCGCTAAATCCAGAAATTGTCGATGCCTATGAAATCGGGCTGAAAACCGAATTGTTCGATCGCAAGGTGCGCTTCAACACGGCTTTGTTCTGGAACGACATCAGCAATCCGCAGATTCAGGCGCAGCGCAACGGGCTGGTGTTCCTGGCCAATGCCGGATCGGCGCGGACCAAGGGCGCGGAGTTTGATCTGACGACGGTGGTGGCGCAGGGGCTGACGCTGCGGCTGGGCGGCACCTATCTGGACGCCAAATTCCGCAACTTCGGCGATGTCGACGGCAATGGCACGCTCGATTGCGCATCCTATGTGCCGTCGCCGACCGCGCCGGGCAATCTGGACCAGATCAGCATTAATTGCAGCGGCAATCGCATGCCCTATGCATCAAAATGGAAGTTTAGCGGCGGCGCCAGCTATGTCCGCGAGATTGAGGGCGCGGGCGAGATGACGCTCGACCTGACCGGCAACTGGTCCAGCAGTTTCAACTGGGACGCGGACAATCTGATCAAGGAGCCGTCGCGCTTCCTGCTGGACGGCGCAGTCGGCTTCACCCCGGAACGCTGGGAGCATCTGACCCTGCGCTTCTGGATGAAGAACATCACCGGCAAGAAATATAACATCAACTATTATGCGCAGGCATCGGGTTCGGCCTTCGCCAGCGCACCGGGCGCGCCGCGCACCTATGGCGGGGAACTGGTCTTTAAATTCTGAATCGACCAGCGTTCAAAAAGAGAGGCGGCCGGGGCAATCCCGACTGCCTCTCTTTTTGTCTGGGGAAGGGGCGCTCCTTCCCCGCGTCTTTTGATCAGCGCGCCAGATCGCGGTCGATCAGTTCGTGCCACGCCTGGATCATGCCTTCCTGATAGGCGCCAAGGCGCGAATAGGGGGCGGCGGGGTTGGCGGCCTTCAGCCCCTGCTGAACCAGTGGCAGGTTGCTCATGTCCTGATCGAAGATCATGGCCAGGAAACCATAGGCCGGCGCTTTCTCCGCAATGCTTTCGTCCGCGCCGATCTCGATCGGTTCGGCGGCCGGTGGCCGGGCTTCGCCCTCACGCCAGGGCATCAGCAGGCGAACGTCGAAATAGCAGAGATTGGGATCGCTTTCATGCGGCAGGAACTGGTAGACGAAGGGCACCGATTCCGACAGCCACAGGGTAAAGTGCGGATAAAGGAAATAGAGCGAGCTATCGATCATGACCGCATCGCTCTCTGTGATCGGGCGGTTGTAGCTCTGCTCATAGCTTTGCCGCAGCCAGTCGCCCAATTGCGCGCGCACATCCCTCGCCGGATCGATGTCGGGCAAGGTGGCGTCGGGATAATGCCACATCTGCTGCACCTGCGCCGCCACCATGGCGGCGGCATGCGCCGTTGCCGAGGAGTCTGCATGCATGCTGGGCACGGCGGACGGCACCGCCTCGCGCCCGACCGCGCCCAACGGCGTGGTGAAAATGTCATATTGCGACTGGCTGTCGCCGGTGAAGGGCACGCCTTCCGGATGCGTGGCGTAGAGATGATAGGATTCCTGAAAGGCTTCCTGCGTGATTTTCCAATTGGCGCGGACCTGCTTGCGAAAGCGCGCCTTGGTATAGCGCTTTTCCGGCGCGAAGGCGGCGAAATGCGCGGGCATCGGTCCCAGCGCGTCCAGCAGCGGTAGCGCGTCCTTGTCGGCATTGATGAAGATAAAGCCGCCCCAGCGTTCCAGCCGCACTTCCGGCAAAGCGCCGTTCAACCGGGTAATGTCGGGGAAATCCCAATGGCTGGGAATGCGCTTCAGCCGCCCGTCCACATTCCATTCCCAGGCATGATAGGGGCAGCGGATCGTTTCGGCCTGCTCTTTCTTCGCGCATAACATGGTGCCGCGATGCAGGCAGCTATTGTAGAACGCCTTGAAACCGTCCGTGTCCGACCGCACGATGAAATAGCTGTTGGGACCGATTGTCAGTGGCACCCGGTCGCCAACCTGTGGAATATCCTCCTCCCGACAGGCGAACAGCCATTGGCGGTTCCAGATCTTGTCCAGTTCCTGCTGGAAGAAAGCGGGGTCATAATAGCGCGCATAATCAATCTGCCGATTGTCCGGCTGATGGTCGCCGCGCGCCTGCATGGCGGCATTGGGTCCGCGACTGTCCCGGCTCCACAATTCGCTCAGCAAGGGGCGATCCTTGCTGCCATAGCCTTTGACCACATCCCGTTCGGCAATGACTGCCATCATCCGTCTCCCTTGGCTGCGGGTTCGCATTCCAATATGGTATGCTACCATACAAGATGTCCGTCGGTCCAGCCTGCAGTAAATTATGCTAGCATATGGTGCGTAAGCATCCTAATGATCGGGCAAAGGCCGATGACGGCGCAAATGGAGAGGCTTGATGTCCGATACCGACTGGAACAGCAATCTGGGCGGAGGCTTTGGATCGCATGTCCCGCAGGACGAATATTATCATGGCGTGGGCGATCCCGTCGATACGCTGACCGAGACATGGTACTGGAATTTTCATGTGCCCGAAGCGGCGATCAACTGCTTCGCCTATTGCTGGGTGCATCCCACGCTGGGGACCGTGAGTTCGGGCCTGATGATCTTCAAGGGCATCAAGCAGAGCCATCTGGCCTGCGAACTGTTCGACTATCGCGACTATATGGCGATGAATGTGGTGGGCGACGGCAGCGATATTCAGTTGCCCAACAGCATGCGCGTGCAGGCGATCAAGCCGCTGGAGCATGTGCGCATGACTTTTGACGATCCGGTGCGTGAAACCAGTGTCGACGTGGACCTGCGCGCGATCGGCGTGCCGATCATGCGGGCGAACAACAAGCATTTCGAACAGGTGATGCATGTGACCGGCGATCTGGTTCTGCGCGGCGAGCGCTACAAGGTCGACTGCCATGCCGTGCGCGATCGCAGCTGGGGCGAGGCGCGGCCGGAAAATCACAATCCCGCGCCGCCCTATACCTGGGTGACGGGTGCCTTCGGCGAGGATTTCGCCTTCAATGTCGGATCGCATGACGACCCGGATCGCAACCCCGAATGGAAGGGGATCATGCCGGTGCCCACGCGCATCTTCAATGATGGCTGGGTTGTGGTGAAGGGCGAGCAGCGCCGCATCCGCAATGCGTCCAAGATCACGACCCGCACCCCCGACCAGTTCGGCCCGATCACCCATGATTACAGCTTTGAGGATGACCGGGGCGAAACCTATCATATTCGCGGCAAGCTGGTGGCGCAGACCATCTGGGGCGGATGGTCCAACATCACCTGCCATATCGGCCTTGTCGAATGGGATTGGGACGGGCGCACCGGCTATGGCGAAAGCCAGGAAGTCCAGTGGAACGACTATGTCTACAAGATGAGCCAGCAGCAGCGCTGAACCGAGCGGGGGAGGAAGGCATGAAAGGCGCACGGATCATCGCCTGGGTCGTGATCGCGATCATGGGCGTCAACATGGCCAATGTCGCGATCAACAGCGGCATGGACCATGGCGTGGGCTTCGACACCTTCCTCGCCGGATCGGGCGATCCATGGCAGCTGTTCATCAATAATGATCTGGTGACGGGCCTGCTCTTCATGGTCGGCTGGCTGATCTTCCGCGAACAGGGCGGGCGGCTGGCCGACCGGATCGCCTGGGTTTGGATGATCATGTGGTGGGGCAATATCGTCGTCGCCGCCTATGTGCTGCTGGCGCTGTGGCAGGCGGGCGGGGACGACCGGCGCTTCTTCCTTGGCCGCCGGATAACGCAATTGCCAGCGTTGCGGATTAGCGCAGCTACGCGGGTGGCGAGCGGTATTCTGGCGCTGCTGGTGACGCTCTGGACATTGGTGGGGATCGTGAAAGTCGGCTTTGCGCCGATCGCGACTTTCGGTTTCGTCATGGGCTTTGCGCCTGTCACCCTGTCGCTGCTGCTGGTCGCATGGCCCGCCAGGAGGGAAATATGACTGTCTATCTCGTTGTCGAACTCACTTATCTGGATGAAGGCTGGCGCGCCGATTATGGCCGCGCCGTGCCGCCGATGGTGGCGGCGGCCGGCGGGCGCTATCTGGCGGCGGGTGCGCCCGATGTGCTGGAGGGGGAGGGAGATGCGCCGGATCGGGTCGTGATCTTTGACTTTCCTTCGGCGCAGGCGCTCAAGGGCTTTCTCGCCAGCCCCGATTATCAGCCTTATGCGCAAAGCCGGCAGGCGGGTGCGAACACCCGTATGTACCTGATCGACGCGCTGTAACTTCAGCGCGTCGAGGGGAAGGCAGCGCTGCGCTTTTCGAGAAAGGCGCGGACGCCCTCGGTGAAATCCGGGTCGCCCACGCAGGCGACGATGCCATCGGTTTCGGCGTCCAGTATCTGCGCCAGCGATTGTCCGGGCGCATCATTGACCAGCCTCTTGGCGCGCGTGATCGCCAGTTGCGGTGCGCGAGCGAGACGGGTCGCCATCTTCATCGCTTCTTCCTCCAGCGCATCCGCCGCGACGATCCGGTGCAACATGCCCAGCCGCAACGCCTCCTGCGCGTCAACCTTCGCCGCGGTCATCAGCAGCATGCGCGCCATGCGCGTGCCTACGACCTGCGGCAGGACGGCGGTGACGCCGCCATCGGGCGACAGGCCGACCTTCTGGTGCGCGAAGACGAAGGTCGCGCTATCGTCGCCGATCGCATAGTCGGCGACCAGCGGGTAGAAAAGGCCCGCGCCAGCGGCGGCGCCGCGCACCGACGTCACGATCGGCCGGTCGAAGGCCGCGATCGCCTCCACCAGTCCGCGCGCCAGCGGCAGGCGGCGGGCAAAATCGGCTTGTCGCGTCGCCACATCCTGTTCGATCGACTGCGCGAAGCCGGCGACATCGCCGCCGGCGGAGAAGATCTTGCCTTCGCCGCGGACAAGGATGCAGCGCACGGCTGGGTCGGCCTGCGCCGCATGAAATAGCTGCGTCAGGCCCGGCACCGCCGTTTTGGGAATGGCGTTGCCAAATTGCGGCCGGTTGAAGGACAGGCGCAGCACGCCTTCCGTCAAGTCGACCAGATAGCTGTCATCTTCTGCCGAAACGATCATGCAGATACCCTTGGACAGGAGGGGCCACCCATGGGGCGACCCCATGATAGTCAGGCGAGCGCGGCCTTGATGGCGGCGGCGATCGTGTCGGGTTGCGGCGCGAAAGCGGTTTCCAGCGGCTTCGAAAAAGGCACTGAGCTGAAGGCGGCGCCAACCCGCTCGACCGGGCGCTTGAGCGTGCCCCAAAGCTCTTCGGTGATGACCGAGGCGATTTCTGCGCCGATGCCGAACTGCTTGACCGCTTCGTGAACGACCACCGCGCGGTCGGTCTTGCGCACCGACGCCAGCACCGTTTCCTTGTCCCAGGGCGAAATGGTGCGCAGGTCGATCACTTCGACCGACACGCCTTCGCCGGCCAGTTTCTCCGCCACGGCCAGGCTGTGCGTGACCATCAGCGAATGGGCGATGACGGTGACGTCGCTCCCTTCGCGCGCGATCCGCGCCTTGCCGATCGGGATGATCTGCTTGGTCACTGGCGCGGGCGTCCAATAGCTGGGCAGATTTTCGATGAACAGCACCGGATCGGGATCGTCGATCGCCGCGCGCATCAGGCCATAGGCGTCGTCCGGGTTGGACGGGGCCACCACCTTGATGCCGGGGGCATGGGCAAACCATGCCTCCCAATAATCGCTATGCTGGCCGCCGGTGGAAAAGCCCGCGCCGGTCATGGTGCGGATCACCATGGGTACGCCGGTCTGTCCGCCCGACATGAAGCGCAATTTGGCGGCATGGTTGACGATCATGTCCATCGCCACGGTGACGAAGTTCATCAGCATGATTTCAGCGACGGGCTTATAGCCGCCGACCGCCGCGCCAATGGCCGCGCCGATGATCGCCTGCTCGGAAATCGGGGTCGATTTGACGCGATCCTCGCCGAATTTGGTGGACAGGCCCTTGGTGACGCCCATGACGCCGCCTTCCTGCGGGTCGGCGACTTCTTCGCCCAGCACGAGCACCTTGGCGTCGGCCTCCATCGCATCGTGCAACGCCAGGTTGATGGCTTCGACGGCGGTCATCTTCTTGACCTTGGCGTCGGCCGGGGCGGCTGTTGTGGTGGTGTCGGTCATGACGATCCTCTCACGCAATTTCTTCGGCGAACACGTCGCGCTTCAGTTCGGCGACATCCGGGAATGGCGCGTCATAGGCGGCGGCCAGCGCAACATCGATGCGGGCGTCGATGTCGGCTTCGAGCGTCGCCAGCACGGCCTCGCTCGCGATGCCGTCGGCGATTAGACGCGCGCGCAGGATCGGCATCGGATCGTCCTTCTGCGCCTGGGCATAAAGCCCCTTGTCCATATAATGGCCGGCCTCGCCCAGCAGATGGCCGTTGAAGCGGAAGGTCATCGCCTCGATCAGGGTCGGGCCTTCGCCGGCGCGGGCGCGATCGATCGCGACCTTGGCGGCGCCATACATCTCGTCGGGATCATTGCCGTTCACCGTGACGCCCGGCATGCCATAGCCCGCCGCCCGATCCGAAATCCTGTCGATCGCGCGGGAATAGGCGATGCTGGTATGTTCGGCGTAGAGATTATTCTGGCACACGAAGATGACCGGCAGTTTCCACACTGCCGCCATGTTCAGCGATTCATGGAAAGCGCCGATGTTGGACGCGCCATCGCCGAAATTGGCGATGGACACGCGGTTCTTGCCATCCAGCTTCGCCGCCCAGCCAAGGCCGGTGGCGATCGGCATGGACGATCCGACGATGCCGGTCGTGACCATCATCCCCTTGTCGGGGCAGGTCAGGTGCATCGGCCCGCCCTTGCCCTTGCAGGTGCCGGTGACGCGCCCGGCCAGTTCGGCCCATAACTCGTCCAGCGGGAAACCCTTGGCCAGCATATCGTGAATGCCGCGATAGATGGTGCAGATATAATCGTCGTCGGTCAGGCTGACGGAAATGGCCGACGGGATGATCTCCTGTCCGCGCGGGCTGTAATAGGGCATGACCAGCTTGCCGGCCATCATCTGCTTGATGATCCGCTCGTCATTCAGCTTGATCAGGGCCGCCTTCTTGTAGATTTCCAGCAAGGTTGCCGGATCGGGCTTGGGATAGTTGGACATAACCTCTCCTGATTATGGCTCAGTAGGATTTGGGCAGGTCGAGCACTTTTTCGGCGATGAAACTGAGGATCATCTGCTCCGTGATCGGCGCGATGCGCAACAGGATCGATTCCCGGAACAGGCGTTCGACCTGATATTCGGTGGAATAGCCCATGCCGCCATGGGTCATCACCGCGCGGGTGCAGGCGTCGAAGGCCGCGCGTCCGCCCAGGAACTTGCCAGCATTGGCCTCCGCGCCGCAGGGTTTGCCCTGGTCATAGAGATTGGCCGCGCGCATGATCATCCAATAGGCGGATTCAAGATAGGTCCAGTTTTCCGCCAGCGGATGCTGAATGCCCTGATTTTCGCCGATTAGCCGCCCGAACACCTTGCGCTCGCCAGCATAGCGGGACGCGCGGGCCAGTGCGCCGCGGCCAAGCCCCACCGCTTCGATGCCGACAAGGATGCGTTCGGGGTTCAGGCTGTGCAGGATATAGTGAAAGCCCTTGCCTTCCTCGCCGATGCGGTCCTCATCCGGGATGAAGTAATCGTCGATGAAGGTGGCGTTGGAATCGACCGCGTTGCGGCCCATTTTGGGGATGCGACGCACTTCGACCTGGCTCTTGTCCAGATCGGTGTAGAATAACGTCATGCCGTCGGTCGGCTTCTTGCACTGGTCCTTGGGCGTGGTGCGGGTCAGCAGCAATATCTTGTTCGCGACCTGCCCCGACGATGTCCAGATCTTGCGCCCGGTGACGCGATAGCCGCCCGGCACCTTGGTTGCGAAGGTCGTGATGCTGGTCGTGTCTAGGCCCGCGTCCGGTTCCGTCACGCCAAAACAGGCGCGGTCGGTGCCGTCGATCAGGGGCTTGAGCATCCGCTCCTTCTGTTCGGGCGTGCCGTTCACCACCACCGCATGGGGACCGAAGATATTGAGGTGCAGCGTGCTGGCGGCGGAATAGCCGCCTGCGCTGCACGCCACTTCATGCATCATGATCGCTGCTTCGGTAACGCCCAGATTGGCGCCGCCAAACTCCTCCGGCATGGTGATGCCCAGCCAGCCGGCATCCGCCATCGCGCGGTGAAATTCGAACGGAAAGGTCTTTTCCTGATCGCAGCGCGACCAATATTCGTCGTCGAACTGGTCGCACACCTTCCGCACATTTTCGCGAATGGTTTCATGATCTTCCGATAGGCAAATATCCACTCGATCTCTCCTGCGAGGTCCGGTTCGATTGGCCGGCCCTCAATTCGTATGCATTATTACTATATGCATCATTTCCAGAGTCAAGGGCGAGTGAAGGCGCAGGCCGCGTTTCAGTGCGGCGTCAGACCGCCATCGACGAAGAGTTCAGCGCCGGTGACATAGGAAGCCGCATCTGATGCGAGGAAGGCGACGACCGCGCCGACCTCCCGCGCTTCGCCCATGCGGCCCATGGGGATGGCGGCGCGCAATGCCTGTACTTCGGGCAGATCTGCCTTGGCGTCGCTGCCCAGCAGCATATCTGTGGCATGCGGGCCGGGGTGGACCGAATTGACCCGGATGTTGGCGCCGCTCTGCGCCAGATGGATGGCGGCGGACTTGGTCATGTTCGCCACCGCCGCCTTGGTCGCGGCATAGGATGTGGTGATCGCGCTGACGCGCCGGGTGGAGTTGGACGATATGTTGACGATCGCGCCGCCGCCGCTGGCCTTTATCGCCGGGATCGCTGCCTGCATGCCGCGAAACGCGCCGAGCAGGTTGATGTCGAGGATTGTCTGGAAATCCGCGACGGTCAGATCCTCCACGGTGACCGCTGTCGCGATGCCGGCATTATTGACCAATATGTGCAGCCCGCCAAAGGCCTGGACGGTGGCGTCGACCGCCGCCGCCCACGCCGCCTCGTCGCGCACGTCCAGTCTGACGAACTGCGCGGCATGGCCGGCGGCGCGCAATTCGGCGGCGGTTTCCTCGCCGCGATCGACCAGCAGATCGCCGATCATAACCTGTCCGCCCGCCTCGCAGATCGCCCAGGCGCTCGCTGCGCCCAAGCCGCGCGCTGCGCCGGAAATCAGGGCGGCCTTCCCCGTCAGGCTGGGGCTGTTGGTGCGTTGCATATCCTCTCCTTGATCCGGCGTCGGATTGAATTTCTTTGCCGAAATGAAATGCTAGCATATGGTATGAATGATAACCAGTGGCATGGCCGCATTTCAGGAGAGAGATTATGGCGCGCAAACCCGTGGGTCGGCTGAACCAGATCGCCTATATGGTGCCGAACCTGGACGCTGCGATCGATTGGTGGACGCAGGTGATGGGCGTTGGTCCCTTTTTCGTCTTTCCCGGTTTCGACATGGTCCGATCCGACTATCGCGGCGCGGATCAAAAGGTGGAATTCGGCGCGGCGGTCAGCTTTTCCGGCGACCTGATGGTCGAACTGATCGAGCCGCGCGGCCCCTCCATCTTTCAGGAATTTCTCGATGCCGGTCGGCAGGGCGTTCATCATCTCTGCGCCTTCGCCGATGATATGGCGGCGACGCAGGCATGGGTCGACAGCGTCGGCGGAAAGCGCTTGCAGGGCGCGGCCTTCGGCGACGGGTCGGAAATCGCCTATTTCGCAATGACCGACGATGAAACGATCATATTGGAGGTCGGCGTGCTGCAACCGCAGGTGATCGGCCTGTTCGATGCGATCCGGGCCGCCGCGGCGAATTGGGACGGGGAAAGCCGCCTGTTCGATCCTCTGGCGACACAAGAGGGGTGACGGGCAAAATAATATGTATTAGTACGATATGCATATAATCATATATCGGAGAGGCGCCCCGACGTGAGCAATGCACAATATCTCTGGAGCGCGGCGATGGGCCTGCGGACGCAGGTTCGTCCCAAGGTGGAGGACAGCGCCGCGCTGGGCGCGCTCGACAATGGCATTCGCATCCTGACAGCGGTCGCCAATGCGCTGGAGCCGGCGACAGGGCAAATTCCGGCGCATTTTTCCGCCTTCCCATTGGCAGATACCGATCGGCAGGGCGGCCCGGCGGAAAATGCCGCCGCCTATCGTGATACCGGCGCGGCGATTGCCGATGCGGCGGGTCGGCTGTCGAGCGGCGCGGCCCTTTCCGGCCTTGGCGATGCGATCCGCTGGGAGAAATCGTTGCTCGACAGCGCGATCGCCCGGATGGACGCGGTCGAGCGGGCGCTGCCCCCGGCGGTGGAAGCGGATGATCAGGCGATCGATCCGGCGCGCCTGCAAGCCTATCTGCGCCGGCGACCGGGCTGCGAAGGGGCGATACTGTCCGCCTTCCGCCTGATCGTGGGCGGCCGATCGCGCCAGACAGCGATCTTCTCGGTTTCGGGCGCGGACGCTTTGCCCGCCCATATGGTCATCCAGCGCGGCATTCCGGGGCAAGCCGGCAGCGCCGCCTTCCTCAGCGAGATTGCCCAATATCGGCTCCTGACCCAATTGCATGCGGCTGGCATGCGCGTCCCGCGCCCGGTGCTGGTAGAGGAAGATCCGGCCTGGCTGGACGCCCCTTTCCTGCTGGTCGAGCGCGTGGACGGCGCGCCGGTGCAGCCTGATTACTGGTTGCCGGCGGAGAGCGAGCAGATCGTACTCGGCCTCGCGCGGGAAATGGCGTTGCTGCACAGCCAGCCGGTGGAAAGCGTGGGCGACGGGCTGCGACAGGCGCGCGAGCGTTATGACGTCGATGGCTGGCGCGCCGAACTGGAGCAGTTGGCGGCGCAATGGGAGGGGGCGGCCCATTGGCCCTCCGTCACCATGTCGGCTGTCATCGCCTGGCTGCGTCAGAATGTCGATTGTCTCGATGACCGGCGCGCCATCGTTCACAATGACATGGTGTTCCACAATATATTGGCCGATCAGGATCGGATCACGGCCGTATTGGACTGGGAGCAGGCGGCGATCGGCCATCCCGGCGAGGATCTGGGCTATTGCTATCCCGTCGTCATCGCCGTCACCGATTGGAGCCGCTTCATGGACGCCTATCGCGCGGCCGGCGGGGCGGATATTCCCCAGCGCCAGATCGATTACTTCGCCCTGCGCGCAGGGTTGCGGCTGATGCATCTGGTCATGCATGGCGGCCGCGATTCCTTCGAAAAGGGGCTGAGCGACGACATATTGGTCGCCAGCGCCGGCGCGCATTTCACGCAGCGACTGCTCCATCGCATCGCGATGATCCTGGCGTCGGTGCTGGAGCGCGACGCATGAGCGAGGCCATCCGCCCTTTCACCCTGGCGATCTGCGAGGATGTGCTGGACGATCTGCGCGGCCGTATCGACCGGACGCGCTGGCCGGAACGCGAAACGGTGCATGACTGGAGCCAGGGCGTGCCGACCGATCGGCTGCGCGCGCTGATCGACCATTGGCGCCATGGCTATGACTGGCGCCGATGCGAGGCGATGCTGAACGGCTTTGGCCAATATAAGACGCGGATCGACGGTCTGGACATCCATTTCCTGCATATCCGTTCGCCCAATCCCGATGCCATGCCGCTGCTGCTGACCCATGGCTGGCCGGGATCGGTGATCGAATTTCACAAGGTGATCGGGCCGCTCAGCGATCCTGTGGCGCATGGCGGCGATCCGGCCGACGCCTTTCACCTGATCGTCCCGTCACTGCCGGGCTATGGCTTTTCCGACAAGCCGGCGGAAAGCGGTTGGGGGGTGGAGCGGATCGCGCGCGCCTGGGCGGAACTGATGCGGCGACTGGGCTATGATCGCTATGTTGCGCAGGGCGGCGACTGGGGATCGGCGGTCACGGTGTCGCTGGGCGTTCAGGCGCCACCCGGCCTTGCCGGCGTGCATTTCAACATGCTGTCGATCCGGCCGGAGCAGGTGTCGGAGCATCCCGATGCGCAGGAGCAGGCGGCGATCGACGCGATCGACTATTTCGGCAATGTCGAATCCGCCTATGCCCGCCTTCAGGCGACGCGCCCACAGACGATCGGCTATGCATTGGTCGATTCCCCCGTGGCGCAGGCGGCCTGGATTTATGAGAAGCTGCGCGGATGGAGCGATTGCGATGGTGAGCCGGAGACGATTTTCACCCGCGACGAGATGCTCGATAATATCATGCTCTACTGGCTGCCGGGCAATGGGGCGTCATCCGCGCGCCTCTATTGGGAAAGCATGGGCAGCTTCCGGCCCACCAGAATCCACCTGCCGCTGGGCTATAGCCAGTTCCCGCGGGAAATCATGGTGCCGCCGCGTCATTGGGCGGAACAGGTTTTCAGCAACATCATCCACTGGAACACTTTGGAAAAGGGCGGTCATTTTGCCGCCTTCGAACAGCCGGACCTTTTCATGGGGGAGGTGCGGGATTGTTTCCGCACCCTGCGGTGACGACATGCCGATACCCGCTCAAATTCTTATCATATGGGCCATTATGATAAGCATGCGTGAATATTATACGTGCATGGCGCGCTGGCTTGCGTCATGATGGCCATGGCGCAGCGCTCATGCGCGTCCAGATGAAGTTGCAAAGATGAAACATGGGGATCAGGCCGCCGTCGCGGTGGCGCAATCGGAACAGCAGGCGGGCGCGCAGCCCTTCACCTTCGGCTATCTGGTGCATGACGTGTCGCGCGTGCGGCGCGTGGTCATGGACATGGCCATGCGCCCCTATGACATTACCCGATCCCAATGGTCGGTGCTGACGACGCTGGCGCGCGGCGGCAATGACGGGATGATGCAGGTCGACCTGGCCCGGCTGATGGAAGTGGGCAAGGTGACGGTGGGCGGTCTGATCGACCGGCTGGAGGCATCCGGCCATGTCGAACGACGCCCCGATGCGACCGATCGGCGGGTGAAGCGGGTCTTCATCACCGAAAAGGGGCATGGCGTCGTCAAGCTGATGGTGGAGGTCGCATCGACCATGAACCAGCGCATCCTGGCCGGCCTGTCGCCGGAGGAGGTGGCGATGTGCGAGCAGGTCCTGGGCCGCGTCAAAAAGAATCTGAAAACCATATTGGCCGAAAATGGCGGGACCGTAGAGAGTCTGGACGACTAGGCGGCATGGACATGTTCCGATCGACCGGCAACCGGCCATAAAGCGACAAAAGAACCGCAAAATAGATGCGGAATTGTCGCTTTATGTCGCTTTTGCGTGTCCGCAGGGAGCAATTTACGACACGTCTTTTAACGATTGAAGGAGCCGATTGCAGGATAGGAGCGGTCGGCCCTGTAGGACAGAAGTTACGATAGCATACAGGCATTGAGAGGCAGCGCGTTACGCGTGATATGTCCACATCGCCGAACCTGCACAAGAGAGAGGATGCTCGGATGTTCTTCATTGTTCTGGCGTATGACAAGCCGGGCATGCTGGCGCAGCGGCTGGCCCATCGGCCGGCGCATGTCGATTATTGGGTGGGGCAGGGCGATGCGCTGAAGGTCGCGGGCGCGATGCTGGCATCCGACGCGGCGGATGCGACGCCGATCGGCAGTTCCTTCCTGATCGAGGCGGAGGATGAGGCGGCGGTGCGCGCGCTTGTCGCCGCCGATCCCTTCACGATCGAAGGGATTTTCGGCGACGATGTAACGGTGCAGCCGGTGCGGCCGGCGTTGGGCGTGTGGCGGCCCGCCTGAATCCGGCGGGCGCGCTTCCGCCTCAATCTTCCCCGATATAGACCAGCATCTTGCCGGCATTGGTGCCGGCGAACAGCGCCTCCAGCGTGGGCAGGATGCGCTCCATGCCCGGCTCGACGCTTTCGTCGTGCTTCAATTGTCCGGCTAGCAGCATGTCGGTCAGGCGTTCGATCGCGGCGGGGAAGCGATCGACATGGTCGAAGATGACGAAGCCGCTCCAGGTGAGCGCCCGCATCAGGATTTCGCGTTCGTTGCGCAGGCCGGTGGGCGCCGGGTTCCAGCTGGAGGTGGCGGCCGTCCCACACTGGACGATCCGGCCGAAGCGGGCCATGGCGCGGATCGCGCTGTCCAATATCGCGCCGCCCGTATTGTCGAAATAGGTGTCGAAGCCCTGCGGACAGGCGGCTGACAGCGTTTCAGACAGGTTGCCGACTTTGTAATTATAGGCGGCATGATAGCCATAATCGCTGATGCAGCGGGCGATCTTATCCTCGTTGCCGGTCAGGCCCACGACATGGGCGCCTGCCTGTCGGGCGATCTGGCCGACCACGCTGCCGACGGTGCCGGCGGCGGTGGACACCAGCACGGACTGGCCTTCGCGGGGCGGGGCGATGTCGTGCAGCGCCAGCCAGGCCGTCACCCCCGGCATGCCCAGCACCCCGGCATAGGCGGGCAGCGGCGCGCGCGGATCGGGGATGTGCGACAGCAGGTCGGCGCGGGTGGCGACGGCATAATCCTGCCATCCGAAAAAGCCATAGACGACATCGCCAGTCCTGACGCTGGCGTCGCGGCTGTCGATCACCACGCCGATCGCCAGCGAGCGCATCGGCGCATCGATCGGCGTCAGCGCCGGATTGGCGGCCCAGCCGCGCTGCACCGGATCGGCGGACAGATAGAGCGTGCGGACGAGGAAGCCGCCATCCTGCGGCGCAGTGATCGGCGCTTCGCGTAGCGCGAAGTCGGCGGGGCGGGGCGTGCCCTGCGGTCGCTGCGCCAGCACCATCTGCCGGTTGGTCCGGGGCGTCGTGAAATTGGGCATGGCGGTCCGCAAGGGAAGCTCCTGTGATGATGGGCGCATGGTCAGCGCCGGCCCGGCGCGTCGGTTGGGTCGTCGCTCAGGTAACGGTCCAGCGTCTGGTGTAGATGCCGGATGCGCACTTCCTGATAGGCGGAATAGAGAATGTCGGCGTCGCCGCCGTCACGCAGCCCCTGCTGGCACATGCGCAGCCCGGTGACATCCTGATCATAGATTTCGCCGAGCCAGGGCGGCAATATGCCGGCGCCTGCGAAACTGTCTCCCTCGCCCAGATCGACAAGCTCGACTTCGGGGATATAGCCGTCCGCCGGTTTGGGCTTGAAGATCATGAATTCGAAGGTCGCCCGGTTCGGATCGTCCCGCACCGGCAGGAAGCGATAGACATAGGGATAGCCAAGCGAGCGGAAGATGATGATGTTGGGGAAGAGCGAATATTGAATGGCGTCGGCGGCTTCGGCATCCGACAGGGTCGAATAGTCCACCCCGTCCGCCGCACCCATCGCCGCGCGCATGCCGGCCGCCATATAGTGACGCGCTTTCGTGCCAGCCTCCAGTTCGGGCACTTGTGCGCCGACGAAGACTGCGGAAAGGGCGGCGTCCAATATCTGCTGTTCCGACAATTGAACCGGCAGTTGATCGCTCATCACCCCGGTCGGCTCCAGAAAGCGGCTGACATGGGGATCGTCCGGCCAGACATCATATTGGGTGCTGGCGTCGCCGCCAAAGGGCAGGGCCTGGGCATGGATGCCGGCCAGATGATAGGATTCGACGAACCCTTCGATGCAGGTCTTCCAGTTGGCGTCGATCGTCTTGCGCATGACCGTCGCCAGATAACGGTCGCCATAGGACCAGTCGGCGAAATGGGCGGGCAGATGGCCCAGATACGCCTGTAGCGGCGGGGCTGCGGGATCGCGGTTGATGAACACGAAACCCTGCCAGCGCTCCACCCGCGCTTCGGGCAGGTTCATGGCGTCATCGCGCATGTCCGGGAAATCCCAGCGCGCCGGGACATGGGCCAGCTTGCCGTCGAGGTTCCAGGTAAATCCGTGAAAAGGGCAAGTGAGTTTGCGCACACTGCTGTCTTCGGCGCACAGCCGCATGCCCCGGTGCAGGCAGCTATTGTAAAAGGCTTTGATGTCGTCCGGGCCGCTGCGCATGATGATAAGCGAAGCGCCGGGGCTTTCATACAGCACATAGTCGCCGACCTCGGGAATCTGTTCCTCGCGGCAGGCCAGTTGCCACACGCGCGGCCAGAGCCGTTCCATTTCCAGCGCGGCGAAATCGATGCTGCGATACTGGTCGCGCGGCACACGCGCGACCGGAATGTCGATTTCGGAATATTCCCGCAAAATGGGGGGCGCGGCTACCGGATCGTCGGCGATTACCTGCTGAAACAGGGGGGCTGGACTGTCCCGATAGTCGGGCGCGAACTGGCTCTGTTGGCCCATTTTTCTCTCCTGACATGCCGATGACGCGTTGCGCCTTCATGGGCGATCTTATGCCGCCGCAGGATAGATGGAAGCGCCGCCAAGTCAATATAGTATGCTAGAATATCATATGAAGGCTAGCTTTGCCGAAAAATGATTGCTAGCGTACCATGATATTGCAAACAATATAAAGCCGTCAGGCGCTTTAGGAGATGACAGGCGTGAACCTAGAGAAGATACGGACCATGATGATCGATCCGATCATCCAGTCCTATGACAAGCGCGACACGATCATTTTTGCGCTCGGTCTGGGCTATGGCGCGGACCCGTTGAATGAAGGCGAATTGCCCTTCGTCTATGAAAAGGATCTTCGCTGCCTGCCGGCCTATGCCAATATCCTGTGTCATCCCGGATTCTGGGCGCAGGACCCGGCATTTGGCATCGACTGGGTCAAGATATTGCACGCCGAACAGGATCTGGTGATGCACAGCCCATTGCCCGCCGTTGGCGCGGTGCGCGGCGAATATCGCGTGGCCGGGATCGAGGATAAGGGCGAAGGGCGCGGCGCGCTGTTGCATCAGGTCAAACAGCTTTATGACGAGGCGGACGACACGCATCTGGCGACCGTGCGCTCCACCCTGTTCCTGCGCGGCAATGGGGGCGAAGGCGGATTTGGCGATTCGATGCCGGTTGCAGCGCCGGTGCCCGACCGTGCGCCCGACCGGGTCGTGGAGATCGCGACCTTGCCCCGGCAGGCGCTAATCTACCGTCTGAGCGGCGACTGGAATCCGCTGCATGCCGATCCGGCGATCGCCCGCAAGGCGGGGTTTGACCGGCCGATCCTGCATGGCCTGTGCACCAAGGGGCTGGCCAATCGCGCGATCCTGTCCGCCTATTGCGACAATGACGTGACCCGCTTCAAATCGATGTTCGTCCGCTTCAGCAAGCCGGTGATGCCCGGTGAGACGATCCGCATCGAGTTTTTCGAGGAAGGCGAAGGACAATTGCGTTTCCGCGCCATCGCCGTCGAGCGCGACATTGTCGTGCTCGACCGCTGTTCGGCCACCGTGGCGTAAAGCAGGGGGCACGGACGATGCGTTGCCTCATCCTCTATTATTCGATGACCGGGCAGGCGGAAAAGGCCGCCATGCGCGCGGCGCAGGCCGCCACCGACGCAGGATGGGATGCGACATTGTGTCGCATCGGCATGAGCGACCCTGCGGATGCGCTGGCCCGCCCGATGAACATCGCCGCGTCGAAGAAATGGACGCAGGGCGCGCAGAAGGGGATGATGGTGCCGATCGCCTTCGATCCGCCTGATGCGCTGGACAGGCGCTATGACGCCATCCTGCTGTTCAGCAATACCTGGGGCGATCACCCGTCCGTGCCGATCCGGTCCTTTCTGGAGAGCGATCGGGCAAAGGCGTTGTTCGCCGGCACGCCGGTCGGCGTCTATATCGTGTGCCGGCGGCTGTGGCAGAATAACCTGCGGATCGTGCGGGACCGGGTGGAGCAGGCCGGCGGCCATGTGCTGGCGGGCGAGCCATTCATGCATCCGGGCGGCCAATGGGGCAGCCTGATCCAGACCATCACCTATCTGTACCGCACCGACATCGGCCGGACGCATTTTCTGGGCTTTCCCTTGCCCCGCTACGGCCTGTCGGATGACGCCATGGCGCGCATTCCCCTCTTTACCGGCGAGTTGCTTGCTGCGGCGATGATCGATCAGAAAGGCCATATATGACGGATCTGGAACTGGACCGCGTGGTCCCGCTGACGGGCGGGCATAATTTCCGCGATCTTGGCGGTTATCCCACCATTGATGGCCGCACCGTCGCGCGCGGGCTGATTTATCGGTCAGGGACGATGGCGGAACTGAGCGACGAGGATCATGCCATGCTCGACGCCATAGGGCTGAAGGTGATTTGCGATTTCCGATCTTCGCAGGAGCGCGACCGGCGGCCGTCGCGTCTGCCGGCCATGGCCAGTTACGAGATATGGGCGCGCGATCATCAGACCAGCGCCGGCGACATCACGATCGCCTTGCACAAGCCGGGTGCGACGGCCGATACGGCGCGCACGCATATATTGGAGGCGTATCGCGACCTCGCCTATGAACAGGCGCCCTCCTACCGCGAACTCTTCCTGAGGATCGCGCATGGTCCGTTGCCGCTCGTCTTCCATTGCGCGGCGGGCAAGGACCGCACCGGCATTGCCGCTGCGCTGTTGCTCGATCTGCTGGGCGTGGCGCGGGATATTATCGAGTGGGATTATGCGCTGACCGATCGCTTCTTCGCGCGGGGTTGCGAACTGGTGGCGAAGGATCCGTTCGGTGCGAAGCTGAAAGGGGTCGACCCGGCGATCTGGGCGCCGATCATGCGGGCCGATCCCAGCTATCTGGCCGCGATGTTCGAGACGGTGGAGCAGCGCCACGGGTCGGCGCAAGGCTTCCTGCGCGAGGAACTGGGGCTTGGCGAGGATGAACTGGCGATCATTCGAACCCGTCTGTTGGAATGATCCCCTGAACTTATGATGCGCTTTCCATGAAGTGCCGGCGGATCATGGCGCGCTGCACCTTGCCCGATGCGGTGCGGGGTAGCGCCACGCCGGTTTCGATGCGGCGCGGGATTTTGTAGGCGGCGAGCGATTTGCGGGCAAAGGCGATGACCTCTTCGGGATCGACGTTGTGGCCGGGGCGCAGTTCCAGTGCGGCGGTGACGCCTTCGCCCCATTTGGGATGGGGCAGGCCGAACACGGCGCAATCCAGCACGGCGGGATGATCGCGCAGCACAGCTTCGACTTCGGCGGGATAGACATTTTCGCCGCCCGACACGATCATATCCTTGATGCGATCGGTCAGGAACAGATAGCCGTCCTTGTCGATCCGCCCGCCGTCGCCCGACCGATACCAGCCGTCGATCAGCGCTTCGGTGGTTGCCTGTGGCTTGTTCCAATATTCGATCAGCAGGCCGGGACCTTTGACCCAGATTTCGCCGGGGGTGTCGATCGGCAGCAATTCGGTATCGGGACCGCGAATGGCGATGCTGAAACCGGGCAAAGGGCGTCCGACCGATCGGAGCAGATGCGGCCGGGCGGCATCATGTTCGGCGGGGCCGAGGATCGCCATGGTGCCGGTCACTTCGGTCATGCCATAATATTGCAGGAAGCGGCAGCCGATCCGGTCGACGGAGCGCTCCAGCAGGGCCGGGTCCATGGACGCCGCGCCATAATGGATCCCGCGCAAAGTCGGCACGCGCACGCCGCGCGCGTCCATCTCGCCGATCAGCGCGCGGACCAGCGTCGGCACGATGAAGGTGCGGGTGATGCCATGGTCGAGGCAATTGTCGAGGATGACTGCGGGATTGGTGTCGGCGATGATATGCGCGGTCGCGCCGCGCACCAGCGCCGTGCAGACCCAGGACATGCCGCCGATATGAAAGGAGGGCAGCGGCGACAGCAGAATTTCATCATCGCCCCAGTCGGCGAAGAAGCCGGAGACATTTTCGATATGGCGCGCGCTGCCAAACGCATGTTGGGATGTAACGACGCCCTTGGGGCGGCCGGTCGTGCCGCTGGTGTAGAGTTGCAGGCAGGGGGCATGGGGGTCGAGCGGGATGCGCCCGGCTGGCGAAGCGGCGGCGATGCGGGTGCGCAATCCATCCGGTCCGTCCTGATCGATCACCAGCAACGGCAGATTTTCGGGATTGGCCTGTTCCACCAGATCGACGAACGCGCTGTCCGCGATGATCAGCGAGACGGCGCTATCCTCAATGACATAGCCGGTTTCGGGTGCGGTGTTGCGCCAGTTGACGGGCACCATGACCGCCCCGGCCCGGATCGCTGCAATCAGCAGGACGAAGAACAGGTCGCTATTCTTGCCCATATAGGCCAGCCGCCCGCCCGGACCGATGCCGTGTTCCGCCAGCACCGTGACGGCCGCGTTCACGCCACGGTCGAGTTGGGCATAGGTCCAGCGGTGCGGGCCGAAGACCAGCGCGGGCTTGTCCGGGGTGATGGTGGCATAGGTGTTCGGATAGTCTGACGGCAGGATCATGCCGGCAACGTCCAGCGGCGGGCCGCTGGCGAAGGCATAGCCTTGTGCGATCCCGGCATGAGGGGCGGCAATGTCAGAAGGCGACATTGTCACCCCCCTTGGTCTGCATCATCGCGCGTGCTTCATCCGGTGTGGCAACAGTCAGGCTCAACTCCTCCAGAACACGGCGGATTTTGGCGACCTGTACAGCGTTCGATGTCGCCATCACGCCTTTGCCGGCATAGAGGCTGTCTTCCAGTCCGACGCGCACCGACCCGCCCAGCAGCGCCGACAGGGTGATGAGCCGCATCTGATGCTTGCCCGCCGCCAGAGCAGAGAAGATATAATCTTCGCCAAACAGCCGATCAGCCGTTGATTTCAGATGCATCACATTTTCCGGGTCCGGCCCGATGCCGCCCAATATGCCGAACACGCCCTGAATGAAGAAGGGCGGCTTCACCATTCCACGATCGACGAAATGCGCCAGATTGTAGAGATGGCCGACATCATAGCATTCAAATTCATAGCGGGTGCCCTGATCCGACAATTCGGTCATCGCCCGTTCGATCTGGGCGAAGGTGTTGGACAGGATGAAATCCTTCGTCATGTCCAGATAGGGTTTTTCCCAGTCATGCTGCCAATGGTCGATTTTCGTCCCGGCGCCGGAGATGTTGAAATTCACCGACCCCATGTTCATCGAACAGACTTCAGGCTGGAATCGCTTGGTCGGCGCCAGCCGATCGTCCAAACTCATGCCAAGGCCGCCGCCGGTCGTGATGTTCAGGATCGCGTTGGTCGACTGTTTGATGCGCGGCAGGAATTGCGCGAACAGATCGGGGTCTTGTGATGGCTGTCCGGTTTCGGGGTTACGCGCATGCAGATGCAGCATGGCGGCGCCCGCTTCCGCCGCTGCGATCGCATCCGCCGCGATCTGATCGGGCGTGATCGGCAAATGCGGCGACATGGTGGGCGTGTGGATCGAGCCGGTAACGGCGCAGGTGATGATGACCTTGTCGGTACGCTTCATGATGTTATCCGGCGCCTGACACGCCTCTCCATAATATTTTATGTTTGGGAGCGTAACGGAATCAGACGATTTCGCCCAGCACGGTCCCGACTTCATAGGTTTCGCCAACCGGCTTCAGAATCTTCAGCGTCCCGCTGACCGGCGCTTCCACTTCCTGAGTCGATTTGTCGCTTTCCAGCGCGAACAGGGGCTCGCCGGCCGTCACTGCGCCGCCATCGGCGACCAGCCATTCGGACAGCAGGCCTTCATTCATTGAAAAACCAAGTTTGGGCAGGATGATTTCGGTAGCCATGAAAACCTCTCTCCAAGTTCGGCATTTGCCGATTACCGTATGTATGCGACCCATGAAGTAATCTAGCGTACCGATTGCGTCCAGCGAAATTGCATGGCGATCCCTGCAATCCGATAAATTCGTATGCCGACGTACTATATTGACAGACTGGTCGGTGTCCGCCACAAAATGCTGCACAAGATCCGATGGAAAGGCAGGAGAGGAGCGGGCGCATTTTGCCCGCCAATCCTGGGTGGCTGTCGCGATCGTCCGACGCCTTGTCCCATCAGGAGTTTCGCCATGCCGACACCGCCGATCAATGATTATCCCTGGGATGGAGCTTTCCCGGAGACGCCCAACTGGAGCGAAAATTTCCTGCTGGCGGGCGACGATCCCAGGGCCGGGGTCGGCTTCTGGCTGCACCTTGGCCGTTGGCGCAAGGATCTGACGATGTTCCGGGAAACCACCATTGTTCGCCTGCCTGATGGAACAACAGTGGGCAATCGCGCCATCGGCAATGGCCGCGCCGCCAAGGAGGGGCCGGGCGGCCCGCATTATGCCATCCGCATTATCGAACCGGGCCGCAAGCTAACCTACAGCTATGCCGGCGGCGTCCGGCGGGTGCCGGCCCAATTGATGCGCGACGGGCTGGTGCTGGAAGGGCCGCGCACGCCCATGACCTATGAACTGACGTTCGAATCCGACGCCGACATATGGGATTTGCACAAGGTTGGCGGGTTGCAGGACTTTCTACCTGCAGGGCATATCGAACAGATTGGCAGGGTCACGGGATGGCTTCAGGTCGGCAAGGACCGCTTTGACATCGATACCATCGCCAATCGCGATCATAGCCTGGGTCCGCGCGACAATAAGGATCTGATGAACCATCAATGGCATCAGGGTTATTTTGAGAATGGCGTCAGTTTCCTGCTGTTCGATGCGATGACGCGCAGCGATGGCAAGGTCGTGTTTTCGGAAGCCGTGGTTTATGAAGGCGACCGCCTTTATCCCGGCAAGCTGGAGATGGGCTGGCGCTGCGACGACGCCACGCGCGACGAGGAGCCGATTTCGTTCAGCATCCACTATGAAAAGGGGCGGCTGGATATTGAGACGATCGGTTACACCAGCAACAGCTATTCATCGCTGACTTCGCCGAACGATCAATATGTCGGCGTGTACAAGTCCGATACCGACGAGCCTACTCTTGTTCTGCTGGAACAGTCGGTGAAGCTGCGGCTGAATGGATCTGTACCCGGCTATGGCTGCTACGAACGCACCGTCAATGGCCGGGTCATGCCGGAAGAATGACGCCCGGCCCGCTTGCGGAGCGACGGGTGCCCAAGGATGCTGGAGGAGGATGTGGCGATGGAATGGGGCGAGAAGAACTGGTTCATCACCGGAGCCTCCTCCGGCTTTGGCAAGGCGATCGCCACGGCCATATTGGCGCGGGGCGGGCGGGTCATCGCTACAGCGCGCAACCCCGACGCTCTGGACGATTTGAAGGCGATAGCGCCCGATCGCGTTATGGCAGTTCCACTGGATATTCGTGATCCGGTCGGCATGGCGGAGGCGCTGGATCAGGCGAAAGCGTTTGGCGGCATCGACGTGCTCGTGAACAATGCGGGTTACGGTTTTCTGGGCGGCGTCGAGGAAAGCAGCGTTGAAGAGATTGCGGCCCAGATGGACGTCAATTTCTTTGGGCCGCTGCGGCTCATTCGAGCCGCTTTGCCGGACATGCGCGCGCGAGGTTCCGGGTTTATCGTCAATATCTCCTCCATCGCGGGGGTTCGATCCTTTGCCGGATCGGCCTTCTACTCGACATCGAAATTCGCGCTGGAGGCCTTGTCCGAAGCGCTGGCCGGGGAAGTGGACCGATTTGGCATTGGCGTGATGATCGTCGAACCCGGCTATTTCCGGACGGATTTTTCCGGCCGCTCCCTCATGCACGCAACGGCCCCGCATCCCGATTATGACTTCCTTGCCCGGCGGCGGGCGGCGGCGTCGGCCGCCAGCGGCACGCAGATCGGCGATCCCCGCCGGGGAGCAAACGCGATTATCGACGCCATGAATGCGCCGACGCCGCCAACCAGATTGGTGTTGGGCAGCGACGCCTATGCCATCGTCAAGGACGCGCTGGACGCCCGGCATATGGAATTGGAAGACTGGCGGACGCTGAGCGAAAGTACGGACTTCGCCACAGACTGATCCCCTTCATGCCGGGCGTGGTCGGTAGAACAGGAACAGCAGCCCGATCAGGATAAATGTGCCGAGATGGAGCAGGACCGTCGGCCCATAGCTGCCGAAGCGGTCGAACATCGCGCCGGCCAGCGGCCCGGCCCCGAACATGAACGGGATTTGCAGCAGATAGCATAGGCCCATGCCCAGGCCGACATTGGACGATCCCAGCCAATTGCCCATCAGCGACCCGAAAAGGGGCAGAATGGCGTTGCAGCAGAGGCCGATCGCGAAGATCAGGCCCAGCAGGGCGGGCAGATCGCTCCCTGCGACCAGCAGGCCCAGCCAGGCGGGTATCTGGATGAGGCCCAGCAGGGCAAAGGCGCGACCTCCGCCGATGCGATCCGCGATCCAGCCGAACAGGGGGGCGCCGACCACGCCGGCAAGGCCGAAGGCGGACAGCAGCAAGGAAGCGGGCGCCAGCGCAACGCCCCTGTCCATGGCGAGGGCGACGATATGGGTCACCATCACCAACCCCGCCGCGCTGAGCAACGATACGCCGAGCGTCAGGACCAGAAAGGGTGGCGAGCGCAATATCTGGCCAGCCGTCATGGACTTGGACTGGCCCGCCTCGTTCACCTGGTCGGGGCTGGCGCCGAGCGCATGCTGGCCGATCCGGCCGGGATGATCGACGACCAGCCAGATCAGCGGCAGCATGGCGATCAGGGCGATGCCTTGCCCCAGAAAGGTGGCGCGCAGGCCAAAAGTGGCGAGGATAGCGGCCGCCAGCAATGGCATCAGGCTGTTGCCGACGGGCATGTTGATGATGCCCAGCGCCTTGCCCCGGCCGCTATCGAACCAGTTGGCGATGATGGCGGTGCAGGGAACCGGGCCGGACAGGGCAAAGCCGGGGCCGATCAGCAACATGTAGATGGCAAGCAGCAGGCCGATATGGCTGACCTGCGTCAGGAGGAGGAAGCCGAGTGCATTGAGCATCATGCCGGTCAGCATCAGGGTGCGGATCGATATGCGGCGCATCAGTCCGCCGACGAGAGGCGACAGCAGGCCGAGTGCGAGAGTGAGCATGCTGAGACCCGCCGCGGCAAGGGCGCGACTCGTCGCGAAACTGGTCTGGATCGCGTCCACCAGCGCGCCGTAGACAGCGAAGTTGACACCTAGCGAGCAGTTGAGAATGACGAAGATCAGGGCGACCATGCGCCAGCCCTGGAAGGATTGCCCGCTGCGGGCGGCGGTCGTTGCCATGGTGTCTCTCTCCGATAGGCGTGCCGGAAGTCGTCCGGTCTGGCCGGTGAAATGGTCAGGCGATGGTTGCGCGGCGATAGGGACGCCAGGCGCAGGCATAGAGTATCCAGGCGATCGGCCCGGCGATCAGCGCAATGGTCAGCATGGCCTGTCCCAGGCCCGCCGGCCCCGGAAAGCGCGTCTGCGCCAGCAGGGCGACGAGATAGGCGCCCAGACTGAGGCTGATGATACTGTTGCAAAACTGAACCATCGCCACGAGGCGGCCGCGCAAGGCTGGCGGTGCGGTGAGCGGGACCGTGATGGAAGGCAGCGCATTGATGGCGCTCAGCAGGCTGAATCCCAGCCCCATGAGCAATGATGCGCCAAGCAGGCTATGCTGGAGGAGCGCAGCGATGAACAGCAGGAGGCCGATCGGTATGATGACCAGCGGAATGCGCATGAGAATATCGCGCCGACCGGAGCGGGCAAGGCGCTGGGACAGGGTCGGGAAGAGGATGGTCAGCACGACGCCCAGCGCCAGCGCGGTGGAGAAGAGATAGCCGGCCTGCGCTGGCGCCATATTCTGGCTGCGGATCAGATGGGTCGGATACCAGGCGAGCGCGCCATAGAGCATGGTGCCCAATATGGCGTTGCCGATGAAGAAGCAGCCATAGAAGCGGACAGCATCCGATCGGTTGAGGAAGATGCCGACGCGGGATTCCGTCGCCTCCGCCGATGTCGCGCGGTCTGTCGAGACCGGTTCCATCGCTCCGCGCGTTGGCTCCGGCACGGTGAGGATGAGCAGGGGCGCGATCAGGAAACCGAGCAGGGCGATCAGCACCAATGTCTGACGCCAGGCCGGGAGAGCGCCGATCAGCGGCAGCGTGGCAAGGGCGCCGCTGCGGGCCAGATCGAGCGCGGCGGCGCCGACGACATAGGCCAGCATCACGCCAGTCGTGCCGGCCGCGATGAAGATGGCGCTGGGCGCTGCCCGCTTGTCGCGCGGGAACAGGTCGCCAATTAGCGATATGGCGGCGGGGGCCAGCACCGATTCGCCCACGGCCAGCCCCATCCGCAAGGCGAACAGCATCGCGAAGGAGGATGCATAGCCGGCCAGCAGGGTCGACAGGCTCCACAGGATGATCCCGGCCGCCAGATATTTTGTGCGATTGCCACGATCGATCAGCCAGGCGACCGGCAGGCCGATTACGGAGAAGAGGATGGCGAAAGCCGGGCCGATCAGCAGGCCGACCTGAAGGTCGCTGATGCCCAGATCCGCCTTCATCGGATCGACCAGCAGGGTCAGGATCAGGCGATCGACATAGGAGATGACGTAAAGGGCGGCGAGCAGCAGGACGGCATAATATGGCCTGTTTTGCATATATTTATCCTCTCCGGCCGCCTCATGCTTATCGAGTCAATAAGTTCGCCAGCGAATGATAAATAGCAATACGATAATTGACGTGTAAACATCCATCGCGGATAGTCGGCACAAAGAGGCAATGCCCGGCAGGACGGGCGGAACGAGGTGAGAGGATGGGATTTCCCAAACTGGTCGAGGGCGACCATGTCGGTACGGCCTTTCCGGCCAGCGTCGATGTGCTGCTGGAAGATGCGCCGGGCCATCTGACCCGGCTGTTTCGCGCATCGGGCGCGATCGGGCCGGACAATGCCGTGACGGAAATCACCCATAAGCGCGAGTTTTTCGGTGGCGGCATGGGGCGCAAGATGGAGATCGATGTGCGCTATGCGCAGGCTGCGCCGGATTTGCCGACTCGCCTGTTCGCCAAGTTCACGCGGGAATTTGGCGATCCGCTGCGGGAGCTGTTCTCCCCGGTGATGGACCCGGAAGTGCGCTTCGCCATGTTGTCGCGTCGCGCCGACTTTCCGGTGCGGGTGCCATGGTGCCTGTTCGGCGATTATAGCGCGGCGGACAAGACCGGCCTGCTGATCACCGAGCGTGTGCCTTATGGGGCGGAAGGGGTCGAGCCGGCACTCGAAAAATGCCTCGACTATCGGATCGCCGATCCGCTGCCTTATTATGAGGCGCAGACACGGGCGATTGCGGCGCTGGCTGCGTTTCATCGGTCCGGGCGGTTCGGCGATGCGGTCGAGCGCCAGTTTCCTTTCCAGCCGGACAGCCTGGCGATGGTGAAGGTCATCCCCTTCGATCCGGCGGGACTGGCGGAAAAGCTGGCCGCATTGCGCGCCTTCGCGCGCGAGGCGCCCCAGCTATTGCCGCCGGAACTGACCGATCCCGATTTTCTCGATGCCTTTTGCGCCGATGCCGCCGTCGTTCTGGAAAAGGAGGAGGCGCTTTGGGCTTTCCTGCACGGACAAGCCGATCTGGTGGCGCTCGCCCATTGGAACATGAATCCGGACAATGCCTGGTTCTGGCGGGATCAGGCGGGCGTTCTGCAATCCGGGCAACTGGACTGGGGCGGGGTGGGGCAGGCCAATATCGCCCAATCCTATTTCGGCATGGTCTGTGCGGCGGAAACCGGCTTTCTGGATCGGCATGACGCGCATTTGCGTGCGCTGCTGCTGGAGCGGCTTGCAGCTTTGGGTGGCCCGACGGTCGATGCAGAATTGTTCGACCGATGCGTGCTGATCGCGACGGCATTGCTGGGCGTCGCCTGGATGCTGGACGCGCCGGCCCTGATTGCGGCGGAAATTGCCGATCATGCGTCGCTGAACGACCGCTATGATCCGCGCATCCGCGACGCCTTCATCCCGCGCGCGCAATTGCACCTGATGACGGCGTTTCTGTGGCTGTGGCGCCGCCATGATATGGGGGCGGCGATCCGACGCTTCCCGGCCTAAAAAAAAGAAGGAGGGCGATATGCGGGAATTTGACGGCAAGTCGATATTCATCACGGGTGGGGCGAATGGCATCGGGCTGGCCACCGCAAGACTGTTCGTCGAGCGCGGCGCGCGGGTCGCCATTGTCGATTTCGACAGGGATGCGGGTGAAAACGCGCTTGCCGAACTGCGGCAACTGAGGGGGCAGGCGATCTTTCTGCCCGGCGACATTGCGGATGCGGCCGATGTACGGCGCATGGTCGATGCAACGGTCGAACAATTTGGCGGTCTGGACTGTGCGTTCAACAATGCCGGCATCTGCCACCCTGCCGATGCGCTGTGGGACGACGATGCCTTCGACCGGACATTTGCCATCAATGTGCGCGGGATGATGCAATGCATGAAGGCGCAGCTGCGGCATATGGTGCCGCAGGGGCACGGGGCGATCGTTAACACGGCTTCGGTCGCGGGGCTGGTTGCTTCGGTGGCGCCGTCGCAGCCGGCCTACACCGCCAGCAAACATGCCGTGATCGGGCTGACCAAGAGCGTCGCCCTGCGCCATGCGCGCGATGGCATTCGCGTCAATGCGGTGCTGCCGGGCGTCACCATGACCAACATGGTGCGCGAGGTGATGCAGCAGGGGCCGGAGGTGCGCGCCACGCTGGAAAATCTGGCGCCGATGGGCCGGATGGCGCGTCCGGAAGAAGTGGGGGAGGCCGTCCTGTGGCTATGCTCCGACCGGGCGAGTTTCGTTACCGCCCATGCTCTGGCGGTCGATGGTGGAGCGTTGGCGCAATAACATGCTGCGATCAGCAGTCGACCTCTATCATGTCGCCGTCGATGCGGACGGGATAGAGAGTGAGGCTGTTGGTCGTAAGTGGCGACAGCGACCGACCGTCCTCCAGATTGAAGCGGGCGCCATGATGCGGGCACATGATGAAATCACCGCGCACCCGCCCGCCATCGAGCGACAATTTCTGATGCGGGCACATTTCCGCCATGGCGTGGATCCCCTTCGGGCTGCGGCACAGCAGCACGCGGCGGCCATCATAGTCCACGATATGCGTGCCATTGGCAGGCAATTGCGCCAGCGAAATCCGCATCCCGACCTCTCCTCTTCGTTCCTTGTGGTGTCATGATAAAGCAGGTCGGCCAATAAGTCACTTGCATAAGGTAATATAGCACACTAAATATCCGTCAACCGAGAGACGAGAGTCTTTCCGCGGCGAAAGGCCGCCTGACGCAACCAGAAAAGGGCGATGGCCCCAAACAGGTGAGGTGCATGACGGAAATCGGTATTGCGCGCTTTGGCGCCTATGTTCCCCGCCTTCGGATCGAACGGTCGATCATCGCCGCTGCCCATGCATGGATGGCGCCGGGTTTGAAGGGCCAGGCCAAGGGCAGTCGCGCCTTCACCAGTTGGGATGAAGACGCCATCACCATGGCGGTGGAGGCGGCGCGCGATGCCGCGGGATCGGGTGATCTGGCGGGCGTGGCGGCAGTGCGGTTGGCATCAACCAACCTGCCCTATGCCGATCTTCAGAACGCCGCCATCGTCGCCGGGGCGATCGGCGCGCCATCGACCATCGCCACATCGGATGCCTCCGGGTCGCAGCGGGCAGGCACGTCGGCGCTGTTGCAGGCGTTGAAAGGGGGGCGACCGGAACTGGTGATCGCGGCCGACAATCCTTTCGGCAAGCCCGCCAGCGCGCAGGAATTGAGCTTCGGCGCGGGAGCCGCCGCGTTTCTCCTGTCGGATCAGGATGTGGCGGCGCGGCTGATCGGATCGGCCAGCGTCAACAATGTCTTCGTCGACCATTTCCGGTCGGATGAAGCGAGCAGCGACTATGCCTGGGAAGAGCGGTGGGTGCGCGATGAAGGCTATGCCAAGATCGCCCCGGCGGCGATCCGGGCGGCTCTGGCCGATGCGCAGATCGAGATTGGCGATATTCAGTATTTCGTGATGCCATCCTATCTCAAGGGTGCGGCCGATGCCGTTGCGAAGAAGGTGAAATTTGCTGGCGCCGTCGCGGGCGGGCTGGAAGATGGGCTCGGTTATGCCGGCGCGGCTCATGCGCTGCTGATGCTGGCGGCGACGCTGGAAAAGGCGCAGCCGGGGGAGCGCATCCTGCTGGTCGGATTCGGGCAGGGCGCGGACGCGCTGATCTTCGAGGTGACGGACGCGATCGCCCAAGCCCGGCCCGCGCGGGGTGTTGCCGGCTGCATCGCCGACGCCCTGCCGACCGACAGCTATTTGCGGATGCTGTCCTTCTATGGCGGGCTGGACGCCGAATGGGGCATGCGGTCTGAAAAGAGCGCCAAGACGGCGCTGACCGAACAATATCGCTCTGCCGGCCAGTTGGAAGGGTTCAATGCCGGCAAATGCGGCAGTTGCGGGACGGTGCAGTTCCCGCAGCTGCAATATTGCGTGCAATGCCATGCGTCGGCCGAAGGGTTCAGCGACGTGTCGTTGCGCGACGAGCAGGCGGAGGTGCTGACCTCCACCGCCGACTGGCTGTCCTATCATCCTTCGCCACCCTTGTGGGTCGGCTTCGTCCGGTTCGACAGCGGCGCGCGGGTGCTGATGGAGATGGTCGATATTGGCAAGGAGGGGATCGATACCGGCGCGAAGCTGCGGATGGTCTACCGCATCAAGGAGAAGGACCGGCAGCGCGGCTATAACCGTTATTTCTGGAAATCGACGCCGCTGGGCGCGGCCTGAGGAGCAAGAGCCATGGCAACAGGGATCAAGGACAAGGTCGCCATATTGGGCATGGGATGCTCCAAATTCGGCGAGCGTTGGGACGCGGGATCGCCCGACCTGATGAAGGAGGCGTTCGAGGAAGCGCTGGCGGACGCGGGGATCGAGCGCAAGCAGATCGATGCGGCATGGTTCGGCTGCTGGGGGGATGGCATCAATGTCGGCAATTCCTCCATTCCGGCCGCCATGGCGCTTCGGCTGGAGGGTATACCGGTCAGCCGGGTCGAGAATATGTGCGCGACCGGCACGGAGGCGCTGCGCGGCGCGACCTATGCGGTGGCCAGCGGTGCGGCCGATATTGCGCTGGCCATTGGCGCGGAGAAGCTGAAGGATACAGGCTTTGGCGGTCTGCCCCCGCCGTTCAAGGGCACGTTCAACGACATGTGGATGCCCATGGGGTCTGCGCCAGCCGGCTTTGCGCAACTCGCGCCCTATTATCGGTCCAAATATGGCACGTCGAAGGAAGATCTGAAGCGCGCGATCAGCCATGTCTCCTGGAAGAGTCATCAAAATGGGCAATATAGCCCCAAGGCGCATTTCCAGAAGGCGGTGTCGATGGACACCATCATGAATGCGCCGATGATTTCCGATCCGCTGGGCCTGTTCGATTGTTCGGGCGTGTCGGACGGATCGGCCTGCGCCATCGTGACGACGCCGGAAATCGCCAGGGCGCTGGGCAAGAGCGATCTGGTGACGATCAAGGCGCTGCAACTGGCGACCAGTTCCGGGCGCGAGACGCAAACCAATAGCTGGGATGGCAGCTATGTCGCGACGACCCGTGCGGCCGCAGCGCGGGCCTATCAGGAAGCGGGCATCACCGATCCGCGCAGCCAGGTGCATCTGAGCGAAGTGCATGACTGTTTTTCGATCACCGAACTGGTGACGATGGAGGATCTGGGCTTTTCCGACGATGGCCGGGCGGTGTTCGATATACTCGACGGGCGTTACGACCGCGATGGGGCAATGCCGTGCCAGATTGACGGGGGGCTCAAATGTTTCGGCCATCCGATCGGCGCGTCGGGGCTGCGCATGGCTTATGAAATCTACAATCAACTGCTCGGCCGGGCAGGCGAACGGCAAATGTCGTCGCCGTCGATCGGGGTCACGCATAATCTGGGCGGTGTTCCCTATCAGGGGATCGCAGCCATCTCTGTATTGGGACTCGCATAATGGCTGGTGTCTGGTTTGATGAATTGGAAGTTGGGCAGATATTTCATCACCCGATCCGCCGCACCCTGACCGAAACCGACAATCTGTTGATGTCGACGCTGACGCATAATCCGGCGCAGCTTCACATCGATGCGGAGTATATGAAGGGGACGCCGTTCGGCCGACCGCTGATGAATTCGGCTTTCACGCTGGGATTGATGGTCGGGATTTCAGTGGGGGACACGACGCTGGGCACGGCGGTCGCTAATTTGGGATGGGATGAAGTGCGTTTTCCCAACCCGCTCTTTGCCGGCGACACCATTCATGTCGTGACGCAAGTCATCGAACTGCGTGAGTCGAAGTCGCGACCGGAGGCGGGCATCGTCACCTTCCTGCATCAGGCCTTCAACCAGAAGGATGAACTGGTCGCCACCTGCAAGCGGTCCGGCTTGCAGCTCAAGAAGCCGGCCGACGCATGACCGACCTGCCGATCCGGTCCTTCCTGTTCATTCCGGGGGACAGCGAGAAGAAGATGGGGAAGGTCGACGGCACGGCCGCCGACGCCTTCATCTTCGATCTGGAGGACGCTGTCGCGGTCGCGCGCAAGCCGGTCGCGCGTGAAATGGTGCCAGCCTTCATCAAGGAACGGCCCAGGGGACAGCGCAAGGCGCAATATTGGGTGCGGGTGAACCCGCTCGATACGCCCTGGACGCTGGAGGATCTGGCCGCGATCGTCTCGGCCGCGCCCGATGGCATCATGTTGCCCAAGGTGAATGGGCCGCAGGATGTGGCGCAGGTCAGCCATTATCTGTCCGCATTAGAAACGGCGGCGGGGATTGAAGTGGGATCGATCAAGATATTGCCGGTCGCGACTGAGACGGCGATTTCGCCCTTTCGGCTGGGCGACTATGCCGGGGCGGGGCTGGATCGGCTCTATGGCCTGACCTGGGGGGCGGAGGATCTGAGTTCCGCGATCGGGGCGAGTGGCAATACCGACGAGAGCGGCCAATGGACGTTGACCTACAGGATGGTTCGTTCGCTCTGTCTGCTGGGCGCGCATGCCGCGGGCGTGGAGGCGGTCGATACGCTGTACGTCGATTTCCGCGATCCCGACGGATTGCGCACATCCTGCATGGCGGCGCGGGCGGAAGGCTTTTCGGGACGGGTGGCCATCCATCCCGCGCAGGTCGACATCATCAATGAGAGCTTCTCGCCATCGTCGGCGGAGGTGGATTTTGCCCGCCGGGTGGTCGATTTGTTCGCCGCCAACCCGGACTCGGGCACTTTGGGACTGGACGGAAAGATGCTGGATATTCCGCACCTGAAACAGGCGCAACGCACGCTGGCCATGCATGAGGCGCGTCATGGCTGATCCGCTGCTGCGCAATGATGGCGGCCGGGGCATATTCTCCGCCGAACATGAGCAATTCCGCGAGACGGTGGCCCGCTTCGTCGACGAAGAACTGGTGCCGAACCATCATCAATGGGAAAAGGACGAGGTCGTCCCCCGTGAGATATGGAAGCGCGCGGGCGAGGTCGGCATTCTTTGCCCCAATATCCCGGAGGCCTATGGCGGCTTCGGCGCGGACTGGCTCTATAATGTCGTCATCATCGAGGAACTGGCGAAGAAGGGCATTACCGGCCCCGGCTTCATGGTCCATTCGGAAATGGTTGCCCCCTATATATTGGCCGCCGGCACCGAGGAATTGAAGCAGGATGTCCTGCCGAAAATGGTGACGGGCGAGTATATCGGCGCACTGGGTCTGACCGAGCCGGGTGCCGGGTCCGACGTGAAGGAAATCCGCACGCGGGCTGTCCGCGACGGTGACGACTATGTTCTCAACGGGCAGAAAGTCTATATTTCCAACGGACAGCTGGCCGATGTCATGGTCTGCGCCTGCAAGACCGATCCGACGGCCGGGGCCAAGGGCGTCAGCCTGATTGCGGTCGACACGCATCAGGACGGGTTCAAGCGCGGGCGCAATTTGGAGAAGATCGGCCTCAAGGCGCAGGATACGTCGGAAATCTTTCTGGAGGATGTGCGCGCGCCGCTCCATCGCCTGCTGGGCGCGGAAGGCACCGGCTTTGGCATCATGATGGGCAAGCTGGCGCAGGAACGGCTGACCCAGGCCGTGCGCAGCATCTGTGTGGCGGAAGCGGCGATCCAATGGACGGTCGATTATACGGCGGAACGCAAGATGTTCGGTCAGACGCTGGCCGATTTCCAGAATACCCAGTTCGTGCTGGCGGAATTGTCGGCTGAAGTGCTGTCGGCGCGGGTCTTTACCGACTGGTGCATCAAGCGCTTCCTGGCCGGGGAACTGACCGGCGTGGAAGCGGCCAAGGTGAAGCTGGTCGTCACCAACCTGCATGTGAAGGTCGTGGACCAGTGCCTGCAATTCTTCGGCGGCTATGGCTATATGACCGAATATCCGATCGCGCGGGCCTATGTCGACGCGCGCATCGTCCGCATCGCGGGGGGCGCGGCCGAGGTTATGAAACAAATCATCGGGCGTGACCTATTCAGAAAATAAAGCCGCCCTCAATTTACATTCAAACATGAATGTATGTCTTTACTCATTCCGGTATGCACGCTAACCATATCGCGTGCGGACGGCAGGGTGAGTGCATAGCCGATCCGTACATCCCGTTGACAAAAGAAGAGCGCCCGAATGCGGCGTGACATGGGGAGAGGATTGGCATGACGAGCAACAAGCTGTTGTTGTGCGCGTCGCTCATCGCGATTGCGCAAATGAATCATGTGGCATGGGCGCAGGAGGATGGGGCCAGTAGCGCTGCCCGCCAGCAGGCCGACATCATCGTGACGGCGCAGCGCCGCGAACAGAGGCTGGAGGAGGTGCCGCTGACAGTGGCGGTGCAGTCGGCCGATCAACTGGCGCGGGCGGGCGTAACTGACAGTCGCGGCCTTCAGCAACTGACGCCGGGTCTGGTCTTTCAGCAGCAAAGCAGCTTCCTCAACCCCTCGCTGCGCGGCATTTCCACAACGGTCGTCACGGCGGGCGCGGAAAACCCGATCGCCATCTATCTCGACAATGTCTATGTTTCCAGCTTCGCCGGGTCGATCCTGTCGCTGCCAGATGTGGAGCAGATCGAAGTGCTGAAAGGGCCGCAGGGCACGCTCTTCGGGCGCAATGCGACCGGTGGTGCGATCCGCATTTCGACCAGAGAACCCGGCAATGACGTCGCGGGCAAGGTCGATGTCACGACCGGTTATTATGACGGTGCAGGGTCAAGCCGGTCGGCCTATGACCTGTCTTTCAAGGGCTTTGTCTCCGGGCCGATCGTGGAAGATGCGATCGCCGCCAGCCTGGCCTTCTCCTATCGCAAGAGCAATGGATATGGGCGCAATATCGCCTATTCGCAGGTGTCGGACAGCGTGCGGCAGGCATTCGGTAGCGACCGCATGATGTATCTGGAGGACAAGCTGTTGCGGGGCAAGCTGCGCCTGACGCCGACGGATAATCTGGACATTTTATTGGCTGGATATTGGAACGAATGGGAGTCCGATCGTGGTCAGATCGGCGTCGTGCAATATGGCGGCACGGCGACGGGACCGGCGCAACTGAACGACGCCAACGGCAATCCCTACAACTACATCGTGGGCAAGCGGGCCTGGCAATATGCCTATGATGCGCTCCGGCCCAATGCGTCCGTGGAAGGGCGCGGTGCCAGCATGCGGATCAAATGGGATCTGGATATGGGGCAGTTCACGTCGACCACGGCCTGGTCGCGGGCGCGTAGCCGCGAATATGTCGATTCCGATGCAACCTATTCGCCTGACTGTCTGGAAATCGCCAATGTGGGAGCGGGCGTTGGCTGCGTCGCACCGTTCGACACGATATTGGACAAGACATTCCAGCAGGAACTGCTCTTTTCCTCGAAGGATTTCGGCATCTTCAGCTTCGTTGCCGGGGCGAATTATTATCGTGGGACGTCGGTGGTGGATGTGCGGGTCAGTGACTTTGCCACGGGTGCCTTCCCCGCTGGCGACCTGTCGGTGAATTATCCGTCCATCTTCACCTATAATACCGGCATCAAGACGAAAGCGATCGGCCTCTTCGCCGAGGGCACGTTCAAATTCACCGATCGGCTGACCGGGGTGGCGGGCATCCGTTATAGCGATGAAAAGAAGAGCGGCACGACATCCTTCTTCGGCGGGGCGGATTCGCCGCTGGTCCCGATCAAGGACGATGCCTGGACGCCGCGCGTATCGCTGATCTACGAGATTGCCGATCGGACCAACATTTATGCGACATGGTCGAAGGGCTTCAAATCGGGCCTGATTCCGGGGGGTAATGCCGCCTATATTCAGGGCAGTGCCGATCCACTGCCCAGCGTGCGGCCGGAAAAGATCACCGCCTACGAAGTGGGTTTCAAGACGGCGAAGGCCGGTGCCTATACGTTCAATCTGGCGGCCTTCTATTATGACTATAGCGATGTGCAGGTGCAGGCCAGTCTGGGGGCGGGTGGCACCGTCATCGCCATCCAGAACGCCGCCAGCGCCACCATTTACGGCTTCGATGCGGAAGGCACGCTGACCCTGAACGATGATTTCAGCCTGCGGGCGGGCGCATCCTATATTCCCCGCGCGCGCTATGATCGGTTCCCCGGTGCACAGGTCGCGTTGCCGCCGGGCAGCTATGGCGGTTTCGTCAATGGCGAACTGGTGGATTTGAAAGGAAAGCGGCTGTTCAAGACGCCGAAATTCACTGGCAATATCGCGCTCAATTATGAGCATGAGCATGATTGGGGCAAGATCGACGCGAGCGTGAACGCCTATTATGCCTCGCGCCTCTATTTCGACCCGACCTATCTCTTCTCCACCAAGGAGTTCAAACTGGGTGGCGAGGTCGGCTTCACGCCCGCAGGCAGTCCGTTCCGGGTTGCGCTATGGGTACGCAACCTCACCAACAACGACGCCTATGTCTCCTATCAGCTGACGTCCAACGCATCAGTGCTGACGCCGGGCGAGCCGCGCTCCTTCGGCCTGACGGCGGGGTACAAGTTCTGAAGAAAGGGAGGGAGCGCGATTGGGCGCTCCCTCTTTTACCGGTCACAGGCGGACGCGGACAAATTCCAGCAGCATGATGCGGGTGTCGGCCATAGTCTTGTCGATGGCGGCTGATGTCTGGCTGAGCAATTGGGCCATCGCCGCGCCCTCGCTCATCATCAAGGTGATTTCCAGACTGGTTTCGATCAGCGGCGCGGGGATATGGCCGTCCAGATTGCGGCGCCAGAATTCCCGGAACTGCTGGGTCAGCGGACGCTGCAATTCCAGTGTCCGGTCCTTGAGCGCCGGATCGCCGCGACTGGCGCTCAGCAGGTCATAGACCGCGATGGCGTCGGGCGAGACGGTCAGCGCCGTCACCTGATCGAACAGGGCGGCAACGCGGTCGATGCCGCGCACGCCATCGGGCACGCTGTAGCTTTCAAATGCCTGCGAGAGCCGATCGTCCAGTTCACGCACGGCGGCCAGGATCAATTCTTCCCGGCTGCTGAAATGATGCTGGATAGCCCCGCGCGTCAGATTGGCGTCGGCCGCTATCTCGCTCATGCTGGTGGCGGCAATGCCGCGTTCGCGCATCAGGCGAATGGCGCTGTCGAGCAGGCCAGCGCGCGAGGTTGCGCTGCGCTCTTCCTGCGAACGGCGGATTCGGCCTGTCTTCCTTGTCCCGTTCTTCTCGATCGTCGTGCGTGTCGCCATCAGCTTTCCGGCATGCCCTGTTCAGTTCCCCTTTACAAGGGTCCGCTGCTTGCACATACATTCGATAAAGAATGTATGTTGCTTCTATGCCTTTTTGTGGCGGCATGGCAATCATATACCCGGAGAGATGATGTGACGGCGACCGATACGCTCGATTCCGCAGCCAATTTTGATTTTACCGCGCCTGCGCTCCTGGCATACCCCCATGCGGCGCTGGCGGCAGTGCGGCAGCAGGGGCCGGTGGTGAAGGCGCGCGTGCCCGGCGGTATGGACGCCTATCTCGTCACCAGCTTCGCCGCCGTATCCGAAGCGACCAAGCGGACCGAGGATTTCTCGTCGCAGATGGGGCATCTGACCAACCGACCGAACATGGACAATCATGAGGCGCTGGCGATATTGGCGGAGGCCGGGAAGGCGGGGTCCGGCCTGTTGCTGGTGTCCGACGATCCCGATCACAAACGCTATCGCGCGCTGGTCAACGCCGTGTTCGCGCATGGCCGCATCGCCAATCTGCAACCGTTGATCGAACGGATCGTGACGCAGTTGCTGGACGATATGGCGCGGAAGGAAGAGGCGGATTTCGTCAATGAATTCGCGGTGCTGCTGCCTACTTATGTCATCGCCGACATATTGGGGCTGGACCGCGACCATTGGCATCTGGTGCGCCAATGGTCGGACGCCGCCATCCTGCTGGTCAGTCGCATGGGAACAATGGCGCAGGAGGTCGAGGCCGCGAAGCAGGTGGTGGCGTTCATCCGCTTCATCCGCGAACGGCTGGCGCTGCGGCGCGCCGAACCGGCGGACGACCTGATTTCCAATCTGGTGCATGTCGGCGTCGACGGCATTCCGCCGCTCAATGATGATGAGGCAACCGCGCTGACGCTGGAAATTGCCGTGGCGGGCAATGAAACGACGCGCAACACGCTGATGAGCGGGCTGGTGCAATTGCTGCGGCATCCCGAGCAAATGGAGATGCTGCGCGCCGACCCGTCGCTGATCGCCAATGCGGTGGAAGAATTGCTGCGCTACGAAACGCCGGCAACGTCGATGTGGCGCATCGCCACGCGCGACACCGAACTGGCGGGCACCTTCATCCCGGAAGGCGCGCCGGTGCTGTTGCGGTTCGATGCCGCCAATCGCGATCCGGCGCGTTTCCCGGAACCGGATCGGTTCGACATCACCCGCAAGGAAGCGCGCAACCATGTCGCCTTTGGCGCGCCGGGCATGCATCGCTGCCTGGGGCAGATGCTGGCGCGCAAGGAATTGGCGATCGCGCTGCCGGCGCTGCTCGCCCGGCTGCACGACATTCGCATTCTGGAGGGCAGCGACACGGCCTATTGGCCCGGCTTGCTGCATCGCGGGATCACCAGCCTGCGGATCGGATACCGGGCGATTAATCCATAATCATTAGAGCATATGTTATCAGGAACAGGATGATCGATCATGGCGACCATTGTACGCAAATCCGAAATCACCCGCGGCTATGGCACGAAAGAACGGCCGGTCACGCAGGAGGTGTGGGATAAGGAGACATTCTTCCCCGATCATGTGTCGCTGCATATCGACGGCACGATCGAGCCGGACAGCCGACGTTTCGATCATAATATCTATATCGATCCCGGCATCGCTGCGCTGGAGCAGGAGCATGTGTGGGAGAAGAACTGGCTTTATATTGGCCGGGACGAAGATCTGCCCAATGTCGGCGATCGCATGCCGGTCAATGTCGGCCGCCGATCCTATATGATCGTCCATAGCGCGCCCAACGAGTATAAAGCCTATTATAACAGCTGCCCGCATCGCGGCACCGAACTCTGTTCGCAGAAGGAAAATGCGGCGTCGATCCGCTGCCCCTATCATGGCTGGGAATGGCAGAATGGCGGCAAGCTGAAGCGCATCCCCAGCCATTGGGATTTCAAGGAAATCACGCCCAATAATGGTGGCCTGCCCGAAGTGCGGCTGGAGCGCTGGGGCGGGTTCCTGTTCATCAATGCGGATAAGGATGCGCCGTCGCTGCAGGATGCGCTGGGCCTGATCCCGGATCATTTCAAGGAATTCGATTACGCCAATCGCTATACCTATGGCCATTTCCGGCGGGAGATGGATTGTAACTGGAAGGTGGCGCAGGAGGCGTTCCAGGAAGCCTATCATCTGTACGCGACCCATCCCGAAGCGGTGCCCTTCGCCGGCGACGCGCAGGGCAAATATGATGTCTGGGAAACCAAGGGCAGCTATATCGGCCGCAATTCGACTTACTCGGCCATTCCGTCCGCCCATGCGCCGGCCGATACCGATCCGGTCGCATCGGCGCAGATGTTCCTCCAGACCACCGGCGACTGGCATTATCCCGGCCATCCGGTGACACAGCTGGACCCGGACAAGGATTTGCGCGCGCAGGTGGCGGACTGGATACGCGGGGCGTATCGGGCGAAACATGGCAAGGATACCGAATTGCCGGACGCCATCCTGCTCGATTCCCTGCTTTATTTCTTCTACCCCCATTGCTGCTTCTGGCTGTCGGAGGCCGTGCCCTTCACCTACCAGTTCTGGCCGCATGCGACCGACCCGAACAAAAGCTATTTCGAAGTGCGCATGCTCTATCCGGTCGGCGAAGGCGAGGCGCGACCGGCCGCCACGCCCCGCGTCGACATTGGCCCCGACGAGTCGATCTTTGCGACCATGCAGGAGAGCTTCGGATTCCTGGCCTATATTTTCGATCAGGATTGCAGCAATTTGCCGCGTGTGCAGCGCGGCGCGCATTCGGCCAATATCGAGAACCCCACCACCTTCCTGGGCGCCTATCAGGAATCGATCATCCAGCAATGGAACAAGGTCATATTGGCCGCGATCGAAGAAGGGCAGGCGCGCAAACGCGCCTGACGCCTGCAACCGAATAAGGGGGCTGCGGCGCCGGAGCGATCCGGCGCCGTCTTTTTGTTTTTCAGATCGGCAGACAGATAGCGATCGTCCAGGATTGAGCCATAAAGCGACAAAAGAACCGCAAAATGCACGCGAAATTGTCGCTTTATGTCGCTTTATCCCAGAGCATTTCCAAAGCAGATGGCATCATCTGCTGACTCGGGAAATGCGGAAAATGAGAGAAAAATAGAGCATGATCCGATCCAGAGTGATCGGATCATGCTCTAGCCATATGAACGGGCCTGCGCAGTTACCGCCGACAATCAGAAAGAACCGCTGGCAGGATAGGAGAGGTCGATCCCGTAGGACAGGCAAAGACGCGGCCACGAAAATATTGGCGGAATCTGACGTCCTTCAGGCTTCGTTGGCCGATATGGCCAATTTCAGATTCGGGGCGCCACGCGAAGTCTCCTGTGAATTTCTAGGAAGCAGCCTTGCGCGGCGCGACCCAGGAGGGGGCGGCGCGCTCTGTCGCTGCGGCATAATCCGGGTGAAGGCAATCCTCCAATATGTCGACGCGGTCTTCGCGCGGGGACCAGCCCAGTTGCGTGCGGGTGCGCGGGCAACGCTGGCGACTGTTGGATTGCAGGATGATCTTGCCCAGTCCCTTGTCCCAGATGTCGCAGGCTTCCTCGATCGTGACCGATCGGGTCGAAACGCCCAAATGCTGCGCGATCCGATGGGCCATCACGCCATAGGCGACCTCACCCGACACCGCGAAATAGAGCGCGCCGGCCTCGCCCTTTTCGATGGCCAGGCGATAGATTTCGGCCAGTTCTTCGACATGAATGTTGGAATAGACGTTGAGGCCGCGTCCGACATGGCAGACCGCGCCGGTCGTGCGCGCCGAATGATAGAGGTCGGCGATGATCTGGCTGCCGCCATTGCCCCAGATGAGCGAGGGACGGATCACCATGCCGCGCACGCCCTGTTTCGCGGAATCGCGGGCGATGGCTTCGTTGATCAGGCGGGGGGCGATCTGGCGCTTGGGCTCGAAGGGTTCATCCTCGGCAAAGCTGCGCTCATCCCACAGGCCGCCGGTCGGGATCGACATCAGGCTGGTGCCGCTGGTGAAAATGAACGTCCTACTGCTGCCGGCCAGATGATCGACGATCGTCTGCGTCACCTGCTTTTCATGGTCCAGCATCAGTTGGGCAGCGAAGATGACGACATCCTGCCCCTCCAGCATAGCCGGTATCGAGTCGATCTGGGCCAGGTCGCCACGCACGGCGCGCACGCCCATGGCCTGCAAGGTCGCGTCATTGGCGGCGTTGCGGGAAAAGCCCGACAGGTCATGGCCATGAGCCGCCAGATTGGCGACGATGTGCCGCCCCAGATAGCCGGTCGCGCCGAAGATGATGACCTTCATCGGTCAGGCCTCCGTAGTGATGGCTATGGGTGCGGACAGGCTGCAAGGGTGGGGTTCGTTCATGATGGGCATCCTCCTCCAAATGTCATTGGGCTGACATAAATACATTCAATAAAGAATGTATCTTGCGTTTATGGTCGGATGCAATAAGTTTCGATCCAGTTCCTGAAGGGTTTGACCAAAGCCCTTCCCAAAAGCGGGCCTGATAACAGGCCGGGCGCACCGCTTTGGCCGGGTCGCCCGGCATAGCCGCCTGCAATAATGACAAGAACCAAAAGGAGAGGACCACAGATGCTCACCCCCTATGACGAATTTCCCGTCCATCAGGCGTCCCGGCCGTTCAGCTTCATTCCATCGACCGACTATAGCTGGGACGACGGCTATTATTTCGGTGTCTTCAATCCCGATGAGGGGATTTTCATCGCGACCGGTGCGCGGGTGAATCCGAACACCGACATGTTTGGCGGCTATGCCTTCATCAACGATAATGGCATCCATTCGACCACCCGCTTCAACCGGACCTGGCGCGGCAATTTCGACGTGGCGATCGGCCCCTGGCGGGTCGAATTTGTCGAACCGCTCAAGAAAATCCGCCTGGTGCTGGAGGATAATGGCAGCGGCCTGTCCTTCGACATATTGTGGGAGGGTGTATCTCCGGCGTTTCTGGAGGACCATCATTCGGCCGAAAATCGCGGACGGCTGACGACCGACCAGAGCCGCTATTCGCAGCCCGGCGTGGCGACGGGCTGGGCCGAATATCAGGGAAGACGGTTCGACATCACGCCAGACACATGGTTCGCCGCGCGCGACCATAGCTGGGGCCTGTATGCCGAGCGGCCGCCGCTGGCGCCGCTGGCGTCGCTGTTGCCGCCGCGCCGCAAATCCGGGCCGCAGCGGGCGATGCGCTGGTGGAACTGCTTCGTCGCAGGCGATTATAGCGGTTTCTTCCACCTGCATGAAACGCCCGAGGGCGTTCAGGCGAAGATGAATGATGTGTTCGGCACGCCGCTGGGCGGGCATGTGTTCAAGGGGTGGGGCAGCGATGCGCTGCATTTCACGTCCGCCCGGCACGAAATGAACTTCGTGGAAGGGACGCGGATGCTGACCGACGCGACGCTGCATCTGGAGGATGACCGGGGCGGGGCGTGGACAATCCGCTATGATGTCGCCGCGCCGCCCTGGATGGGGCAGACGATGGGCTATCATCCGGGCAGTTGGAAGGATGGCGGCACCTTCCATACCTATCATGGGTCGGAGGAACTGGCGATCGAATGGGAGACGCTGGACTGGTCGCAGCAACCCTTCACCTACACCCCCTACAAGGTCAGCGGCGAGCAGCTGGCGACCAATTTCGGCGAAGGCACCGGCGTCGAGGACAAGGGCAATGATGGCAACAAGACCCATGGCGTCGAATATCTGATGCGGGTGACGTTGCATGCGCCCGACGGGTCGGTTCACACCGGCGCAGCGCAGGTCGAAATGTTCATCAACGGCCGCTACGATCCCTATGGCTTTGCATGAAACTGGGGCTTGAAGGCCGGGTCGCGCTGGTATCGGGCGGCAGCGCCGGCATGGGCCGGGCGATCGCCCGCGAACTGGCGCGGGAAGGCGCGCATGTGATGGTGGTCGCGCGGGGCGAAGCGGCGCTGCGCGACACTGTTGCCGCGATCGAGGCGGAGGGCGGCCGGGCCGGGTGGATCAGCGCGGATATGGCCGATGAAGCCGGGATCGTGCGGGCGGTTGCGCAGACGCGCGCGCTGTTCGGCGATCCTGACCTTGTCATCGGCAATGTCCGGTCGGTGGTGCGGTACGGGTTTGAGGAAGCGTCGAACGACGATTTTCGGCTGAGCAACGAGCAGGTCGTGCTGTCCTTCGCCATGCTGGTGCGGGAAACCCATGGCGCGATGAAGGCGAAGGGATTTGGACGCTTCGTCAATCTGGGATCGGTGTGCGCGAAGGAGCCGCATCGCTTCTTCGACATCATCCTGTCCAACACCTATCGCACCGCCGCCGTCGGGCTGGCGCGCAGCCTGTCCAATGAACTGGCGCCCCATGGCATCACTGTCAACACGATCGCGCCGGGCAGCATCGACACCGGGCTGAATCAGGAAACGCAGGGCGGCGGGGCGGAAGCGCGAACCCAGCGGGAACCGCCGCCGGTAATCCAGATGGGGCGGCATGGCCGGCCCGATGAAGTGTCGGGCCTGGCGGCGTTTCTTTGCTCCGACCGGGCCAGCTACATCACCGGGCAGACGATCGCGGTCGATGGCGGCTGGACGCGCGGGCTGTTCTGATGCGCATGGGGACAGAGGCATGACGCTGGAGGAAATGCTGGCGCGCGAGGCGATCCGCTACACGATCGCACTCTATAATCGGGCGTCCGATACGGCCGATTATGCGCTGCATCATCATGTCTTTCATCCCGATGCGCTGTTCGAAGTGCAGGGGCAGGGCGCGTTGCAGGGGCCTGACGCCATCATCGCGATGCTGCTGCCCGCGGCGCGGCGGCGCGGCGCATTCGATCCTGGCAATTTCCAGCGGCATAATCTGACCACGACGATGATCGATTTCACCGCGCCGGACCGGGCGACGGCAACGACCTATATCATCGTCGTCACCGAATTGGGGATCGACCATGCCGGCCGCTATGATGACGAGTTCGTGGCGTATGGCGACCGATGGCTGATCGCGCGCCGGCGCGCGACGATGGAATGGTCGCGGCCGGATTCGCGGTTCGTGCGCTGGCTGGGGATTGGCCGGCCGGTCGATACGGCCAGCGACGCACCGGATGCTTATAAAAATTCGGCGTAGTTCGTCGCGGTTTGCGGGTGGACGGTGGACTTGCCCTGCGCATAGACGTCGAAAATATCCGGTCCCATTTCCAGGCCGTTGAACAATTCCATCGTCATCGGACCACTGCACAGGTCGAGCATCTGGCTGACCAGTTGCTTGAAGGCGTCGGTCTTGCGGATGGCGTTCACCGCTTCCTCATTCTTGTAGGATTCGATCGCGACCATGACATTGGGATCGCGGCCAAAGCCGTAAAAGACGAAATTGGCATTTTCCTGCATGAATTCCGTGGCATTTTGCCAGAGCGGGTTGAAGATCGCCAGAAATGCGTCCCGCTTGCCCGGTTTGATCGGGTAGCGGGATATGAAGATGTTCGATTGGGTGACGATGATGCCTGTCATATGTCCTCTCCCTTGTCAGCAGCCTTACCGGCTGCCGCAATTTGCATGCAATAAAGAATGTATGTTATCAAGGGCGGATCGGGATGAAGTATGGCATCCCGTTCCCGTCATCTGTCAGTCGAATGCGTCCAGCGCGCCATAATCGTCGATCGCGGTGCCCATGCGGCGCAGAAATTCCAGCGTCGTATGTTCCGGCTGCATCGCGGGCATATCGTCGGTCGGGCGCATGGTGATCGTCCAGAAGGCGAAGGCGGTGAACATCTGCTGCCGGACATTGCGCAGCGCATCGTCAAAATCGATCTTCGCCACGCCCTTCTGCGCCATCAGGTCGATATAAAGGCGGAGCAGATCCTCCAGCCATGCGCGGCGCTGCTCCACGGTCAGCGCGGTCAGGGTGGAGAAGATGAAGTCGCGGCTCCAGTGGCCGATCGTGGTCAATTGCCAGTCGGCCAACCCCAAACGGTCATCGGGCGTAATATACCAGTTCTTCAGATGCACATCGCTGTGAATGAGGGTGCGGGGCAGGTCCAGATGGCGGGCGACGGACCGTTCGGTGGCGTCCCAGATCTCGCTGCTGCGGCGGACCAGACCGGCGGGCAGGACATGGGCCGCCGCATCAACGCCTTTGGCGCAAAAGTCGGGAAAGTCGGGTGCGCCGTGCATCATGTCGCGCCACCAGACCGGCCAATGTTTGAAGGGCAGGGTGGCGCTGCCCAGTTCCGGGCTTTCATAGAAGCGGGAGTGGAGGCTGGACAGCGTCGTCACCAGCGCTTCGGCCTGGTTGCGCGTCAGCGTGGTGCGTTCGTCCGGGAAATGCACCTTGCCCGCCATGTCGTCCATCATGATCAGATAGGCGAAACTGTCGGGATCGAATTTGGCGAAGCGCGGCGTCGGCGCTTCGAAATCGATGCCGGGTCGGACGAGATTGTAGAAGTCCGATTCTGCCCGCGCCGTATCCGACACGCCCAGGACGATGCGATTTTCCAGCGTTTCCGCAGCCTTGCAGAAGACCGTGGCGGGCAGGCCGGCGGCCCGGGCCGCGTCATTGTAGGACAGGAAGATGCGACGTCGATTGGAGGAGCCATCGTCCCGTTCATCGAAGCGGAAATCCGTCACCGCGCCGCCCGGTATGTCGGCGCACAGCACGGCCGTCAGCCATTGATGGGTGATTGCTGCATAGCTGGTGGGCACTTCATGCCTCTGGGTCACGGGGCGGTCATGATCGACCTCCGCCGCATAGGCCGCCTTGATCGCTTCCGCCGATGCTCCCATCGATCCTGCTCCTCAAATTTGATCGTTATGAAGCATATGATTAGCTTGTATAGAGATTTTGGCAAGGGTGAGGATGGCGGACGCAATAAGGATTTGCACTTTGGCCATATGCATATAATATGCATGCAAACATGAATGTAAATATAGTTGTGCGTGAGCGGTCAACGGTCGCGCCGGCCATGATGGGAGAGAGGATTTGAACCAGCAAGCCATGGCGTTTGGCCTGGATCTGAAAGGCAAGGTCGCCGTCGTTCTGGGCGCTTCGGCGGAAGGCGGGACAGGCTGGGCGATCGCCGAGACGCTGGCCCGCAATGGCGCTGACGTTGTGGTCGCTGCGCGCAGCCTGCCGCCGCTGGAGCGGCTAGCCGAGCGAATCGGCGGCGCGGCATTCCGCTGCGATGCCGGGGTGGAAGCGGATATAAAGGCGCTGGGTGTCTTTGCGCTGGAACGCTATGGCCGGGTCGACATTGCGGTGAACAGCGCCGGCCTGCCGGTCATGGGCATGATTTCGGAGATGACGCAGACATTGCTGGACGATGCGACCCGCGTCAATTTCCATGGGCCGACCTTCTTCATCAAATATATGGCGGAGGCGATCGGCAGCAACGGATCGATCATCTTCATATCGTCCATGTCGACGACCCATCCGGTGATGCCGCACATCGCCTATGCCGCCGCGAAATCGGCCGCCGATTGCATCGTGCGCTATGCCGCGATCGAATATGGACCGCGCAATATCCGGGTCAATTCGATCCTGCCGGGGCCGATCAATTCGGACATGGCGAAGGAAGCCTTTGCCGATCCCGATTTCGAACGGGCTTACGCGCGGGAAATCCCCGTGGGGCGCGTCGGCTTGCCGGATGATTTCGCCAACGCCGTGCTGTGGCTGGCCGGGCCATCCTATGTCTCCGGCCTGAATTTGCAGGTGAATGGCGGCAATCAACTGACTCGCATGCCGCGCCCCGATGAACTGGCCAAGGGCGCCGATTCCTATGGCTCCGGCAAGGCGCTGGGCGACCGCTGACAAGAGCAACGCATAATGGAGAGGTAGAGGCGTGGAACTGCTGAAACGGCCGCTCGCCGATTATATCCGCCACCTTTATGGGGAAGAGGCGGTGCTGGAACATGATGTGCGCTATCCCCGGGGATCGTCGCGCCTGACCTGGTTTGTCGATTATCGGGAACGGCCCGGCGCTGACCTGTCCTCCATCGTCCTGCGCGCCGATTTCGAGGGCGGGAGTACGATCCACAGCTCGCTGGAGCAGGAATATTTCATGTATGAGCGGCTGGGGCAGAGCGCCGTGCCGGTCGCTCCTGTGCTGCGGTGGGAGGCTGATGCGGAGTGGGCCGAACGCCCTTTCTACATACGTCGGCAGATCAAGGGCGATTGGGAAATCCCGCATTTCAAGGATCCTGATCCCCAATATGATGCGATGCGCATTGCCGCGTCGAAGGAGCATATGCGCAAGCTCGCGCTGGTGCATCAGGTGGACTGGAAGGCGCTCGGCTTTGATGCGCGCCTGTCCGCTCCCGTCAGCCGTGAGGCATGCGCCAGGCACTTCATCGACCGGCTGATGGCGCAACTGGCCGATTTTCAGCGCGAACCCATGCCGGTCGTGGTCGAATGCCTGTCCGCGCTGAAGAAGGGCGCGCCGGGCGCGCCCTGCATTTCGCTGTGCAAGGGTACGAACGGGCTGGGCGAGGAGATATTCCTGGATGGCGAGATCGTCGCCATGAGCGACTGGGAGGAAGCGTCCATCGGCGATCCGGCGGCCGATTTCGCATCCTTGCAGGATCTGATCCCGGAGATTGAGCGGGATGGCGCCAAGCTCTGGGGTCTGGAACAGGCGCTGTCCTATTATCGGGAGGTCAGCGGCATCGACCTGCCGATCGAAAATGTCCATTTCTATCAGCGGATCCGCACGCTGGGCGCCATCCTCTATGGCCACAAGGCGGCCGTGGTTTTGCACAATGGCAAGGCGGATATTCGGCAGGCATGGACCGGGACCGAAGTCTTCCATCTGGCCAAGCGGATGCTGGCCGGCGCGGGCGGCCTGGGAAAGCCCATCGATCCTGCCTGGTTTGCTCAAATGAACGAGACTGTCGCATGACCCCGATCCTGACCCCGACCGCAACCGAAGTGCTGCGCTGCGTGCGCGAAACCATGGAAAGCGGCATCATCCCATCGCTGTCGGGTCGCACCGAACGCAGCAATGCCGCGACGATCCAGCATATGCTGCGCTTTGTGGAGCATCGCATCGACAAGGAAGGGCAGTTGCTGTTCGACGAAATTGCCTATCTGCGCGACCTTTTCCCTGCTGCACTGGATTGGCTGGGCAGCCAATCGGATGCGGGGGGACTGAAGGCCGCGATCGGGCAGGCGATCGACGCGACGCCTGATCCGACCATCTATCCATCGCTTGCGCGCCTGAGCGAAACGGTCGCTGCGTTGCGGCAGCATGTGTGCGATTTGCTGCTGCTGTTACAGGCCGCGCCGGAGAATGATGGTCAGGCGGTCGACCTCCATCAGAGGCTGCGCGATTATATCGTGTGGCAGCTGGAGCAGGAAGGCAGCATGGTGGAACCCGCCTTCATCGGCCATGGACCGCGGCGGTAGCCGAGATTGTTACGGGGCGGCTGCAACGCCGCCCCGCAATCTTGTTCAGGCCGGCGCCGTCTCACCGGACATCATGGCCGCCATCATGGCATCCATCTCCGCGTCGGACAGGCTGTGCGCGGCGGCGATCAGCTGTTCTGCATCGGCGCCGGCCGCATAGCGGGCAGCCGGCGCTGCATCGGTCAGGGCGCGCACCACGACATTGGCGACCTGTTCCGGCGTCGAAGCAGTGCTGATGTGGCTGGCGTGTGCGGCCATGCGGAAGCCGCGATAGAAATGGCCGTAGAGCGCATCGTCCTGCGGCGTCAGTTCTTCGATCATCTGGCTGACCTGCGCCAGTTGCGTGTCGACCATGGGGGTCTTGATCCCGCCCGGCTCCACCAGCGCGACATGGACGCCCTGTCCCGCCACTTCGCGGCGCATGGCGTCGGCCAGCCCCTCCAGGCCGAATTTGGAGGCGCTATATTGGCCGACAAAGGGCATCGCCACCTTGCCCGCCATCGAACTGATGAAGACGATGCGGCCTTTGCTCGCGCGCAGCGACGGGATGGCAGCCTGGAAGATGGCGAGCGCGGACAGGATGTTGACGTCCAGCGTGCGGGCGACCTGATCAAGATCGGCCATTTCCAAAATGCCGATCGGTGCGACGGCTGCGCAGACGGCTACGCCATCCAGCCGATTGTCGCCGATCGCAGCGCGTACGGCCTGAACGACGGAGGCCGGTTGGGAAAGATCGAGCGGGAATGTCGCAACATCCGCGTGCGCGGACGCGACGGCCGCCGCTTCCCGATCATTGAGGACGGATGCGATGACGTCATCGCCCGCCGCCTTGAGCGAAGAAACAAGGGCCGAACCGACCCCGCCAGCGCCGCCAATTACCAGATACCGTGCCATATCCTGCTCCTGAAAATGCCTGTTATGGAAAATGGGTCTGCCGATCATGCACCGGCAGACCCATGGTGGCGATGCAAGATCGGGAGGTTATTGCCCGAACTTGTAGGACAGACGGATCATCACTTCGCGCCCGCGGCTGACCGCGGCGAAGCGATCGCCCGGCACGCCCGCCGCCGTCCCGGTGCCGCTGCCGGTGAAGGGCACGTCGGTCGAGGCGACATAATAATATTTGTTGGTGAGGTTCCGGCCGACCAGTGCGATTTCCCATTGGTCGTCGGTGTCGCCAACACGCAGCGATGCGTCGAGCAGCGTATATTTGGGCATGCGGCCATTGGGCGCGGAGGTCGCGTCCGTCAGGAAGCTGCTAGAATAGTTGGCGTCGACCGACAGGCCCAGCTTGATCGCTTCGCTCAGCGGCGTTTCATAGGAAAAGCCGCTCGACAGGTTCCAGCGCGGGGCGCGGGGGATTTCGGCCCCCGACAAATCCTGCACCGGCGCGCCGGAGGCGCCGATGACGCAGCCCAGCGTCGGCGTCTGGCCATTATAGCAGGGCGCGTTGGCGAAGGCGGCGTAGCGCGCATGATTATAGGCGGCGGCCCCATGAACCGACAGGCCATCGAGCGGCGTGCGATAGTTGAAGTCGAATTCCACGCCCTTGATCTTGGTCGACGCCGCGTTGCGGATGGTGGAACTGGCGTTGGTGAAATTCACCACCTGAAGATCATCGACGCGGTAGGTGTAGGCGGCCATGTTGATGCGCAGCGTGCGGTCCAGCAGAGCGGCTTTCACGCCGGCTTCGAACCCCTTGATGGTCTGCGGGTCATAGGACAGATCGGTGGTCGCGATATTGTCGACCGAGCTGGAATTGAAGCCGCCCGACAGGAAGCCATGCTTATAATTGCCGAAGATCGTCAGATCCTGGGTCGGACGATAGGAGACGCTGATTTCCGGCGAGAAATCATTCCAGTTGCCGCTGCGCTTGACCAGCTGATCGGTGACGTCGACCATATTGTCGAATGTATTGTCGACCGGATCGACGAAGCCGACGCCGCCATTGATGCCGTTCAGCACCTTGGTCAGCTTCTTCTTCTCATAGGAATAGCGGCCGCCGGCGGTGATTTCGATCTGCTCGATCGGCTTGTAGCTCATCTGAAGGAAAGCCGAATAGGCCGTGCCCTTCTGCACGAAATAATAGTTGTTGATCTGGAAGGGGGTGCGCAGCGGAATGAAGCCCAGGCCATTGGCGGTCAGCGAGGCGAGGCCGCTTTCTTCGGCCGCGAACAGGAAGGTCTTCGATCCCGTTTCGGCCTTTGTGACACCGAGGTAGACGCCTGCGGTGAAGTTTAGCGGGCCGTCATAATCCGTCTGGACGCGCAGTTCCTGGCTGAATTCCTTGTCCTTGTAGATGTTGCGGCTGGGCAAAGCGATCGAATAGTCATTTTCGTAATTTTCGGCCTGAATGAGGTCGACATCATAATAGCCGGTGATGGAGGTCAGCTTGACCTCGTCCGACGGGCTATAGTTCATTTCCAGCCCGGTCAGTATCTGGCGCTGACGGCCATAGGGTTCGCCGTCGCGGAAGGTAGGATCGAGCGTGCCGACGATCGGGCCGGAGGAGCCGCGGATGATCTGGTCGTCCGCCTTGCAATTGTCGGTCGATCCCGACTGGGGCGAACCGAACGGGCAATGGATGAACTCGCCTGCCTGGGCCGGGCCGGCATATTTGGTGCGGCCGACATTGACCTTCAGCCGGGCGTCGAAATTGTCCGTCGGCTCCCATTTCACCGTGCCGCGGATCGCATAGTCGCGATTATGGGGCAGGCGCTGTTCCTTGGGATAGAGATAGGCGGTTTCGGGTACCTGATTGTTGAGGTCGCCCTCGATCCGCGAATAATAGCCGGCCAGGCGCACGCCCAGCGTTTCAGTGACGGGGCCGGACACATAGCCTTCCAGGCGCAGTTCGTCAGCGTTGAATTCATAGCCGCCGCTCAGCTTCGCTTCGAAGCTGCTGGTCGGGTCGGCGGTGCGGATGGACACCACGCCGCCCGGGCTGTTCTTGCCATAGAAGAGCGCCTGCGGTCCTTTGAGCACTTCGACCTGGGCGATGTCGGTGTCGCTCATGCGGCGGACGGTCGCCTTGGCGATCTGGACGCCATCAATGTTGAAGGACACGGCCTGATCGCCGAAGGGATTGCTGTCCGGGCCGCTGATGCCGCGCAGCGCGATGTTGCCGCCCTGCACCGATCCGTTCTGCGGGGCGATGATGAGCTGCGGCACGATGCGCGCAATGCCGTCCAGATTGGTGACGGAGCGGCGGGAGAGTTCGCTGGCGCCAACGGCCGTCATCACGACAGGGACCGCGATCGAGGATTCGTCGCGTTTGCGGGCGGTGACGACGATGTCGTCGAGGCTGGCGGTGGGCTGATGCGCCGTGCTGTCGGTGCTACCCTGCGCCATTGCGATGCTGGAGGAGGACGCAAGCAACGCTGCAACGAACAGCGAATCGCGCACGAGGATATGGCTTTTCAACTCTACTCTCCCGGAACATATTTTGGGTCCATTTGACCGACTGCGAACATATAGTATATTAACGTACCATACGTCAAAGGATTATCAGCTTATTGTCAAAATCATGTAGTCGGCTATCGTTTCCCTTGCAATCTGGTACGCTAGAATACTAGATTGCCGTCGCAAACCGGCCAGAAGCAGAAAACGGCCTGATATCTGAGAGCCAAGCCCGGTGCATATCGGGATAAATCGGCATGGAGAGGAATGGGCGCATGAGCACGGATTATGACATCATCGTGGTGGGCGGCGGCGGCGCGGGCATGACCGCCGCGCTGTTTGCGCAGGCGGCCGGCGCGTCGGTCATGCTGCTGGAGGCGGATACGAAGCTGGGCGGCGCGACTCGGCTGTCGGGCGGCGTCGTCTATGCGGCGGGCACCAGCGTCCAGCAGGCGATGGGCATTACGGACAGTCCGCAGGCCATGTATGACTATATCATGACGCTGAACGGCTGGCAGACCCGGCCCGACATCATCCGCCTGTTTGCCGAACGCAGCGCCGCCACGGTCGAATGGCTGGTCAGCCTGGGCGCGGAATATGAGTGGGTGGTGAAATCCGGCGTGGATACGGTGCCACGCGGCCATTGCACCGTCGGCGCGGGCGACACGATCGGCCGCCTGCTGATCAATGAGGTTGGCGCAAAGGGCATAGAAACCGCGCTGGGCACCCGGGTCGATCGATTGCTGGTCGAGGATGGCCGGGTGGTGGGCGTGCATGCGTCGGGCATGGATCTGCGTGCGAAGGCGGTGATCATCACCACGGGCGGTTTTGGCAACAGCCCCGGCATGCGCGCCCGATTTTTCCCGTCCGCCGCCCAGCATGGCGACATCGTCTATTCGGTGCATAATGATGCGCCCTTCATCCTTGGCGACGGCATCAAGCTGGGCGAGGCGATCGGCGCGCAGATTACCGGGCATGATACGGGCCTCGTCCTGCCATCGGCCGGGCTGGTGCCCAATTCGGTGGAGGCCTTCCTGCCGCCCTGGTGCATGCTGGTGAATGACGAAGGGCGCCGCTTCATGCCGGAAAATTCGCCCTATGCTGTCTCTGGCTATCTGATCAACGAACAGTCTGGCGCCCATGCCTGGGCCATATTCGACGAAAAGACTTTGGTGGAGGGCAGCGCCGACAAGCGTTTTTCGGACCCCTATCATACCGGCGAAGTGTCGCAGACCTGGGACGAGGATCTGATTCGCAAACATGTCGAGAGCGGCAAGATCCGCAGGGCCGACACGCTGGAGGCGCTGGCCGATATGGTCGGGATCAATCGTCTGGCGCTGTCGGAGACGGTCGCGCGCTACAACAGTGATGCGCAGGATGGTGTGGACAGCGAATGGGCCAAGCAGGCGCCCAAATATTTCCCGATCGACGCCGCGCCTTATTTCGCGGTGGAGGTGCGGGCATCGGTGATCGGTCAGACCAGCGCCGGGCTGGACATCGATACCAAGGGGCGGGTGCGCGATCGCAACGGGGTCGCCATTCCCGGCCTCTATGCAGCGGGCGAGATATTGGGCTGCGTCCAGGGCAATCGCTATTCGGGTGGGGGCATGGGGGTCGGCAATGCCCTGACCTTTGGCCGACTGGCGGGTGAGGAAGCCGCCGCATCGCTCCGCGTGAACGCCTGAACTATAATCCCGCACCGGGAGAAGAATGAATGTCGATTTCCGCGCGTCTGCTGCGCTCGCTCAACCGTACCGCCGCCATTGTCCATGAAGATGTGGTCTATGCCTCCAATGAGGAGGCGCTGGTCGCATCGCTCAAGATATTGGAGACGCGGGAAAGTTTCCACGATCCGCTGTTTTCCGGTTGGCGCGACCGGCTGGAGGCGCAACTGTCGGGGCTGGTCGATCGCCTGTCCTTGTCCAGCGTCGCGCCCGACTTGTTCGAAGAGGTCGAAGCCATTCGCGCGGCGCTGGCGGGCGCGCCCGATGGCAAGGCAGAGCGGGAGGCAATGCAGCGCGCGACGATGCGAGACTGGTCCTTGCTGGTCGAGCGGCTGGCGTCCGACCCGCGCATTGAGGCGGCCGAGCGGACGCGGATCGTGTTCGAAACGTCGGACGCGGAACTGACGCGCATTGGCGAATTGTGCGGCGACCTGCTGCCGGCCGAGACTATGCAGGATACGGCCGTAACAGCCCCGCGCCTTCAGGCCTATCTGGCGGATCGCTTTGACGATGCCGGCCTGCGCGTCACCGATTTCCGGCCTTTGCCGGGCGGTTATGGCAAGGAAACCATCCTGTTCATGGTCGAGGGGCAGGCGCTGTCCGGCGCGTTCGTCATGCGCCGCGATCGGGACGAGCCGACGATGGATAATGATTGTCATCGCGTGCGCTACGAATTTCCGGTTATTCGGGCGGCCTACGATCATGGCTTCCCCGCGCCCGAAGCGCTTTGGGTGGATGAGGACCATAAGCTGCTGCCCGGCGGCGACTTCCTGATCATGACGCGCGCGCCGGGGACCAGTGGCGGCAATGTCCATGGTGCGGCGGGCAAGGTGGATCACGCACTGGTCGACCTGCTGGCCGGCAGCGTCGCACGGTTGCACCAGTTGCCGCCGATGCGCGAACTGGGCGACCTGACCGACGGGATCGCATCGCATCTGTGGGATCTGCCACTTGCGGAAGTGACGCGCCGCTATATCCAGTCGATCAAGGATCTGTATCTGCGCGAAATGGCGATGCCGTCGCCCGCGGTGCTGGCGCTCTATGGCTGGCTGATGGACAATATTCCCGATGCGCCGGGGCGGCCGGTGCTGCTGCACGGAGATATTGGGTTCCACAATTTCATCGTCGACGACGGACGGCTGAGCGCCGTGGTCGACTGGGAATTTTCCCATATCGGCGATCCGGCCGACGATGTCGGCTATGTCCGCAACACGGTGGGCAATTCGCTCGACTGGAAGGCTTTCATGGACGCTTATCGTGCGGCGGGCGGTCCCGATCTGGATGAGGCGCGGGTGCGTTTCTTCCAGATATGGGGGCATGTCCGCAATTTGACCGCGAGCCAGCTGACGACCAATTGTTTCGAGACGGGCAAGCTGGACGAACTGAAGCTGGGCCATGTCGGCCATTCGATGATGGCCGGATTTCTCCGGCCGATCCGGGATATGATGGCCGGTTAGATTATAGTCGGATCGACCATCACCTTGGCGGCGTGCGATCCGCTGCGCATCGCTTCGAACCGGGCGGGCAGGGCGGCAAGCGAGATCGTCTCGCCGACCAGCGCGCGCGGTTCGAGCGCGCCGGCGTCCAGCGCGTTCACGCACTGGATGAAGTCGGCCAGGCCATAGGCCACACTGAATTGCAGCCTGATGTCCTTGAACATGGCGATGGCGGGCATGATCGGGTCGGGCTGGATGCAGCCGCCCAAACTAAGCACCGTCCCGCCATTGCCGACGAGATTTATCGATTGCTGGATCGCGCCGGATGATCCCGCGCCTTCGATCACGATGTCCGGTGCCCCGCCCAGCATCTGTTCCAGTTGCCGGGGAAGGTCGTCATTTACCGTCAGGAAACCGTCCGCGCCCATGGCGGCCGCCAGCCCTTCATTGCGGCGCGACCGCGCGATCATCGCCACATGGCCAGCGCCCAGCCGCCGCGCCCAGAAGGCGGCGGAAGCGCCGATCGCGCCCGCACCCAGAATGGCGACGCGGCTTTCCGGTCCCAGTGGACCCATTCGCCGCACGCCGCGCAGCGCGGACGCGAGCGGCTCCACCAGCGCGCCATCCGCATATGTCAGCGTGTCGGGCAAGCGGATCGCCTTGCGCGTGTCGATCAGCGTATATTCGCCATAGCCACCCGCCATCGATCGGAGCGCCGTGCAATGGAGGGGCATGTCGGCGCGGCAGGCAGGGCAATCGCCGCAGGCGGACATGGGCAGCGCAGTCACGCGGTCGCCGACCCGGATCGGCGCGGCGTCCGGGCCGACCTCCACCACCTCGCCGGCATATTCATGACCGGGCGCGGTGCCGCAGGGCATGTCGAAGGGGCTGCCGCTGGTCATATGCAGATCCGACCCGCAAATGCCGCAGCGGTGGACGCGGATCAGCGCCTGATGCGGTCCGGGCCGGGGAATGGGGCGGTCTTCAATCGCCAGAGGCAGGCCCGCCTGCACGAAAATCGCCGCCTTCATCGCATCCATCCTCTCATTCTTATAAATATGCTAGCATATCATAATCTAGCGTGCCTATAAGAGCCTGACAAGGAGAGAGACATGGCTGAAACGCTGACCATTCCCCTGCGCTATGATGATATCGATGCGTCCTGGGTGACGGCTGCGCTGCGGCGGAGCTGGCCCGAAGTGGCGGTTTCGCGGGTCGAGCGCGGGCAGGTGTTCGGCTTCAAGCAGAACAAGTTTCGCATCAAGGTGGACTATGCGGCGGGCGGCGAGGGCAAGCCGGACAGTTTCATCGTCAAAGGCAATTTCCCCGGCGAAAATGATCCGGCGACCGGATCGGCCTGGGCCATGGCCAATGAATTGCGGTCTTTCCGCGACATCGTGCCGCTGGTCGCTGCGCCGGCCGGGCCGCGCTGGCACCATATCGACGTCAGCGACGAAGCATCGGCGATCATCATGGAGGATCTGACGCCGCAGGGCGCGACTTTCTTTCATGCGCATCATACGCTCGACTTGGGGCAGGCGATGGCGTTCATGGACGCCTTTGCGCGGATGTATGCCAGCAGTTGGAACAGCCCGATGTTCGCAGAGGGCGGCGCTATGGGGCCGGGGACGCTGGCGCATGAAAATCGCCGAATGGTGAACGACGTCTATTTCCCGACCTTCTTCACGGCCGAGAATTGGCGCAGCTATGTCGAATTGCCGCGCGGGCGGGCTTTGCCGCGCGCCTTTCAGGATATGGGGCGGGCGCAGGAGGCGTGGAGCCGGCTCTGGGCGCTATTGCCGCAGAGCGCGATGGTGGTGATCCATGGCGATGAACATCTGGGCAATCTCTATGTCACGGCCACCGGGCAACCGGGCCTGATCGACTGGGTCGCACGGCCGGAACATTGGCCGATCGGCCTGTCCTATTTCATGCTCTGCGCGCTGGACATTGCCGACCGCAGAATATGGGAAAAGGCGCTGCTGTCGCATTTCCTGACCCGGTTGCGCGCCTATGGCGTGGCGGATGCGCCTTCGTTTGAGGAGGCGTGGTTCTTCTATCGCTGCGCCGCCTTTTATCCGGTCGTCACATGGCTCAACAACAGCGCGGTGTGGCAGCCCGAAGCGATCAACACCGCCAATGTCGTGCGCGCGGCGACCGCTGCGCTGGATCATGACAGTTTCGGCCTGCTGGGACTGTAAGGCCGGGGCGAGGCACGCCTCGCCCCGAACAACTCAAGCTGTCTTGTCGGAGCGATAGGCGTCCGCGCCGCTTTCGACATCCTCCAGCCGGGGCATGCCGGTCAGATGATTGCCGCCGCTGACCGGCAGGTTGACGCCGGTGATGTAGGTCGGGCCAGACAGGAACACGACCGTATCGGCATAATCGCGCGGCAGGCCGACCCTTCCAAGCGGAACATGGCTGGCGTAAAGCTCTTCCACGCCGGGGATGGCGAACAGGCCGGCGGCCAGCGCCGACTTGATCGGGCCGGGCAGCAGCGAATTCACGCGGATGCCGCGCGCGCCATATTCCAGCGCGGCATAGCCGACCAGGCAGTCGGTCGCCGCCTTGGCGCAGGCATAGGCGAAATGCGGCGGTTGCGGCTGTACCGTGCTGTTGGAGGAGATGAGCGTGATCGATCCGCCATCATTCATCACCTGCGTCATGTGACGGATGAAATGGACATGGCCGAAATAATTGACCTCCACGCCGCGCTGCAACTGTTCGGGCGTGACATCGGCGATCATGCTGATGACCGGCAGGGCGGCGGCGTTGACGGCGATGTCGATCGCGCCATGGGTCTGCGCCGCCACGCGCGCCAGATTGGCGATGTCGGTTTCATTGCCGGCGTCGCACTGCACCGCCAGCCCGCCGATCTTTGCGGCCAGCCGCTCCAGCCCGTCCATGGAGCGCGCGGCGACGATCACCTTCGCCCCGGCCTCCGCCAGCGCTTCGGATATGGCCCAGCCGGTTCCGCCTTCCGCCGATGCGCCCAGCACCACGGCGACCTTGTCTTTTAACTGCATGTTCGCTTCCTCTCCTTGCTTTTGCCGCATTCCGGCATATAAGACACATGCACATGATAATAATATGAACTAGATTGCAACCGCTAGTCGTTGTGCAGGACGAGGAGTTTGCCATGCGCATTGCCGCCAGCCCCAGGCTGTTCGATCCGGTGACGATCGGCAGCCTTTCGCTTGCCAACCGGACGGTCATGGCGCCGATGACGCGCTGCTTTTCACCCGACGGCGTGGTGGGACCGGACGTCGCGGCCTATTATCGGCGGCGGGCCGAGGGCGGGGTCGGGCTGATCGTGACCGAGGGCACGTGGATCGACCATCCCAGCGCGTCGAACGAGGACAGCGCGCCGCGCTTCCATGGCGAAGATGCGCTGAACGGGTGGCGTCATGTGGTCGATGAAGTCCATGCGGCCGGCGGCAAGATCGTGCCCCAACTCTGGCATGTGGGCATGACCCGGCGGGCGCAGATCGACAATCTCTATGATGCGATCGAAGAGGACATGACCCTTAAGTCCAGTCCTTCGGGCTATGTGGGGCCGGACGAGCGGGTGGCGCAGGGCAGCAGCGAAGCGGATATTGCGGCCCTGATCGACGCCTATGCGCGCGGCGCGGCCAGCGCGCAGGCACTGGGGTTCGACGGGGTCGAACTGCATGGCGCGCATGGCTATCTGATCGACCAGTTTTTCTGGCACGGCACGAACAGGCGGCAGGACAAATGGGGCGGCGCGGCACTGGCCGATCGGGGACGCTTCGCGGTGGAGGTGGTGCGGGCCTGCCGCCGCGCCGTCGGCCCCGACTTTCCAATCCTGTTTCGCTTTTCGCAATGGAAACAGCAGGACTATGCCGCGAAGCTGGCGACGACGCCGGGCGAACTGGCGACCCTGCTGGAGCCGCTGACGGATGCGGGCGTCGATATGTTCCATGCGTCGCAGCGGCGTTTCTGGGAGCCGGAATTTGCCGACAGTCCGCTCAATCTGGCGGGCTGGGCGCGCAAGCTGACGGGGCGGTCCTCCATCACGGTCGGATCGCTGGGGATCGAGAAGGAAATGCTCGACACGATGTTTTCGGGATCGCAGGCCGCGCCATCGCTGGGGCGGCTGGAGAGCCTGAACATCATGCTGGAGCGCGGCGATTTCGATCTGGTCGCGATCGGCCGGGCGCTGCTGGTCGATCCCAACTGGGTCGATAAGGTGCGGCGTAGCGCCCATGACGAACTGCAACCCTATAGCCCGGCGTCGCTGGCGACCCTTTCGTGACGCGCGGTTGCGCGTTTTCCCATGGCTGCAGGATCGGCCCCACCCCTATCGGAATGACGACATGGCGAAATTGAACCTGGTGAAGCGCGACGGGACTAGCCTGGAGATTGAAGGCGAACCCGGCATATCCGTCATGGAGATGATCCGCGACCATGGCGTGGACGAATTGATGGCCTTGTGCGGCGGATGCTGTTCCTGCGCGACCTGCCATGTCTTCCTGTCCGACGCCGATATGGGCCGCACGGGGGAGGTCAGCGCAGATGAAGACGATCTGCTGGACAGTTCCGATCATCGACAGACCGGATCGCGCCTGTCCTGCCAGATTATCTGGACGGAGGCTCTGGACGGACTGACGGTGACGATCGCGCCGGAGGACTGATCCGGCGCGCGTACTTCAGGCAGCGTTGCGCAGCGCCTCATCCTCCAGGATCAGGTCGGCTGCGCGCCAGCCGGTGGCCATGGCCGGGCCGTTGGTATTGCCCGAAATCAGGCCCGGCATGATCGAACAGTCTACGACGCGCAGGCCATGGACACCGCGCACCCGCGCGCGTTCGTCCACAACCGATCGTTCATCCCGCCCCATGCGGCAACTGCGCACGGCATGGGTGCCGCACAGGGCGATGCGGCGGATGGCGGCCAATATGTCTGCGTCGCTCTGGTGCGCCACGCCCGGCGACATTTCCTCGCCGACATAGGGCGCCAGCGCCGGCTGGGCGACATAGGCGCGGATATAGCGCACCATCTCGATCGCGGCGCGCTGGTCAGTTTCGCTCGACAGCCAGTTGGGGTTGATGATCAGCGGCGCATCGGGATCGGCACTGCTCAGATCGAGCGATCCTTCGCTGTCCAGGCCGATCAGTTGCGCCGTGATGCTCATGCCCGGTACGGCTTCGACCGACTGCATCGGGGCGACCGTGTCCTTTTCCTTCTCCTCGGGAATATCCAGCGTCCAGCCGCTGACATAGAGCTGCGCATTGGGGCGGTCGCGATCCGGGCTGGTGCGGATGAACGCGCCCACCTCCATTGCGCCATTGGCCAGCGGGCCGGATTTCAGCATCAGATATTGGGCGACGCTGGCGGCCAGCCCCACGCCCCGCAGGCGGTGATTGATGCCGCGCTCACCGCCCTTCAGCCGATAGGTGGCGATCATGCCCAGATGTTCGAGCACGCGCCGGCCGACATCGGGGCTGTCGTGCAGGACCGGGATGCCCAGCGCGCGGAGTTTCTCTGCGGGGCCGATGCCTGAGAGTTGCAGCAGTTTGGGGCTGCCGATCGTACCGGTGCTCAGGATGATCTCGCCATGGCAGGCATAATAGGTTCGCTGACCATCGACGCGGCATTCGACACCGGCGGCACGCCGCCCGTCGAAGCGGATGCGGTCGGCATAGACATTGGTCACGACATGGAGGTTCGGCCGATGCCGCACCGGATCGAGGAAGGCGACGGCGGAGCTTTGCCGGCGGCCTTTCCGGATATTATAGCAATAATAGCCGATCCCCTCCTGATCTTCCCGATTGAGATCTTCATAATGGCGCGGCAGCCCCATTTGCACGCCCGCTTCGATCGCGCGTTCGGCCAGTGGATAGCGGAATTTGTTGGTGGTGATATGCACCGGGCCGCCCACGCCGCGCACGCCATCGTCGCCCAGTTCATGATCCTCGATCGCGCGATAGGCCTGCTTCATCTGCGCCCAGGACCAGTCGGACCCGGCCTCCCCTTCCCAGATATCGAAATCCTGCGGCTGGCCGCGCACATAGATCATGCCGTTGATGGCCGACGATCCGCCCAGGCCACGGCCGCGCTGCCAGACTTCGGATGGCGCATCGGCCGACCCCACCGGATAGGTCCAGGCATGATTGGGGTCCGTTACCAGCTTGCCAATCCCCTTGGGCATCGACACCATGAAGCTGTTGTTCGTGCCGCCCGCCTCCAGCAGCAGCACGCGATTGCGGGGATTTTGCGACAGGCGATTGGCCAGCACGCAGCCGGCCGACCCCGCGCCGACGATGATATAATCGTAGCTGGCCATATCTCTCTCCTGTTGGTTTTCGTCAGGCGGCGCGCGACTGGCTCGTCCTGCGGGTGATGCGGATCGGCAGGTCACTTAGTGCGTGGAAGGCGAAGACCGGGTCATAGCGGACCGCGTCTGGCGGCACGGCCAGTTCCACCGCCTCGAAATCGTCCAGCCACCGGCTGATCGCCGATTGTAGTTCGGCCCGCGCCAGAAAGCTGCCGACGCAATGATGCACGCCCATGCCGAAACTGATGTGGGACCGCTTGTTCTTCCGGTCGAGATCGATCGTCTGCGGTTCGGGGAAGCTCTCTTCATCCTGCCCGCCCGACGCCCACATGGCAAAGATGGTGGCGCCGCGCGGCAGGGCGATGCCGCCTATTTCCGTATCCTGAAGGACGGTGCGCGGCGTGGTGATGGCCGGGGCGTGGACGCGCAGCACTTCCTCGATAAAATCGGGGATCTTGGCCCGTTCCGATTGCAGCCGCGCCCACAGATCCGGCCGGGTCGCCAGCACGAACATGGCGGAGGACAGCGCGTTGCGGGTGGTTTCATTGCCGGCAATCACCAGCACATGGCACATCGACAATTGTTCTTCGATGCTGAGCGGCTGGCCATTGATACTGGCGGTTGCGATCGCGCTGACCAGATTATCCTGCGGATCGCGGCGATAGCGGTCGAGGATATCGACGAAATAGCGATAGCCCTTCACGATGGTCCGTGTCGCCTCGATCGCGCGAGGCAGCGGATGGACGGGATCGACCAGATGGGTGAATTCGTCCGAGTAGAATTTGAGGAAGGCGGCGTCGGCATAGGGCATGCCCAGGATCAGGCAGATCGCCTCCAGCGGCAGGGGAACGGCAAAGGCGTCAACGAAATTGACGGCTTCGCGATCCGGGATCGCCGCCATCAGCCGATCGACGATGCGATCGATTTCCGGCTGCAATGCGATGATCTTGCGCCGATTGAGCGCCTGTTCGGCTATCTGGCGATAGGCGAGCGACACGGGCGGATCGGTGGCTTGCAGCGTCTGAACGACCTTATATCCCGCCTCGGCAAACACTTCGGCAATGGCGGGTTCGAACTCGCCCCAGCGCCAGACGGTGGGAATGGGCGTGTTGGAAAATATGTCAGTGCTGCGCGCGATCGCCTCTATGTCGCGCTTGCGGGTGGCCAGGAATACCGGCGCGGGGGACGGAATAGGGAGTTGATACACCGGCGCTTCCTGCCGCAGCATCGCCCAGCCGGGTCCGGGCGCGGACAGGTGATCGGGACTGAACGGGTTGAAGCTGGCCAGATCGTTACCCTGGGTCATGCCGGTTCCTCCGCATGGGGTTACGGAAATGGGTCGATCCCGCTGGAACGGCGCCTCTCCGAAACCGAAATTGGGCCTTGTCCGGCAGGTCTGATGGCCGGTGGTCCCCTTGTGGTCATCAGCTTATGCACAAGAATGATATTCTGCAATACCATATGCATGCTTATTCAATGCTGATGTAATATAGTATGCTAGAATATTATATGTTGCGCTAGCACACCATATGCCGCATGGGCGAGGGGAAACACATTATGAGAGGATTGCGCCATGTTCCTTCGCCCTGCCTTGGCCCTTATGCTCGCCATCGCCAGCCTGTCGTCCGTCCATGCGGCAGCGCCCGCCATTGATCGCAATGCCCGCATCTATTCTGCCGATGGGGCCGTGCTGGGCAAGGTCGATCGCTTGCTGATGAAGGGCGATGAGCTGACCGGCGTTCAGCTGATCTTCGGCAGCAAGATGATCGTCATCCCGGCCGATACGCTGACGGTTGAGGAAACAGGTGTGAAGACCAGCCTGACCCGGAAGGAAGTGCGCGCACTTCGATAAGACAGAGATGGAATGTCAGCCGGCGCTGGCCGCACGCACAAGAACAGATGGAGATGATGCATGACCCAGACGATCGAGGCGCCCGCGCCGCTCAGTTTCGCCGACCCCGCCGTCCAGCGTTGCCCCTTTTCCAGCTATGCCGGGCTGCGCGATGAACAGCCAGTCTATGTCGACCCGCTGACCGGCAATTATGTGCTGACCCGCTATGATGATATTCGCAAGGCGCTGCTGAATGTGAAGGTGCTGCGCAATCGCACTGGCCTGAACGCCACGCGCAACGATGCGGCGGCCAATGCGGTCTATGAAGAGAAGGGCTGGATGCCGATCGACACTTTGGTGTCGAACGATCCGCCCGATCACCGTACCTATCGGACGCTGGTGGACAAGGTGTTCACGCCCGCGCGGGTCATGGCGCTGGAACCGCGGATCGAGGAGATTATCGAGGAACTGATCGATGGCTTCATCGATGCGCCGGAGATCGATTTCCTCCAGGCCTTTGCCGTGCGCTTGCCGATGTTCGTGATCGCCGAGCAACTGGGCGTGCCCCGGTCCGACATGGATCGGTTCAAGCTCTGGTCGGATGTGTCGGTGGAATCGGTCAGTCCGGTTCTGACGTCGCAGCGCGAGGTGGAGATTGCCGAACTGCTGACCGACATGCAACGCTATCTGGCGGCGGAGATCGAGCGGGTGCGCGAAACGCCCAATGAGACGCTGATCAGCCATCTGGCCAATACGGAGACGGATGGCCGTCTGCTCGACATGCGCGAATTGCTGAGCATCATTCACCAGTTGCTGGTGGCGGGGAATGAGACGACGACCACGACGCTGGCATCGGGTATGAAGCTGATGATTGAGCAGCCTGCATTGGCCGAGGCAATCTTTGCCGATCCCACCCGTGCCAAGCCCTTCGTGGAAGAGACGCTGCGGCTATTGTCGCCGATCCAGACTTTGTTCCGCCGTGTTGCCGAGGATGTGGAGATTGCCGGGACGACAATTCCGGCGGGCGCATTGGTGGAGGTGCGTTATGGCGCGGCCAACCGTGATCCGCGCCAATATGCCGCGCCGGACGTCATCGATCTGGATCGGAAAAATGCGTCCAGCCATCTGGCCTTTGGCGCAGGACCGCATCTGTGCATCGGCAACCAGTTGGCGCGGGGCGAATTGCGGCTTGCCTTCCAGCATCTGACCCGGCGGCTGACCAACATGCGCGCGACCCGCGGCGAGGACAGCTATCGCTGGATGACCAGCTATATCGCCCATGGCCCGGACCAGTTGTGGATGGCGTTCGACAAGCGGGGGTAAAAGGGGAAGGGGCCGGTCCATACCGGTCCCCTTCTTCAGTCAAGGCTGTCGAGCGCGTCGAGATCGTCCATGGCGGTCGCGATGCGGTGGATGAACTCCAGCGTGATGTCGCGGGGCTGCATGTCGGGCACATCGCCCAGCGGCGTCAGCGTCATCGTCCACCAGGCCAGAGTCGTCAGCAATTGCTGGCGATAATTGCGCCATGCGTCGTCGAACGGCACGGCCTCGCCACCAGCTGCGGCGAAGGCCTCCAGATAATAGGCCAGCAGGTCTTTCTCCCACAGGCGGCGTTGCTCGACCGTTAGAGCGGTGGAGATGGTGTAGGCGACATCGCGCGACCAATGCCCCTTCGACGTCACCTGCCAGTCGGACAGGCCCATCCGGCCGTCGCCGGTGATGTACCAGTTCTTCAGATGCACATCGCCATGGGTGATGGTCAGCGGCAATTCGCCATGCCGGGCCGATGCTCGCATGGTGGCGGACCAGACTTCGTCCTGCCGCGCCATCAGGCGGGCGGGCGCGACGTCTCCCGCTTCGCGCAGGCCAGCCTCGCACATGCCCTTGAAGTCATGATCGCGATCCAACGCCAGGAAGCGATCATCATAGCGGAACATATGCGCCAGTTCCCGATCGAGTTGCGGCGATCGGTAGAAATGGCCGTGCAGGGTAGCCAGCACGCGCATCTGGTCCTGCACGCGCTCCAGCGTCATCTGGGTATGATGGTTGCAGAAACTGACCGAGCCGCCGAGATCCTTCAGCATTACGATCGACGCATAGGAGTCCGGATCATAGGTGGCGAGATAGGCCTGTGGCGCCTCGATCGCGAGTTGCGGCCTGATCTGGTTGTAGAAGCTCGTTTCGCTGAGCAGCGCCGATGTCGACAGCAGTAGTCGGTTGCGCAGGTCGACCGTGGCTTTGCAGAAGACCGACGCGGGCAGGCCCGCCGCTTGGCCCGCCTCATTATAGTCCAGATAGATGCGCCGTCGGTTGGAGGTGCCGGAATCGGGCACGTCCAGTCGCACCGCGACCACCCGTGCATCCGGGTGATCGGCGCAGACTATGTGGGTCATCCATTCGGGCGTGATCGCCTCATAGCGCCAGGGGATGTCGCCCGGCGCAACCGCCGGCCTGTCCTCACGCTGGTCGCGGGCGAAAGCGGCCTTGATCCGGTCGGTCTTCTCGCCGTTCATGCCGTTAATCCTGCTTGTCTGTGCTGCATCAGAAGCGCGTCTCCAACGTGGCATAGAAGCGGCGGCCCGGCTGATAGGAGCGCGCCTGATTTTCGATGCCGAGCATATAATAGGTCTGGTCGAGCAGATTGGTGCCGCCCACCGTGATCGACCAGCGATCATCGGGCGCGCGATAGCCCGCCCGCGCGGTCAGCAATTCATAGGCGTCGGACTGCTGGTCGATCGTGTTGGCGACGTTGCGGAACGCCTTGCCGGTCAGGGCCAGATCGCCGCCCAGGAAGAAAGTCCCGGCCATCGATCCGATCGCGCTTTCATACAGGCCGCCGACCACGACATTATGCCCCGGCGCATGTTTGAGGTCGCGGGCATAGGGCTGGCCGGCCGGCGGCGACGTATATTTGGTCTGCATCAGCCCGGCATTGGCGAAGAGGGACAAGCCCCGCATCGGGCGATAGCTGGTTTCCAGCTCCAGCCCCTCGATCTTGGCGTCCGACGTCACGACCTGCGTGATGCCATTGATGGTGAGCGTCGCCTGAAGATTATTATATTTGGCGGAGAAGGCGGTCGCCGAGACGTTGAGCCGGTTGTTCAGCAGCTTCGCCTTGAACCCGCCCTCGATCGATTTTTCGCTTTCCATCTTTGACTGGAGCATCATGCCCGCCAGATTGCCGGGGTTGGAGGTGATGAAGCCGGGCGTGCGATAACCCTCGGTATAGGAAGCGAACAGCAGCACCCCGCCAGTGTCATAGCTGACGCCGATCTTGGGCGTGAACTTGTTCGACTTGATTTTGGTGGCATAGGTGAAGCTGGGATCGGCGTTGGTGATCGCGCTATAGAGCGCGCGATCGACCGAGCGGCGATCGAGCGAGTAACGGCCGCCCAGCGTGATTTCCAGCGCCTCGACCGGGCGGATATAAAATTCGCCGAACGCGGCATAGCTGTTGGAAATCTGCGTATCGTCATTGAGGCGCGGCACGGTGGACAGGGTGCCGATCTGCGACTGATAGAGCGAATGCACCTTCTCGCGGAAATAGAAGAGGCCGACCGTATAGTCGATCAGACCGCCGCTGGCGGAGGACAGCTGCACCTCCTGCTGGATCTGCCGTTGCTTGAGGTGCGCGCGAAGATTGACCTGCGTGACCGGCGGCGGCTTGCCCCAGAGCGAGGAGGCGAAGACGTCGCGGAAACCGCGATAGCTCGACACCCATTTGACCGTGCCAAAGTCCGTCTTCCAGTTCACCGTGCTGGCTATGCCGCCGCCGTCGAAGCGCGGGTCATTTTCCGCGAAGGGACCGCGGAAAGCGGTGTAGGGATCATCATAATAAAGCGGGCAGCGCTCGAACTGACCGGCCGACACATTGCCGGGCACATAGTCGCCCGCCGCATTGGTGACAAGGCCCGGCCGCGTGCCCAGCGCGGCGCAATTGGTTGGCGTCACCGCCTGAATGCCGGAGCGATTGCGGGTATAGTCGGCGGCAATATCGATCGTCAGATCATCGACCGGCGCAAGGCGCAGTACCGCGCGATAATCCTGAGCGTTCACGCCATTGGCGCGGTCGCCCGTATCCTTGCCTGCGGCATCGACCAGCTTGATATAGCCATCCTGATCGCGGGTCTGCACCGCCAGAATGAGGGCGGCCTTGTCGGGGGCCAGCACGATATTGGCATTGGCCTTGAAATCGCGGCGATCATCGGTGCCCAGAGTGGCGGACAGCTTGGCCGAATTTTCGTGCAGGTCGGGCTTGCGCGTGACGAACTTGACCGCGCCGCCGGTGGAGTTGCGGCCATAAAGCGTGCCCTGCGGCCCGCGCAGTACCTCGATCCGCTCCAGATCGAGCGCCCCGGCCAGCGACCCCACCAGTCGGCCGATGAACACATCGTCCAGATAGACGCCGACATTGGGATCGGTGCCAAAGCCGACATCGTCAATGCCGACGCCGCGCAGGAATATCTGCGCCGAGGAGGCTGACGTGGTCGCCGCCTGAATATTCACATTGGGCACGAAGCCGTCGAGCGCGCGCAGATCATTGACCGCCTTCGTTTCCAGCGATTTGGCGTCGACCGTGGCGATGGCGATGGGCACGTCCATCAGCGTTTCCTCGCGGCGGCGGGCGGTGACGACGATCGCGCCTTCTTCCTGCGCCTGTTTGCTGACTTGCGGGGTTTCGCTCTGGGCGGAGGCGCTGCCTGTCATCAGGGTGAAAGCCATGACTGCCAGAGATGCACTTGCCCTGCCGAATATCCTCATCGATTATCCCCTCTCCAGCGATTTTCTCTGCCGGCTCCATTATCCGGCCGGCTTGATAGGTTGCATATGTATCTTATTCTAGCATACTATAGCGGCGGCGCACGGCGTAGCAAAGGCTTTTGTCAGGGCACCGCCGTAAAAGCGCGAATTTATATCGGGATGAGGATGACAGCATGGCCGAAGGACGCATGGCGGGCCGCCGCATTATCGTGACGGGCACAGCATCCGGCATCGGGCTGGCCACGGCAAAGCTGCTGGCGCGGGAGGGAGCGGTGCTGGCGTTGATTGACCGGGACGCCGGGGCGCTTGCCCGGATCGCGGAAGAACTGGGGGCGCATCATGCGCAGGTGGATTTGCCGGACGAAGCGGCGATCGACCGGGCGGTGCAGGCGGCTTCGGCGGCGATGGGCGGGATCGATGGACTGGTGAATGTCGCGGGGATCGGCGGCATGGGGCGTCTGGCCGACCTGTCGTTGGCGGACTGGAACCGAACGATCGGCGTCAACCTGACCGCGCCGATGCTGCTGATGCGGGCCGTGCTGCCGCATATGCTGGCGGCGGGGCAGGGGGCGATCGTCAATGTCGCGTCGGGGCAGGGCCTCACGCCGTCCGCGCCGGGCATGGCGTCCTATTGCGCGTCAAAGGGCGGGCTGGTGACTTTGTCCAAGGCATTGGCGCTGGAACTGGCTCCGGCGATCCGGGTCAATTGCGTCTGCCCCGGGGTAGTCGACACCCCGTTGTTGCCGGACAGCATGCGGGCCGCCGCACGTGAGGCTGGCTCGCCCTATGCATTGAAACGGGTCGGCGAAGCCGAAGAAGTAGCAGCCGCCATCTTGTTCCTCACCAGCGCGGAATCCGCCTTCATCACCGGCATCGCCATGGCTGTCGATGGCGGGCGAACCTATCATTAGGACAGGTCACGGTGTTTCCGGCCATGCTTCGCCGATCAGGGCGTCAGCGATGCATTGGCGGCGCGAATGGCGGAGGAGAAACGCTGTACGGACTGGCTATCGTCGATGCGGGCGGCGTTGGCCGGATCGACCAGCAGGCCGATGCGCCGGCGCAGATCGAAACCCGACAATTCGGGCATGGCGATGCCCGCCTGCGCGTAGCAGCGCGGCATGACGGTCAGGCCCAGCCCCGAACGAACATAGGCGGCGGCACGATCATCGTTGGTCGTGCGCGCAGCGAAGAAGGGGCGGATGCCGCGCTGCGTAAAGAACTGGCTGACTTGGGAGAGCGCCTCGCAATTGCGGCGAACCAGCATGTCGCAGTCCGCCAGTTCCTCAGCCTCCAATGTCCTGCGCTGCGCCAGCCTGTGCGTTGCGGACAGCGCCAGCGCATAGCCTTCCTCAAACCAGGTGTCCCTGGCGCGCGGATCATTGCCCACTATACCCGCTATCGCATCGATCCGGCCGCGCTCCAGTCGCGGCAGGAGATCGCGCATCCGGCCCTCGACGATTTCCACCCGTTCGCCTTCGACCTTGCAGGCCTCACGCGTCGCGTTTTCGATCCAGCTGGACGGCAAAGTGGAAATGACGCCGATCCGCACCAGCCTGCTCTTCTGGTCGGTCGCCATGGCCTGCATCGCCATAGCAAATTCGGCCTCTATGCGCCGTGCATGGACGGCGAAGGTGGCGCCGAAGCTGGTGAGTTCGACCCGGCGGTTGGTGCGGTGGAACAGCATATGGCCCGTCATCGCTTCCAGCTTTGCGATGCCGACCGACAGGGTGGGCTGGGATACCCGGCAATGCTGCGCCGCGCGTGAAAAATTACCCTGATCCACAACCGCGAGAAAATAGTGGACGAGGTAACGTTCTATCATAGATGACATCTATAATATGCATAGTGCGCGGTCAATTTTCAAACCGTTCGCCGGGCTGCTATAAGTGCCGCATCAAAAATATGAGGAGAGGCAGATGGCGCATGATTTCGATTTCGCGCTGGGTGAGCACGCCGACATGATTCGAGAGACGACGGCGCGCTTCGCTGCTGACCGCATCGCACCGCTGGCCGCAAAGATTGATGCAGACGACTGGTTTCCCCGCGACGAACTGTGGACCGCCATGGGCGATCTTGGCCTTCATGGCATCACCGTGGAGGAGGAATGGGGCGGGCTTGGCCTTGGCTATCTGGAGCATGTGATCGCCTGCGAAGAGGTGAGCCGCGCATCCGCCTCCATAGGCCTGAGTTATGGCGCACATTCCAATCTCTGCGTCAATCAGATCCGCCGCTGGGGCAATGCGGAGCAAAAGGCGAAATATTTGCCCAGGCTCATTTCGGGCGAGCATGTCGGTTCGCTCGCCATGTCGGAAGCGGGCGCCGGTTCGGACGTCATCTCGATGAAGTTGAAGGCGCGGGAGAGCGATGCCGGTTATGTGCTGGATGGCACGAAATTCTGGATCACCAACGCAGCCTATGCGGATACGCTTGTCGTCTATGCCAAGACCGGGGAGGGCAGCCGGGGCGTCACGGCCTTTCTGATTGAAAAGGGCATGCCCGGTTTTTCCGTTGGTCAGAAGATCGACAAGGTGGGCATGCGCGGCTCACCGACCGCGGAACTGGTGTTTGACGGCTGCGAAGTGCCGCGCGAGAACGTCATGGGGCCGCTGAACGGCGGCGCAACGGTGCTGATGAGCGGCCTCGACTATGAGCGGGCGGTTCTGGCCGGCATCCAGCTTGGCATCATGCAGGCCTGTCTTGATACGGTGATTCCCTATGTTCGCGATCGCAAGCAATTTGGCCAGCCGATCGGATCATTCCAGTTGATGCAGGCGAAGGTCGCGGACATGTATGTCGCGCTGAACAGCGCGCGCGCTTATGTCTACGCCGTGGCCCGGACCTGCGATGCGGGCAAGACCACGCGTTTCGACGCCGCCGGCGCCATTCTGCTGGCAAGCGAGAATGCGGTGAAGACCGCGCTGGAGGCGGTGCAGGCGCTGGGCGGCGCCGGATATACCAGGGACTGGCCGGTCGAACGCTATATGCGCGACGCCAAATTGCTGGATATAGGCGCAGGAACGAACGAGATACGGCGCATGCTGATCGGCCGGGAACTTATTGGGACGGCGGCATGAGCGGGCGGGTGATCGACACGGCGCTGTCCCCCGACAGCGATGCGTTTCGCGCCAATGCGGCGCACAATCGGGCGCTGGCGGCGCAACTGCGGGCGGATGTCGCTTCAGCGGCGCTGGGAGGCGGGGATGCGGCGCGCGATCGCCATGTCAGTCGTGGCAAGCTGCTGCCGCGCGACCGGGTGGACACTCTGCTCGATGCTGGCAGCCCTTTTCTTGAAATCGGTCAGCTGGCGGCGAACGGCCTCTATGGCGATGAGGTTCCCGGTGCTGGCATCGTCGCGGGCATCGGTCGGGTCGCCGGACGCCAGGTGATGATCGCCGCCAATGATGCGACGGTGAAAGGGGGAACCTATTTCCCCATGACCGTCAAGAAACATCTGCGGGCGCAGGAGATCGCGCTGGAGAACCAGCTGCCCTGCATCTACCTGGTCGACAGCGGCGGCGCGAACCTGCCGCATCAGGCCGAGGTTTTCCCCGACCGGGACCATTTTGGCCGCATCTTCTACAATCAGGCGCATATGTCGGCGCGCGGCATCCCGCAAATCGCCTGCGTCATGGGCAGTTGCACGGCGGGCGGCGCCTATGTCCCGGCCATGTCCGACGAGACGGTCATCGTGCGCAATCAGGGCACCATCTTTCTGGCCGGGCCGCCGCTGGTGCAGGCGGCGACGGGCGAGGTGATCAGCGCCGAGGATCTGGGCGGCGGCGACCTGCATGGCCGCAAATCCGGCGTCGTGGATCATGTCGCCGATAATGACAAGCAGGCGCTCAGTATCGTGCGGGACATTGTCGGCACTTTTGCGCCACAGGCGGCCCCTGGCGTCAACATGCAGGAGCCGGTTGCCCCCAGATATGATCCGGCGGAACTATATGGCATCATCCCGCAGGATGTTCGCGCGCCCTATGATGTGCGCGAAGTCATCGCCCGTATCGTCGATGGCAGCGAATTTCACGAATTCAAGGCGCTCTATGGCACCACGCTGGTGTGCGGCTTTGCCCATATCTGGGGCATGCCGGTGGCGATCCTGGCGAATAACGGGGTGTTGTTCAGCGAAAGTGCGGTCAAGGGCGCGCATTTTATCGAACTGGCCTGCCAGCGGCATATTCCGCTGCTGTTCCTCCAGAACATCTCCGGCTTCATGGTCGGCGGCAAATATGAAGCCGAAGGAATTGCCAAAAATGGCGCCAAGCTGGTGACGGCCGTCGCAACGGCCAGCGTGCCCAAGATCACCATCCTGATCGGCGGCAGTTTTGGCGCGGGCAATTATGGCATGTGCGGCAGGGCCTATCAGCCGCGCTTCCTGTTCACCTGGCCCAACAGCCGGATTTCGGTGATGGGGGGCGAACAGGCGGCGTCGGTGCTGGCGACCGTCCATCGCGATGCAGGGAACTGGACTGTAGAGCAGGCGGAAACATTCAAGGCGCCGATCCGCCAGAAATATGAAGAGGAAGGCAATCCCTGGTACGCGTCGGCCAGATTGTGGGACGATGGCATCATCGATCCCGCCCAGACGCGCGATGTCCTGGGCCTTGCCTTTGCTGCCGCCCTTAACGCTCCCATTCCCGAACGCCCCTCGTTCGGCGTGTTCCGGATGTGATGCCCATGATCCAGTCTCTCCTTATCGCCAATCGTGGCGAGATCGCCTGTCGCGTGATCAGGACTGCGCGTCGGTTGGGCATCCGCACGGTGGCGGTCTATTCCGAAGCGGATGCTCAGGCGCTGCATGTCGCCCTGGCGGACGAGGCCGTGCATATCGGCGCTGCGCCGGTGCGCGAAAGCTATCTTCTGGGTGAGCGGATCATTGCCGCCGCGCGACAGACCGGGGCCGAGGCGATCCATCCGGGCTATGGCTTCCTGTCCGAAAATGCGCAGTTCGCCCAGGCGGTGATCGACGCAGGCCTTGTCTGGGTCGGTCCCGATCCGTCGTCCATCACGGCCATGGGCTTGAAGGATGCGGCCAAGGCGCTGATGGCGGATGCCGGGGTTCCGGTCACGCCGGGCTATCTGGGTGAAAATCAGGAAGCGGATCATCTGGCGCAGCAGGCGGCGGACATCGGCTATCCCGTCCTTATCAAGGCCGTAGCGGGCGGCGGGGGCAAGGGTATGCGGCTGGTCGAGCAGCCAGCCGACTTTGCCGAAGCCCTGTTGTCCTGCCAGCGCGAAGCCGCATCCTCCTTCGGCAACGCGCATGTGCTGATCGAAAAATATATCCAGCGGCCACGCCATATCGAAGTGCAGGTGTTTGGCGACAAGCATGGCAATATCGTCCATTTGTTCGAGCGGGACTGTTCTCTCCAGCGCCGTCATCAGAAGGTGATTGAGGAGGCTCCAGCGCCGGGCATGGATGCGCAGACGCGCGAGAGCCTGTGCGCGGCTGCCGTGCGGGCGGCGAAGGCGGTCGATTATGTCGGGGCAGGCACGATCGAATTCATCGCCGACGCTTCTGAAGGGCTGCGCGCCGACCGGATCTGGTTCATGGAAATGAACACCCGGCTTCAGGTCGAACATCCGGTGACCGAAGCGATCACCGGCCAGGATCTTGTCGAATGGCAATTGCGCGTCGCGTCGGGCGAACCGCTGCCATGCGGGCAGGACGAACTCGCCATTTCCGGCTGGGCAATGGAGGCTCGCCTTTATGCGGAAGATCCGGCCAAGGGCTTTCTGCCCTCGATCGGTCGCCTCGACGCCTTCGATCTGGGGGGCGATGTCCGGGTGGACACGGGTGTCGAACAGGGCGGAACCATCTCCCCCTATTATGATCCCATGATCGCGAAGCTGATCGCGCGGGCCGAAACGCGCGACGGGGCGCGTAGCCGCCTGGCCAGGGCGCTGGACGGTTCGGTCGTCTGGCCGTTGCGCACCAATGCCGGCTTTCTGGTCAAGGCGCTGACGCATCCCGATTTCGTGGCGGGGAATGTCGACACCGGACTGATCGCGCGCGAAGGGGAGGCGCTGATGCCGGCGACCCTGCCCGGCGATGCGGCGCTGGCCCGGGCGAGCGCCCGGATTGGCGGGGCCGGCGCGCTGGCGGGCTTTCGCCTGAACGGAGCGGCGCGACGGACCGGCCGCGTCCTCGTCGAAGGTCAATCGGTGGACGTACAGGTCGCCCGCGCCACCGGCTCCGCACTGGCTGAACGGCCGCTGGCGCGACTTTTGGTGACTGAACATGGCCGCAGTTGGCAGGTCGCGCCGTGGCGCGCAACATGGGGCGGCGCTGCTGTTGCGGGGAACGGAGCAATATTGGCGCCGATGCCAGGGCGGATCATCGCCGTCAGCGTGGCGCAGGGCGACAAGGTGGTGAAGGGGCAGAGGCTGATCACGCTGGAGGCCATGAAGATGGAACATGGGTTGACCGCACCCTTTGACGGCACCGTCCAGGATATGCCGCATGAACAGGGCGCGCAGGTGCAGGAGGGCACATTGCTGGTCCGGATCGTCGGGGAGGAGGCGGAATGAGCGGCCGATATTTTGAGGAATGGCAGGTCGGCGATCATATCGACCATCCGATCCGCCGGACCGTCACCGAAACCGACAATCTGCTCTTTTCCGCAATGACCCATAATCCTCAGCCTTTGCACATCGATGCGGAGGCGGCGCGGGCGAGCGAGTTCGGCCAGATCCTCGTCAACGGCACTTTCACCTTTTCGCTGATGATCGGCCTGTCCGTGGGCGAAACGACGCTGGGTACGCTGGTCGCCAATCTGGGTTATGACAGGCTGGTGATGCCAAGGCCCGTATTCATCGGCGACACCGTGCGCGCGACCAGTGACGTCGTGGAACTGCGCGAGAGCAAATCCCGGCCGCGCGCGGGCCTCGTCACCTTTCGTCATGCGCTCATCAATCAAAGAGACCAGACTGTGTGCGAGTGCCTGCGCACCGCATTGTTGCAGAGGCGGCCGGCGTGAGGTTGCGTTCGCTGATCTTCGTGCCGGGCGATCGGCCGGATCGCTTCGTCAAGGCATCGCAAAGCGGCGCGGATGCGATCATTCTCGACTTGGAGGATAGTGTCGCTCCTGCCGCCAAGAACAAGGCGCGTGAGAGCGTGTCCGCTTATCTGGCTCGCCCGGCGGCGATAAGGCGCTTTGTCCGGATCAATCCCGTCGATGGCGACAGTCTTGAGGCGGATATGGCCTGTTGCGCTGCGGCGGATGGCATTGTCCTGCCCAAGGCGCAGGGCGCCGCGACGGTCGCGTCCCTGTTGAAGCATCTGACGTCCGGCATGCAAATCCTGCCGATCGCGACGGAGACGCCCCAGGCGATCTTCGAACTGGGCGGCTATGGCGCGGTGGCGGACTGGCTATGCGGCCTGACCTGGGGCGCGGAAGACCTGCCCGCGGCCATTGGCGCGATGGGCAGCCGTCATGCCGATGGATCCTACACCAGTCCTTATGAAATGGTTCGTTCGCTGACATTGTTCGGCGCCCACGCCGCGGGCGTCGCCGCGATCGAGACGGTCTATCCGGCGATAAGGGATGAGCAGGGTCTGGCCGCTTATGCCGCGCGTGGCGCATTTGACGGATTTACCGGGATGATGGCGCTTCACCCTGCGCAGGTGCCCATCATCAACGCGGCGTTCACGCCGACCAGGGTCCAGATCGAGCAGGCCAGGAGGATCGTGACGGCCTTTGCAGAGGCGCCCCATGCCGGTGTGCTGATGCTGGACGGCAAGATGATTGATGCGCCGCATCTGGCGCAGGCGCGCAAGATCCTGCTGCGGGCAGACGACCCTGAATCAGGCCGCTGAGGCGTCCATCGTCACGATGACGCCGTCATCGACGCTGACCGGCCACGGAATAAGCCTCTGCCCTGCGCATGGGCCGCCGACGCAACGGCCGTCCCGGATGTCGAACAAGGCGGAATGCCAGCTGCACGCGATGAGACCTCCGCCCGGCGCCAGATAGGCGTCCAGACTCTGCGCAAGCGGCAGGCCCATATGCGGGCATTTGTCGGCATAGCCATGCACATCGTCGCCCTGTCGCACCACGAAACCATGGAAGCGGCCGGCCCGCATCTGGACAACAAATCCTCTGGCCTTGCCATCGTCAATGGCTTTGAGAGGAGCCAGCTTTATGCCTGCCGGCGTCGCAAACAGGCGCCTTCCGTCCGGCGGCTCCGTCATGACGGGTCAGCGTCTGGGCCTACCGTTGACGGCGTCCGTTTCAGGACGCTCCGGATGGCGGAGCGGAGCCAATAGCCGTGGGGCTGGATCTCGCTCATCGCGCCGGCACTATCCGTGCGACGCAATCGCCAAACCCTATGGCGACATGGCCTTCCGCCACGGCGCTGGCGCGCAAAATCACTTCGTCGCCATCCTCCAGAAACAGGCGTTCTTCACCGCTGGGCAAGGTGATGGCGTTCCGACCGCCCTGGGTCAGCTCCATCAAACTGCCAAAGCCTTCGGGATCGGGGGAGGACAAGGTGCCCGTGCCCAGAAGATCGCCGGGGTTGAGGTTGCAGCCATTGGATGCGTGATGGGTGACGATCTGTTGCGCAGTCCAGTACATGCTGGTCGCCTGCCCATGCGACAATTGATGGGGCGCAAGGCCGGCTTCCCGCATTTTTGCGCTGGAAAGAAACACTTTCAGCGTGACGGCAAAAGCGCCGCCGGCCTGATCCGCCGTGTCCAGCAGATAGGGCAGAGGTTGCGGATCGCCGTCGGGACGGCCGGGCTGGGGCAGGCGATAGGGCGCCAGCGCTTCGCTCGTGATCACCCAGGGCGATATGGTCGAATGGAAATTCTTGGCCAGAAAGGGGCCGAGCGGGACATATTCCCATGCCTGAAAATCCCGGGCAGACCAGTCGTTCAGCAGACAGAAGCCGGCGATATGATCAGTCGCGTCGGCGATGTCGATCGGCGCGCCAAGCATATTGCCGGTCCCGATCCAGATGCCCAGTTCCAGTTCATAGTCCAGGCGCGTGCTGGGGCCGACGACGGGGACATCCGCATCCGGCAACTTGCGCTGCCCCCGGGGGCGAACGACCGGCATGCCGGACGGGCGGATGGACGATGCCCGGCCATGATAGCCGATCGGAACATATTTATAGTTGGGGAGCAACGGATTGTCGGGCCGGAACAGCTTGCCGATATTGGTGGCGTGATGGATGCCGACATAGAAATCGGTATAGTCACCGATCGCGGCAGGCAGGTGCAGCAAGCACATATCTGCGGGAAAGAGCATCGGTTCGACCAGCGCGCGCATCCTCTCTTCGCTCAACAGCCTGCTCAGCGTCCTGCGCAGCGCCAGCCGGCTGGCCGCTGGCAAAGAGAAAAGGGCATTAAGCGTCGGCTGTCTCGTCGCGGGAACGACGTCGCACGGAAGCAGGCCAGCGGCACCAGCCTGATGCAGATCCAGAATATGGTTGCCGATCGCCACGCCGGCGCGGGGCGCCCCGCCGGATGGCGAAAATATGCCATAAGGCAGATTCTGGATCGGAAAGTCGGTGTGGCCATCGGCGCCGGGAACCCAGCTCTTAAGGGCGGCGTCATGCGTTTCGTCGATCTTCGGGAAGCTCACGCCTGTTTGTCTCCATTATCCGGCTGTCGTGGCACCTGCGCCTTCTGGAAGCCCGCCCAGCAATCATCATAGTCCAGCTGGCACAGCGGGGTTTCCATCGCGAAGCGCGTGGGACTGAAGGCGAAGCGGCTTTCGAACATGAAAGCCATGCCATTGTCTGTCCTGACCGGGCTGAGGTCTGCATGGATCGCTCGCTCATAGCTCGGCCGGTCCGGTCCATGGCCGGACATGCAATTGTGGAGCGAGGCGCCGCCCGGCGCGAAACCGCCTTCCTTGGCGTCATAGGCGCCATGGATCAGTCCCATAAATTCGCTCATGACATTGCGGTGGAACCAGGGCGGACGGAAACTGTCCTCGGCCACCATCCATCTTGGCGGGAAGATCACGAAATCGCAATTTGCGGTGCCGGGCGTATCGGTGGGCGAGGTCAGGACCGTGAAGATTGATGGGTCGGGATGGTCATAGCTGACTGTATTCATCGTGTTGAAATGGCGCATGTCATAGCGCACCGGCGCCAGATTGCCGTGCCAGGCCACAATGTCGAACGGGGAATGATGCTGGGTCGTCTTCCACAATGTTCCGCGGAATTTCTGGACGATTTCGAATGGCGCATCATCATCCTCGAACCAGGCGACGGGTGTCTGGAAATCCCGCGCATTGGCAAGCCCGTTGGCGCCGATCGGGCCAAGATCGGGCAGGCGGAACAGCGCGCCGTAATTTTCACAGATATAGCCGCGCGCGTCGCCGTCGATCAGTTCGACACGAAACCGCAGCCCTCTGGGAATGATTGCGATCTGCTGGGGAGATACCGTGAACCTGCCCAGTTCGGTGTACAGGCACAGCGCGCCTTCCTGCGGAACGATCAGCAACTCGCCATCCGCATTGCAGAAGGCGCGGCGCTTCATAGAGAGATTGACGGCATAAAGGTGGATGCCCAATCCGCTGGCCATCGCAGGATCGCCCGCCCCACAATAGCTGACCATCCCGTCGACGAAATCGGTTGGCGTGCGGGGGATGGGCAGGGGATCCCAGCGCAACCGGTTGGGCGTAGGCGGCACTTCATGAAAAGGGCCGGACCGCAGAAGGGACGGGCGATCATAGCGGCTATATGGCGGGTGGCTGGCGGCAGGGCGCAGCCGATAGAGCCAGCTGCGCCGATTTTCCGTGCGGGGCGCCGTAAAGGCCGTCCCGGAAAGCTGCTCGGCATAAAGGCCATAGGGGACGTGCTGGGGAGAGTTCCGGCCTTGCGGCAGCGCGCCTGCAACCGCTTCGGTCGAAAAATGATTGCCAAAACCGGACATCATCTCCTCACCCGGATCGGCGCGCACCTTCGGGATCTGACGCGGCAGCGGCTTCATCGGCGTCATGGCGCTCTCCCAGCCACTTTCAATCAGGTCCGGCCTCATGATCAGGCATCGATGGTGATGACGCCACGCCGAATCTGATCGAGTTCGATCGATTCATACAATGCCTGGAAATTGCCGTTGCCAAATCCTTCATTGCCTTTGCGCTGGATGATTTCGAAGAAAATAGGGCCGAACAGATTTTCCGTGAAAATCTGAAGCAGAATACCTTCTTCTTCCACATCCCCGTCGATCAGGATGCGATTGCTTCTGAGCCGTTCCAGATCCTCGCCATGACCGGCTATGCGCTTGTCCACCAGCTCATAATAGGTATCGATCGTGTCCTGAAGCCTTACGCCATTGGCGCGCAGCTTTTCGACGGTCGAATAGATGTCGCGGGTCGTCAGTGCGAGATGCTGAATGCCTTCGCCATTATAATCGCGGATAAATTCCTCGATCTGGCTCTTGTCATCCTGGCTCTCGTTCAGCGGGATGCGAATGGCGTGGTCCGGCGCGATCATTGCCTGACTGAACAGGCCGGTCGCCTTGCCCTTGATATCGAAATATTTCTGCTCTTCGAAGCCGAAAATCCGATTGTAGAAGGCTGACCACACCCGCATCTGGCCGCGACGGACATTATGGGTCAGATGGTCCAGAAGGTCGAGGCCGACAGTGTTCGCGGCGGCCGCGTCCCGCCAGCCGGGCACTTCGTCCCAGTCGGCGAAGGGATCCGCACTCGTAAGATACAGTAAAGAGCCGCCAATCCCCTCGATCGCGCGTTCGCCCGGCAGCGCACTGACCGACGTGTCTGCGGCCGTCGCGCCACGTTCGATCGCAAGGGCATAGGCCGTTTCGGCATCGACCACATTGAACCCCATGGCGTTGGCAGACGCGCCATGCATGTCCCTGAACTGTCTGGCCTGACCCGTTTCTGCGGCATTGAGGATCAGGTTGATCCGTCCCTGCCTGTAGAGCGTCAGGCCCCGATCAGCCTTTGTCCTGGCCGGCACGAAGCCCAGTTGTTCGAACTGGCTGGCCATCGCTTCGGGGGTGGGGGAGGTAAATTCGGCAAAGGCGAACCCATCCAGACCGAGCGGATTATTCGGATCGAGCATCATGACGCCTCCAAATGGTATCATTTGAAACTATATATGACTCATTGCCAATCTAGTGTCAAATGTTACTATATCGGATGCACCCGACGCTTCTCCGGCTAGACGCCTTCATCCCCTACAGATTATCCTACACTTCCAATCTGGTAAGCCACAGCATTGCGGAGCGATATGAAGCTCTTTTCGGGATCAGCATTCCTGAATGGCGCGTGATCGCCTGGGTTGCCGAGACGGACGGCATTACCCAGCAGGAAATTTGTTCAAGAACGCGAATGGACAAGGTCAGCATCAGCAGAGCGGCCATGTCTCTGGTCCATAGAGGCTTGTTGGAGCGCAAGCCCAATGTCGAGGACAAGCGATCCCATCTGTTGATCTTATCGCAGGCGGGCGAGGAACTTTATGCGGCGATCGCACCAAAGGCGATCGAACTTGAACAACGCATATTTTCCCGATTCACGCCGGAAGAAATGGAAAATTTCAGATCCATGCTGAGGCGCATCGATCAATATATTCTCGAAGAGTCGGAGCAGGACATAGGGTAGGCTACGGGTTGTCGCCGGCCAACTGGGCCCGCAGAAATTTACGTCCGAAAAGATGGGCCGGGAGGTTCGCGCCTGTCGGCGTTCCGTACCCGCCATCTTCGCTTCCGGCAGGGATTTCTGTCTGGCGCTTACACCTTAAAAGTTCGATAATATATGTTATGTTAAATTCAAAAACATATTAGATATGCATCATAACAATATGGAATCATTTACCCCTTCAACGGATTTTGCGCCACTCAGCGCCATCGCAACCTGCATGCCCTGCGCGATCTTTTGCAGCAGGTCAGTAACGCCAGCCTCGCCTCGCGCTGCCAGCGCATAGATATAGGCGCGTCCCAGAAGGACGGATCGTGCGCCCAATGCGAGCATGCGCACGACATCCAGCCCGGTTCGCACGCCGCCATCGACCAGCAAAGTCACCTCATCGCCAACAGTCTCCGCGATGCCCGGCAAGGCGCTGACGGTCGAAGCCGTTCCGTCAAGCTGGCGGCCGCCATGGTTGGATATGATGATGCCATCGGCACCGAAACGCACCGCGTCGCGGGCGTCCTCAGGATCGAGGATGCCCTTCACGATCATCTGTCCCTTCCACATATCGCGGATCCATTCGAGATCGGACCAGGTGATGGACGGATCGAAATTGGCGCCAAGCCATCCGATATAGTCGGTCAGGTCTGTTGGCTGTCCCCGATAGGCTGATATATTGCCCAGATCATGCGGTCGGCCCATCAACCCGACATCCCAGGCCCATCCTGGCCGTCCCATCGCCTGTAGCATCCGACGGAACGGCGCAGCAGGACCGCTCATGCCCGAATGCGCGTCGCGATAGCGCGCGCCCGGCAGCGGCATGTCGACGGTGAAGACCAGTTTGGTGACGCCCAGAGCCTGCGCGCGTTCCAGCGCATGGCGCATGAAGCCCCGGTCCTTGAGCACATAAAGCTGGAACCAGATGGGCTGTCCGGCAGCGGCGATCACCTCGTCGAGCGGGCAAACGCTCACGGTAGACAGGATATAGGGGATGCCGGCTGCGCGCGCCGCGCGCGCTACCTGCAATTCGCCGCGCCGACGCATCATGCCGCCCAGCCCGATCGGCGCCAGCAGCACCGGCATGGACAGATTTTCGTCAAACAGGGTCGTTTCAAGGCTAAGCTGGGATATGTCGCGCAGGACTTTCTGCCGCAAGCGAACCCCGGCCAGATCCGCGCGATTGGCCGCCAGCGTCTCCTCGCCAAAGGCGCCGCCATCGACATAGTCGAACAGGAATCGGGGCAACCGCCTGCGCGCGGCTTCACGATAGTCCAGCGGGGACGATATGATCATTGCGCCATCCTCAATCCACGGTCCTTGTCCAGAAACAAGCTATGATCGGCATAACCGGGCATATCATCTAAAATATGGCGTGTAAGACGTTCATAATGTTGGATGAACCTGTCTATTTGAACGACGTCCATCGCATGGCTGGCGCGATCGCCCTGCTCTGCGCGCAACGCCTCTTCCTGCTGGCTCCGCCATGCATGGACGACCGAGAAATCGGGGGCCGCCAGCAGGACCAGTCGGTCGATGCGGGCAAAGAGATCGGCATAGGGGCCGCTCAACTGGCGATTGACGTGGCGGCGCCATAGCTGTGCGGCGTCCTCATCCCGCTCCAGAGCATTGACGGGATTGGCGAGCGCCTGGTCCGGTTGCGGCCGAGCGCCGACACACCAGCCCTCGAAAATCAGCAATTCGACCCGGCCGGGCAGGAGAAGCTCTTCGTCGGCAGGTTCGTCCTTCCCCTTGTCGAAACGCGGCAGAGCAACGGGCTGGCCCGCCTTCACCGTGTCCAGTATGGCGATGCCCCGCGCCACGTCATGGGTGCCCGGCACGCCGCGGGTGCGCAGCAACGGATGCACGTCACGCGCCAGCCTTTCCCGCTCTGCGCCATCCAGATACAGGTCGTCCAGCGACAGGACCGCCGTCATCCGCCCTTCCGCCTGCATCCGCCGTTGCAGGCCCGCGGCCAAAGTCGATTTGCCCGACCCCTGCGCTCCGCAAAGCCCCAGAATCAATGGCTTGTCGGTCAATGAAAGCCATTTCCGGGCCGCCCCTGCAATATAGTCAAGCGACTGGGTCAAGCAGAGACGCTCCGGCAAAGAAACGGTCGAGATTGTCGGCGACCTTCATCCCCATGGCCGTCCGCGCCTCAATCGTTGCGCTGCCCAGATGCGGCAGCAGTATGACATTGGGAAGGGCGACCAGCGCCGGATGCACCTGCGGTTCGCCTTCGTACACGTCCAGTCCCGCCGCCGCGATCCGCCGCTCCGCCAGCGCCTGCGCCAGCGCGCCTTCATCGATCAGCGATCCGCGCCCGGTATTCACCAGCACCGCATGGCCCGGCATCCGCGCCAGCAGCGCCGTGTCGATCATATGCCGCGTCTCCGCGCCGCCCGGCGCATGGAGCGACAGGACATCCGCCTGTTCCGCCAGCGCGCCAAGGTCGGCGAAATAGGCGCTGGCCGGCATATCGTCTGCCGGCCGACGGCTATGATAGGCGATGCGCATGCCAAAGACCTCTGCCCGCTTCGCCACCGCGCGGGCGATCCGACCGAAGCCGACCAGCCCCAGCAACTTGCCATCCAGCGACTGGCCGAGCAGATGCGTAGGCCGCCAGCCGCTCCAGTTACCGGCGCGCAATTCGCGCTCCCCCTCACCCGCACGGCGCATCGCCATCAGCATCAGGGTCAGCGCGATGTCCGCCGTCGCCTCGGTCAGCACATCGGGGGTGTTGGTGACGACCAGTCCCGCCTCACGCGCGGCCCCTAGATCGATATGCTCATAGCCCGCGCCATAATTGGCGATGATCCGCGCCCGCCGCCCATCGGTCAGCAGCACGTCCCGCGTCACCCTGTCCGTCACCGTCGGGCAGAGCGCATCATGATAGCGCATCGCCTGCGCCAGCGCCGCCGCATCCATCGGCTGGTCGCTCTGGTTGAAGGTCACATCATAGGATGCGGCGAGCCTCTGCTCGACCGCGTCAGGCCAGCGCCGGGTCAGCAGGATGCGGGGCCGTGTGCTCACAACAGACCCCGCGCGGCCAGATTGCGCATCAGGGCGCCGACGCCGAAGGTCCATGGCTCGACCCGATCGGTCGCCGTCACCCGGTTCACCAGCATGCCCAGTTCGTCACAAGCAATCCGCACCTCATCTCCTTCCGCATGGGTAAAGCCCCGCCCCGCTGCGCTCCGATCCTGCGTCGGCGCAAACAGGGTGCCGAGATAGAGAACCAGACCGTCGGGATAGCAATGATGCGCATTCACCGCCTGCGCCGCAAGCTCTGCGGGCGGGCGGCTGATTTCCGCCATGGCCGACCGCCCCTCCATGACGAAACCATCGGCGCCATGCACCGACAGGCTCACCGTGATGCGCTCCACGGCCGCCAGATCAAACCCGTCATCGAACAGCCGCACGAAAGGACCGACCGCCGCAGCCCCGACATTGTCCTTCGCCTTGCCCAGCAGCAGCGCCGATCGCCCCTCGACATCGCGCAGATTGACGTCATTGCCCAGCGTCGCGCCGATGATCCGCCCGTCGGAGGCGATCACCAGCACCACTTCGGGCTCCGGATTGTTCCAGACCGAAGCGGGGTGTACGCCAATGGCGCTGCCCGCGCCGACCGTCGCCATCGGCTGCGCCTTGGTGAAGATTTCCGCGTCGGGACCGATCCCGACTTCCAGATACTGGCTCCACGCTCCGGCTTCGATCAGCGCCTGCTTAAGCAGGGCGGCTTCATCCGATCCGGGTCGCAGACTACGCAGCTCATCGCCCACCAGCGCGCGGACCTGCTGCCGAATCTGCGCCGCCGCCTCCGGATTGCCGCGCGCCTTCTCTTCAATCACCCGTTCCAGCATGGATGTGACGAAGGTGACGCCCGCCGCTTTCACCGCTTGCAGGTCGATCGGCGACAGGAGCCAGGGCTGCGCAACATCGCGCCGGTCGGGTGGCGTATTGGCGAGGATGTCGGCAAGGGCACCGGCATCCTCGCCCTTCGCATCCCGCAGCGCCTGCGCCGGGGAGGCGGCTTCGCACAGGTCGCGCGCGGTCGGGAAGCTGGCGGAAATATCGGTCAGCCGATCGCCATCCACCCGCACCAGCGACGGGCCGGAACGATCGGGCCGCCAGATGCGACCGAACAGCAGCGCAGCCGGATCGGTCGGCAAAATGGCGGCAGGGCTCATGTCCATGGCTCAGCGCCGCTGGAAATCGGGGGCGCGGCGTTCGGCGAAGGCCGCGCGTCCTTCGGCGGCATCGGCGGTGCCGAAGCAGATGGCTTGCAAGTCGCGCTCATATTCGATCGCCTTGTCATAGGGCATCTGGTGCGCGGCGCGCAGATTCAGCTTAGCCGTTTCGGCGGCAATGGGCGCTCGCTGCGCTATGGTGGCGGCAATCGCCTGCGCCCGCGCCATCAACTGGTCGGGCGGTGTCACCTCACTCACCAGTCCCCAGGCCAGGGCCTGCTCGGCGCTCACCATGTCGCCGGTATAAAGCATCAGCGCCGCGTTCGACATGCCGATCGAATGGGCGAGCCCTACCGCCATACCGCCGCCGCCAATCCAGCCCAGCTTGATTTCCGGCGCAGCGAAGCGCGCTTGGGTCGACGCGATGCGAATGTCGCAGGCCAAGGCGGTTTCCAGCCCGCCGCCCAGCGCATAGCCGTTGACCGCCGCGATCACCGGCTTGCGACAGGCGCGCAGCGCATCGCAATAATCCTGCCGATTGCGGAAATCCCATGGGGTCGCATAGGAGTCCAGCGTGGAAATGTCGGACCCGGCGGAAAAAGCCTTCTCCCCCGCCCCGGTCACGATCACCACGCGCACCGCATCGGAGCCATTGCACTGGCTGACGGCCTCCACCAGCGCCGCCGCCATGTCCGGCGTCATGGCATTGAGCTTTTCCGGACGATCCAGCGTGATCGTGGCGATATGATCGGCAATGGTGAAGCGCAAATTGGCGCTCATAGTTCGGCTCCTTTGCGATGATGGCGGTGGAAAGCCGCCTCTATGGCGTCCAGCACGGCGTCGACAGGATCGCCGTCAATCAGGCCGGCACGCAACCGAGCCGATGCGTCGGTCTGGAAACGGATGGCGCCGTCATGGCGGGGGCGCAGGCTAGCCGTGTCCAGCGTGGCGCGGGTGCCGCTGTAAAAGCCGCCCCAATTGGCATCGACCTGCGGATCGCTCCATGCGGCCCGTAACGAAGGTTGCCCGTCATGCGCAGGAATGAAGCCGCATTGCGCCTCCGCCCCCATCAGCCATAGCAGATGCGCCTTAAGCGCTGGCGTCACGGTGCATCGTTTCGACACAGCAATGCCGGTGCCCCCGAGGATGGACCCGATGCCGACCGCTCCACGCGGCGCATCGGCAAAGCCCACCCGGCCAGCCGCTGCATAATTGACATAGCCATAGATGAGCGGGACCAGCGCAACATCCTGGCCCGCCGCCATAGCCTCCAGCAAGGCGATGGGGTTGGCATGGACGAAGGCCCGGCTTGCTTGCCCGGTCAGCGCCGCCATGATCGCAAAGGCCTCGCGCCCAATCTGCCGATCGACAAAGCCCTCCGCCGGGCGACCGCCACCCAAGGCCGCCACGATCGACTGGAAGGACAGGATCGCATGCGGCCCGGCGAGCGAAAGGGCGACCGGCTGACGCGCCGCCAGATCGATCACCGCGTCCCAGTTTTGCGGCGGCGTATCGATACGATCACGCGCATAGGCCATGACCTGCGTCGCTGCATCGAGCGGCAGTGCCCAGTGCGCCCCTCCATAATGATAGCTGGCGAGCGACCGTCCGATCGCAGCGACCTCCAGCTCCTGTAGTATCTCAGCGTCGAACAAGCTCTCCATCGGCAACAGGCAATCCTGCGCCACGGCCTCCCCGACATGGGGATGATCAAGCACGATCAGGTCGTAACGCTCAGCCAGTTCGGCGATCGGCGCCGTTTCGAACCCCTCCAGCGAGTGGCGATCCCAAGCGATGAACAGCCCCTGCCCCGGCGCAATGTCCTGCGCCGCCGCCTCCAGCGCGCGATAGCCGCGCGGATGGTCCCATGTCAGACCGCGATATTGGGACAAGCTCATGCGTGCTGGCGCACCACGCCGGATTCGATCAGTCGCGCGATCTCGTCCGCACTGCGACCGATCTCTGCCAGCACGTCGCGACTATGTTCGCCCACCAGTGGCGCACCACGGGTGATGGCAGAGGGCGTCTTGGAGAAGCGGATCGGGAAGCCCGGCACCTTCACCCGGCCCTCGGTCGCGTGATCATATTCCACAAAAGTGCCATTATGCCGGATTTGCGGATCGTCGATCAGGTCGGCATAGCCATAGACCGGACCGCACCAGATGTCGGCGGCGCGGAATGTCTCCAGCCAATGGGCCGTCGACTGCCCGATCAGATGCGCCTTCACCCGCGCAAAAATGGCGTCGCGCTGGGTCCAGCCATCCCGTTCCTCGTCGAGTTCGGCAAAGAAGGGGTCTCCCAACACCTGCCCCAACGTCTTCAGCGAGGCCATGGCCAGCGTCATGTAACCGTCCGCCGTCTCAAACACGCCATAGGGCGCGCGGATATAGCTATGCGCATGGGGTTCGGCCGATCGCGCCTGCGGCTTGCCGCCCACGGTGAAAACCGACAATTCCTGCATCTGGAGGGTGGTGATGGCGTCGAGCATATTGACCTGCACCAACTGCCCCTCGCCCGTCCGCTCCCGATGGAACAGCGCAGCCAGCGCCCCTTCGAAAGCGGTATAGGCGGTCACGGCGTCGACCAGATATTGCCCGGCGGGCGATGGCGGCATGCCCTCCGCCCCGGCAGACAGCATCGCCCCCGACATGCCCTGCAACAGCAGATCCTGCCCCGGATAGGCCCGATAGGGGCCATCTTCGCCATAGCCCGACATCGACACATAGATGAGGCGCGGGTTGATCGCCGACAGCGTCGCATAATCGACGCCCAGCCGCTCCGCGACGCCGGGCCGGTAGTTTTGCAGGAAGACATCCGCTTCCTTCACCAGATCGAGCAGCACCGCCTTGCCCTCCGGCGATTTGAGGTCGATCGCCAGCGACCGCTTATTACGATTAAGCGAGAGGAAGGACACGTTGATCCGGTTGCCGGTCGCGCCGCCGGCCGAAGCATGGCGCTGCCACTCGCCGCTGGTCGGCTCCACTTTGATGACGTCGGCGCCCATGTCGCCCAGACGCTGCGCCGCGAACGGACCGGCCATGGCGATCGAGCAGTCGAGAACGCGAATATCCTTGAGTATCGTCATATCTGGTCCTTCAGGCCATGACCCAGCCGCCATTCACATGCAGCGTCTGGCCAGTGATGAAACCCGCCTCGTCAGCGGCGAAAAAGGCGATGGCGTGGGCGATGTCGGCGGCGACACCCCGGCGCTTGACCGACTGGGCATCCAGTACCATCTGGTTATAACCTTCCGGGTCGGGATGGATTTTCTCCGCATCGGTCGGGAAAGCGCCCGGCGCGATCGCATTGACGGTGACACCCGCTGGTCCAAATTCCCGCGCCCAGGCACGGGTCAGGCCCACCAGCGCACCCTTGGACGCGACATAGGGGGACAGGTTCGCCCAGCCGCCCGAAATGGTGATGCTGGAAATATTGATGATCCGGCCAAAGCCCTTGGCACGCATTCCCGGCAATGCTGCCTGCACCGCGACGATCCCGGCATCGACATTGATCCGCTGGACCAGTTGATGCTCCTCGACCGAGAAATCCTCGAAGGGTTTGGACGGGTAGATGGCCGCATTATTGATGACGACATCGAACCCGCCATGCTGCGCGATCAAAGCATCCAGCGTGGCCCGAAACCCGGCCAGATCGGACAGGTCGGCCGTCGACACGATCAGTGTCCCCGGCCCCCTGCCCGCCGCAGCCTCGGTCAGGCGCGCCACTTTCGCCGGATCATTGTCGACCGCGATCACGGTCGCGCCGCCTTCTATCAGCAGCAGCGTCGTCTCCAGCCCCAGGCCACCAGCCGCGCCGGTGTAGAGGATCGTGCGGCCCATCATGCGGCGCCTCCGATCGCCGGATAATTGCCGGACGGCGCAGGATAGTCCTCATCAGGCTGGCGCTGGACAGCTTCGATCCGCGCCACCGCATCGGACACCGCCGTCGCATCGGGCAGGACGCGGAGGACCGTATCGTAACGCCGTTCCTCGCCATGCTCCAGTTCGATCAGTTCGCCGCGCTCGCGGGCGAAATCCTTGCCCAGCACATGGTTGGTCGACGGCTCGATCCCCACGGCATAGTGGCCGGCATGGAGGTTCTGCCATTCGAACATGGCCGGAAACTGATCCTTACGGGTCACGACCGAAAAGCCGAAACCCAGTGCTTCATTGACGATCGCCACCTCGACCCGGCCATCCGCGTCGGGCGCCATGTCATGCTGCCACACCTGCTCATGGAAATTGACGATCGGCGCCGGCAGGGTGCGATAGCCCACCCCCTGCGCCTGATAATCGTCGGCATGGGCCGCCCACAGCACGTCGCGGATCGGCGCGACATAGCGAGCGCCCTCGGCCACCACCGGATGACCGACATTGATATGGTAGCAGAACATGTGCGGCGTGCGATAAAAGCCATGATTGACCACCCGGTCGGTCAGCCGGATTTCGTCGCCGCCCAGATCGGCCTCGATCCGGCGGATCAGATGCAGATCCTCGCCGAATACGGTCGACTGGCGCACGATCCCTTCCGCCCAGAAAGTGCAGCGATCGCCATCCCATTGCTCGCCATAGCCGGTTAGTTGCGCCGGGATGGTGCCGACCCGCCCGTGCAGCGAAGAGGAAACGCTCTGGCGCGGCCCATAATGATAATGTCCGGCCGGATCGTCATGCATGAACAATATATGGTCCAGGCCACAGGTGATGTTAAGGCCCGACATGGACCGGAACCAGCTCAGCCCCCCCTCGCCTTCATAGTCATGCAATCCGGGATGGCGGAAGCCCGACGGCGAATGCCAGCCTATGGCCCGCCCGGCATGGTCACATTCGGCAATGTCCATCGCCCGATCGACCAGCACGGTGAAGGACAGGCCCGATCCGGTGCGGAAATGCAGCATCCGCACGCCTCGCTCGACGCCATCCCCCAAAGTCATCAGCCGCACCCCCGCAAATTGGGACAGCGTGCCGGATCGTTCGGCGATGTGCCGTTTCGACACCTCGCCGCCATAAAGCCGGGCCATGATTCAGCCTCTCCATCTTGTAAGACATATGATGAATATATAGACTGGTCGGAGACGTCAACCGGGAGAGAGAAAATGGGAGAAATTGTCCGGCGCTGCTTCGCCGTTGATCTGGTGGATGATCCGGACATGATCGCATGCTATCGCGAATGGCACCGGCCGGGTGGTCCGCCACAAGCCGTTACGGCTGCCATCCGGGCCGACGGCGTCCTCGATCTGCAAATCTGGCAAGTGGGCGACCGGATGGTCATGATCATGGAACAGGACATGGCTTTGGCGCCCGATGCGGCGACAAAGGCAGCGCGCGATGCCGCCAATCCGCAGGTGGCGGCCTGGGACGGGCTCATGCGAACCTTCCAGCGCCCCCTTCCCTTTGCTCAGGACGTCACCTGGGTCGAAATGGAGTCCATCTATTATCTATCAGAACAACCATATGATATTAAATAATATTTACCTACAATTCGGGAAATTGGAAAATCGCTTGGTGGCGCGCCGGGGCTCACAAGGAAGCGTAATATGGGTAATGAAATTCCGCCTATGCCGATAGATTGCGGCTCAATGGAACGGCGGATATTGGCTGGGCGACCGCCTCGATCCTGACGCCTCGTCAACTTACCCCAGACTGTCCGTCCGTATCCAGAGGCTGACGGAGCCGCCATTGACGCGCAGCGCCACCTTGCCCGCATCGTCGGCGGTTATTTGTTCCTCGCAATGACCCAAATAGTCGCAAAAGCTTACCCCGGCATGATCTGGCCCAAGCTCGACGCGCTTGGTCGTCTCTGCGCCATTGTTGACGAGAAGAATGCAACCGGCCTGCCCCGCTGTACCGTGGCGGATAACGCCCAGGCAATTTGGATCGTCAAACAGATCGGTCTGCGGCCCGTTGGCAAAAAGCTGTCGGGCCCCGATCAGCTTTGGCAGGCAGGGAACCGCCATGATCTCTATCTCATGGGTTTCGCCATCACCGCCAGCATCTCTATATTTCGCGCCATAGAGATCAGGGTGGAAAATGCATGGCACACCCTGTTCGCGGATCAGGATCAAAGCATAGGCCAGCGGCTTGAACCAGTCCTCGACGGGGGCCTCCAGAGCCTGGAGCGGTTGCGTGTCATGATTGCCCACGATCGTCACGGCATGGGCGGGCGATGCCGCAACCAGCGTACCATCAAATAAGCTGCGTAAATCGAAATCGCCGCCGGCCCGCGCCGCGTCGTGAAAGCGCTGCAGCAAGCCGACGTCGAACAGCATCAGTTGCTGATCCACCAGATCAAGATAGGCCTGAAGCGCCTCCATGTCGGGATGCCAATATTCGGCGACGACGAAAAGTTCGCTATTCACGCTTTCGCGCATATGGCCGACCCAGTCGCGGAAGAACCAGGCGGGGATATGCTTGGCTGCGTCCAGGCGAAACCCGTCGCACGGCAGCTGTTCCGCCAGCCAGCGCCCCCAATATTTCAATTCTTCGTAAACAGCCTTGTTTCGAAACTCGACATCCGATCCCATCAGATAATCGAAATTGCCCTTCTCGCCATCAACCTCGCTATTCCACTCGCCGTCGCCATAGTCATTGACCAGCCGGAATACGCCATCTTCGGTCGGATCCTCGATATGATCGACGCCGGTGAAGCATTTTGCGTCCCAGATGAACTCCGAATATTGTCCCTGTCTGCCGGGGAAGGTGAACCGGGTCCAGGCGCGGGCTTCGAACGCCTCTTCCTCTACTTCGTCACGGTTGTCGGGATTGGCGCGGCGCACAAAGACCTCTTCGATCTCATCGGCGCCCATCTTGTGGTTCAACACCACATCATGGATGACACGAACGCCCGCTTCCCGCAGTGCGCCCGTCGCATGCTCCAGCGCGGCGCGATCGCCATATTTGGTGGCTACCGAACCTTTCTGGTCGAACTCGCCCAGATCGAACAGGTCATAGCTGTCATAGCCCACCGAATAGCCGCCCGCCACGCCCTTATACGCAGGCGGGAGCCAGACGTCGGTCACACCCATATCCCGCAGACTTGCAGCCTTCTGCGCGACTTCGCTCCACAACCCTCCGCCATCGGGATAATACCAGTGGAAGAATTGAAGCAGCGTCCGTCCGGCCATGAAAGCTCCTGTCGCAGCAAATGCAGCGGCGGCTAAACGGCCCTGTGCGCAAGAGGTTGCAGACGCTCATAATCTGCCCGCCCCGGTTGAAGACGTTAATTGTCAAACATGGATCAAGAACGCAGAAATCCTTGGAACTTCGCAGCAAAGCGCGCGTCTCAATCGCTGCAATCCGGGATCATCCGATGCCACGGATGGGGAGCCACTGCCCAATGTCAGACCGCCAACTCATGGAATTCATCTCATCCCATTGCGAGAGCCTGCATATCCAGCATAATGCCCATCGCGAAACGGACACGACAGTGGCTCGACATTTGCTCCACCGCGAACGGCTCGGGGATCTCATCATTTTTGCCAGCCCGACTTCACGCACACGGTGCATAGAAAGCGATGCCATCTGGGAGGTGAGCCTCCGTCACCAAGATGACACACAGACCCACATCGCTGGAGCAAGCCTTGACGAGTGTATGGAACTGGCGAGTGCGACGATGAGGGTCGCAAATGTTGATGCGATCGCCGCCTGAGACGGGTTTCGACAAACGCTTTTCATCATAAGGCGGCAAGCTTATCAGCCTGTTCGCCCTATGCGGGTTCTGATATTGTCACAATGCGCATGGCCCTTGGGGCACTCCACGAGCACAGGCCGATGTGCTCAGGAGTACGTCTTATGGCGATTTTCAACGATTTCCTCCGCAATCGTCGCCAGGATGAACTGTCGGCAGAAGATCTTCAGGCGTTGGAGGCCAGCATTCACGCGGTACAAAATGTGCCTGCGCGCCATAGCCTGGCGATTTCCCGCCAACCGATTGGCATGAGCACCTATCTGATCGAAGGGTTCATATGCCGCTATATGGATGACCGGGAAGGTGTCCGCCAACTGGTGGCGGTGCATGTTGCAGGCGATTTTGTCGATCTTCATGGCTACCCGCTCAAGCGCCTGGATCATGACGTAGCAACCCTTGGCCCGTGCAGGATCGCGCTTGTCCGCCATGAAGCGCTGGACAGGCTTGTGAGCGACCGGCCTAATCTGACGAAGCTCCTCTGGTTCAGCACTCTGCTTGATGCGGCCATGCATCGCGAATGGATATTCCGCTTGGGCCGCCTGGATGCAGTCGCCCGCGTCGGTCATTTTTTCTGCGAAATCGAAGCTAAACTGCGTGCCGTCGACCTGAGTGATGGCAGACAATTTTCCCTTCCTTTGACCCAGGCCGACTTGGGCGAGGCTTGCGGCATGACTCCGGTCCATATCAACCGGATGCTCAAGGAGCTTCGGGAGCGCGGACTGATGCATATGCAGCGTGGCCGCGTGACCATATTGGATTTACCAGCGCTTCGGCGCCTGAGTGAATTTGATCCCTCCTATCTGTACATCAGCGAGTGATGGAACCGTCTTGTTTTGGAAGCGTCCATCGCCCGTGGAGAGATGGAGAAACTATGTCCCAAGCTTATGTCTACGAGGAAGGCGGGAAAGCCTGCGCGGAAGAGGGTCAGGTCATGCTTGACGGGCCGGATGGCGTAGCCGTCAGCATGACACCAAAGGCAGCCGAAGACACGGCCAGAGAATTGTTGCGGGCAGCCTGCGAGGCGCGAAATCAGTTATCAACACTTAGCTGATCGGTAATCCTGAAAACCCTGCTATTCTGCTCCTGCTGGTCTCGGGATCTCTGGACAAAATGCAGAGCCCAGTGCCAGGGCCTTTCAGGCAACACGCCTTTTGAACGAGGCTGCGTCCGCCTGCGCCCACCAGCGCGCAAGACGTGCATCACGGGCGCCGTCGAGCAATTCGCCGGGCTCGACGAACGGATAAAGTTCGTCCATCGAACGCATCTCCACCGCGCTGATCCTCTGGCGTAGTCCGTCCGGCGTGAATTCGTCAGGAGAATGGAGGCCACAGGCAACCACAATGTCGTGCAACGCCGATAATGTGGATCGCTGGAAGCGGGCCACACGCTCCGCTTTCTCGGGGATGACCAGACCTCTCTGGCGTGCAACCGACTGGGTCGCTACCCCGGTCGGGCAGGTGTCGGTATGACAGCGCATGGACTGGACACAGCCCAGCGAGAACATGAAGGCCCGTGCCGCATTGCACCAGTCCGCGCCAAGCGCCGCATTCATCGCAATACCGGCGCCCGACGTGATCTTGCCCGAAGCCGCCAGCCTGATTTTGCCCTTCAGATTGCTTCCCACCAAGGCATTGCGCGCGATCATGAGGCCTTCGCGCAGCGGCATACCGACCCGATCCGACAACTCAGTTGGAGCAGCCCCCGTGCCCCCCTCCGCGCCATCGATGACGATGAAATCGATCAGGATGCCGGTTTCGATCATCGCTTTGACGACAGCGAAAAGTTCATGGGGATAGCCTACGCACAGCTTGATCCCGACCGGCTTGCCGCCAGAGAGTTCGCGCATCCTGCCGGCAAATTCGACCAGTTCGATCGGCGTTGAAAAAGCGCTATGTCCAGCTGGAGACAGGCAATCCTCGCCCATGGGCACGTCACGGGTCGCAGCGATTTCCAGCGTCACCTTTGCCCCAGGCAAAAGTCCGCCATGGCCGGGCTTGGCGCCTTGGCTCAGCTTGATTTCCGTCATCTTCACCGCGTCATGCGCGGCACGATCAGCGAAATGGCCGGCATCAAACCGGCCCTGTTTGTCGCGACAGCCAAAATAGCCTGAGCCTATTTCCCAAACCACGTCGCCGCCATGTTTGAGATGATAAGGGGAAAGGCCGCCTTCGCCAGTGTCATGATAGAAATTGCCGATCTTGGCGCCCAGATTAAGCGCCTCGATCGCATTGGCGCCGAGCGCGCCAAAGCTCATCGCCGAGATGTTGAGGCGTGCGGCCTGATAGGGGCGGCTGCATTGATCCGTCCCGACATGGACGCGTGTTTCTTTGGGAGCATCGCGGGATGGTGCGATCGAATGGGCAAGCCATTCATATTCGTCGGAATAGACGTCCAATTCGGTGCCGAACGGATGGGCGTCCACCTCCCCCTTGGCCCGGGCATAGACCAGCGCCCGCTCATCATGGCTATAGGGTCGTCCATCCAGATCGCTCTCGACGAAATAGGCGCGTGCAAAGGGACGCAGCCATTCGAAGAACCAGCGAAACCGTGCAGACGCAGGATAGTTGCGGCGCAGGCTATGATGTGGCTGCGTCAAATCGATCAGCGCCAGAACCAATATCGGCACGAACAGGATCAGCAGCCATAATGTGCGGGGATGCCGCCAGCCCATAGCCAACGCACCCAGCGTACCCGACAGCCCGATCAGCAACAGCAAGTTGCGGGAGAAGGCATGGTCGCGGGTCAGCGCCGCGACCATGCTTGACCTTCCCTTCACGACAGGAGGTTCCGGATCAAGCCCACAACATCACGCCCGCGCCCGTTCAGCACGGCCTTAGCCGAATAGAGCGCCATGCCTGCGACCTGTCCTGCCTCGACCTTGGGCGGCATGACCAGTTCAAAGCGATCCGTGACTACATCGAGCAGGGCCGGTCCCGGCGCAGCGAGCCAGTCGCGCACGGCGCCTTCCAACTGATCGGCTTGCTCGACGCGGCGTCCCCACAAGCCCATCGCTTCGGCCACCCGCGCAAAGTCCGGGTTGATGAGTTCGGTATAGGCTTCCAGCAACCCTTCGACCTTCTGCTCGATTTCGACAAAATCGAGCGCGCCATTATTGAACACAGCGACCTTGATCGGCAGTTGCTCCTGCACCGCGGTCAGCAGATCGCCCAGCAGCATGGCGATGCCTCCATCGCCCGACAGCGAAATCACCGTCCGGTCGGGGAAGGCCGCCTTGGCGCCCAGCGCCTGCGGCATGGCATTGGCCATGGTGCCGTGGCTGAGACTGATAACCGTGCGGTTCTGCCCAGTAGCTGCGACATGGCGCAGGCACCATACCATCGGTGATCCTCCATCGGCGGTATAAATGCTGTCGGCAGGGGCATTCCTTGAAATCACCTCTGTCAGATATTGGGGATGGATTGCGCCGCCTTTGCCGACCGTCGCATGCTTGGCCTGGTCCTCTATCGTCCGGGCGCGATGCGCCAGGCATTCGTCGAGGAAGGCGCGATCGCTGCGCGGCGCGATGCGTGGCATCAGGGCTTCGATCGTGGCGGCAACATCACCCACAACGCCAATGTTCACGGGATGACGCCGACCCAAATGGGTGGCATCTATATCGACCTGAATGATCGTCGCTTTCTCCGGATAATATTGTCGCCAGGCGAAATCGCAGCCCAGCAGCAACAGCGTGTCGCAGGTCATCAACGCATGATAGCCCGCTTCGCCGCCGAATATGCCGGTCATCCCGACATTGAAGCCGTTGTCATATTCCAGAAAATCCTTGGCGCGTGAAGTATGGGCAACCGGAGCTTGCAACACCCCCGCAAGGGCAATGATCTGATCATGAGCGCCTTCGCAACCCGATCCGCCATAGATGGCGATCTTCTTGCCCTTGGCCAGTTCGGCAGCGACGCGATCCAGGTCCGCGTCGGCCGGCCGTATGACGGGGCGGGCTGAATGGACAGCAAAGGGCGGTTCGTCAGGGGCCGTGGCGCTCGAAATATCCGCTGGAACGATCAGGACCGCAACGCCCTTCTTGGCCAGCGCCGCCTGGGCCGCCATGGCTGTCTTGCGCCGGGCCTGGGCTGGGGTTCTGATTTCTTCGCAGAACACGCTGCACGACTGGTAGATCGGCCGAAAATCAACCTCCTGAGGGAAATCGAAGCCCAATTCATCGCGCACGATCTGGCTGGCGATCAGGACGACCGGCGCTCGGTTGCGGTGGGATTCAAACAGACCGTTGATGAAATGAAGACTGCCCGGCCCGCAGGACCCCGCGCACAGGGCCACCTCGCCGGTCAGCAGCGCATCGGCCCCTGCCGCGAAGCCGCCCGCTTCTTCGTGACGTACATGGACCCAGCGAATGTCGCTCTCACGGATCGCATCCGTGACATGATTAAGGGTATCGCCCGGGACGCCATAGCAGCGCTTTGCCCCTGCGGCGGCCAATGTTTCGACGATTACCTGCGCTACCGTGCTCATCTGATCCCCAATCGCATCTTAAGATGCTGGGGTAAGCGGTGAGCAACCTGCATGTTCCGTTACAATTAGGTCATGTTCGAGCCATCCTGAACGCGAAGCGGTCGATTTTCGATCTCCATCGGAGACAAGCCATTCCTTTTACGACGGGATCGGGAAAGGGCGCTGCGCCTGGGCAGACCGCCCCTTTCCAACCTCAACCGACCTTGTCCGGCGCGCCCGGTAGGAACGGGGTATAGACGCCCACGGTCATGCCCCCATCCACCGAAATTTCTGCGCCATTGACGTAAGACGCATCCTCGCTGACCAGAAACAGGCTGGTTGCGGCCACTTCCTCCGGCTCGCCGATGCGCTGGATCGGCTGGCCGACATAATATTTGGCCAGTTCCGACGGCGCTTCGTTGGTGACATTGCCCATCACCGTATTGATGCCGCCGGGGAAGACCGCATTCACGCGCACGCCTTTGTGCCCTAATTCCATCGCCGCCGTCTTGCTGATCCCGCGCAGCGCCCATTTGCTGGCCGAATAGGCGGTCAGGCCGTTCATGCCCCACAGGCCCGAACTGGAACAGATGTTGACGATCGCGCCCTTCCCCTTCGCGATCATGCCGGGCGCCAGCGCCTTGATGCCCAGCCATGCGCCGATCAGATTGATGGACAGAACCCGTTCAAAATCCGCCTTGGTCAGGTCCAGCATGCCGGCCGGATGCACGATCCCGGCATTATTGACCAATATGTCCACGCCGCCCCAGCGCGACTCGATCGTCCGGGCAAGGGCCAGCCATTCCTCCTCGGCGCTGATATCGATCTTCAGCGCCATGGCATTGTCGCCAATGTCCGCCGCGACCTTCTGCGCCTCGGCTTCCAGCATGTCGGCCAGCACGACCTTTGCCCCCTGCGCCGCAAAAAGCCGCGCCGTCGCCTCCCCCTGCCCGCGCGCCGCGCCGGTAATGACTGCAACCTTACCGTCCAGCTTTCCGCTCATATCCTGCTCCTGTTGCGCATTGCTCTTGTGCGCCATCCATAATAGCATGCTACACGACTGTACATATACTAACTATATGGAGAGAGACATGCGGCTGGATGGCAAGGTGGCGCTGGTTCTGGGCGCCGCGGGCAAGGACAATATGGGCCAGACGATTGCGCAGCGGCTGGCGGCCGAGGGTTGCAAGGTGGTCGTGGGCGGCCGCCATGCGGCAGAACTGGATCGGCTGGCGCAGGAGATTGGCGGCGCGGCGGCCGTAGTCGACATCACCGATCAGGCGCAGGTCGATGCTGCCGCCGATTTTGCCGTCGAGCGCTTCGGCCGGATCGACATCGGCGTCAACGCCACCGGCTGGGGCCTTCTGAAACCCACCCATGACACGACAGAAGCAGACCTCGACAAGATATTGGCCATCCAGTTCAAGGGACCATTCTTCTTCATCCAGGCGATGTTGCGGACGATGGACCGGGGTGGATCGATCATCCAGATTTCGTCGGCAACGGCGACGATCATGCTGGAAAATCACGCCGCCTATATGGGAACCAAGGCCGGCATCGACCATGTGATCCGCACGGTCGCCAATGAATATGGCGACCGGGGCATCCGCGCCAATTCCATATCGCCGGGCATCACCGAAACGCCGATGGCGGGCATGACCTTCCAGATTCCCGAAATGGTCGAAGCCTTCACCCGCGAATATCCGCTGGGCCGGGTCGGCACCAGCGAGGATATTGCGGCTGCCGTCGTTTGGCTGGGGTCGGACGAATGTTTCATGACCGGTCAGAATTTGCAGGTGAATGGCGGCCTCACCCTGCGGCGCAATCCCAGTCTGAAGGAGCTTGGCGCCGTCGCCGAACGCGCCACCGCCCATCTGCATAGCTGAATTGAGCGGCGGGCCGCTTGACCGGCCCGCCGCCATTGGCGAGAAAGGCCGCTTCCACATGGCAAGAAGGGGGATCATCACCATGGCATCCGCACAGTCGAAGGGCCGCGCGAAAAAGGCCGTGCCGGCGGACGAAGCCCCCTTCCCCCAGTTCAAGGAAAGCCTCGCCTATCAGGCGCAATTGCTCGCCCGCATCACGCAGAATGACTATATGGCGCGAATCGCCGGCACCGGCATCGCGCCGGCTCAGGCCTATGTGCTGGGTGAACTCTGGTTCGATGAGCCCCTGTCGCAGGTGGAACTGGCCCGCCGGTTGGACATCGGCAAGGCGACCGTCGGCCAGACGCTGACCCGGCTGGAAAAGGCAGGCCTGATCGAACGCCGGCGGATCGCGTCGGACCGGCGGCTGATCATGGTGCATCTGACGGACAAGGGCCGCACCCTGCGCGAACCGCTGCGCGTGGCGGCGATCGACCAGAATGACGCCTTGCAGGATCGCATCGGCGCGGACCGGATGGAGCAACTCAACGCAACGCTCAAGACCGTGAACGCGCTGCTCGCCAACGCCTTCCCGCGGGCGATGACCGACTGATCATCGCCCGCACGGTTGCGCCCCTTTCCCATAATCCGTTCGCTTCGAGCGAAGTCGAGAAGCGGATAGCACTGCGCCAGCGTTTCTCGACTACGCTCGAAACGAACGGGAAAGTCGCTCGGTCTATTGGCGCCTTATTTCAAGCTATGGTGAAGCGCCGGATCGGATCGCTCCCGTCGAAACCCTGCGCGGATGATCGGACCAGATCATAGACGCCCAGCAATTGCGGCGTGGGTTCGTACAGTTCCACGAAATGCCCCAGTGTCGCCACGCAATCCATCATGGCGAAGCCGACGCCCGGCGCCACTTCGGCATAGAGCGCCGCTTCATGACCGGCCGCTTCGAAACGGGCCATGTCCGCTTTCAAATCCTCCACGATCAAGGCAACATGATGCATGCCCTGCCGTCCGCTGCCTTCGGGATATATATCATGGAAGCAGGATGGACCGGGGTTATTCTGCTGCACATATTCAACCATGATGTCGCCCCACTGGCCATAGGCGGAACTATGGTCCAGCTCCGCCGGCGCGCCGCGATAGAGGCACAGGCTCAGCGGAATATGCTCGGCGACATAATAAGGGCCGGACCCGAAGGTCGCGACATGCGCCAGCGCCGCCTGTTCGACGTCCGGCACGAAATAGGCGATCTGGCGGATCGGCCGCCCGGCGATCAGACGGGTCATCTTCCTCTCCCCTTTCAGGCCGTTTCCACCATCAACCGCGTCAGCCGCAGCGAGGCGATCTTCCACCGGCCATCCGCGCGGGTGTAACGCTCATGATAATGGCCATAGCCCCGGAAGATGCGGAACGGCCCACCTTTGGGCGCGCGCAATATGTCGAGCAGCGCCCAGATGCCGGTAGCTTCGTCGCCTGAGAGAATCTCGATTTCGGGCATATGGCCAAAATGCGCGCTGGTCAGCGGGGTGATCCCGCGCTGCACATAGGCGGCGATGGCGTCCGCCCCACGAATCGGATCGCCGGTGATGACGGGATTTTCCTCCAGCGCGCCGCGCACGTCGAACAGCGCGTCAGGCGTGAACAGGTCGGCAAACCCCACCCAGTCCTTTCCATCCATCAACCGGAAATAGCGCGCCTTGAGCGTCTTGATCTCCTCGATCGCAATCAGCCTTTCTACCGGCTCCATCCTCTCTCTCCTGAACATCGTTGATATGTACGCTAGCTTTCGATATGCTAGCATTCATATTTTCGATAGCAAGACGTTCCAGGAGAGGACATGACGGTTCAAGACATATTGGGTAGCCTGGCCTCGCCGGAGATTCAAACCTGCCCCTTCCCTTTTCTCGATCGCCTGCTGGCGGAAGCGCCGGTCTATAAAGACCCGCTGACCGGCATGTATGTCGTGACCCGGTATGAGGATATCGGCCATATCTCGGCCCATCCCGAACTTTATTCCAACAAGACGACCGTGGTGGTCGGGCGCCATGATTCCCCCGTCGCGCAAGAAGTTGCGCGCCGTTTTGCCGACCGGGGTTTCCCGGAAATGCACACGCTCGTCACCAACGACCCGCCCGGCCACACCTCCTATCGCGCGCTGGTCGAAAAGGCATTCACGCCCAGTTACGTCAAATCGCTCGAACCCTATATCGAAGCGCTGGTCGACGAACTGATCGATGGTATGCTGCCCAATGGCCGCGCCAACCTGCTGCCTGAATTTGCGATCAAGGTGCCGATGTACATCATCGCCGACCAGTTGGGCGTCGACCGGGCGGATTATGATCGTTTCAAGCTCTGGTCCGACGTGACGGTGGAGCGCAACAATCCGCTGCTCGATCCCGACCGCGAACTGGAGATCACCGATCATCTGATCGACATGCAAAACTATCTGCACGAACGCGCCGAACGCTATCGCGTGCAGCCGGAGGATAATCTGCTCAGCCGCCTCGTCCATGCCGAGGTGGATGGCGAAACGCTCAGTCCGCCCGCGCTGATCGCGATCGCGCATCAGTTGCTGGTGGCGGGCAATGAAACGACCACGACCGGCATCACCACCGCCATGTGGCTGCTGCTGACCAAGCCGGACCTGCGCGCCGCGATCGAGGCGGACCCCAGCCGCATTCCCACCTTCATCGAAGAAGTGCTGCGTTCCCATTCGCCCGTGCCGCATATGTGGCGCGTGGCAACGCAGGCCAGCCGGATCGGCGATGTCGAGATTCCCGAAGGCGGCGTTCTGATGCTCAGCTATCTAGCCGGCAATCGCGATCCGGCGCAATGGGCATGCCCCGCCGATTTCGATGTGGGGCGCAAGGGCGTGCGCAATCATCTGGCGTTCGGTCGCGGCATCCATTTCTGCATCGGCAATCAATTGGCGCGCGGCGAAATGCGCATCGCCATCCGCCGCCTGCTGGAACGGTTGCCCAATCTGCGCCTGTCGCCCGATCATCCAGAGCCGCAGTTTATCCCGCATTTCGCGATCCATGCGCTCGATCATCTGCACATTGTCTTCTGACCGGCCCGCGCGCATGAACGGAACGGCATCGCCTTGGCCATCGAAGGGACCGGCATGAATTTCGACCATTATAAGCTGCTGACCCTGTCGCGTAACGGCCGGGTGCTGACGATCATGATGAACCGGCCGGAACTGATGAATGCGGTCAACCATGCGCTGCATGAGGAAATGGCGCGCGTTTTCTTCGAGGCGGCGGACGACCCGGACAGCGACGTCATTGTCCTGACCGGCGCTGGCAAGGCCTTTTCGGCCGGCGGCGATTTCGACTGGCTGGAAAAACAGGTGAAGGGAGATCGCGTCCCCTTCGTCCATGAAGCCAAGAGCATGCGCCGCATCGTCATGGGCCTGCTCGATTGTCCCAAGCCGGTGATCGCCAAGGTGAATGGCGACGCGATGGGCTTTGGCGCGTCGATCGCTTTGTTGTCCGACATCGTGATCGCCGCCGACCATGCGCGTTTCGCCGATCCGCATGTACGGCTGGGTCTGGTGGCGGGCGATGGCGGCGCGCTGATCTGGCCGCAGCTGATCGGCTTTGCCAAGGCCAAACATTATCTGCTGACCGGCGACGCGATCGATGCGGTGACGGCGGAACGCATCAACCTGATCAGCTTCGTCGTGCCCGCCGCAGAGCTGGACAGCTATGTGGACAGCTATGCGCAAAAGCTGGCACGCGGCGCGCAATCGGCTATCCGCTACACCAAATCCGTGACCAACATCGCCCTGCGCCAACTGTTCAGTTCGGTGTTCGAAGCGGGCGTCGCCTATGAAGGACTGAGCACCTACACCCGCGATTTCGGCGAGGCGGTCCATGCGGTGATGGAAAAGCGACGCCCCGAATTCAAGGGCGAATAAGCGATGCCAAAAGGAGAGGAATATGGACGAGCAGCTTGAAGCGCGGCTTCGCGTGGCGCTGGACCGGCAGGAGATCGAGCATGTGCTCAAACTCTATTGCCGCGCGATCGACCGGTGCGATCTGGACCTGCTCAAGACCATCTATCATCCCGACGGTACGGATGATCATGGTTCCTTTTCCGGCAATGCCATGGAGTTTGCCGAAACGATCATCCCGTCCCTGCGCGAAGGGATATTGGACGGCATGCATACCGTCACCCATTGCACCATCGATGTGGAGGGCGACTTCGCGACGTCGGAATCCTATTATTGGGCCTATCAGCAGGCGCCGGGCGGCGAAGAGGCGGTAACGGCCTTCTTCGGCCCGGATTATGCGGCCAAAGCCAGGGCCGAAGGCACGATCGACGGCAAGCATGATTATTATTGCGGCGGCCGCTATATCGACCTGTTCGAACGACGCGCCGGGCAATGGAAAATCCTGCGCCGCAAGATCACCAATGAATGGAACGACATCCGCCCCAGCACTCGCATCACCGATGCGGGCCATGTCGCCCATTATAACCTGCCCGGACGGCGGGACCGGCAGGATCCGGTCTATCTCAACCGCCTGCCCGATCGCGTACCGGCCTGATCCCTATCCCGCTGGATCGACCGGATATTGCAGCGCCTCCTGCACCATGGAGGCGACCAGTTCTCCGGCCCGGTTATAGATAAGGCCGCGCGCCAGGTTGACGCCATTTTCCGCATTGGGACCGTCGGTTTCGAACAGCAGCCAGTCGTCGCAGCGCACGTCGCGATGGAACCACATACAATGATCGAGGCTCGCGACGAACAGATGCGGCCCCGGCAGCGCCACCGTATGCCGCGACAGCGGCGCGCCGGCGAACATGAAATCGGACAGGAAGGCCAATATCTGCCGCTGCACCATCGGATCGTCACAGCGTTCCGCCCCCGGCGCCCGCAGCCAATAATGCCGCTTGCCCGTCCCGTTGCGCTCCAGGAAACCGGCCTTGCCGGGCAGCCGCACCTCAATGGGATAGTGCCCCCCGAACAAGGCGCCATAAGACCGCCCATCCTCTGCACGCATCGTGCGGAATGTCGCTTCGTCCAGCGCATTTTCGGGATCGAAGGCGATCGGGCTGGCGCGATAATGGCTGAACCCGGCGACCGACGAACGATAACTCGCCTCCATCGTCAGAATAAGCTGCCCCTTCTGCAACGCCTCGACCCGGCGGGTGGAAAAGCGCCCTCCGTCGCGCAATCGCTCCACCCGATAGTCGATCTGTTCGCTATCGACGCCCGCGCGCAGAAAATAGGCATGGAGCGAATGGATGGTGCGATCGGGCGCGGTCCTGTCCGCCGCCGCCAGCGCCTGCGCAACGATCTGCCCGCCGAACAGCGCGCGATAGACGTTGCGTTGATTATCCCGGTTGCGGAACAGGTCCGGCGCCACCTCATCCAGCGCCAGCAGGGCCGGTATGTCCCTCACCCACTGCGCATCATAGAGGCTATCATCATATTTGCGCGACATGCCCTCTTCCCTCCTGTGTGACCTTGGCTATAGGCAATCATCTAATGATATGCTAGCAAACTAATAACGAAAAAGACCGAGAGGGCCATGACACCATATTTTAGCGCCGAAGACACGGCTTTCCGCGCCGAAGTCCGGGCTTTCATCCAAACGAATCTGCCGCCCGATCTGGCCCGGCGCGGGCGCTATGATTATCATCCCCGGCGGGAGGATCAGGCGCGCTGGGCGAAAATCCTGGCGGGAAAGGGCTGGTCCGTCCCGCATTTTCCTGTCGCCTATGGCGGCGCCGGCTGGACCGGCGTGCAGCGCTTCATCTTCGAGGAGGAGATGCGCCGCGCCTATGCGCCCACCATGGATCGGATCGGCCCGGAACTGGTTGCGCCCGTCCTCTACACCTTTGCGTCGGAGGAACAGCGGCAGGCCTATCTGCCCGGCATCCAGACCGGCGACACTTTCTGGGCGCAGGGCTTTTCGGAACCGGGTTCGGGGTCTGATCTCGCTTCCTTGCGGACCCGCGCGGTGCGCGATGGCGACGACTATATCGTCACCGGCCAGAAGACCTGGACGACCGAGGGGCATCATGCCGACATGATCTTCATGCTGGTGCGCACCGACATGGAGGCAAAGCCCCAGGCCGGCATTTCCGCGCTGATCATCGACCTCAAAAGCCCCGGCATCACCCGGCGTCCGATCTGGACCATTGATGAAGGGCTGACCGTCAACGAATTTTTCTTTGACGATGTGCGTGTGCCCGCCGCCAATCTGGTCGGACAGGAGGGGGCCGGCTGGTCCTACGCCAAATTCCTGCTGACCAATGAGCGGACCAACAGCGCGGAAGTGCCACACACCAAGCGTGACATCGCCCAATTGCGCGACATTGCCCGGATCGAACAGAAAAATGGCAGACCGCTGATGGAAGATCCGTCCTTTCGCAACAGGCTGGCGCGGATCGAGATTGATACGATGGCGCTGGAAACCGCCGTGCTGCGCGCCCTGACATCGGGATCGCATGATGGCGGCTCCATCGCGTCGCTGGTCAAGGTGCGCGGCTCCGAACTGCGGCAGCGCATCGCCGATCTTGCTGTCGAGGCGCTGGGCGATCGCGGGCTTGCAATCTGCCTGAACCCGGAGGGTGAACATCGCATGTTCGAGGATGGACTGACCCCGCCGGTGCCCGATCATGGCATCGGCATCGCCGCCAAGGCGATGTTCCGCCGCGCCACCACCATCTATGGCGGCGCCAACGAGATTCAGCGCACGTTGATCGCCAAGACCGTGCTGGAGCTGTGACGATCATGGATTTCACCTACACGTCAGAACAGGATGCCCTGCGGGACAGCGTCCGGCGCTTTGTCGAGCGCGAATATGACTGGGAAGAACGGTTCCGCATCATCCGGTCGGACTGCGGGTTTGCTCCCCATCATTGGGCCATGTTCGCCGAATTGGGATGGCTGGGCGCCGGCCTGTCCGAGGAAGCGGGCGGCTTTGGCGGCGGCGCGATCGAAAATGCGCTGATCGCGGAAGAGCTGGGACGCGCTCTGGTCACCGAACCCTTCGTCCCGCACGTCATCGCAACGCAGCTGCTCGCCGCGCTCGACAGTGAGGCGGCGGCCGATCTGATCGCTTCGCTCATCGTTGGGGAAACCATCATCGCGCCCGCCTTGCAGGAAGCGGCCGGCCGCGGCGACTGGCGGCATGTCGAGACGGTGGCGGATGCTGATCGACTGACCGGCGTGAAGACGTTGGTGGAGGGCGCCGCCCGCGCCGGCAGCTTCCTTGTCTCCGCTCGCAACGGCGACGGCGTGGGCCTTTATCTGGTCGCGGCGAGCGCAAAGGGCGTCAGCCGCACCGACTATCGCACGCTCGACAACCGCCGGGTTGCCGACCTTATTCTGGACGGGGCCGAAGCGGTGCTGCTCGCATCAGGCGCTCCGGCGCTGACGGCGATCGATCACGCCATGGATCATGGGCTGATCGCGCTCTGTGGCGAAGCGCTGGGCGCCATGGACGCCGCGCTCTGGGCCACGCGCGACTATCTGCGGGTGCGCAAGCAGTTCGGCACCGCCATCAGCAATTTCCAGGCATTGCAGCATCGCATGGCCGACATGCTGATCGAGGTCGAAATGACCCGCTCCCTCCTGTACGCCGCGCTGGGCGCCATGGCTGGCGACGATGCGCAGGCCCGCACGGCAGCGGTGGCGGCGGCAAAGGTGCAACTGTCCACTGGCGGGCTTCAGGTCGGCGCACAGGCAATTCAGCTGCATGGGGGGATTGGCGTCACCGAAGAACTGAACATCAGCCATTTCTATCGAAAACTATATGGAATCTCCCGCCAGTTTGGAGACGTCGACCTGCACCTCGCCCGCTTCGCGCAGGCCCGCGATCAGGCTCCTCGACGCGGCGGATGACAGCGCAGGCGAAGAAGGCTTAACCGTCCTTCCGGGGCCTGTCGCCCCCATCATTCGGGGGCGACAGGATCGAAGATCAGGGCTTCCCGGCAACCTCAGCGATCACCGCCAGCCCGCGTTTCTTCGCGTCCGCGACGCTCACCTTCTTTGCCTCTATGTCGTCGGCCAGACCCATCAGCCGCTCGGCCGCTGCCGATCCGGTTTCGGCCACCTCGGCCACGGCCACGCCGCCATTGCGCACAATGACATCGGCCCATCCCGCCCGGATCGCCGCCCAATAGTCCTTCGTCGCCGACCAATAGGCATCGGCTGGCGCCGCATTAAACGCGGTGTCGCGGCTATACGTATTCAGCACCGATTCCTGCACGAACGGCACGATCTTCTCGTCCTTGCCGCTGCTACCCGGTTCCGGCCCCATCTTGATATTGTCCTGCCAGTGGACCCACCCCGCTGGCGAGGGCGAATGGCGGTTGATCGACAGATAGCGATCATAGGCCGGATGGCGCACCGCGTCGCGGCGGGCAAGCGGACGCCACGTCCAGCTGCTGCGCCACCGGCGCACGCCGCCCTCCTGCGTCCACTGGCCCCATCCGCCATAGCGCGGGGAATCATCGGTCTGGTACACCGTCTGCGACCAGCGCCCCGCGCGCAGGCCAGCAGGCACCGGATCCAGCTTCCACCGCCCCTTGCCGGCATAGACCAGCACGGTTTCGGGTTCATAATTCCAGTCCTGCCGCCAATGTTTGATCACCATCGGCTTGCCGCTGCCGTCATCGACGACCAGCAGATGTTGCAGGATGATGCGGCGGCCGCTGTCCTCCACCACCCGCACCGCTTCATGCCCGCCCGACACCTTGTCCGGGATCGGCATATAGTCGGCGCGCCATGGCGTGGTTTCGCGCATGTCGAACTTCACCTTGTAATTGCCCGCCATCGCCAGGATCGACGCCCGGTCGGCTTCGAAAGCCTGCGCCTTCGCGGCGGCAGAGGGGGCAGCAACGGGGCCATCAGCCAGCGCCGGCATAGCCGCGCCGATCGCGGTGGCCAGCAGGATGGATGTGATCAGGGACTTCATCGCAAATTCCATTCGTTCAAAGAGCAGCAGAAAGGCGGTCATCGACCAGCGCCTGGACATGGGCGAAGGCAGCATTGGCACCGGCCACGACGCGCGCTTCCTCCTCCGGGTCCAGCACGACGGCATCCAGCGCCGCGGTAAAGGCGCGCCAGTGCGCGGCCGGTCCTGCCTCGGCGGGGGCAAGGTGGCGGGCGCCATAATCGTCCGACAGGCCGATCTTCGCCGCTTCCTTGCGCAGCAGCGCCGCCCCCATATTCGATCCTTCCACGACATAGAGCCAGCCAAGGCCCGTCGCGACATCGCCGTCCGGTCCGGATGCATCATCGACCGCCGGAATGGCGCTCCCCGCATCTGCAAGGTCGGCGGCGATCAGCGCCAGCCGCTGCCGCCCTTCCAGCCCCGGCAACAGCGCCTGCAACCGCGCGTCGGCATAGAGCGGCGCGACCGCATGATGCAGATGATATTGGATCTCGGCAAAGCGCCGATAGCCCTCGATCGTGGCGAAGGATGCCGCCGCCATGATCGACCTGTCGAGCCGGTCATGCGTCCCATGGGTCGCCGCCTTCAGCCTTTTGGCCCGGCCCGGCTCACCCTGTTCTGGCTGCACTGAATTCATATAGTCTACCCTTGATGGCGGAGGAGGGCGGCTCGGACCGCCCTTCCCCCTTTGAAAACTATGTCAGAAGGACAGGATGACCGACGCCTTGTAGGTGCGTCCCGGCTGGCTGTAGTAAAGCTGCGAGATGCTGCCGCTGTCGGGGATGTCGAGCGCGTTATAATAGGTCTTGTCGAGGATATTATAGACGCCGCCCTGAAGCCGCAGCCCCTCGAACAGGCCCGGCTTCACCCATCCGGTGAAGTCGACAATGCCATAGCCCGGCGTCTTGTTGAGCGACGAGCTGCTATTCTCCACCTTGTTGCGCTTGGCGGCGACGGTGGCGGACAGGTCGGCGCCGAAGCGCTCCTGATGATAGCCGACGCCCAAGATACCGCGCAGTGGCGGGACGGAGTTAAGGTACGTGTCCTCGTCCGTATCCTTGCCATGGGCATAGTGCACCGATCCCCACATCCGCCAGTTGGGCGTCAGCGACCATTGGGCGCTCGCTTCCGCGCCATAAATGCGCACATGCGCGCGGTTGACATAGCGGAACACGCCGAAGGGATAGCTGCCGGTCAGGCCGACCGCCGCCGCCGTGGTCGTGATCGAATCGATGAAATTGCGGTAGTAATTGTCGTAGACGGCGATCTTCGCGCCATTGTCCTTGTCGCCGAATTTCAGCCCGACTTCATAGCCATTGCTGGTTTCCGGCTTCAGGTCGGGATTGCCGATGCTGACATAGCTGGATGGGCCGCCGTAGGTCAGATACAGTTCCGTGGCCGATGGCGCGCGGAAGGCCTGCGACCATTGGCCATAAAGGGTCAGGTTCGGCAAGACATCCCATTCCGCCATCAGCTTGGGCGAGAATTTGGAATCGCGCGACTTGTCCGGCAGGCCTTCATAGGCCGCATTGATGGTGTAGGTCGCGGTTTCCTGCGGCGTGCGGCGGTAGGAATCGAACCGCAGGCCCGGCGTCAGGTGAAACGCGCCAAAGCTGATCCGGTCCTGCACGAACAGGCCGATGTCCGTGCCATCGACATCAGGCATGTCGGACTGGTTCACATGGAAGAAGCTGCAACTGAACATCGTCGGCGTGCAGTTATCGACACCGGCGGCATATTGGCTGGTCTTGGTGGCGTAGACTTCGCCGCCCAGGCTGATGGCATGCTCCAGCGCGCCGGTCGTGGCAGCAGCGACGATCGACCCGTTCAGGCCATAGGATTCATCCTGCAAATCGCTGTCGCGGTCATATTGGCCGACCGGCGCGGTCGTGCGGGTCGCTTGCGTATAGGTGCGCAGGTTCAGCCGCTGCCAGTAACCGACCAGATGCGCCTCGCGGATGAAGCCGTCGCCTTCGGAGGTATAGTCATAGGTGCCGGCCACCCGCTTGCGCTTGTTCTGCTCCAGCGTGCCATAGCTGGAATAGGTCGACGTCACGCTGGTCAGCGTATTTTCGTCATAGCTGCGCTTGAAGATTTCGCCGGTCAGGCCGATGCGATGCCCGCCGCCCAGATAGTGATGCACTTTGACCAGCAGATTTTCCTGATCATAATCGGCCGGGTTCTGCGCGGTCCGGGTCGAACCGCTGCCTTGGGTCTTGCCCTGATTTTCGGTTTCATGGCCATTTTGATAGCCGCCCTGGATCAGGACCATCGTGTTGCCGGTGCGGAAAGCCGCCGCCTGATTAAGGTAGATGCTGTCGCTCGCGCTGTCATAGGTCGCCTTGCCCAGCGCCGCCTGCGTCTTGCCGTCGACCAGCAGGTCTTCGGGGTCCAGCGTACGGGCGGCGAACACACCACCCAGCGCGCCCTGCCCGAAATAGCTGGCGTCGCTGCTCTTCACCACATCGATGACCGACAGCGAATTAAAGTCGAAGGAAGCCACGCCACCCTGCACGCCGCGCGCGCCGTCGGACAGCCAGGGCAGGCGAATGCCGTCCAGCGTCGTCAGCACGCGGTTGGAATCCAGACCGCGAATATTGATGCTGAAATTATTGCTGTTGAAATTGACCCCCGCGTCGACACGACGGGCATAGTCGGTGATGCTGTCGACCATCCGCCCGCGCAGCGTCTCGGCGCCGGTGCTGGTCGTCAGCAGCGGCGACTTGCCAGCCGCATTGCGATCGAGATTGGTGGGCACCTCGATCGCATCCGCCTCGACCCGCACGGACCCCAGCGCCACTGGCCGCGATGCCGTCTCGCCGCCGCCCTGCCCCGTCGCAGCCGCAGCGCCAGCCCCCTGAGCATCCGCCCCGCCGCTATTGCCGCCCTGCTCCAGCGTGACCGTGTTGGGGCCGGTAAAGCGATAGGTCAGGCCCGTGCCGGACAGCAGCCGCGACAGCGCCTGCGTCGGCGCCAGCTTGCCCGATACGCCCGGCGACTGGATGCCGGCCCCGATCGATGCCGAATAGCCGACCTGAATGCCCGACTGCTCGGTAAATTGCAGCATCGCGCTCAACAACGGCTGCGCGCCAACCTGAAAGCTGCGCGCGGCCGGCGCCGCCTGCGCAAAAGCGGGCGTCGCGACCGCCGCGATCGATAGCCCGGCGCTGCTAGCCATAAGGAGCGCGCGCAAGGCGGCTCCGGTCAAAATTCCATGTCGTGCCGCGCTGGCCATGCCAAACCCCATTCGCTCCAAGGCGCTGCACCATGCCACGCCCGACGCTTGTTGCACAATGATCGCATTAGCAAAAAGTCGTCCTAAGACGGATGCGGATCGGCTCGCCCTAACCCCTTCGCAAAATTTTTTCAGGCAGCGTGTGTTTTTGCCGGCTCAGCGGCGCAGCACCATCATCTCGCCTGGCAGGGTCATGACCTGCAAGCCCGCCATCTGCGCCACGCTGCGCAGCGCCTCATCCGGCGCATCGATGCGAAAGATACCGCTGATCCGCGGCGCGGCCGACAGGTCGGCAAGAGTCAGCGTATAACCGGGCCGATAGCGCCCAATCTCGGCAATGGCCTCCGCCACCGACCGGCCATCCAGCACGATCAACCCGCGACGCCAGGCCGCCATGCTGCTGATCATGCCGGGCTTCAGCCGCACAAGCGCCCCGTCATCGCCATAATGCGCCCGCTCCGCCATGCCCAACAGCATGCCCGGTCCCGAAGCGGTCCCTCGCACGCGCACCGCCCCCTGCGTCACATTCACGTCGACGCCCGCCGCGCCCCGATCGACCTCGAAGGCGGTGCCTATATCCTGCGTCACCCCGCCCGATGCCGCCACCCGGAATGGCCGGCGATCGCCATGTTTCACATCGAACCAGGCCTTACCCTGCAACAGGTCGATGCGCCGTTCCTGCCCGTCATAATGGATGGCGATGGCCGCATCGCTATCCAGCATCGCCGTCGATCCATCCGCCAGCGCGACCGTGCGCACCTCACCCCTGCCCGCCATTTCATCGGCCCGCAGGCGGACCATCATGCCCGGCGCCAGAAAGGCCAAAGTCGCCGCCACCGCCCCGGCCGCCAGCCAGACACGAGGCCGAACAAGGGGCCGCGCCACCGCAGCCCAGCGCCGCCCCCTGCGCCGGGGCGCAGGCGTAGCGCTGGCAAAGGCCGCCCGCTGGCCGTCCAGGCTCTGCCACAACCGCCGTTCCCGATTGAAGGCGTCGCGATGTGCATCGGACTGGCCATGCCAGTCCTTGAACCGCGCCATCTCCGCCGCGTCCATCTCGCCGGACGCCAGCCGGACCACCCATTGGGCGGCCGCTTCGCCGATCGACGCATCGACATCTCTGCTGTTCATCGGCGCTTCCCCTCGGCCCGGTCCCACGGCGCTATCGCCTTTGAGACGTTTGTCGACCGGCGCGCCCTAACCCGCCCTGGCAAAAAATCGCAACTATCCCCTGTCCCTATGTCCTGTCCCGTGCGGCCCGCAATATGTCGAGCGCGCGGCGAACATGCTTTTCGATCGTCGTCACCGATACCCCCAGCTTTGCCGCAACGTCACTTTGCCGCAAGCCATCAAAGCGGTGCATGCGAAAGATGCTGCGCGTGGGCTCGGGCAAAGTCCGCGCAGCAGTCAGCACCTGCTGCAACTCCGCTTCGGCCGCCACAATCTCTTCGGGACCGGGTTGCGCGAAATCGGCCCATAAAAAGGCCTCCGCCTCCGCCTGTATCCTGGCTCGCGTGCCTTCGGCCCGGACATGGTCGATCGCCAGATTGGACGCCAGCCTGAACAGAAAGGAACGCTTGTTCACGATCGCGATGCTATCGTCGATCCGCTGCACGCGCAGATACAGGCTCTGCGCCACATCCTCGGCCGCCGGTTCGCTCCCCACAATCCGCACAAGACGCCGGATGATAGAAGCACGCTCCAGAATCAGCATATCCGACAGGGCAGCGGCATTGGATGACATGACCGGCCATTATCATATTGCGATGCATTCGCAATATGATAATGGCGTCGGGATCAGGGGGCCGGATCTACCGCATGTTGACCGAGGACAGGCCCAGCCATCCGGCCATGACATGCAGTTCCTCGGACAGGGCGTCGCGAGCGTCCATAGGCGCATCCGACTCCAGATGCACCGATCGGACCATCAGCGCGGACGCCGTCCGGTCCGCCTTCAGGTCGACCCGCGCGACAAGGCGGTCCCCCAGCAGGAATGGCAGCACATAATAGCCATGGGTCCGCTTTTCGGCGGGCACATATATTTCGATGCGATAGCGAAATCCGAACAGCCTTTCGGTCCGGTCGCGCTCCCAGATGAGCGGATCGAACGGCGCCAGCAACGCCCGCGCATCGATGCGGCGGGGCTGCCTCGCGTCCCGGTGCAGCCAGGCGTGCCGCCATCCCTCCACGGCGACGGGAATAAGGACGCCCTGCCGCGCCAGTTCATCGATCGCCGGCCGCGCCTGTGCGGGCGACTGACGGAAATAATCGCGCAGCTCCTTTTCGGTCGCAATGCCATGGGCGCGCGCCGCCCGCTCGATCAGCGCCCGATGCGCATCGGCCTCGTCAGGCGTCGGCAGCGCCAGCACATCGGATGGCAGAACATGTTCGGGCACATCATATACGCGTTCGAAACTGCCGCGCCGCGTTGCCGTCGTGATATGGCCGGCCCAAAAGAGCCACTCCAATGCGCGCTTGGTGTCGCTCCATTCCCACCAGCCCGATTGTCCCTTGTGCGATTCAAAGTCCGATGTCGCCATCGGCCCCTCCGCACGGATCCGCGCCAGCAGGGCCATGGCTTCGGCCCGGCGCTCGGTCGCAAACAGGCGCATCCCGCTCCAGCCGCTTTCGCCGCGATCCGCGCTCTCCATTCGCCAGCGCAGCAGAGGCTGTAGGGCAAAGGGCAGAAGCGAAGCCTCATGCGCCCAATATTCGAAGAGACGCCGCTGCCGCCGCGCGCCCCATGCAAGCCGGTCGAGATCGCCGCGATCATAGGCGCCCAGACGGGAAAAGGCCGGCAGATAATGCGCCCGCGTCAGCACGTTCACGCTATCGATCTGATGCAACTGTACATGATCCAGCGTCCGGCGCAAATGGCCGAGGCCGGGCGCGTCGGGGCGGCGGGCGCCAAAGCCCTGCGCCGCAAGGGCAATGCGCCGCGCGAGCGGCAGTCCGATCTTCTCCATTTTCATCGCCCGCCACGCTAAAAAGGCCAGCGGGATGTCGGCAAGAAAATTCCGCCCTTACTCCATCAGCCGCCCGAGCCGCCGCGAGCCAGTTGATCGCGCCGCGCATTGCGCCATCGCCTGTAACCCATGACCGCCAGCAGGATCATCGCCGCATAAAGTCCGGCTGTCAGCCACAAATGCTTGAACGCGAACATGCCGACATAAATGATGTCCACCACGATCCAGAGCAGCCAGCTGGCGGCATGACGGCGCGCGGTCCAATATTGGGCGACCAGGCTGAAACTGCTGAGTGCGGCATCCATCCAGGGCAGCGCCGCATCGGTGTAGCGGTGCATGACCCAGCCAATGGCAATCGCGCCGACCGCACCGATCGTCAGGCTTGCGGCGGCCCGCACCGGCGGCAAAGGCGCTATGACGACCTCTCCCGTCTTCTCCCGGCCCCGCGCCCACTGGAACCAGCCATAGAGGATCGCAACGCCGAACAGCGCCTGCAACAGCATGTCGGCATAGAGGCGCACGTCGAGGAAAATCCGGAAATAGAGCATGCAGGCCAGCATATTGACCGGCCAGCTCAGCATGCGCCGCCTTGCCGTCAGCCAGATGCCCAGAAAGCTGACAGCGACCGCGATGATTTCCAGCATGGACATCAGGCCATCGCCTTGTCTGCAAACCGCCGCAGGAAATCCTGCCCGGCGCGCGACAGGAACCATTGCGCATGCCCGATCAGATAATCCTGCCAGGCAATCCGGGCCTGATCGGGATCGCCCACGATACCGGCGAAATAGTCGATTTCCGACAGGGCAAATTCCACATGAACCAGCGGCAGCAGGCGCCACAACGCGTCCATGTCCGCATGATCCAGCGGCAATATGTCGCAATAGCCAGCCACGATCGCCATAGCCGCATCGACGTCGCCAATCGCCTCATCCTGCCCCAGGTCCAGCCAGCGGAATGCGGTCCGCTCGATCGCTATGGCCAGATCGTGCAGCGCGCAGGTCCGCGTCGCAAGGCCGAAGTCGATGACCGTGCTGACCCTGCCATCCTCCGTCCAGAGGAGATTGGATGGATGCCAGTCGCCATGGGTCCACAGCGAAGCCTGTCCCGCCAGTCGGTCATACAGGCCCGCACCCAACGCTGCGAACAGCCGCGCCAGTTCCTGCCGCCAGGGCTTGTCCTCCAGCCATCGGCCCAGTGCCGGCCGGGCAGCGACATAGGCGTCCGCAGCGATCAGCGGATCGGCGGCAGGCAGGATGGTGAAACTGGCGATCAGCGGATGATCGGCGCGCGCGGGGGCCGGGAAATCCTGCGCGGCCCGATGCAGTCGCGCCAGCGCTACGCCGGCTTCGCGGGCATGGCCGGCCGTCAGAAACGGCGTCCAGGACTGGCGATCGCGATACAGGTCGATGCCCGGCGCGTCGCGATGCAGTTCATAGGTCCATTCTCCCAGCGCGATGGCCCCGCTTCCGTTCGCCGCCTTCACGATGTCCGGCACGGACAATCCGGCCGCCCGGACATGGGCCATATAGCCATGTTCTTCCGCCAGCGCCGCAGGGGTGCGGAGGCGATCATGATGCCGTTTCAGGAAATAGGCGCCCTGATCGGTGTCGATCAGCGCCGCCGCAGAGAAGGGACGCGGCGAGTGCCAGTTGAGGCGGATCAGCCGTCCCGCCCCCGGAAAGCGCGTCAGGACATGCTCCACCTCGGCATGGGTGATGGCGGGCCAAGTCGGCGCCTCCAGCGCCATCCCCATGCCATGCACCAGATGCCCGCCGCTCAAGTTCAGAAGGCCCGCGACAGGGTCGCCACGAAGGCGCGACCGCTGCCAATATAATAGCTGGGGGCAGACCCGGCGATCACCGTGCCGTTCCGGCCGATCACATCCTGCGCATTGCTGCTGATCGCTGACACGCCGGACAGGACGCGCGGATTGGTGACATTGATCGCGTTCAGGCGCACATCCATGCGCTGCGCGTCGATCAGCCCGGCCAGATGCAGGCCGATCGCCAGATCCAGCGTGGCATAGCCCTTGATGCTCTCATCATTCATGAAGGTCGCATATTGGCGACCGACATATTTGAGCGCGGAACTTCCGAACAGGCGGCCATCATCATAGGTGCTTCCAACGGCGAACTGAAAGCGCGGACTGCTGACCGCCTGCTTGCCCTTCGTCGGCAACAGGTCGCCGCCCACCGACAGATCATCGTTCAGCCGGCTGTGCAGATATTCGCCCGAAGCATAGAGGCTGAACCCCTTGGCCGGGCGATAGTCGATCTCGCCATCCAGCCCGTAGCTGCTCTGGCTCCCGCCATTTATCGTCGAATTGACCAGAGCGCCGCCGCTGTTGATCACCGTCGCCACCTGACGATTGCGGAACCGATAGTGGAAAGCTGTCAGCGAGAAGGATAGATTAGGTCCAATATAGCGGTATCCCAGTTCTTGCGACAGGCTATATTCATTCTTGAGCGCACCCGTCCCCTGGGACACCAATTCGCCGCCATAATAGCTATTATAGAGCGAAAACTCGTTGGGCGTGCGAAAATTCGTCGTGATATTGGCGAACAGCTGCTGCCGCTCGTCCAGTTGATAATGAATGGCCGCGCGCGGCAAGGCGGCGAAGCTGTCGACATGCACCTTCGACTGCGGTCCCGGCAGATAGTTGCGGCCGTTGCGCAGCAGGCTGACGCCCTTGAACCCGACATCGACACCCAGACGCGGCGTCACCGTAATGCTGTCCGCCAGGAAAAATCCCTTGGTCACGGTAACAGTGCGCTGATTTTCATAAGCGAGCAGACGCCCGTCCGCCGTGCGGATCGCCTTGTCCTGATAGCCCCATGCATCGACCGGCCGCCCGTCAGCCCCGATCGACGTATAGCTTTGCGTCACGCGATCCGTGCCATAATCGAACCAGAGACCGGCCGTGATCTTGTGCCGGCCCGCCTGCAAGGTCAGCTTGCTGACATCGCCGACACGCCTTTGCTTCCCGGTCCAGTTGCCCAGCACCGTCGCCAGGCCATCCACCGCGCCGGGCAGCGCGATCGGCTGTGTCAGTTCCTCCGTGCCCAGATAATTGCCGGTCGTGGTCAGTTGCGTGCCATAGGGCGAATTGCCATGCCCCATCTGAAGATAGGCGCTGCTGTCGAACGTCAGACTGTCGCTCAGTTGGATATGCACCGGCGCGGCGAAATAGAGATTGCGGAACGGTGCGCGATACAGGCGCCAATAGCTGGTGTCGCCATCGCTGTAGCGGTCCGTGAAGTTGAAGCCGCGCCCGCTCGCCTGCCAGTCCGCCATGGTCGGGCTGGGATAGGTCGACGTGATCGCATCATTGTAGGAAACGGCCAGACTGGCGCGATTGCCTTCGCCCCATTCGTGCAGCAATTTCGCATCGATATGCTGGCGCTTGTCATATCCCGCCCCGCGCCAGTTGTCCGCACGGTTGTTGGAATAGGAAATGAACGCCTTCAGGCCACTGCTGCCAATCTCGCCCGTGTCGAACCGCAGGAAAGCGCGCCGCTGGTCATAGGAACCCACCGACAGATTGACCAGCGCCGCCATATCCGCCTTGGGATCATCCAGCGTCAGCGACAGCGTACCGCCCACCGCTGCGACAACCGGCGCATCAATGTCCGCCGCCCCCTGCGCCAGCGCGATCTGGCGCACATTTTCGGCATCGGCGAATTGCGAGGGATAGGCATAATAATAGCCTATGTCATTTTGCGGCGCCCCTTCCAGCAATACGCCGATCTGGTCCTGGCCCAGACCGCGCAGCGTCAGGCTCGACGTCGCGGACAGGCCGTAGGGATCGCTGGACGAGACATTCGCGCCGGGCAACAGATTGACCAGTTGGAAGGCGTTGAGCGTCGGGGCCTGCTTGCTGATGAAGGCTTCGGCGATCGCGCTGACCGCCTTGGGCGCTGTCTGATCGGGCAACAGACCTTCGGGATCGGGGTGGCCCGTGACCTGAATGGTCGCGCGATCCGCATCTTCTCCTTCGGCAGCCATCACGGCGGACGTTGCGAACAGCATGGCGCTCGCCAGCGCGGCCCGACCGACAAAATTCACGGCAATCGTCATCGTCTCACATCCACTCCATGCAGAGGGATTGGCGACGTGCCGCCTCGCCCTCCCTACGCCGGTATCAGCCGGATCAGGTTCAGCGGGTCGTGGCCTGCCAGCCACCTCTCAGCCGCGCGTCAGCGGCCCCCCGGGGAGTGGCTGCTCTAGTCTGTGAGCGGAGAGCTGGAAAGTCCTAATTATCGGGCCGGCGAAACACCCGGGCAGCGCAGGTTCGGCTCGCTGGCTTAGCAATTGACCAGCATGGGAAATCTGACGGCAAATATGCTGCCCGATCCCGGCGTGCTGGCTTTCAGCCGAATATCGCCGCCATGCAATTCGACGAGTTGCTTGACCAGCGCCAGGCCAATGCCCAGCCCTTCCTGCGCGCCATGGCTTTTCGACCGCACCTGCGCGAACAAATCGAAAATCCTTGCCTGCATATCGGCCGGGATACCAATGCCGTTGTCGGCCACTTCAACCTCGATCCAGTCGCCACGGGCGAGGACGGTCAGCCCGATTTCTCCTCCGGGTGGGGTATATTTGGCGGCATTGTTGAGCAGGTTGCTGATGATCTGGGCGATGCGCGTATAGTCCGCCCCCATCCAGACCGGCGCGTCGGGCATATCCACCGTCAATCTATGGCCGGCAGCATCAATGGAAGGCTGGCTCGCCTCGACCGCAAAGGTCAGGGCGTCCTGAAGCATGATCCTTTCCTTGCTAAGCGAGATTTTGCCCTGATCTATGCGGGCGATGTCGAGCAGATCCTCCACCAGACGGGAGACATGGCGGACATGGCGGTCCATCTGGCCGCGAATGGAGCGGCCCGCATCCGTCCCTTCCCGCCGTTCCAGCAGATGCAGCCCCGCGCCCAGCGCCATGATCGGATTGCGCAGTTCATGGCCCAGTATCGCCAGAAATTCATTCTTGCGCCGGTCCGCGCCCTGCAACGCCTTCGCCAGCGTCGCCAGTTCATCGCGCTGCGCCATGATCTGACGCCGCTGTTCGAACAGGTCGAAAAAGACATTGGCTTTCGAACGAAGAATGTCGGCCTCGATCGGCTTCTGGATGAAATCGACCGCCCCCGCTTCATAACCACGGAAGCGGCGCTGCAAGTCAGCGCTGCCCGCCGTCAGAAATATGATCGGAATATGGCGCGCCCGCTCATTGCCCCGCATGAACTCGGCCAGTTCAAAGCCATTCATCCCCGGCATCTGGACATCCAGCAGCGCCAGCGCGACGTCATGCACCAGCAACAGTTCCAGCGCCTCCTCGCCGGACCGCGCCTTGAGGCATTGGAGGCCGTCTCGCTGGAGCAGCGCTTCCAGCGCAAGCAGATTTTCCTCCAGATCATCGACCAGAAGAAATTGAACGGGAGACGCTTCACTGGTCATCGGGTTTTCAATCCCACAAGATAGGCGAGAATGTCGTTAAGCGGCATGACGCGCGCGCTCGGGCAGGCGGCAAGGGCTGCCGTGGGCATGGTCGGAACCTGCGCCGTTGCCGGATCTTCGACGATGACGACGCCGCCGGCCGCCGCCACCGCGCGCACCCCATCCGCCCCATCATGATTGGCGCCGGTCATGATGATCGCCGTCAGCGCCGGGCCAAAGGCGTCGGCGGCGGTTTCCAGCAGCACGTCGATCGCCGGGCGGCTATGGTTTACCGGCTCGTCCGATGACAGCGCCAATGTCCGTTCCGCCTCGACCAGCAGATGATAGTCCGACGGAGCGAAATAGACGGTGCCATGGGCAATCGCCTCCTTGTCCTCCGCTTCCTTGACGCGCAGCCGGCAGCGATCCTGAAACAATGTCACCAGCGCATTGCTGCGATCGGGCGGAACATGAACGACGATCAGGATCGGTACAGGCGTGTCGGCCGGCAAGGCGGGCAGAATGTGCAGCAGCGCCTGCACCGCGCCGGCAGACGCGCCGATCGCCACCGCTTCGATCGGGGCCACTTCGACCGGGTTCGCGCTCATGCGTCGCGCCTCTGATAGATTTTTTCTTCCTGCACATAGTCGGCAAAGGCGTCGGCATGGGCGGAAAAGCGCAGGCTTTCCTTCGATCCCAGCCCCAGAAAGCCCTTGCGCGCCAGCGATCCGCGAAACAGGCCCAGCGCCCTGTCCTGCAATGGCCGGTCAAAATAGATGAGGACGTTGCGGCAGGAGATCAGATGCATTTCCGCAAAGACCGCGTCCGTCACCAGACTATGGTCGGAAAAAACGACCTGCGCCCGCAGGCTCTTGTCGAACACCGCCCGGCCATAATCGGCGGTATAATAATCCGACAGGGAATTGCGCGCGCCCGATTTCTGATGATTCTCGGTGAATTTGCGGATCTCGCTCAACGGATAGACGCCCGCTTCCGCCGCTTTCAGGGCTTTCGGGTTGATGTCCGTCGCATAGAAAAGCGTGCGCTGGTCCAGCCCCTCCTCGCGAAACAGGATGGAAAGGGAATATAGTTCCTCGCCATTGCTGCACCCTGCAACCCACACCTTGAGCGAAGGATAGGTTTTGAGGTGCGGGATCACCTTTTCCCGCAACGCCCGGAAATAGGTGGGGTCGCGGAACATCTCGCTGACCTGCACGGTCAGATAGTTGAGCAGCCGGGGCAGCGTGGCGGGATCATGCAGCAACCTGTCCTGCATCGCGGAAATGCTCGCAAACCCAAGCTGCGTGCGCGCCTGCATGATGCGCCGCTTGATCGAGGCCCGCGCATAATGCCGAAAATCATAATGATAGCGCTGATAGATCGCCTCCAGCAGCAGCGCGATCTCAATATCTTCGACCGGGTCGCCCATCAGCGCGGCATCCACACGCGGACCAGCGACAGCAATTTGTCGACGTCGATCGGCTTGGCCATATAGTCGTTCGCACCCGCTTCCAGACAGCGTTGCTGATCGTCCGGCATCGCCTTGGCGGTCAGCATGACGATCGACAGATCCTGCCAGCGGGCGTCGCCACGGATCGCGCGGGTCGCAGTCAGGCCGTCCATCACCGGCATCATCACGTCCATCAGAACCAGGTCGATGCGCTTGGTGGGGTCAGCCGCCGATGCGTCCAGCGCGTCGATGGCTTCCTGCCCGTTGCGCGCAATCTGGACGACCGCGCCGCGCGGCTCCAGCACGCTGGTCAGCGAATAGACGTTGCGCACGTCATCCTCGACGATGAGGATGCGGCGTCCTTCCAGCGCGGCGTCGCGATGCCGCGCCTTCTGGATCAGCTTGCGCTGCTCGCTCGGCAGTTCGGACACGATCTGATGCAGGAAGAGCGACACTTCATCGAGCAGACGCTCGGGCGACTTGGCCCCCTTGATGATGATCGAACTGGAATAGCGACGCAGCCGCTGCTCCTCGTCGGGCGACAGATCATGGCCGGTATAGACGATCACCGGCGGAAAGCCATGCTCGCCATCCCGGCTCAGCGTTTCAAGCAGGCTGTAACCCGATGCATCGGGCAGCGACAAATCCAGAACCATGCAGTCATATGTCTGCCGCCGCAACTGCTCCAGACATTCCGCCGCAGTGCCGACACCTACGGTTTCGACATCGTCAGACCGCAGCAGCCTGCCAACCGCGTCGCGCTGGACCACATCATCCTCGACGATCAGCACGCGCCGCATCCGTGTCGCCAGCTTCGCCTGCAAGGCGGCCAGAACATCGGCCAGCTGGTCGCGCCGCACCGGCTTCACCAGATAGCCGATTGCGCCCAGAGACAAGGCGGTCTGGCTATGGTCGGATGCGGATACGACATGGATCGGAATATGCCGCGTGTCGTCATCATGCTTCAGCCGGTCGAGCACCGTCAGCCCCGACTGGTCGGGCAGACCCAGGTCCAGCACGACCGCACTGGGCCTGAACTTGCGGGCCAGATGGATGGCCTCCTCCGCAGTCCCGGCGACGATGCACTGAAAGCCCATTTCGCGCGACAGGTCGCAGACAATGGAGGCGAAACTCTGATCATCCTCGATCACCAGCAGCAGGCGCCGCCCTTCGGACAGCGCTCCGCGATCATCCTCGATCACCCAGCCCGTCGCTGCGGTCCGGCTTACGGGCGGCTGGGAAGCAGGAACGACCTCCGGCACCGTCGGCTGCGCCGCCTCGCGCGGCGCAATGGCCGCGGCGTCATAGGCGATGGGTATGGTCAGGGTAAACCGGCTTCCCTGGCCCGGCTCGCTCTCCAGGCTAATCCGTCCGCCCAGCAGGCGCGCCAGTTCGCGGGATATGGAAAGGCCAAGCCCGGTTCCGCCATAGCGTCGGCTGATCGTCCCGTCGGCCTGATGGAAGGCGGCGAAGATGCTGTCCTGCTGTTCGGCGGAAATGCCGATGCCGGTGTCGGCCACCTCCAGCGTCAGCCTGTCCTCCCCGGCGCGGGACAGGGCGAAGCGCACCCGTCCGCGCTCGGTGAACTTGAAGGCATTGGACAGGAGATTCTTGAGGATTTGTTCCAGCCGCAACCGATCGGATTCGAACGCGCCGGGCATGTCCCCGGCAACGACGATGTCGAACCCCAGGCCGCGCTCGTCCGCGACCGGCTGGAACAGTTGACGAATGTCGGCGACCAGCCGCTGTACGGACAATGTCTCCGGCTGGATTTCGACATGGCCGGCCTCGATCTTCGACAGGTCGAGAATGTCGTTGATCAGCGTCAGCAGATCATTGCCCGACGATTCGATCGTCCGGGCATATTTGACCTGATCCTGCGTCAGCGTGCCTTCCGGATTGTCGCCCAGCAGCTTGGACAGGATCAGCAGCGAATTGAGCGGCGTGCGCAATTCATGCGACATATTGGCGAGGAAGTCGGATTTATACTGGCTCGCCTGCTCCAGTTCGCGCGCCTTCAGCTGGAGCGACGCGCCGGCCTGCTCCAGATCGTCCCGTTGGGTTTCCAGCGTCTGGGCCTGTTCTTCCAACTGGCTGTTCGTCTGTTCCAGTTCGACCTGCTGCTGCTCCAGCCGCACCTGCGATTCCTTGAGCGCCCGGCCCTGCTCCTCCAGCTCCTCGTTGGATACGCGCAATTCTTCGCTCTGCGCCTGCAATTCGCCGGCCTGTCGCTGGGTTTCCGCAAGCGCGTCCTGAAGCTGCGCCCGGAAACGCGCCGACCGCAGCGCAACGCCGATCGCGGCGGACGCCTGATCCAGCAGGTCCAGGGTCTGGCCGTTGACCCGATCGAAGAAGCCCAGTTCCAGAACGGCGTTGACCATATCGTCGGCCTTGGCCGGCATGATGACCAGATGCCGGGGCTTGTCGCGCCCCAGGGCGGATCCGATGGTGAGATAGCCGTCGGGAATGTCCCGGATGACCAACGATCGGCCTTCTGCGGCGACCTGTCCCAGCAAGCCTTCCTTCACGCCGAAGGCAGTCGGCACATTGGCGTCCATCGGCACGCCCAGCGTGGCGGTGCGATGGAAATGACCCCGCTCGCCCTTGAACACCGCGCCACCCCGCGCGCCGAGATAGGCGGACAGAAAGGCAAGGATCGCCTCGGACAATTCTTCAACCGACTTGTCGCCGCGCATGGCGTCGGCCAGCCCGACCTGTCCGGCCTGAAGCCAGACCTGGCGGATGCGGGCGCGATTGGCGCGCCGCAGCAGGACGAAGATGATGATCGTCAGCGCCGCGCCCAGCAGCGCCGACACGACGCCGCTCGTGATCGCGGTGCGCGACGCCGCGTTCATTTCCTCGATCCGGATCTGGCGGAGCCGCAACTCCTCCTGCGCCATCGTGCCAAGCTGCGTGCGGATGGCGTCCATCTCGATCTTGCCGCGATCGGTGGCGACGACGGCCAGCGCCGCCGGAAGCCCCTGCGATCGGCGCAGAGCGATGGTTTCCCGTAGTTCGGCCAGCTTTGCGTCGAAATGCCGGCGCAGCGTAATCAGGTTCTCCTGTTGCGTCGGATTGTCGCGGGTCAGATCAGCGACGGTCTTCAACTGATCGCTCACCGCCACTGTCGCGTTCTTGTACGGATCAAGATAGCTGTCCGCCCCGGTGAGCAGATAACCGCGCTGGCCGGTTTCTGCGTCCTGCGTTGCCGACAGCAGCTCGCCCAGCGCGATCAGCACCGTATGGGTGTGCCGGATGGACTCGTTGCTGTCGCGCAGCGCCTGAATGTTCAGATAGGCCGTCGCGCCGCTGACGAGGAAAAAGAGGAGGCCAAGCGAAAGGCCTGCGATCGACCATATGCGCGCGCCGATACCGGAAGTGGCTTTCAATGCTGGTGTCTTTCCTGATGGCGTGGGCTGTCTGGGGCCATAGTGCGGGCCATATTGCTGGGATGCCGGTTGATCCTGATCATCGCAGGGCCAAGGCAAAAATATCCGCCAGTTCCTCGGGCCGATAGGGTTTGGCCAGGAACAGGCTGCCCTCGGGCAATTCGTCCTCGCGCGGCCGCACCTTGCCTGATGTGATGACGATCCGCACCGAAGGCCAGGAAAGACGGATATGCTTGGCCAGCATCAGACCGTCGCATCGGCCAGGCATGTCGATGTCGGTAAAGACGATGTCGATGTCCGGCTCGCGCTCCAGAAGACTGATCGCTTCGTCGCTGCCATCGGCTTCCAGCACGGCATAGCCATGCTCGGCCGCAACATCGGCCGCCAGCATCCTGATCAGACATTCATCTTCCACAATCAGGATGCGCGCCACATGCGCGGTTTGAACCAGCGACACATTCATCTCCGCCTCGGCGCTCTGCGCCATCCCCAACGGATCGGTGAAATGCCCCCACAGTCCGCTCTGACAACCGATGCGGAAATATCGGTCGCGGCAAAAGTTCCCTAAAAAGCTGCTATCAGCAAAAAATACCCGGCAGGGTCGATGCCGACCCTGTCCGATACCCTATATCTCCTGTGTCACGCCGCAATCAGGCGCGGGCGACCAGCATCCGCTCCAGCGCCGCCACATGGGCCGGCACCGGCCGCGCCTGAAAAAAGTCCCGCAGGTCGATATAACCCAGATCGCGGATGCGTTCCGCCACGGCATAGCGCACATCATCGTTCAATATCGCGGAAATCCGCGATTTAAGGGCCTGAAGTCTGGTTTCAACAGTCATGAACTGGCCTCCATGATCTTCTGTTACAGCGCCTGACTATGACCCGCCGCACGGGCCTTTCGACGCACATGCCTATCCCAAGGCTGGCCCCAGCCTACACAGGAGCGCGCCTGCGCGTATAATGAGTTTTCCCAATAGGTCGCCGGCGGCATGTCGCTATAGCGCGCCGGCAATGGGCAGGCGGCCCGGATGCGCCGCCCGCTACTCCTGCGCAGCCAGCGGAGTGTCCCGCACATGCTGCGCCAGACATTGCCCGGCCCTTGCGCCAGCCTCCGTCAGGGACTGTTGCGCCGCCCGGTAATCCCGCAGCACATCCGTCCCGCGTCCGGTCAGCTTCGCGCCTTCGCTCGATGTTGAAACAAGCGGCATGTCCCAGCATCGATTCATAACGTCGACCAGCAACCAGCAGCGGCGATAGCTCATGCCCAGCTTGCGCCCGGCAGCGGAAATCGATCCCTCGCTGGCGATAGCATCCAGCAGATCGGCTTTGCCCGGTCCCATGGCGATTTCTTCGCCGCAATAAATCTGGATCTTGATCTTCAGCATCGTCCCGCCCCTCATGCCACAGGCAGAGCGGCGGGCCAACGCTTCGCTTTATGCGCCGGGCCGCCGTTCCAGCACCGCGCCAATCATCGCCCGCCAAACCGCTACGTCGCCCGCCTGCGCCATATGGGCGTCGGGCTCGCGCAATGTGCTCAATATCGCATAGGCGTCATCGACATGGTCCGGCCAGGCCGCATCCACCGCACAGGCCGCATGGGGATCTTTCCCCTCGCCATTCAGGCTCAGGTGGCGACCAGCCAATACGCGGGCGATCCGTTCGATGGCGGGCGTGGTGGATGTGGGCATGGACAGGAACTCCTCTCACAATAGGCGGCTTTTTCGCTCTGCCGCCGCCAGCATAACATAGAGCATTTTCGAAGTAGATGGCATCATCTGCTGGCTCGGAAAATGCGCAAAACAAAAGAAAAATAGAGCATGATCCGATTCAGTATGAACGGATTATGCTCTAGCTTCCGGGCGCGGCTATCGATCCGCCTTGCTGTATCCCGAAGACGGCACCGGATCGCCATGATCGCCCGGCCGGGTTGCAGCCGGCGGATCGGACGCATCCATCGAATCCTTCAACCCCTCGTCCAGCGCTTCCTCACGGTCCAGCACATGGTCCTGCGCGTCGCTTTTACGCCTGTCGACCGCTTCCTCGCGGCTGCTGGGGCGAATGTCCGTCGTCTGGGTCATGCTCATCTCCTATGCCCGATAAACGGGTGGCGCCGCAGCCCGGTTCCCGCCCTCTGCTTCGACAAACGTCCCCACCAGTTCGACCAGCAACCATGGCCGCTACAGACTTTCCCGCGCGGCTGGCGTAGACAGGGATCATGATCGACACGGCCGAAGAAGGCGAACGCGGCGTAGCGCCAGCGATCGCGCTCTATTCCATATTGGGTTTCTGGTTTTTCTACACCATCATCGTCAGCCTGCGCGCGGTCGTGATCGGCTTTGAATCGCAGGGCGAAATGGCGGCCCGCCGCATGGTGGTGGCGACCATCGGCATCATCGTCACCTGGATCTTCTATCTGGTGCTGCGCCGCTTCGACCATAAGCCGCTGGTGGTGCGCGTCGTCGCCGCCTTTTCGCTCGCCGCCCCCTTCGCGCTCGCGATGGCGGCCGCCAATTACTATATCTTCAACGTCTATGATCCGGGCAATTTCATCTCCGACGGCGAGAAGATGAAGATGGCGAAGGAAGAGGGCTATGTCCTCATCTCCATCGTGGAGGATGCGCTCAGCCGCTATTTCTTCCTGTCCGCCTGGGCCGGCCTCTATCTCGCTCTCTCCTACGCCAGTGAAGCGCATCGCACCGAACGGCGCGCCGCCCGGCTGGAGCGCGCCGCCCAGCAGGCCGAACTGCGATCGCTGCGCTATCAGGTGAACCCGCATTTCCTGTTCAACACGCTCAACTCCCTCTCCACCCTGGTCATGCGCAACCGCCCGGACGAAGCGGAAAAGATGATCATGTCGCTCTCCAACTTCTACCGCACCAGCCTGACCGGCGATCCGCTGGACGATGTGCCGCTGGAGGAGGAAGTGCATCTCCAGAAACTCTATCTGGATATTGAGGCGGTGCGCTTCCCCGATCGGCTGGCCACCGCAATCGACATTCCCGCCGGCCTGCTCAGCGCTTGCGTGCCGGGCCTGATCCTTCAGCCGCTGGTCGAAAATGCGATCAAATATGGCGTCTCGCGCACATCCAGCCCCGTCACCATCCGCATCACCGCGCGCGAAGACGGGGATCAGATGCACATCGCCATCACCGACGATGGCGACAATCCTCCCGGTGCCGGCGACGCGGGCAGCGGCATCGGCCTCGCCAATGTCCGCGACCGGCTGACGGCACGCTTTGGCGATGCCGGCCGGATCGTCTATGGTCCGCGCGAGGGGAAGGGCTTTTCCGTCCTTCTCACTTTACCCATCATCCGCCGGGGTTGCTGAAGCGCATGTCCATCCGCACCATGATCGTCGATGATGAACCGCTCGCGGTCGAGCGGCTTCAGATGCTGTGCGCGCGCGAACCGCGCATCGCGCTGGTTGGCACCGCCACCGACGGCGAAGCGGCGCTCCGCCTGATCGAAGGACTCAGGCCCGACCTCGTCCTGCTCGACATCGCCATGCCTCTATTGGACGGCATCGGCGTCGCCCGCGCGGTCGGTCGCATGGGCATCCGCCCTGCCGTAATCTTCGTCACCGCCTTCGAAGGCTTCGCGGTCGAGGCGTTCGATCTCGCCGCCGTCGACTATATGCTCAAACCCGTCGCCCATGACCGGCTGACCCGCGCGATCGACCGGGTGGAAGTGGCGCTGCGCAACCAGAATAGCGACGACGCCCCGGCCATTTCCGCCGACCCCACGCCCGAATGGGCCGAAGAATTCTGGGTGCCGCACCGCTCCGAACTCATCCGCATCGCCGCCGACCAGATCGACCGGATAGAGGCGGAGCGCGACTATATGCGCCTGCATGTCGGCGGCCACAGCTATCTCCTGCATCAAACGATCAGTTCGCTGGAGGAACGGCTCGACCCGCAGCAGTTCGTCCGCCTGCACCGCAGCCATATCGTGCGCCGCGACCATATTGCCCGCCTGCGCCATGACGGCAGCGGCGTCTGGTTCGCCGCGCTCGCCGACGGCGGCGAAATCCGCATCGGCCGCACCTTCCTCGCCAACGCCCGCGCCATGACGGGGCGCTGACCATATTATCCCTCTTCCGTCTTCACGGGAGAGGGAGGGTGAGGGTCTTTCCACGACCGCAAGCAAAGCCGCCCACGCAAAAAAGGCCCGGCAATCCGCCGGGCCTCTATCGCATCTGCACCATGATGACGCCGGTCAGTTGCCCACGACTGGGCGCGGTTCCTTCGTCACGCTGGCGTCCGCATAGCGTTCCCTGGTTTCCGCACGGGCGATGGCGGCGTTGATCGGCGTTTCGACATGCGCGATCGCCCTGGCGCGGCAGCTCATCTGCGTCTGAAGATCGCTGTTCGCGCACACCCGGCTGGCGGCGCGGGCAATGCGGGTGCGCAGCTGCTTCTGCTGGTCCGCCTTGGTCAGGTCCAGATCGCCATGATAGACTTGCGACGTGCGACCATTGGACTGGAAGTCCTGGGCGCTGGCCACGCCGGCGCTGGCGGCCAAAGCGATGGAAACGAAAGCGGCGGTGAACTTGGATGACGTAAACATGGGCCTATCTCCTCAAAACCTGTTGTGACCGGCATGCGCAAAGGGGGCTGCGCGAAACGCCGGGGTGCGAACGGGCGGGAAACGGAGGTCATCAAGGGGTCGGTCCCTGTCCCGTTCGCTAATCCTGTGTAGGCGACCGACTGGCTGCGCGCCCGTTCGCTTCGACCGGCAACGACCCGGATCGGCCAAACGACGAAGTGCAAAGCCGTAGGGACGAACGGCGCGACGAACGACATGTCGCCCGCCGCAAACGACATGATCCGTAGCGTAAAGCAAGAATCGTCGATGGCGTGGAAATGAAGAACGCCCCCGGCGCAAGGGAAGGCCGGGGGCGTATCCAGGCGCTGTCGGGCACACCGGATCAGGTTGAAACTGTCAGGACAGACACGACGCCATCGGCGGTGAACCGTGCCTTAACGCGGGGCCTGCGGCCTCGCTCCTGTGGCTTCACCATAACGCAGCGACCGGGCGACGCGCCGCAGCTTCGATGATCCGCCGATCCCGTCCGCCGGGCGGCGTCACCACCGGACGAACGGCCTTCAGCTGCCCATGAACGACATCAGTCCGCGAGCGACGGCAGCCCCGCCGTCGTCAGCGCGGCCTCGACATAAGCGGCGAAGGCCTCGTCGCGCGCCGGCCCGCGATGCCGCATCCATGCCAGCGCGACCAGCGGCCGCCACGCCGCCAGCGCTTCGGGCGCCATATCGGCCAGCGTGCAATAGCGATCGACATAGTGGCGCGTGGCCGCATCGCGCACACGTTCTTCCCACCATCCTCCCGCCTGCCCCGGTCCGAAGCGCATCAGCATCTCGCTGCGCACCACATCGGCCGGGGGCGCGGCGCGCGCGGCGCGCGACCAGTCGATCACCGCCAGCCCCTGCGACGTGACGATCAGATTGGCGGGATGCAGGTCGCCATGGGACAGGCTGTCGCCTTCGACCAGCTGGTCCAGCCGCTCCACCGCCGCCGCCCGCACCCTGTCGCTCAGCGTCGCGCCCTCAATATCCTCGGCCAGCAACGCCTTGCGACTGCGCAACAGCGGCAGGCGCTGCGCCTGTATCTCCCATTGCAGCTGCGCCATCTGGTCCAGCGCCCATCGCCAGCGCCAGGGGTGCCGGCGCAGATAGGCCAGCAGGTCGGGTCCGTCCATTTCGACATAGACGATGCCGCGCCGGCCGCCCACTTCGCGCTGCTCCACCGCATGCGCCACCGGCAGGCCCGTCGCCTGCACCGTCTGCATCAGCGCATATTCGCGCTCCACGATGCCGGCTTCGACACCGTCATGGAACAGCTTGAGCACCAGCCCCTGCTCCAGCCGAAACACTTCCGCACTTTGCCCGGCAGCCAGAAAATGGGAAGGGTGGGGCAGGCTCATCCCCGCGCCTCTGCCCGACCGCAGCCCGCTTGGCCAGCCTCTTTCGGCCCCATCGGGCGCAGCCGGTCATTGGACGCGCTCAATTTTCCTGATGGCGCGGGCGGGCCGGGCCGTCCGCGCGCGCCATATGCTGCGCCCGCTGCGCCTGTCGCGCGGCGGCGCGCTGCTGGGCCTGTTGCTGCCGCTGAACCACCTGCTGCCGGACGTTCGCCTGCCGCTCAGCAGCGCGATCCTGTTGCCGGCGTTGCGCCTGCTGCTGGCGCTCGGCCTGCTGCCGGCGTTCGACGCGGGCCTGCTGCGCCTGCTGACGGGCGGCCTGTTGACGGCCAGCCTGTTCACGGCCAGCCCGCTCGCGGGCAGCCTGCCGACGCTGCTGCGCCGCCTGCGCCTGCTGCTGCTTATGCGCCTGTTGCTGGCGCATGTGCTCCACGCGCTGCCGACGCGCCTGGGCCTGTCTTTGAGTCTGTCTTTGCGCCTGTCGCTCGACGACCTCTCGCTGCTGCGCCACTTGCACACGCGCGCTCCGGCGCTGTTGGGCCTCCCGCCGTTCATCAACCCGCGCCTGTGCGGCGCGCTGGGTTTCGCGCCGCTGCTCCATCTGGCGCACGGTCGCGCGACGCTGCTCGTCCCGCGCGGCGTCCCTGCGCTGCTCTGCCCGGCGCTGCATCAGGGCCACGCGCTGGTCAGCGGCGTCGCGTCGCACTTCCGCCCGCTCCTGCCGCATCCGCCGGTCGCGCTGCTGCTGCGTCAGTTGCTGCTGCGCACGCACCCGATCCCGCTGTCGCTGCTGCTGCCAGAGCGGCTGCGGTCCGCGAAAATCCTCCCGTTGCCAGCGGGCGAAGCGCACCGCCGCCTGTTCGCGCGCGCGCCGCTCTGCCGCCCAATGCTGCTGCGCGCGCACATCCTGCCGGGCGCGATAGCGTCGCCAGTCGGCCTGCTCTCGCCGCGCCTCATCCCAGCGCAGCCGATCCTGCCGGATCGCCGCCCGGCGCGCCGCCCATTGCCGCGCCTCGATCCGTTCGCGCTCCCGCGCGCGGGCGGCCCGCCGCATGTCGACGGCGCGGGCATAATAGCGCGCGGCATAGGCGTCGCGCCCACGCGCCTCGCGCCATGGCATCACCCGACCGCCGCGATCATAGACAGCGACCAGCTGATCGCCGCGATAGCCGTAACTGTTCCACGGATCGCGCACCAGATAGGGGCTGGCCCCGCCGGGCTCATAATAATAATAGCGATAACCGCCATCGATCGGTTCGGCATAGCGCAGATAGTCATCGCCGCTCTGCCAGGCCCAGGGCTGCACCCCATCCTCATAGGCAAAGCCATAATCGGGCGGCGCATCGCCCAGCGCATCGGAAAACATGTCGGCCCGGTCGATCCAGGCATAATCGTCGCCCTGCGGCCGGGCATAGCGGATTGGCGCCGCCGCAGGCAGCCGTTCGACGCTCGGCGCAGCGACCGGCGCGCCCGCATCGGCAATCGCCATCGGTTGCGCATCCGGCAGGGGCGGCAGGCCGCTCTGATTGGCGAACGCATTGCTCCACGCCTGATCGCTCAGCGAAAAGGCGTTGTCGGGCTTATCCTCGCCACAGGCGGCCAGCAACAAAGTCAGCGACAACAGGCCTGCGCCGGGCGCGCCACGCAGCAAAAATCGGGTCATGGCATGTCTCCTTCGACCAGTCCCCCCATGACCCGGGCACAATGCGCCAGGGGGCATGAACGATCCTTGGCCGGATCGTTCATGCGTTGGTCAGGGGGCGATCGCCGGAGACGCGCGCCTTACCCGATCATATCGACCATCGCCGCAGCCGGCGTAAGCGGACGATGCTCATAATAGCCCTTGTCGATATAATGTTCGGTCAGCGCCTCGACATCGGTGCCGAACGCCGTCGCCAGATCGGGGTTCGCCGCCGCATATTGCAGCGCGTCGAAGCTGCTGGTCGGCCGGTTCTCGGCAAACCCCGACCGCAGGAAATGCTTCGCCGCGCCGTCATCGTCGCTGCCGATCCCAACGATCAGGTCCGGGTTCGACGCGATGTAGCGCAGCCCGTCAAACGCGTCCGCCGCCCGCCCTTCGGCCCGGCCGAACTGCAGATAATGGCGCGTCGCCGCATCCTCGTCCGTCCCGAACAGCGCGGCCAGATCCTTGTAGGACGCGGCATATTGCAGCCCGTCAAAGCCGCCGTCGCTGCGCCCCTCCAGCCGGCCATAGAGGATATAGTGCCGCGCCGCCGCTTCCTCGTTCGCGCCATAAAGCGTCGACAGATCCTTGTAGGACGCCGCATAGTTGAGGCCGCTGAACAGTTCGTCGGTCCGCCCCTCCAGCCGTCCGGTGGTCAAATAATGGCGCGTCGCCCCCGCTGCATCCGTGCCGAACCCGTTCGCCAGATCCTTGTACCCGGCGATATAGTCATAGGGGTCGAACGCCTTGGCGTCGCGCCCCTCGGCAAAGCCCTTCGTCACATAATGGTTCGTCGCCGCCGCTGCATCGGTCTTGAACGCGGCCGCCAGATCGTCATAGCCCGCCGCATAGCGCAGCCCGTCAAACGCGCTGAGGTTCGCCTTCAACTGCGCCGTCGCCAGCGTGCCATTGGCGAACTGCACCTTCTCCACCCCCGTCATCCGAGTCGCGCCTTCTTCCCCCACCAGATAGATGGCGCCATTCGCCTCCAGATAGGAATAGCTCGCCTTCACCCCCAGCAGGACCAGCGTGTCGGTGCCCGCGCCGCCATTGACCACATTATTGCCGCTGTCGGGAATGAAGATGTCGTCTCCGCCCATGCCGTTCAACGTGTCATGGCCCAGCAGGCCCTGGAGCACATTGCCCGCGTCATTGCCCACGATCACATTGTCGAGCTGATTGCCCGTACCGCGAATGCCGGCCGTCCCCTGCAACGTCAGCCATTCCACATTGAGGCTCAGCGTATAAGACACGGTCGAGAACACAAGATCGGCGCCCTCTCTGGCCAGTTCGACCACCCGGTCGCCTGCATCCTCCACGCGATAGACATCGTTGCCGGCGCCGCCGATCATGACGTCGTTTCCAGCGCCACCGCTCAGATAATCATCGCCAGCCAGCCCGGACAGCTGGTCATTGCCGCCATAACCGAAGATATTGTTGGCGCTGGCGTTGCCGGTGATGGCCTCGCTGCCATCGGTGCCGTAAAAATCCTTCTGCTGATAATCTATGTCGGACAAGGATACGGCATTGCGCACGAACAGCATGAAATTGTCCGTACCCCTGGAGGCGTAGATATAGTTGCCAAAAGCATAGTTGCCGATGCTGACATTGGTGGCGGCCAGCGCGCTGATGTCGATGCGATCGACGCCGGTCTGGAAATCCTCGATCTGGTCGGCATAGCCAGCCGGGGAATCGCCGAAGGACTGGAACACGAACCGATCAGCCCCTGCCCCGCCATAAAGGAAGCTGAACCCGCTGCCCGCGACCAATATGTCGTTGCCCGCCTCGCCAAACAGGCTGCCTCTGGCCGAACCGGCGTAGAGCGTGTCCGATCCATCACCGCCGTTGAGCGACACATTGGCCAACTGGCTGTCATTGCGCAGCACATCATTGCCGGCGCCGGTGGTCAGCGACAGGGATTCGATGCCACGGAAGTTCAGCGACGACACCAGCAGGTTGTACGTGCCATTCTTCGCTTCATAGCTGAGCATATCCTGCCCGTCGCCGCCGTCGATCGTCGCCAGGCCAACCATCGTGCCCAACAGGCTGAAGAACAGGCTGTCATCGCCGGTCCCGCCAAGCACTGTCCCCCGATCGCTGTTGTTGAGGTAGACCGAGTCATTCCCCGCGCCGCCGTCCAGCACATCTTCGCCAAAGCCGCTCAGCGTGTCATTGCCATCCTCGCCGCGCAGCGTATCAACGCCATAGACTTCGCCCGGAAACCCCCAGTCGCCGCTCAGATAATCGTCGCCCGCGCCGCCCAGCAGCAGGTCGTCGCCTTCCTCGCCATACAGCGTATCCCGATCGGCTCCGCCAGACAGCGTGTCATTGCCCAGCCCACCGTCCAGACGGTCATTGCCGGCGTCGCCATTCAAAATGTCATTGCCACGACCACCGCCGATCACATCATCTCCCGCGCCGCCGCTTAACTGGTCGTCACCGTCCCGTCCGACAATCTCGTCATTGCCGTCGCCGCCGGTGATGATGTCCGTGCCGCCAATGCCATAAATGGCGTCGGCGCCCGCGGAGCCGGTCTGAGACAAGGTGCGCGTTGCCGCGTTCCAGTTCCAGTCGGCGACCTGCTTGCCGTCCTGGCTTGCATCGCCATAGATGTGGCGGATCGCCTGCACATCAAATGTGCCCAGCACATCGCCGGCGGTGCCGCCGCTGGTATAGCTCAGCACGGTTGTCGCATAATTATCGATGCTGGTCTCCAGCGTCACATCCCCTTCAAAGGGATGTTTCAGCCCCAGCGCGTGGCCGATCTCGTGCAGCAGCAGGTGCATGCTGCCGGCCAGACCGGTGTCGATGAACACATCGCTGGCCGCCTCGAAACCGTCATAGCCGTTCATCGGATAATAAGCGAAGCCCGCCGCATTGCTGTTCAGCGCAGACAGGTCGAAATTCATGAACTTGATGTCGCCCTCACCGGGCGCAACTTCAAAAAAGGTCAGGCCGGAAACCTTGGCCCACAGGTCCAATGCCGCCCGCGCCACCGCTTTTTCCGCTTCGGAAAAGACGCGATAGGTAGCCAGGCCCTCTGCGGCATAAGTGTCATAGAGATAGTCGGGCACGACATCAGGAAAGGAATAGCTGACAAAGGCGCCTGTCCCGGTCGTGCCATTGATTGATGACCCCGACAGAATCGCCGTATAATCCGAAACAGCCGCCATATATCCCCCAAAAATCTGACCCGTCGGCACGCCTAAAGCGCCACCCCATGCAGGTCAATTAACCCGCTCCCTTTGCCAAATATTTAAGAAGGCAGCAGAAATATATCAGCAACACGCAAATGGAACTAACGGGCGCGCAGTAAATGTTGAGGAAGCGGAATAATCATCCGCTTCCTTTCAGTCTTAGAGCCTGTTTGGAAATGCGCCTGTGGCGCATCCGCACCGGCCAGCGCCCTCATACGACCGCCCTTCGATACCATCCGTATCGAAGGGCGGTCGTATGAATTACCTTTTATCGGCGTGGCATGGCAGATCCACGTAGCGCCGAAATTCAGCCCCTTTCCTTTACACCACCACGAAATCCGCCTGCGTCAGCGCCAGCCCCGTGCCCAGTTGCGCGAACAGGATCGCCGCACCCGCGCCATTGCCGTCGGCATCGTAGGAGAGATTGCCGGTCGCGCTGTCATAGAGGATGCGGTCGCTCGCATCGGCCGCCGTCGCGCCGATATGAAATGCCGCAGTGGAAAGCCCGCCCGCGGCCAGCCCCGTGAACACCGCATCGTCCAGCAGGATCGTGTCATCCGCGCCCGAGAAGTCGACAATGCGATCGACATTGTCGCCGCCCAGCGCGGTATCGAACACGAACCGATCGCTGCCCACGCCGCCCGTCAGCGTATCGGCGCCCAACCCGCCATACAGCAGGTCATCTCCCGCCCCGCCATTCAGCCGATCGGCGCCGCCCAGCCCCCACAGGCTGTTATTGCCGTCATTGCCGTTCAGCGTGTTCACGCGGCCATTGCCGGTCGCCGTGATGCTGGCCGATCCAGTCAGGCTCAGCGTCTCCACGATCCGCCCGGTCAGGCTATAGGACACGGAGGAAAAGATGCGATCCGTCCCGCCATTGTCCGCTTCCACCACATTGTCGCCGGCATGATCGACATAATAGGTGTCATCGCCCAGACCGCCGGTCAGAATATCCGCACCCGCGCCACCATCCAGCGTGTTGTTGCCCGCGTCCCCGGTCAGCCTGTCGGCATAGGCCGATCCGGTGAGCTTCTCGATGCTTACCAGCGTATCGACACCCGCGCCGCCCGTATTCTGCGCCCCGCTGATCGCCAGGCTCACCGTCACGCCAGCGGTCGCATCGACATAGCTTGCCGTATCGGTATGCGCGCCCCCGTCCAGCAGGTCATTGCCAGCCCCGCCGATCAGGATGTCCGCGCCATAACCGCCACGCAATATGTCGTTCCCGCCTTCGCCACGCAGGATATTGCCGCCATCATTGCCTTCCAACGTGTTGGCGCGCCCATTGCCCGTCGCATCAATGTTCGCGGACCCGGTCAGGCTCAGCGTCTCCACGATCCGCCCGGCCAGGCTGTAGGACACCGACGCGTAGATGCGATCCGTCCCGCCATTATCGGCCTCCACCACATTGTCACCGGCATGATCGACATAATAAATGTCATTGCCCAGACCGCCGGTCATGACATCCGCGCCTGTGCCGCCGTCAATGACATTGTTGCCGCTATCTCCGGTCAACAGGTCGCTATAGGCCGATCCGGTCAGATTTTCGAAATTGCTGATCGTGTCAGTGCCAGCGCCGTTGGTAGCCTGCGCGGCGGTGATGGCCAACGACACGGCGATCGGCCCCGTCGCATAGGCATAGCTCAGCGTATCGACACCGCCTCCGCCATCCAGCACATTATCGCCCGCATTCCCGCTGATGACATTGGCCCGCCCATTGCCCGTGGCGTTGATGTTGGCGCTTCCCGTCAGCGTCAGCGTCTCCACGATCCGCCCCGCCAGCGCATAGCTGACCGAGGAGAATATCTGGTCATTCCCCTCGCCATCCAGTTCAACGACATTGTCGCCAACCTGATCGACAAAATAGATATCGTCACCGAGGCCGCCGGTCAGTATGTCATTGCCCGATCCGCCATCCAGCCGGTCATTGCCCGCGCCGCCGCGCAGATCGTCATTGCCGCCCCCGCCCGACAGCGTGTCATTGCCCTTACCGCCGAACAGCATGTCGGCAAACGATCCGCCATTCACCGCCCGCGCGGCCGTCGAACTGTTGAAGAGGAAAGACGCCGCCGTCAGCTGCTGCGGCAGGATATTCTGGATGCGGATCGCCTCCGTCCCATTGCCGATGAAGAAGCTGATCAACGTATCGGTGCCATCCTGGCTGATGCGATCGGCAAAGGTCGACAGATCGGCGATCCCCAAGGTGGACAGATCAATCCGGTCCACACCCAGCGTGAAGTCGGTAATCACATCCTGCCCAAAACCGCGCTCGTCATAGGCGAAGACATCCGCCCCCGCCCCGCCGGTCAGCGCATCTCCGCCGCTGCCCCCGATCAGCCGGTCATTGCCCGCGCCCCCGCGCAGATCATCATTGCCCCCGCCGCCCGACAGCGTGTCATTGCCCTTGCCGCCGAACAGCATGTCGGCAAATGACCCGCCATTCACCGCCCGCGCGGCCGTCGTATCGTTAAAGAGGAAAGACGCCGCCGTCAGCTGCTGCGGCAGGATATTCTGGATGCGGATCGCCTCCGTCCCATTGCCGATGAAGAAGCTGATCAACGTATCGGTGCCATCCTGGCTGATGCGATCGGCAAAGGTCGACAGATCGGCGATCCCCAAGGTGGACAGATCAATCCGGTCCACACCCAGCGTGAAGTCGGTAATCACATCCTGCCCAAAACCGCGCTCGTCATAGGCGAAGACATCCGCCCCCGCCCCGCCGGTCAGCGCATCTCCGCCGCTGCCGCCGACCAGCCGGTCATTGCCCGCGCCGCCGCGCAGATCATCATTGCCGCCCCCGCCCGACAGCGTGTCATTGCCCTTGCCGCCGAACAGCATGTCGGCAAATGACCCGCCATTCACCGTTCGCGCCGTCGTCGTATCGTTAAAAATGAAGGACGCCGCCGTCAGCTGCTGCGGCAGGATATTCTGGATGCGGATCGCCTCCGTCCCATTGCCGATGAAGAAGCTGATCAACGTATCGGTGCCATCCTGGCTGATGCGATCGGCAAAGGTCGACAGATCGGCGATCCCCAAGGTGGACAGATCAATCCGGTCCACACCCAGCGTGAAGTCGGTAATCACATCCTGCCCAAAACCGCGCTCGTCATAGGCGAAGACATCCGCCCCCGCCCCGCCGGTCAGCGCATCTCCGCCGCTGCCGCCGACCAGCCGGTCATTGCCCGCGCCGCCGCGCAGATCATCATTGCCGCCCCCGCCCGACAGCGTGTCATTGCCCTTGCCGCCGAACAGCATGTCGGCAAATGACCCGCCATTCACCGTTCGCGCCGTCGTCGTATCGTTAAAAATGAAGGACGCCGCCGTCAGCTGCTGCGGCAGGATATTCTGGATCCGGATCGTCTCGGCCCCATTGCCGATGAAGAAGCTGATCAGCGTATCCGTGCCGTCCTGACTGATGCGATCGGAAAAGGTCGCCAGATCGGCAATACCCAGCGCAGACAGGTCGATTCGGTCCACACCCAGAGTGAAATCCGTAATCACATCCGCGCCAAACCCGCGCGCCGCATATGCGAACTGGTCCGCGCCCGCGCCGCCGGTCAGCGTGTCATTGCCGTTGCCGCCTTCCATCCGGTCGTCGCCGGCCAGGCCATTGATCACATCATTGCCGTTCAGTCCGTAAATATCGTCCGCTCCGGCTGTACCGTTCAGCGTATCGGCGCCGTTGGTGCCGGTGACTGTCTCAGCATAGCCAAAGCCTGCCACATGAAATACCGTCCCGCTGGTGTTGGTGACATAGGCTTCATCCGGCGCACCGGGAATGAAGGCGATGCCCGCCAGTCCGCCAATGCCGGACGGCAATGCAATGGTGCCCAGCAATGTGCCCGTGGGCGACACGCGCAGCACGCTGCTTTCATCGCTGCTCACCAGGATCAGGTCGCCAGTGGCGGGGTCCACATCAATATCGCCAAAGTTGATCGTAAAGCCATCACCATCCACGGCGAAGCTGTTGAGCACCGCGCCCGTGCTTGCGTCGATTTCCGCAACCGTGCTTTTTTGCGTTGCCGGCACGCGATCCTGCACCAGAAAAAAGCTGCCCCGCGCCGCATGATAGGCGCCTCCCACGACATGGCTGCTGCCAAAGGCCGTGGTCAGGCTGGCGATCACGGCGCCGGTCTGGCTGTTGACTGCCCGAATTTCCGCGACGCCCGTTTCGCCGTTGATCAACAGGGTACTGCCCGCAGCGACCGCCGTACCGCTCAGGGTCAGCGCAACATCGGCAAAATCAATATCGAAATCATTGGCGGCTTCGCCCGGATTGTCAAAGCTGCCCAACGCTGACCCATCGACAGAAAAACGTCGGACAATGCTGTCCATGGAGCCATAGACAAGTACCTCGCCGAGCAGAGAATCATAGCCGATACCAACAGCTGCGCCACCGGTATTGAATTGTGACAATATCCGTAACATTCCGATTCTCCATCAACGAAATTATTTCGAATCGCGAACCCCATCATTTATGTTTACTAAAACCGTCCATCGCGAATGCGCAACAGCATCGCAAGAACATAAAATCAATTTTCGACGATTGGCGAACCATTTTCCGTAATCTCCGCTATCATTATAATTACAGCAATATTGGGCAATGTTGCGCCGCCCCTCTCTCATCATTTTCGGCCACCACATTGCTGATGCCCGGACCTATTTACGGCCCGCCTCTTGCTCCGCACCTTCCGAACAAATAAAGAACGATTCATGAGTCTGACCCATATCTCCGTACGCGGCGCGCGTGAACATAATCTCAAGGGCGTGGACGTCGATCTGCCCCGCGACAGCCTGGTCGTCATCACCGGCCTGTCCGGTTCGGGCAAAAGCTCGCTCGCCTTCGACACCATCTATGCCGAAGGACAGCGCCGCTATGTGGAGTCCCTCTCCGCCTATGCGCGCCAGTTTCTGGAGATGATGCAGAAGCCGGACGTTGAGCATATTGAGGGCCTCAGCCCCGCCATCTCCATCGAACAGAAGACCACCAGCCGCAACCCGCGCTCCACCGTCGCCACGGTCACGGAAATCTACGATTATATGCGCCTGCTCTGGGCGCGCGTCGGCATCCCCTATTCGCCCGCCACCGGCCTGCCCATCAGCGCCCAGACCGTCAGCCAGATGGTCGATCGCGTCGCCACCCTGCCCGAAGGCACCCGTTTCTACCTGCTCGCCCCCGTGGTGCGCGGCCGCAAGGGCGAATATCGCAAGGAACTCGCGGAGTGGCAGAAGGCGGGCTACACCCGCGTCCGCATCGACGGCGAAATGATGCTGATCGAGGATGCCCCCGCCCTCGACAAGAAATATAAGCATGACATCGAAGTCGTGGTCGACCGCCTGGCCGTGGACGCCGACATGGCCACCCGTCTCGCCGACAGTTTCGAACAGGCGCTGAAACTCGCCGACGGCCTCGCCTATGTCGACCTGGCCGACGGCGTCGTCCCCGGCCGCGAAGATGAAGTGCAATCCACCGACAAGAAGATGAAGGGCGCGGGCATCCCCCTCAACCGCATCGTCTTCAGCGAGAAATTCGCCTGCCCCGTCAGCAGCTTCACCATTCCCGACATCGAACCGCGGCTCTTCTCCTTCAACGCCCCCTTGGGCGCCTGCCCCGCCTGCGACGGCCTTGGCGAACGGCAGGAGTTCGACCCCGATCTCGTCGTCCCCAACGAAGCCCTCTCGATCAAGAAGGGCGCCGTCGTCCCCTGGGCCAAGTCCAACCCGCCCAGCCCCTATTATATGCAGGTGCTCGGCTCCCTCGCCAGGGAGTTCGGCTTCTCCCTCGACACCCCGTGGACCGACCTCCCCGGCGAAGTGAAGCTCATCATCCTTCACGGCACCGGCGGCAAGCCCGTCACCCTGCGCTTCCAGGACGGCAAGAAAAGCTACGAGGTCAAGAAAGCCTTTGAGGGCGTCATCGGCAACCTCAACCGCCGCCTCCTGCAAACCGACAGCGCCTGGATGCGCGAGGAACTGGCCAAGTATCAGACCGCCATGCCGTGCGAAACCTGCAACGGCGCGCGCCTGAAACCCGAAGCGCTCGCGGTCAAGATCGCGGGCGAGGACATTTCCGTCTCCACCCGCCGCTCGGTGGTGGACGCGCTCGCCTTCTTCACCGCCCTGCCCGATCACCTGAACGACCAGCAGAGCCAGATCGCCAGGGCCATCCTCAAGGAAATCGTGGAACGCCTCGGCTTCCTCAACAATGTCGGCCTCGATTACCTCAACCTCGACCGCACCAGCGGCACCCTGTCGGGCGGCGAAAGCCAGCGCATCCGCCTCGCGTCGCAAATCGGCAGCGGCCTCTCCGGCGTCCTCTACGTCCTAGACGAACCCTCGATCGGCCTGCACCAGCGCGACAATGACCGGCTGCTCGTCACCCTCAAGCGCCTGCGCGACCTCGGCAACAGCGTCATCGTCGTCGAGCATGACGAGGATGCGATCCGCGCCGCCGACTATATTGTCGACATGGGGCCGGGCGCCGGCGTCCATGGCGGCGCCATCGTCGCGCAGGGCACGCTGCCCGAATTGCTCAAGAACAAGGACAGCCTCACCGCCGATTATCTGAACGGCACCCGTCGCATCGACGTGCCGGCCAAGCGCCGCAAGGGATCGGGCAAGAAGCTCACCGTCCACAATGCCCGCGCCAACAATCTGACCGGCGTCACCGCGTCGATCCCGCTCGGCACCTTCACCTGCATCACCGGCGTCAGCGGATCGGGCAAATCCAGCTTCACCATAGACACGCTCTATGCGGCATCGGCGCGCGCCCTGAATGGAGCCAGAATTGTCGCCGGCCCGCATGACAAGGTGACGGGCCTGGAACATTGCGACAAGGTGATCGACATCGACCAGTCGCCCATCGGCCGCACCCCGCGCTCCAACCCGGCCACCTATACCGGGGCCTTCACCAATATCCGCGACTGGTTCGCCGGCCTCCCCGAAGCGCAGGCGCGCGGCTACAAGCCGGGCCGCTTCAGCTTCAACGTCAAGGGCGGCCGCTGCGAAGCCTGCCAGGGCGACGGCGTGCTCAAGATCGAGATGCACTTCCTCCCCGACGTCTACGTCACCTGCGACGTCTGCCACGGCGCGCGCTATAATCGCGAAACGCTGGAGGTGAAGTTCAAGGGGCGCTCGATCGCCGACGTCCTCGACATGACGGTCGAGGATGCGGTCGAATTCTTCAAGGCCGTGCCGCCGATCCGCGACAAGATGGCCATGCTCGCCGAAGTCGGCCTTGGCTATATCAAGGTCGGCCAACAGGCCACGACCCTGTCCGGCGGCGAAGCCCAGCGCGTCAAACTCGCCAAGGAATTGTCGCGCCGCGCCACCGGCAACACGCTGTATATTTTGGACGAACCCACCACCGGCCTGCATTTCGAGGACGTCCGCAAACTACTCGAAGTCCTCCACGCGCTGGTCGACCAGGGCAACAGCGTGGTCGTGATCGAACATAATCTGGATGTCATCAAGACCGCCGATTACATAATCGATCTCGGTCCCGAGGGTGGGGTAAAAGGGGGTGAAATCGTCGCTACCGGCACCCCCGAGCAGGTCGTCAAGGAACCGCGCAGTTTCACCGGCCATTACCTCGCCCCCCTTTTGGCCCAGCCGAAGACCGAGGCCGCAGAATGACTGGATCTCGACATTTGATCGCGCCGAGACCGTCCGGGGGACGGTCGAACGCGATCAACCGGAAGGCGGCGTGAGCCGAAGGCGACCGCAGGTCAACGGCGGCGAGGTTGTGGCGGAAGGAACGCCAGAGAAGGTAGTGAAGGAGACGCGCAGCTTTACCGAGCGGTATCTTGCGCCGTTGCTGGGGCTGGAGGCTTTGGCGGCGGAGTGATTGGACTTTTAGCGATGCAGGTAGACCAGCGTGGGATAACCTGCATCCCAGTTGCCATTATTTCATTCGAGATCGGCATCCAAGCAACCACAGCCACTTTGCGGTTTGAAAGCGCAAACATATTGGCTGGTAACTTTCAAACCAATCCTAGATTCGGCCTTTACGCGTATTGAATAATATTCTGCACCATCCATGGATTTAACTATATCATTTATCGGCCCATCTAGTTGATCACCAAATTTCCAGCGCTCACTCGGACTAACATTGTGCCCACGCCAAACTTTGTTCGCCACGCCCTCAGAAAATTTCATTTTATCAATAGATTTAAAATTAAAAAACTCTGCATTTTCGGGATTAAGCAGATCCATTTTGATGATGCCTCGGCACTCTCTCTCCGTCGCCGACATACCGCCACAAGAGGTAACAAGGGCCAGAGAAGCAAATAATACCCGAGGCTGCCATCGACTGATGAGCTGTTTGGAATAACGCATTGCTGTTGATACCCCTTCGAATAGACAGTAGCGCGACCAGTTATCTAGCAGCAACCCTAATTCAGACTGCGAGAATAAGGTAATTTCTCAGCTTGAATTTTGCCATTTGCGCTGTCGCGCTTGGCCATCGGTTGCGATATGCTGCACGGGAGCAAGGAGGCAGCAATGACGAAGTATCCACCGCAAACCTGTCGAAATTGCGGCTCAGCAAGCTGGATATGGTCTCGCAAAAATTATATAGAAGGAAAGCGCAGGATCATTGTGCAGCACCCCGGTTATTGCGGCTCACATGATCCAATCAAAAGGGCAAGCCGTACAGAGCGACTACAAGCCCAACAACCCTACACGGATTGCTCCGCATGGCTCCCGATGAAACGCGACAATACCTAACGGCCGATGTAGGGCGATGCCCAGCCCGGCAGGCTCAGTGATTGCCAACCTACTCTTCCCGCCTCACAATCCGCACCCGCCCAGCACGCATCGCCACCCGCACCTTCTCCAGAAGCGCGCCCGGTATCTTCCCATAATAAGGCGACCCATCTCCGCCCCGTACAGGCCGCACATCCGGCCCCGGCCAGACAAAGCGATTGACCTCGCCCGCCACGATCCAGCAGCGCGCATCGTCCAGTCCCAGATGCCGCTTCACTGCCATCGGCATTTCCACGAACCCGCCAGCCTCACGCGGCGGCTTCGTCGTCACCGGCGCGACATAAACCTGCATCAGATCGCCCTCCGCGACCGCCGCAAGAACGACCACGACCGGACGATCCTTGACTCCCTCGTCCCGTCCCTGCGCCGCCTCCCATTCCCATAAATAGGAATAGGACAGAACGTCAGTCGGTTGCGGTATCGTCCATGAGGTAGTTGAGCGCGACGGCTTCTGCGGGGATTTCGGCGTTGAGAATGGCGTCGAACGTTTCGTCATCAAGGTCTTCCGTGCGTATGACCTGACGATCCCGGCGCAGGAGGCGCTCATATTCATTCAGCGACAGCATCACCACCCGCGTGACCCCATGCCTTTGAATACCTACCGGACGGAGCATTGCCTCGTCGGTATAGTAGCCGAACTTGCCAGCTATCTCCTTAGCCGAAACCTCCAGCAGGTTTCTATCCATCTTTCCCACACCGGCCTCCATGCCGTCCGGGCATAACGCCCTTGATCGATCCGGGCCTTGGCTACGCCGCCCTTGATAGGTGCTGCTTTTCAGCAAAATCGCTAATATCCGAATTTTGGTCACTACGCAAATCTGCGTGGAGTGATGCGGGCAGATTGCGTTCCATCGACACCATCCCACACTCCTGATAAATTCTATCCATGACCAAGCTCACCCCCATCGAGTCCGAGTTCGCGACGACCGAAGAAGCGGAAGCCTATGACGCATGGTTCCGCGCGGAGGTTGAGGCCAGCCTTGCCGATCCCCGACCCGGCACCCCGCACGATCAGGTCATGGCCGAATTGCGCGCGATCATCGAAGCCAAACAGGCCAAGCGCGCCTGATGGCGCACATTGCCTGGCGCCAGAAGGCGCGACAGGACGTCCGCAACATCATCGACTATATTTCCGACCGCAATCCCGCCGCCGCGCTGCGCCATGCGGACCTGTTCGCCCATGTGGCCGAACGTCTGGCCGATCATCCCCATATGCACCGCGCCGGTCGCGTGCCCGACACGCGGGAAGCGATCGTCACGCCCAATTATGTGCTTGTCTACCGAATCGGCCCCGACGCAATCGAGATGTTGACGGTCAAACACACCCGCCAGCAATATCCCTGAACCATGTCCGCCTACCGTCCCGAATTTGAAGCGGCCCTCCGCCTCCTCGCGCAAATCAGCGATGCCATGGTCGCACGCGGCCTTTCTCGCCCAATCCTCGTTGGTGGCGCCGCGGCCGAATTTTATTCTGTCAGCGCGCTGACGACTGGCGATTTCGACCTGTGCGCCATTGGACAGGCCGAACTGGAAGAGGAAATGCAGCGCGCCGGGTTTGTTCGCCCATCGGGTTCGGGCCAGTCGCTGCGCGGCTGGATACATCCCGATTTCAGACTGGGTTTCGAAATCGTCGCCGACGTGCCGATGGATGGCAATGTCGATGCCGCCCATATCCGCCTTGTTCGCCCGGTCGGCGAAACCGCGCTGCTCCGCATCATTTCGGTGGAAGATTTGATCGCCGACCGAATGGGCCAATATGCGTCAGGCACAGCGCGCGACCGACTGGATCAGGCGCGGCTGTTGCTCGCCCTTCACTCCGCCGCAGATATGGAGTATCTGGAGAGGCGTATCCGCGAAGAAAGCATGGGCGATTATGGCGTCGAAGACATTATCGGCTGAACAAGGCGAACCCGTAATCGACATGGCCGAACTTGGCCGCCAGATCGCGCGCCGCCGCGCCGAACTGGGCATCACCGATGCAGACATTCCCCGCAACGGCGGCGCGCGTCGCACCGAAAGCAAGAAAGCGCTGCTCAAGGCCATCAAGGACGCCGGCGGCAACTGGTAAAACCGCCGCGACACCCAATCCCCCTCTGTCCTACACACCCCCAATCGCCCCATCCTCCCGGCAAACCCCTTTTGCACGGAGGCTCCCATGTCCCTTCACGACGCCGATCTCCCCCTCCCCACCCCGCAAATCCGCGAGGATGGCTGGTCGCCCGCGCGCCAGCGCCGCTTTCTGGAAACCCTCGCCGCCAGCGGCGTCGTGCAACTCGCCTGCGAATCCGTGCGCATCACCGGGCGCAGCGCCTATAACCTCCGCAACCGCCGCGATGGCGCGGCCTTCCGCCTTGGCTGGGATGCGGCCATCCTCATCGCCCGCGCGCGTCTGGCCGATGATCTGCTCGCCCGCGCCATCATGGGCTGCACCGAAACGGTGCGCCGGGACGAGGGCAATTTCGAAGTCACCCGCCACCGCCATGACAATCGCCTCGCCATGTCGATGCTCTCCCGGCTCGATCGCATGGCCGACAGCCCGGCCGAAGGCACCGACGCCGCCCTCGCCCGCGTCGTCGCGCAGGATTTCGTCGCCTTTCTCGACCTGATCTGCCCGGAGGACATCGCCCGGCAGGAAGCCGAAGCGCATGACCTCCCCCGCCCCGGCGCGGAACCCTCCGCCCGCGCCATGGCGGACGCGCATATGCTGGATGGAACGCAGCCCGACACCCCCGATCCCGTCGATCCCGCCGTCGACGCCATCGCCGGCGCCCTCTCCCCCGGCGCGTCGGCCGCGCTCTTCATCGCCGCCCGCACGGCCCTCTATCAGGACTATGAGCCGGAAGAGGAGTATCTGTCCGAAGAGGAAGAAGCCGAGTTTTACGCCGATCAGGAACAGTGTGAAGTTCCGCCCGAAGAGCCTGCCCCGCTCTCCTCCCTGCCCCCGGAAGAGGCGGCGGGCCGGCTGCGCGGCGTCTGGTGGAACAGCTACACCAACCGCTGGCGCACCGATTTCCCCGCGCCGCCGGAATTTGACGACGAATCCACCCATTATGGCTATCCCATCGGCCTGTACGAACGCTATCTCACCCCGGAGGAGGAGGAGATGCTCCGGGCCCGGCTGGATGCGCAGGAATTGCCCTATGTCGAAGCCGCCACCCGCGCGCGCGACGCCTATTTCCGCTATCGCCCGTCCGCTCAGGCGCCGGTCGAGGCACCAGTCGAGGCACCGGCCGGGATGGCCGCCGACGCGCCCGCCTGATCGCTCTCCCCACCCCGCACGATCGGCCGGCCCATCACCGTCCGTCGCATGTCAGGCGGAAACCGTCGCATGCGCGATCGGGCGGGGAACCGCGCGGCCTGCCGCCGGTTATCTTCCGCAACCAGTCGCAAGGAGATGTTCATGATCCGCACCCTGATTTTCGGCGCCATTGCCGGCTATGTCGGCAAGAAACTCTATGACGAAGGCAAGCTGACCGAGTTCAAGGACGACATCATCGCCCGCTATGGCGAAGCAAAGGCCAAACTCGCCGAACAGCGCATCGAAGGGGACAGCAGCACCGCGCCTCTGGTCAGCCCTTCGACCAGCCCCACCGCGCCGCTGACGCACTGACGCGCACCCATCTTCACGCCTTCCCGGCGGCATCGTCCCCCCGCTCGCCGCCGGTCGCCACCCGCCCGCTGTCCTTCCCCTCTCTGACAGCGGCGGGTGGCTTCTTTTTTGTTGTGGCGGCTCCCCTCCTCCGCCTCCTCCCCCAATCCGTAACGCCACGCCACCGATCGCCATCCGGCGGGCCATATGCGATGACTGAACAGGATCGTCCCGTCGCCCGACATCGGCAAATCTTCGATCCTGTTATCCTGACTACCACCAATGGAAATACCGCTACTATTTGCCCTCTCCCAATAGTTGCAAATATCTCCACAATATTGATTGCGGGGACAGTCAGCCCCTTGCATCGATAAAAATTGTATGCCTTACTAACAATATCACGGAAGGCGTTTACGGCGGGTCGCGCTCGATCAGGGCGGATCTTAAAGCCGGTTTAGGAGAGGGGATTTCCCATGCAACACGATCTTCGTGCCATGATGGCGCGCGCCCTGTTGGCGTCGGCATCGATACTCGCCATCACCACCCCGGCCAGCGCGCAGGCGCAACCGCCACAGCCTGCCCCCCAGGGCGCCGATCAGGAAGCGCCGCCCGCCAGTTCCATCGCCGACATCGTCGTCACCGCCCAGTTCCGCGCCCAGCGCCTGCAAGACACGCCGATTTCGATCACCGCCGTCGGCGCCGCGGAACTGGAGGCCAAGAGCCAGACCAATCTGGCGCAGATGGCCGACGCCGCGCCCAACGTCTCGCTCAAGCCGCAGGGCGCATCCTTCGGCCCGTCCATCACCGCGTCGATCCGCGGCGTCGGCCAGAATGACTTCAACCCCGCCTATGAACCGGGCGTCGGCATATACATTGACGATGTCTACTATCCGCAGCTGACCGGCGCCGTGTTCGAACTGCTCGACCTCGATCGCGTGGAAATCCTGCGCGGGCCGCAGGGCACACTGGCGGGCCGCAATGCCGAAGGCGGCGCGATCAAGCTCTATTCGAAGCGCCCCACCGGAGACGGCGGCGGCTTTGTCGAGGTGAATTACGGCATCCGCAACCGCATCGGCATCCGCGCCGCCGCCGATTTCGGCATCACCGACACGCTGGCCGTCCGCATTTCCGGCGTCGCCAAGCAGCAGGACGGCTTTGTCGACCGGATCGACTATGGCTGCGCCAATCCGGGCAGCGGCATCCCGTCGACCCAGCCGGCCGGCGACTGCACCATCAGCAAGTTGGGCGGCGTTGGCTATCAGGCCATCCGCGCCATCGCCTTCTGGGAACCCAGCGACAAGCTGGATGTCACGGTGATCGGCGATTACACCCGCGACGAACATACGATCGCTGGCGAAGTGTTGATCGCGACCAACCCGGTCAATTCGCCCAACACCAACCCGGCGCCCGGCGTCGTCTATGATGATCGCTTCATCTGCGGCCGCTATTGCAACTATATCGGCACCGGCCAGCCGGCGGGCACATGGACCCCGCCCATCCCGGTCGATCCCTATGGCGCCGCCGGCACGCCGCTCGCCGCGACGCAGGGCACGGATCGCAGCCTGTACAAGGGCTGGGGCGTATCGGGACAGATCAATTACGCCCTGTCCGACGCGTTCAAACTCTCCTCCATCACCGGATACCGCACCTTCAACACCCAGTTCGATTCCGATGATGATGTTTCGCCCGCCAATATCGGCTTTGGCCGCAATTATCTGGAAAATTGGAGCTTCAGTCAGGAAGTCCGGCTGAACGCGGAACTGGGCGACAATCTCAACGCCACGGTCGGCGGCTATTATTTCAAACAGAAATCGACCTATGACTCGTTGCAGGACATTCGCTACGTCCCGGTCTATCCGCTGCAATTCCGCCAGCCAGATCCGACCAAAGCCGAAGCTAAGGCCGCGTTCGCCCACCTCTCCTGGAAGCCGATCGACCGGCTGACGCTGAGCGGCGGCCTGCGCTACACGGCGGAGACGAAGGACCAGACCTATTATCGCCTGAATTTCGACGGCACGGTCAATCACTTCCTCGATCCGGTCGGCGCGGCCTATGGCATCGGCTATTCAGGGGCAGATACGCTCGATTATAACGGCAATGGCAATGTCAGCGAAATCGTCACGGCGCTGTCGGGCCTGACGGCGCATTACAGCGCCAAGCGCTGGGACTATCGCATCGCCGCAGACTATCGGCTGACCGACAGTCTGATGGTCTATGGATCGGTGTCGACCGGCTTCAAGGGCGGCGGCTCCAACCCGCGTCCCTTCACCACGGAGCAGGTCATCGCCTTCCGCCCGGAAAAGCTGACCGCCTATGAAATCGGGTTCAAGAGCGACTTTCTCAATCGCCGCGTCCGGTTGAACGCCGCAGCCTTCATCAACGACTATACCGACATCCAGATCCCGGTGCTGACCTGCCCCACTGCTCCCTGCGCCGCCCGCCTCAATGCCGGCGACGCACGGGTGAAGGGCTTCGAAGCCGAACTCTCCGCCTATCCGGTGGATGGCCTCGCAATCGATGCGTCGGTCAGCTATCTCGACTTCAAATATATCGCCAGCAGCCTCAGCGCCGCGGCGTCCTACCCGACCAATCCGGGTGGCGTGTCGGCGAATGATCCGCCCGTCTCTCCGCCCTGGAAATTCAGTCTGGGCGCGCAGTATAAGATCGATCTGGACAAGGCAGGCAGCCTGACCCCGCGCTTCGACGTCACCTATGAAGACAAGAAGTTCGGCGGCGCGGCGGTCATCAACGGCACTCGCATCCTCAATTTCGTACCGGCCTACACCCTCGCCAATGCGCGTGTCACCTGGCAGAATGCGGACGAGGATCTCGACGTCTCGTTCGAAGTCACCAACCTCTTCGACAAATATTATTATCTCTCCGTCTTCGACCTGCGCGGCGCGGGTGCCGGCGTGCGCAAGGCGCGCCCGGGCAACCCGCGCGAATGGGCGGTGACGGTGAAAAAGAAATTCTAGGCCTCCCCCTTGGCCGGTCGGGCAGCGCACGGCCCGACCGGCTTCTTTTCGGAGACATAAGCGGCATGACCGACGTCACACTCTATCATTGGGAACCCAACGCCAATTCGGGAAAGCCCATGCTGGCCCTGTTCGAAAAGGGCGTTGCGTTCGACAGCCATTATCTGGACCTGCTGAATTTCGATCAGCATCGGCCAGATTATCTGGCGGTCAACCCGCTCGGCACCATTCCCGCCATGACGCATGGCGACAAGGTGCTGACCGAATCCACCGCCATCATGGAATATGTGAATGAGGCGTTCGATGGCCCCCGCCTGATGCCGGTCGATGCGGTCGATCAATGGCGTGCCCGCTGGTGGATGAAATTTCTCGACCAGTGGCTCGCGCCCAGTTTCTCGATGATCGGATGGAGCGTGTTCGTCGGTCCCTCGGTCCGACAGAAAGACCCCGCCGAACTGGAGGCCGCGATCGACCGCATCCCCATGCCCGAACGGCGCACTGCCTGGCGCAAGGCGATCCATGGCGCATTTTCTACGGAGGAAATGACGGAGTCGCAGCGCCGCGTGGCGCTGGGCATCGGCTATCTGGAGCAGGCGCTGGGAGAGCGGGCCTGGCTGGCGTCGGATAGCTACAGCCTCGCCGACATTAACGGCTTCAACCTCGCCTACGCCATGCCGCTGTCGCAGCCGCAGTTCTGCAACGACGCATTGACCCCCAACATCATGCGCTGGCTGCGCGCCATCTATGCGCGCCCGGCCACGCGCGCCTGCTGGGCGCTCGGCCGTACCGACCTCGCCCGCCGCATCACCCTGCTCGAAAGCGAACCTGCATGACCGGCATCCTCTATCATGGCCAGCCCAATGGCCCGTCCTTCACCGTCCTCGCCGCCGCCTTCGAGAAAGGCGTCGACCTGGAATTGCGCGCAATCGATCTGGTCGCGGGTGAACGGCACTCCGCCACCCTGCCCCATCCCATCGAAGTCGACCAGTCGATCGAAGGCGAAGGCCCCGTGCTGCTGGTCGATGGCGTCGCCATGACCGACAGCGTCTTTGTCGCCTGCTATCTGGACGAAGTCGGCAGCGGCCCGGCGATCCGCCCGGCCGATCCCTATGCTCGCTGGCAGATGATGGCCTGGTGCCGCTATGTGATCGAGCGTGTGGCCCCCGCCGCCGCCGCGCTCGGCAACGCCGCCGCGCCGCCGCCCGCCGTCCCGGCCGGCATCGCCAGCGCCGATCTCGCGGCGCGCTGGACAGAGGCAGTGCAAGGCAAGAGGGACGACACCCAACTGGCCGACAGCCGCATCAAGATCGCGCAGGCGGTCGAAAAGGTCGAGGCGCAACTGGCCGATGGCCGCGACTGGCTGATGGGCGATTTTTCGATCGCCGATCTGGAGAGCTATGCCTGGCTGGCGGGGATGCGCGCGATCCTGCCCGACGCCTTTGCCGCCGCGCCGCTGGCGAACGCCTGGGAAGCGCGGCTGCGCACCCGGCCCGCCGTAGCGCAGGCGCTCAGCCTTGCCACCGTCCCCAACCCCGAAGCGATCTGGGCGCCCGGCCCGGAGATCAACCGCTGGGGCTGATGGGATGCGCGCGATCGACTATTTCGACCGGGGCCATGATCTTGATCCCCGACGGCCCTGCCTGGTCGATGGGACCAGCGGCGAGACGATGAGCTTCGCTGCGGTCAGGGCGCTGACGATCAGGATCGCCGCCGCGCTGCATGCGGCGGGTTTCCGCAGTCAGCAGCCGATTGCGCTCTATGGCCCAAACAGCGTAACGATGATGGCGGCGCTGCTCGCCATCTGGCGCGCCAATGGGCAATGGGTGCCGGTCAACACCCGAAACGCGATCGACGCCAACGCCGCCTATCTCGATTATGTGCGCTGCGGCTGGCTCTTCTACCATAGCAGTCAGGCGGCAGACGTCGCCGCGCTCAAGGCGCGGGTGCCCAGCCTCACCCATTTCGTCTGTCTCGATCGCTCCTATGACGGCGATCCTTCGCTCGACCAGTTTCTATGCGACAACGACATGGACAGTTTGCCGGACTTTTCCGATCCCTTCGGCAAGCCCGACGATATTGTCGGCCTTTTCCCCACCGGCGGCACCACCGGACCGTCCAAGGGCGTGGTCGTCACCAACCTTGGCTGGGGCACGATGATCGAGACGCTGGCCGGCGCGCTCGATGGCAAAACGGCCGCACCTGTCTCGCTCGTCGTCGCGCCGATCACCCATGCCGCCGGGCCGGTGGCGCTGGCGACCTTGTCGCTGGGGGCGACGCAGGTCATCCTGCCCGGCTTCGACGCCGCTGCCGTACTGGGGGCGATCGCGCATCATCGCGTCACCCATCTCTATCTGCCGCCGACTGCGCTATACAGCCTGCTGGACGCGCCGGAACTGGCCGACAGCGACACCAAGTCTTTGAAATTCTTCCTTCTGGTCGGCTCTGCCGTTTCCCCGGAGAAACTTCGACGCGCGGTCGACATTTTTGGCCCCTGCCTCTGTCAGGCCTATGGCCAGGTGGAATCGCCGATGATCGTCACCTGGCTGCCGCCCGAAGATGTCTCAGCCGCGGCGGCGGGCGACCGACCCGAACGGCTCGCCAGCTGCGGCCGGCCAACCCGTTCCGTGACGCTCGCCATCATGGACGAGGAGGGCCGCCTGCTGCCCGATGGTGAAGCCGGCGAACTGGTGGTGCGCGGCGTGCTGGTGTCGCGCGAATATCATGCGCAGCCGCAAGCCACGGCCGAAATCCGCACCCATGGTTGGCACCATACGGGCGACATCGCCCGGCGTGACGCGGACGGCTATGTCTACATCGTCGATCGCAAGAAAGACATGGTCGTCTCGGGCGGGTTCAACGTCTTCACTGCCGAAGTAGAGGCCGCCGTGACCGAACTGGCCGCCGTGCGCGAATGCGCAGTCATCGGCATCCCGCATGAAAAATGGGGCGAGGCCGTGCATGCCATTGTCGTCGCCGACAATATCGGGGACATGGAGATCATCGCCCATGCCAAGGCCCGGCTGGGCGGGGTGAAGGCGCCCAAAAGCGTCGCCTTCGTCCCCGCCATTCCCCGGACCGCCGCCGGAAAGATGGACAAGAAGGCCCTGCGCGCCGCCTATTGGACCGGCGCGCGGATGGTCAATTAAATGCGCTGCGACGGATGAAAACATCCGCGCCACAATTGGAGAGGAAGAGGATGCGGGTCGCGATTGCACTGCTGTTGGGAACCAGTCTGGCATTGTCGGCCTGTGGCAAGGGGCGGAGCGAGGACGCCACCGCTGCGGCTTCCACCGGCGGCGTCGACGCCGCCCGCATCATCGCCGCCAAACCCGCCGAATGGCTTTCGACCGGCCGCACCTATGACGAACAGCGCTTCAGCCCATTGACCGCCATCAATCAGCAGACGGTCGGCAAGCTCGGCCTCGCCTGGTCGACAGACATGGACACCAATCGGGGGCAGGAAGCGACCCCGCTCTTCATCGACGGCATCCTCTATGTCTCGACGGCATGGAGCATGGTGAAAGCCTATGACGCGCGCAACGGCAAGCTGCTCTGGTCCTATGATCCGCAAGTGCCGCGCGAAACGCTGGTCAAAGCCTGCTGCGATGCGGTCAATCGCGGGGTGGCCGCCTGGGGCGACAAGCTGTTCGTCGGCACGCTGGACGGCCGACTGATCGCCATCGATCGCAAGAGCGGCAAGCCGGTATGGAATGTGGTGACGATCGACCAGACGAAGAATTACACCATCACCGGCGCGCCCCGCGTCGTGGACGGGCTGGTCGTTATCGGCAATGGCGGCGCGGAATTTGGCGCGCGCGGCTATGTCGCCGCCTATGATGCGGACACGGGCAAGGAGCGCTGGAAATTCTACACCGTCCCGGCCCAGCCCGGCACGGAACAGGAACCCGACTATCTGAAGAAGGCCGCCGCCACCTGGCATGGCGAATGGTGGAAACAGGGGGGTGGAGGCACGGTATGGGACGCCATGGCCTATGACCCGGAGCTTGATCTTCTCTATATCGGCGTGGGCAACGGGTCGCCGTGGAATCAGGCCTATCGATCGGAAGGCAAGGGCGACAATCTCTACCTGTCTTCGATTGTCGCGGTCCATGCAAAGACGGGCGCATATGCCTGGCATTACCAGACCACGCCCGGCGACAGCTGGGACTTCACCGCCACCCAGCATATCATGCTCGCCGACATGGAAATCGGCGGCGCCATGCGCAAGGTGCTGATGCAGGCGCCCAAGAATGGCTTCTTCTATGTGCTGGACCGCACCAACGGGAAGCTGCTGTCGGCGCAGAATTTCGTGCCGGTCAACTGGGCCAGCAGCATCGACATGAAGACCGGGCGACCGATCGAAAATCCCGATGCCCGCTATTACAGGACTGGCAAGCCCTTCATCGGCTCCCCCGGCGCGACCGGCGCGCATAGCTGGCACCCAATGGCCTTCGATCCCAAGAGCCGGACCGTCTTCATCCCCGCCAATCTGGCCGCCTTCCCCTATATCCCCGAAAAGGGGTGGAAAGCCGACAAGCTGGGTTTCAATGTGGGCGTCGATATTGCCGCGGCCGCCATGCCCGCCGACAAGGCGGTGCGGGAGGCAGCCCTCAAGGCCACCACTGGCGCGCTCATCGCCTGGGATCCGGTAGCACAGAGAGAAAAATGGCGCGTTTCCTATAAGGGGCCGTGGAATGGCGGCCTGCTGGCGACCGGCGGGGATCTGGTGTTTCAGGGGACCGCGACCGGCGATTTCAACGCCTATGCCAGCGCGGACGGCCGCAAGCTCTGGTCCTTCCCGGCGCAGACCGGCATCGTTGCGGCACCCATCAGTTATGAACTGGATGGGCAGCAATATGTCGCGGTGATGGCCGGCTGGGGCGGCGTCTGGGCGCTGGCACCCGGCGTCCTTTCCGACAAGAGCGGTCCCAGCCGTAATATCAGCCGGCTGCTGGTGTTCAAACTGGATGGGAAAGGCACATTACCCGCGCCGCCGCCTCATAACGCCATGCCGCTCGATCCGCCGCCCTCCACCGCCAGCGCCGCGGATATAGCAGCAGGATCTGCGCGCTTCGGTCGCTATTGCAGCACCTGCCATGGCGACGCGGCGGTCGGGGGCAGCATCGTCCCCGACCTGCGCCGCAGCGCCGCGCTCAATGACAAGGCGACATGGCAGATGATCGTCCATGATGGCGCGCTGAAAGATAATGGCATGGTCAGCTTCGCATCGATCTTCACCCCCGCCCAGATCGACACCATCCGCGCCTATGTCATCCACCGCGCCAATGAAGACAAGAAACTGGAAAGCACCGCCAATGCCCGTTGATCCAACCAAAGTCACCGCCATCGACATGCATGTCCATGCCGAAGTGTCGTGCCATGACCCCGAAGACCCGGTAATGGCCCAATATTTCGACGCTGCCTCCGCTTATTTCAAGGCGGATCGCAAGCGCCCGACCATCCCTGAGACGATCGCTTATTACCGACAACAGAATATCGCCTTCTGCCTGTTCACGGTCGATTGCGAAAGCGGGATCGGGGCCAAGCGGATCAGCAATTATGAAGTGGCGGAACTGGCGGCGAACGACAGCGACATCGTCATCCCTTTCGCCTCCATCGATCCGCGCAAAGGCAAATATGGCGCGCGCGAAGCCCGCGACCTGATCGAAAATTATGGCGTCAAAGGATTCAAGTTCCATGGCATCATGCAGGATTGCCATCCGGCCGATCGGGTCGCCTATCCCATTTACGAAGTCATCGCCGAATATGGATTGCCCGCCATCTTCCACACCGGCCATTCGGGCATGGGGACGGGCATGCGCGGCGGCGGCGGGGTGCGGCTGAAATATGGCCAGCCCATATTGGTGGATGATGTCGCCGTCGACTTTCCTGACATGAAGATCATTCTAGCCCACCCCAGCTGGCCCTGGACGGACGAAAGCCTGTCAATGGCGCTGCACAAGGAGAATGTCTTCATCGACCTTTCGGGCTGGTCGCCCAAATATTTCCCGAAGCAGATTATTCAATATGCCAATAGTCAGCTGAAGCATAAAATGCTTTTCGGATCGGACTGGCCGCTCATCAGGCCCGAAAAATGGATGGAAGCTGCGCGCGAAGCCGGTTTTCGGGAAGAAATCTTACCTCTTTTGATGAAGGATAATGCATCCCGTCTGCTGGAACTGTCCTGACAGTCTTCATCACTTCGCGATAATATCTCGCCATGTCATTATGGCCAGACATTCACATGGCAGGCGCGCGAACAATCCATGATGGCGCGCCGTGCGATTTCCGTCACTTTACTTTGACTAATGTGTCAGTAGCGCGCAAATGTCCGCTTCAATCGCCATGGATCGAACTTCATGGCAACAACCAGAGCTGTTTTCCTGAAGCGAGGATATCCATGGCCGAGAATGATCTGCCCGACTACACCACTCTGACCGTCCAGTTGTTGAGCGCCTATGTCGCGAACAATAATGTCGACAGCGGAGATCTGGCATCGCTGATCCAGTCGACCCGCGCAGCGCTCATCGGTGAAGTCGCAGCGCCGGAACCCACGCCGGCCGCTGTCGAACATGCGCCGGCCGTCAGTATCCGTCGCAGCCTCGCGTCGAAGGAATTCCTGCTCAGCCTGATCGACGGCAAGCCGTACAAGACGCTCAAGCGCCATCTCGCCAGCCATGGCCTGACCCCGGAGCAGTATCGCGAACGCTATGGCCTGCCCAAAAGCTATCCTCTGGTGGCGCCCGCCTATGCCGATATTCGCCGCGCCGTCGCTCAGCGCACCGGACTTGGCCAGCGCCCCGCCCCGGCGGAAGTCCAGCCAGTCAAAACGCCGAAGGCCAAACCCTCACGCAAGGCCGCAACCAAGGCCGCAACCAAGGCGATTGTCGCAGCGCCAGTCGAAGCCGCCCCAACAGTAGCGACGGCTCCGGTGGAAAGCGCCGCGCCCGCCAAGACCCAAAAGCCCAAGGCCCCGCGCAAGGCGAAGACTGTTGCGGCGCCAGCGACTGACACGATAATTGTCGAAGCAAAGGCGAAACCTGTCCGCAAGACCAAGGCGCCGCGCAAGACATTGGGCATCAGCGCCGGCTGACGCTACCCTTGCCCATGTTCAGGGCATTGGCAGGATCAATCGGAAATGGGCGCCTGTCTCCGACGGCAACAAATGCAGTTCGCCGCGATAGGCGCCCAGCAGCGACCGGGAAATGGCCAGCCCCAGCCCGGTCCCGCCCGTCTCGCGCCGGCTGGTGAAGAAGGGATCGAAGATGCGTTCCCTGTCGCCATCGGGTATGCCGCAGCCATCGTCGAGCAGATCGATCGACGCATGGCCTTCGCTGGTCCCGACCTGAATATCCAGCCGATGCGCACCGGCCTGACGCGCATTTTCGACCAGCGTGGTCAGGATCGCCTCCAGCGCGCCGGGATCGATCGCCAGCGCCGGAACCGTCTCGGCGGCATGAGCAATGACGGCAAAGCGGTCGGTCGTCATGGCATCCGCCACCGCCGCCAGCACGGACGCAGCGTCCGATCGCGCATCGCGCGCGCCCACCAGGACATCGGCCCGCGCCAGTTCCATCAGTCGCCGCACCAACCGGGACAGGCGCGCCGCGTCCGCCCCCATATTGTTGAGGAAGCGCCTGCGATCATCCGGGGCCATGTCTGCGCCATGATCCTGCAACAACTCGATCGCGCCGGACATGCCGGCCAGCGGCGTCTTGAATTCATGGCTGACCGACGCAGCGAAATCGCGCAGATAGCGGGATCGCTTCTCTATACTGTCCGCCATCCGGTCGAAATCGCGGTAGAGCGCCTGAATCTCCACCACCTGCAAGGACGGCGAACGCGGCGAAGCGCGGCGCCCCGACGCCAGTTCGCGGGTCGCCCGGCTCAGCGCCTCGATCGGCCGCACGATCGCGCGGGACAGCACCGCCGATAACAAGAGCAGCAGCAGGAAGATCGCCGCCACGCCGAACATTATCTTCCCGCGGTCCTCATAAAGCCCCAGAGACAACGCACGCGGCGACCGCGACAGCAGCAGCACCCCCACCACCTTGCCATCGACGCTGATCGGTCGGGCATGGTGCAGGCGGATGCCGGCGGCCCGGCTCAGCCATTCGGCCGGATAGCGCGCTACATAGCCGGCATTTTCCCGCATCACCGTCGCCGCTCGCCCGTCCAGCGCCATTCGAACTTCCGGCAGGGTGGCCAGGCTGCGCCCCCGCTCCGCCCCGTTCAGCAATATGCCTTCATGGTCCAGCACCAATATGGAAGACAGGGTCGTCAGCTTGGTTTCCTGAAAGGCCGGCATCATCCGCCGCGTCAGCGCCAGCGCCGCGCCATCGGGCTTCTGCTGCGTCGCGCGTGCAGCCGGGCGCGGCGGCAGGATCGGCGAGGAGCGCAGGTCGATCTCCGTCGCGCGGTCGCGATAGCGCACGGCGGCTGTCGGCGGATCGGCCTGTTCCGGCATGCCTTTCCAAACAATTGCCGCGCTCGCCGCCAGCGCCGCGCCCTGCGCCACCAGTTCCGCCTCGGTCCGGCGCACCAGCGCATTTTCATAGACGCGCAGGAAGATCGCGCCAAAGCCCGGCAGCGCGGCGACAAAAACCATGGTGCACAGCAGCAGAGTGCGCAGCCGCAACACCGGCCAGTGTCGCGCAATCCACGCCTTGATCGCCACGATCATGCCGGCGGCGCCGTCCCGCTGCATCCTCCCAGCCGATAGCCGATGCCGGCGCGCGTCTCGATGATGTCGAGCCCGCCGACATCGGCGAATTTGCGGCGCAGGTTGCGGATATGGCTGTCCACCGTCCGGTCGGTCAGCGCAAAGCCCGGCCCGCGAAACCGGTCGATGATCTGGTCACGGGAAAAGATGCGCGTCGGCATGGCCAGCAGCGTCCGCAATATGGTGAACTCCGTCACGGTCAGGCTGACCTCCTGCGCGCGCCACTGCGCCGACCAGCTTTCGGTGTCGATGCTCAGCAGGCCGTGGCGCATCTGTCCCACATTCTCCACCGCCGGCGGACGCCCAGCGGTGCGGCGCAGGATCGCCATCGACCGGGCGACCACTTCGCGCGGGGAAAAGGGTTTCACCACATAATCGTCGCCGCCCAGTTCGATGCCCAGCACCCGGTCAATCTCGTCATCGCGCGAGGAGAGGAAGAAGATCGGCACGTCATTGCTCGCGCGCAGCCGCCGGCACACCTCCAGCCCATCCATGCGCGGCATGTTGATGTCCAGTATGACAAGGTCGGGGGCCTGCTGCTCGACCTGCGCCAACGCCGCCTCGCCATCGGCCGCCTCGATCGTGTCCAGCCCCGCCTTGCCAAAGGCGAAGACGAGCAACTGGCGGATATGGGGGTCATCATCGACGATCAAGATAGTGCTGGGCATGGGGCATAGGATCATTTCGGGGTCGCTCCTGTCAACGCGGGCGTGGGCTTTGGCGCGGTTTGTTGCAGAGCTGGCGCCGGTTCGGGCGGCGACAGCAAGGTGCCGGCGCACCCGCGATCACCCGATGGCAGGGCGATGGGCTTCGTCCGCGCGGCCAGTATATGCGCTTGCGTCAGGCGCCTTTGCCCCAATAGGGTCGGGCCGGAAATCTGGTCCGCCTCCAACCGCTCCATCAACCAGATGCGGGTCGCCTGCACACGTTCCCGAAAGGCGGGGCGCAAATCGGCGCGCTGCTCCAGCGAGAGCAGAGGCAACAGCGCGGAATCGCCCAGATGGCGCATATGGCACAGATCCAGTGCCACGCCCCGTCCGCCCACTTCGCGCGCATGGCGCACATTCCACCGCGCGGCGACTTCGCCCAGATCGATGAAGCAGACCGCGCTCAGCACCAGTCCCGTCACCGCCAGATTGACGTTGATCAGCCACCCGGCGCTGCGCCCCCGCAGCAGACGCCAGCAGATCGCAGCCAGCCCGAACGCCACCAGCGCCATCCACAGCAAGGCGGCGATGCGCAGCCGGGTCAGCGAATAAGCGTCGATATAATCGATCGTGCGCAGCATGGAGGAGGCGACGAGGATGATATTCTGCGCGATCCACGCCATCACCAGCCTGCGGATCGCCGGATCGCGCGCGGTGTCCGATCCGGGGCGCAGCGTCACCAGCACGAACAAGGCCGCCAGTAGCGCCGTGGCGATCAACGGATAGGCGCCGCGATGGGCATAGTCCGCCATGGTCATGCCCGCGGGCATCGGCGCCCAGCCCCACAGCCAGACCGCATCCATCATATTCTGCGCGGCGAACAACAGGTTGAACAGGATCAGCGACAGGGTGATGGACGCAACCGATACGCCCGGCAGCGTCAGGTCGCCGCGCCCGTCGAATGTCGGCAGCAACCATCGCGTCAGGCGCGGCCGCATCAGGCTCCAGACCGGCACGAACATCATGGCCCACAACAGCGCACGCACGACCAACAAAGGCGACAGGTCGGGAACCAGCACGGTATCGAGCAACCGTTCGACCAGCGGATTGGCCGCCGCGAACAGGGCGATGATGATCGCGCTGCCCGCCACTGGCAGGGCGAACATGGCCAGCGCCGCATGCAGGCTGAACCGGCCCGACCGCCCCGCCGCCCGCACCTTCAGCAGACGCCGCATATCGATCAGCGGCGCGAAGGGCGCACGCACCCCATGCAGCACAAGGCGCTGAAACCAGCGCCACCCATCATCGAACCGCGCCGTCGCTGGCAACAACGCCGCCATGACGATAGCGACCCAGAATAAGGCCCAGGCGAGCAGGCTGGCGTCATAGGCCAGCGCCAGACTGAACAGCCCTACCGCCGCCAGCGCCAGCCATGCGCGCCGATCGCGTCGCACCGCCGGCCGCCCGGCGATCAGCGCGCCCGCCACCGCAAGCGTGAACAGGCCCAGATAGCCGCCATAGAGATGCCGCTGATAGAAAAGCCAGTCGCCCAAGGCGACGACCAGCAGCGCGGGCGCCAGTTTCCAGCGAAAGCGCGCCGTCAGGCGAAAAGCGGAGGAACGCATCAATCTTGTCTCCCTGCATGTCAGGGCAGGATGCGGCCGCGCCAAGCAGATCAGGGGGCGACATCGATCAATAGTTGGCGCAACTGCGGTGCAGATGCCGTGCAGGGCATCTTCGAACCCACGCATTTCTGCGAAAATGGGCAAAAGGGCGTGTCGCCTATCATGGGCAGCGCGGGTGCACACCTCCATTCGTCGCTTGCCAGCCACATTTTATCGCTCCTATTTTCTCTCTACCCCAATAGTGGAGAAATCAGGATGCGCTCTCGCCTGGCAATCACGCTCGCCCTCTTCCCCAGTCTCATATTCGGATTGACGCTGGCCGGATGCAGTCAGTCCCCCGGCAGTCAGAGTAGTTATGAGATGGCCAACAGCGCCGCCGCCCAGTCCGGCGAACACTATGACGGCCACCCGGTCAGCCCGATCCATCAGGTCGCAAGCGATCCCGTATCGACCTTTGCCGTGGATGTGGACACGGGCGCTTATGCCAATGTCAGGCGCATGCTACTGGCCGGCCAGACCGTCCCGGCCGACGCCGTCCGAACCGAGGAGATGATCAACTATTTCCGCTACGACTATCCCCTGCCCGACGATCGCGCCGCGCCGTTCAGCGTAACCACCGATGTCGCAACCACACCCTGGAATCCCGGCACGCGGCTGCTGCGGATCGGCCTGCGCGGCTATGATGTCGCCCGATCGCAGCGGCCACCGGCCAATCTGGTGTTCATGGTCGATGTGTCGGGATCGATGCAGGATCAGGACAAGCTGCCGCTGGTAAAGCAGGCCCTTTCCACCCTTGCCGACGGGCTGCGCCCTGACGACAGCGTGTCGATCATCACCTATGCCGGCTGGGTCGAAACGCTGGTGGAGGGCAGCCATGATCCAGCAGAGATCAAGGCGGCGCTGAACGGTCTGGACGCGGGCGGCGCAACGGCAGGCGGCCCGGCCCTTTCCATCGCTTATGACCTTGCCCGCGCGCATCGGGTGCCCGGCGGCATCAACCGCATCATCATGGCGACGGACGGCGACTTCAATGTCGGCCTGTCCGACCAGCAAAGTCTGGAGGAAATGGTGAAGCAGAACCGGGAAGACGGCATCACCCTGACCACATTGGGCTTTGGGCAGGGCAATTATAATGATGCGATGATGGAGGCGGTCGCGGACCTCGGCAATGGCAACCATGCCTATATCGACAGCGTCCTGGAGGCGCGCAAGGTTCTGGACGAGGAACTCTCCTCCACCCTGTTCACCATCGCAAAGGATGTGAAGGTGCAGGTGGAATTCAACCCGGGAGCCGTCAGCCAGTATCGGCTGATCGGCTATGAAAATCGCGCGCTGGCGGAGGAGGATTTTGCCGACGACCGGGTCGATGCCGGCGAAATCGGCGCAGGGCATCAGGTGACGGCGCTCTATGAAATCGTACCGGCAGGCGGAGCCGGCTGGACCGGCCAGCGCAAATATGCCGCCAATCGCCCGGCGGCGGCCACCGACGACAGCACTGACATCGCCACCGTGCGCCTGCGCTATAAATTGCCCGAAGGCGACAGCAGCCGCCTGATCGAACGACCGATTCCCGCAACCCTGCTCGCTGCCGCAGCCGGACCGCGAGGGGACATGGCCTTTGCTGCGGCCGTCGCCGCCTTCGGCCAGAAACTGCGCGGCGATACGAAACTGGGCAGCTTCACCTATGGCGACATAGCAAGGCTGGCCGGCCCGCAATCGGGCTATTGGCGGCAGGAATTTGTCCAGCTCGCCAGTCTGGCCGATGCGGGTCATCGATCTGCCTGGGGCGGGAGCGCTGGCGAGTAGCTCCAGCCTTCCCGTTCCCAAACTTCCTCCGTTCGGGCTGCGCCTGTCGAAGCCCCGCACTTTTCTTCAAATACAGCCCTTCGACAGGCGCAGCCCGAACGGAGGAAGGGATGCTGTCCCGTCACGCCGGGAGCGGGATGAACTCGCTCTCGTCCGGCACCCTGGCAAAGCGCTGGGCCTGCCAGTCGGCCTTGGCCTGTTCGATCCGGTCGGCCGAGGAGGAGACAAAATTCCAGTAGATGTTGCGCTTTTCCGGCAGCGGTTCGCCGCCCAGCAGCATCAGCCGCGCACCGCCCTTGGCCCGCAGGATGATCTCCGCGCCGGGCTTGAACACCACCAGTTCGCCGGTCGCAAAGCCGCCGGTCTGACCGACCACCTCAATCTCGCCCGCGACGACATAGATGGCGCGTTCGACATGCTCGGCCTTCAACTGATAGCGCGCGCCGTCCAGCAGGGCGATGTCGGCATAGACCATGTCGGAAAAGGTTTTGACCGGCGACACCAGCCCGTCGGAATTGCCAGCGATCAGCGTCAGCCGCGTGCCTGCATCCTCGATCGTGGGGATTTCATGCGCCTTGTGATGCGAAAAGCCGGGATCGGTTTCCTCATGCTGCGTGGGCAGCGCCACCCAGGTCTGGAGGCCGAACAGCTTGCCGCCCTTCGCGCGATTTTCGTCCGACGTGCGTTCCGAATGGACGATGCCGCTGCCCGCCGTCATCCAGTTGACCTCGCCCGGCCGGATCGACTGCACCGACCCGACGGAGTCGCGGTGCAATATCTCCCCCTCCAGCAGATAGGTGACGGTGGCCAGGCCAATATGCGGGTGCGGACGCACGTCCAGCCCTTCGCCGCTGTTGAATACGGCTTCCCCCATCTGGTCGAAGAAGATGAACGGGCCAACCATGCGCCGATGCGCCGAAGGGAGCGCGCGGCGGACCGAAAAGCCGTCGCCCAGATCGCGGACCGGCGGCAGGATGACCATATCGACGGCGTCGATGTCGGAAGAGCGGATGGACATGGGACTGTTCCTTTTCGGAGAAATTGGGGATCAGGCGCCGAGCAGCGCCAAGGCTTCGATCTGCGCGCGGGAGAAACCCTGCGCCGACAGGGACGGGACATGGCGTTCGGCCAGTTGGCGGGTGCGGCCAGTTTCGCACAGGAAATCGCGCACCGGGCGCAGATGGGCGGGCAGCGGCGCAGGCGCGGCCTTTTTCGGCCCGATCAGCGCATCGACCACATGGCCGATCCGCGACCGCAGCGACCCGGCATTGGCGGGTTCGCCACAGCCGCAATCGGCCACGGCGGTCAGGGTCGCCTGAACATCGTCCCATTCGGCGGGGCTGAGGCGGGGGGTGGCGATGGTCAGCATGGCGAAACTCCTTTCCGGCTATGCCCCTCTTCTAGTCCCACCCTGCTTTGCGGATCAGATAGATAAAATCGTCACATCTGTTCCAAAATCTTGAAAAGCTGGACTGTGAACGAACATTGCCCGCACGCAACAATGGCCTTGGCCTGATCCCATGGCCCGGTTATCAAGGGCGATGCCGACCAACGCTCGCCGGGAACGCCGCTCTTGGGTTTGACGAGATGCCTTGCTCCTTTTCATCCCGGCGCGCCGGGATGAGCGACCCGACGCCCTATGCCTTCAAGCCGCATGAGCGCCCGACCCTGCCGGGATCGCCGGCCAATCCTGATCATCCTGCGCGCCGCCGCCGCCTCTATTTCGCGATCGGCTGTCTGATCGGCGTCACCGGCGGCCTTGGCAATGCACTCGTCACGGTGAACCTCAATTTCGCGCAGGGCACGCTGGGCCTCAACAGCAATGAAAGCGCCTGGCTGACCGCCGCCTATTTCATGACCAACGTCACCGCCAATTTGCTGCTGGTCAAATATCGCCAGCAATATGGGTTGCAGCCTTTCATCCGCTACATGCTGGCGGCTTATGCGCTGACGACGATCATGCATTTGTTCGTCCATGGTTTCTGGACGTCGGTGGCGGTGCGCGCGGCCAGCGGCGTGGCGGCGTCGGGCCTGTCCACCATGACCATCCAGTACCTGATGCAGAGCCTGCCCGCACCCAAACGCCTTGCCGGTGTGATGATGGGCATATCCATCCCCCAACTCGCAACGCCAATCGCGCGCGTCCTCTCCCCGCATCTGCTGGAATCGGGCGACTGGCATATGCTCTACTGGTTCGAAATGGGGCTGGCCTTCGCCTCGCTCGCCGCCGTCATGGCGCTACCGCTGCCGCCCAGCGAGCGGGAAAAGGTGTTCGAACCGCTGGATTTCCTGACCTTCGGCCTGCTGGCGCCGGGCCTGTGCCTGCTGATCGCCGTGCTGTCCGAAGCACGAATCGAATGGTGGACGGAACGCGCCTGGATGGGCTGGTCGCTGGTGGGCAGCGTGCTGCTGGTCAGCGCCGCCCTGCTGGTCGAACATCATCGCGCCAATCCGCTGATCAACACGCGCTGGCTGGGCAAGCGGGAAATGGTGCGGCTGATGCTGGTCGCCGCCTCCGTGCGCATCCTGCTGTCGGAACAGGCGTTCGGATCGGTCGGCCTGCTCAATGTCGTGGGCATGATCAATGATCAGATGATCACGCTCAACCTTATCATCCTGGCCGCATCGCTGGCGGGGCTGGCGACTGCGGTGCTGACCTTCCGCCCCGCCAATGTCAGCCGGCCCATCACCATCGCGGTCATCCTGATCGCAATCGGCGCGTTCATGGACGCCGACGCCACCAACCTCACCCGCCCGGCCAATTTCTACCTTAGCCAGGCGCTGATCGGCTTCGCCTCAATATTGTTTCTGGCGCAGGCAATGGTAATCGGCATTTCCCGCACACTGCTGGCGGGTGGCAAGCATTTCGTCAGCTTCGTCGTGCTGTTCAGCATGAGCCAGAGCGTGGGCGGTTTGCTCGGCACCACATTGCTCGGCACCTTTCAGGTGGTGCGCGAAAAATATCATTCGCACGAACTGGTGCAACATATCGTGATGACCGACCCGCTGGTCGCCGCGCGCATCCGGGCGGGCGGCGGCGCGGTGGCGGGCGTCATCGGCGATCCGGCGCTGCGCAGCGCGGAGGGCGCGGCGATATTGGCGCAGCAGGTCGCGCGCGAAGCCAATATATTGGCTTTCAACGATGTGTTCCTGCTGATCGGCGGGTTAGCGGTGCTGACGGCGCTCTGGGGCTTCGCCATCCGCTATTCGATCCGCCGGCGGGGGGAAATTTCGCCGGTCATCCTGCTCCAGCAAAAGATGATGCAGGCACAGGCCGCGCAACAGGCTGCGCAAAAGGGTATAGGGAGCCAATAAGGGGACGCATGAACCAGCCGACGACCACCGCGCCGGAACCGCAGACACACGATCCGCAGATCGATCCGCCGCAGAGCGGATGGCGTCCGCCGGCGCGCGGGCGGCTGACGGTAATCGCCATCGTCGCGATCGCGATCGCCGCCGTCGCCGCCATTCTCTACGCCTGGCAATTGCCGCCCTTCGCCGGCCTGTCCGAACAGACCGACAATGCCTATGTGCGCGGCAAGGTGACAATCATCAGCCCGCAGGTCAGCGGTTATGTCACATCCGTCCCGGTGCAGGATTTTGCCGATGTGAAGGCGGGCCAGACCCTCGCCACCATCGATCAGCGCATCTATGCGGCGAAGGTCGAACAGGCGAAGGCCAATCTCGCCGCCCAGATTGCCGCGCTTGACAATTCGCAGCAAAGCCAGCGATCGCGCGAAGCGGCGCTGACCGGGCAGGAAGCCGGTATCGCCAGCGCCCGCGCCCAGCTGGTGAAGGCGCAGGCCGACATGCGCCGCGCCGACGCGCTGGTGGCCGATGGCTCGATTTCGGAGCGGGAACGGGACCAGACCCGCGCCGCCCTGCTCGCCGCGCAGGCCACCGTGCAGCAGGCCAGCGCCACCCGCCAGATCGGCACGCAAGATGTGCGGTCCGTGCTGGTCGGGCGCAGCGGGCTGGAAGCAGCGGTGGAGGGCGCGCGCGCGCAACTGCATCTGGCGCAGATCGACCTCGACAACAGCATCATCCGCGCACCCGTCGCCGGCCAATTGTCCGAAATCGGCGTGCGCAACGGCGCCTATGTGACGGCGGGCACGCAATTGATGTTTCTGGTGCCGCACGACCATTGGGTGATCGCCAATTATAAGGAGGCCCAGACCCACCGGATGCGCGTCGGCCAGCGCGCCACCTTCCGCGTCGATGCGCTGGGCGGGGCGAAGCTCACCGGCCATGTCGAAAATATGGCGCCCGCCGCCGGATCGGAATTTGCGGTGCTCAAGGCAGACAATGCAACCGGCAATTTCGTGAAGGTTGCGCAGCGCATCGCCGTGCGGGTGCGGATCGATCCAGGACAGGATCTCGCGAAACGGCTGCGCCCCGGCATGTCCGTCGTCATCAAAATCCATACGCACGACTGATGCGCAAGCTGCCCCTTTTGCTGCTGGCGTCTCTGGCGGCCTGCGCCGGCCCCGTGGTCGAAACCACTCCTGTTGCCCCCATCACGCCGCCGCCCACATGGCGCACCGACGCCGGTCCCACCGCCCCCTTCGACCGGACATGGTGGCAGGGTTTTGGCGATCCGGCCCTGACCGCGCTGGTCGAACAGGCGCTGGCCAGCAATATCGACATCGCCATCGCCGCCGCCCGCATCCGCGAAGCCAAAGCGCAACAGGGCATCGCCCGCGCCGCCCTGTTGCCCACGATCGATGCCACTGGCGGCGTAACGGACTCCCGCACCGTCAACGCCTTTGGCGAGCCGATCGAACAGACCGCCGGCCAGCCGCAAGTGCAGGCCGCATGGGAAGCCGACCTGTTCGGCCGCCTGTCCGACCGCGCGTCGGCGGCCCGCTCCGCCTGGCTCGCCAGCCAGGCCGCGCGCGACGCCATTCGCCTGTCTGTCGCCGGCACGGCGGCGAGCGGCTATATCACGCTGCTGGCGCTCGACGCCCGACTGGCGGTGGCGAAGCAAACATTGGACGCCCGCGCCGCCGCGCTCAAACTGGCGCAGCGACGCAGCGACGCGGGCTATTCGCCCCGATTGGAACTGGCGCAGGCGCAGGCCGAATATCAGGCGACGGCGCAGGTCATTCCCCCGCTGCAACAGGCGATAGCGCGACAGGAAAACGCCCTGCGCCTGCTGACCGGAGAACTACCGGGCGGCATTGCGCGCAGCGCGGCGCTCGCCGCCCTCACCCAACCCGCCATTGCCGACGGCCTGCCGTCCGACCTGCTGCGGCGTCGGCCCGACATTGCGCAGGCCGAATTGCAACTGGCCGCCGCCGACAAGTCGCTGGCCGCTTCACGTAAGGCATTCCTGCCGCAACTGCGCCTGACTGCGTCGGGCGGCGCAGCCTTTTCCACCTTGCTCGCCGATCCGATCACCATCTGGTCGATCGGCGGCAGCATCCTCGCCCCGCTGTTCGAAGGCGGACGCCTGCGCGCCGGGGCGGAAGCGGCGGGAGCCCAGCGCGATCAGGCCGCACTCGCCTATCGCAAGGCGACGCTCGGGGCCTTTCGCGACGTGGAAGATGCGCTGGCGGCCATCAAGCATGGCGACGAACAGGTGCAATTGCTCCAGCGCCAGCGGGAGGCAGCCGCCGAAGGCTTTCGCCTCGCCTCCAACCGCTACCGCGCCGGCTATTCCCCCTATCTGGAGCAGCTCGACGCACAGCGCTCGCTCTTCTCGGTCGAACTGGCGCTGGTGCAGGCGCAGGCGGACGCACTGACCGCGCGCGTCACCCTCTATCAGGCGATGGGCGGCGGCTGGACCGGCGTGGAGTAGCCGCGCGGAAAAGGCGGCATTGGCAATCCTGGGGGACTTTGCGCTCCGAAAGGACTCGACGCGACAGCAATTCACTGTCCTACCGGATCACCCTCTCCTATCCTGCGACCGGCTCCTTCTATTGTCGATAAAAGACGCGCGACAAATCGTGCCGTGCTGGTCTGGCAAAAGCGACATAAGGCGACAATTTCGCACGCATTTTGCGGTGCTTTTGTCGCTTTATCGCCAGCTTCCGGTCGATCGAAACTGGTCCATGCCGCTTCAGGCCGGTCACCATTCCAATGATGACGGAGCGAAATAAGCACATCGGGCGCAAAGACGGGACGCTGCCCATGACGCGTTCAACCATGTCCAGCCTGTCAGGCCCGAATGGCGGTTGGCCTTATAGCGCGCGGAACCGGAAGTTGCGAAACCGCGCCTCGCCCGGCCCGGCGGCGTACAGGCCGGGCCGCAACATCAGGAAACCGCCGCGCACATTATGGTGATAGCCCGATGCTTCCATGCCCCGGTCGAACCGCTGCCATGTCCGCCCGCCATCGCCCGACAGATGATAGGCGATGATATGATGCGTGTTCGTCACCTTCATCGTCAGCCGCCGACCATAGCTATTGGCCGGCCGTCCCCGCTCCATCCCATATTGATGGGTGACGAAGCGCGCCTCGTCAAAACCCAGTCCGCAATAGAGTTTGTCGTCATAAAAGAGGATCAGCCCCGCCGTCCCGCCCGGCGCAATCTCTATGTCGCACTGAAACTCGTAAGACGGATCGCCCGCGATCAGCAGCAGCGGCGATGAATCCACTGGCGCCTTGCCCCGTCCCTTCAGCATCAGCGCACCGTCGGCCACCCGCGCCCGCCTCGCCTCGTCGGGCGCGGGCCGGAAGAAATTCCATTTCGCGCCCAGCTTGAGGTCATGGAAATCATCGCTCAGCGCCATGCCATGCGGCAGTGCCTGCCCGCCGCGCGGCTTGGGCAAGAGCTGCGACAGGTCACCGCCGGTCATACGGAACCATCCGTCCGCCGTCCACTCCACCGGATCGAGCAAAGTCTGCCGCCCCAGCGTCCATAGGCCATTTTCATAGCCATGATAAACCGCCCACCAACTCTTGTCCGGCGCCTCGACCAGACTGGCATGCCCCCGCGACCACCAGCGTTCGTCAAGGCTCGTGGTGCGCACCAGCGGGTTGCCCGGATGCTGCTCCCACGGCCCATGAATGGAGCGGGATCGCGCGGCGATCACCATATGCCCCGTCGGCGGCCCCGCCGTTCCGCCCACCGCCGTCAGCATGTAGAACCAGCCGCCATGGCGATGAATCTTCGGCCCTTCGGGCGAAAATCCCTCCACATCCCATGTGTCGGGATAGCGCCAGGGATCATAGACATGCTCGACCGCGCCGACCGTCGACAGGCCATCGTCGGACAGGCGAATGCGGTCCCCGCCTGACAGGAACAGCCAGCGGCTGCCATCCTCCCCCACCGCATGGCAGGGGTCGATATGATCATGCAGCTTCAGGTCGATCGGGTCGCTCCACGGCCCGTCGATATTGTCGGCATGGCTGACGAAGATGCTGTTTGGTTCGGCCTTCACCGGAATATAGAGGAAATAGCGGCCCTCATGCTTTTCCAGACTGACCGCCCAGACAGAACCGATATTTTTCGTCAGCGCCGCCTTGCGCGGCTGCCAGTTGATCAGGTCGCGACTGTGCCAGATGGTGATGCCGGGATAGCTGTCGAAACTGGAAAAGGTCATGTAATAATCCGCGCCATCCTTCAGGATGGCGGGATCGGGCCGGTCGCCCGACAGCAGCGGATTGAGGAAACGTCCGTCGCCCAGATCGGCGACCCTCTGATTGTCGAGACCGCGTTTCCAGTCGGCCGGGGCAGCCGATGCGGCCAATGCAGCAGGTCCGCCGCCCAGCGCGATCGCGCCGCCGGCCAATGTTCCCGTCAGGGCGTCGCGGCGGCTGATCGTCATATGCTCTCCTATACTCGAAACCATAAAATAGCCGGATCGCGCGTGCAGACGCGATCCGGCCGGGCGCCTTAGAGCTTGAAGCGTGCGCCAATTTGAAGAGTGCGCCCGAAGTGCAGATATTCGTAGTTCCGGTTGGCATCGAGATCGGTGTAGCGATCGCGATATTCGTCGGTCAGGTTAATGCCCTCCAGCGACAATTCGATCCAGTCGGTCAGCTTGTAGCGCACCGACGCATCGACATTGACCGTGCTGTTATACCCTTCGAACACATTGCCGGTGCCGCTATTCTGATCAATATAGCCGCTGCGATAGCTGGCCGACACGCGCGCCGAGAATTTCTCATCTTCATAATAAAGCGTGCCGTTGAACGCCCGCTTCGACAGGCCGAACAAAGTGGCGTTGCGCACCGATGCGATATTGCCGCCGCCCGGGACCACAGCCGGGCCGGAAACAGTGTAGCTTGCGCTGGAGTCCACGAAGGTCGCGTTCAAAATCCCGCCAAAATGCGACAGGAAGCCGGGCAGGAAGGTGAAGGGCGCCTGCACAGCCAGCTCTATCCCCTTGAGACTCGCGCCGCTGCCGTTGACGATCGTGTTGATTGCCCAGCCTTCCGGCCGCTCAGGCTGGATCGCGGCGGGCGAACTGGGCGGGATGACCGACAGAGGCAGCCCGGTCGACGCGAAGGTGCCGGTGATGGTCTGGCTGATCGGGAAGCTCTGCACATCCTTCTTGAACGCCGCGACGGAAAAGACCGATTGCGGCGCAAAATACCATTCGACCGCCAGATCATAAGCGGTCGCCCGGAACGGATCGAGGAAGGGATTGCCGAAGCTGATGCGATAGTTGAACCCATCGACAGACCCGCCGGGCGTCAGATTGCCCAGGCTCGGACGCGTCATCACATCGGCGACAGAGGCGCGAACGATGATGTCCTTGTGTGGGAAGAAGGCGATGTTCGCGGCCGGCAACCAATCCTCATAGGATCGCGACACGCTGACCATCGTACCATTGTTCAGACCGCGCGAACTCTGATCGGTCTTCACATAGCGGATGCCGGCATTGGCCGCATATTCCAGCCCGAAAATCTCGCCCTTGGCATCGAACTGGATATAGCCGCCGGTGGTCTTTTCCACGACGCCGCGCGTGTTGCCGGCATCCACCGCCAGCGCCCGCTCATACAGGTTGGTGTAATCGGTGCCGGTCGCCAGATTGGGCACCAGCCATTGCGTCGTCGTCCCCGCCGGCGCGCCCGCGCCCTTCAGCGTGAACAGTTGCGCCAGATCGGACGTCACCGGCAGACCATAGATGGCGGTGGGGCCAAAGGCGCTGGTGGGCGAACAGTTCACCGTGCCCAGCACCCGGTCCACACCGCCATTACCGCACACCACCGTATCGCGGGTATAGCCTTCGGTATCGAAGGCGAAGCGGCGATAGACCCCGCCCGCCTTGACCGTGAAGCCGTCCGCCACATCCCATTCGGTGCGCAACTGTGCGGTGCGGAACTTGTTGACGGTGGAGGAAGGCCGGTCGCGAATTTCCGCCAGCTGAAAATTGGCCGGATCGGTAACGCTGGTGCCGAATGTCAGCACCGGCTTGCGCGAATTACTATAGTCATAGCTATAACCCTGCGCATCGCGATCATCGAACACCAAAGTCGTTTCGACCGGGATCGACGCGTCCGACTTCGAGAAGCCGCCCAGCAGGGTGAAGCGGAAGCTGTCGCTGACATCCTGATCCCAGGTCGCGCCCAGCTGATAGAATTTGGTCTGCGACTTGCGCAAATAATGTTCGGTGCGGACCCAGGCGTCATTCAGCGTCGCCGACACCATATTGCCCTTGTCGTCATAGGTCGGGTTGACGACGTCGATCGAGCGTTCGTTGGAGCGCAGCAGCACTTCGCCCCATTTCTCCTCGCGCGTCTCGCGAAAGCGGGAGAAGAGGCCGTCGATCGACACCTTGGTCGCGTCGGACGGCGCCCACTGGATTGATCCGGTCACGCCCAGCCGCTCGCGTTCCTGCGCAATTTCGCCATAGCGCGGAATGCGCGGGTGAAAGGCCAGCGCCGCCTCGTTGCAGGCCGCGCTCGCCACATAGGAACCGCCGCTATTGGGCTGGGTGAAGCAGGGCACGCCATCGACGCTGTCGAACCGCGCCTGCGACCAGCGCACCGTATTATTGCCCATCTGCCTGGTGTCGAGCTTGGAGTAAGCGGCGGACAGCGCCACGCCCCATTGCCCGTCGGCCGACTTCCAGGACATCAGCCCCGCCAGACGCGGCCCCCATTTCTTGCTGAGGTCATTATAGGAACCCGTCGCGGAGCCGACGAAGGTAAAACCATCCTTCCCCGCCAGAGGATTGCCGGTGTTGAGGTCCACCACCGCGCCTAGCGATCCTTCGTCCAGCGAAGCCTCGGCCGTCTTGTGCACCACCAGCGAACTGAACAGCTCCGACGCGAAGACGTTGAAGTCGAAGGCGCGATCGCGGTTGGAACTGGCGCCGTCGGTCGATGTCGCCACCGTCTCCAGTCCGTTCACCCGGACCCGCGTGAATTGCGCGCCCAGACCGCGCACCGTGATCGCGCGCCCTTCGCCGCCGTCGCGCTGGATCGAGATGCCGGGAATGCGTTGTAGGGATTCCGCCAGATTCTGGTCGGGGAATTTGGCGATGTCTTCCGCCACGATCGCATCGACCGATCCTACCGTCTGGCGCTTCAGGTTGATTGCCGCGCCCAGCGACTGGCGAAAGCCGGTGACGACGATGTCGGCGACCTCACCCTCCGGCGCGGCGTCCTGCGCGGCCTGCGGCGCGGATTGCGTTGCCGCGTCCTGCGCCAGCGCGCCGGCCGGCATCGCCAGCATCAGCGCCGCGAAAGACGCGCCGGTCAGCCAGCGCCGATTATTACGATGAATATTGCCCTTTCCAGTCATCAGCTTTCCTCTCCCATCCCATTTTCCCGGTCGATCCGAGCCGACCGGGTCCGCATTTCACGTGGGAAAGGTGCAGATTGCATCCTTCCCGCAGCAGCGACGCCGGCTTGTGCCGGTCCGTTGTCGCTGCGTGGAAACCGGTGTCATAAATGCGCCCGACGCGAAAGCCTGTCAATATGCCGTGATGCGATCGGGCAGAACTTCACACCGCAATTTCTGATATTATATTGATTTTAAATGTTTTTCTTTGCAATCTCAGGTCGACATCAGGTCCTGTCCGACGGCCCATTCGACAAAAAGTTCGGGCCAGACGGCCACCGGTTTCCCTGCCGCTCGCCGCAGCCCGAAACCATGCCCGCCCTGCATGAACAGATGCGTATCCACCGCCAGTCCCTGCGCCCGCCAGGCCCGCCGCAACAACAGGCTGTTTTCCACCGGCACCACATCATCATCCTCAGCATGCACCAGAAAACAGGGCGGACAGGCCGGCGTCACCTGCTCATGCGGCGAATGAAGTCGCTGCGCCGCCGCATCGGGCGACTCGCCGATCAGGTTGCGCCGCGACCCTTCATGCGCTTCGGGTCGATACATCGACACCACCGGATAGATGGGCGCCGCGACAATTGGCCGCACCGCCTGCCGGTCCGCAACATCCACCGGATCATAGGTCGGCGTCGCGAATCGCGTCGCCAGATCGGCGCAGACATGCCCGCCCGCGGAAAAACCCATCGCCCCGACCCGCGCCGGATCAACTCCGAAATCCGCCGCCCGATGCCGGATCAGCCGCATCGCCCGCTGCGCGTCTGACAAAGCGACATCTGCCCCCGCCGCCCAGCCATCCTGCGGCAAGCGATAGAAAAGCACGAAGACGCTGACGCCTCGCTGCGCCAGCCAGGGACCGATTTCATAGCCCTCCTTGTCGATCACCACCCAGCTATAGCCGCCGCCCGGCATTACCAGCATCGCCGCGCCATTGGGGTTGCGCGCCCGGAAAACCGCCAGTCGCGGCCGCGCAATATGGATCAGGGCGCGATCGGTCAGCGTCGGGTCGCTACTGCGTTCGCGCACCATTTCGGCCGGCGCGACCGGCGCCATGCCCGGCGGCCCGCCCGGCCACAGATCGATCATCAGGTCCGGCTGAACGGCCCCCGTCACCTCGGCTACCGCCGCGCTGGCCGCACCCTTTGCCGGACCGCGCCCGGAAGCACCCAGCGCCAGCCCTCCGCCGATCATCAGACTGCGGCGATCCACCGTCATGGCTCTCTCCTGACACAAGAAGGGCCGGTCGGCGCGTGCAGACGCCGACCGGCCATCCGCCCTCCCCCTTCCATATCGGGATAGGCAGGCACCGGGCCATCACAAGGGCAACGGATGGACACCGGTGTCAAAAACAGTTGCAGCCGATCCGCGCCAATGTCAAGAATGAAGGAAAGAGGAGAGTTGATCGCCATGAAGCCCCCCCTGTCGCGTCTGCTGTCGCTGCCGCTGGCCGCCCCCCTGCTGATCGGCCTGACCGCCATCGGACTCCCCCTTCCTGCCGCCGCCGCGCCATCCGCAGCAACGCAGGCGGCCAGCGCTCTTGCCTTCCCCGGCGCCGTTGGCTGGGCCGCGACTACGCCGGGCGGGCGCGGCGGCCGCATCATCCGCGTCACTACCCTTGCTCCAGATGGTCCCGGCAGCTTCAAAGCCGCGCTGGAGGCCAAAGGCCCCCGCATCATCGTATTCGAAGTCGGCGGCATCATCGACATGGGCCGGGAAGCGCTCAGGATCAGCGAACCCTATGTCACCATCGCCGGCCAGACCGCGCCCTCGCCCGGCATCACCCTCATCAAGACCGGCATCGACATCGCCACCCATGACGTGGTGATGCGCCATATCCGCATCCGCACCGGGGTCGATGGTCAGCCCAAGATGAGCGGCTGGGAAGCCGACGCCCTGTCCACTGTCGCCGCCCATCATGTCGTTATTGATCATTGCAGCTTCACCTGGGCGATCGACGAAAATATGTCCGCCTCCGGCCCGCGCTTCGAAGGCAAGACCCCTGACGAGTGGCGGCAGAACACCAGCCACGCCATCACCTTTTCCTATAATCTCGCGGCGGAAGGACTGGCCGATGCCAGCCATCCCAAAGGGGAGCATAGCAAGGGCACGCTGATCCATGACAATGCCAGCCAGATCCTGATCTGGCGCAATATCTATGCCCATAACAAGGAGCGCAATCCGCTGGTGAAGGGCGGCGGCCAGGTCGAACTGGTCAACAACATCCTCTATGATCCCGGCGAACGCGCGCTTCATTATAATCTGATGGCGCTGGAATGGGGCGATCACCCCTATCAGACGGGCAAGATTTCCGCCGTCGGCAATGTGCTGCGCGGCGGCGTGTCGACCGCCACCGGCATGCCCTTCCTCATGCTGGGCGGAGACGGCGACCTCGACTATCATGGCAAGGACAATATCGCCGTCGATAAATTCGGCCAGCCGCTGCCCATGTTCGGCCGCTATGGTGAAACCCGTGCAAAGCTGAACGACCTGCCCGCCCCGCCCATCTGGTGGCCCGGCACGCAGGTCTTGCCCGCACGCGACGTGGAAACCCATGTCCTCGCCCGCGCCGGCGCCCGCCCCTGGGATCGCGATGCAGACGATCTGCGCGTCCTGTTCTTCGTGGCGGAGGGGCGCGGCGAGATCATCGACGATGAAAAACAGGTCGGCGGCTATCCAAAAATGGCCCAGACCCGCGCGCCCTTTGTCGAGGGCGACTGGAATCTCGACACGATGGAACCGAAATCGGGCCGCTATCCCGGCCAGACAGCGGAAATCGCCGAACATCTGTCGGATCGCGACAAGATGATGCGGCAGGGTGAAGCGGAGACACGCAAATGAGCCTTATCCTTTCCCTTCTCGCAGCCGCCGCAGCCGCTGCTCCGCCCATGGCGGTGATCGACGAAAAGACTGTGATGCGCGAAGAACCGACGCCCCACGGAAAAATCGGCATGAGCACCGCCTATCGCATCAGCGACGCTGTGCCCCAACCGCGCCGCATGGAGTTTCGCAAACGCATCCTCCATGTCGGCTCGGCCATCGGCCTGCACCCCATCGCCCATGATGAGGTCTATTATGTCCTCTCCGGCACCGGCGACGTCACATCCGACGGCGAAACCCGCAGTCTTACCCCCGGCATGACCGCCTATCTTTATGACGGCGCGGTCGTAGGCATCAAACAGACGGGCGCGGAACCGCTGGCGTTGATCATCTCTTATCCTGTGAAGGAGTGATGCACCCCAGCGCCCTCAGCGCGGGGCCATGCGGATTGCGCCGTCCAGACGAATGACCTCGCCGTTCAGCATCGGATTGCGAACGATGCTTTCCACCAGTTGCGCATATTCGGTGGGCTTCCCCAGACGGCTGGGATGCGGCACTTGTGCGCCCAGCGCATCCTGCACTTGCTGCGGAAATGCCTCCAGCATCGGCGTCAGGAAAATGCCAGGCGCGATGGTCATGACGCGGATCTTGTGGCTGGCAAGGTCGCGGGCGATCGGCAGGGTCATGCCCACCACCCCGCCCTTCGACGCGGCATAGGCCGCCTGCCCGATCTGCCCGTCATAGGCCGCGACCGACGCCGTGTTGACGATGACGCCCCGTTCGCCATCCACTTCATCCACAGCCGCAAGCTGGGCGGCGAATTTGGCGATGACGTTGAAGCTGCCGATCAGGTTGACCGAAATGGTCTTCGCGAAAATGTCGAGCGGATGGGATGCATTGTCCTTGCCCACCGTCTTTACCGCTGGCGCCACCCCGGCGCAGTTGACGAGGATGCGGGCAATGCCATGCGCCGCCTGCGCCGCATCCAGACCGGCGGCCACGCTGGCATCGTCGGCGACGTTGACAGCGACATAGACACCTCCCAGCGCGTCCGCCGTCGCCCGTCCGGCCTCCTCATTCAGGTCAAAGATCGCAACCTTCGCCCCTTGCTGCGCCAGCATCGTCGCCGTCGCCTTGCCCAGGCCCGATGCGCCGCCGGTGACGATCGCGGCTGCTCCGTTGATGTCCACTTCGCTGTCTCCTTCAGATCCGTTCGATCGCCATGGCGGTCGCTTCGCCCCCACCGATGCACAGGCTGGCCACGCCGCGCTTCAACCCGCGCGTCTCCAGCGCCGCGATCAGCGTAGCGAGAATGCGCGCGCCCGATGCGCCGATCGGATGGCCCAGCGCGGTCGCGCCACCATTCACATTGATCCGATCGTCCGGGATGCCCAGTTCCTTGGCGGCGATCATGGCGACCACGGCAAAGGCTTCATTGACCTCGAACAGGTCGACATCGGCCACCGACCAGCCTGCCTTGTCCAGCGCCTTGCGCATCGCGGGCACGGGCGCCGTCGTGAACTTCGCCGGCTCATGCGCATGGGCAGCCGTCGCGACGACCGTCGCCACAGTCTTGAGGCCCAGGCGCGCCGCCACGCTGGCCCGGGTCATCACCAGCGCCGCCGCACCATCCGAAATGGAGGAGGCATTGGCCGCCGTGATGGTGCCGTCCTTGACGAACGCCGGCTTCAGGCCGGGAATCTTTTCCGGCCGCGCCTTACCCGGCTGTTCGTCGGTATCGACGATCGTATCGCCGCCCCGGCCCTTGACCGTGACCGGCGCAATTTCCCGCACGAAAGCGCCACTGGCGATCGCCGCATTCGCGCGCTCCAGCGACCGGATGGCATAGGCATCCTGATCCTCGCGCGTGAACTGATAGTCGCGCACCGCCTCCTCGGCAAAGACGCCCATCGCTTTGCCGGGTTCATAGGCATCCTCCAGCCCGTCCATCATCATCGTGTCGATGATCCGGTCATGGCCGATCCGCGCGCCGCCGCGATGCTTGGGCAGGGCGTAGGGCGCATTGGTCATGCTCTCCATGCCTCCGGCAATGACGACATCGGCCGCCCCGGCAGCCAGCGCCTCATGCGCCATGATCGCGGCCTGCATGCCTGATCCGCACATCTTGTTGACCGTGGTCGCCTCGGTATTCAGGCCCAATCCCGCGCCCAAGGCCGCCTGACGCGCCGGCGCCTGTCCCAACCCCGCCGGCAACACGCATCCCATATAGATGCGATCGACGGCATCGGCGGCCAGCCCCGCCCGCTCGACAGCCGCCTTCACGGCCGCCGCGCCCAGATCGGTGGCTTTGAGCGGCGACAATATCCCCTGAAATCCGCCCATCGGCGTGCGGGCATAGCTGGCGATGACGACGGGATCGTCCTGCATCTTTTTCTCCTGTCTCAAAGGCTGCGCGCAATGACCATGCGCTGAATGTCCGATGTGCCCTCATAAATCTGGCAGACGCGCACATCGCGGTAGATTTTGGCGACGCCATATTCCTCCAGATAGCCATAGCCGCCCAGCGTCTGCATCGCGCCGGAGACGATCGCCTCCGCCGCTTCGGACGCGAACAGCTTGGCCATCGACGCCTGCGTCAGGCAGGGCGCGCCGGCATTTTTGGTGCGGGCCGCGTGCAAAACCAGTTGCCGCGCAGCCTCCAGCCGGGTGGCCAGGTCCGCCAGGCGAAAACCCACCGCCTGATGATCCATGATCGCCTTGCCGAAACTCTTGCGATCCTTCGCATAGGCGATCGCAATCTCCAGCGCCGCCTGCGCCATGCCCACACACTGGGCGGCAATGCCGATGCGCCCCGTTTCCAGATTGGCCAGCGCCTGCGCATATCCCTGCCCCGGCTGGCCGATCAGCAGGTCATCCTCCACAAACATGTCGTCGAAACGCAGCGCGCAGGTATCGGATGCGCCCTGCCCCATTTTATGTTCGACCTTGTCGACGCCATAGCCAGGCCGGTCGGTCGGCACGATGAAGGCGGACAGGCCCTTCTTGCCAGCATCGGGATCGGTCAGGGCGATGATCATCACCAACCCGGCGATCTTGCCCGATGTAATGAACTGCTTTGCGCCCGTGATCCGCCAACCGCCCTCGACTCTGATCGCGCGGGTGCGCACGGCCGAAGCGTCCGATCCGGCGTCCGCCTCCGTCAGGGCAAAGGCGCCGATCGTGCGGCCGCCGATCAGGTCGGGCAGGAAGCGCGCCTTCTGCGCGTCGCTGCCATTTTTGAGCAGGCCCGAAACGAGGATGCTGTTCTGGATCGACACGATGGTCGACAGCGCCCCGTCGGCCGCGGCGATCTCCATCAGCGCCAGCGCATAGGAAACGGCGTCCGCCTCCGCCCCGCCATAGGCTTCGGGCGCGGTCATGCCCCAAAGGCCAAGCTGCGCCATCTGCTCGAACAGCCCAGGCGGATAGCCGCCCTCCGACTCGAACCGCGCGCTGTGCGGACGAATATTGTCCTGCGCAAAAGCGCGTACCGTATCGCGAATGGCGATCTGGATTTCCGTCAGCATACTCACCCGTCTTTTATATACTCATGGGTACATTGATTATCCTCTGGTTTCTTGTCAATGCTGGGGCGTGAAGGAGATCGCCTTGTCGAAACAGCTTGCCGCATCCCCTTTCCGCTCACGCGAGGAACGCAATCGGGAGCGGGAGGAAAAGCGCGAGGCCGTGCTGCTGGCGGCGGTGCGCCTGTTCAACGCGCGCGGCTATCATGCGGCGTCGCTGGACGATGTCGCCGCCAGTCTGGGCGTCAGCAAACCGACCATCTACCATTATCTGGGCAATAAGGAGCAGGTGCTGGTCGAATGCGTCAATCGCGGGCTGGAAATGCTCCGTGCGGCGGCGGATGACGCCATGCAGGCGCAGGGCAGCGGCTTTGATCGACTGCGCGCCTTCCTATGCCGCTATGCGGAAATCAACATGGATGATTTCGGCCGCTGCGTCATCCGCACCAGTGAGGAAGTCCTGTCCATGGACAGCGCCACCCGCTTCCGCGCGCGCAAGCGGGAGATTGACGCAGCGGTGCGCGACCTGATCGCACAGGGCATGGCCGACGGATCGATCGCGCCGGTCGATGTGCGCTTCGCCTCCTTCGCGCTGGCGGGCGCGCTCAACTGGCCGGCGCGCTGGCATGATCCCGACGGACCTCTGGCGCCGGAAGAGATTGCCGAAAGGCTGGTCGATGTGGTGATGGGTGGACTGACGCCCCGCGCCTGACGCGCGCCCGCAGCCCTGCGCGACGGATTTTCTTCGATACGCGACCGGAACGTCCGCGCCTGCACGGCATTGATGTGCGGGATAGCGGGAGCATGTAGCCCATGCGCATTTTTGTACGAAACGCATATATTCGGCGCGCCGTCATCGCCGCGTCGTTGCACAATATTATCAATCAGACAGAGCGATATTCTCGACTTTGTACAGGCGGCGACCGATCCTAAAGTCCGCGCAGGGAAAAGACAGGAGAACAGAGATGGACGCCAAGACGACTAAAGATGCTTCGGGCTGCCCGGTGAACCATGGGGGCGTAACGCGCACCCTGTTGGGCCGCACCAATCGCGACTGGTGGCCCAACCAGCTGTCGCTCGACATCCTTCAGCAAAACGGCCTGTCGGGCAATCCGATGGACAAGGATTTCGATTATGCGGCGGCGTTCAAGACGATCGATTATGATGGGCTGAAGGCGGACCTGACCGCGCTGATGACCGACAGCCAGCCCTGGTGGCCGGCCGACTATGGCCATTATGGCCCCTTCTTCATCCGCATGGCCTGGCACAGCGCCGGCACCTATCGCACCGGCGACGGGCGCGGCGGCGCGTCCTCCGGGTCGCAGCGCTTCGCCCCGCTCAACAGCTGGCCGGACAATGGCAATCTGGACAAGGCGCGCCGCCTGCTCTGGCCGATCAAGCAGAAATATGGCCAGAAGCTCAGCTGGGCGGACCTCATGATCCTGGCCGGCAATGTCGCGATCGAATCGATGGGCGGGCCGGTCTTCGGCTTTGGCGGCGGCCGCGCCGACGTGTTCGAACCGGAAAAGGATATTTACTGGGGCACCGAAGAAAATTGGGTCGGCGACCCGGATAACCAGACCCGCATCCAGCCGGAAAAGGACATGGAGCTGGAAAGTCCGCTGGCGGCGATCCAGATGGGCCTGATCTACGTCAATCCCGAAGGACCGGGCGGCAATCCCGATCCGCTCCAGTCGGGCCGCGATATTCGCGAAACCTTTGCCCGCATGGGCATGAATGACGAAGAAACGGCGGCGCTGACGGCCGGCGGCCACACGTTCGGCAAGGCGCATGGCGCGGGCGACGCGTCGCTGGTCGGCACGGAGCCGGAAGGCGCAGACATCGCGCAGCAGGGCTTTGGCTGGCTGAACGGCTTTGAAAGCGGGATTGGCGACCACACGACCACCAGCGGCATCGAAGGCGCATGGACGCCCACGCCCATCACATGGGACATGAGCTATTTCGACATGCTGCTGGACCATGAGTATGAACTGGTGCGCAGCCCCGCTGGCGCGAAACAGTGGCAGCCGGTCGGCAACCCGGAAGACACGCTGGCGCCCAAGGCGCATACGCCGGGCGTCAAGGTGCCTACGATGATGACCACTGCCGACATGGCGATGAAGGTCGATCCGGCCTATGCGCAGATCATGGCGAAATTCCGGGCCGATCCGGCCTATTTCGCCGATGCCTTCGCCCGCGCGTGGTTCAAGCTGTGCCATCGCGACATGGGACCAAAGGCCCGCTATCTCGGCCCTGAAGTTCCGGCCGAAGACCTGATCTGGCAGGATCCGATCCCGGCAGCGACCGGGCCGGCGCTGGACGATGCGACCGTTGCAACGCTCAAGGCGAAGATCGCCGCCTCTGGCCTGTCGGTGGCCGATCTGGTCAAGACCGCCTGGGCGTCGGCCGTCACCTATCGCGGGTCCGACCATCGCGGCGGCGCCAATGGCGCGCGCCTGCGCCTCGCCCCGCAAAAGGACTGGAACGTCAATGAGCCGGCAGAACTGGCCCGCGTGCTGGCAATTTATGACGGCATCGCCAGCGAAAGCGGCGCATCGGTCGCCGACCTGATCGTGTTGGGCGGCAATCTCGGCATCGAGCAGGCGGCGAAGGCGGCGGGCCATGATGTGTCCGTGCCCTTCACGCCCGGCCGGTCGGACGCTTCGCAGGAGCAGACCGATGTCGAAGGCTTCGCCGTGCTGGAGCCGAAGGCCGATGGCTTCCGCAACTATCTTCAGGTGCGTTTCAACGTGCCGACGGAGGAGTTGCTGGTCGATCGGGCGCAGTTGCTGGGCCTGTCAGCGCCCGAAATGACGGTGTTGGTCGGGGGGCTGCGCGTGCTGGGCGCCAATCATGGCGGATCGGCGCATGGCGTCCTCACGACCCGCGTCGGCCAGCTGACCAACGACTTCTTCGTCAACCTGCTCGACATGGGCACCGCCTGGAAGCAGGTGGAGGACGAAGCCGACCAGAGCTATGTCGGGTCCGACCGCGCGACTGGCGAGAAGAAGTGGACCGCCACCCGCACCGACCTCGCCTTCGGATCGAACTCGCAGCTGCGCGCCCTGTCGGAAGTCTATGCGGCGTCCGACGCGGGTGAGAAGTTCGTGCGCGACTTCGTGGCGGCCTGGGTCAAGGTGATGACCGCCGATCGTTTCGATCTGGCGTAACAAGGATATGGGCGGCCTGCGATGAAGATCGTCATCGCAGGCCGTTTCCATCAAACGTCGCTCATGCCATCGGCTTCACGATCATCCTGTCCCAGCGCGACGAACTGCTCCAGCAGCCAGCTGGCCGCCGGGCCGGGCGGCGTGTCGCGCCGCCAGATGCCCGAAAAGCGATAGGTGCCGCCGGGATGATCGGGCATGGCCAGCCGCACCAAAGTCCCCGCGACCAGATCGGCCTCGATCATCGGCAGCGGCATATTGCCCCAGCCAATCCCTTCGCGCAGCAGCGCATGTTTCGCGCCCAGGTCCGCCAGACGCCACGTCTTCGGGCTGCTGACCGAAAAATCACGCCCTTCAGTAAAGCGCGAACGGTCGGTCAGCACCAACTGGGTATAGTCCCGCCCCGCGCCCGGCGCGATCACATCCATCCGTCCCAGCGGATGATCGGGCGCAGCGACCGGCACCATCGACACCAGCCCCGCCCCCATGCTTTCAATCCCCTCGACCCCGGCAGAAAGCGGCCCGGAAAGGCCGACCACCGCGCCGCGATCCAGCACCATCGCCGTGATCGCGCCCAGCGCTTCGGCATGCAGGCGCAGTTGCACGGTGGGAAACTCCTTCGCAAAGGCGCGCAGCACCCGGCCCAGTCGCTCCGCCGGCAGCATCACGTCGACCGCCAGATTGACCTCCGCCTCCAGCCCGTCGAGCAGCCCCTTCACCTTGGCCCGCAGACCGTCAATGCCATGGGATATGCTGCGCGCCTCGGCCAGCAAGGCACGGCCAGCCACGGTCAGCTGCGGCTTGCGCGTTCCTTCCCGCTCGAACAGCATCAGGCCCAGTTGCGCCTCCAGATTGGCGACGCCATAGCTGATGACTGACACGGCGCGATTGAGCTTGCGCCCGGCGGCGGCGAAACTGCCGGTATCGACGATGGTCAGGAAGATGCGCAGCTGATCGAAAGTCGGCGTGCCGGGATTATTCACTTTTCTATTCCCTCGAACATTATCACCCATTTTATCCCTCTGAACCAGAAAGATCGCAAGGGGTAAAGACAGTCCCAACGCGAGGCGGCATTCCGCCCCCGCACGGAGACAAGACCATGATCGAACTTCGTCCTTTCGACAGCCTCGGCGGCGCCAACCATGGCTGGCTCGACGCCAAGCATCATTTTTCCTTCGCCAGCTATCATGATCCCAAGCGCGTCCACTGGGGCAATCTGCGCGTGTGGAACGACGATACGATCGCGCCGAACACCGGCTTTCCGCCGCATCCCCATCGCGACATGGAAATCATCACCTATGTTCGCGAAGGCGCGATCACCCATGAAGACAGCCTGGGCAACAAAGGCCGCACCGAAGCGGGCGATGTTCAGGTGATGAGCGCAGGCACCGGCGTTCGCCATTCGGAATATAATCGCGAAGATGTGACGACGAAGATCTTCCAGATATGGATCATCCCCACCCGCGAAGGCGAAGCCCCCAGTTGGGGCGCCCGTCCCTTCCCCAAGGGCGACCGCGCCGGCCAGTTCGTGACGCTGGCGTCGGGCTATGACAATGACAATGACGCGCTGCAAATCCGCACTGACGCGCGGGTTGTCGCAGCCACGCTGAAGGCCGGCGAAAGCGCCGAATATCCGATCGGCAAGGATCGCAAGGCCTATCTGGTGCCCGCCACCGGCGCAATCCGGATTGACGATGTGCGGGTCAATGCCCGCGACGGCGCAGCGATCAGCGACCTCGATGTCATCCGCGTAACGGCGATCGAGGATAGCGAAATCGTGCTGGTCGACGCCGCGTAAAAATAAGGAGGGGGGGGAGGCTGACCGATCAGCCTCCCCACTTCTTCATGCGATCAATCGTTGACGAAGGTCAGCGTCGCCATGTGATAGAGCGTCGCCACTTTCTGGTCGCGCAACGTCAGGTCGCCCTTCTCCTCATGCGTCGCCGACAGGATGAAGCGGCCCTTGTCCTTGAGCGGCAAAGTGACGCGCCCCTGCGCATCGGTGGTGAAGCTTTTCGACCATTTGTCGGGCGAAATCACCAGCAGCTTGGCCGCCGGCACCGGTTTGCCATCACGGATCAGGGTGAAGCTGTCTGCGTTGGCGGCGGTCGGCACGATTTCCAGCGGCAGGCCGGCCTTCGCTTCGGCGCGGCCGGCGCGAGCATAATAGATGACGCCCTGCTTCTTGCCCTCTTCGCCCCAGGGGTCGAACACGCTGTCGTCTATCACGCGAACATCGCCGGCGGGCGCTGCGACCTCTATGTAGCCGGTCTTGCGTACCTGCGCCGCCTGCGATGCGGGCACCAGACGCGGCGCCTTCAGCTTTTCGAACTCGGGATCGCCGCCTTCGGGCAAAACATCGCCCGGTTCGCCCAGATAGATGCGCGCCGGTCCTGCGCCATCGCGCTCGACCCAGATTTCATGCGCCTGCGCGGCGGATCCCGTCGCCAGCAGCGCCGTGGCCAGCAGGAACGCCCTGCCCCATGTCGCAACTGTTTTGCCGCTCACCATCATCCATCTCCCAAATGTGACCCAATGTCTGCCTGATATAGCTAATGCGATCAATTCTCAATTAAATAAAGACTAGTTCGCGACGTGAGCGTCACACCGTCTTTGCAATCCCAGTGATCCAAAGCGTTCGAGATGCCTCTCCCGCCGTCGCCGCCGTGAGCGACGTCGCGGCTTTGCGCAGCGGCTTTCTCAACGACGCCAAGCCGAAAGCCTGGATAACCATCGTGAACCTGTTCATGCTGGTCGTTCAACCTTCAATACCGCTTATCATCCAAATTGGCTCTGGCGCATTCATCTCGCCAGCCCATATCCTCTGGTTTTCGCGGGTCGCCTATTCTCCTCGAACGGATCGATGCGCGGCTTTCCGACCCGCATCCTGCAGTAAATCGATCGCGCCTTTGGCACCCTGCCAGCTGATCTTGGCGACGCGATTGCCACTTCACCCTGAACCGCCAGGCCGAATTAGCATTTGTCATGGCGGATTGCGCGCAGCTATAATAAAAATGCAAAATACAAACGGTGCAACGAATGATCGAACGGACTGCAATACCAAGGACCAGCCTTCACGACGTGCTGGTTACGGAAATCCGCGAGATGATCGAGCAGGGTGAGCTAAAGCCGGGCGAGAAAATTTCCGAACCTGCATTATGTCAGCGGTTCGATGTGTCGCGTACGCCCCTGAGAGAGGCGCTCAAGGTTCTGGCATTTGAAGGGCTGGTTCTGATCTGCCCCCCGCTGAGTGGCCCAGAGACTATGATAGTCTGGACCACGAAAGGGACGATGAATGCCGAGCAAGAAGCACAAGCCGGAAGAGATTATCGGCAAGCTGCGTGAAGCTGAGATTGTGCTGGCGCAGGGAGCCTCGACAGCAGAGGCGTGCCGCCGGATCGCAGTCAGCGAGCAGACATACTATCGCTGGCGCAAGGAATATGGTGGCCTGAAGACCGACCAAGCGCGGCGGATGAAGGATCTGGAGAAAGAGAACCAGCGGCTACGCCGGGCGATTTCGGATCTGACGTTGGACAAGCTGATCTTGCAGGAAGCTGCCAAGGGAAACTTCTAAGCCCCGCGCGGCGGCGGCGCTGCATCGATCAGTTGCGACAAGATTTGCCGATCCGGGTGTCCGAGCGACGGATATGCCGGGTGCTAGGGCAGCATCGATCGACACAGCGCAAGGTGCCGCGTGGGGCGGATGACGAACAGGCTCTCACGGAGGACATCATCGCGTTGGCGAAGCAATATGGTCGCTATGGCTACCGCCGGGTGACGGCGTTGCTGTGCCATGCGGGGTGGACGGTGAACCACAAACGGGTCGAGCGGATATGGCGACGCGAAGGACTGAAGGTCCCGCTGCGCCAGCCCAAACGGGGACGCCTGTGGCTCAACGACGGATCATGTATCCGCCTACGGCCTGAGTATCCCGGGCATGTGTGGGCCTACGACTTCGTCGAAGGGCGCACGCACGATGGCCGCAAGTTCCGGATCCTGACCATCATCGATGAGGCCAGCAGGGAGTGCCTGGCACTTATCGTTGCCCGGCAGCTCAAACACGAGGATGTGCTGGCGGCGCTGGCTGACCTGTTCATTTCTCGCGGTCCTCCGGCACATATACGGTCCGACAACGGAAGCGAATTTATCGCGACCGCCGTCCAGAAATGGCTGGGGCAGATCGGCGTGAAGACGCTTTTCATCACGCCGGGATCACCATGGGAGAATGGCTATAACGAAAGCTTCAATGGATCGCTTCGCGACGAACTGCTCAACGGCGAGATCTTCTACAGCCTCACTGAGGCCAAGGTGCTGATCGAGGCATGGCGGCGGCATTACAACACCGTTCGCCCTCACAGTAGCTTGGGCTACCGACCGCCGGCACCGGAAACAGCGACACCGCCATATCCGGCCTCCGGTTCCGCTTCGCTCCACCTCCGTCCGGATATGGCGGCGATGGGCTTAATGCATCTGTGGATGCCCCGATTAACGCAAGTGGTATTTGGAGGTAGGCACGTAGTCGGATGCTGCCATCTGTCCGGCCTCTCTGATGCAGCGATGATAGCTGCGGGCCCGTATGGGAGTTCGCGGACCGGAACCACATCACTAACGCGTGCTGATGAAGCACGGTGGATTAACCTGGTTCTTCCGACCCCGTCTCGCCGACTGTTGTGCCATACCCTCCTTCGACCGACTACGTTCCGACGACCTCTGGCCCGCCTTGGCTTACGCCGTCGCTGCGACCGGAGCTTTGTAAACTTCATCCTTCATCATCAGCGCCCAGACGATCCGTGCCGTCTTATTGGCCAGCGCGACCGTCACCAGCATACGTGGTTTGCGGGCCAGCATCTGCTCGATCCACGATCCCTTCGCCGGGCCTCGTTTGCTCGCTTGGAGCACCACCGCGCTACTGCCGTTAATCAGCAATCGACGTAGCGTGCGCTCGCCCATCTTCGAGATAGATCCCAACTTCTGTTTACCACCCGTTGAGTGCTGACGAGGGGTAAGGCCGACCCAGGCAGCGAAGTCACGCCCCTTGGCGAACGTTCCTAACGGCGGCGCAAGTGCGGTGATCGCCGTTGCGGTGATCGGTCCGATGCCAGGGATCGTCATCAGGCGGCGCGTGACCGTATCCTCCCGAGAGCGTCGCACGATCTCCTTGTCGAGCAGGGCAATTTGCCGGTCGAGCTTAGCCAGAGTATCGAGCAAAACCACGCACACAGACCGCACCCCTTCAGGCACTGCCGTTTGATCGGAGAGCAGCGCCCTGAGCTTTTCCAGATGCGCCAAGCCCTTGGGCGCGATCCAACCATATTCTGCCATGTGCCCGCGCAGGGCGTTGCTAATCTGGGTGCGTTGGCGGACCAGCAGATCTCGCCCCCGGAACACCATCGCAGCTGCCTGCTGTTCCTCAGTTTTCACCGGTACGAACCGCATGTTGGGACGCTGTGCTGCCTCGCAGATCGCCTCGGCATCGGCCGCGTCGTTCTTCTGCCGCCTCACAAAGGGCTTCACATAGGCCGGAGCGATCAACCGCACTTCGTGACCGAGCTTGAGCAACTCGCGCGCCCAGTGATGGGCTCCGCCACATGCCTCCAACACAATGAGGCAAGGCGGATGAACGGCAAAGAACGGCAGCAACTTCGAACGCGTAATCTTCTTACGCAAAATCGCATGGCCTGACGCATCTACCCCATGCGCCTGAAAAACATGCTTGGCGATATCCAACCCGATTATGGTAACTTCCGACACGGACGCCTCCCTCAAGTGGTGTTCAACACCTCCACTGTGGCACATCGATGCCGTCGGGGGGCGTCCACCCCATCACTAACAAACCAATCGGTCCACTCGGCGGGGGCAGATCAGGAGGGCAGGCCTATCTGGACAAGGGATCGGACGGCTTCCGCCGGACCTTCACCCGGCCGCCGATCAGCCTGGCCGACCTGGCCAGCGAAATGGCGACGAAGCTGCCGAGCAAGAGCATCCGCGTGGTGGGCCGGCCGGACCTGATGATTAGCCGGATCGTCAACATCGGCCATGATATTGCCGGCGTGCTGAACGCCTTTGCCATCGGCGACGTCGCGATCTGCCCGGAAATCCGGGAATGGGATTCGATCGAATATACCCGTGACGTCATGGCAACCACCGGAGACAAGGCGCTGATCCTGATCGCGCATGAACGCGGCGAGGAGGATGGGATGCTGCTATGCCGCGACTGGCTACAGAAACTGGTCCCGGAGCGGAAGGTGACCTTCATCGATTCCGGCGAGCCGTTCATCAATATTCCCAGTGCATAGGAGGACAGAGGTGGTCGAATTTCACGCGTTGGGATAGGCCCGATCGGTGGTCGCGGCAGGCAAGGGCCAGCGCCTGGTTCTGACCTGCGTCATCTCGCCTCTGTTCATCTTGGGCGGCATCACCATTCTGCAGGTCGCAGCCAATTCGCTCGTCGCCACCATCCTGCTTTCGCTGGCAATTCCCGCAATCTGCTACGCATATATTGCGATTTTAGGATCGTTTGCGGACAAGCCCGCAAACGATCCGGCTAGAAACACGATGTTGGTCTGATCGACTGACCTGCCACATCATGGCTGAATGTCCGGTTCGGCGGAACCTAGAGCATCATCCGATTAGATTGAATCGGATGATGCTCTAATTTTCTTTTGTTTTCCGCATTCTGCGAGCCGTCTGCTGTTCCAGCCGACTTCAGAATGCTCTAACGCAGAATATCGCTCGCTTGCGCCTGCATCACGATCTTTTCCGCGTCGTCGGGCAGCAACCAGCCAAGCTTCACCTGCTCAGACGCGACAGCGCGGACGCGCGCGACAAAGCCGGCATGATCGCCATAGCGTGCTGCCAGCGAAGGTCGTGGATCGCCTCTGCCCTTTCGTTCCGCCTCGGTTCTGGCGAAGGGGATGAAGCCGCCAATAAAGCCGCATCCACGACCTTTATAATAGCCTGCAGCCGCCTCGTTCCAGCCGGTGAACGTGCCCGTGGGCACCAGCAACTGAACGGACGGGACACCCGCCATCTCGTTGCCGTCCACATTCACGCGTGGCACGCGGGACGGGATGATCCGGCGGATCGACGGAGGCTGTTTCGATTGTATGCCCGACAGGTCGCGATAGTCGAAGGCCGGGCCGAAATCATAATCCGGCATTTCGTTGATCTTGCCCGTCGGCGTCGGCGCGCCCGGAATGGCGGGCCAACCCAGCGCGGCGGCATCTGGCGCGACCAGATCACCGGCAGCGAGCGTGGGATAACGGCTGGGCAACGGCTCCTTGCCTTCGCTGATCCAGGCTTCCAGCGACTTGAGCACCGCGCGCCGCGTTTGCGACGACGGATTCGGGTTCCAGGCCAGCGTGCATGCGGCCAGGCCGGGGTAGGCCTTTTCGCCACCGGCCGGAAAGCCGCCCACATAGGAACCGCCATGGGTAACGCCAGGGAAATAGTAGCGCCGGACTTCAGGCGGCAGGGGAATGTCGGATCCGGCATCGGTGCCGATCAGGTTGGGCGACATGCGCAATCCCCAAAATTCTGCCGATCCGAACGTCTCTACTATTTTGGGGCAGGTATCGGTTTCGCGGCAGCGGTCGAGTAGGCTGGATGTGCCGCGTCCTCGCGCCCTGTCGTCGTAGCGGTTCCACCAGAGCGGCCCCTCGCTGCCCGCTTCATAGAGGTTGGCTGCCCCGCCCGGAACGCCAAAGCGAATGTTGAGCGGCACGCCCCGCGCGGCGATATTGGGGTTGGCCCCGTCGAACAGGCGGCGATTGCCCTCTGTCTGATTGAAACCAAGGGCAATCAGGCTGCGCATGAAATTCCCCGACTGCGACGTGCCGAGGCCGATCGCCCAGCGCACCTGCCCGGCGACGGGATTGGGCGTCCCCGCATCATCCACCGTGCCATAGCGCAGGAAATCGTTGAGGTCGCGCACGGCGGCAAAGCCGATGCCCAGCACCTTGGGGTCTTTCCCCTGATAGGTCAGAATATAGGCCTTTGTGCTGTCGAACCCGCCCTTGACGCAAATCTGCGTTGGATCGGGCGTACCGGGGAAAGGCTTGGCACGGCAGTCGGCAAAGGCCCAATCCTTCGCGGCGATAGTATGGCGCGGCGCATTGTCGTTCGTCTGCGTAAACAGCCTGGCCCGCCGGGTATCAAGCGTCAGCGGCAACGGCCGGGGCGTGGGCCGTCCGATCGATCCGGTGATGGCGACACTCGCCGTCCCCGCCGCAATATCGGTGAAGCGCTGCAACACCGGCCCGGTCAGCGACCTCCCATCGGCCCCTCGGGCGATCGGCACGGTCAGGGTCTGCAAGCCATCCTGCGGCGCAATGTCGCCCTGCCAGCCGCTGATGACCCGGATATGGCCGTCGGCATCCGGCGCCACGGCGCCATTGCCGCGATTGGGCACGTCATAATAGAGGAAGCCGCTGTCTCGTGCCGGATCGACCGGCAGCGCCATGGCGAGGTTCCCGCATAAGCAACCCGGCCGTTGCGCTGGCGTGGCGCGTGCGCCAGATCGGTGATGATGCGGTTGTGCGGATCGGCCGGGTCCAGTTCGCCCTCATAATGGCCGCGCAATATCCGATAGGCAGGCGCGCCATCCTTCCCCGCGACGTCCTCCCGCTGTTCGACGAGCAGCCGCGCCAACCGCGCATCGACCGAAACCGGCGCGCACAGTGCCGCCGTCAGAAACAATATCGTCCGGGCACGCATGAAAGATGTTCTCCGTGACACCATTCGGCTCTTGGCCATTATTGCAGATATTCGGGCGCCGGCCATTCGAACACGGGGCGCGGCGCAGCGACACAGGTGAAGCTTTTTGCATCCTTTGCATCGCCCTTGCCGTCGTAGCGCGCGACCTTTGGGTAGGCGCAGACGGGGCGGGTCGCCACCACCGGGCCGTCTACCGGTGGCGCGAAAGGATTGTCCGCTCCCGCAACCTTCGTCGCAATGATCTGATCGGGCGCCTTGCCTGTCTCCACCCATGTGTCGAGCGCGGCGAGCAGGTCGTGCTCGGCATCCCCGCTCTTGAACTCAACGCCTTGCCCGAAGCGATCGGGGCCAAGTCCGCCTGCACAGTGGCTGACGCCGGGCGCCATGAACAGGCGCGAAAATTGCTCGCGCGACGGTGCCCCCTGCCCGGTCCTGATCCGCGTATAATAGATAATGCTGTCAAGCGGACTGACGATCAGGTCCGACCAGCCATGATAAAGGATCAGCTTGCCGCCGCGCGCGGCGAAACGGGTCAGTTCGGGGTCATTGGCATTCACGTCCGCGCCCAGCGCCGCATCCATGCGAGCGACATCCTTATCGAAATCGAAGGATGCCGCATCATATTGACCGCCGAACACCCAGCGCGCCAGATCAGCCGCAACGGGCTTCTTCGCCAGTTCCGGGTCACCGAAGAAATAGGCGAGCAATGCCTCTGTCCCCTTCATTTCTGCAGGATAGATCAGCTTGCCCGTGCGCGGATTGCGCACACCGCCATAGATGCGGTCCAGCACGGCCGCCTGCTGCGTCGTCAGGCAGGAACCGTCCACCTGCCCCGGCTTGCAGAGCATGTCGCGCGGGGCGAAACGGCATTGCAGCGGTTGGGTCAGGAAGGCGTCGCCCGGTGCCCCACCGTCCTTGCCGACGCAACTGCGGTTCACCGCCGTTGCCCAGGCGGTCATCGTCGCGGCGGGAATGTGCGCACCCGGCATCCGCCCCGCCTGGCCGAACCAGGTGAAGGCCATGTGCAGATGGGTGCGATTATGGCCGGGTGCGCCAGCGATGATCGCGTCATAATCCTCGGGATAGCGCTGTGCTTCGGTCAGACCCTGATGCCCGCCGGTCGAACAACCGGCGAAATAGCTGCGGCTGGCGTCCCGGTCATAATAGGCTTTCGCGACAGCGCGCGTGGCCAGCGCCATTTCATGAGTCGCACGCGAGCCCCAGTCCCGCACGGCTTCCGGTCGGCCGATGCCGGCATCATAGCCCGCCGCGCCCAGCGAACCCGCCGGAAAGGTGCCCATGTCGGTATTCGCCACCGCATAACCACGCCTCACGCCGCCAGCGAGCGCGGCATAGCGGACGCTGCCGGCAAAGCCCCCGTTACCCGTTCCCAGCAGCTTGCCATTCCAATGGTCGCTGGCGGGCAACCATATTTCGATCAGGATGTTTGACTGCGGGGCGGGCGTGGCGCGCGCAACAACACGGCAGAACGCGCCCAGTTGATCATAAGTTTGACTATCGGGCGCCTTGTAGCCGGGCCCGGCGACGGATTCGGTCGACAAGATGATGGCATTGCCGCTGGCAAATCCGCGTAGGGCATCGCAGCGATCCTGCGCCAGTGCACTCCCCGCTTGTCCGAACGCGAACAATGCCAAGAGAAAACCCATCAGCCTGACCATCCCAGTCCCCCTACGTGATTGCATTTTTTCGATACGCCCATTCTCAATATGTCTTGCCTGACAGGAGGCGCGCAGCCTGGAAATGAAAATTATTCGATAGTTCGATCAGCTTTGTGGAATGCTGATGGCGAAGGCGTGTCCGCGTCGAGTGACGTGCTGCCTGTATTTCCTCCGGTTTGAATGAGAGCGTTCCGTTGCCGGAATTCTCGCGTTGAAGGAGCATGTCGAATATCAATCGCTATACCGAAGAGCAGGTTGCTTACGCGCTGAAGCAGGCAGAGTTACTCTGCCTGCGTTCGGGGTATCTCATCAGCCGGAAAATCATCAGCCACGGCGCCGCAGGCGCAGCGAAGATGCCTGGATGGTGGGTGAGCACCGCTCAAGCGGCGAACGCAAATACGATCTTCCGAACTTTTCCGCCGACACGCCGATCAAGGACGTCGCTGGCGCCACCAAGGCGCGCTGGATCTGCGAACAAGCGCATCAGCAACTCAAGGACGCTCGGTCTCAATCATTCCGAACGTCGTTCATAAACCGGATTGCATCGCCATACGCTCATGACAATGATCGTCTATACCCTCCTCCGGACACGAAAGCTCGCTCAAACGAGGCGGAAAAAGACGCTCCAATTCGCCACCTCAACCGAGCCATCCGGCTGTCCGTCAGGCCATTTTTTGCAGCTATGCTGCCAGTCCATCCATATCTCTGTCTGGGATTTCGCGACGGGATGCTCAATCCAGAAGCCTGCAGACGACTGCACGGCCTCTAAGAGTCCGTTTGGAAAATCAGGGGTGAACATTTCGGCGTAGGAGATTTCCGCCCATGGCGCCGAGGATCATGGCCTGCGAGACGTCAATGCGCTTCTCGTCATCGCGGACCAATCGGCGCCATCAGATCATCCGGCCAAAGGTCCGCTCAACGACCCATCGTCGGGGCAGAACCTTGAAGCCCTGCTGCTGATCGCTGCGTCGAATGACCTCAACGACGAACTCCAGATAGCTTGCCTTGTCCATGAGCTTGAGGCGGTCATAGGCGCCATCGGCGAAGAGATGTTTGATCCAGGGCCAGCGTTTGCGGATGCCATCGAGGATAGTCTGGGCACCCGCGCTGTCCGAAATCTCAGCAGTGGTCAGGTTGACCATCAGCAGCCGTCCATCGGTATCGACGGCGATATGCCGCTTACGCCCGACAAGCTTCTTGCCTGCGTCGAACCCACGCTTTTCTGCCGATGGCGCCTTGACCGACTGGCTGTCGATCACTGCTGCGCTCGGACTGGTCTCTCGCCCTTGGCGATCGCGATCGAGCATCAGTTCGATGTCGTGGATCGTCTGGAACAGGAACCTGCGAGCCAGTTTACGGAACCAGCCATAAACCGTCTGCCATGCCCCGAAATGCATCGGCAGCATCCGCCACCCACAGCCAGACCGAACAAGGTAGCGCACGGCGTTGATTACCTCGCGAAAATCCACCTCGCGTGGACGGCCCCGGCGCCCCGGCTTGGGCATCAGGGGCGCCAGGCGATCCCATTCCTCATCGGTCAGATCGCTGTGATAGCGCTTCATCTTCTTGGCAATCTGGGCCATGCGTCCTCGGCTCTGATAGGTCCACATCCAGAGCCTGAATCAGACGCAGAGCCTCGCGAAAACCCCCGCCAACGATTTTCCAAACAGCCTCTTACTGCATCGCGGGGCAGTCCCCTGCCCCGCGAGCATGTCCATGTGGTCTAATTTTTGTAAATCCTGATCGCCTGCCCACCGCCTGGCGCCAGATCGATCTGCAGACTTTCGCCTTTCCTGACGGCCTTCTTCTCCATGACGATGGAATGTCGCGCATCGCTTCGATAATCGGCATCGCTTCCATCGCGATATATTTCGGCCGTATAGCTTGCCCCATCGTCGAGAAACGACAAATTGATCTTGTGGGATCGCGGCTCTTCATCACCAATCGATCCGATATACCAGTCCCCTTTGCCCTTTGATTTGCGAGCGATGGTCACATAATCGCCGACTTCACCGTTGAGGACCAGGCTGTCCGCCCAGTCCGTCGGCACATCCTTGATGAATTTGAACGGACCGGGGTATCTGGCGTAATTTTCCGGCGTATCCGCGGCCATGACGAAGGGCGAATAAAGGACGACATAGAGCGCCAGTTGCTTCGCAATGGTCGACTGGATTGCGCTTCCTTCCGATCCGGTCAGGCTGAGGACACCGGGCGTGAAGTCCATCGGGCCGCCCAGCATTTGCGTGAAGACGAGGTTAGCCTCATGCTCCGGGGGGTTCTTGCCACCGATCCAGGCATTATATTCCATGCCGCGGCCACCTTCCCGCGCAACCCAGTTTGGATAGGTCCGCCGCAAACCCGTGTCCTTCACCGGCTCATGGCTGTCGATGCTGATCTTATATTTGGACGCGGCCTGCACGACGCGCAGATAGTGGTTCACCATCCACTGCCCCTCATGCCATTCGCGATGCCGGGAGCCGTCCGGATCGACCCGCTCGATCTGGCCGGCGTCGGTCACATAGCCGGTCTTGACGACTTGCTCCCCATGATCGGAGGCCCATTTGAAGGCGCTGTCCAGTTGCCCGTCATAATGGCTGGCCGAGCCGCCCGTTTCATGGTGCCCGATCAGGCGCACGCCCTTTGCCTTCGCATAGGCAGTAAGCGCATCGGCATCAAAGTCATCGGTGGGCTGCGAGAAATTCATCGCATTGCCATTGCCGAACCAGTCCCCGTCCCATCCCACATTCCAGCCTTCGACCAGAACGCCGGAAAAACCGTTGGCGGCAGCGAAGTCGATATAGCGGCGGACATTGGCCGTAGTCGCGCCATGCTTTGGTCCCCGCGCCCATGTCCAGTCACCCTTGATCATGTTCCACCACACGCCGGCGAACTTGCCCGGCTTTATCCAGTCCGACACTTCGCCCAGCTTGTTGGGTTCATTCAGGTTCAGGATCATGTGGTTCATGTAGAGGCCTGCCGCATCGTCCGCGATGGCGATGGTGCGCCACGGCGTCGAGAAGCCGGCGTCGCGGGAGACTTTGGGCGCGCCGGAACCGGGGGTCAGCGCCGCGCGGAAGACATTGCCCTGCGCGCGCGCGAGATTCATCCCGCTATAGTCGACAAGCGCCGCTTCGTGCAGCGCGACATGAATGCCGCTGGCGAGCTTCACCGTCATGACCGTTTGCGCGGTGCTCACCGCATCAAGGGGCGTCTTATTGTAAAGATATTCCTCCCGGTTCCACTCGAACGCAGGCTTCCACCAGGCGGTGCCGCCCTCTGCAAAGGCGAACTGGGTCAATTCCTCGGCGATGTTGGCATGGTGAAGATTGGCCTGATCCGGCAGAGTGTAGCGGAAGGCCACGCCATCGTCGAACAGGCGGAAGGTCACGTCCATCTGACGCTGAAGATCGCCCTTTTCCCGGAAAGTGACGCGCATTTCATTGTGATGGTCGCGAATAATGGACCATTCGCCCCAGGGCTGGGTCCATGTTGAGTCATGCCGCGCGGTTTGCGTGCCTGCGAGTGTCAGATTGCGCTCGATCTTGGGCGCGTCGGTAAACATGAAACCGAGGCGGCTGTCCGCGATCAACGGCTTGCCGTCGCGCTGCACCGCATAGCTGGGGCGCCCCTCATTGTCGAGGCTCATAGACAGGGTGATGCGGCCATTGGGAGACGAGGCCTTCGCCACGACTTCCGCACGAGCCGGAGCAGAACCAAAAATACAGGAACAAAAAAATACAGATGATATGGCAAATCGCGAAATAGCATGTCTGTTCTTGAAGATGGATTTCAGATTGAGCCCATCATCCTGACTGCGATGCATGTAACATCCCCTCACCGGCCTATTTTTTCGTTGCTGATCATGGGAAATGACTGCCCACAATCAGCTATCAAGAGGGTCCGGCCTAAGAGTTTGGCGATCCGATTTCCACCCCTGGGCCGCCATCAGGCCGTGATGCATTCGTATTCAGTGCGCCGCGGACAGAGCAAGGGATCTGATTTTTTGATCGAAAGCGGATTGCGATTGCCTGGGGATCGCTTGAACGCGCCCTTGGCTGCGTTCAAGCGGATGACATAATATTTCGATCAGATATGGAGCGCACGCCCATAGGCCGCGAGCACGCTTTCATGCATGCTCTCGCTGATGGTCGGATGCGGGAACACCGTGTGCATCAGTTCCGCTTCGGTCGTCTCCAGCGTCTTGGCCGTCGTGTAGCCCTGGATCATTTCCGTGACTTCCGCGCCGACCATGTGCGCGCCCAGCAATTCGCCGGTCCTGGCGTCGAACACCGTCTTGGTGAAGCCTTCCGCCTCGCCCAGCGCGATCGCCTTGCCATTGCCGATGAAGGGGAACATGCCGACCTTCACCTCGTAACCCGCTTCCTTCGCCTTGGCTTCGGTCAGGCCCACGCTGGCGATCTGCGGGTGGCAATAGGTGCAGCCCGGAATGTTGCGCACGTCCATGGCATGCGGATGCTTGCCGGCAATGGCCTCGGCGGCGATCACGCCCTCATGGCTTGCCTTGTGCGCCAGCCATGGCGGCGCGGTGACGTCACCGATCGCCCAGATGCCATCGACGCTGGTCCTGCACATCGGATCGGTGACGATATGGCCCCGCTCCGTCTTGATGCCCAGGTCTTCCAGACCGATATTCTCGGTATTGGGCACGATGCCGATGGCGACGATGACATGGCTGTAATCGCCGCTGACGATCTTGCCATCCTTGTCCTTGATCGCGGCCTTCACGGCCGTAGCGCCGACCTCCAGCTTGTCGACGCCAGCGCCGGTCAGGATGGTCATGCCCTGCTTCTTCAGCGCCTTTTCGAGGAAGGCCGACACATCCTTGTCCTCGACGGGGACGATGCGGTCCATCATCTCGACCACGGTCACGTCAGCGCCCATGTCGTTATAGAAGCTGGCGAACTCGATGCCGATCGCGCCGGAGCCGATGACCAGCAGCCTGGACGGCATTTCGGGCGGGGTCATGGCGTGGCGGTATGTCCAGACGCGCTTGCCGTCGGCCTTGGCGAAGGGCAGGTCGCGCGCGCGGGCGCCGGTGGCGACGATGATGTTCTTCGCCGTCAGTTCTTCGGTCTTGCCGTCCTTGGTGACGGTCAGCTTGCCCTTGGCCACCAGCTTGCCGTCGCCCATATGGACGGTGATCTTGTTCTTCTTCATCAGGTGCGTGACGCCCTGATTAAGCTGCCTGGCGACGCCGCGCGAGCGCTTCACCACGGCGGCAATGTCGGCGCTGATCTTTTCAGCGGCCAGACCATAGTCGCCGGCGTGGCTCATATAGTGGAAAATTTCGGCCGAACGCAGCAGCGCCTTGGTCGGAATACAGCCCCAGTTGAGGCAGATGCCGCCCAGATTTTCGCGCTCCACGATGGCGGTCTTCAGGCCCAGCTGAGCCGCACGAATGGCGGCCACATAGCCGCCGGGGCTGGAGCCCAGAACGATGACGTCGTAATTCTCTGCCATGACGATATGCCTCTCGTTCAGTCAATCTTCCGGTGCGATCGCGACGCGCAGCCCATCAAGACCCGCGTTCAGAACAATCTGACAGGATAGGCGGCTGTCATCCCGGCGATGGTCGCTGCTGTCGAGCAGATCATTTTCATCATCGCCCAGCGGCGGCAGCGCGCCGTCCGCCGGCGGAGTCACATAGACATGGCAGGTCGCGCAGGAACAGCATCCGCCGCACAGCGCCAACAGCTCATCAAAGCCATTGTCCCGCAGGGCTTCCATGAGGGACAGCCCCTCCTGCACCTCGACAGCGCGTTCGCTGCCATCCCGATCGACTACATAGATATTTGCCATCATCATCCTTCATTGCTGCATGCGCGCTGGCTCAGAGCGCCTCTACGATAGTGACATTGGCGATGCCGCCACCCTCGCACATGGTCTGAAGGCCATAGCGCTTGCCCTGCGCGCGCAGCGCATGAACCAAAGTCGTCATCAGCTTGGTGCCCGTGGCGCCCAATGGATGGCCCAGCGCGATCGCCCCGCCATGGACGTTGAGCCTTGCCGGATCGGCGCCGATCGCTTTCAGCCAGGCCATCGGGATGGAAGCGAAGGCCTCATTCACCTCGAACAAATCGATGTCGTCCAGCTTCAGCCCCGACCGCTCGAAAGCGCGCCGGGTCGCCGGGATCGGTTCTTCCAGCATGATGACTGGATCGCCCGCCGTCACGGTCAGATTCACGATCCGCGCGATCGGGGTCAGCTTATGGCGTTTCAGCGCCGCTTCATTGGCGACCAGCACGCCCGACGCGCCATCGGTCATCTGGCTGGCATTGCCCGCCGTGATGGTGCCGCCTTCGGTCAGGGTCTTCAGGCTCGCCAACGCCTCCATCGTCCCGTCGGGGCGCACGCCTTCATCCTGCGCGAAACGGCCATCGGCTGTCTGGAACGGCACGATTTCCTTGACGAAGGCCCCTGCGGCAATCGCGGCGACCGCCTTGCGATGGCTGTCCAGTGCGTAGGCGTCCATATCCTCTCGGGTGAAACCATATTTGTCCGCAATCGCCTGCGCGCCGTGGAACTGGCTGAACTCCGTGACGCCATAGCGTTGCTGGATGCTGCGTGGCCATGGCCCCTCTCCCATACCCGCCTGCGCGTGCAGCATATAGTTGGACCCCATCGGCACGCGCGTCATGCTTTCCGCGCCCGCCGCGATCACCAGATCCTGCGTGCCGGACATCACCGCCTGCGCAGCGAAGTGCAGCGCCTGCTGCGACGATCCGCACTGCCGATCGATGGTGACGGCGGGCACGCTGTCGGGCAGGGAAGACGCCAGCACGACATTGCGACCGAAAGCGAAGGATTGTTCGCCGCCCTGCGTTACGCAGCCCAGGATCAGATCGTCGATCGCCGCCGGATCGACGCCGGATCGGGCGACCAGCGCATCGACCACCGCCGCGCCCAGATCAGCGGGATGAACGCCCGCCAGCGCGCCCTTGCGCCTGCCGCCTGCCGTGCGGGCAGCTTCCACGATATAGGCTTCTGCCATGCTCATATGCTCCTGAAATTGGCGGGACGTTTGGCGAGCAGCGCGCGCAGCCCCTCTTCGCTTTCCTGGCCAGCGCCAGCCGCGACCATCGACCGCAATTCCCGGTCGAGTTGCGCCTCCAGACCATGGTCGAAACTGTCGGTCAGCAGCGCGCGCGCCGCACCCAGCGCCGCCACCGGCGCATCGGCCAGCGTGCGGGTGAGTGTCGCGCCCTCCTCCGCAAGCTTTTCGTCCTCTACGACGCGGGTGACAAGGCCGATGGCCGCCGCTTCTTCCGCCTTGATCCGGCGGTTGGTCAGGATGATTTCCTGCGCCTTGCGCAACCCCACCAGCCGGGGCAACAGCCAGCTCAACCCCGCATCGGCCGTCAGGCCGATGGCCCCATAAGCCGCCGTGAAATGGGCCGAACGGCACGCAATCGCGACATCGCCCAGCATGGCGAGGCTGAAACCCGCCCCAGCGGCAGGCCCGTTGATCAGCGTCACCAAAGGCTTAGGCATGCGCGCCAGCCGCTGGACCGCAGCATGCAGCACTGCGATCAGTTCGCTCAGCACAGCCGGCCGCTGCGCCCCTGCCCCCGCCAGCAACGGCACGTCACCGCCCGCGCAGAACAGCCGTCCCCGCCCGGTCAGCACGACGCACCGGATCGTCCTGTCGGTTTCGCACCGGATCGCCGCCGCCAACAGCGCATGCGCCAACGGCAGGGTGATGGCGTTGCCGGCATCGGGGCGGTCGAGGGTGATCGTGGCGACGCCATCCTCGATCGTCAGGCTGATGCCGTCCATCAGCGCGGCGCCATGCGGATCGCGCCGTCCAGACGGATCACTTCGCCATTCAGCATCGGGTTGCGGATGATGGATTCGACCAGCTGGGCATATTCTTCCGGGCGGCCAAGCCGGCTGGGATGGGGCACCTGCGCGCCCAATGCATCCTGCACATGCTGGGGAAAAGCCGCCAGCATCGGCGTCAGGAAGATGCCCGGCGCAATCGTCATCACGCGGATCTTGTGCTGCGCCAGATCGCGCGCAATCGGCAGGGTCATGCCGACCACCCCGCCCTTCGACGCCGAATAGGCCGCCTGACCGATCTGCCCGTCATAGGCCGCAACCGAAGCGGTGTTGATGATCACGCCACGCTCACCCTCGACCTCCTCGTCGGCCGCAAGCCGGGCGGAGAATTTGGCGATCATGTTGAAGCTGCCGACCAGATTGACCGTCACGGTCCTGGCAAAGACATCCAGCGGGTGCGGCGCATTTTCCTTGCCCACGGTCTTCACCGCCGGCGCGATGCCCGCGCAATTGACGAGGATGCGGGCGACGCCCTGCGCCGCTTCAGCCGCATCCAGCCCCGCCGCGACGCTGGCATCGTCGGCCACATTCACAGAAACGTAAATGCCGTCCAGTTCGGCGGCTGTCGCGCGGCCGGCGTCCTCGTTCACGTCGAAGATCGCGACCTTCGCCCCCTGCGCCGCCAGCCATGTCGCCGTCGCCTTGCCAAGGCCGGAGGAAGCGCCGGTCACGATCGCGGCTACGCCCTTTATATCCATGTCGTCATGCACTCCAGATCAGATGTTTATTCGGCCGTCTTGTCGGATCGGCCGGCGGCCGCATCCGAACCGGCAGCGATCGACCGGGCGGTTTGCCCGCCGATCGCGCTGCCCGTGGTCAATTGCGCATGGGCGTGCGCCAGATGATGGGCGTTGAAGGCCAGGTCCATCGCCGTCCGCTTGCCCATCGCATCCTCGGTCTGGTTCAGCACCTGCTTGGCCAGCGTCAGGCCAAAGGGCGGCAGCGCGGCTAGTCGTTCTGCGATGGCGGCGGCCTCCGTCTCCAGCGCGTCCCTTTCCACCAGCCGATTGACCATGCCGAGTTGATGGGCGCGCTCCGCACTCATCCGATCGCCCAGAAGCAGGAATTCGCGCGCGACGCGCGGGTGCATCTCGAATGCATGCGCAAAATATTCGACGCCCGGCACGCCCATGCGCAGCACCGGGTCCGAAAAATAGGCATCGCGGGAGGCGACAATCAGATCGCATATCCAGGCAAGCATCAATCCGCCCGCGATACAGGCGCCATGCACGGCCGCAATCGTCGGCTTGGGAATATCCCGCCAGCGCCGGCATAGGCCCAGATACAGTTCCTGCTCCCGCACATAGGCGAAAGCCGCGCCATCCAACTCGCTATGATCGCCCCAGAGCGACCGGCGCGCTTCAACCGGCTGGTCGGCATCGCGCCCCGGCGTGCCAATGTCATGCCCGGACGAGAAATGCTTGCCCTTGCCGGTCAGGATGATCGCCCGCACATCCGGATCATCGACCGCCCGCGCAAAGGCCGCGTCCAATGCATAGAGCATCTGTCCATTTTGCGAGTTGGCAAAATCCGGCCGGTTGAGCGCGATCCATGCCGTCGCATCGCGCCGTTCATACAGCACAGGCTGGTCGGTTTCGTAGATCGCCACCGTTCAACCCTCCAGCTTTTCCCATGGACGCGGACGCGGCTTGCCGGTTGCGGCGATGACGGCTGCGTCCACCTCCGCGCTGGTCGGATTGCCACGCAGGGTCAGGCCGCCATTCACCTGAAGATTCTGGCCGCTCATGAAGCAACCGTCGCTCGCCAGCCAGGCCACTGCATCGGCAATGTCATCCGCCGTGCCCGCCCGGCCCAGCGGATAATGGCTTTCATAGGTTTCCCAGACGCCCGGCACCAGCTTCGCGCCAGCGCCCATCGGCGTGGCGGTGATGCCCGGCGACACCGAATTGGCGCGGATACCATATTGTCCATATTCATTGGCGATGCAGCGCACGACATGGTCGATGCCTGCCTTCGTCCCCATATAGGCGGTGTGATTGTCCAGCATGATCGTCGCCGTGGCCGAACTGATCTGGATCAGCGAACTACCGCGGCGCATCAGCGGCAGCATCGCCTGAAAATATTGGAAGGGGCCGATGAACTGAAGGTCGGTCATCCGCCGCAACTCGGCGTCGGTGGTCAGCGCAAAGGGCTTCAACAGGCCCCATCCGGTTGCGTTGACGACAATGTCCAGTTCGCCAGCCGCATTCCGCGCCGTGGCGGCCAGAGCCGCCAGCGATTCCTGACTGGTGATGTCGCAGGTCGCGGGCACACCACCAATGTCCTGCGCGAACCGCTCCAGTTCCGCCGCGTCGCGCCCGGCGACGATCATCCGCGCGCCATCACGGGCCAGCCGACGAGCGATGACCTGCGCCATATTGTCCCGTGTGCCAGCGCCTATGATGAGGCCAGTCTTGCCCTTCAGCATGTCAGTCATGCCCTTCTCTCCTCACGCCACCGACCGATCGCGCCCGACCCAATAGGGCGCCCGCAATTCCCGCCGCAGCACCTTGCCTGAAGCGTTGCGGGGCAGCGCATCCACGAAATCGATGCTTTTGGGCACTTTGTACCCGGCGATGGACAGGCGCGCCCAGCCGCGGATCGCTTCCTGATCGGCGATCGCACCTTCGCGCAGCACGATGACGGCCTTCACCGCTTCGCCCCAGAGCGGATCGGGCACGCCGATCACCGCAACCTCCGCGACATCGGCATGGCCCCGGATCGCATTCTCCACTTCGGCGGGGAAGACATTCTCCCCACCGCTGACGATCATGTCCTTGATCCGATCGCGCAGGTAGAGATAGCCGTCTTCGTCCAGAAAACCGGCGTCCCCCGACCGGAAATAGCCATCTTCGCCCAACGCCTCCGCCGTCGCTTCGGGCAGCTTCCAGTAACCCGTCATGCCGGTGGGCGAACGGATGATGACCTCCCCGCTCTCGCCCGGCCCCAGCCGGCGCCCTTCCGGATCGACGATGGCGATCTCCACGCCATCCAGCGGCCGACCGGCCGATGTCATGCGGATATTGCCCTGCGCCGCATGATCTTCGGGCGGCAGGACGGAAATGGTCCCGCACATCTCCGTCATGCCATATTGCTGCACAAAGCCGCACTGGAAGATGTCGATCGCTTCCCGCAGCACATCCAGCGGCATCGGCGATGCGCCGTAGACGATGGTGCGGATGCGGCCATAATCCACCTGCCGCGCGCGCGGATGACGCATGATGAGTTGCAGCGCGGAGGGCACGGTGAATAATTTGCTCAGGCCCTGATGTTCGATCGCATCGAGCACAAGATCCGCGCTGAATTCTTCCGCCACCAGTCCGGTCGCGCCGGCACACAATGTCTGGAGGCCAAAGCCCGTGCCGCCGATATGGAATTGCGGCATCACGATCAGGCTGACATCGTCCTGCGTCCAGCGATTCCATTCAGGCTGCGCCTCTTCCGGCAGCGATCGGAAGGCGAGCAGCGCCCGCTGGCTGAGCAGCGCGCCCTTGGGTCGGCCCGTCGTCCCCGATGTGTACATCTGGACGGCGATGGATTCGGGATCCCGCACGTCGGAGGCTTCGCTTTCCACGCCCGACGCCAGCCAGGGCGCATAGGCGCTATCCGGACCGTCGATAATGACGACATGGGGCGGATGGGCCAGATTGGCCGTGAGGTTCATCATGCCATCGGCATGGTCCGGCGTCACGAACAGCAGTTTGCAGCCCGCATCCTCCAATATCCAGGCCGCTTCCTGCATGGCGAGCCGCCAGTTGACCGGGACAAGCGTCACACCCGCGCGCGCCGCGCCGAGCAGCAATTCATAATAGATGTCGCTATTCTTGCCGAGATAGCCGACGCGATCGCCCGCGTGGCAGCCCGAAGTCCGCAACGCGCCGGCCACTGCACGGCTGCGGCGCGCAACGTCCGCGTAGCTGCTTTCGCGGGCGCGGAAACGCAACGCCGCTTTGTCGCCATGAAGCTGCGCCTGCGCGTCGATCATATCCGCAAGGCAGGTGAATCGCGGGCGGGCAGGAATGAGTGCGACTTCAGCCAAGGACATTCCCCTGCTTTTCCGCTTTGGCGACCATCATCATCCTCTCTCGCAACGATTACGCAACGCGTCCGCTTTTCCCTATAGTCGACAAAAGGGTTGGCGCGCCAGAGCGTTTCATGCTTCAAGCGATAAAAATAATACTCGTGATAAATTGATGGAGAATCATCGTGACGATCGGCAAAATAGCGTGGACCATTGGCGATCGCCCCGCGCTGCCCCTGATGCTGGGCGGCAATGTCTTTGGCTGGACGGCTGACCGCGCCGCCAGCTTCGCGGTGCTGGACCGCTTTGCCGACGCAGGCGGCACGCTGATCGACACCGCCGATTATTATGCGGCCTGGGCGCCGGGCCATGAAGGTGGCGAGTCCGAACAGATGATCGGGCAATGGCTGAAGGCCAGCGGACGGCGCAACGCCATGACCATCGCCACCAAGGTCGGCCTGCTGGAGGGGCCGGCCGGCAACGGCCTGAGCGCAGCCCGAATCGCCGAGGCGGCTGAGGCCTCCCTGCGCCGGCTCGGGACCGACGTGATCGACATCTATTTCGCGCATATCGACGACCGGAGCGTGCCGCTGGAGGAAACATTGGCGGCCTTCGATGCGCTGGTCCGGCAGGGCAAGGTGCGCATGCTGGCCGCGTCCAATTTCACGGCGGACCGACTGGCGGAGGCGCTGCGCATCGCGGACGCCAACGGATTTCACCGGTTCCAGATGATCCAGCCCAAATATAATCTCGCCATCCGCGACACTTATGAAGGATCGCTGGAACGACTGGCGCTGGCGGAAGACCTGGCGGTCGTGCCCTTTTACGGTCTGGGCGGCGGCTATCTGACCGGCAAATATCGCAAGGCCACGGACATTATCGGCACGCCACGCGAAACCTGGCTACGCCCCTATGTCGAAGGAGGCGGACCGGCCATTTTGGCGGCGATGGACGCCGTCGCCGCCGACACCGGCCTCAGCCTGCCGGACATCGCCATGGCCTGGGTGCGGGACAAGCCGGGCATATTGGCGCCCATCGCCAGCGCAACCAGCGTAGGGCAGGTCGATGCGCTGATTGCGGGCGCCCATATTGTCCTGCCCCCGGAGCATCGCCGCCGATTGGATATGGCAATTTAGGGCCTCCTCCGAGCAGGACCATTGCCGAAACCGGGGACAAGCGGCACCGACAGCATAGGCCTGCCTTCTTCCATCCCACCGACAGCCCGAAAGCGGGTTGCAAGAAAGAATATCATGTTATACTTTTTGTGGAGCACATAAGCAGGAGAGCCTTCAGGTGGCGGAAAGTTGGGACTATATCATCGTCGGCGCGGGGTCTTCGGGTTGCGTGCTGGCGGAGCGTCTATCCGCCAATGGCCGCCATAGCGTGTTGATGCTGGAAGCGGGCGGCACGGATGACAGCCCCCTGATCCATATGCCCAAGGGCATTGGCAAGGTTGCCGCCAACCCCAGATATGCCTGGCATTATCAGGTGGAGCAGCGGCGCCTGCCCGAAGTGCCCTCGACGGAAAGCTGGGTCCGCGGCAAGGGGCTGGGCGGCTCCTCCTCCATCAACGGCATGATCTATGTGCGCGGTCAGCCGGAAGATTACCGGCAATGGGTCGCACGTGGCGCCACCGGCTGGGGCTGGGACACGATGAAGGCCGCCTATCAGGCGATAGAGGATCATGAACTCGGCGCTGGCGATGGCCGTGGCGTCGGCGGTCCGCTGCACATCAGCAGCGGCAAATTTCGCTATCCCCTTGCAGAAGCGATGATCCGCGCGGGCGAGCAGATGGGCCTCAAGCGCAAGGACGACCTGAATGGCGAGGATCAGGAAGGGATCGGCTATTATTCGCACAATATCCGGCGGGGCAGACGGCAAAGCGCCGCCCTCGTCTTCCTGAAGCCAGCGAGCAGGCGTCCCAATGTCAAAGTCGTGACCGGCGCCCATGTCGACCGCGTTCGGTTTGAAGGCAAGCGCGCCGTGGGCGTGGAGGCGACCGTGAACGGTCACCCCGCCTTCTTCGCGGCGGCGGGCGAGGTGATCCTGTCCGCCGGCGCCGTGGTGTCGCCGCTGATCCTGCAACGGTCGGGCGTGGGCCGGGGCGCACACCTGTCCGCGTTCGGCATCGACATCGTGGCCGATCGTGCCGGAGTGGGCCATCATCTGCGCGAACATCTGGGCATATCGCTGCCCCATCGACTGCGCGGCGCGCCCGGCAACAATCGCGAGTTTCAGGGGCTGCGTCTGGTCGGCAACGTGCTGCGCTATTATCTGAAGCATGATGGCCCGATGGCGACCGGCCCTTATGAAGTCGGCGCTTTCGTGCGCAGCCATGCCGGAGCCACGCGCCCCGATCTGCAACTCTTCTGGAGCGCCTTCACCTTCAAGCGGGTGACGAACGCGAACAATCCGGTGCAACTGGCCGCAACCGAGGATGAGCCGGGCATGACGCTCTATGGCCAGTTGATCGGGCTGACATCGCAAGGGTCGGTTGAAATTGGCGGAGCGGGTTCGGCTGCCGCGCCCATCATCAAACCCAACTGGCTGACCACGCCCGAAGATGTGAAGACCGGCATCGCCTCCATCCGCTACATGCGCAAAATCCTCCAGCAAGGAGCGATCGCCCCTTATGTCGGCGAAGAGCTGCTGCCCGGCCACCAATATGAAACGGACGCGGGAATCGAGGAAGCGCTGCGCCTGTTCGGTCGGTGCGGCACCCATGCCGTCGGCACCTGCGCCATGGGGGACGCCGACGCCGTGCTCGACCCGCAATTGCGCGTGCGCGGCGTCGAAGGGCTGCGGGTGGTTGACTGTTCGTCCATGCCAGGACTGATTTCGGGCAACACCAACGCCCCCGCCATGGCGCTGGGCTGGCATGCGGGCGAAGTCATCCAGAACAGCCCGCGCGCCTGATTCCCAAAAAGGGGCATCGGGCGGTTCACGTGCATCGCCCGATGCACAAGGCCTTTTATTAAGGCCTGATTTTTGAGGCCGTTGCCGGGAGACGACCGGCCTCTCCCGCCGCGTCCGCCATGAGCGGTCACGGCGCTATAACGCCCGGACAGGGCGTGGGCGGCCCGGTGGCTCGCCTCGGCAGGTACGGCAAAAAGCCGGCCTCGCTTTCCCCCAAGGTCGCCAAATAATCAGGAGAAGAATCGTGCCCGCCCCCCATCCCCTGCCGCGTCGCGGCCTGCCCCTGCTATTGTCTGCAACGGTTGGGCTTGCAGCCCTGCCCTGCGCCACCTGGGCAGCGCCGGAAAACGAGCAGTCGCAACAGCATTCGCAAGCTGAAGATGCGCCTGCGCCGCTCCCGGCCGACAAGTTCAAACGCTTCGACGCGCTGATCGAACCGGGATTGACCACCACCTATCCGTCCCTGTCCGAAACCGTGCTGCGGGATACCGGCGGCTTTCGCAGCGCATTGGCCGATCTGGGCATCGGCTTTGAACATCGCAGCAGCACCACAATCATGGACGGCTTCCTGCCGACCGGACAGCCGCATGATCCATGGCTCTATAACGGCCAGCGCTTCACGGTGCAGAACAGCAGCAACGCATTCAATTTCAATTTCGATCTGGGCAAAGTCGGCCTGAACGGCATGATGGTTAGCGCCGGCATCATTCAGGCCTACACCAATTTCAGCCCGAACAGCCCCGACACGGTGCGAATGCGCACCATGGCCCTTTACGGGAAAACGGCAGACGGGCGGCTGGAGGTCCGCGCGGGCTATCTCAACAATATGGACGAATATATCGGCCTGTTCACCGGCGGCAGCCCCATATTGTCGGCGGGCCTGAACGGTCTGGTGCCGCTGGCGGCGGGCCTTAGCGCCGCGCCCATCTCCACGCCGGCCATCAACGTCACGCTCCATGCCAAAAATGTCTATCTGCGATCGGGCCTGCAACGCAGCGTCAGCCCGCGCGGGCGCGTGGATGAACTCAACAATGACAAGGGCGGCTTTCGCTTTTCCCAGCCGGGCGCGGGCATGCTCTACATATCCGAACTGGGGGTAAAGCATGCGCCCTCAGCCAATCGACACAGCCTCTGGGCGCGGGTCGGCGGCTTTTACAATGACTCGAAATATGTCCGCCATGACGGGCGGGGCACATCCGCCAATGGCAATCTCTATGGCGCGATCGACTATCAACTGACCCAGCCCGATAAGGGGCGGCCGGGCGCCGGCATCTATGCCGGGGCCAGCGCCTTCTGGGCGCCCGATGCCGTGAATGTCTTCACCCAAAGCTATGAGTTGCGCACCTATGCCATCGGCATGATCCCCGGCCGGCCACGCGACACGGTGACATTGAAAGCCGTCTACAACAGCTTTGGCGACGCCGCCGTCAGAAGCGCGCGGGATCGGGGCCAATATGCCTCACGCAACCAGACGAATGTCACCGCCAGCTATTCGGCGCGCGTGACTCATGGCGTCTATGCCGTGCCGGCCATGTCCTATATCGACAATCCGCCCTTCACCGGGGATTTCAGGGATGCGCTGATCGGGTCGTTCACCCTGTATTTCATGCTCTGAGAGATGGTTTGAGAAATCGCGAAAGAGCGATTTCTGATACGGCACCAGCCCGCTCCCCCACCCGGCCACCCATAAGATACTGCCGTTGGATGGCCGGGCGGGGGAGCGGACTGGTGCCGGAATGCGCCGGATGGCGCATTCTCAAACAGACTCTGACAGCAAAAGGGGCGCTCCACCCAACTGGCGGAGCGCCCCTTTTCCGAACGGACAGGATAGCGTTTAGAACTGCACGCGCTTGGTGTAGCCGCCATCGACCACCAGATTGATGCCGGTCGTATGCGAAGAGGCGGGGCTGGCCAGAAAGACGATGCTGCGCGCCACTTCCTCGGCCGTGCCGAAGCGATTGCCGACCATCTTGGCGGCGGTGGCGTCATAGAGTTCCGGCCGCACGCCCCTGATCTTTTCCCAATTGCCGCCGGGGAAGGAAATGGGACCGGGCGACACCGTATTCACGCGAATGCCCTTCGCCCCCAAGGCCTGCGACTGCTGCTTGGCATAGGTGATCAACGCCGCCTTGAGCGCGTTGAAGGCATTGGCCGACAGAAAGGTTTCCAGCGCCGCCGTCGACGACATCAGGATGACGGACGCTGCATCGGACGCTTCCAGATAGGGATCGAGCGCCTCGAAACCGGCGACCGCGCCCATGATGTCGAGTTGCAGCGTGGCGTTCCAGTCGCTGCCCACGCCCGCGCCCGACGCGCTGACATTATGCACGAAGATGTCGACGCCGCCCAGTTCGCCAGCCGCCTTGACCAGCCAGGCCCTATACGCATCCAGATCGTCCAGGCTGAACGCTTCGCCGAAAACCTTGCCGCCATGCTGCTGGAGCGCGGCGACGGTTTCCGCCACCTGATCGGCCGAACGCGAGAAAAAGGCGACATCGCATCCTTCCTGCGCGAACAGGTCCAGCGCGGCGCGACCAAGTCCGCGGCTGCCGCCGGTCAGAATAACTTTCTTGCCCTTCAAACCCAGGTCCATCGCTTCATCTCCGGTCGATGCGCGCCCACGGCGCTGTTCTGCACTTGCGGAGTAGGCCGCCGATGCGTCACCGTCAATAAATTATATCGCGTAATATATTTTGCATCTGGACGACGACGCCGGATTGCGCAGCGCCACGCGTGATACTAAGCTGCCATGCATGACAGATACACAGATGATGCGCGCAATCGGCGTTCAGGGCGGAACCGGCCCCGCCAGCGCCCTGTTCGAGGAACAGGTGGCCCGCCCCACCCCGGCCGCCGGTGAAATCCTGATCCGCGTGCGTGCTGCGGGCGTGAACCGCCCCGATATTTCCCAGCGGGAGGGCAATTATCCGCCCCCGCCCGGCGCGTCCCCGGTCATCGGGCTGGAAGTCGCCGGCGAAGTCGCGGCTCTGGGTGAAAGGGCCGCGCGCTGGGCCATTGGCGATCGCGTGACCGCGCTGCTGCCCGGCGGCGGCTATGCCGGCTATGCCATTGTCGACGCCCGCCACGCCCTGCCCATTCCCGACGACATGAGTTTCGAACAGGCGGCGGGCCTGCCGGAAACGATTTTCACCGTATGGGCCAATCTGTTTGAAAAAGGGCGGCTGACGGCTGGCGAAACGGCGCTGATCCATGGCGGCAACAGCGGCATTGGCGTGACCGCCATCCAGATGGCGAAAGCGGCGGGCGCCCGCGTCATCGCTACCTGCCGGGGCAGCGAGAAGGCGCAGAAGGCGGCACAGGTCGGCGCCGACATCGTGATCGACGTAACCACCCAGGATTTTGCTGCGGTTGTCACCGATGCAGGCGGCGCCGATGTCGTGCTGGACATCGCCGGCGGCTCCTATTTCGAAGGCAATATCGCGGCATTGAAGCCCGATGGCCGGCTGGCGCAGATCGCCCTGCTGGACGGCGGCAAAGTGATGCTCGACCTGATGCCGCTTCTGTTCAAGCGACTGACCATTACCGGCTCCACGCTTCGGGCGCGCCCGGCCGACGAAAAGGCCCGATTAACGCGCGCGATCGAAGATGTCGTATGGCCATGGGTGCGGTCTGGCCTTGTTCGCCCCCCGATTGATCGAATCTTTCCGCTGGAAAATGCGCAGCACGCGCACGAATATCTGGAAAATGGCAGCCAGTTCGGCAAAATAGTGCTCACATTGTAAATGCACCGGCGCGGGCCGGCCAGGAAAGAGACAGGTCAGGACGTTGAACGGAGAGATACTCGCCCCCCATCCGGAAAAGCAGCTGATTTATTCAAGCAGCCTGATTCAGGAACGGCGCCAGCGCATTTTGCAGGAAACGCGCCGGATGATCGCCGAGGACGGCATCGACAAGTTCAGCATCCGCACCCTGTGCAAGCGCGCCGATGTCGCCCAGCGCACGCTATACAATGCCTTTCATAGCAAGGACCGGCTGATCGCGCTCGCCATTCGCGAGACATATGAAGGCGTCAACAGCTACATCCGATACCGCACATCGGCCGACACGATCGACGGGATCGTGGATCGGCTGATGTCGGTCAATCGGCGGAACCTCAAGGCGCGCAATTATACGCAGGCGGTCACGTCCATCTATTTTTCGCCCAATACCAGCAGGGATGTCTGGAATGCCCTGCGCGACATGGTGTTCCTGAACCTGCGCCAGTGGCTGGACCGCGTCGCGCAGGATGGCGAATTGCAACCCTGGGTGAAACTGGAGGAAGTGGGCGGCAGCTTTGCCAATATCGAATATGCGGCAATCAATGACTGGGCCTGTGGCCGAATTGCAGATGAAGCCTATCTGCGGCACCTTATCACGTCGATGCTGTCCCTGGCGTCAGGCGTGACCCGCGGCCAGACGCAGGCCAGAGCCAATCAGATGCTGGAGGAAATCGCGCGAACCGGCGAATTGCCGGAATTTCCCAAGCCTGTGCTCAGTCCGCCGGATGCGGTGGAAGCCGGCTGATCCGGCCTTCCGCCCCGAAATTCCTCAGTGCATCCAGACGCATCCGACCCCGACGGATATATTCCGCTGATCGCGCAAGACGCACTTGTACCGGGCCGCGTCCATGCCTTTGTCGTGCGGCACTGGCCGATCATAGTGGTGCGCACGGCAGACCAGGTGCATGCGCTGCTCAATCGGTGCAGCCATGCCGCCGCTCCGCTGGACGATGCGCGGGTCAGGCGGGATTTCCTGATCTGCCCGCTGCATGGCGCACAATTTGATCTGGCGACGGGCAGTTGCCGGTCGGCTGGCAGCGGCTATCTGCCGATCCGGACTTTCCCGGTCCGTGTGACAGACGGGATGATCGCGGTCCGGGTGCCGGACACGCAACCGACAGTGGACGATCTGCCACTGCGGCCATGATGTGCTGCATGAAAGACAGGGCCATCCGGTTTCCCGGATGGCCCTGCGCCGTCGCGACCATAATGGCAAACTGATAATAAGGCGACGGGCGGCCAGACCATGGCCACCCGCCCCGAACCTCCTTAAAATTCGAAACGGAAGCCCGCCCGGATCGTCGTGCCGATCACGTCATAGAGGAAGGGATTGGTGCCCGACGCCTGCGTATTGGACGCGTCCAGCTGAACCACGACCGGCGGATCCTGGTTGAGCAGATTGTCCACCGCCAGGAAGAATTCGCCCTTGGGCGCGATGGCGTTCGCCTTGATGCCCAGATAGGCGTCCAGATAGACGATGGTCGGCACCGTGCGCTTGTCGATAACGGTCGGTCCCCAGGCATCGTCGAACACGGCCGACCCGATCAGGCGGCCACGCAACTGCGCGGTAAAGGCGCTGGTGTCATAGGTCGCCGTCGCGGTGCCGCGCCAGTGGGGCACGCCTTCCGCCGCGCCGCTATTATTGCCCACTTCACCCGCACGGGTCACGACAGAGGTGGGGAGCACGATGTTCAGGCGATCGACATAGTTGGCCAGCACCCGCAGGTCGAGCGTGCCCGACGCCACCGGCATGGTGTAGCTGACCTCCACGTCGACGCCGCGCGCCTGCTCCTGCAACGCATTGAACGGCTGGAGGCTGATGCCGGTGATCTGGTTGGCGCTGTTGCGGGTGATGGCCGCGCAATATTGCGCATCCCCCGCCTGACAACGATCCACGATCTGCTGCGCCGAATTGGTCGCGATCGCATCCTTGATCTTGATGTCATAATAATCGACCGACGCGCGGAAGCCCCGCAGGAAGGATGGCCGGAACACGACGCCCGCCGTCAAAGTATCGGCATTTTCCGGTTGCAGGGCGCGGTTGCCCGCCACCGTGGCGAAGGCGCGGATCGGCGTATTGCCATTTTGCGGATCGTTGACCAGCGTATTGGTGATGGAGCCGACCTGGAACAGTTCCTGCAAATTGGGCGCGCGAATGTCACGCGACCGGGTCACGCGGAATTCCAGCCCATCGATCGGCTCGTAGCGGAAGCCCGCCTTCCAGGTCTTGACCGAACCGCTGGTGCTGTAATCGGTCAGGCGTCCCGCCAGATTGAGGTCGAGCGACTTGCCGACCGCGCTGTCCTTGAACACCGGAATGCCGACTTCGGCATAGAGTTCCTTGACGTTGATCTTGCCGTCGAACCCCTTGAAATTGCCGGCCCAGAAGCCCGGCGTCACCGTGCCATTGGCGTTCGGGATGCCGAACTGGGAAATCGGATCGGCGGTGGCATGCGCCTTTTCCTGCCGCCATTCCGCGCCAGCCGCAAAGCTGAGGTCGCCGGCCGGCAGTTCGAACAGATTGCCCGCGATATTGGCTGCCGCCACCTGCTGTTCATAACGCAGATCCTGCGCCGCGACGCCCACGACATTGGCCAGCGCCGCTGCACTGACCGGCTGCGACCCGAACGGATTGATCGCCACGCAACCATTGTTCGGACTGGTCAGGGTCGACCGACAAATGGCCTGTGACGGGTTGGCCGGATTGGCGACGGCATCGATGGCCAGCGCATATTGATCGGGCCGCGGCATGCCGGACGCCCGGATCTTTGAATCCACCCGGCCATATTGGTAGGACAGGCCCCATTTCCAGCTGTCGCCAAAGCTGCCATCCACCCCCATCAGGCCGCGATAATTTTTGCGGCTGTTGGCGATGACGATATTGCCCATCTTGGTGTTCTGGATGCTCAGCGGGATGGTCGTCAGATTATTGGCGATCATCGCATCGCGCACTTCCGTCGGCAGATAGAAGTTATCAACGGAAACCGTCGCCGTCGTCGCACCGCTGCGGCCATAGTTGGCGCCGCGCGTCTCGGCCTTGGACGTGGCGTAGGAACCTTCGACATAAGCGTTGATCGTGTCGGTCAGATCGTAGGATGTCCGCGCATAGATCGACTTTTGCGACGTCGGCATGCTCGATTCCGTCAACGGCGCCTGATCATACAGGCGATCGAAGACCGCCTTGTCGCCAAAAGCGAACGTCCGGCCCGTCGCCACGCTGGTCAGCGGAAAATCGGTTCCGGCAAGGCCGCCGGTCGCGTTGAAATAATAGCCTGCCAGAGGCCCGCTGGCGATCAGACCCGTGTCATTGGCCAGCTGCGCAGACCATGGCGCAGCCAGATAAGTGGTCTGGCCGGGCTGTCCCGCCAGCGGATTATTGACGATCTTATAGCCCTTGAACCAGTCCCGGCTGCCATAGGTGGCGGCGCCGTTGCGGGTATATTGGCCGCTGACGATGAAATGGCCTTTCCCGTCCGCAAACTTCGTGCCGAAACTCAGCGCGCCGGTCAGGTTGCTGGCATCTCCCTCGGTCGATATGCCCGACTGGAAATTGCCCTTCAGCCCTTCATAATCGGTATCGAGGACGAAGTTCACCACGCCGGCGACTGCGTCCGAACCCCAGGCCGCCGAAGCGCCGCCGGTTACGATGTCGACCCGTTTCACCAGCGCATTGGGCAGGGTGTTGACGTCGACGCCGCCGGTCAGCGTGGTCGGCGTCACGCGCTTGCCATTCATCAGCACCAGCGTGCGCGATACGCCCAGATTGCGCAGGTTGAGGATGTTGGCGCCGGCCAGACCATTGCCGATCAGCGCCTTGTTGGTGCGCGGCGTGTTGGATCCCGACAGGGCCGGAATCTGATTCACATAGTCGGAAATGGTTGCGGGGGCGGCGCGCTGAATCTGTTCAGCCGTCACGACGCTCACGGGGGTCGGCGCGTCGAAGCCGGCATTTTGCAGGCGCGTGCCGGTCACGACGATGTCGTTGGTGGTCACGGGCGCGCTGTCCTGCGGCGCGGTTTCCTGCACCGGCGTCACCTGGTCCTGCGCCGCAGCGACATTGGGCAACCACAGCGACATTGCGAGCAGGGAAACAGCGCCCATAGCCTGAGCACGATTAACAGTTTTCATACATCCTCCCCAGAGAACAGGGTTCACACTCTTATTGGATTACCCGTGTTATTTTCTTACGCCCTCTCGACGGAGCGGACAAGGTGAAAAATGGAAGTTCATGATACTCGTTATATTTTTTGTGACTTACCGTTTATCCATCACGCCATCCCATTGATATAAAATGGTTTATTTATAACCCTGTAGTAAAAAAGCCACTGCCGAAGGCCGCCACATGTCTCCGACTCGCCCCGTCCTGCGCGTCAGTGCCCGCTCTGATCCGGAAATGTGATCGTCACCTTTTTGATACGACCCTGAAAATTGTCCCCTTCGCCATACTCGGCCGTCACGGGGGCACCGCTGTCCTTGCCGATGTCCATGGTTTCGCCCTGCCCCGCATCCACAGACGGCGTATGGGCGAAGTCCGCGCAGCCCTGGCCAGCACCATTAGCGACAAGGCACATATGCCCGCCCGCCTGCTTCTGCGGGCCATATGATGTAAAGCGAAATTCCAGCCGGGCAGGGCCAGCCCGAAGCGGCGTGTTGCCGCGTGCGACAAACTGGTCCTCCGGACGCTCCGATAGCGCGCTGACAACCATAGGCACCCCGTCCTTCAGGTAGAAACTCCATCCGCCAAACCAGCTCCCCCTCGCCAGCAGCGGTCCGTTCGCCCAATCGCTGGCCAGTTCCACATCCGCCGTGACAAGGAAGGATCGCCCGGCAAAATGCGGCGCCATATCCTCCGCCACGCTGATGTCGCCTCCCCAATAGGTGTAGCTGGCCCGCTTCTCCTCATAATGCGTCCGGGCGGCATTGAGCCGCGCCGGGGTCAGTGCATCATCAAGTGGCAGCACCTGATTGGCCCTGGCCTGCTCCAGAAAGGCCTGCTTCATCTCCTCGACCTTCGCCGGGTTGGATGCGGCCAGATTGCGGGACTGGCTGTAATCTTTCCTAAGGTCGTATAATTCCCAACCATAGCTGCTCCAGGCGTCGCCATCGGGCGCCACATTTTTCCATGGCACGCGCTTGGGGATGTTATTGGCGAACCAGCCATCCTTGTAGAGGCCCCGACTGCCCAGCATTTCGAAATATTGCGTCCGCGGCGGCTCAGCCGCCGTTCCATGGGCAAAACTGTAGCTGATGCTCCTGCCCGTCATGGGTTGCTGCAGCACGCCGTCGACCATCCGTGGCGCGGGGACATGCGCCGCCTCCAACAGGGTAGGCGTGATGTCGCTGACATGGGCGAATTGCGTCCGCACTGTACCAGCTTGCGCAACATGGCCCGGCCAGTTCACCACCAGTCCGTTGCGCACGCCGCCCAGATGCGACGCCATCTGCTTCATCCATCGAAAGGGCGTATCCATCGCCCAGCCCCAGGGCGCGGGATAGAGCGGATAGCTATGGGGACCGCCCATCAAATCGAGATATTGAATATCCTCTTGGGTCGTGCGTCGGCCAGACAGGCCGTTCTTGTGATGACCGATCTCGTTGAACGTCCCGGTCAGCCCGCCTTCGCCACTCGATCCGTTGTCGCCTTCGATAAACACGACCATGGTGTTGTCCAACTGGCCCATGCGCCGCAGTTCATCGATCACCCGCCCGATCTGATCATCTTGATAGGCGATCATGGCGGCGAACACCTCCATATAACGGGCATATAGGCGTTGCTGCTGCCGCGTCAGGCTATCCCATGCCGGGATTTCGCCGGGGCGCGGCGTGAGCATAGCATTTGCAGGAATGACACCCTCGCGCTTCTGCCGGGCAAAAGTGTCTTCCCGCTGCCTGTCCCATCCCTTGTCGAATTTACCCTTGAACCGGGCGATCCATTCCGCCGGCGCCTGATGCGGGCCATGGCCGGTGCCGGTTGCATAATAGAGGAAGAAGGGCTTGTCGGGCGATGATGCCTTTTGCTGATGGACCCAATGGATCGCATCATCCGCCAATCGCTGGTCAAGCAGGCGGGGATCAGGCGCGTTATCGACCGAAATCGTGTTGCGGAACAAGCGGGGATGCCACTGGTTCGTGTCCCCGATGATGAAGCCGTAGAAATATTCAAAGCCCAGCCCCGTAGGCCAATGATCGAACGGTCCGGACAGCGAAGCCTCCCACCGCGGGATATTATGATGCTTGCCGAACATCGCCGTGTTGTAACCATTGTCGCGCAGGATGCGGGCGACAGTCGCCGCCGAACGGGGGATGACGCTATTATAGCCGGGATAGCCGGTGGCGACATCGGTGATGCCCCCCGAACCCACGGCATGGCTGTTCCGCCCGGTCAGCAGCGCCGCCCGCGTTGGGGAGCACATCGCCGTCGTATTGAAATTATTGTAACGGGCGCCGCTGCGCGCCAGCGCATCCAGATGCGGCGTCGGAATGGGACCGCCAAATGCCGAGCTGGCGCCAAATCCGACATCATCCGTCATGATGAGCAGAATATTGGGCGCACCAGCCGGCGCAGTGACGGGCACGGGCCAGTCCTGAACGGATGTCGTAGCGGTCAGACCGACCTTGCCGGCAAAATCATGGGGCGCAATCGGCAGCACGGTGCGATCCAACGGTGCGCGCGTAGCCTGTTGCTGCTGCGCAGCCGATGGATGCCCGGATGCCGTCGCCGCAACAGCCGCACCCGCCATCCAAAGCTGTCGCAAACGCCGCATCCTTCATCCTCCTCACGCTCTTTATATGGGCGCGACCCTATATAAAATATCACAACATACAAATTTCAAAGCAGCAAAAAACATGCCGCCGCCACCCTCGGCGTTATTCAACGATATAACGCGTGCGATAATTTGACTTGGGCAGCGAAACCTCTATCATGATCAGCCTGAAAACATCCTCATGAGCGGGGGTGATCGGGTCGAGGTGAGGATGAAGATGAACAGCAGCGGGCAATCCCTTCAGGATCAGGCCTACCCGCCCGCCAGCGCCGGTTGGCGCGCCGTTGCGGTACTGACCGCGCTTTACTGGTTCGGCACGCTGGACCGTCAGGTCGCCGCCCTCCTCATCCCCCTTATCAAGGCGGACCTTCACCTCACCGATTCGCAGGTCAGCCTGATCCCCGGCCTCGCCTTCGGCCTGGCCTTCATGGTGATGAGCCTGCCAATCGGCTGGCTGGTCGATCGGGTCAGCCGTCGCGCCATCCTGTTCGTCGGCGTGCTGATGTGGAGCATGGCCGCGATGGGGTCTGGCCTCAGCCGGACCTTCGGCCAGTTGCTGGGCGCCCGCGCGGTCGTCGGCGGCGCCGAGGCGACGATCAACCCGTCCGCCTACAGCCTGATTTCGGATTTCTTTCCGCCGTCAAAGCTGACCCTGCCCATGTCCATCTTCAACCTGGGCGGCAATCTGGGCAGCGGCACCTCCTTCATGCTGGGCGGCGCGGTCATCGCACTGGTCGCCAGCTTCGGCGATGTGACGCTCCCCCTCGTCGGCACGCTGGCGGGCTGGCAGGCGGCCTTCGTCATCACCGGCATTCCCGGCCTGCTGCTCGCCTTCCTCGTCTGGGCCTTTCCCGAAGCGCCACGGCACAAGCCTGCGACAGCGACGACCGATGCAGCGACCTTCGGCGAACTGGGCCGGCAATTCCGCCGCCATTCCGGCTTCTACCTGATGCATAATCTGGCCTTCGCAATGGTCATGGGCTTCGTGGTCGGCCTGCAAAGCTGGAACTCGGCCTATCTGGCGCGCCATTTCGCCATGCCGCTGGCGCAGATCGGTTTCTGGATCGGCCTGACGCAGGTGGTTTCCGCGCTGGTCGGCATGTGGTTCCATGGCTGGGCGGTCGACCGCATCTTCAGCCGTGGCCGGCATGACGCCCATCTGGTCTATTTCTGCGTCATGTGCCTGCTCGCCTGCCCGGTGGGCGTCGCGGCTTATATGGTCGACAGCGCGGTCGGGATGATCATCCTGTTCAACCTGGCCTATTTCCTGATCATGGCCTTTTCCAGCATCGGCCCGGCCGCCCTCCAGATCGCGACGCCCGGCCGCCTGCGCGGCAAGGCGACGGCCGTCTACATGATCGTGCTGAGCGTGCTGGGGACCATATTGGGGCCGATCGTGGTCGCAACCTTCACCGACCGGCTGTTCCGGGACGAAGCGATGCTGGGCCATAGCATGGCGCTGTTCGCCGCCGTCACCACATTGCTGGCCGCGCTGTTCTGTTGGCTGGGCCGCGCGCCGATGCGCCGGGCCGTCGCCGACCAGCTGGGCGTTTAAAAAACAATCCATCTGGACTTTTTTATCGCCGGGACTGATACTATGTTGGCCCCGACAAAGCATAAGGAGAAGAGGATGTTCGCAGGGCCGGATCAGGACAGGCTGCTCATCCGCGAATTGATCGACAGCTATGGCGACGCCGTCGTCATGCGCGACGCCGACGCATGGAGCGCCTGCTGGGCGCTAGACGCCGTGTGGCGCTTCGCCGGCCGGGAATTGAGTGGCCGCGACACCATCGTCGCCACCTGGACCCGCGCCATGGCCGGCTATGCCAACCTCGCCTTCATGGCCTTCCCCGGCGCAATGAACGTGCAGGGGGACAAGGCCACGTTGCGCACCCACACGTTCGAGCATCTGACGCCGGTGGACGGTCCCACCCGCGTCCAAGCCGGCATTTACGAGGATGAACTGGTGCGCCGCGACGGCCGCTGGATGTTCGCCTCCCGCAGTTTCAACCCAAGGGAAATCACATAATGGCTACCGTACTTATCTGGGCGCAGATGGACCTTCCGCCCGAACATGCCCGCGACATCATCGACGAGGCAAAGCCGCTGATCGAAGCCGCGCTGGAGGAGCCGGGCTGCGAAATCTACACCTGGTCGCACGACCCCTATGTCCCCGGCCGCGTCAACGTGTTCGAACGCTGGACGAGCGAGGAGGAACTGGCCGCCCATTTCCTCAATCCGGCCTATACCGACATGGGCAAGCAGTTGCGCTCGCGCGGCCCGATCGTGGCGCAGAGCCGCAAGTTCCGCGTCGATGTGCACGGCCCGATCTATGACGAGAACCGCGTACCCAGCGCCGAATTTTTCGACGTGGCATCTTAATTCCAAGGACAAGGCCCATGGCTGACGACATCGCCACCCTGCCCCCCCTCGTCGAGCCGGATGCGGACGCAACAGCCGCCCGGACGCAGTCCCATTACGGCCTGCGCAAGCGGACGCTGGACAAGATGCGCAGCAAGACGACCGACCTCGACGTCGCGCCGATGCGGATCGACCCGCGCGTCTATACCGATCCCGTTTATTTCGAACGGGAAAGGAAGACGCTGTTCCGCGAGACGCCGATCCTGGCGGGCCTGTCGCTGGATATTCCAGAACCCGGCAACATGATGCTCTTCGACGCGCTCGGCCCGTCGATCCTCATCACCCGCGACAAGGAGGGGAAGGTCAACGCCTTCCTCAACATGTGCATGCATCGCGCGGCCAAGCTGGTGACGGAATGCACCAAACGCAGCCGCATGACCTGCCGCTTCCACGCCTGGACCTATGACCTGACCGGCAAGTTGATCGGCCTGCCGGGCAAGGAAGGCTTTGAAGGGATCGAAAAGGCCGACCTCGGCCTCATCCCCATTCCCGTTGCGGAATGGAAGGGGCTGATCTTCGTGCGCGGCACCCCTAATGGGGCGCCGATCGACGTGGCGGACCATCTGGACGACTTTGGCGACGAGCTGGCCGCGCTGGAACTGGACAAGGCACGGCCCGTCGCCTCCAGCCGGCTCGATTGCGACGCCAACTGGAAATATGCCTACGACACCTATGGCGAAAGCTATCATTTCGCCTCGCTGCACCCGACCACGATCGGCGCGCTCGCGATGAGCAACATCATGGTCTATGACAAGTTCGACAATGGCCATTCCCGCCTTGGCTTCCCGCGCGAGGAATTCATGGCCTATGCCGACCAGCCCGAAGAACAATGGCCCCATAGCGATTATGGCGGCCTCTACATGCTGTTCCCCAATGTCTCGATCAACGTGAACAGCATGAAGGGCGGCGGGCAATTTTACGGCATATCCCGCGTCTTTCCGGGCGAGACGCCCGACAAATGCTATTCGCTGCACAGCACCTACCAGCCCGCCCACACCGTCCGCGCGGAGGAAGTGGACCGCTGGAAGGAGATGCACGCCTTCATCGACCATGTGATTTCGACGGAGGACTATAGCGTCTCAGCCGATGGCCAGGCGAATCTCAACTGGGCGCCGGAGGGTTTTGCCAGCACCCTCGGTCGCAACGAAATCGCGCTCCAGCATTTCCACCGGCGCCTTGCCAGCATCATGCAGCATAATTGGTAAGCCGCCTTCCCTCGCGCCGCCTTCCCTCGCGCCCCCTTCCCCCGCGCCGAAGTGCCCTGAGGCGCGGGGGACACCCGATTTGAGACCGTTTGAAAAATGCGCGAAAGAGCGCATTTTTAGCCGCACCGGCCCTCACCCCCACCCGACCGCCCACATATGGTACCCTGTTGGGTGGCCGGGTGGGGGTGAGGGCCGGTGCGGATGCGCCAGAGGCGCATTCCCAAACAGACTCCTAGCCGAAACGCCGCACCGGATCGCTACCATCCCAGCCGATCGACGCCTGTTTCATGATGGCGAACCGCTCCAGCGTCGCCGCGCTGGCCTGCATCACCTCGATCATCGTGCCGGGTCCGCCGCCCATGTCGGCGTAGAATACCCCCCAGCCCTGCCCCCTTATTTCCTGCGCAATCACGCCGCCCGCCGCTTCGGCCGCGCGTTGCGCCTCGGCGATGTCATCCACCAATATGCAGCTATGGTGCATGCCTTCATGGCCCGCATCGCGCCATTCCTTGTAGATGGAGGGGCCGTCATTATGCTGCTGCACCAGTTCCACCTGCACATCGCCCCAATAGGCGATGGCGATGGAAAAGACCGCATCGGTCGGTTGCCCCCTATGATAGCTGCCCGGCGGCGACAGGTTGGGCTGAAGGAAGAAAGGCCCGACCCCCATCACCTGCGTCCAGAAGCGCAGCGCGCCGTCGAAATCCGCGGGGACATAGGCGATCTGCATCACCTTTCCCAGTTGCGCCAGTCCGGTCATCGTCCCCTCTCCCATCATGCAGCACTCGCCCAGGCTAGACCGCGCCGTAACAATTCGTAGAAAATCGGCTCCTCCCAGGAGCAGCGGTCGACGCTGGGCCACTTGTCCATCAGCGGACGCATGTCATGCGGCCCCCGGCAATGGCCAAGCGTCAGATAGAGCACCGCCCCCTGCCCCAGATGGCGCAGATAGAAGACCGGGTGACGCCCCGCTTCCTGCGGCGTCTGGCGAAAACTGCCCAGCGGACCGCCATCATAATGGCAATCGAGCAGCGTTTCGATCGGCGCGCAGGGGCGGCTGAGATACAGCTCATCCACCGTCTCGAACGACTCGATGCCCCGCACCAGAGGATGGGCAGCATCGACCACCTCGACACGATAGCGATCGATCGGCGGGTGGCCGATGAACTGCGTCCCCAGCAATGCCATGAAGTCGGGCGCCTCATCCGGCGTCGTCACCGTGCCGCCCTCGATAAAGCGCAGGATGGAATTGGTGCCGTGCAGCGCGAACCAGCGCCCGCCTCGCTCCACAAACTCCCGCAGCGCCTGCTGTCGCGCCGCCCCTTGCGGCACCCGATCGCAGGTGTAGGTCAGGATGAAGTCGGCCTGCGCAATGACCGCCGGCTCGGGATAATCCTCAAAAACCCGCGTGCGAATGTCGGGATTTTCCGCCAGCAGCTTCAGCATCTCCAGCCGGGCGAAATCCATGTCATGCCAGGCCCCGCCCACGATGAAGAGGCACTCGATCGCCCGCCCGGTCATTTTCCGCTCCATGCGTACGCGTTGCATATTTTCATCATCATCTCCCACATTCGATATTCGACATTATTATTGCGCGTTGCGCTTTTTGAAAAGCCTGTCTATCATCCAAGCATGAAAACAGGAAAATGGCGATGAACGATCCTGTCGCCCAGGAGAATCTGAAAGCTTTTCGGGATGAGGTCCGCGCCTTTCTGGACGCGTCGCTAAGCCCGGAACTGCGCGCAGCCGCAGCGGGACAGGCGGGCGTCTTCTCTGAAGGGGACGTCGCCCGGCAATGGCATGACATATTGTACAGGCGCGGCTGGATCGCGCCGGCATGGCCGAGCGAATATGGCGGGCCGGGATGGTCGCCGATGCAGCGCATGGTGTTCGAACATGAATGCGCCAATGCCGGCGCGCCGACATTGCCGGCGATGGGCCTGCAAATGTGCGGTCCCGTCCTGATCGGCCATGGCACGCAGGCGCAGAAGGACTATTTCCTGCCGCGCATCCTGTCGGGCGACCATTTCTGGTGCCAGGGCTATTCGGAACCGCAGGCGGGATCGGATCTCAGTGCCCTGCGCTGCGCCGCCGCGCGGGACGGCGACGACTATGTCGTCAATGGCACCAAAATCTGGACCACCCACGCCCAATATGCCAACTGGATTTTCCTGCTGGTGCGCACCGACCCGGCTTCGCGCCGGGGGGCAGGCATCAGCTTCCTGCTGGCGCCCATGGACACGCCGGGCATCACCGTCCGGCCGATCCTGTCCATGTCGGGCGAGCATGAGGTGAACCAGCTCTTCTTCGACGATGTCCGCATCCCCGTATCGAACCGGGTCGGGCCGGAGAATGAGGGCTGGCGGATCGCCAAATATCTGCTGGAATTCGAACGCGGCGGCGGCGCGGCCGGCGGGCGCGTCGCCCGCGTGATGCGCCGCCTCTATGAGGCGGAGGCGATGGCGCAGGGCGCGGACGCCGAGCGGTTCCGGGAGCCCGAATTCATCAAACGCCGCGCCGAAATAGAGATTGAACTCATGGCGCTGGAAATGACGCAGTTTCGCAGCATCGCCGCCAGTGAAGCCGGGCAGACCGTGGGGGATGCCGCTGCATCGACCTTCAAGCTGGTGGCCGCCACCCTGTTCCAGAAGGCGACCGAACTCGCCATGGACGTGCTCGGCCCCGCCGCCGCCATCGACCAGCGCGCCGCGCTGGAAGGGCGCGGCCCGGTGATCGGCCCGGCTTATGCCGCTGTGCCGACGGCCCGTTATCTCAACGCGCGTGCCATGACCGTGTTCGGCGGCACCAGCGAAATCCAGCGCAGCATATTGGCCAAAGCGGCGCTGGGCATCTGACGGTCAGGGGGGACAGGATATGGCCATATTGGGCGAATCGCAGGAAATGCTGGCCGATCTGGTCGGCCGCTACCTGACCGAGAATTTCGATTATGAAAAGCGGCGCCATGTGCTGGCCCGCGACGCATGGCCGGTCGATCTTTGGCAGGCCTTTGCGCAGGAACTGGGCATAACCGGCCTGCCTTTCGCCGAAGATCAGGGCGGCGTGGGGCTTGGCCCGCTCGACATCATGGTCGTCATGGAAGCGCTGGGCAGGGGCCTCGCCGCCGAACCTTTCCTGTCGTCGGTGGTCGCCTTTGGCGCGGTGGTGAACGGCCTGGACGCCGCCCCGCGCGCGCCGCTGTCGCCGCTGGTCGGCGATGTCATTGCCGGTGACGCACGGGTCGCGATCGCGCTGTCCGACGCGCAGGGCGCGCCCGGCAACGGCAATCGCCTGCTGACGCCCGATGGCGAGGGCTGGCGCCTGACCGGCGATGCGTCGATCGTGACGGCCGCCGCCGGGGCGACGCATGTCATCCTCAGCGCCATGATGCCCGATGGCAAAAGCGCGCTGGCACTAACGCCGTGCGATGCGGCCGGACTTATCTGGACCAACCTGCCGCTGATCGACGGCACGATGGCCAGTGCCCTGAAAACGGACATGCTGCTACCGGACGCCGCCCTGATCGCGCGCGACGCCGCCGACCTGCTTCTGGCCGTTCATGACGCCATATTGGCGGCTTTGGGCGCGGAAATCACCGGCATCGTCAGCGCGCTGATCGCCATCACGGTCGATTTCGCCGGCCAGCGCACCCAGTTCGGCAAGGCGATCGCACAGTTTCAGGTCATTCAGCACAAGATGGCCGACATGTATGTGGAGGGCGAACTCGCCCGCTCCATGGCGCTGCTCGCGGCGCTGAAGTTGGACGGCGATCCGGTCGAGCGGTCCGCCGCCGCCGCCGCCTGCAAGGCCCGCACGGCCATCGCCGGTCGCATGGTCGCCCAGAATGCCGTTCAGATCCATGGCGGCATCGGCACGACCGACGAACTGGTCGTGGGCCATTATTTCAAGCGTCTGCTGGCGATCGAGGCGATCTATGGCGGCGCGGCGCGCCATATAAAGCAATATGCCGGTCATCGCGCGACATTGGGATCGCCCCTGTCGGTGGCCTGAAGGGGCGTATCATGATCCTGATGCAGTCCGTGATCCATGTGCGCCCCGGCAAGATGACGGCCATGTTCGACATCATCCGCGATCGGCTGGTGCCGATCCTTCAGGATGGCGCCGGCTGGCGGCTGATGGGCTGTTACGAACAGCGCGTCGGCCGCCTGAACACCATCGTCGATCTTTGGGAACTGGACGACTATGCGCATTTTTCCAATGCCTTCGCCGCCTATCGCGCGGACCCGGACTATCCCGCCCTGCGCGCCATGATCGACGACTGCGTGGAGCAGGAAACCCTGACCTTCCTGGAAAAGCGCTTTTAAACGATAGCGCTCAGCAGCGGCTCTCCGCGCAGGAAAGCCTCCACATTCAGCGCGCACCGACGCTTGGCCTCCTCCATCGCGCGTTCGGCCCATGCGCCGACATGGGGCGTCATGACGATCGTATCGAGATGCTTCCAGCGCGCGCCGTCATGCGGTTCATCAACAAACACGTCCAGCCCCGCCCCGGCGATTCCGCCCGTCTCCAGCGCGGCCAGCAGCGCGACTTCATCGACCAATGCGCCGCGCGAGATATTAACCAGATAGCCGCGCGGCCCCAGCGCCGCCAATATGTCCGCGTCGATCATGCCCTGCGTATCCGCCGTCGCCGGCGCCGCGATGATCAGGGCATCGCTGTCCTGCGCCAGTTGCCTGAGCGACGCAGCGCGGGGCCATGGCGCATCCGGCTTGTCGCGCGGCCCCCACCAGGACACGGTCGACCCAAAGCCGCCCAGCCGACGCCCGATCGCGCTGCCGATCGCGCCCAACCCCACGATGCCGCACCGCATCCGCGACAGCGAAGGCACTTGCGGCAACAGCAGACGCCCCGTCCAGGCGCCGTCGCGCACCAGTCGGTCCGCCCTGGGAATTTGACGGATGGCGGCGAGCAGCAGGCCCATCGCCATATCCGCCACATCTTCGTCATTGACGCCCAGCCCCACCGTCACCCGCACCCCGCGTGCCCGCGCCCGATCAAGATCGATGCCATCATAGCCCGCGCCCAGACAGGCAATCAGGCCAAGGTCAGGCAAATCCCAGATCGCCTCCTCCATCGGCGCACCGCCCGCAGTCACGATGGCGCGCATCCCGCGCCCGTCCGCCCTGGCATAGGCGGACAGGTCAGGAATGCCGCTTCTGGGAACCAGCGTGCAGAAGGGGTGAAAATGATCCGCGACATCCAGATGCTCCAGATAGAAGAGCACCGGCTCCCGCAATGCCGTCACCGCGTCCATCGATGCCATCCCGATCAGTCGCGATAATCGGGGCAGCTACGGTCCAGTTCCCGCCGCAGCGCAATCCAGTCCATCGATCCATTGGGCTGGCCGCCATAATTATAGACCTGGCTATGGACCAGATCCTGCAACTCATCGCTCAGCAGGCGGACGGGCGTGCCGCCGCTCAGCGCCGCGATCTGGATTTCGCACGCACGCTGGGTCTGCATCATCAGCCAGAAGGCCTCGCCCACCGTGCGCCCGACCGTCAGCAGGCCGTGATTGCGCAGGATCAGCACATCCTTGTCAGCCAGATCGCGCTTGAGCGTCTCACGCTCCGCTTCGATCAGCGCGACGCCTTCATAATCATGATAGGCGACGCGACGGCCGACCACCAAAGCCTGCTGGCTGATCGGCAACAGGCCATGTTCCTGCGCCGAAACCGCGACGCCCGCCGCCGTATGGGTATGCATCACGCACACCACATCCTCGCGCGCGGCATGAATGGTGCTGTGGATCAGATAGCCCGCCGGGTTGATCACCCCGCCCTCGGACCGCACTTCGCCTTCCAGCGTCACTTCCACCAGATTGCTGGCATTCACTTCGTTGAACAGGCTGCCGAAGGGATTGATCAAAATCCGCTCCTCATCACCCGGCAGACGCGCGGAAATATGAGTCGCGATCAGATCGGTCATGCGATGCATGTGCGCCAGACGATAGCAGGCCGCCAGATCTTCGCGGATGGCCCGTTCCTCCTCGGCCGTTGCCGTATCTTTCCGGGTATCGAATGCCGTCGCCATGGCGAACCTCCTCTCTCGTTCGAGCGACCTTGATGGCCACCCTAAAACAATCCATATGGCTTGTTATTACATGTTTCGACCCGCCACGTCCACACCCACCACCGCGATTTCACTCCGTTTCGCAAAAAATTAGCACACGTGTTTTTTTGCTTGCGGAGTCACCCGCGTCTTGCGATCAAGCAGCCATAGCCCGCCGTCAGGCGCCGGGTCCGTGGCATGAACAGGAGAGTGAAAATGCAGCTCAGCCGCGAGCGCATGTTGCAGGCCTATCGACAGATGAAGGTCATCCGCGAGTTCGAGGAACGCCTGCATGCGGAAATCCAGACCGGCGAAATTGCCGGCTTCACCCATCTGTATAGCGGTCAGGAGGCCGTCGCCGTCGGCGTGTGCGAACATCTGACCGACGACGATTATATCATCTCGACCCATCGCGGCCACGGCCATTGCATCGCCAAGGGATGCGACGTGAAGGGGATGATGCAGGAAATTTACGGCCGCGCCGGCGGCCTCTGCAAGGGCAAGGGCGGCTCCATGCACATTGCCGATGTCGACAAGGGCATGCTGGGCGCCAACGGCATCGTCGGCGCAGGCGCTCCGATCGCGGTCGGCGCGGGCATATCCGCCAAGCTCGACGGCAAGGGCGGCGTCTCCATCGCCTTCTCCGGCGACGGCGCCTGCAACCAGGGCACGACGTTCGAGGCGATGAACATGGCCGTGGTGCTGAAGGCCCCGGTCATCTTCCTGTTCGAAAATAATCATTATTCCGAACATACCGGCCCCGATTATGCGGTCGGCACCGCAGGCGACATAGCCAGCCGGGCCGAAGCCTTCGGCATGAAGGTGTGGCGCGGCAATGGCTGCGACTTTTTCGAGACGCATGAACTGATGCGCGAGGTCATCGACTATTGCCGCGCGGGCAACGGCCCGGCGGCCGTGGAACTCGATACCGAGCGCTTCTTCGGCCATTTCGAGGGCGATCCGCAACGCTATCGCGGCCCCGGCGAACTGGACCGCATCCGCGAAGAACGCGACTGCCTCAAGATATTCCGGACCAAGGTTACGGAGGCTAAGCTGCTGGAAGGCGCAGACCTCGATACGCTGGATGCCGAGGTGCTGGCCCTAATCGACGAAGCGGTGGCTGAGGCGCGCGCCGCGCCCAAGCCTTCGCCTGATGACGTCCTCAAAGACGTCTATGTGAATTACTGAAGAGGGTAGGCAAGATGGCAAGAATGCAGCTGCGTGAGGCGATCAACCTCACCCTCCATCAGGAGATGGAACGCGACCCCAACGTCATTTGCTTGGGCGAAGATCTGGTTGGCGGCATGGGCACGGCCGGCGGCCCCGAAGCGATCGGCGGCATCTGGAAGACGACGGCGGGCCTCTACGCCAAGTTCGGCGCGGACCGGGTGATCGACACGCCCATTTCCGAGAGCGCGATCATCGGCGCGGCCGCCGGCGCGGCGCTGGCCGGCAAGCGCCCGGTCGCCGAACTGATGTTCGCCGACTTCATCGGCGTGTGTCTGGACCAGATCTGGAATCAGATGGCGAAGTTCCGCTACATGTTCGGCGGCAAGACGACCTGCCCCGCCGTCATCCGCGTCGCCTATGGCGCGGGCCGCAACGCCGGGCCGCAGCATAGCCAGGCCGCCTATGCGATGATGACCGCCATTCCGGGCCTGAAGGTGGTGATCCCTTCCACCCCCGCCGAGGCAAAGGGCCTGCTGGCTACCGCAATCCGCGACGATGATCCGGTCCTCTTCTTCGAACCCAAGGCGCTCTACGCGACCAAGGGTGAAGTGCCGGAGGAGGAATATCTCATCCCCTTCGGCCACGCCCGCTCCGTTCGAGAAGGCGAGCACGCTACCATCGTCACCTGCGGCCAGCTGGTCGGCGTGGCGGAGAAAGCCGCCGACGCGCTGGCGAAGGAAGGCATCAGTTGCGACCTGCTCGATCTGCGCACCACCAGCCCGCTGGATGAAGAAGCGATCCTCGATTCCGTCGAACTGACCGGCCGTCTGATCGTGGTGGACGAAAACCCGCCCCGTTGCGGCCTGGCCACCGACATTTCGGCCCTCGTCGCGCAAAAGGCATTTGCCGCGCTCAAGGCCCCGATCCAGATGGTCACGCCGCCGCACAGCCCCGTGCCCTTCGCGCCGGAGCTGGAGCAGGCCTATCTGCCGTCCGCCGCCCGCATCGACGCGGCCGTGCGCGCCGCCCTCTCTTACCGCTGAAAGGACGCGCCATGAGCAAGCTGCGCGCATTCACCATGCCCAAATGGGGCATCGAAATGGAAGAAGGCGTCATCGCCAATTGGGAAGTCGCCGAAGGAGCGACCTTCTCCAAGGGCCAGTTGCTGACCCTGATCGAAACGGACAAGATCACCAATGAGGTCGAGGCGGAATATGACGCCACCGTCTGCCGCCTGATCGCGCAGCCCGGCGAAACCTATCCGGTCGGCGCCCTGCTCGCCGTCTTCGCCGATGCGCCCGCCGATGCGGCGGCGGTGGACAGCTTCATCGCCGGCTTCGGCGGGCCCGGCGGCGCGCCCACCCCTGCCCCGGCGGCGGAACCCGAACCAGCGCCCGCCCCCGCTGCGGTCGCCGTCCCCACGGATTCGAACATCATCAGCCCCGGCGCGGCACAACTTGCGCGCAGCAATGGCATAGATGTATCCGCCATCGCCGGCTCGGGCCGCGATGGCCGCATCACGCTTCAGGATGTCGATCAGGCCGGCAAGCCCGTGCAGCCGCTGCCCGGTGGCGCACCTGTCTCCATCACGCCGGTCGCGGGCATGGACGGCTATTTTGCCTCCCCGCTCGCCAAGCGCGTCGCGGCGGCCAACAATATCGACCTCGCCTCCGTCAACGGCACCGGCCCGCGCGGCCGCATCGGCAAGGCGGACGTGCTTCAGCATGTCGCTCCACCCGCGCCTGCCCTCCCGCCGCAGCCCGTCGCCTCCGCTCCGGCAACCCCGCCGCCCATCCCCGGCGACGGCGTGCGCGTGGTGAAGATGTCCCCCATGCGCAAGGCGATCGCGAAGCAACTCACCCTCTCCAAATCCACCATCCCGCATTTCTATCTGCGCAACAGCGCAGCCATTGATGCGCTGCTGGCGATGCGGGAACAGGCCAAACGAGCGACCGGGGCGGCCCCTTCGATCAACGATTATCTGGTGCGCGCCTGCGCGCTGGCGCTGGTCCGTCATCCCGACATCAATGTGCAGGTGCATGGCGACGAAATCCATCAGTTCGGCCATGCCGACGTGGCGGTGGCCGTCGCAACCGACAAGGGCCTGCTGACGCCGATCATACGCGCTGCCGATACCAAGAGCGTCGCCGCCATCTCTGCCGAGGTGAAGGCGTTGGCCGAGCGCGCCCGCGCCGGCAAATTGTCGCCGGACGAATTTCAGGGCGGCAGTTTCTCGATCAGTAACCTTGGCATGTTCGGCATCGACACGTTCGACGCCATCATCAATCCGCCGCAGGGCGCGATCCTGGCCGTGGGCGCGGGTCGCCAATGTGCCGGCGCGGCCAGTCATGCCCTTCAGTTCAGCACGCGCATCCAGCTTTCGCTGTCCTGCGACCATCGCGCCATCGACGGCGCCGTGGGCGCAAAATTCCTCGCGGAACTCACCGCCCTGATCGAATCGCCCGCAGAATTGACGCGCTAAAAAGCCGCGCGCGTTATAATTATCACCTCAAACAAGCGCCGCCGGCAACGGTGGCGCTTGTCTTATTCCCCGGCGCGTTGAATATTGTCGGCATGTGATGGCGCGAAGAGGCGAAAAGCGAATGCCCGAAGTGAAGCTGGTTGACCTGTCGGAACTGGAGCCGGTCGGCATGGTGCGGGCCGATGCCGGGTTGCAGCAGCGCAAGAGCGCCGACACCCGCGTCACCATATTGGAAGCCGCGATCGATTGCCTCGCCGACCTTGGCTATGCGCGCACCACCAATCGCCTGATCGCCAAGCAGGCGAAGGTGTCGCGCGGGGCCATGCTGCATCATTATGCCACGCGGCAGGATCTGATCGAATCCGTCATCGACTATGCCTTCTACTGCCATATGGAGGAATTTGGCCGCGCGATCCGGGGCCTGTCCGATCAGGAGCGCAAGAGCGACAATAGCGGCATCGCGCTCGACTGGGAATTATTCCTCTCCCGCCCGCACAAGGCCTATCTGGAACTCACCATGGCCGCCCGCACGGACGAGGAATTGCGCGCCATCTTCGTGCCCAAGGCGCAGCGCCACGATCGCATCTGGTGCGACCAGCTGCTCGCCGTCTTCCCCGAATGGAGCAACGATCTCGAACTGCTCAACCGCTCCCGCCGGGTCGTGACCGCGATGATGAGCGGCATGATCCTCAACCGCGACATCTGGAACGACGCGGGCATGGAACAGACCCTACTGCAATTCCTGGCCGACATATTGATCAAGCTGCGCGAAGGCGACCTGACCTTCGCCGCCCCACCGCCACCCGCACCGAAAAAGCGGGCAAAGGTGGGGTAAGAGGACGGTCGCTAAGGGTGGGAAACGGACTGGCAGGTTTTGGTTCTCATAAAGCAGAAAGCTGACGCTCGATCCGGTTCTACTCTTTGACATCTATCCATGCTGGTACGTCGAACGCCTCCGAAGCAGCATCTTTCGGTGGCGATCCATATGTTGTGACGAAACCCTCCACCCATCCTGTGAGGCCGATCCTCCATTCGTGAATGTCGAAGCCTGCCGGATGCTCGCTAAAGCCGGGCTTGTCGCGGAGAGCAACTATCACAGCCTCCGCCTCTTCACGGGTAGCATATATGCCAATGTGTAGTTCGGTATCGCGTCGATGCTCGTATTCTCTCGCGAAATCCAGACTGTAGACTACTTTCATGGCCCCGAAATACCGCTCGCTTGTGCCAAAGGCAACGGCCGCTGTCAGGGAACGTCTAAAGCACTTCAAACGACAAAAATGGTCGAGGACGGTCGTCTCTAATTGAGGAGAAACTTCGTAGCGTCCCGACAAAGGCCGGGTTCCCACCATTTCCCACCCATATCCATACAAGTATCTATGGCAACCTCTCCTCTGAGGAACCAGCCAGCCGCTAAGCCAATGATTAAAGCCAAGGCAATGCGCAGAACGCGTTTCCACATCGCCTCACGCTACAGCCATTTTGAATGGCAGCAAACAGGGCAGAGCGGAACGTGCTTAAAAGGCAACTTCTGGCCGGCAACCGACCATCCTCCGTCATGCCGGGCTTGACCCGGCATCCCGCTTTTTCTGTGAATGCGCCAGCAGAAGCGGGATCCCGGCTCAAGGCCGGGATGACGAAGAGTAATGTCTTCCCTTGGTCGAACCCGGTCAGCCGACCAACCTGCAACTAACGCCAATATAGAGACAAATGGGGCGACGCACCCATCGGATGCGCCGCCCCATTTCGTTACCGTTGAGCCCCGCTCACTTCACCGGCGCATGCTTGTCCAACCAGCGGTCCAGATTTTCGTGGAAGTAGCGCACCCGCCGTTCCTGCCCCGACAGCGTCTCGCGCTGATAGCCGCGCGAATGCAGCGCCTTTTGCTGCTTGTCCCAGATCGCGACGTCCTGGTCGATCGTCGGTCCCATCGTGTGGTCGCCGGCCTTCCCCGTCTGGTGCGGCGCGGGCACCGACAGGTCCACCGTGTCGCGCAGCGTGGGCGAATAATAGGTTGTCTGCCCCTCCGGGAAGAGGTTCAGGAACCACATGTCGAAATAGCATTTTTCCGGGTCGGTCGGGTGCGGCCGCGCGCGCAGCCAGATATTGCCATCGGGCTTCAGGCTCAGCGACAGGTTCGGAAACAGCGTATAATGCCAGTTGTCCGTCAGCATATTGTCGTCATAGCCGGAAAAGTCATAGCCCTTCTCCTTGCCCAGCAGCCGCTTCTGTTTCTGGAGCGCCTCGCGCAGGTCATGCATCCGCCCGCGATACTCCTCCGGGTCGATGCCCCAGAATTTGAGGTGCTCGCCCAGTTGCCGGATCACCTCCGCCTCGCTGCCCTTGACCGTGCGGCTGGGCGCGCCACCGGGCATCAGCATGCGGCTATGCCCGCTCTCGTACAGGTCGAATTGCGAATAGAGGTAGGAAAATTCCGCAACGAACTTCAGCTGCGGATGGGCGTGGAACACATGATAGGACTCATTGAAATTATCCTGCACCAGCTTCCAGTTGAAATCGCCCTCCACCGTCACCCACAAAGTGCGGACCATCTTGCCCATGGGATAGGCTTCCATCTGCTCGCCCACTTCGCCCAGAAATTCGCGCAGCGGCTCGCAATCGTCGTTCATGTTGAACCAGACCATCCCGCCCCAGCTGTCGGACCGGATCTCGACCAGCTTCTTTTCCATGCACTTGGCTTCGGCGGGGAAGTCCGGCAGGTCGGGCACGGTCTTGATCTCGCCTTCCAGACTGAAGGACCAGGCATGATAGGGACAGGTCAGCCGCCGCGCATTGCCCGTTTCTTCCGGCACCAGCATCATGCCGCGATGCGGGCAGACATTGTAGAAGCAGCGGATCTTCTCATCCTTGCCGCGCACGGCCAGGATTACCTCATGGCCGAACTCCATGGTGACATAGTCGCCGACCTTGCGCAGCTGCTCCTCCAGCGCGACGACCTGCCAGCTCTTCGTCCACATCCCCTCCCATTCGCGTTTCCAGAAGTCGCGGTCATAATAGCGGGAAGGATGGATCGGCGCATCGCCCAGCACCGGTTCCGGCGCCTTGCTGGCGTCGATGCCGATCGGCCGGGTGGCCGCAGGCGCGTCCTGCATATCGATATCGCTCATGGCTATCCTCTCCCTCCCCGTCAGACGAAGTCGCGCGCGACCGGCAGCCGGCGCAGATGCGCGCCGCCGCTCACCCGGATGCAGTCGCCCGTGGCGATGCAGTCGTCGCTCGCCAGCCACAATGCGCCGGCCGCCACATCCTCGACCGTGCTCAGCCGCCCGATCGGAATTTCCCGCTGGAACGCGTTCACCACCTTCTCGTCGGCGAAATAGGCAGCGGTCATCGGCGTACTGGTCAGGCCCGGCGCCAGCGAATTGACGCGAATGCCCCGGTCGCCATATTCGACCGCCGCGACCTTCACCACCTTGTCGGCCGCGGCCTTGCTGCCGGCATAAGCGGCCAGACGCGGCGTGGTCAGCTCGGCCGTCACGCTGGACATGGTGATGATCGACCCGCCATTGGGCATCGCCTCGGCCGCTTCCTTGATGAACAGGGCGGTGCCGATGAAATGGATCTTCGCCTGAAACAGCAGCGCGTCATAGGTCTCCTCGGCCAGCGGCGCATTACGATTCACGCCCGCCGCGTTGATCGCAACGTCGATGCTTCCGCCCAGCAATCCGGCGGCCTTCTGCACACCGTCATGGATCGACTGTTCATCGAGAATGTCGACCTTGACGATGCCGACCGCCTTGCAGTCCGCCGCCACCGCTTCCGCCGAAGCAATATCCGGCGAACCCAGCGCGATGGTCGCGCCCTCGTCGCGGAACAGGGCGGCGATGGCCGACGCGATGCCGCCCGGCGCGCCCGCGCCCAGAATGAAAACCGTCTTGCCGTTCAGCTTGCCTGCGCTCATGGTCTTCCTACCCTTATCCATTATTCAGTGTCGCCCGGTGGGCGTAGAGGGGATCGCCCTTGCCGCGCTCGCCAAAGACGCGCGGGCTGCCGGGCGACCGGTCCCAGGTGTCGGTGCGCTCCAGATTGGCGTTCCAGTCATAGACGGCATGGCGGTGGCTGATCTTCCACACGCCGTCCCGCCTTTCAAAGCGATCGAGATAACGGCCCGCCGCGATCATGCGGATCGGCTTGCCGTCCGCACTGGTCATATCGTGATTGGCCATGAAACAGGCTTCCCCCACCGCATGGTCGCCCTTCACGTCGATCAGCACATTGCCGATCAGATGCTGGGTGCGCTCCATGCTGGGGAGCAGGCCCGTGACCCAGTCGACAAATTCGGCCGCCGTCCCTTTGAACCCGCCATGATCGTCGGTCGCATCGGAATGAAACACCGACAGCAGCATGTCCCGGTCGCAGCGATCAAGGCCCCGCGCCAGCGTATAGACCAGTTCGGCACAAGCCTGTTTCGACAGGAGAATATCCAGCGCGTCAGCCATTATCGCCCTCCTCCCGCGCCAGATATTTGTCCAGCGTATGCTGGAAATGCCGCACCCGGCTTTCCTGATAGCGCGCCAGCCGCAACTGCCCGGTCTTCGATACCTTCATCCCCGCCTGCACCTGCGGCAGATTATACATATCCTGCTCCAGCACATTGCCCAACTGGCCCAGATGATCCGCGAAACTGCCGCCTTCGGGCAACAGGATCATCTCGGGCTGCGGCGCCTCCTCGCCGGGCTTCAACCGCCCCAGCAGCCGCACTTCCATCAACGTATGGTCCTGGTCGGGCCATGGCCGCCAGCGATACAGGATCGTCGGCTGGAACCCGCCCCAGGGCGAGAAATTGGGGAAGACATTATAGGTCAGCGCATCCTGCACCTCGGCATCGCTCGCCTCGTCCAGATCGCGCCCGAACATCGCGCCAAAGCGCTTGCGATTATGATCGCCCATGGAGGCGCGGGCGGTCCGCCCCTCCGCCACCGTCAGGGTCATGCCCGGCTCCACCACACGGCCGTTATATTTCAGGAAATTGTCGATAATATCCTGCTCGGTCGCCGCATCCTCGATCTGGGGAGACAAGACGCCGAACGGCGTGATGTTCAGGTTCACATGGTCGCCCCACATCATATATTTGCTGTTGGCGTCACCAGTGAACGGCATGATCTGCGGGTGAGTGGCGGACACATGATAGGCCTCCATGAAAGCCTCTGCGCAGGCTTTCCAATTGGCCTTGATCACCTTGCCGACCCACGCCGTCGTATAGGCCTCCTCATGCCGCCAGCGCGCGAAATGATCGGGCAGCGGCGCCAGATATTCCTCCAGTGTCGGGCCGCCTTCATTGTCCTTGATGAAGATATAGCCAGCCCACACGCCCGCCTGCGCCTCCGGCAATTTCACATCATCGTCACGCATGTTCGGGAAGTCCCAGCGGCACGGCACAGTCTTGATGGTGCCGTCGGTCTTCCAGGCAAAGCCATGATAGGGACAGGTGAAATCGCTCGCCCAGCCGCTTTCGGTGCGCAGCTTGCGCCCGCGATGCAGGCAGACATTGTGGAAGGCGCGAACCGATCCATCCTCCTGCCGCACCACCAGATAGGAACGGCCGGCATTTTCATACAGGACATAATCGCCCGGTTCGGGCATTTCCTCGACCCGCGCGGCGAACTGCCACACATTGGGCCACATCTTCTCACATTCCCGCCTGAAGAAATCAGGCGAGGTATAGCGATCGACGGATAGCATCTCGTCGCCCAGATCACGCCACGATTCGCCACGCAGAAATTCGGGGACGGCGCGACTGTCATTATCGGCCAGTTCGTCCCATGTCGGCCCCGGCGGATCGGACATCATCGGCCCGTCATAATCGGCCACGCTCACTCTCCCGTCATTTTGACTGATGAGACAGATCATGCGCCTCCCCGGCGAAAATTACAAGCCACATGGACTTTTTTATGCCAACCGGACCGCTTCTGGCGGTTTTGCAGCATTTTGATAGGCACAATCTATATTGCGCGTGTTAAAATTTAACTGCAGCCATTGCGTTCTGAGCGGCGCGACAATATTCAGGCCATGTGACCTGTTTCAGACAGGCAATGTTCGGCCATGCCTCCGGCGGCCGATTCGAGTGGAAATTGGGAGAGTGGCATGACCGCCAATGCAGACGATATGAACGGCGATCTCGCCTGTGATGTGCTGGTGATCGGCAGCGGCGGCGGCGCGCTGACGGCGGCAATCACCGCGCGCAAGGCGGGCCTCAACGTCATCGTCGCGGAAAAGATGGAGGTGTTCGGCGGCACCACCGCAACCTCCGGCGGCATGCTCTGGATTCCCGGCAATCACCACGCCCCCGCCATCGAACAACGGCTGGGCGAACCCGACAGCCCGGAGAAAGTCCGCACCTATATATTGGAGGAGGCCGGCAACTATGCCGAGATCGACCGGATCGACGCCTTCCTGAAATATGGCCCGGAAATGATCGACTTTCTGGAGCGGGAAACCCACGTCAAATTCATCGGCATGGAATATCCCGACTATTATTTCAAAAATCCCAATGCGGCCAAGAGCCGTTCACTGATCGCGGCGGAATATGACGCCAAGAAACTGGGCAAGCATTTCAAACAGTTGAAGCGTCAGTTGCCGCAATTGCTGTTCCTGGGCTTCGCCATCGGCTCCTCGGTCGAGATGCAGCAATTCTTCAAGGCCGGCCGCTCGCCCAAGGCGTTCCTCGCCGTCGCCGGCAAGATGGCGCTGCACCTCGTCCACACCGCCATTTATGGCGGGGCGCGGCGCGTCGTGCGCGGCGGCGCGCTCATTACCCGCCTCGCCCAGAGCTGTTTCGAACTCGATATTCCGATCCTGCTGAACAGTCCCGCCAAAAGCCTGATCAAGGAAAATGGCGTCGTGCGCGGCGCCATGGTCGACGGCCCCGACGGCCCCCGCCGCATCATGGCGAAACATGCCGTGATCCTGGGCAGCGGCGGCTTCCCGTGGAGCAAGGAACGCCGCGCCCAATCCTATCCGGCCAATGTCGACGCCACGCCCCATTCGGTCGCCAATCCCGGCAATGTGGGCGACGGCGCGCGCATGGCGGAGGATGTGGGCGGCGTCTTCGGCAATGATGTGTCGAACGCCGGCGCATGGATGCCCACCTCCGTCCAGCCCGGCATTGCAGGGCCAAAGGCCGTCTGGCCGCATCTGGTCGACCGCCTCAAGCCCGGCTTCATCTGCGTCACCCGCCATGGCAAGCGCTTCGGCAATGAAAGCTGCGCCTATTCCAGCTTCGTACCGCAAATCATCGAGGCGACGCGCGGCGACACGGCCGGCTATGTCTGGCTGCTGGGGGACAAGGCGGCGATCGACAAATGGGGCATGGGCCGCGTCCGCCCCAGCCCGCTGCCGCGCAAGCACTACCTCAAATCCGGCTATCTGATCGAGGCGCCCACGGTCGCCGCGCTGGCGAAGAAGCTGGGCATCGATCCGAAAACCCTGACCGAGACGGTCGAGCGCTTCAACGGCTTCGCCAAGCAGGGCCTCGATCCCGATTTCCAGCGCGGGCAGGATGATTATGACGCCTATCAGGGCGATGATGAGAATAAATGGCCCAACCCCTGCCTCGGCCCGCTGGAAAAAGGCCCCTATTACGCGATCAAGATGTTCGCGGGCGAGATCGGAACCTTCGCCGGCATCAATGTCGATCGCTTCGCCCGCGTCGTGGACGAAGCAGGCCAGCCGATTCAGGGCCTCTACGCAGTAGGCAATGACCAGAAGAATGTCTTCGGCGGCTCCTATCCCGGCGCCGGCGCGACGCTGGGGCCTAGCCTGACCTTCGGCTACGTCGCCGGCCTCCACGCGTCCGGGCAGATCGGGGAAGAAAAGGCACGCTCCGCCGCCTGACCGGATCGGTTTGGCAGCCATATCGGAAAGGGTCGGACCTTGGACACAAGGCCCGGCCCTTTGGCCATCCCCTATCCTTGCCCCAAAAAATCCTGTCCTACACGCCGATATTCCGGCTCATCCTTGCGGATGAACGACAGCGACCCCGCCCCCATCACCATCGCCTTCACCCCTGTCCCGCTCGCGCGATCCCGCTGCAACGGCTGGACGCCACAGGCACAAAGGCGCTTCATCGATGCGCTGGCCGCGCTTGGTTCGGTGGGACAGGCGGTGCGCGCCGTCGATATGACCCGCAACAGCGCCTACCGTCTGCGCGCCCGGCCCGATGCGGAAAGTTTCGCCGCCGCATGGGATCGTGCGCTGGATATAGGGCGCGCGCGCATCTTCGACATTGCCATGACCCGTGCGCTGGATGGTCACACGACGATCCGCGTTCTGCGTGGCGGATCGGTCATCATGGATCAGGGCGTTTCACGCCATCTTGTCGTGGCGGCCATTCGCGAAGCGCCGCCCCGTTCCTCGATAAAGTGACTTAGAGTGACAATTTCGGACGCTTTTTGCGTCTCTTTTGTCACTTTATGGCCAGGATCGACCCGCACGGCTACGCCGCGCCCTTATCCCGCACGATGCAGCGAAAGCCGATATGGCTGGTCGAACTGTCCACCGCCTGCGCATGCCGCGCGGCAGGGCGATAGCGCTGGCAATAATTGGGCGCGCACAGATGCGACCCGCCTTTCAGCACCTTGCGCCCGATCCGCACCTGCGGCGTGCAGGGGTCGATGCTCCCTTTCAGATTGCCGCCACGCGGATTGGCCGGCACACAGCAACTGCCCTTGGCTTTGCGTTCAACCTTGCGCTCCCCATACCAGTCGGCCGTCCATTCCCAGACATTGCCGATCATGTCGTACAGGCCATATCCGTTCGCGGCATAGGTCCGCACCGGCGACGTCCGCTCATAGCCATCCTCCAGCAGATTGCTGAACGGGAACAGCCCCTGCCAGTAATTGGCCAGCATCACGCCGTCCGGGGCCAGTGCGTCGCCCCAGGCATAGTCCGCGCCATCCAGACCGCCCCGCGCCGCATATTCCCATTCCGCCTCGGTCGGCAGCGACTTGCCCGCCCATTTCGCATAGGCCTGCGCATCCTCATAGGCGACATGCACCACCGGATGGTCCCACAGCGCCTCCAGATCGCTGTCCGGCCCATGCGGATGCCGCCAGTCGGTGCCGAAACTGAAAGACCACCACTGGCTGAAATCCTGAAGGTCGACCGGCCCCGCCGTCCGCTGGAACAGCAACGACCCGGCCCGCGCCATTTCCGGCGACATGCCGGGATAGTCGGCCGGGTCAGGCGCAACTTCCGCCAGCGTGCGATGCCCCGTCGCCTCGACAAAGCGCGCAAAGTCACGATTGGTGACGGGCGTCTCGTCAATCCAGAAACTGTCGACCCGCACCCGCTGGACCGGCGCTTCCTCCGGGTAGAAACGGTCGGAGCCCATGGCAAAGCTGCCACCTGTAATCAGGCGCATGCCTTCCCGAACGGATTGGATCATGTCTGTCATGCCGCAATGCCTGCCATAAAAATCGCACTTATGGCAGCGGCGGCATCGCGTCGGGATCGAAATGCATGTCGATCAATATCGGCCGATCACGCGTCTCGATGGCGGCAATGGCCTTTTGCAAATCACCGAAGGTCCGCACCGCAAAGCCCTGCCCGCCCAGCGCATCGGCAACCTTTGCGAAATCGGGCCAGTCGAACATCGACAATTCCGGGTCCATATTCTTGTTGCGGAACTGGATATGTTCCGCACCATAGGCCGCGTCGTTGCAGATGATGGTCACGACGTCCAGCTTGTGCCGCACCGCCGTATTGAACTCGGCCAGCCCACCCAGCACGAACCCGCCATCGCCCGTCACATGCAACACCGGCGCATCCGGCTTCGCCAGCGCCGCACCAATGGCATGCCCCATGCCAAGACCAATGGAGCCAAAGGCCAGCGTGATGCAGAATTGCCGCGGATCGGGCACCCGCAAATTCTTCCACGGCTCGGTCAGGAAGCGTCCCCCGTCCGTCACCACCGTTCGATCCTGTGGGAAAGCCCGCTCCAGCAACCATATGGCTCGTGGCATATCCACCGGCTCGTCCGGCAATGGCTCGGCCATCCCGTCCCAGGGGGACGCCGCCTCCAGCACCGCCGCCAGCCACTCGTCCCGCGCCTTTGCCCCCTCGATCTCCGCCATGTCGAGCCATTGCACGAACAGATCCGCCGTCCGCCCCGCATCGCCCAGCACGCCGACATCCGGGGTCATATACCGCCCGAACTGCGCCGGATCATTATCCACCTGCACGAACCGCTTGCCCTTGGCGAAGGCGCCATGAGACAGGGTATAGGGCGTCAGGCTGGCGCCAAAGGCGATGATGCAATCCGCCTCCGCCAATGTGTCGATCACCGCCGGCTGGCTCAGCGTGCCGCAAATGCCAAGGTCAAATGCTTCACCCCGAAACAGGTCTTTCGCCTGAAGGGTGGTGGCGACCGGCGCCTCGATCCGCTCGGCAAAGCGCAGCACCGCCGCCCGCGCCTCCGCACTGATCGCGCCCCGCCCGGCCAGCACCAACGGCCGGCGCGCAGCGGCGATGATGCCGATCGCATTGTCCAGATCCTCGCTCTCCGGCACGGTGAAACGGCTATCCACGCCCTTCCACGGCGCGGCCTCATAGTGCGTGTCGAGCCACTGGAACTCCACCGGTATGTTGAGCACGATCGGCCGCCGCTCGGCGAAGGCGCGCCGGATGCAGGTCGCCACATCCTGCGCAATGGTCGCTGGCGTCCGCAACTGCTCGAAGCCCGCGCCGGTCGCGACGATATGCTCGCGCTGCGATATATTCTGGAAATTCTCCCGATCCGCCACCGCCGTATCACCGATCAGCAGCAACATCGGCACCCGCGCCTTGACGCCATGCACCAGCGCCGTCAAAGTATTGGTGACGGCCGCCCCATGGGTGACGCTGGCCACGCCCAGCCCGCCCGACACACTGCTGTAACCCAGCGCCATCAACGTCGCGCCTGCTTCATTCGCCGAGGATATGAAGCGCCCACCGCAATCCCGCACATAGCTGTCGACCATGTAGAGATTGGCGTCCCCAATCAGACCAAACAAAACCTCCACGCCATTGTCGCAAAGCGCCTGCGCAATCGCTGCATGTACCTTCATCAATCCACCCTTGATCTAGTTGCGGCAGCACAACGGGCGCTCGCTTTACCGACAAGCGCCCGCCGTTCCTTATTTGAGGTTGATCTTCACCTGGCTGATGTCGCCGGGGAATTCGGCCGGCGACTGATAATCGGGCAGGACGGGAGATGTGGTGTCGGCCCCGATGTCGAACCCTTCGGTATGCGACAGCCAGCGCGGCATCGTCTCCTCGATCCTTCCCTGCGCCACCTGCTTCCCGTCGGACAAGATGGTCGCCGTGCCGCCCTTGCCGATCCCGCCGCCATCATATTGGAAGTTCACAACGACATGATGTTTGCCGGGGCTGAGCGACTCGGCGGCCCGCACCACGGAAATGCGCGGCGGCACCGCGTTGTGGCCGAAGATCAGCCTCCCATTGACCATGGCAAAGCTGTAACCGCTATACTTGCCGCCCTGCGCCACAATCGCGCCGGTCCCACCGTTCGCCGGAACCGTAATGTCCGCCTCGATCGTGAAGGATCGGTTGACGATGGGCGGCGCGGTGTTCAGCCCGACCCGGCGCACGCGCGAGCGATAGACGAACTCCGTCCGCCCCTCGCTCAGCGATGGCCGCCCCTCCATGCCAAAGCCGGCAATGCTGTTATGGATCGGCAAAATCTGATTGTCCGCAGCGACCTTCCAGAAAGCGCTCTGCATCTCCGCCAGTTTCTGCGGTTCCTTTGCGGCCAGATCATTGGACTCCGAAAAGTCCTTCGCGACATTGTACAATTCCCACTTCCGATCATCGGCCGGGATATTGACGACCTTGCCGGTCTCCCAGGCGAAGCGGGCCGGGGTGGTCCCGGCGAACCAGCCATCCTTGTAGAGGCCGAAATTCATCAGCATCTCGAACACCTGCTCGGTGCGATGCGACGGCGCCTTGGGCTGGGTAAAGGTATAGGCCATCGACACGCCGTCGATCCGCTGTTGCTTTACGCCTGCAAACTCGGCCGGGGGCGTTATCTTCGCCGCGTCCAATATGGTCGGCATGATGTCGGCAACAAAGTGATATTGCGACCGAATGGTCTGACCCTGTTCGATATGACCGGGCCAGGACATGACCAGTCCGTTACGGGTGCCGCCGAAATGCGACGCCACCTGCTTATACCATTGAAACGGGCTGTTCATCGCCCAGGCCCAGGGCGCGGGCATATGCGCATAAAGGTCACGCGTGCCGATCTTGTCGATATTGGCGAGCTTATACGCCATCGACTCCGGCTTGCGCCCCAGCAGCGACTGCTCGTACATCAGTCCGTCCAGCGTGCCTTCGGCGCTCGCACCATTGTCGCCCTGAATATAGATGACCAGCGTATTGTCGAACTGGCCAATATCCTTGAGATGCTGGATGACCCGGCCGATCTGATGATCGGCAAAGGCCAGCGTCGCAGCATAGGCCTCCATATGCCGGGCATAAAGCCGCTTCTGGTCTGCGTTCAGACTCTCCCATGCCGGAATGCCATCTGGACCCGGCGTCAGTTTCGCGTCCGCCGGGATCACGCCCATCTTCTTTTGCCGCGCGAAAGTATCAGCGCGCAGCTTGTCCCAACCGCCGTCGAATTTACCACGGAATTGATCCAGCCATTCCTTGGGCGCCTGATGCGGCGTGTGCGCGGAACCGGGCGCATAATAAGCGAAGAAAGGCTTGTCGGGTGCGAGCGACGTCTTCTGGTCGATCCAGCCGATCGCCTCGTCAGCCAGATCCTTGTCCAATATATAGTCGGTGCGGCCCGTTCCCGGATCAACCGGCGTGGTATTACGGACCATTGCCGGCACAAACTGATCGGCATCGGCGTTCAGAAAGCCGTAGAAATAGTCGAAACCAAGTCCGGTGGGCCAGCGATCGAACGGACCGACCGGACTCTGCTCCCAATCCGGCGTGATATGCCCCTTGCCGAACATGGCCGTGGCGTATCCGCCATCCCGCAGCAATTCCGCCACCGTCGCCGCCGACTTGGGAATGATCGACGTGTAGCCGGGATAAGAGGTCGAATTGTTAGTCACCTCACCCATGCCCACCATATGCGGATTGCGCCCTGTCAGCAGCGAAGCGCGCGTCGGCGAACAGAGCGCAGTCGTATTGAACTGGTTATAACGCGCGCCAACCTTCGCCAGTTCGTCAAAAGCCGGGGTGGGTATCGCGCCGCCAAAGGTACTGCTGGCGCCGAAACCCACATCATCCGTCATGATCAGCAGCACATTTGGAACTCCCTTCGCAGCGCGCGGCAAGACCGGCCAGGGCGGTGGCGGCGCGCCGGCTTCCGGCGAATGGGCAGAGATCCTTGGCGATGCAGACAGGGCAAAAGCATAGGAATTCACCCCCGCCAAAACAGCCGCAACCGCAACACCCTTTAACCAAGCACCCTTCACCAACCCATCCTCCATCTTATGCGCAATCAAAGTATCACGCGTGCTACATAAGGCAACGGGATTTTGGCTGACCGACAGATTAGGGCGTTTCAAGAGGATAGCGGGCCATTCCATATCTGCCTTGCCCGTTCCGAAATTTCGCAAAACGATTCCACAGTTTTGCAAATTTACATTTGCAAATTGCAGCCAGCTTGGAAATGGAGGAGTTGAAGCTGAAAATAGCAGCCGCTCTCTTTTAGTTGATACCGCTGATACTGCCGCCATTGGAAAGGGTAAAATCATGTCCCAAGAAAACCAGCTCCGGGATTCGATGCCTTATGACATCGTGATCGTCGGTGGGGGACCGGCGGGCTTGTCCGCGGCGATCCGGTTGAAGCAGCTGGCGAACGATGCGGGACAGGAACTGGCGGTGTGCGTGCTGGAAAAGGGGTCGGAAATCGGCGCCCATATCCTGTCGGGCGCGGTGATCGATCCCCGTTCGCTGGACGAACTCTTCCCCGACTGGCGCGACATGGGCTGTTCGCTCGCCGAAACCCCTGTCACCGACAATCAGCACTGGATGCTGACGAAGACCGGCAAGATCGCCATGCCGCACATGCTGACGCCGGGCTGGATGCATAATAAGGGCACCTATACCGGGTCGCTGGGCAACCTCTGCCGCTGGCTGGCCGAGCAGGCCGAAGGGCTGGGCGTGGAAATCTTCCCCGGCTTTGCCGCGGCGGAAATCCTCTATCATGAAGATGGCAGCGTGAAGGGCGTCGCCACCGGCGACATGGGCATTGGCCGGGATGGCGAGAAAAAGGGCGATTACCAGCCGGGGCTGGAACTGCATGCCCGCTACACCTTCTTTGCCGAAGGCGCGCGCGGCCACCTGACCAAGATTTTGAAGCGCCAGTTCGCGCTGGACGCCGACAGCGAGCCACAGGTCTATGGCCTGGGCATGAAGGAATTGTGGGACATCGATCCAGCCAAGCATCAGCCGGGCCTTGTCATCCACTCGCAGGGCTGGCCGCTGACGGATGCCTATGGCGGCGGCTTCCTCTATCACCAGGCCAATGGCCAAGTGGCGCTGGGCTTCGTGGTGGGGCTGGGTTATCGCAACCCGCATCTTTATCCGTTCGAGGAGTTCCAGCGCTGGAAGCAGCATCCGGAAATCCGCAAGTTTCTGGAGGGCGGACGCCGCGTTTCCTATGGCGCGCGCGCGATCAACGAGGGCGGTTGGCAGGCGATTCCAAAGCTGGCCTTCCCCGGCGGCGCGCTGATCGGCTGTTCGGCGGGGTTCGTCAACGTGCCGCGCATCAAGGGCACGCATACGGCGATGAAATCGGGCATGCTGGCGGCCGAGGCGGCGTTCGCCGCGGTGCAGGCGGATCGTTCGGGCGACGTGCTGGCCGATTATGAGCCGACGCTGCGGTCGAGCTGGATCGCGACCGAACTGCAACTGGTGAAGAATGCGGAGCCGCTGCTGGCCAAGTTCGGCAACACGATCGGCACGTTGCTGGCGGGCATCGACATGTGGATGCGCACGCTGAAAATCGGTCTGCCCTTCACGATGAAGCACAAGCCCGACGCGGAGAAGATCTGGCGCAAGGACCAGTGCGAGAAGATCGTCTATCCCAAGCCCGACAATGTCATCAGCTTCGACCGGCTGACATCGGTGTTCCTGTCGAACACCAATCATGAGGAGGACCAGCCGGTCCATCTGCAACTCAAAGACCCCTCGGTCCCGATTTCCTATAATCTGCCCCTTTATGACGAGCCGGCGCAACGCTACTGTCCCGCAGGCGTCTATGAAGTGGTCGGTCAGGAAGAGGGCGATCCCAAATTCCAGATCAACGCGCAAAATTGCGTCCATTGCAAGACGTGCGACATCAAGGATCCGACCCAGAATATCAACTGGGTCGTGCCCGAAGGCGGCGGAGGACCGAATTATCCGAACATGTAAGCGGCATCCGTCGCCCAATGTTCAGACTCACGCGGCGCAGGTAAATTCCAATCAATCGCATTTTAACGATAAAGTGACAAAAGCACCGCAAAATGCACATGAATTTGTCACCTTATGTCACTTTATCCTCACCATAGAAACGCGCCTGCGCAGCTTTACCGGACAATCGAAAGACCGGGCCAGAATAAGAGAGACCGATCCTGTAGGACAGGCAGGCGACCGGGCATCGGCAACTCGCATGTCAGGCCGATCGCCCCCAATCGATAATGTCTTCGTTGAAGAAGACGCCATGTATTGATCTTAGCGTGTCGTATGCCAGCCTCAACCGTCGCATCTTATCGTAGCCCAAGCATCACCACGCTATGGGGCGGCAATGTCACGGTCAGGGCGTCGCCGGACACTAGAGCATAATCGGTTTCCGTGAACTGCGTCGCCGATCCCTTCACCTTGCCGCGCGTGGGATGCGTGTAGTAATGAAGGCCGATGCCGTCGTTCGACTTGCCGGCGACGCGCATCATCACATCGGTCCAGTCATAGTGGCGGCTGTTGGCGCGGCTCGCAATCTTGAGAATCTTCGTGCCGCGCGGCGATTTGACGAATGTCGCGTAACGACGGGTGACGTCGGCGACATAATCAGCGCGCATATTACCGCCGCAGCCCCATAATTTATTGCCGATACCGAACATCGGCAGCTTCCATGGCTGCTTGCGGCCGTTTTTCGCCCTCTCATCCGCCCGCGCACCGGCGGGTGCAGTCCTATATTCAACCCATTCGGCCATTTCCGCCGGGGATCCGTTACCGACATTCCCCGATACATAGGCCTCTGCGCCGATGAGTTCGGCGAAGTCGATAAATTCATGGGTGCCAAAATTATTGGGTTCGGCGACGCCGCCCCAATGGGTGTTGACCTTGACCTGGCGCTGACTGCGCGGGCCGATCCCTTCGCGCCAATGATATTCGTCGGCGAAGCAACCGCCCGGCCAGCGCACCACCGGCACGTTGAGCGCTGTGAGCGCGGCGACCACATCATTGCGATAACCGCGCGTGTTGGGGATTTTCGACCCTGGTCCGACCCAGATACCGCCATAGATGCCATAGCCCAGATGTTCGGCAAACTGGCTGAAGACGCGACGGTCGATGATGGCGCCGGGCTTGTCGCCGTGCAACGTCGCGGTGGCGGTGAGCCCTGTGACATCCTGCGCCGTGACATCCGGCCCTGTGACGGCCGGCGTGCCGGTCTGCCCCACGCCGGGCGAGAACGGTGTCAGGATCGTTGCCGCGAACAGCAATATCGACAATGTGAATCGCATCTCCATCCTCTCCTTTATCTTTCAGGCTTTTCTGAGCGACTCCACGATTGCGGCAATATCGCGATGGCCCTCCCCCGCAGCGTCGCCATCCAAAAAGCGCTGCCGTGCCGCCTGCGCCATGGCAGACTGGATGCCGACATCGGCCAGCGCTTGCGCGGCATAGCCCAGATCCTTGGCCATCAGCGGGACGAAGAAATGGGGTGCATCGTTGTGGAGCCTGCGGCGGCGCAGTTCGCGGCGTTACGGCGCGACGGCCAGGATATTTCCCGCATGGGGCATGCGCTGGAGGAAATGCGGCGATGCGGCCTGCAAACGGCAGAAGGGCGCGCGGCCGACCAGAGCTTCCACCGCCAGATATTGCTGGCCACGCGCAATGAATCGCTCATCACCCTGGCCACATCCGTCACTGCGGTCTTTGCCTGGACCACCCGCTTTGCACGCGACGAGCGCAAGGAGTCGCGCGGCCCAATGCCCGATCATGACGCCGTGTGCGACGCCATCATGCTCAGCGAGGGAGAGGAAGATGCTGGCCCTGATCCGCAACGCATCGGGCGATGCGGGCATGCTGTAACAGTCGGCATAGTATTTCTCATACCAGATTGTCCGGCTATGGCGGTTTCGGCAATCACGGCGTGGTCGCATCCGGTGGATCAATCGCGCGGCTATAGAGCACCATACGCAAAAGCGGGAGCCAGTTTCGCGCTTAAAATAATGCAATAACAAAAACTTATGTCGCTCAATGCGCATCCTGTTCAACGCAGCGCGCGCCCGGAGAAGCATCCGGAGGAAAGACCATCTTTCAGAGCATTTGGCCGTCATCTGGAGCAGATGACGGCCAAACATACTCATTTCAGACCGTCACATTCTTACCTCTTCGTCTTCGCAAGCGCCGCACGCCTGGAGAGATAGGGGCGCGGCGTATAGGTCAGATCCTGCACGAACGGGAAGCTGGGCACGCGGTTCTTGTTCTCGATATTGGGAATATCCTGATCGATGGCGCCAGGCGACAGAGCCATCAGATGTGGATTGGCGAGCGGCTTCATCGTCGGGTTGAGATAACCGCATTTGAGCACCACGATCTTGAAGGCGGTGGGCTCAAGGCCGAGCACTTGGAAGGCTTCCGCTGCATGATAGGCGCGGCGTCGTGCCGACAGGGTGGCGGTGATGCCGTTAAATTCGACCACGGCCTCGCCATCTTCGGGCTTGGCGACCTTGGCGAGATATTTGACCGTCGCATTGACCTTGACCGGCTGGCTCTGGATCGGATCGAGCGAACCGCCGATCGCAATCGCGATGGTCGCGCCCACCCCCGCCTTGTAACAGGCGTCGGTCGCGGGCCGATCCGTCATGCCGCCGAGCAGCACATCCTTCGCCCCCGCCTTCAGCAACGCCTGAAGAAAAGTCGACTGGTCGGCATTGCCGCCGCCGCCCGGATTGTCGCCGGAATCGGAAATGATGACAGGGTGGGTCTTGGACGCCATCGCCTGCGCGATGGTTTCCTCGATCGTGCCGGTGGGACTGCCGAACTTGAAGTCGCGACGCGCATCCCAGTAACGCTGCGCCAGTTCGGTCGCAATCTGCGCCTGCGTAACCGGCGCGGTGCCGGTAACGACGACGGAAGCGGCCGAACGCGGTTCATCGGCCCAGACATAACCGACAAGCTGCGACACATCGAGGATGCCGGGCTGCCGGTTATATTCGCTCAGGTCCGACCAGAGGCGGCGGCCCGGATCCCATTCCGTGCTGCTCTGTTCGCCGGCCAGCAAAACAGGAATGGTCGCCCAACTGATATAGGGGCGGATGCCATAGCGCAGGCAATGGGTCAGCATGTCGGTGGCGCGCATCGTATTTTCGACCCGGTCGACATGGGGCGCGGTGCGGTAGGCGGTGATGCAGTCCAGATTGTCGACGATGCGCTGGCTGATATTGCCGTGCAGATCGTAGCTTGCGGAAATCAGGCAGTCCGGGCCTACAAGCTTGCGGGTCGCTTCATACCAGTCGCCTTCGGCGTCCTGCATGCCTTCCACGAACAACGCGCCGTGCATGGCGCAGTAGACGCCATCCAGCGGCATCAGCGCCTTGAGCCGTTCCAGATATTCGGCCTTGAGCGTTTCATAGGCCTGACGGTCCATCGGGCCGCCAGACCCGGCATTGGCCACCAGTGTCGGCAGGAAGGGAACGTCGTACCGCTTGAGGAAAGTGAACTGGTCGCTTTCGAGGATGTCGTCGCCACGCAGCACGCGAATGTCGGGCAGGCGCGAACGGATGCGGCTATAGGTACTGCATTCCGACGCGATGCCGCCGATGGCGATGCGCGGGGTTTTTGCGAAGGCGGGGATCAGGCTCTTGGCCCCGACTGCATCGATGGCGAAGGTCGCCAGCGCGATGGCCGACGCGGATTTCAGAAAAGTACGACGTTCCATGACGAAATAGCCTTTCGACTGATGGAGTAGAATATGCGCCTTTACGGCGTCAGTTTATGGATGCGACCCGAAGCAGAAAAGCCGCTGTCGGCCGTGCAGCAACCGACAGCGGCCTTCCATCAGAATGCGGCGCTTATGGAGAAAGTCGCGCCGATTCCGCCACCGATGAGGTAGGTCGGAGCCGAGCCTGCAATAGTGGTGCCCGTACGGCTGGTGGTCGCCAGCGCGTTGGACGTCACGCCCTGCATGCCCGACAGATATTTCTTGTCGGTGAAGTTGGTCAGATTGAACTGCATCTGCGGCTTCTTGATGAAGCCCATCGTGTCGAAGCGATAGCCGATCGTCGCATTGCCGGTGGCGAAGGAGGGCAGGATTTCGTCGTTCATGAACGTCGAATATTGCTTGCCGACATAATTGCCTTCGACCGATGCGAAGAAATGACCATTGTCATAGCTGATGCCGCCCGATGCGATGAATTCCGGGCTCAGCACGGCGCGCTTGCCGGCGGTCGGCAAATACTGGCCGCGCACCGGATAATCGTCCTTCGTCGTCGCATCCAGATATTGGGCGGAGAAATAGGGGCTGAAGCCGTGATAGGGCACCATCCCGATTTCGAATTCGATGCCGCGTGCGCTCTGGTCGCCGACATTGACGGCAAAGCCGACGCTGGTTCCGTTGACGATCTGGCTGCCCTGCACCAGGCGATCGCTCAGATCATAGTTGAACGCCGCGATGGTGAAGTGGACGACATCGCCATGGTGGCGGAAGCCGATTTCCTCACCAATCGAATATTCGGGCTTATAGTTGCCCGACGGCGTGCTCGACGGCTGGCCGGTCGTCAGATTGTAGATGTTGACATAGGATGACACGGCGGACGGCGCGCGGAAAGCCGTTGTGACGTCTGCGAAGACCTGGTTCTGGTCGTCGAAGCTGTAGCGGATCGACGCCTGCGGCAGCGGCTTGCGGCTAAGGCTGCTCATGTTCATCGCCGTTCCGACCAGCGGACTGGTGGACTGACGATCGACCCAAACATATTTGAAGCCCGCGTTCAGCAGCAGCTTGTCGTCCATCAGCTTCGACGTGATGTCGGCATAGACGCCGTTCACATCCTGCTTGATCACGGCAGCGAAGTTGCGCAGCACTTCGCCATTGGCAGTCAGCACCGAACCGTGATCGCCATAGGGATCAGTGACTTTGCCGTTGGCGTCTGCGACCTGGAATGCGGCCAGTTCGTCATGGACGAAATGCGAATACCAGTAGCCAACCCGGATCTGGCTCGAACCCACATCCCACTTCAGATAGCTGTTCTGGCCATAGGTATTCTGGTCGTAGCGATCGACGTTCATCACCGTCGCCGTGGTCGCGCCGGCGGCAGCACCCGGCGCCTGCAACGGACCGGCCGGCACGCTGCCCTGATAGGCAGTGACCAAGTTCAGGTTGCTGGCGCCGTTGATGATGCCATGGGTGTAGAGATAATAAGGCGTGACCGACAATTGCAGATTTTCGGTCAGCCGGATGTTCGACGGCGCGCTGACATACAGGCTCTGGCGATCGGCGATGCGCAGACGGTAATAGTTGGCGTTGCCCGGCGTATAATCTTCGTCGAAGTTAAAGTCGCGACCCGACGCCTTCCACTGCGCCATCGTGGGGTTGCGCGAACGATCGGACTTTTCTTCATTATAGGTGGCGACCAGCGATACGAAGCTGTCTTCGCCCCATTCCTTCACGAACTTGCTGTCGATATGATGGCGTTCGGTACGGCCCGGACCGCGCCAGCTGTCATTATAGGTCCGCGACCCCGAGATGAAACCACGGATGCCGGTCTTGCCGATCTCTCCGGTTTCCAGACGCACGAACTGACGATTGAGGTCGTGATTGCCGACCGCGAACGAGACATAGCCGCCCGCATTCTTCGCCGGGGCCTTAAGCTCTTCCTGAAGCAGGGCGCCAACCGAGTTGTAGACCGGCGCAGTAATATCGGTCGAACCACGGGTCAGGTTGATCAGGCCGACATTTTCCGTGTCCGCCCATTCGCCCGGAAAGGCGCTGTAGGACAGCTGGTCGCCGATCGGCATGCCTTCAAAGTTGAAGCCCAGCGAGGTCTGGCTGAGGCCGCGGATCGACAGGTTGACGTTGCCGCCAAAAGGATCGCCGGCGCCCACGACCACGCCCGGCAGGCTCTTGATCGCAGAAAAGGCGGTCGTGGTGCCGGTCAGCTTGTCGATATAGTCGCGGGTGATGGTGCTGCGCAGCTTGGTGCCGGTCTGCACCGCCATCAGGCCACCGCCCGGCGTGGTGTTGGTGACGCCGTTGGCGGATGCGCCGCGGCCGGTCACGATAATGTCCTGCGCGCCTTGGTCGGACGTGCCGTTGAAGCGTTCGGACTGCGGGCGGCTATCGGCGTCGCCACTCTGGGCGGGGGCCTGCGCATAGGCCTGACCGATGGCCATGGCGCCCAACGCTGTCGCCAGGAAGAAACGGGAAAGTCGATGATTCAACGTCATAATAACCCCTTTTTTGCTCTTGAGTGCGACACAGCTTCCTGCTGCCGCCCGGATGCTCTTTGTCATCTCGGCTTCGGCACGGCATCCGATGGGAAATCCCGTCAGAGCCGGAACAAACCTCGTCCCGCCGCCACGCTGGCGGCGCCGACGGCCCATGCTTCCCGGCCCAGCCGCGTCATGGCGACGTCTATCTGGCGGGTTTCACTGGACATCACATTCGCTTCGATGGTCTGGCGAATGACGCGGGTGTAGGGACCATCGAGCGGCCCTTCGGACAGGGCGATAACGATGCGCGCCGGATCCATGGTCTGGATCAGTTGCGACACCGACAGGCCCAGCGCCGCCCCGGCCCGATGCAGGATGGCGATCGCATCCTGACTGCCATGATCGGCGGCCTCGTCCAGCGCGGCGAGGTTTTCGGGCAATCCCGCCTCCCGCGCGAAATTGGCGATGCTCTTGGCGGAAGCGAGCGTATCGAGGCACCCGCGCTTGCCGCATTTGCACGGCAATCCGTTCAGTTCGATGGTCGAATGGGCGATTTCCCCCGCCCCTCCCCGCGCGCCGCGATGCAGTTCGCCGTTGATGATCAGGCCGCAACCGATGCCGTCGCCGATGGAGATCACGGCGCAGGCGTCGCTGCCGCGCAGGCTGCCGAACAGATGTTCGCCCAGCGCCAGCGCATTGGCGTCATTTTCCACGAAGGCGGGCAGGCCGGTCGCCTGTGCGATCATCGGGCCGATGGCGACATCGCGCCAGCCGAGCAGAGTGGAGCGAATGCAGGTTCCCGCCTCCGCATCCACCAATCCGGGAATGGCAATGCCGATCCCGGCCAGTCTTTCGCGATCGACCCCGGCGCTGACGACGATTTCGTCCACCACCCGCGCGATGGCGCCCGCCACATCATCCGGGTCGGTCCCCGCCCCCATCGTCGCTTCGCCCACGACGCTGCCATGCAGGTCGGTCAGGCGCACGATGAACGGGGCGGACGCCAGCGAAACGCCGATGAAGAAGGCCGACGACGCCGCCAGCTCCAGCCGAACAGACGGCCGCCCCGCGCCGTAGACGACCTCCCCTTCGGCCAGCATGCCGCGATCGATCAGGTCAGCCGCCAGCGCAGACATCGTCGCCTTGCTGACGCCCAACTGACGAACCAGCTCCATCCGGCTCAACGGACCAGACTGGTTGATCAGGCGCAAAATATGGGCGTGCATTTCCGTCAGCATGGAAAACCGTTCCTCCGCTGACCGAAATAAAATCAGATTCGGAACCTAGGCGCAATACTTAGTTCAAAAAATAGTCAAAGTTATGCAACATAGTTTGACAACGCCGTCGCAACAGGCAATTTTGAGAGGGTGGAAGGGCGTCGAGGGGCCAGAAACGGTCGCAACCGAATCACGCCAAGGTCAGAAGGCAAGGGGCAACAGATGGTGACGCAAGTCGCGAAACGGGCCGGAACGGGATATGCCAATGGGCTGGTGACGACCGGCATCATCGGGGTGATGTTCTTCATCTTCGGATTCGTGACATGGCTGAACGGTCCGCTCATCACCTTCGTGAAACTGGCCTTCACGCTGGATGACGTATCGGCGTTCATGGTGCCGATGGTCTTCTATATGTCCTATTTCTTCCTTGCCCTGCCGGCCGCGATGATCCTGCGGAAAACCGGCATGAAGAAGGGCATGACGCTCGGCCTCTTCATCATGGCGGCCGGGGCGATTCTGTTCGGCCAGATGGCGACGATGCGCGTCTTTCCCGGCGCCCTGACCGGCCTGTTCGTCATCGGCGCAGGCCTTGCGATTCTTCAGACCGCCGCCAACCCCTATATCTCCATCGTCGGCCCGATCGAAAGCGCGGCCCAGCGCATCGCCGTCATGGGCATCTGCAACAAGTTGGCTGGCATATTGGCGCCGGTGGTGATTGGCACGCTGGTCCTGCATGGGGTCAGCGAACTGGACGCACAGATCGCAGCCGCCCCGGACGCCGCCGCGCGCGAAGCGCTGCTCAACGCGTTCGCCGCCAATATCCACATGCCTTATATGGCGATGGCGGGCCTGCTGGCGCTGCTTGGCCTGTTCGTCCTGCGATCCCCGCTGCCTGACATCCAGCCCGCCCCCGCGCCGGCCGGCCATGGCGACCGGGGACCGGGCCTGCTGTCATTCCCGCATCTCTGGCTCGGCGTGCTGTGCCTGTTCCTCTATGTCGGGGTGGAGGTGATGGCCGGTGACGCCATCGGCCCCTATGGTCAGAATATGGGCCTGCCGATCGCGGAAACCGCCTTCTACACATCCTTCACTTTGGCCGGGATGCTGCTGGGCTATCTGGTGGGCCTGGTGGTGATCCCGCGCTTCATATCGCAGCAACATTATCTGGCGCTGTCGGCGGCGCTTGGCATCCTGCTGGTGATCGGCGCCTATATGACCAGCGGCTATCTGTCCGTCGGCTGCATCGCCGCACTCGGCTTTGCCAATGCAATGATGTGGCCCGCCATCTTCCCGCTCGCCATCCGCGATCTTGGCCGCCACACCGAAACCGGATCGGCGATCATGATCATGGCGATCTGCGGCGGAGCGGTCCTGCCGCAACTCTTCGCCATGCTAAAGGAATATCTGGATTTTCAGCTTGTCTTCCTGATCATCATGGCGCCCGCTTATGCCTATATCTTCTACTTCGGGATGCGCGGCAGCCGGGTGAAGCCGGTCGGGACCGATCGATGACGCTGCTGGAAGTCTGCGTCGATACTCCCGCCGGACTGGCCGCGGCGCTGGATGGCGGCGCTGATCGCATCGAACTTTGCTCCGCGCTGGCGCTGGGCGGCCTGACGCCATCGGCCGGGCTGATCGCGCTCGCGGCCCGGACCCGGAAACGGACGCAGGCGCCAGTCCGCGCCATGATCCGTCCACGCGAAGGCCATTTCCTGTTCGATGCGGCGGATTGCGACATGATGCTGCGCGATATCGACGCCGTACGCGCCGCCGGTCTGGATGGCGTGGTGATCGGCGCATCGAACGCGGCCGGCGGACTCGACATTGCCCTGCTCGAACGGCTTGTCGCCCATGCATCCGGCATGGCGATCACGCTGCATCGTGTCGTCGATCTGCTGCCCGATCCGGTGGAGGCAGTGGATGCCGCCATCACGCTCGGGCTATCCACGATCCTGACATCCGGTGGCGCGACCAGAGCCGTCGATGGCGTGGACAACATAGCCGCGATGCAACAGCGCGCAGGCGGCAGGATCGAAATCATGGCGGGCAGCGGGGTCCATGCGGACAACGCGCCCGGCATCATCGCGGCCACCGGCATCGGCGCGGTCCATGCCTCGTGCAGCCGACCGATAGCGGGCATATCGGCGCGGTTGCTGGACCTGGGCTTTGACAATGCGAACCGCCGCATCACCGATCGCGCAGCCGTCGCCGCGCTTCGTCAGGCGACCGGCGGCTGACGCCCCCCACCTTAGAGCGTGATGCGATTAGATTGAACCGCACCACGCTCTAAGGCTCTTTTGTTTTCCGCATTTTGGAGTGAATGATGTTGGAAGTTGCGGCTGATCCCGCCGGCAAAGGCCCTGAAGATACGCTGATGCATGCCGAAGCCCGCGAAGCGGGGGAAGCGTCTGCCCGCTTTCTGGCCAATAATGCCGAAACGCTGAAACGCATCGCCGCCCGTCTGCGGGCCAGCCGCCCGACCATGGTCGTCACCTGCGGACGCGGATCGTCGGATCATGCCGCTACCTTTGGCAAATATCTGTTCGAAACGCTGATTGGCGTGCCCACCGCATCGGCCGCGCTGTCGGTTGCCTCGGTCTTTTCCGCGCCGCTCAGCGCGAACGGTGCGCTGTGCATCGCCATATCCCAGTCCGGCCGCAGCCCCGACCTGTTGCGCACCGTTGAAAGCTACAAGGCGGCAGGCGCGTTCGTCGTGGCGCTGGTCAACGACGCGGCATCGCCGCTCGCGGAACTGGCGGACGAAAGACTGCCTCTCCATGCCGGCCCCGAACATTCGGTCGCGGCCACCAAATCCTACATCGCCTCGCTGGTCGGCCTTGCCGCCCTTGCCGCCCACTGGGCGCACGACGATGCGCTGCTGGCCGCGATCGCGCGCCTGCCAGTCGATCTGCCCCGCGCCTTCGCGCTGGACTGGAGCGCGGCAATGCCGATGCTGGCCGACGCCCGCAACCTGTTCGTCATGGGGCGCGGCTACAGCTTAGCCGTAGCGCAGGAAGCGGCCTTGAAACTGAAGGAAACCAGCGGCCTGCATGCGGAAGCCTTTTCTTCTGCCGAAGTGCGTCATGGTCCCATGGCGATCGTGCAGCCGGGCTTCCCCCTGCTCGCCTTTGCCACGTCGGACAAGGCGGGCGACGATGTGCGCGCTGCGGCGTCTGAATTTGAAGCCCGCGACGCCCTGGTCGCGATGGCGGACGCCAGAGATCCTGCCGGCACGCTGCCGACCTTCGGGTCGCATCCCGCGGTCGAACCCATATTGATGATCCAGAGCTTCTACCGCTTCGTGAACATGCTATCGCGCGCGCGCGGCTATGATCCCGACACCCCTCCCCACCTCAAGAAGGTGACGCAGACAATATGAATTCCTTTGCGTTCGTGAACGGCACGATCGTTGGCCTGACCGGCGATCCGTCCGATCGGCCGCCCATCGAACGGGTGGCGATAGAGCAGGGTGTCATCGTTACCGGACCGGCATCGCCCCCGGACCAGATCATCGATCTGGAGGGCGGATATTTGCTGCCCGGCTTCATTGATACCCAGGTCAATGGCGGCGGCGGCCTGTTGTTCAACGACAGCCCGACCGTGGAAACGATCCGGGGAATTGGTACGGCGCACAGGCAATATGGCACCACCAGTTTCCTGCCGACGCTGATTTCCGACGATCTGGACAAGGTCGACATGGCGATGCGCGCGGTCGAACAGGCCATTGAGGCGGGCGTGCCGGGCGTCGTCGGCATCCATCTGGAGGGCCCCTTCCTGAACAGCGCCAGGAAGGGAACGCATGATCCGGCCAAGTTCCGCCGGATGGATGATGACGCCATCCGCCTGCTGTCCAGCCTTCAGCGCGGACGGACGCTGGTGACGCTAGCCCCGGAATTTTGCGACGACGATCAGATAGGCCGCCTGACGGAAGCAGGCGTCATCGTCGCGGTGGGCCACAGCGATGCGGACTATGCGCGGACCCGTTCCGCTTTTGCCGCCGGCATGTCGGGCGTAACGCACCTGTACAATGCCATGTCGCCGCTCAATCACCGGGCGGCCGGCGTGGTCGGCGCGACGCTCGACAATGATACCGTCTATGCCGGGATCATCGTGGACGGCCAGCATGTCTCTCCCCCGGCATTGCGCATCGCCCTGCGCGCCCGCCCGCATGATCGCTTCATGCTGGTTACAGACGCCATGCCCACAGTCGGCAATGCAACGAAGAGCTTCACGCTTCAGGGCAAGACCATTCGTGTCGAAAATGGCGTGTGCGTCGAAGAAAATGGCACGCTTGCCGGATCGGATCTGGACATGGCGACTGCGCTTCGCAATGCGATGGCGATGATGGCCGTGCCGATCAGCACGGCCGCCGTCATGGCGTCGGCGGCCCCCGCCCGCTTTCTACACCTCGCGGATCGCGGAACATTCGCACAGGGACAGCGCGCAGATATGGTCTGGCTTGACGCCGATCACCAGATTCGCGGCGTATGGCAGGGCGGCGTGCGCGCTTTCACCGCCGGATGATCCCATTTGCATTTGAACATTCGAAGATTATGGCCACCAGAACAGACTTGGCGTTTTCAGCCCCCCATCAGGCACTCTCCGCCCGGTTGACAGGAGACAATGAGTGAGGATTTGTGCCGATGTAGGCGGCTCCTTCGTGGATATCGCGATGGTCGGTGCGGATGCGTCCATCCATCATCGCGCCAAATTCCCCACGCCCACCCGCGACTGGGGCGCTTTTGTCGATGTATTTCGGCAATTTCAGCATAGCCATGCCGACAAGATGGCCCCTGACGATCCGATTTCGATGGCGATCGCGGGTCTGCCCGCCCCCGATAGCGGCCGCATCATCTCGGCGAATATCGAATGCACGCGCGGGAGAAGGCTGGCGCATGATCTGAGCGAAGAACTCGGCCGCCCGGTTTTCGTCATCAACGATGCCGACGCTTTCGTGCTGGGTGAAGCGCGACTGGGCGTCGCCAAGGGGCATCGACGCGTGTTCGGCATCATCCTGGGCACCGGCGTGGGTGGCGGTGTGATCGAAGATGGCAGGGTCGTCACCGGCGCGCATGGCATTGGTGGGGAATGGGGACATGGGCAGATCATCTTCCCATCACCCACAATGCCAGGCGCCGTTCCGCTGTTTCAATGTGGCTGCGGCCGTATGGGTTGCCTCGACACCGTGGGCAGCGCGCGCGGACTTGAGCGCCTTCATCAGTTTCTGCACGATGAAAAAGCCAGCAGCAACGAAATCACATCGGGATTTGCCGCAGCCGCGCCCAAAGCCGCCGCCACGGTGCAATATTTCACCGATATATTGGCGGGCGTGCTGTCTGTCGTGCTGAACAGCTTTCCGGCGACCATCGTGCCGGTTGGCGGCGGCTTGTCCAACTCGGCCGAACTGATTGCGGAAATCGATCGCAAGGTGCGGATCAACATGCTCGATGCGCCCGATGAGCCGATATTGGCAGCGACAAGGCTGGGGGGCGATGCCGGCCTGATCGGCGCCTATTTCGCTGCGGACTGACAGGGAATGAACGATGGCCCATATCGCGACAGACCTGTTCGTCGCAGCATGGGCCGCAAATTCGTCTCCATCCAATCGCCACGATCAAACAAGGCGCGGATCGGCATAGCCGGGCCGCGCCGTTTCCTTACGGCAGCCCCCCGCCTACGTGGCGGCATCCGTATCCGTCATTTTTGCGTCGGGTTCGAAACTAACGCTTGACGATAAATCTATATAGGTAGATTTATTGCGCATGTCTCGAACCCGTGCGCTCTCGCCCCATGCCCGGATGGTCCTCGCCGTCCTGCTCGACGCCGCAGGCCAATGGTCGCACGGCTATGATCTGGCCCGGCGCGCCGAAGTCAAATCCGGTACGCTCTATCCGCTTCTCATTCGTCTGGAGGCGCAGGGCTATCTCGAAGCGGAATGGCAGCAGCCGGCTGAAACTGGCCGTCCGCCCCGGCACGCCTATCGGCTGACGGCAAGCGGTGTGGAGCTTGCCCGCGCCAATCCCCCCAGCCAGGCGGCGTCCACAACAACATCGCGACGCCGGGAGGCGCGCATATGAGCGCAGGTCTTCGCCGGCGACTGATCGATCTGGCCTGCCATGCCCTGCAAGCGACCTTGCCCGAGGCATTGCAGTCCTGGGGATGGGCGGTCCGTTGTGAGGCGGACGCCATCCCGGACGATACCAAGGCCCTGCTGTTCACACTCGACAGCCTGTGCGGGCTGATGCCCCGTGCGATCGCATCGCATCTGTTCCAGCCCTTTTCCGCGCTTGTCGGCAACAATTCTCCGCTTTCGCAAGGATCGACCATCATGAAAATCCTGGACGCCGCCACTGCTCGGCCGCGCACGCTCGGCCTCATCTGCGCGATCTGCTCTGTTGCTCTTGGCCTTGCCTATATGGCTGTCGCCGGCGCGCCGATGCGCTATCTGGGGGTCAATATGGGCGCATTGGCCATCGGCCTGACGATGCTGGCGCTGCTCGGCCGCATTGGTGCAACCGCCCGACAATGGGCGGATGGCGCTAATATCGCGATGGCGGGCGCGCTGCTGGCGACAGCCCTTTTCGGTTCCCAGGTCGACGGCGCAGCGCGCTGGGTCAGCCTGGGCGGACTAGCCATTCAACCGAGTTTGATCCTGTTGCCGATGATGCTCGTCGCCTTCTCAAAAATCCGCAGCGTGCCGATGACCGCCAGCATTGTCGCGGCCGCCCTTGCCATGGCGCTTCAGCCCGACCGCGCGATGGCCGGCATGCTCATATCATGCCTCAGCGCGCTCGCGCTCATCCGCCCGGACAGGCATGTCGGCGTGGCGCTCGCTGCCGGTTTCGCCAGCTTCGCAGCCACGCTGCTTCGTGCCGATCATTTGCCCGCTGTCCCCTATGTCGACCAGATACTCTATTCGTCCTTCGCCATTCACGCCGTTGCGGGTCTGATGGTGTTGGCGGGGGTGGGGCTGCTTCTGGTCCCGGCGATCGCCGGCTGGAGCCGGGATGCAGACAATCGCGCACCCTATGCTGCTTTTGGCGCCGTCTGGTTCGCCGCGATCATGGCGGCAGCGCTGGGCAACTATCCAACGCCGATCGTGGGCTATGGCGGCAGCGCCATCATCGGCTATGCCCTAAGCCTTCTGATGCTGCCGAAATTGTCCGGCGCTCATGCCGAGGCGGACCGGAACATGCGCCGCTTGACGAATGGATCACCCTCCAACAGGCATCTGTTCGTCGCCCTCACCTGATTGCGACGCTGCGTTCGCTGCTCCCGAATAGCGGGTCGGCGTAGAGTTTGTTTGAAAATGCGTCTGCGGGGCGGTCGCGCTCCCGCCCTCATTGGCGCGGTCCGGAATTGTTGCCCTGGCGGGCCAAGCTCCGCCCAGGTTATTTCTCCCGCTGTTTCAGGCAATCCTTCGGCGTTCCATTCATCAACAGCCACCGTCACGCAATCGCAACGGTCCGGTCATTAAACTGACCATCGATGCCGATAGGTCGCCGTGCCCATGGGCGATCATCCGCAAGAACAGACGCATATGCCATCGCTGCGGCTATGGACCGGCTGGACCGGACTGCTGGCGCAGGTCGAGCGGATGACGCGGCGTTCCGACAGCGAGGATCTGTTGCACGATGCCTATGTCCGCATGGCGGCCCGGCCCGAACGGCCCAACAATGAGGAAGCCTTTCTGGTCCGCGCGGCGGTCAATCGGGCGAAGGACAGCTATCGACGCGAAAAGGTGCGCGGACCGGCAAGTGGCGAGGATGCCCTGGCGCTGCTGCGGGACGGCGCGCCGTTGCAGGACGAAGCGCTGATGGCGCAGGCGCGGTTGCGACGCGTATCGGAGGGGATAGATCGCCTGCCGCCACGAACGCGCGAGGTGTTCCTGCTCCAGCGGATCGACAGTCTCAAATATCGCGAGATTGCCGAACGGCTGGACATCAGCCAGAGCGCCGTCGAAAAGCATATGGCCAGGGCGATGAGTTTCCTTGGCGAATGGACGAAAGATTGGTGAGCCCCCACATGCCCGGTGAGCGCCCCATGGCCCGGACCGCCGCCGAGTGGATTGCAAGGCTGAATGCGGAAGAACGGACGGTGGACGACGAGCAGGCCTTTCGCGCCTGGATCGCCGCCGACCCTGCACATGCGGCCGATTTCGAGCGGGCGACCGATATCTGGGCGCTGGTGCCCGGTACGAATGCGGCGCGTCCTGCGCCGGCATCCGCAAGCCCTCTCTCACGCCGGCGGATGATGGCGGCCTGCGCCGGCGCTTTGGCGGTGGGCGGCGGAAGCTTGGCGATCATGCAGACGGCGATGGCGGGCACGCGCTATCGCACCGCCATCGGCGAGCAGCGCCGGCTGACCCTGCCGGAAGGATCGGCGCTGTTCCTGGATGCCGATACCGATGTGCGGGTGCTGGCGAGCGCCAGCCGGCGGCGGTTGTGGCTGGAACGCGGGCGCGTGGCGCTGACGGTGAAGCCGTCCGCCGTGCCCTTCGGAATTGAAGCCGGCCGGGGCAGCTTCATCGCCGGCAGCGGCCGGTTCGACGTGCGGCGCGACAGCGATGACCGGCTGGCGATGACGGCGCTGGCGGGGCAGGCCGATGTCGCGATCGCGGGCGGGCAACGCAGCCTGTCGCCCGGACAACGCATCCGCACCGATGCCGCCGATGTCGTGCAGCTCGATCGGCCCGATGTCGAAACCACCCAGGCCTGGCTGAGCGGCCGGGCGGCCTTTCATGACGACCGGCTGGATGCCGTGGCGGCGGAGGCCAATCGCTACAGCCTCACCCGGCTGGTGATTGCCGATCCCGCCACCGCCGCGCTGCGGGTGAGCGGCATGTACCGGATGGGCGACAATGTCGCGCTGGGCCAGGCGCTGTCGCAATTGCTGTCCGTGCCCGTCCGGCAGGTGGACGACCGGGTGCTGCTGGGCGGCTGAAAAAAATTAAGTGATCCCGGGGTGGGGTAAAATCCCGCTGGCGCGTCGGGGAGGCGCGGCGCCTTCTGCCGCTGTCCACGGGGGATGATCGTGACCGCTTCTTCTTCGCGCACTTTGCGCCGCTCTCTGGTGCTGGGCGCCGCTCTTGCCGCCTTCTGCGCCGTTCCGGCTCAGGCGCAGCATCGTCAGGCGACCGTCCAGATCGCCGCGCAACCGTTGGGGACCGCGCTGGAGGCGCTGGCCCGCCAGACCGGCACCGACATATTGTTCGCGCCGCAACTGGTGGCCGGGATGAGCGGCCCGTCGCTGAACGGCCGGATGGATGCGATGGCGGCGGTCGAGCGGCTGATCCAGGGCAAGCCGCTGGCGGTGCGGCGGCAGGGCAATGGCGCGCTGCTGATCGTGGCGGCGGCTGAGCCGCAGGAGACGGTGGCCAGCGGCGGCGTCGAAGTCGCGCCCGACATCATCGTCACCGGCTATGCCGCCAGCCTGTCTGGCGCGCTGGCCGAAAAGCGCAAGGCGACCAATGTCGTCGACGTGGTGAAGGCCGAGGATATCGGCAAATTCCCCGCCCAGAACATCGCCGAAGCGCTGCAACGCGTACCAGGCGTATCGATCGTGCGCGATCGTGGCGAAGGCGTGTTCGTCCGGATCCGCGGTCTGGGCGCCAATTTCCAGGTCGTTACGCTGAATGGCCGGTCGGCCGCAGTGAACGAGAATGTGCGCGACAGCGGCCAGAGCGGGCGCCAGTTCCGCTTCGACACGCTGCCGTCCGAACTCATGTCGGCGGTCGAAGTCATCAAAAGCCCGCGCGCGGACCTGGCCGAAGGCGGGATCGGCGGCATCGTCAACCTGCAGACCTTCCGCCCGATCGACCTCAAGAAGCCGGTGCTGGCGTTGTCCGCCACTGCCAGTTCGCCGCGCCTGGCCGACACGGTCGATCCGCGCCTGTCGGGCATGGCCAGCTGGGTCAATGATGAGGGCACGTTCGGCGCGCTGATCGCGGCGGTCTATGACGAGCGCACCACGCGTCAGGACCGTGTCACCGGCGTCGGTTGGGCCGACGGGCGGATCGATGCCAACGGCGATGGCAAGCTGGAGAGCGACACAATCCTGGTGCCGACCAGCACGCGCCCGACGCTGGAGCGTGAAAACCGCAACCGCATCGGCCTGAACGGCGCGATCCAGTGGAAGCCCGACGACCGGTTCGAACTGAATGTCGATGGACTGTGGAGCCGGCTCAACATCGACTATGACGAGCTGACTTATTCAACCGATTTTTCGGCGACCACGCCGGGCGCGATCGTGCCGGGCACGGCGGTGATCGAAAATGGCGTGCTGACCGCCGCGACCGTCAACACATCGACCCAGATCGGCCGCGAGACGTCGCGGCTGGAATATGAGAATTGGCTGATCGGCGCGAACGCCAAATGGTCCGCCAATGGCTGGACGCTGGCCGCCGACGCGAGCCTGGGCCGCGCCTATTCCAACACGCCCACGCCCATCTATCGCACCCGCCTGTTGGGCAGCGTCGGCCAGGTCGCGTTCGATTATGGCAAGGTGGGCGAGCGCTTGCCGAACCTGGAGTTCCTGACCGCCGACCTGACGGAATCGACCACCTTGCCTGGTCGCCGGATCGAATATCGCGTCAATGACTCGCTCGATCGCCAGCGGGCCGCGACCTTTGACGTGACGCGCGAGCTGAGCGGCGTGGTGCAGGCGCTGCGCTTCGGCGCCAAATATGAAAAGCGCGACCGCACCTATAATCGCCGCGACATCAACTTCACCAGCGGCATCGCCGGCCAGCGCTTCGACGATAGTTATTTCGAGGCCTTCCCGGTCGACGATTTCCTGAGCGGCGTGGGCGGCAATCTGCCCACCAGCTGGGTCATGCCCGATCCCGACCGTTTCTGGGACGCGGCGACCGGCAAGGAGGCACTGCTCGACGCGCCGCTGACCCGTGGCGACCGGCGCAACAGCTATGCCATCGATGAACGGATCATCGGCGGCTATGGCATGGCGGAGTTCAGCCTGCCGCTGGGCGGTATGACCATCCGGGGCGACGCGGGCCTGCGCTACGCCCATACCCGGCAGACATCGTCGGGCTATGCCGACAATGGCAGCGCGGCGCTGCCGGTCAGCTATGAGCGCAATTACGGGAATTTTCTTCCCTCGCTCAACCTGGTCGCTGAATTTACCTCGAACCTGCAGATGCACCTGGCTGCGTCGAAGGTCATTACCCGCCCCTCGCTGGCCGATCTTGCGCCGCGCCTGACGATCAATTCCAACCCCACGGTGCTGACGGCGGTGGGCGGCAACCCCGAACTGCGGCCGTTCGAGGCGTGGCAGTATGACGGCACCGTCGAATGGTATTTCGCGCCGGGCAGCGCGCTGATCGGCGGAGCCTTCTACAAGGACATCACCAGCTTCGTCTTCCAGCAGACCCGCAATTTCGACCTGGATGGCCAGATCTATCGCCTGACCGCGCCGCAAAATGGCGGCAATGCCTATGTCGCGGGGATCGAGATCGCCTATCAGCAACTGTTCAAGATGCTGCCCGCGCCGTTCGACGGCCTGGGTTTCCAGGCCAATTACACCCATACCAAGAGCAAGGGCACCTATGCCCTGTCCGATGGCACCACCTTCCGCGACGACCTGACCGACGTGGCGGGCGACAGCTTCAACCTGACCGCCTTCTACGAAAAGGGGCCGGTCGGCGCACGGGCCAGCTATAGCTGGCGCGGCAAGGTGCTGCGCGATGTCGGCGGCGCGGGGCTGGCGGCCAATAATGACGCGGCGTTTGGCAGCCTGGACTTCGACATTTCCTACAAGGTCACGCCCAATGTCACATTCGTGGTGCAGGGCATCAACGTGGCCGGCGGCGTCCAGTGGCAATATGTCCGGGACGATCGCTTCGCGGGCTACACCGATTATGGCACCACGCTGATGGCCGGCGTGCGAGCCCGTTTCTGAACGGAAGGACGGCAATGACGATGCGATCGATCGGGATCATGCTGGCGGCGGGCGCAACGCTCGCCGCCGCACCAGCGCAAGCTCGCAATGATGACGGGGCCGCGCCGCAGCGGGCCCGCAACATCATCCTGTTCCTGGGCGACGCCGGCGGCGTGCCGACGCTGAACGCTGCGGGCATCATGGCGCATGACCGGCCGCAATCGCTGTTCATCCAGTCCATGCCCCATGTCGGCCTGTCCGACACTTCGGCGCTCAACAATTGGGTGACGGATTCGGCGGCGGGCATGAGCGCGATCATGACCGGCCACAAGACCAACAGCGGCATGATCTCCGCGTTGCCGGCGGCCGATGGGGCGATCACCCCGGTCAAGAGCTTCCTAGAATATGCCGAGCAGCGCGGCCTTTCGACCGGCGTCGTCACCAACATGCCGATCTGGGACGCCACCCCGGCCGCCTGCTTCGCCCATGTCGCCACGCGCAAGGACAAGGACCAGATCTTCCGCCAGATGCTGGCGCCCCGCTTCGGCAATGGCGTCGACATCCTGATCGGCAAGGGGCAGGCCGATGCGGTCGCGTCCTTCGCCAAGGATGGCACCACGCCGCAAGCGGCCTTCGCCAGGGCGGGTTATCGGTTCGGGGACGATCCGGCACTGGTGAAGGATAGCGGCCGGGCGGCGGTGCTGCGCGATGCCGACTATGCGCCGATCCCGGCGGTCGAGGCGACGATCGGCCAGTTGGCGCGCAATCCCAAGGGCTATTTCCTGATGGTCGAATGGGACATGCACACCGACAAGCCGGAAAATGGCCTGAAGCATGTGATCGAGATGGACGAGATGATCCGCCGGGCAAGCGCGATCGCGGGCAAGGATACGCTGATCCTGTTCACCGCCGACCATAGTTTCGGCCTGCGCATGACCAGCGGCAAGCGCAACGCGCCGATGGCCCAGCAATATGCGGCGGCGGCCGCCAAGCCGGGCGCAACGGTCGCCAGCAATGCCATCATTGGCGTGGAGGACAATCACACCGGCGAGGAAGTGATCGCCGCCGCCGCCGGGCCGGGCGCCGAGCAGGTCCATGGTTTCTTTGCTAACACCCGCCTGTTCGACGTGATGCTTCAGGCGATGGGTTGGAAGAAGGAGCAGTGATCAGCACAGCTTTTCTACAGAGAGCATCCTTTCACGGACTCGACCGGGCAACTGACGGTCGAGGACAGGCCAACCGGGCAAGCATGACCATCGGCACATGCTTGAAGAACGGAGATGGCTGCCTGAACGATAATGGTGGGTAGATTGCGGATATTCCTTATTCCTCTCCCTTGAGGAAGAGGGCAGCGTAGACTTGGCAGATTACTGCCTGGAGTCAGCTGCTTTCGGTAGGAGGATAGGATTAATTCAATTTTGGCGTCATTTGGACCACCGCGGGAGGGATAGAATATCACCACCGGCTCCAGGAAGGGCAAGAAGCCGTTGCGCATATAGGGGCGGACGCGCGAAACGCGCTGACTTCCCGCACCTTGCCGGTGACGTTCCAGCGCCCAAGACCCTGACGATCGGTCCCGTAGAAGCTCAGCCCCAGATTGTAAAAATGCCAGGTCGTAAAAATGATTGTCCGTCAGCAAGGGGCCACTGTGACAGTTCGCTCAGCCCGCCGGCGTGCGGAACAGATGAAGGCCCTGCAACTGCTGATCGCCGAGGACTGAAACACCCTGCGAGAACAGGCGGTCCCAACGACTGCGAGGCTGCGCCAGGCCGCAATCAATTTTTCCATATCGCCGATCTGGATGCGGCGCGCGCCAATCCGTTCAGCAAAGGCACTGCGCGCTCATGCTCCTCCCCCTTGCGACGCCTGCGGACCAGTCGCAGCATCCCCATCAATGAGGGCTTGGCCCTAATCCGCTCCGTCAGGCGGCATCGCATCCATCAGGTCCATGAAGTTGCGCGCCGCCGCCCGTTCGGTTGGGTCGTCGAACGCGTCCAGATCAGGCGCCTGTCCCAGCAGGAACAGCAGCGACCAGAGCGCAAAGCGCCGTCCCTGATCCGCTTCCAGCCCAAAATCGACACGCATCCGCTCGATCCCGACAGCCATGACGTCTGCCGGCAAGGCATCAATCTGGCGCGTACCGAAATAGCGTTGCAACTGATCGTCGAAATTCATGCGCCGTCACATTCTTCGATATTATGCGCCACCAGACCGATCGCCGAATTGCGATAGCGCGGATCGTCAGTCACTTCCCGGCCGACCCAGTCGGGCAGGTCGACACGCGCGTCGGCCGCGTCCAACTCTACCTCAGCCAGCACCAGTCCCGCCGCCGCCCCGGCGAACACATCCACGTCCCATAGCCACCCGCCATGGGGCACTTTGTACCGGGTCTTTTCGATCACCGGGCCGCTGCACAGTCGGTCCAGCATGTCCGCGGCCTCGCCCGCCGCAATCTCATATTCAAATTCGTCGCGCACCATGCCCGCCCGCGCGCTCTTGAGCGTGATCCAGCCCCGATCGCCCGCCAGCCGGATGCGCACGCTGACCTTGCCTTCGCGGACAATATAGCCCTGACGCAAGGCTCGCCCCCCATCCGCGCTCTGCCGCCAGCCATCGCCGACGACCAGAAATTTGCGTTCAATCTCTATCGGCATAGATTCTGTCGCGCTGCGTTCTTTCCAATAAGGCTTTGACGCCCATTAGCCCGCGAAGGCGATTTTTGCCACCCCATGCCCGTCCCCCATCCAAGCGATCGGATGATCCCGAGAATATTCCTCATTAACCTATGAGAAATGCTGCGCACCCTTCCCGCCGCGCCGGCAGCCGCTATGGATGGGGCAGTTCATTTATAGGGAATGCAGCATGGAATATCGCGCACTGGGCCGGACCGGGCTTGACGTCAGCCTGATCTGCCTTGGCACCATGACCTGGGGGTCACAAAATAGCGAAACGGAGGCACACGCCCAACTGGACTATGCCATTGGCGAAGGCGTCAATTTCATTGACACGGCCGAAGGCTATCCCGTCACACCTGTGAGCCATGACACGCAATTTCTGACCGAAACTTATATCGGCAACTGGATCGCGGAACGCGGGCGGCGCGACGATTTCATCCTTGCCACCAAGGTCGCCGGTCCCTCGCGCGATCCGGTGCGCAAATTTCGCGGCGGCAACAACCGCCTCGATCGCCGTAACATCGAACAGGCCGTGGAGGATAGTCTGCGCCGACTGCGCACCGACTATATCGATCTGTATCAGGTCCATTGGCCCGACCGCCCGGTCCCGTCCTTTGGCGTTCGCGGCCTGTCGCAGCTTGCCGACACCAGCGATACGGTGCCGATCGAAGAGACACTGGGGGCGCTGGCCGATCTCGTGAGCGCGGGCAAGATCCGTCATTTTGGCGTGTCCAACGAAACGCCCTGGGGCGTCTCGGAATATCTGCGCCTGTCGCGCGAAAACGGCCTGCCGCGCGTCGCGTCGATCCAGAATGCCTATAATCTGCTGAACCGCACCTTCGAATATGGCCTTTCCGAATTTGCCCTGCGCGAACAAGTGTCGCTGCTGGCCTATTCGCCGCTGGCGGGCGGCAATCTGACCGGCAAATATCTGGGCGGAGAAGTCCCGCCCGGTTCCCGCCGTGACGTCGCGCACCAGTTCCGGCGCTACGACCTGCCCGGCCAGCCGCTCGCCTCCGCCCGCTATGTTGCGATCGCCCATGCCCATGGTCTCGATCCGGCCACGCTCGCGCTCGCCTATGTCAACAGCCGGCCGTTCGTCACGTCCAACATCATCGGCGCAACCTCGCTGGAACAACTCAAAGTCGACATCGACAGCGTGCGCGCGACGCTCAGCGACGAAGCGATCGCCGCGATTGAGGCCGTGCATCGCGACATGCCCGACCCCTGCCCATAAGGCGGATCAGCCCCGCAGGCGCGCTTCGGACAGGTCCAGTTCGCGCGTCAGCTTGCGGGCGGCTTCGCTGCCGATCGATCGGGCCCGGATCAGACGGCTGAGCGCGGCGCGTTCCGCCTTGATGCCCACAAGGCGGAATTCGCTCATCAGCCGGTCCTGCGCCCGCGCTCGATCGGCCTGCTCTTCCGCCAGCCCCTCGATCCGCTCGCGATAAAAGTCCATCACCCGCCCGCCGGCCTGGGCATAGAGGTCCGCCTCGCCGCTCTGCTCGGCCAGGCCATGTTGCCGGCGTTCGATCGCCACGATCGCCGCCTGCGCAGTCATGATCCGCGCCTGATCCTCTTCCGCCTGCCGCGACGGTTCGGCCGGCATCTTCAGATCCTTGAGCAGGATCGGCAGCGCCACGCTGGCGACCACCAGCGACACGATGATCACGCCCGCCGCCAGAAAGATCGCCAGATCGCGCGCCGGGAATGGCGCGCCATCGTTCAGCGCCAGCGGCAATGTCAGCACGCCCGCCAGCGTGATCGCCCCGCGTACGCCAGCGAAAGACATGGCCGCAATCAGCCGCCAGTCGGGGCTATGGGGCGTCTGCGCCGCATCCCGCCTGCGCAGGATGGTCAGCTTGAGCGAACCCCACACCCACAGGAAGCGCAACGCCGCCAGCCCCGCCACGATCGCCAGTATATAGACCGCCAGCCACCAGGGCGCGCTATGTCCGGTCAGCGCCACCGTTTGCCTCGCGCCCGACAGGATGCCCGGCAATTGTTCGCCCAGCAGCACGAAGATGATGCCGTTGAGCGTAAACTGGATCATGTCCCACACCGAAATGCGCCGCATGCGCGTGTCGGCCAGCGCCTGCCGCGAAACTTCGGCAAAGCTCATCGTTACGCCGGCGCTCACCGCCGCCAATATGCCCGACGCATGGACATGTTCGGCCACCATATAGGAACCGAACGGGATCAACAGGCTGACCAATATCTGCGATCCGGTGTCCTCGCCCCAGCGCTTCGTCACCCATGCCTTGACCCGCGTCACCGCCAGCGTCACCGCCACGCCGATCGCCAGCCCGCCGCCCGCGACCCACAAGAAATTCAGCACCGCCGGCCCGGCCGCGAAATGCCCCGTCAGCGCCGCAGCCACGGCAAAACGCAGACAAACGAGGCCCGACGCATCGTTCAGCAGCGATTCCCCTTCCAATATATGCATCATCCGCTTGGGAATGGGCACGCGCGCGGCGATGGCGGACACGGCGATCGGATCGGTCGGGGACACCACTGCCGCCAGCGCGAAGGCGACCGCCAGCGGCATCGCCGGGATCATCCAGTGGATGAACAGGCCCATGCCAACCACCGTGATCAGCACCAGCCCCAGCGCCAGTTCGACCACGGTCGACACGTCCTTGAACAATTCATCCTTGGGAATGCGCCAGCCATCCAGGAACAGCAGCGGCGGCAGGAACAGAAAAAGGAAAAGTTCGGGGTCTAGAGCAACCCGGTGGGAGGTCGACAGGCCAATCACACAGCCCAGCACGATCTGCACCAGCGGCGTCGGCAACGCCAAGGGCACCATACGGGACACCGCACCGCTGACGACGACCGCCAGCAGCAGGAAAAGCACGATCGACACTGTCTCCAAAATTTCCGCTCCATGTTGAATGATGCGGTCTTTTTGGAAAATCAAAGCCATTTGAGCAAGTCTTTCAATGACTTTTTTGTCGTTCTTCACTCAGCTCGCATTCAGCCGCTTGACCCTATAACAGGGGTTCGCAGCCCATTTCCCGGAGATATATTCTTTTGCTCAAGTCCTTCGCAACGGCCCTTCTCTTCGCCACATTGCCGTTGATCGCCGGATTGTCTCCGGCTCATGCCGAAACCTATTATGTCGACGCCGTGAAGGGCGATGATCGCTTCGGCGGCGTTACGGCAGAGCAGCCCTGGCGATCACTCGCCAAAGTGCGCGACTTCGCGCTACGGCCCGGCGACCGCGTCATGCTGGCGGCCGGATCGGTGTGGAAGGAACCGCTAACCCTGACCCGATCGGGCACCGCCAGCGCCCCGATCATCGTCGCTGCGACCGGCACGGGGCCGCGCCCGCGCATCGATGCGGGCGGCGTATCGCCCCACGGCGTCGCCATCCTCAACGCCGAATATATCAGCGTCGGCGGACTGGAAGTCACGAATGATGCCCCCGGCTCCCCCCGACGCAAAGGTTTGGCGTGCTGGTGTCAGCGCAGGATCGCGGCGTCACCCGCGGCATCCGCGTCACCGACATGTACGTCCATGACGTGCGCGGCACCAATGACCGCAAGGATAATGGCGGCATCGTCTTTCGCGCGACCGGGCAGAAGCTCGCCACCCGCTTTCAGGACCTGGCAATCGAACGCAATATCGTCTGGCGGGTCGATCGATCGGGGATAGCGGGCATTGCCGACCGCGTGACCCATCGCGACTGGTTTCCTAGCGAAAATGTCGTGATCCGCGACAATTATGTCGAGGATGTGGGCGGCGACGGCATCGTCCCGCGCGGCACGGACGGCACGCTGATCGAACATAATATCGTCCGCTATGCGGGCAGCCGCGCGCCCGGATATAGCGCGGGCATCTGGCAATGGAGCACTGACAATAGCCTCATCCAGCTAAACGAGGCCGCTTACACCCGCACCCGCTATGACGGTCAGGGCTTCGATTCCGACTTCAACTCGCGCCGCACCACGTTGGTTTACAACTATAGCCATGACAATGCCGGCGGCTTCCTGCTGATCTGTTCGCCCAAACGCAGCGAAACCGACAATCTGGGCAATCACGGTACGGTCGCCCGCTTCAATGTCAGTCGCAACGACGCCAGCCGCATCATCCAATTGTCCGGCAATGTGTCCGACGCGCTGGTCGAAAAGAATGTCGTTCATGTCGGCAAAGGCATGGATGTGCAGATGGTGGTCGCGACCCAATGGGATGGCTGGGCGCATGATGTGCGCGTGCAGGACAATCTGCTCAAGGTCGCCGGCACCGCCCGCTATGGTCGCGAAACCGGCCGCAACGGTCCCGACTATCTCATCCAGCCCGGCTTCGCTCCGGCGCGGGAAATCCGGTTTAAGGGCAACATATATCTGGGCAATCACATCGACCTGCCGGAGGATGGCGCAGGGCAAGTCATCCCACCCTATCAGGAACAGCCCGCCGACTGGCAAGTTCCGACCTTCGATCCGGCGAAGCCCGAAGGCTTTTCCGACTATCTGATCCGCCATCGCAGCTGGATGCTGGCCATGCTGCAACGCGAACTGGCGGCGCCGGTCGCTTTGCGCCAACCCCGAACCATGTCGATCTTCGAAGCGCGCCGTTAATCCCGCCGGCGCTGCATCGCACAAAAAGGGCTTGCACCCGACCGGCGAGTCCGAATATTATCGGCGCGACATTCAGCCTGACCGCGCAATGATGTGTGGGACGGCGACGCCCCGAACGGGGCCAGAGCAGTTGGCAAAGGCGCCATCAACCGGACCAGAACAGGTCCGGTTGATGGCGCCTTTTTTGTTGGTTCGGGGAGCGCCGGGTGACGACGAAGACGGTGAAGAGCATGTGCCCCTATTGCGGTGTCGGCTGCGGCATCGTGATGGAGGTCGCCGACAACCGCATCGTCAAAGTGACGGGCGACAAGAGCCATCCCACCAATTTCGGCCGCCTCTGCACCAAGGGCAGCAGTTGCCATGTCCCTGTCGCCGCCGAAGGCCGCGCCGACCGCGCCTATGCCCGCCTGCCCGGCAGCCGGGATCAGGGATCGATCCCCATGGACGATGCCATTGCGCGCACTGCGCAGGGACTGCGCACGATCATCGATCGCGACGGGCCGGATGCGGTGTCGCTTTATGTGTCCGGGCAAATGTCGCTGGAGGCGCAATATCTGGCCAACAAGCTGTGCAAGGGCTTCATCGGCACCAATAATATCGAAAGCAATTCGCGCCTGTGCATGGCCAGCGCGGCGAGCGGTTACAAGCTGTCGATCGGCGCGGATGGCCCGCCCGGCTCCTATCAGGATTTCGACAAAGCCGACCTGTTCTTCGTGATCGGCGCGAACATGGCGGATTGCCACCCGATCCTGTTCCTGCGGATGATGGACCGGGTGAAGGCGGGCGCGAAGCTGATCGTCGTCGATCCCCGCCGCACCGCCACCGCCGACAAGGCAGACCTGTTCCTGCAAGTGAAGCCCGGCACTGATCTCGCCTTGCTGAACGGCCTGCTCCACCTGCTCACCGCCAACGGCCAGATCGATCCCGATTTCATCGCCGCCCATACCGAAGGCTGGGACGCGATGCCGGATTTTCTGGCGGACTATGGCCCCGAACTGGTCGCACAGACGACCGGCCTGGCCGAGGCTGATCTACGGCAGGCGGCGCAATGGATCGGGGAAGCGGGCGAATGGATGAGCTGCTGGACCATGGGCCTCAACCAGAGCAGCCATGGCACCTGGAGCACCAACGCCATTTGCAATCTGCATCTGGCCACTGGCGCCATTTGTCGTCCGGGCAGCGGCCCCTTCTCCCTTACTGGCCAGCCCAATGCGATGGGCGGGCGCGAAATGGGCTATATGGGACCGGGCCTGCCCGGCCAGCGCGCCACCGTCAGCCCCGCTGACCGAGCGTTGGTCGAAGATATATGGCGCATAACGCCCGGCACGCTGAAGCCGCAGGCCGGCGCAGGCACGGTCGCTCTGTTCGAAGATATGGCGGCGGGCAAGATCAAGGCATGCTGGATTATCTGCACCAATCCGGTCGCCAGCGTCGCCAATCGCCAGACGGTGATCGCGGGATTGGAAGCCGCCGAACTGGTGGTGACGCAGGACGCCTATGTCGACACCGAAACCAATCGCTATGCCGACATCATCCTGCCCGGCGCGCTCTGGGCGGAGGCGGAAGGGGTGATGATCAATAGCGAACGCAATCTGACGCTGGCGCAAAAGGCCGTCGATCCGCCCGGCGAGGCGATGGCCGACTGGGCGATCATCGCCCAGGTCGCCTGCGCCATGGGCTATGCCGACGGCTTCACTTACGCCTCCGCAGACGAGATATTCGAGGAAATCCGCCAGTTCTGGAATCCCCATACCGGCTATGACATACGCGGCGCCAGCTATGACCGGCTGCGCCAGACGCCGCTGCAATGGCCCTGCGCGCCCGACAGCACGGATGATCGCAGCCCGATCCGCTATCGCACTGGCGCGGAAACGGGGCCGGCGATCCGCTTCCCCACCGCCAGCGGCAAGGCCGCCTTCTTCCCCCGTCCGCACATGGACCCAAAAGACATGCCGGATGCGGATTATCCGCTGATCCTCAACACCGGCCGGCTCCAGCATCAATGGCACACGCTGACCAAGACGGCGAAAGTGCCCACACTCAACAAACTCAACCCCGGCCCCTTCGTGGAGGTCCATCCCGAAGATGCGGCCACGCTGGGCATCGGCGAAGGCGACCGGGTGGAACTGCGGTCGCGCCGGGGCCGCGCCGTCCTGCCCGCTGTCGTTACAGACCGGGTGCGGCCGGGCAACTGCTTCGCCCCCTTCCACTGGAACGACGTCTTCGGCGATGATGTCGCGGTCAATGCCGTCACCAATGATGCGATCGACCCGATTTCGATGCAGCCGGAATTCAAATTTTCCGCCGTGGCGCTCACCCGCCTGTCCGGTCCCGTCCCCGCCGCGATCGCATCCCCAGTCGCCGATGCGACAAGCGCGCCCGTCCTCAGCGCCGATCAACATGCCGCCATCAACGCCTTCGCCCACGTCATGGGTCTGGCGCCGAACGAAAGCCCGGTCCTGGCGGAGGGCGCGCGCGCCTATCTGGACGGCTTCACCACCGGGTTGCGCGCCGCGCCGATCACCGCCGTACCGCTGCTGCCCGACAGCGCGCCGCTCGATCCGACCCAACGCCATTATATGAATGGCCTGCTCGCCGGACTGTTCGGCCGCACGAGCTTGCCCGCCGAAGACGGCGATGCTGGCCAGCAGGAAATCCTGATCCTCTGGGCGTCGCAGACCGGCAACGCCGAAGGATTCGCCCAAAGCTGCGCGCGCCAGATCGCAACCCCGCACTGGCGCGCGCGCCTGCTGGCGATGGATGCGGCCAAGCCCGCCGATCTTGCCAACGCCAGTCATGCCTTGTTCGTCGCCAGCACCTTTGGCGATGGCGACGCCCCGGACAATGGCGACGGCTTCTGGGCGGCGCTGGCGGCTGACGCCGCGCCCCGGCTTGACCATCTGTCCTATTCGGTGCTGGCCTTTGGCGATTCCAGCTATGGGCAATTTTGCGGTTTCGGCCGCAAACTTGACGCCCGGCTGGCGGCGCTGGGCGGCGCGCGGCTTGCCCCGCGCGCCGATTGCGAACCCGATTATGAGGATTGCGCGGCCGGATGGATCGCTGCGGTCAAGGCGTCGCTCGGCAGCGCTCTGGTGACGGAACCCGCCCCGGCTCTCGACACCCCTGCCGCCTATAGCCGCAAAGCCCCACTCGCCACCCGCCTCGCACGCAATGTCCTGCTCAGCGGCGCGGGCGCGCAAAAGGAGGTGCGCCAGTTCGGTTTCGACATAGGCGGCGCGGGCTTTGCCTATCAGGCCGGGGATTCGCTCGGCGTGTGGCCGGTCAACTGCCCGGCGCTGGTGCGCGAAACGCTCGATCTGCTCAACCTGTCGGCCGACGCTCCCGTCAGCGTCAAGGATGCGGGCGAAGTCCCTCTTGCCGATGCCCTGACCCGCCATTGGGACATTGCAAAGCCAACCCGCAACTTGTTAGAACTGATCGCAGAACGTGATCCCGACATCGGCTTCGCTCCGCTTCTTGACCCATCGCGCAAAGCCGATTTCGACCATTGGCTCTGGGGCCGGCAAATGGCCGACATCCTGCATGAAGCCCGTCCCCAGCTCAGCCCCAAGGATCTGATGGCGATCATGCGCCCGCTCCAGCCACGCTTCTACTCCATCGCCTCCAGCCCGGCCGCGCAGGCGGACGAGGTCCAGCTGACCGTGTCGGTAGTCCGCTATGCCTGCGACGGGCGGCGGCGCGCGGGCGTTTGCTCCGCCTTCCTCGCCGATCGCGCCGACAGTGCGCAGCCCGGCCTGTTTCTTCAGCCCTCGACCCATTTCCATCCGCCCGCCGACCTCAGCAAGGCGATGATCATGGTCGGCCCCGGCACCGGCATCGCGCCCTTTCGCGGCTTCCTGCACGACCGACAGGCGCATGGCGCGCGCGGGGCCAACTGGCTCTTCTTCGGCGAACGGCATGAGGCGACCGATTTCTATTATCGGCAGGAAATCGAAGACTGGCGGCGCAGCGGCCATCTCGATCGGCTCAGCCTCGCCTTCTCGCGCGATCAGGCCGACAAAATCTATGTCCAGCAGCGCATGGTGGAGGAAGGCGCAGAACTATGGCGCTGGATCGATGGCGGCGCGCATTTTTACGTCTGCGGCGACGCCAGCCGCATGGCGAAGGATGTCGATGCCGCCCTCAAACAGGTCGTCGCCCGTCATGGCGGCATGAGCGCGGACATGGCCACCGACTATGTCGCCCAGATGCAGCAGGATCGCCGTTATGTCCGCGACGTGTATTAAACACCCGCCGCGTCCTGTTGCCTTGAACGGTCGATGCCGGCGCGCCCATTGGCCCTTAAGGCAATTGCCCAGATAGCCAGAGCGCTATAGCAGATGCGATCAGGACATCATGTCACATGGACATGGTCCGCAGCCGAGTTAGTTGTCGACGCATGGGCAATTGGATCAGACAGTCACAAGCGGGACGCGGGCTATTTGCCCTGCTGATGCTATGTGCGCTGGCGATCCGCATTGCCATTCCCACCGGCTTCATGCCGACGCAGAGCATCCATGGCATCGTCATTTCGCTCTGCACTGGCCAGGGGGCCGTCAAGGCGGTCCTGCCGATCGAAAAGGGCAGCGAGCCGGCCGGCCATGAAAAGTCCGGGGGCGACGCATGCAGCTTTGCAGCCGGTCTGGGCGGTGGTCTGCTTGACGCTCCGGCATCAGCCATGGCGGCTGCCCTCCTGCCAATTGCGCCGCTCATTTCAAGCCGCGCCATAGCCGATCTCACGGTTCATCGTCTGGCGGCGCCACCGCCGCCATCCCAGGCTCCCCCCGCGCGCGCCTGAAAAGCCCGCGCGGCGAACAGCATCATCCTCGTTCGCCGTAGACTGCGCATGCTGCGTGCATGCGTGATGCCGTGGTTCCGATGGGATCACGGATCAAAGCAGCGAGATGCCCATGTCTATTTCACGCAAGGCGCGTAGCGTTGCGCGCCATATCCACTTGTGGCTTGGGCTGTCCCTCGGCCTGCTGTTCGCGCTGCTCGGCATTACGGGTTCCGCGCTGGTCTTCTATCAGGAGATCGACGCCGCCCTGCATCCGCAGATCAGCGTCGAAGCTGGCACGCCTGCCCCCGGATGGTCCAGTCCGGTCTGGGATCACGCGCGCGCAACCGTCCGTCGCCAATGGCCGGGCGACGGCGGACAATGGCGGTTCGAGGCGACCGACCAGCCGGGACCGATAGCCGCACGCTATTATCCATCCGGCGCGCCGGCCAGCCATGGCGCCAAACGCATGATGGTCTGGCTCTCGCCAGACGGCGCGCACATTCTACGTCATGAGCGCTGGGGCGATTATGCCATGAGTTGGATCTACGAACTGCACATGGACCTTTTGTCCGATGAGGCCGGGCGTAAGATCGTGGGCTGGTCGGGCCTTGCCATAGTTGTTCTTGTGGGCACGGGACTGGCGGCATGGTGGCCCAGAGGGTCTTGGCGCAAGGCCTTGACGTTCAAGCGGCGGGCGGCGCTCATTCGCCGCCTTCACGACATTCACAAGCTGACCGGCCTGTGGAGCCTCATGCTCCTGATCCTCTTTGCCGGCACCGGCTTCATGCTGGCCTTGCCCACGGAGGCCAACTGGCTGCTGGAACGGACCGTCGCGCCCATCGACAGGATGCCATTGCCGCAATCAACGCTCCGCAATGACCGGCCCGTCACCCTGAGCATGGCGCTCGCCAGCGGACATCGCGCCCTGCCGGAAGCGCGGCTTGCATGGATCGAGGCGCCTGCTCCGGGCCGCGGCGTCATCCGGCTGCGGGTCCAGGTGCCCGGCGATCCCAGCCGGCGCTTTCCGCACAGCTATATCTTTATCGACCAATATTCCGGCGCTGTTCTGGCTATCCTGGATGCCCGGCGGGGCAGCGCCGCAACCAGCATCAAAAACTGGCTTCATCCGCTGCATGACGCCTCAGTCGGCGGGCTTGCCACCCGCATCCTCGCCTTCCTCATCGGCCTCGTCCCGGCCGCCCTCTTCATCACCGGCCTGCTGCGCTGGCGCAAACGCCGCATCCATCAGGCGAAGGCCGTCCAAAATCACAAATTACAGGGAGTATATTCATGATCCGCATCTCCATTGCCGCTTTGACGTCCGGTTTGATGGCGACGTCCGCCCTTGGGGCGGAGGTGGACCGCAGCGATGCAATCATCGTCACCGGACAGCGCGATCCGCTCAACCTTGACCAGCAAAGCGACACCGGCAGCCGCCTCGGCCTTTCCATCCTGGAAACGCCGGCCAGCGTGGAGATTTTGCGTCAGGCGGACATGCAGTTTCGTGGCCTGCGCACCGCGCGCGAAGCCTTCGCAGACGTGCCAGGAGCCGTCTCGGGCAATGTGCCCGGCAACCCGGCAGTCATCTCCATGCGCGGCTTTGCGGGCAATGTTGTTTCGATCCTCCAGGATGGCGTCCGGATTTCCTCTTCAACGGTCGTGCAGCGCGACACCAATGTCTGGCATTTCGACAGGATCGAGGTGATTAAGGGACCGGCCTCCGTCTTGTTTGGCGAAGGCGCGCTCGGCGGCGTCGTGAACAAGGTGACTCGCAAGCCGCAATTCGACGGCAATCATATGGACGCGCTGCTCAGCTATGGCAGCTTCAACACGCTAACGGCGGCAGGCGGGGTCAATTACCAACTGTCGGACAAGGTCGCGGTGCGCGCGGACGCCAGCATCATGCGGTCCGACAGCCTGTATGATGTCGATGACAATGATACGCGGTCAAGCGGCCTGACCGCCAGTTTGCTGTTCAAGCCGTCCGAAGACCTGTCGATCCTGATCGCGGTCGACCATTATAATGATCGATATGACAGCAGCTATCAGGGCGCGCTGTTGATCCCGATCGCCTATGCGCGCGATCCCAGCGCCGCGGTGCATTCCAGCAATGATCTGGTGATCGACAGGGCGATGCGCAGGCGAAACTACACGCCCTATGGCGGCTATTCCGGTGTGGACGAAACGACGGTCCGATCGCGTATCGACTGGAAATTGGGGGATGGCTGGGCGCTGGGCGCCGACCTGATATGGTACACGGCCGATCGAGCCTTCCTCAACAACGGCACCCGCAGCTTCGTTTCCCCGACCACAGATTTCCCCAATGGCGGCATCCAGCGGGGGCTGACCGCTTTCTATCATGACCATGATTATTGGAATGTTCGCAGCGCGCTGTCGAATGACAACAGGATCGGCGGTCTGCGCAATCGATTTACGATCGGCATGGAATATAACCAGACCGATTTCGCCAGCCTGCGCCAGACCAGCGGGAACAGCCTGGTTCGCGCTGTCGATCCCTTTGATCCCGTCATCGGCACTTTTCCGACAGACGGCGCGCTCTACCGTTCGCAAAATGTCAATTTCGATTCCAGGCTCAACACCATGTCGGTCTTTGCCGAAGATGCGCTGAATGTGACGCCGCAATGGCTGCTGGTCGGGGGTGCGCGATTCGACCATATGGACCTGCGACGGTGCGTAACCGATTATCTGACAACGCCCAACGCCGTTACCAGCGCGCATCCCGTCTACAAGCCCTTCTCCTGGCGCGGAGGCTCCAGCTATGCGGTCACAGCCGACCTCACTTTCTATGGACAATATACTACCGCTGTTTCGCCCGTCTCCTCGATCCTGCTTCAGTCGATCGCCAATAGCCGCTTCAAACTCACCAAGGGGCACAGTTACGAAGCCGGTTTCAAACTGGCTGCGCTCGCCAGACGACTGACGGTGACGGGTGCGGCCTATCGCATCGTCCAGAACGACATATTGACCCGCGATCCCGCCAACCCGCTCCAGACCGTACAGGGCGGCGCCCAATCATCCAAAGGGGTGGAACTGAGTCTGGGCTGGGCATTGACCGACGATGTCACACTGGGCGGCAGCTTCAGCTACAGCGACGCCCGATATGACGCGTTGATCGAGGCCGGCGGTGTCGACAGATCCGGCAACCGTCCAATCAACGTGCCCTCCACTACGGCGGGCGCAAACGCAGCCTATCGGTTGCCGGGAACGCCGGTCACTCTGTCCGCCTTCGCCAGGCATGTATCGGGGTTCTACACTGACACCGCCAACAGCATTTTCGTAAAGGGGCGCACGACCTTCGACGCGGCCATCGGCTGGGCCGTAAGCGATAGCGCATCGCTGACGATGCGCGGCCGCAACCTGAGCAACGCTTTCTACGGCGAATATTCGGGCTATACTATAACGGACGTCTACATTGGCGCGCCACGCAGCTTCGAAGTCGTGCTGACCACACGGCTCAGTGCCGCGCAGCCGATACGGCAATGATTGGCCGATTATCCTTCGTCGCCGTTCCGGGAATTATTGATCAGATGTAAAATGCAAAACGCGAAACTGCATCTTCAATAGCTGAAAAACTGTCATTATAGGCCATAGGGAAGCCGGGCGGCCATGCGCATAGCGCAAGAGTCCTGTCGGTACGAGAATAGGGGAGAGAGGCAGCGTGAAAATTGGTGCACCCAAAGAAGTGTCAGCGGGCGAGGCGCGGGTCGCGTTGACGCCCGATAGCGCCCATCAGTTGCAGAAGCTGGGGCATGAATGTCTGATCGAAAGTGGTGCTGGCGCAGCGGCTGGCTATAATGATGACAGCTATCAGAATGCTGGCGTGAAAATCGTTGCCACAGCAGAAGCGCTATGGGCCGCGGCCGACGTCATCGCCAAGGTGCGTCCTCCCGAACCGGAGGAGGCCGCCCGCCTCACGCCTGGCAAGACGCTGATCTCTTTCTTTTATCCCGGTCAGCGCGGTGACGCGCTGGAAGCGGTCACCGCCACCGGCGCCAACGTGCTGGCGATGGACATGGTGCCACGCATCTCGCGTGCGCAGAAAATGGATGCGCTGTCATCCATGGCCAATATCGCCGGCTATCGCGCTGTCATCGAAGCCGGCGCCAATTTCGGACGCTTCTTCACCGGGCAGGTGACGGCTGCGGGCAAGGTGCCGCCGGCCAAGGTGCTGGTCATCGGCGCAGGGGTCGCCGGTCTGGCGGCGATCGGCGCGGCGACATCGCTGGGCGCGATCACGCTGGCCTTCGACGTGCGGCCCGAAGTCGCCGAGCAGATCGAATCGATGGGCGCGCAGTTCGTCTATCTCGACTTTGCCGAGGAACAGCAGGATGGCGCCGCAACGGGCGGCTATGCCGCGCCGTCCAGCCCGGAATTTCGCGCCGCGCAGCTGAAGAAGTTCCGCGAACTGGCGCCGGACGTCGACATCGTTATTTCCACCGCGCTGATCCCCGGGCGCGACGCCCCCGTGCTGTGGACCAAGGACATGGTCGAGGCGATGCGCAATGGATCGGTCATCGTCGATCTGGCGGCGGAACGCGGCGGCAATTGCGAACTGACGGTTCCCGACGAAAAGATCGTGACCGGCAATGGCGTCACCATCATCGGCTATACCGATTTCCCCAGCCGCATGGCGGCCCAGTCCAGCTCGCTCTACGCCAGCAACATCCGCCACATGCTGGCCGACCTGACGCCGGCCAAGGATGGCGTGATCGTCCATGACATGGAAGATGACGTGATCCGGGGCGCGACCATCGCCTTTGAAGGGCAGGTCAGCTTCCCGCCGCCGCCGCCCAGGATCAAGGCGATCGCGGCCCAGAAGCCCAGGCCCAAAGCGGAGGAACTGACGCCCGAACAGAAGCGGGCGCAGGATATTGCGGCGTTCAAGGCGCAGACCCGGTCGCAGGTGACGACATTGATCGTCGCGGCAGTGCTGCTGATGGCGGTGGGCGCGGTGGCGCCGGCCAGCTTCATGGGGCATTTCACGGTGTTCGTGCTGGCCTGTTTCGTGGGCTTTCAGGTGATCTGGAATGTCAGCCATGCGCTGCACACGCCGTTGATGGCGGTCACCAATGCGATTTCGGGCATCATCGTGGTGGGGGCGATGCTTCAGGTGGGGTCTTCCAACGGCATCGTACTGGCGCTGGCGACGATTTCCATTTTGATCGCTTCGATCAATATCGTTGGCGGCTTCCTGGTCACGCGCCGGATGCTGGCCATGTTCCAGCGGTCGTAAGAGGGGGCGATCCATGTTTGATGTTGGTGTTGTATCCGCCGCCTATATTTGCGCCGCGGTTCTTTTCATTCTGTCGCTGGGCGGCCTGTCCAATCAGGAAAGCGCCAAGCGCGCCGTATGGTATGGCATATCCGGCATGGCGCTGGCGGTCGTAGCGACGCTATTTGGTCCAGGTGCGGCCAATCTGCCGATCGTGATGGGCAGTTTTGCCGTGGCGGCCGTGGTCGGCTGGGTCGTGGCGGTGCGGGTCCAGATGACTGAAATGCCGCAGCTTGTCGCCGCGCTGCACAGCTTCGTGGGGCTGGCCGCCGTGTTCATTGGTTTCAATGCGCATTTCGAACTGGAAGCGGTGCAGGCGCTCGATCCCGCCGCGCGCGAGGCGCTGACCGGCTTTGCCGCGATACTGGCGCACAAGACGCCGGTCGAAATCAACATCCTGAAGGTCGAGGAATTTCTGGGCATCTTCATCGGCGCGGTGACCTTCACCGGGTCGATCGTCGCCTTCGGCAAGCTGGCAGGAAAGCTGGACGGCAAGGCGAAGAAGCTGCCGGGCGGCCATTTGCTCAATGCCAGTGCGGCGATCGCCTCGCTGGTTCTGCTGGTCCTGTATGTCGGCAATATCGGGGTCGAGGGCCGCGAACTGACCGTGCTGATCGCCATGGCGGTGCTGGCATTGTTCATCGGCTTTCATCTGGTGATGGGCATTGGCGGCGCGGACATGCCGGTGGTCGTGTCGATGCTCAACAGCTATTCCGGCTGGGCGGCAGCGGCGATCGGCTTCACGCTGGGCAACGACCTGTTGATCGTGACCGGCGCGCTGGTCGGTTCTTCCGGCGCGATCCTGAGCTACATCATGTGCAAGGCGATGAACCGGTCGTTCGTGTCGGTGATCCTGGGCGGCTTTGGCGGCGCCACCGGCCCGGCAGCGGAGATTGAAGGCGAACAGGTGGCGATCGACGCCGATGGCGTGGCCGCCGCGCTCAACGAAGCCGACAACATCATCATCGTGCCGGGCTATGGCATGGCGGTGGCGCAGGCGCAGCAGGCGGTGAGCGAACTGACCCGCAAGCTGCGCGCCGCCGGCAAGACTGTGCGTTTCGCCATCCATCCGGTTGCAGGCCGCCTGCCCGGCCATATGAACGTGCTGCTGGCCGAAGCCAAGGTGCCCTATGACATCGTGCTGGAAATGGACGAGATCAACGAGGATTTTCCCACCACCGACGTGGTGATCGTCATCGGATCGAACGACATCGTCAATCCTGCCGCGCAGGATGATCCCAATTCGCCGATCGCCGGCATGCCGGTGCTGGAAGTGTGGAAAGCCAAGCAGGTCTTCGTATCGAAGCGCGGCCAGGGCACTGGCTATTCCGGCATAGAAAATCCGCTATTCTACAAGGAAAATACCCGCATGTTCTATGGCGACGCCAAGGTCGCAGTCGACAGCCTCCTCGCCAAAATCGGCTGAGGCAACCCTGGCAGGCTGAGCATGCACGCTGCGCCTGTGGACATGGAAATCGAAAATCCGGCGGACAGACCGACCGGATTTTCGATTCCCTGGTTGAATCTGGTCGTCAGGCGATCGCGGGTGAGTTTTCCTGATCAAGGAGCAGGATCGCGTTTACCTGTCTCACGAAAGAGCCTTTTGCGGCAGGTCCGTGATGATCAGAGCCTGTGGAATGGTGATGGTGAAGCAGGCGCCAAATGGCACCGCATTATTGGACGCAGAGACGGGAAGGCCCATGGCTTCGGCGAAGCCCTTGACGATGGCGAGACCATGCCATGTTTGGCGCGATCGGAGCCTTCAAGTCTGGTAAATATGTAGAAGACGCGATGTTCCGCGCCTGACGGAATATCCCGGCCTTCATCAACGATCGACAGGGTGATGGCATCGGGCAGGGCGTCCACCCTGGCATTATGACCAACAAGCGATTGTCATGTATCGTGCGCCGCACCGGCGCCGCGTCGAAGAGATCGATGGCTTTTGATCGGCCGGAAAAGCGCTTTTATCGGATGTTTCGCCTATAAGGTGAAAGGGTTGTGAAGCAGGGGCTACGGTGCGATAGGAGAGTCGGGTGCCGGCTCCATCGCAGGGTCATGGCAGGAAACACATCGGTCGGGCCGCCGGTGACACGCACATATTCCGGAGTGTCCCTTGGCTTTTAAACTTGCCAACAGTCGAAGCGCCCTACGTCAGTTCCTTACGCATCAGTCTTCCGCAGGGCTGATTTTGATGGCGACCACCATCGTTGCACTGGCAATCGCCAATTCTTCGCTTCACGGCCGCTATGAATCGGTCTTGCTCGCCTATCTGGGGCCATTGTCAGTCGAACTTTGGGTCAATGACGGCTTGATGGCCATTTTCTTTCTGCTGGTTGGGCTGGAAATCAAGAGGGAGATGCTGGATGGCCAGCTTTCGACATGGTCCCGCCGCATCCTGCCCGGCTTAGCGGCGATCGGCGGCATGGCGATCCCGGCGCTCATGTTCCTGCTGTTCAACAACACGGAAACGGCGAATGGATGGGCGATCCCGGCTGCGACCGATATTGCATTCGCGCTCGGCGTTCTTTCGTTACTGGGAAATCATGTTCCGGCGTCCCTGCGGATTTTCCTGACCGCGCTTGCTATTCTGGACGATCTCGCCGCCGTCGTCATAATCGCCATCTTCTACACCGCCGAGCTCCAATATTTCTATCTGCTGGGTGCTGGCGCCCTCACGCTATTTTTGTTCCTGTTGAACCGGCTGGGTATAATGCGCATTACTCCCTATCTGCTGGTCGGCGCGCTGCTCTGGTTCTTCGTCCTGCGTTCGGGTGTTCACGCCACGATAGCTGGGGTCGTGATGGCGCTCGCAATCCCGCTGCGCACCAGTCCTGGGGAACCGGACGACGAGGCTAACAGCCCGCTGCATCGACTGGAGCATATGCTTCATCGGCCGGTGAGTTTTGTTATTTTGCCGATATTTGGATTTGCGAACGCCGGTATCCCTGTTCTGGGTTTGCCGGCCGCGACCTTGTCTGCGCCGGTGACATTGGGCGTCGCGCTGGGATTATTCGCGGGGAAGGCCATTGGCGTTTTCAGCTTCTCCATGCTCGCCATCCGGTTGAAGCTGGCGAGCATGCCCGCTCATGCCCGCCCCATCCAGTTGTTCGGCCTCGCCCTGCTATGTGGAATCGGCTTCACCATGAGCTTCTTCATCACACCGCTCGCCTATCCAGACGACCCGATGCTGCAAACGCAAGCCAAGATAGGCGTGCTGATGGGTTCGCTACTTGCCGGCATGCTGGGTTATCTCGTCCTGCGGCTTGTTCCGCGCCGCATAAGTCCATGAAGAGCGTATCGCAGGGCCGAGCTACATCCTGCCGGCCGCGCCATGTGAGAGTCGAAGGCACCCAAACCAGCGTATAGTTACGTCCGTCGACTGGATCGGTCATAAGCCTTCATCACGTCGGCGAAGATTGGCCCACAGTCGAGCATCCCGACGAGTCTGAAAAATGGTGTCGCCCGCGTAACGGGCGCGCCAATGGATTGAAACCGGTGCGCGTTGTCGAGATGACAGCCCAGTTGACGCGCAAGTGATGGCGGCTGAGCATCAACGATGCATCGTGGGTTCTGCATGACGGCGATAACAAGCTTTGCGCGTTCGCACATCTGATCGAGGCAGCCTCACATCGTCACTCGTCCCGCCGCTCGCACTGGCGCAAAATGCCGGCATAGATGTCAGGATCGACATTCCCGCCCGAAACAACCACGACACTGACCCCATCGGTCCGCGGCACGCGCTGTTCAAGTACAGCAGCGAGGGCCACCGCGCCGCCCGGCTCGATCACGAGCTTCATGGCTTCGAAGGCAAATCGCATCGCCGCGCGCACCTCATCGTCCGTGACGCAAAGACCTGCGGTCAGCAGCGCCTTATTGATCGGAAAAGTGAGCGCCCCCGGAGAAGGTGCGAGCAGGGCATCGCAAATAGACCGCGCATCGGCAGGCACCGTTTCCCGTTGTCCGCTGAAAAGAGACCGGGCGGTATCGTCAAAATCCTGCGGCTCGACGCTGTAGATTTCGACATGCGGCGCGCTATCCTTGATAGCGGTTGCAATTCCGGCGACCAGTCCACCCCCGCCGCAACAGACGAATACGCGATCAATCGACACGCCAATCTCGGCCGCTTGTTCGATAATCTCCAGTCCGGCAGTTCCCTGTCCAGCGATGATATAGGGGTCGTCGAAGGAGGGCACGAGAATGGCGCCGCGCTCTCTTGCAAGTGCCATCGCTATCTCTTCGCGCGACTGGGTATAACGATCATAGAACAGGATTTCGGCACCCAATGCCCGTGTGTTGGCGACTTTGATCGCAGGTGCGTCCGCAGGCATCACGATGGTCGCCGGGATGCCAAGAAGCGCGGCTGCGGCCGCAATTCCTTGCGCATGATTACCCGACGACCATGCAACCACGCCGGCAGCCTTGTCAGCGTCGGGGATTCGCGACAGGCGATTATATGCCCCGCGAAACTTGAACGATCCGGTATGCTGCGCGGCTTCGAACTTGACGAGTACGCGATGACCCGCCCGTTCGTTCAACGGAGCAAATTCGAGCAAAGGCGTGCGAACCGCCGCTCCCGATATGTAACGGGCTGCTTCATGGACATCGGCCGCGCAGATGGCAAACTGGGTCATGCTGGAAATCCTGGGTTCGATGCTTCGACGGCCTGAAAGACATAGCTGGCTATCCAAAGATCCTGCAAGGTGCTGCAAGAATCCAAAGATGCTGCAATCAGCATCATGTCGATCAGGCCCGACACAAGATGCCCAATCACAATGATCCGCGCAGGCGACAAAGCACGACCAGACGCGCCTTGACCGACTGACATGCATCCGCCGCAATGCGAGGCCGCCAAAAGCACCTGTCAATGCAGCTTGAGCCGGGGCCGCACCAGTCGGTTGATGTGGCTGACCGCGATCAGCGCGCTGCCACGCCACCAGCCATGCACCGCCAAAAGATGCATGCGGTATAGCGACAGATAGACAAACCGCGCCAGCCGCCCTTCCACCGCCATGCGTCCACCAACCAGTTTGCCCATCAACGATCCAACTGTCGAAAAGCGGCTCAGCGACACCAGAGACCCATGATCGCGATAGTTGAAATCGACCAGCGGCCGCTCCGCCAGCAGCCGCTTTATATTGGTGAAGGCGGTCGAAGCCATCTGGTGCGCCGCCTGCGCGCGGGGTGGCACCGGCCGGTCGCGCCGGGGCAACATGCTGTATGCGCAATCCCCCATGGCGAAGATCCGATCGTCGGTTTCGCTTTGCAACGTCGGGCGCACGATGACCTGTCCGCCACGCGACAGGGCCAGCCCATCCAGTCCACCCCGCACAGGCGCGGCCTTCACCCCGGCGGCCCAGATTTGCAGATCGGCCGGGACGAACGCGCCGTCGCCCGTCTTCATCCCTTCCTCCGTCGATTCCGTCACCGCCATGCCGGTCAGCACCTTGACCCCCAGCGCCTCCAGTTCGCCATGCGCCGCCTCCGCCAGCCGATCGGGCAAGGCGGGCAGGATGCGCGGTCCGGCCTCCAGCAGCGTAACGTCCAGCCGCGCCCGGTCGAACACCTCCAGCCCGTAATAGCCCAGCGCATCAGCAGCATTGTAAAGCTCGGCTGCCAGTTCGACGCCGGTCGCCCCGCCTCCAACGATTGCGATCCGTACTCGTGCATCAGACGTAGGGCGAGCCACCATGGCGCGCGATACGCGCAAACAATGGTTCAACAACTGATCTCGGAAACTGTCCGCTTGCCCCCGGCTGTCGAGGAAAAGACAATTGTCTACGACGCCCGGTGTCCCGAAATCGTTGGTGACGGAGCCATAGGCCAACACCAGATAGTCATAACGCACCACATGGGCGCTGACGACCTCGCGCCCCTTATCGTCAAACATCGGCGCGATATGCACCTGCTGCGCGGCGCGATCTATCCGGTCGAACTGGCCATAGAGATAGCGATAGCCCCAGCGATGACAGTGGCTGCGATAGCCGACCTCATCCATGCTGGCGTCCAGCGATCCGGTAGCGACTTCGTGCAGCAATGGCTTCCAGATGTGGGTGCGATTACGGTCGATCAGGATTATATCGTGCCGCTTGCGGCCATAATGCGCGCCCAGCTTGCGCGCCAGTTCCAGGCCCGCGGCGCCGCCGCCCACGATGACGATCTGAGTCTTCCGGTCCGCAACCATATTCCTATCTTGCCCCCTGTGCGATGCGCGAAGATGCGCCATCAGAATTGCATTTTTATCTGGCCACCTATTGCGATGGCATTTGTGGCCGATCGAAAACTAAAAGCGCCCGGCTTCACTATATATGGAATGTCCGGACGGATGGAGAGCCAGCGTTGCGTCTGGAGGCGATAGCGCAGTTGAATCGCAGTTTCCTCGACGGGGAGCACCGCACGGCCAGATTTACCGTTTTCCGTCCGTGCATGAGCCCGTCCTGTGGGTGTGCGGCGCCCAGGGCGATCTTGTCCGCATCGCGGCCGTGGAAGGTGCCGGTTCTTGACCACGCCCGCCGCATACCAGCGGGCAATGGGATAATTACACCAGCCGCTATCACCGGACATAGGCGGAGGATAAGCGCAAAAGGCCGCGTTGATGAAATTGCAGCCGATCGGCGCCCGCCCAGATCATTGCCCTTCACGAAATAGCCCACTCGCATGTTCAGCCGCCCGCCGGTCATATCTTACTCATAACTGACTTCACTCAGGCGACTATACTGACCGCCATAGGCTTCCTGTACAGGCAGGCGTTTGCCGATGTAATCGGACGAAATGCCAACGCCGCGCCGATCATTGAGTATGATATACAGCTTGGTGCCCTTCTCCCCCATTATCCGATCCCTATCGAAATCCGCGCCCCGCGTCGGCGTGCCAATCGGGGTGGGCAGGCCCATATGGGAACCGAACAGGCGGCAACCCGCACCGTGCCAACCGGCGCCTGCCATTTGATCTTGCGGGTTGTCACGTCGACCACGGTCATCATACCATAGGGCGGCGCCTGACAGGGAAGGCCCAGCGCGGACAGGAAACGGTCCTTCTTCACCGAATGGCACTTGCTTCATAGGCACGCTGCCCATGCCAGTGTGGGTCGCTTCCCCTCTTGCTGACGATGGCCTGCTGTTCTGACGACTGCGGCAACATCCGCTAGAGCAACTATCCGGCATCCCCCTTATCCTGCTAAAAACGCAGTTCGGGCAGCGGCTTTTTCGAGACGGCATGAGCGTGACCGACCTTCAGCCGATGAGCATGATCATGCCACGCGGCCGCCGTTTCGTACCGGGGGTTCAGAGGGTGATGGAGTTCTGCCAGAGCCAGCTAAGCCGACTCTGAAGCTCCATATGCATCACAGGATCGCCGGTGCGTCGCCCGATACGCAACAAGTCGGACTTCTCAGCTTCAGCGCCATCATCAGCCACGTGATCCGAGCCGTCGTCGTGAAGGCCGCACATATGACAGGCGACGCCTCAACTGCCCGGCTGAATATAAGGGACGCGGGCGAACAAACGTCGCTCCCACCCGCGCGGGTCGTCTGCCATGCCGCTCTCGACATCGAAAATCATCGTCGTCCGCCGATCCAGCCGATATTGGTTCCACCCCGGATCACCCCGATGGGCAAAGTCAAGGAAACGGTCCATCATTGCAGCAGACGCCGATCGCGCGCCGGCCCCGGTTCCGGTAAAGGAGCCTGGCGCATCCAGCGTGCCAAAGGCGAGCGCAATGTCCATGGTGTGCGGCGCCCCGCGACGGGGCTGGGTGGGCGACTGGAAATCGACCTGATAGACCCAGGTCGGCGCATCCGCCCGCGCTCGCGCCTCCGCCTCTATCACCTGCCCCGGCCAACTGCGCCCGGCGGTCGTCGCGGCATAGAAAATGCGCTCAGCCGACCAGTCGGGATGATGCGCGCGATATTGGGCGACGATCCATTCGGGCGACAGATCCATGCGCAACTCCCCCGCTATCCGCGCCGGCAAATTGCCCCAGTTCAGCCCCGCGATCAGCGGCCCGTCAGGATTGATGAAGGCGCGCGTTTCATCGCGGGTATTGCCCAGCATCATCGGGATAGCATTGCCCTGCGGCGCGGCGTCCGGCCAGAAGGGGTGGCGATCCAGCCATCTCATATCCAGCACCGGCCCCATATAGAGGCCGCCGCCCAATATTGGATCCTGCACATCCAGCCCGTCGATCAGCCGTTCGACCGGCATCGTCAGCAATGGATCGAGATGATCCGGCGACACGCCCAGTTTTGCCAGATAGGCGGCGGTGCGACGCGAGGCGTTGAGCGGGCCGCTAGCCGTCACCTGCTGCCCGCTCATCGTGATGGCGCGGTGGAATAGTCCCTTGGCGGCGGGCATCGCCATCATCGTCGCGATCTTCGCCCCGCCGCCCGACTGGCCGAAGACAAGGATATTGCCCGGATCGCCGCCGAACGCGGCGATATTGTCCCGCACCCAACGCAGCGCCAGTATCAGGTCCAGCTGCCCGGCATTGCCGCTGTCAGCAAAGCGCGGATCGAGCCGCGCCAGATAGAGATAGCCCAGCGCATTGAGCCGATGGTTGACCGTCACCACCACCACGTCGCGCCCCGCCAGATGCCGCCCGTCATTCAGCGGATCGACCACGCTGCCGTTGGAATAGGCGCCGCCATGGATATAGAGCATGACCGGCCGCCGGGCCGCTGGCTCCAGCCCCGGCGTCCAGATGTTGAGAAACAGGCAATCCTCGCTGGTCGCCGCCTGCTGACCCTTTTGCGGGCAGGACGGCGCGAAGGCGGTGGCCCGCTGGATGTCGCGCCATGGTTCCGGCGGGGCGGGTGCGCGAAAGCGCCGGGGCGCCGTGTCCTGCCCATAGCGCACCCCGCGAAATATATGCAGTCCGCCTTCGCTTGTCCCCCGGATGCGCCCATTGCGGGTGGCCACGACCGGATCGCCCCGCGCCGCCCATGCCGGAGAGGATGCCAGCGCCAGCCCCGTGCCGATCAGGGTCCGCCGGTCGAGCATGGACATCGAGCGCTCCTCTCCAGTTGTATAAGCCGCAGAAGGATTTGCCCCTCCTGCTGGCAATTAACGCCCTCGCCCCGCAGGAGCATCGACGCATTCACATCAGCGTGCGAGCCATCCTCCATCGACGGCGAGGATATGGCCGTGGACATAGTTTGCGGCGGCGGAGGCAAGGAATAGGGCGGCCCCGCCAATGTCGCTGGCCTCGCCCCATCGGCCGGCCGGGATGCGCTCCTGGATCTGGCGGTTGCGCGTCTCGTCGGCTTGCAAGGCGGCGGTGTTGTTGGTCGCGATATAGCCCGGCGCGATCGCGTTGACGTTCACGCCTTTGGCCGCCCATTCATTCGCCAGCAGCTTCGTCAGGCCGGCGATGCCGCTCTTGGACGCGGTATAGCTAGGCACCCGGATACCCCCCTGAAAGGACAGGAGCGAGGCGATGTTGACGATCTTGCCGCTACCCTGCGCGATCATGTGGCGGCCCGCCGCCTGACACAGGAAGAAACTGGTCTTCAGGTTCGTGTCGATCACCGCATCCCAGTCTTCCTCGGTAAAATCGACGCTGTCGGCGCGGCGGATGATGCCCGCATTGTTGATCAGAATGTCGAGGCCGCCCAGCGTCTCCAGCGTTTCATCCACAACGCGCTGGACGGGTTCGATGCTGGAAAGATCGGCCGAAACGATCTGCGCCCTGCGCCCCAGCGCGCGCACCTGCTCGACGGTGTCTTCTGCGGGCGTGCGGCCCACCGCGGCAATGTCCGCGCCGGCCGCCGCCAGCGACAGCGCGATCGCCTGACCAATGCCGGTGTTTGCGCCGGTGACGATCGCCACCTTGCCCGTCAGATCAAAGGGCCCGGTCAGATCAAAGGGTGTCGCCATCTCGCTCACCGCAGCTGGCAGATGTCGAGGACGTTCATGTCGGTATAGTCGAGATTCTCGCCGCCCATCGCCCAGATGAAGGCATAGCTTTTCGTGCCCGACCCCATATGCACCGACCAGGGCGGCGAAATCACCGCTTCCTCATTCTCGATGACGATATGCCGCATCGCGTCCGGCTCGCCCATATAATGGAAGACACGGTCGCCGCCCTGAAGATCGAAATAGAGATAGATTTCGCTGCGCCGGTCATGAAGATGCGGGGGCATGGTGTTCCACACGCTGCCCGTCTCCAATACGGTCAGGCCCAGCAGCAACTGCGCGCTGTCGCACACGCCCGGGATCACCAACTGATAGATGGTGCGGTGGTTGGAATTGGCCAGGTCGCCGCGCTCCAGCGGGTTCGCCTGCGCCAGCGTGATTTTCTTGGTCGGGCAGACCTTATGCGCGGGCAGCGAAGCGATGTAGAAACGCGCCTCTTCTCCCTCGAAGATCACCTCAATCGTGCCCATGGGCACATAGAGACATTCCTTATTGTCCAGATCATAGCGCACGCCATCAACGATGATCGCGCCGGGGCCGCCGATATTGACGATCCCCGCCTCGCGCCGCTCCAGAAAGGGATGCCCCGCCGCCGACGCCGGTTCGCTCTGGTCGGGCAGCCGGATCGAACCACCCGCAGGCACCGCGCCGCCAATCACAAACCGTTCATTATGGCTGTAGTTCAGGACAACCTGCCCCGCCACGAACATCCCGCCAACCAGATAGCGGTCGCGCAGGCTCACATTGTCCACGCATTCCATCATATCCGGGTGCGTCGCGTGATAGGTCTTCTCGAACATGAACCATCCTCTCAGCAGCGATGTCCAATTCAGACACCGGTGTCATAACATGCCGTCTATCAGCTTGCGGCTGGTGGCGCAACCGATCCGCGACGGATCAATGTCGAACTGAAGTGGGACGGTTCATTGACGTCCGCTCCTTCGCCGATCGCCGTGCCGATCAGCTTGAGCGCTGCAGCCCGGCCCATGGCGACGATCGGCCAGCGAACGGTGGTCAGCGGCGGCCAGACCCGTGTCGTCACCGGCGTGTCGTCAAAGCCGATGATCGACAGTTCTTCAGGCACAGCGATGCCACGCAGGCGCGCCGCATAGAGAACGCCTGCCGCCATTTCATCATTGCTGGCGAAGATGGCGGTGGGCCTAGGCGACAGATCGAGCAGGCTTTCCGATGCCGAAAGCCCCGATTCAAACGTATATTGGCCGTCCGCGACCAGGCTGCGCGGCAGGCTGATTCCAGCCTCCGCCAGCGCCAATTCAAATCCTTCGCGCCGCTCCTGCGCTGAGCGAAAACCATGTGGCCCGGCGATCAACCCGATCCTGCGATGCCCCTGCGCAATCAGATAGCGCACCGCCTCTGCCACCGCTTCCCGATCGTTGGATGTCACCATATGTTCGGCATCGTCCAGCACAGCCGATCCCATGCGCACATAACGACAGCCTTCTTCATCCAGCATCCGCGCCAGCGCGTCATTTTCCGACATGGGCGGCAGGATGACCACGCCGAACAGGCGCTGGCGAGTTACGAAGCTGCGAATATCGTCCATCACCAGATTGGAGCCGCGATCCACGGGACGAATCACCATTTCGAACTCGGTGCCGTGCAGCGCCTCCAATATGCCCTTCTGCATGCTCAGGATCATCTGGACATTAGGATTGTCGTAGATCAGGCCGATCAGGAAGTTGCGGCCCAGCGCCAGCGCGCGGGCCTGCGGATTGGGAACATATCCGGTTTCCCGGATGATCGCCTCCACCTTGTCGCGCGTTTCCTGATTGAGCAGCGGCGACCGGTTGATGACGCGACTGACCGTTTTTTTCGACACGCCGGCCATGCGGGCGATGTCGTTGATGGTCAGCTTGGGCGTCTGGCCCTCATCCTGTTTCTGTTTTGCCATGCCGCCTTATAGCGCACAATCGGGCCAGCGCCAGAATGGCCCGCTTGCCAATGACACCGGTTTCCATTACCCCGAGTCCCAAGAGTGAGGACAGAGGATGAGCCAGTGAGCGCAAGCAATGATGTGGTGATGACGGCGACCGCCTTTCTGGATGCGCGCCGGACGGCGTCCGGTCTTGCCGACTATCCCGGCACGCCGCCCGCCACGCTCGACCAGGGCTATGCGATACAGGATGCCGCGCTTGCACGCGTGAGTGACTCCGTTGCCGGATGGAAAGTTGGTCGAATTCTGCCGCCTTTGTCCGACCAATATGGTTGCGACCGGCTCGCGGGACCGATCTTCACACCCTTTGTCGAAATCGTGGACGATGCCACGAGCGGTCTGGTTTTCGCCGAAGGATTCGGCGCAGTCGAGGCGGAATTCCTGTTCCGTATCGGCACGCCTCCGCCCGTGGATAAGTTGCATTTCACGCTGGAGGAAGCCGCAGCCCATATCGATGCCGTGCATATCGGTATCGAGATCGCCAGTTCCCCGTTCAAGGGCATCAACGCGATGGGACCGGCAGTGACGATTTCCGACTTCGGCAACAATAATGGCCTGTTGATCGGTCCAGCTGTACCGCACTGGCGCGACGGCGCATATGCGCTTCAACCCGTCGCCACCCGTATCGATGGCGTCGCGGTGGGAACCGGCACCGCTTCCGCCTTCAACGACGGTGCGATCGGTTCGGTGCGTTTTCTGCTAGAAAATCTCGCGGCGCGGGGCATTGCGGCACAATCGGGCTGGTGGATATCGACCGGTGCGGTTACCGGTGTCCATCCGGCGCAGCCGGGGCAGTCTGTGGAAACAGATTTTGGTCCCTTGGGCACGCTGACGTGCCGCATCGCGACACAAGAGCCGCGCTAAAAGCGGCCAGCAGGACGAAGATCAGGAGCAGGATGATGAAGGACGGCAGCATCGAAGTCCCACCACCGGGCCGCTATCGCTGGGTCGTGGTCGGCCTGTTGTTCGCGGCGACCGCGATCAACTATGTCGATCGCCAGATGATCGGCGTGCTCAAACCCACCCTGTCGGCAGAGATGGGATGGACGGAAACCGACTATGCCAATATCGTCTTCTGGTTCCAGGCCGCCTATGCCGTGGGCTATCTGGGCTTTGGCCGGATTGTCGATGTCGTTGGTGCGCGCTTTGGTTATGCCATCGCCGTAACCATCTGGACGATCGCCCATATGGCGCATGGCGGCGTCCACAGCGTCACCCAGTTCGCCATGGCGCGCTTTGGCCTGGGCGTCGGGGAATCCGGTAATTTCCCCGCCGGCATCAAGGCCGTGACCGAATGGTTCCCGCAAAAGGAGCGCGCCTTTGCCATCGGCCTGTTCAACGCCGGCGCGAATATCGGCGCGATCGTCACGCCGCTGCTCGTGCCATGGTTGACCATCACCTATGGCTGGCGCGTCGCCTTCTACGCGACCGGCATCTTCGGCATATTATGGCTGATCGCATGGCTGGTCTTTTATCGGCGGCCCGAAGATCATCCAAAGCTGACGGCGGGTGAACTGGCCTATATCCGGCAGGATCCGGCTGATCCGGTCAAACCGATCGGCTGGGCGAAACTGATCACGGTCAGGGAAACCTGGGCCTATGCGATCGGGAAATTCTGCATCGATCCGATCTGGTGGTTCTTCCTCTTCTGGCTGCCCGGCTATCTGGGCACCCGTTATGGCCTCGACCTCGTCAGCTTCGGCCCCCCGCTTGTCGCGATCTATTTGTTGTCGGATGCCGGCAGCGTCGTGGGCGGATGGATGTCGGGCCGGATGATGAAGGCGGGCAAGAGCGTCAACGCGGCACGCAAGCTGACCATGCTGATCTGCGCCTGCGCCGTGCTGCCAATCTTCTTCGCCCAGTCGATCGACAATCTGTGGCTCGCCGTACTAGTGATCGGCATCGCGACCGCCGCGCATCAGGCCTTTTCCGCCAATCTCTATACGCTGCCGTCCGATCTGTTTCCACGCGGCGCGGTCGGCTCCGTTGTCGGCATTGGCGGTACGGTGGGCGCAATCGGCGGCATGGTCATGGCAAAATATGCCGGCTATATTCTCGACAGCATCGGCAGCTATACGCCCCTGTTCGCGGTCGCGGGCAGCGCCTATTTCGTCGCACTGGCGCTGGTGCATATCCTGTCCCCGCGCCTGGAGCGCATCAGCGTCGATGAGTTGGATTGATGAACATCCTGTCCGAACCAAGCCCTGTTCTGCTGGTCCATTCCGACGACAGCGTGGTGATTGCCATGACGCCGATCACCGCCGGCATGTCCGTCATCATCGATGGTGAAACCATCATAGCGCGTCAGGATATTCCGCAGGGGCACAAGCTGGCGCGCCGCAGCGTGGCTAACGGAGCCCCGGTGCTGCGCTATGGCTTTCCCTTCGGCGTCGCAACCATGGCAATCGAACCGGGTGACCATGTGCACAGTCACAATGTCCATACCGCGCTGGGTACGGGCGACGCCTATCGTTTTTCACCGCCTGAAGCCGATGCGCCTGCGCATGGATCGGACAGATCGTTCATGGGCTATGTTCGTGACGATGGTTCAGTGGGGACGCGCAACGAAATCTGGATCATCCCGACCGTCGGATGTGTAGGCCGCACGGCGGAACGACTGGCGGCCAAAGCCGGTCTGTCCCTGCCGGCCGGTATCGGCGGCATCCACGCCTTCCCCCATCCGCTGGGCTGTTCGCAACTGAGCGACGATCTGGAGGGCACGACCGGCATATTGGCGGCGCTGGCGCAGCACCCCAATGCCGGTGGCGTGCTGCTTCTGGGGCTGGGGTGCGAATCCAACCAGATGGCACTGATGCTGGAACGGATACCGCCGGAGCGCCGCACCCGCATCCGCACTCTAGGCGCCCAAGCGTCGACGGACGAAATGGCGGAAGGGCTGGCGGCCATCGCCGAACTGACGGCCATTGCCGAACGGGATGAACGGCAAGCCGTGCCGCTTTCCGCGCTGCGCCTGGGCGTCAAATGCGGCGGGTCCGATGGACTGTCGGGGCTGACCGCCAATCCGCTGATCGGCCGTATGGCCGATGCGGTGGGCGAGGCCGGAGGAAGCGTCCTGCTGACCGAAATTCCTGAGATTTTTGGCGCGGAACGCATATTGATGGATCGTTGCGCCGATGAAGCGACATTCGACGCGCTGGTGGGATTGGTGCGCGGCTTCAAGGACTATTTCGTCGCTCATGGTGAGCCGGTTTCGGAAAATCCCAGCCCCGGCAACATTCGCGGCGGCATCACCACGCTGGAAGAAAAATCGCTCGGCGCCGTGCAGAAAGCCGGGCATGTTCCGGTAACGGACGTCCTGCCCTATGCCGGGCGAGCCAGCCGCACCGGCCTGACCGTACTGGAAGGCCCCGGCAACGACGCGGTGTCCACAACGGCGCTGGCGGCGGCGGGCGCGACCCTGACGCTATTTTCCACCGGACGCGGCACCCCGCTGGGCAGCCCGATCCCGACCGTCAAGATCGCGTCCAACAGCGCGCTGGCGGCGGCCAAGCCGGGCTGGATCGATTTTGACGCAGGCACGGTGCTGGCAAAGGGCATGGATGCGGCGGCGCAGGATCTGCTCGATACGGTCATCGCCATTGCATCGGGCAGGCCGGCTCGCAACGAAGTGAATGAAGAGCGGTCGATCGCGATCTGGAAACGAGGGGTTACGCTGTAAGCGCACCCTCAATTGTCTCCAAAGCCGGGATCGCCAATGTCACACACAGACCTGGCGTCGCATCGCCAAGGGTCAATTCGCCATCATGAAGACGCGCCACCGCAGCCGCCAGCGACAGCCCCAGACCCGCTCCGGTGATATGGCGTGACGCATCAAGTCTCGCAAAACGACGCAGCGCCTCCATTCTTCGCTCCTGAGCGATGCCCGGTCCGTTGTCGGCGACCTGAATGATGATCCGGGCACCATCGCACCGTGCAGACAGGGTTATGACGTCGCCGCCATATTTGAGCGCATTGTCGATCAGGTTGGATAATACCTGCCCGAAGATTTCACGATGGGACCGGATCAACAAGCCGGGATCGGCGTCCACCCGGATGCTTATGTTGCGCTCCTCCGCCACGGCGCCATACATTTCCTGAAAATCATAGAGCAGCGCTGCGACATCGACCGGCGCGAAACTGTCCCGACCAATGCCCGCTTCCGCCCGGCTGATCGACAGGGCGGCATCGAGCATGCGCAACAGCGTGTCTCCCTCATCCAGCGCACGCTCCAGCGCCGCAATGGCCGCCTCGTCCCTGCTCTGGCTCAGCGCCTGCTCCAGCACGGCGCGCATCCGGGTAAGCGGCGACCGCAGATCATGCGCTAATCCATCCGTCACCAGCCGCAATTCGCCGACTAGGCCCGTGATGCGATCCAACATGGCGTTGATAGCGGTGCCCAATGCGTCGAACATGTCGCCGCTATCGTTGAGGGCGATGCGCTGGTCCATCGCACCGGTTTCAACAGCGGCGGCCGTATCGATAACCACGCGCAGGCGGCGCTGGATGATCGCTGCGGACACCCACGCGGCGCCCGCCGCCAGCGGCAGGGCCAGCAGCACCGCCCCCAGCAGCGCCGCCTCCAGATACGTGCTAAAGCGCATATCCCGTTCCACCGCATGGCCGGTCAGCAACCGCGTGCCATCGGGAAAACGGGTGCCGACAATACCGATCGTGCGCCGCTGCCCCTGTGGCGTGCCTGCCCAGTGGAGGCTGACCTGATGCCAGGCCCCGGCCGTACCCACCTCCGCCGGCCAGCGATCCAGATTGCCGGCGATGCGATGGCCATCGGGCGCCAGCAACAGGATGACGGCGTTGCCGCTGGGATCGGCGGCGATTCGGTTTCGTACCGTCGCTCCTGCCGCGCTGAGGCCCGCCGCTGCGTAGGTTGCGGCAATATCGTCGCGCAGCCCGATCGCCACCTCGCGACTGGCATGATCGACCGCACGTCCGGTAAACTGATGCACCGCGCCCAGCGCCAGCAGCACGCAGGCAATCTGCATCAGGAAGACAAGCGCAGCAAAGCGCCATATGACCGAGTGGCGCCAGCGCATCGGCGAACTCAGCCCTTCTCGCTCAACCGATAGCCCGCACCGCGCACGGTGTGGATCAGCGGCGTATCGCCTTCTTCGTCAATCTTGCGGCGCAAGCGGCTAATATGCACGTCAATGACATTGGTGCCTGGATCAAAATGATAATCCCACACGCCTTCCAGCAGCATCGTCCTCGTCACGACCTCGTCCCGGTGCCGCAACAGATAATCGAGCAGGCGAAATTCCCGGGGTTGCAGATCGATCGACCGACCACCGCGCTGCACCTTGCGCGACAACAGGTCCATTTCCAGATTGCCGCAGGCCAGCCGCGTTTCAGGCAGTTGCCCATTTGTCCGCCGTCGCAGCATGATGCGCAGCCGCGCCAACAGTTCGGCGAAAGCGAAAGGCTTCGCCAGATAGTCGTCTGACCCGCTCGTCAGCCCTTTCACCCGCTCATCGGCGGTCGCGAGCGCGGAGAGAATCATGACGGGCGTTTCGATCCCGGCTGCACGTAGCGCCGCCAACACCGCCAACCCGTCCATGCCCGGCAGCATCCGGTCGAGGATGATCGCATCATGCGCCGCCTCAGTCGCCAGGAACAACCCGTCGCGCCCATTGTCGGCCCGGTCGACGGTGAAGCCTTCCTCCTCCAGCCCCTTGGCAATATAGTCGGCTGTCGTCGCGTCATCCTCGACCAGCAGCAGCTTGTGACTCATGACGCTCATTGTCCTCCATCCTCACGCGCCGCGCTGGCCGCCTGCATCCGGGCAGCGGCGCTGGCCCGACCACCCCCGACCAGCCTTTGCAGATCGACCATCGCCCGGCCCAGCGATATGCCCTGTGGCCCGGCGATGAAGCGCGGTTCCCAGCTTGGCGCGAATTTCGACTTATAGGCCCTCAATCCGCCAAAGCCATAGAAGCCGTCGCCATGGCGATAGAGAAAGGCCGCCGCCTTTACCCAGAGCGGCGACAGGCGGCGCGCTTCCAGCCCCGACAGCGGCGTCAGCCCCAGCGAAAACCAGCGGTAACCCTGTTCCTGTCCCCACAGCAGCAGGCTGGAAAACATGAAGTCCATGACGCCATAGGGGGCGCCTTCATCATGACGCATCATGTCGACCGACAATTCATTGCCGTTCGCGGTCGCCAGAATATTGGCGAAGGCGACGATGCGGTCGCCCTGCCGGACGACGGCGCAGTCGCAATGCTGCAAATAGCCATTGTCGAACCGGCCGACGCTGAAGCTCTTTTCCGAACCGCCCTTGCCAGCCAGCCAATGATCCGAAATCGCCCGCAACTGCGGCAGGAGCGCCGACACATCGGCAGCCGGTATGATGTCGAACTGAGCGCCGTCCCGCTCCGCCCGGCGGGCGGCATGGCGCAACGGCCGCGCGGCCGAACCCGTCATGCTGAAATGGGTCAGGTCGATGCGCGCTTCCTCGCCATATTTGACGATCGACAGGCCCAGTTCGATCGCCAGCGGCAACGCATCCATACTGATCTGATAGAGCAAGAGACGCCCCTGCGCAGCATCGGCCCGTTCGCGAATCTGCCACAGCAGGTCGCGCCATTCCGCCGGATCGCCGACAGGATCGCTCATGACGATCCAACTATGTCCCTGAATCTGGTACATCAGGAAAGCGCGCCCCGATGGCGATACCTCAAATAACTTGTCACCCGTCAACGCCAACAGCGCATCGGTGCGTTGCGCAAGCGCCAGGGCCGGCCTGCTAATGCCTGGACAATCGGCCAGCGCAGGACCATGGGCCGGGGCCGGTCGCAACAGGCTGCGCACCGCAGCGCCGACTACCAGCACCCCGGTCGCCAATGCCGCACGCAGGAAACGGGACGCATCGCGATGTCGCCCGAACTGCCACCAGAGGTCATTTTGATAATCGACATGACGATAGGCGACAAAGCCGATCCAGATCGAGAGGCCCACGGCGATTCCCAGAGCGATGATCCATCTGGGTGTGAAGATGCCGGAGGTCAGGCTGGTGCGTCGATAGAAGGCGCGGCGGGACCATTGCAGCAGGCCGGCGATCAGAAGGAGGACGATCGCTTCTTCATAATCCAAGCCCTTGGCAAGGGAGAAGATGGCGCCGGCCACAAGCAACAGGCGCGTCAGCCAGAAAGCACCGTCCAGCCGACGATACAGGCCTGACGCCAGCAGCATGAGCAGACCGCCGGTCACGCTGGCGGCCAGATGCGACGCCTCGACAAAGGGCATGGGCGCCAGTTGGCTAAGCGCGTGAAAACGTGCCGGTACGGCGGGGAGCGAGCCTGACACCAGCAACATCGCCCCGCCAATGGCCGTCAGGGTCGCAAGAAGCGTGGGGGAAAAGCCGCGCAGCACCAGCGCCAGCGCGCGGAGGACATGACGCAGCGGGTTGTTCCATAGCCGACCTTCATGTTCCGCCATCAGCAGCAGCGCGATCGCCAGTGGCGCGAGATAATAGATCAGGCGATAGAGGATCAGCGCCGCCATCAGGCCCGGGCGGTCCATACCAGGCAAAACCGCCAGAAAGACCGCTTCAAAAACACCCATGCCACCCGGCACATGGCTGATCAGCGCCAGAATGATCGCCAGTGCATAAGCGAGGAAGAAAGTGGGATAGAGCGCATATCCGGCATGCGGCGCCAGCACGAACAGCGCCGTACTGGCCAGCGTTAAATCGATGCAGGCGATGCCGATCTGGCCCAGCGCCTGTCGCCGGGACGGCAGCAGTAGCGCCCAGCCCATGATCCGCACCGTAATCGGCACAGGCCGCAACCCCGCCAGCACGCCTGCCGCCACCATCAGCATGGCGATGCCCGCTGCACGCTGCGCCTCCGCGTTCAGCGCTATCGTACCCAGCATGACGGAAACGGGGTGCACCGCCATGACAAGCGCCGCCATCGTGAAAACGCCGCCCCAGAAAGCCAGACTGGCCGACGCAATGACCCGGGCGACATCGCCCGACCCAAGCCCGGCCGCGCCATAGATGCGCAGACGCGCCGATCCGCCAGTGATCAGCGCCAGTCCCAGATTATGGCTGATCGTATAACTGCAAAAGGACGCCAGCGCCGCCGTCTGCCAGGGCACCCGATGCCCCGCGATCCGCAGGGCAACATGATCATATAGGGTCAGCGCCAGATAGCTGAGGACCGTTAGCGACATAGACGCAGCAATGGCCAGCGGACCGATGGCATGAAACGCCTGCCCCATGGCGGCAGTGTTTGTCTGTCCGATCAGATGGTGCAGCCCCGCCAACCCCAGCGCGGCGACCAGCAACACCGCCAACGCCGCCAGACCGGGCCCGCCCACTCTGATCGGCGCCGGCGGGACCAGCGCAGCCATCACCGATGCACCCGGTGCACGAGCACCCGGTCGATTGCGCGCAACAACACCGCGCCCACGGCGTCGGGATCATGCCGCAGCGGATGACCGCCGGGCAGTTGCACCCTTACGGCATTGGGTTGACGAAGCGACGGGCACAGGCTGCTGCGCTCCTGCGCGCCATAGATGCACAGCAACGGCGCCCAACTGAGCCGACGCGCGGCAGTGCGCGAATCCTCCTCAGGTTCCCATAGGGAGAAAATCTCTGACGGAGAGGCCCGCCATTGACGCGTAGCGCCGGGCACGATGAGACCGATGAAGTCGATCCGCCGACGCAAAGCAAACGGGATATAAGGCAGCGATGGCGCAATCACATCAGCGCCATAGGATTGCCCCAGCAGCAACAGCCGGGCACTTGGATCGATGGCCAGCGCACGACGAAGCCCTTCGGCAATCATGGCGCCCGCTTCTTCCGGCGTGCGGCGGGTGCGGAAGAAATGCAGGCTGTTCTCCGCCACGACCGGGATGCCGTGCCGGTTCAGCCGGTCGGCTATTTGGGGGCCAAGCCCCATATGAAAACCCATATCGCCGGACAGATAAAGCGCCACGGCATGCGCCTGCGGGGATGCCCCCGGCCGGGCGGGCCTGACATCGAAGGATTGGCCGCCAACATAGCCGATATGCCAGAAGAAGAGGAAAATCCCCGCCAGCAGGATAGGCGCGCTGCGCGCAACCATTCTCACGCCGCCTCGCTCCATCCGCCGGCATTGTGCGTCAGCCCCTCCACCGCCTGCACGCGGCCGGTGCGCTCCAGCTTGCCCCAGCCAACCCAGGGGCCCAATATGGCGGTGAAGACGGCGCGGATCACAACGCCATACATGATCTGGCGATAAACGAAGCGCTGCGCGACGAGCAGAAAAGCAGGATAACGCCGTTCGCGCGGTTCCAGATGATAGGCAACAGCACCGCAGGCAATGTCTATTGCGGCAAAGGCCAGCCAGTAGACGGCCATGCGCAGCACGTCACTCTGGGTCTGCGACCAGCCATGTTGATGCACTCGAACCACTGTGTCGACACCACTGACCAGCAAGGCCAGATCAATGATCGGCGACACCAGCGCGAAGCCAATCTGGAACAGCCATGCCTGCGGCAGACCGACCCAGGCCAGCCCCGCCGGTCGGCCATCGCGCCACACGCCGCGATGCTTCCAAAGGCATTGCAAGGTGCCATAGGCCCAGCGGAACCGCTGGCGCGAGAGCGCGCGAAAGCTCTCCGGCGCTTCGGTCCACGCCACCGCTTCCGTATCATAAGCGATGCGCCAGCCAGCCCGCTGAACGGCGATGGTCAGATCCTGATCTTCCGCCAGCGTGTCGGTCGGATAGCCGCCGACCGCGTCCAGCGCGGCGCGGCGCCATGCGCCGACTGCCCCTGGCACCACGGTGATCGCGCCGAAGCGGGCTAGCGCCCGCCGCTCCAGATTCTGGGCGGTCACATATTCCACCGCCTGCCAGCGCGTCACCAGATTGACCCGATTGCCGACCATGGCGTTGCCCGCGACCGCGCCAACGCCGGCATCGTCGAACCAGCGCGCCAGCCGGGCGATGGTCAGCGGTTCGAACTGGGTGTCCGCGTCCAGCGCGACGACAATGGGCGCGCGCGCAAGGGCCAGCGCCTCGTTCAGGGCCTTGGCCTTGCCCCCATTGGCCAGGGTGAGCAGACGCACGCGTGGTTCGTTGGCAAAGCTGCGCGCGACGATGGCGCTGGTATCGTCGGTGGACCCGTCATCGACCACGATCACCTCGATCGCGACCTGCTCGCTCGCCAGTACGCGACGAACAGACGCTTCGATCACCTTGGCTTCGTTGAAGGCCGGGATGATCACCGACACCGATCGCGCCGGATCGATAACGGGCGGTTCGATCCGGTTGCGCCGGGCCCGGCTGCCGATAGCCAACCATGCCAGCAGCAAGGCGCGGCCGATGCCGAACAGGATGACGACGAAAAACAGCCATTTGAGAACCATGACAATGCCCGCCACGATCAGGAAGATGGCGACATCGACCCGCACGGCGGCCAGATCGGCCCCATGGATGGGCGGCATCACCTGATCACGGGTCAGGCCCGCCAGGCTGGAAACAGTGACGAACCGATAGCCCCGCGCCTGAAGCGCCCGGATGATGCGCGGCAGTGCGACCACGGTCTGCGCACGATCGCCACCGCTGTCGTGCAGCAGGATGATCTGCGCAGAACGGTCGGCACTCCCCGTCTCCACCTGCTCAATCGTGCGTGCGACGATGGCGTCGACGCCCGGTCGCGTCCAGTCGCCTGGATCGACATGCAGGCCGACATTGACATAGCCTTTTTTCTGCGCCTCCAGCGCAGGCCCGATTTCATCCGCCGTGGTCGGTTCTGCGTCGCCGAAATAGGGCGCGCGAAACAGGCGCATCGCCCGGCCGGTATAGGCTTCCACCAACCGCTGGGTGCTGTTGAGTTCGAGCGACACGCCACGCGGCGACACCTGCGCCATATTGGGATGGGTATAGCTGTGGCTGCCGATTTCACTGCCCTGATCGACGATCCGGCGCAACAGTCCGGGATGCATGATGGCATTTTCACCGATGACGAAGAAGGTCGCCGGAACATGCGCCGCCTTCAATATGTCCAGGATCGGCGGCGTCCAGGTCGCGTCGGGACCATCATCAAAAGTCAGCGCCACCATATGGGGACGATAGCCGGTGCGGCGGATCACATAGGGGGTCGGCAGGCTGTGATATTGTTCGTCCACGATCAGGCCTGCATGCGGTCCCGATCCGGTGCGCACCGTCCTGTTACCAACCGTCGGCACATCATCGACCTGCAATATCTCGCCATTACCCTCGACATCGACCGAATTGAAACTGGTCAGGCGGGCCATGGCCTGCGGCGGCACGCCGGTCTTGTCGGCCAGCGCAGGCCAGAATCCGGGATCTTCCGACCCCAGCCGCCACAGGGCGATACCGCCGACGCCGGACAGCCGGGCCGCACGAATCTGGTTCCATCCGCTCGCCGCGTCCAGCATCCAGACATGATGCGCGCGACCGCTTTCCTCATAGTCGAACCGCGCATTGCCGCTTGCCGCATCAAAACGGATCGGCGCGCCGGCGTCATGCGCGGACAGCCAGGCATCCTCGATCGACAGCGCATCCGCCGCACCGCCGCCTTCGGTCCAGTCATAGGCATAATTGCCGACAGCGACGATCGTCTTGGCGGCCGGAACGATATGCAGCGCAGCCCGCAGGCGCTGCACGAACCAGGGTTGGGCCGCGATCGGCCCGGCTTTGTCGCCGATATAATGCTGGTCATAATCCATCAGGATCAGACGATCGGCAATGCGCCCATAAGCAGCCAGGTTCCAGCTGGTATCGTCGACCGGAACCGTCAGCATGATCTGAAGGCGACGGGCATGCAGCAACGGCGCGGCCTGCCGCAGGAAGCTGAGATAATCGCGCTGAGCAGCGGCAGGCAAAGCCTCCAGATCGAAGATGACACCCGAAGCATGCAGCGTCTTGAGCATCGGGATCAGCCGTTCAATCAGCAGGGCGCTGGCCTTGCGGTCATGCAGCAACGCAGCGGTGCCATCGCCATCCCATGCGCCGTCCCGCACATTCTGCACCACTGGCATCACCAGCGGACGACGGCGCGCGCCGCGCATGATGGCGGCGAAGGCGGGATCGGCCTGCATATGCAGATCATGATCCGGTCCCGTTACCGACAGCAGGGCTGGCGCAACCCAGTCGATCTGGGCGCTATGCTGGCGCAGCGACGCGCGACTGGCGTCATCCCATGGCACATAGAAGGCAAGCCGGACCGGATGCGTGGACGGCGCCCCATGCCTATGCGGCAACCAGCCCGTCAGTTCGTGACGGATCGACGCGCGCAGATGATCGATACGCTGGCCAATCCCTTCCACGCGCGGCCGCTCCATACGCAGCGGCACCGGCGCCGGGACGGGCACGTCAACAATGGTCATGGCAAAGGCGACCGCAGCGACAAGGATCGCAATCAGCGCGATCGCCACCGTCGGCAGAGTCAGTCGGCGGCGACGGCCGCTGGCATCATAGAAAATCGGCCTGTCCATCATCCCGTCCGGATATGGAAAGGCGGCGCAACAGGGGACGCGCCGCCTTTCACTCTGCTTGGTCATGCAGGATGACCTTTATCCGGATAGGCCGGGCGTCCCGTCGCCGCGATGATCGGCGGATTACAAATTTGTCACCTTGGTCAGGCGGCATGCGCCGGAAGGGATTGACGCCGCTGTCCAACATCAGTTCAACGCCCTTATGGAACAGATGCAAGTCGACGCCATGCGAGGCAAACGCGAGAGGAAATGGACGCATGGCTAGAACGACATCGCCGGAGGGCGCATCGCGCGCCACCGATGCGGAAGAAACCCGGCTGAACATCCTGGATGTGGCGACGGCGGAATTTGCCGATAAGGGGCTGAGCGGTGCGCGCATCGATGAAATCGCCGAACGGACCAATGCGTCCAAGCGCATGATCTATTATTATTTCGGCGGCAAGGAAGGTCTGTATCGCGCCGTGCTGGAGCGCGCCTACACCGCCGTGCGTGAGATGGATGCGGACAATCTGCGCGATCACTTGGAACCGGACGCCGCCCTTCGCGACGTCGTCGGCGCGACCTTTGACTATCATAACCAGCATCCCGAATTCGTCCGGCTGGTGATGAACGAGAATATTCTGCGCGGCGCCCATGTCGGCGAGATCCCCGGTATTCGCGAACGCAACCGCAAGGTGGTCGAACATCTGCGCGGCATATTGGCGCGCGGCGTCAATAACGGGCAGTTTCGCGAAGATATTGATCCTGTCGAACTGCACATGACGATCAGCGCACTCTGCTTCTACAACGTCTCCAACCGCTATACCTTTTCCTATGGATTTGAACGCGACATGAGCTCACCCAAAGCGCTGGCGCGGCGGCGGATGAGCGTGATCGACGTGATCGACAGTTGGTGCCGTCGCTGACCCGAAAGGGGCGGTGGGGCGCGCGTTAAACAGGACTGGTTGGGAAGCAACATAAGCGGCAATTACGACTTGCCGTCGCCTCTCGTTCACGATACCAATGTACGAAATGGTTCGCTCATAAGAGGTGACCGGGAGAGAGATATGAAACGGCTTGCCTGCACAGCATCCATCGTCGCAGCCATGGCGGCGTTCATCAGTCATAGCGCCAGCGCACAACTTGCCGCGCTCGCCACCGGGCCTGAGCCGGCGCTGGGCGATCCCATGCCCGAACGCCTGCTGACGCTGGGCCATGGGGTCCGCGTCAGCGCAGACATCCCCTTTTCGACCATAGCCGGCTATCGGCCGATCACGTTCGATCTCTATCGCCCTGTCAAAGCTGACAAGGCGCTACCGCTCGTCATTTATGTTCATGGCGGCGGCTGGATGGCGGGACATACGCGCCAATCGGGAGCGTTCAGCGATTTTACCGCCGTCCTCGCCGACCTGTCCGCGCGCGGCTATGTCGTTGCGTCGCTGGAATATCGCCTGTCGGGCGAGGCCCCCTTCCCCGCCGCGATCGACGATGTGCGCAGCGCGATCCGTTTTCTCAAAGCCAATGCCGGTCGCTATGGCATCGACCCGGCGCATGTCGCCATCTGGGGCGGATCGGCGGGCGGGCAATTGTCGGCGCTCGCGGCGCTGGATTGTGGCCATGCGCCGACGGGGGCAGACAAGAATAACGCCGGGCAGAATGATTGCGTTCAGGCCGCGGTCGGCTGGTATGGCGTCTATGACTTCGCCACCATGCCGCAAGCGGCCATCCCCCGCGCCGAAAACCAGTATCTGGATTGCATGAAGGGGGCCTGCCCTGCCGATCGGATCGCCGCCGCCAGTCCCGCCGCGCATGTCGATCCGCAAGATCCGCCGATGCTGCTGATCCATGGCACGGAGGACCAGACCGTGCCCGTCGGGCAATCGCGCGAACTGGCGGCGAAGCTGAAGGCGGCGAACGTGCCAGTCACGCTGGAAATCATTCCCGGGGTCGGCCATAGCTGGATTGGCGTGGATGCGGCGGCAACCCGCGCCGCCAGCCTGCATGCGCTGGATATGACCTTCCGCTTCTTCGATGCGCAGTTGAAGGGCGGCAAGTGATACTGCGCCTGTGTGCGGCGCTGGGCGCGCTGGCAATGGCGTCGCCAGCACTCGCGCAAGTGGTGGAGCGCCCAGCTGGCGATCCGGTGCATGGCGATGCGGGGCTGATCGCAGGCAAGACATTGCCGTCCGGGATACGGGAATGGCTAGGCGTGCCTTTTGCTGCGCCGCCGGTACGCGATTTGCGATGGCGCGATCCGCAACCTCATGCGGCCTGGCTAGGCGTATGGAACGCGGATCGCCCCGCGCCTGAATGCATCCAGCCGTTGCGGGGGCGCAGCATCAACCATTATTTCGGGGAGGAGGCGACCAGCGAAGATTGCCTGTATCTCAATATCTGGGCGCCCGAAGCTCCTCCTCCGTCTGGCAAACCTTATCCGGTCATCGCGTGGATCTATGGCGGGGGCTTCAATGTCGGCTCCGCATCCATGGCCAATTATGCGGGCGAGGCGTTGGCAGGCAAGGGCGCGATCTATGTCTCGATCGCCTATCGCGTCGGGCCGCTCGGCTTTCTGGCCCATCCTGACCTGACGAAGGAAGGTCAGGGCCATTCGGGCAATTATGGACTGAAAGACCAGATCGCAGCGCTGCGCTGGGTGCAGCGCAACATCGCGGCGTTCGGCGGCGATCCGACCAATGTGACGATCGCAGGCCAGTCGGCTGGGTCGATGTCCATATCCCTGTTGCAGGCCAGTCCGGCCGCCAGGGGCCTGTTTCATCGCGTCGTCGGCATGAGCGGCAGCGCGCTGGGCGAATTGATGGCCCCCGCTCCGCTGGCCGATGCGGAGGCGGAAGGGGTTGCTCTGCAACAAGCGCTGGGCGCGTCCTCGATCGAATCGATGCGCGATATGCCCGCTGATCGACTGATCGCGCTGGCCGCGCCGATGAAGCGCCGGCCAGTCGTGATTGACGGGCAAGTGGTGGCGGAAGCGCCGCAGGCCGCCTTTGCTGCCGGACGGCAGAATGATGTGCCGATGATGATCGGCTTCACACAGGACGAATATTTCCGGTCGCTGGGACCAATCGCCAGCGTCGCCGACTATGAAGCAGCGGTGCGGCTTGCCTTTCCTAAGACGGCAACACAGCTCTTGCGGGCCTATCCGGCGCAAACGGCGGAAGAGGCCCAGCGTGCGGCGCGGGATGTCGAGCGGGATTCGACGCTGGGGCTGCAAATGGCCGAGTGGGCGAAGGCGCAATCGTCCAAGGGCAAGGCGCCGCTTTATGCCTATTTCTTCACGCGCACCCACCCCTATCGACCGGGCGTCACGTTCGCCGATCATGATCCGGCGACGGTAGGGGCCTATCATACCGCCGATGTGCCCTATTGGCTGGGGACGCTGGACAGCCTGAATCTCTTCCGGTCGACGCGCGACTGGACGGCGATGGACCGCTCCTTGTCTGCGGACATGATGGATCGGCTGATTGCCTTCGCCCGCAATGGCAATCCGGGCACTGACTGGCCAGCATGGAAGGCCACCACGCCGAAACTGCATGTCTTTGGCGAAACTGGCGGGATGATCGACTGGCCGCATTTCAGGGATTTGCCGCTGTTAAAGGATGCAGCGCCAGCAACGCCGACGCAACGACCGCGGATCAGGGATTAAGAACATGGGCGACCTGGACAGGCGCAGCATGCTGGCTGGCGGCATTGCGCTAACAGCATGGATTGGCGGGACGGCGCAGGCCGCCGAGCCTGACGAACCGGGGCTGGCGTTCGTCTATGAGGCGATCGTGACGCTGGAGCCGACGATCGAGGTCGGACGGACGCCGTTGGGAACGCGGCGGCGCGTGCCGATCACCGGCGGCCATTTCGCCGGGCCGCGCATCAGGGGCAAGGTGCTGGCGGGCGGGGCGGATTGGCAGTTGCAACGGACCGACAACTGGACCGTGATCGAGGCCGATTATATGATGCAGGCCAATGACAGCGCGCTGATCCATGTGCGCAATGTCGGGCTGACCAACAGTAAGGTGCCGGACGCCCCGCAGCGTTATTTGCGCACTGTTCCGATTTTCGAAGCGCCCGAAGGGCCGCATGCCTGGCTCAATCAGGCCATTTTTGTGGGGACGATCGGTACGCCGCCAGAAGATGCGCCAAAGCCATCGGTGCGTATTCGCGTGTATCGCGTGACATGAGTCGGGCGGCTTTTCTTCTGGCGCTGTTGCTGGGCGGATGCGCTGTTCTGCCCGGTGAGACAACGACGGAGACACATGGAACGACATCGCAATTTGCGTTTGTCAGCGAAGCGATGAAGCCGGAGGATCTGGCGCGGGTTCCTGAGACACCATGGATCGTCGCGAGCGGCTTTGCGACCGGCGCGGGGTTGAAGATCGTCGACAGTCGGACGCGCAAAGCCGCGTTCTGGTTCAGAAATGAGGCCGATCAGGTCGCGCGCGACCCGCTTTATCCCGATTGTGAGACATCTCCCGATCCGGCGCTGTTCACCGCGCGGGGACTGAGCCTGCGGGTCACGGCGCCAGGACAGGCCCGTTTGCTGGTGGTCAATCATGGCGGGCGCGAGGCGATCGAGATATTTGCTGTCGATTATCGCGATACCCGTAAACAACCGGCGCTGCGCTGGCAGGGATGCCTGGCCATGCCGGCCGGGCATGTCGCCAACAGTGTCGCATCCTATAGCGACGGCACGGTGATCGCGACAGTGCTGACCCGACCGGGAACCAGCATCACCGATTTCGTGCGCGGCCAGCCGACCGGCGGCGTTTATGAACGCGCGCCCGGCGAACCGGCTTTCCGCTTGCTGCCGGGCACGGAACTGCCGGGCAATAACGGACTGGAAACGGCGAAGGACGACAGCGGGTTCTATGTCATCGCCTTTGGCCGGCGCGAGGTCGTCGGCTATGCGCGGCACGACACGCGCCAGCCGCTATGGCACGCGCAGGCCCCTGAATTCATGCCAGACAATATCCATTGGGATGGCGACCGGCTGCTGCTGGCTGGAATGGTGCGCGACGAGCCAGCCTGCGGCGGGGTGCGGCAGATCGTCCATGGCGTGGCCGACGGCATGACCTGTCATCGCGGCTGGGCAGTGGCGCAACTGGACCCGGCGAGGCAGTCCTTCTCGCTGGTCGCCTATGGCCCGCCTGATCCGACCTTCAACGGCGTATCGGCGGCGGTGATCGTGGGCCGCGACCTGTGGCTTGGCTCCTATCAGGCCGATCGCATCGCCGTGCGCGCGCTGCCCTGAATTTTATCTTTCATTGCATGTACCAGTTCGTACATTTTGCTTGCCGCGCGATCTGAACCGGCGTAAAGGTGATTCTGCAAGATCGGGAGCGTCATCCCGGCACGCAGCGGGAGGATCAGGCCGGTCATGGGCCAGCGTTTCATTCATATTCTCAACGGTCCCAATCTGGACCTGCTGGGCGTGCGCGAACCGGATATTTACGGCCGCCAAACCCTGGCCGATGTCGAGACCGCCTGCCTGCGCGAACTGGATGGATCGGGCGTCGGCCTGATATTCCGCCAGACCAATGCCGAACATGAGATGGTCGAGTGGCTGCATCAGGCGCGAGTCGGCGCCTTTGGCGTCGTCATCAACCCGGCCGCCTTCTCCTATGCCGGCTATCCTGTGCTGGACGCGCTCAAAATGTGCGATTGCCCGATCATCGAAGTGCATATCTCCAACATTCACAAACGCGACGAGGAATGGCGGTCCCGGTCGATCATGAGCCGGTCGGTCACGGCCATGCTGTCGGGCATGGGCATTGACGGCTATGCGCTGGCGGTGCGCCATCTGCTCCAGATTGATGAACGGAAAGCAGCATGAGAGCGTCGACGCAATTGCTGAAGCCCACAAGGGCGCGGCTGGGCGTACTGGCGCTGATCAGCGTCGCTACCCTGCTCAATTACATGGACCGCGCAGTGATGGGCGTGGCCGCGCCGTCGCTGACCGCAGAACTGAAGATTTCGCCCGAAATGATGGGCTTCATCTTTTCCGCTTTTTCCTGGACCTATGCCGCGTCGCAGATACCCGGCGGGCTGCTGCTCGATCGGCTTGGCACGCGCATCACCTACGCCGGATCGCTGATCCTCTGGTCTTTCTTCACCCTGCTCCACGGCATAGCCGGAAATGTGGCAATGTTGTTCGGCTTCCGCCTGGCGCTGGGGGTGGCGGAAGCACCTTGCTACCCGTGCAACAGCCGCATTCTCAGCAGTTGGTTCCCGCAGGATGAACGTGCGCGGGCCAATTCGGTCTATGCCGTGGGGCAATATGCGGGGCTGGCCTTTTTCGCGCCAGTGCTGTTCTGGGTGGTGGGCAGCTTTGGCTGGCGCGCCCTGTTCCTGATTGCCGGCGCGCTGGGCATGGCGTTTGGCCTGCTGATGTACGCCCGTTATCGCGATCCGAGCGACAGCAGCCGCATCAACGCCGCCGAACTGGAGCATATCCGCGCCGGCGGCGGGCTGACCGCGACGAAGCAGGACGCGAAAATCCCCTTTTCCTGGGCGAATGTCCGCAAGCTGATGGGCAAGCGCCAGATATTGGGCGCGTCGATCGGCCAGTTTTGCGGCAATTCGACTTTGGTCTTTTTCCTGACCTGGTTCCCGACCTATCTGGCGACCGAGCGGGGCATGGACTGGCTGAAATCGGGCACCTTCGCCGTGCTGCCCTATATTGCGGCGTCGGCCGGCGTGCTGCTGGGCGGGCAGGTTTCCGACCTGCTGATCCGCCGCACCGGATCCGCCAATATCGGCCGAAAGCTGCCGATCGTCGCCGGGCTGCTGCTGGCATCGACCATCGTCGCCGCCAATTATGTGACGAGCAACACGCTGGTCATCGCCATCATGTCGATCGCCTTTTTCGGTCAGGGCATGGTCAATCTGGGCTGGACGCTGATTTCCGACGTGGCGCCGCGCCAATATGTCGGCCTGACCGGCGGCGTGTTCAATCTGTGCGCCAATCTGGCAGGCATCGTCACGCCGATCGTGGTCGGGGTGATCGTGGGGCAGACCGGCTCTTTCTATGGCGCGCTGGCCTTCATCGGTGTGCTCGCCCTGATCGGGGCCGCCGCCTATGTCTTCATCGTGGGGGATGTTCGCCGGGTGGAGATGGATTGAAGGGCCGTCCACGCATCGGTGTAAATGATAATGTACGAACTAGTTAGTAATAATAATGGGAGGATAGGATGAAGTCAGGTTTTCATATGCAGCTTCGCATCGGCGGGTCGCTGGCCGCGATGGCGCTGAGCGCCTGCGTCAGTCCGGTCTGGGCGCAGGATCAGGCCGAGCCTGCGGCCGCCCTGGCGCCGCAGGCGACCGATGCCGCAGCGGACCAGCCGTCCACGGCCGACATCGTCGTTACCGGATCGCTGATCGCGCGGCCGAACAATGTCGCCGTCAGCCCCATCGTCACCGTATCGGATGAGCTGGTGCAGCAGAGCGGGCAGATCACGCTGGAAGATTCGCTGAACCAGCTGCCCGGCTTCACTCCGTCGGGCAATGCCGGCACCGGCGGCCAGGGTGCGGGCGGGCGCGCCACGCTGAACCTGCGCGGCCTTGGCTCCAACCGCAATCTCGTGCTGCTGGACGGTCGCCGTCTGCCGCTGTCGGACATTAACGGCAATGTCGACATCAATATCTTGCCGGAATCGATCATCGGATCGGTCGACGTCATCACCGGCGGCGCATCGGCCATCTATGGGTCCGACGCCATGTCGGGCGTGGTCAATTTCAAGACCGACAAATATTTCGACGGCGTGCGCGCCGACATCCAGAATGGCAACAGCTTTCGCGGCGATTATGGCAAGTTCAACGCATCGCTGGCGCTGGGCACCAAATTTGCCGACGATCGCGGCCGGTTGATGCTGGCGCTGAGCTATGGCCAGCGCGATCCGCTGTCGGGTTCGCAGCGCAGCTTCTTTGACGACAAGGTGCCGTCTTCCTTCATCGGCACCGGCGCCTTCGTGCCCAATGCGCTGAACCTGCCGAGCCAGGCGGCGCTCAATGGCGTGTTCGCCCAATATGGCGTCACCAATCCGATCAACCGGACGCTGAATCTGGGCTTCAACAATGACGGCACCCTGTTCGTGCAGACCGGCGCGATCAATTACAAGGGGCCAACGACCGACGCCTATGCCGTGGTCGGCGGCAATGTGCGCATGCCGGTGGGGCCACAGCTTCAGATATTGAACGCCTTCGAACGCAAATCCGCCTTTGCCAAGGGTGAGTTCGATCTGACGGAGACGCTGACCGCCTATGGCCAGTTCCTCTATGTCGATTCGACCGTCACCACCGAAGCGGGCGGCAGCCTGACGCAGTTCGCGCCCTTCACCACCATCCCCGTCACCAATCCCTTCATACCCAACGACCTGCGCACGTTGCTGGCGTCGCGCGCCGATCCGAGCGCCCCGTTCCGCTGGAGCGCGCGCTATGTCGGCATCGGCGACAAAGGATGGGACGAAAATTACCGGGTCCAGCAGTATCTGGGCGGCCTGAAGGGCACGATCGGCGGATCATGGAAGTTCGACGGCTTCGTTTCCTATGACGAGACGGTCCATAATCAGTCGATGTTCAACGCGGTGCTGAAATCCCGCGTGCAGACGCTGCTGAATGCGGCGGATGGCGGCGCATCCCTATGCGCCGGCGGCTTCAATCCGTTCGGCATCACCAATGCGACCAGCCTGTCGCAGGCATGCCAGGATTATATGACCGCCACCGTCAACAGCCGCGAGCGGCTGACCCAGACGCAGGTGCAGGGACAGGTGAATGGCCCGCTGTTCAACCTGCCCGCCGGGCCGGTGCAACTGGCGCTGCTCGCCGGTTATCGCAAGAACACGTATAAATATGATCCCAGCCCCGATCTGGTGTCCAATAATGTGGAATCGGTGGTCGGCTCCAACCCGGCACAGGGCCAGATCAGCGTCAAGGAATTTGCCGCGCAGATCGACGTGCCCTTGCTGTCGGACACGCCCTTCTTCCATGAGTTGGGCGTTGGCGCAGCCTTCCGCTATTCCGACTATAACACCACCGGCAGCGTGAAAAGCTATGAGTTCGATGCGCGCTGGCAGCCGGTAGACGCGCTGTTGATCCGGGGTTCTTACCAGCGGGCCGTGCGCGCGCCCAATATCGGCGAGCTATTCTCCCCCGTCACCGGATCGCAGCTGGCGATCGGCACGCCGCCCGCCGCGATCGGCGACCCGTGCGACGTCCGCTCCACCGCCCGGACCGGCGCCAATGGCGCGCAGGTGCGTGACCTCTGTCTGGCGCAGGGCATTCCGGCCGCCGCGATCGACGCCTATCAGTTCGCGACCACCGCGACCGGCGGCAATATTCAGGGCAACAGCGCCCTGACCCCGGAAAAGGCCAACACCTTCAATGTCGGCTTCGTGCTCAATCCGAAATTTTCCTCACCCTGGCTGTCGGGATTCTCTTTCTCGGTCGACTATTACAACATCAAGATCCGCAACGTCATTTCGACCATCAACGGCCTGACCGTGCTGGCCAAATGCTATAATCTGGACGGGTCGAACAGCAGCTATTCCAATGGCAACGAATTTTGCCAGCTGATCCAGCGCGATCCGACCGGTCAACTCGTGGCGATCGCCCAGCCTTACCTGAACCTCGGCGCGCTCGACACCGATGGCGTCGATGTGCAGGTCAACTGGTCGCTGCGCCTGTCCGAAGCGGGCATCGGCGATGGATCGGGCAAGATTTATGCGTCTTCGGCGATCGGCTGGCTGAACCATTATAAGGTCCAGACCCTGCCGGGACAGGCATCGCAGGATTTCGTCGGCACCAGCACGCCGGGCCGGCCCCTGCCCAAGTGGAAGGCGCTGACGACGGTGGGCTACAGCTCCGATATGTTCGGCATCGGCCTGCGCTGGCGCTATCAGGGCAAGCTGCGCGACATCAGCGCGGTGACGTCTCCGGCGGCGGAACAGGTGGGGGTGAAGCCCTATAATCTGTTCGATGTCTTCTCGACGCTGGACGTTACGAAGAATGTCCAGTTCCGCGCCGGCATCACCAATCTGTTCGACAAGGGCATTCCCTTCGTCGCCAGTTCCCAGAACGGCACCGACGCCGGCACCTACGACATGGTCGGACGGTCCTTCTACGTCGGCGCGAAATTCAACTTCTGATCTCCCCCTGCCGCCTCCTCCCCTGCGGGCGGAGGCGGCTCTTCTCTTCTTGGATGGCCCGATCTTGACCCAGTTTCGCTACCTCACCGGCCTTATCGGACGCGACATTCAGGCGTCGCTGTCGCCCATGCTGCATGAAAGCGAAGGCGATGCGCAGGGGCTGCGGCTGGTCTATCGCCTGTTCGATCTGGCGGCGGACGGCATGGATGCGGGCGATCTGCCCCGCCTGCTCGACGCGGTGCAGCTGGCGGGGTTCGCCGGGGTCAATGTCACCCACCCCTATAAGCAGGCGGTGATCGCGCATCTGGACGACCTGTCGCCGCAGGCGGCGCAGATCGGGTCGGTCAATACGGTGGTGTTCCAGCATGGCCGGCGGATCGGCCATAATACCGATATTCAAGGCTTCGCGGAAAATCTCCGCGCGGGTCTGCCTTCCGGGTCGCGTTTCGGAAAGGTCGTACAGATGGGCGGTGGCGGTGCAGGCGCCGCCACCGCCCACGCCCTGATGGGCATGTATGTCGGCACGCTGACTTTGTTCGATCCCAATGGCGCGCGGGCGGCCGAACTGTGCGCGGCTCTGTGCGCCCTGCATGGCGACGGGCGCGCGGTGGTGGGGCAGGATCTGACCGCCGCGCTGGCCGATGCCGACGGCGTGGTCAATGCGACGCCGCTGGGCATGGCGGGCTATCCCGGATCGGCCATTCCGCAAGACCTGCTGCGGCCCGACTTCTGGGTGACGGACATCGTCTATTTCCCGCTGGAAACGCAATTGCTGCGTGAGGCGAAGGCGGCGGGCTGCGTCACGCTGGATGGCAGCGGCATGACCGTGCATCAGGCCGCAGGCGCGTTCGAACATTTCACCGGGCGCAAGGCGGACGCCGCGCGCATGGCCGCCAATTTCCACGCGGCGCTGACAGGAGGCACCCGCCGATGACTTTCGGGATCGCGACCGTATCGCTGAGCGGCACGCTGGAGGAAAAGCTGCGCGCGGCGGCGGCCGCCGGCTTCGACGGGGTCGAGATTTTCGAAAATGACCTGATCGCGTCGCCATTGTCCCCGCGCGAGGTGCGGGCGATGATGGACGATCTGGGCCTTGGCTGCATGCTGTACCAGCCGTTCCGCGATTTCGAAGGCATGCCGGGCGCGATGCGGCAGCGGGCGCTGGACCGGGCGGAGGCGAAGTTCGACCTGATGGGCGACCTCGGCGCGGACCGCATCCTCGTCTGCTCCAACTGTTCGCCCCATGCGCTGGGCGAGCGCAACCGCATCGTCGCCGACTTGCAGGAACTGGGCGAGCGGGCGGGCAAGCGCAGCATCATCGTGGGCTATGAGGCGCTGGCCTGGGGCCGGCATGTGTTCGACCATCGCGACGCATGGGCGATCGTGGAAGCGGTCGACCATCCCCATATCGGCATCATCCTCGACAGTTTCCATTCGCTCTCGCGCGGCATCCCCAGCGAGAGCATCCAGGCGATCCCCGGAGACAAGATCGCCTTCGTCCAGTTGGCCGACGCCCCAAGGCTGGAGATGGACCTGCTCTACTGGAGCCGGCATTTCCGCAATTTTCCGGGACAAGGCGGCCTGCCCGTGGCGGACTATGTCGCGGAGATCATCCGCACTGGCTATGATGGCCCCTTGTCGCTGGAGATTTTCAACGATCGGTTCCGCGGCTGGTCGCCCGACCTGATCGCCGCCGACGGGCTGCGGTCGCTGCGCCATGTGGAGGATGCGGCGGAGCGACTGCTGGGCCGCACGCCCGCCGTGCCGGCCCCGCCCGCCGCGGTGCGCCCGGAATTCGTCGAGTTCGCCGTCAATGCGCAGGATGCGCCCGCGCTGGAGCAGATGTTCGGATCGCTGGGCTTTGCCCGGACGGGCGTGCACCGGACCAAGGCTGTCACCCGCTGGCAGGCGGGATCGGTCAATCTGGTGATCAACGCCCAGCCGGACAGTTTCGGTCAGGGGTTCGAGCGGGCGCATGGCCCGTCCATCTGCGCAGTGGGGCTGGCCGTGCCGGATCGCGACGCGGTCGCGGCGCGCGCCGCCTTCCTCGACATCGGGCAGGTGGATCAGGCGGAGGCACCGGGCAATCTGTCGGTGCCGGCGCTGCGCGGGATCGGCGGCAGCCTGATCTACCTGATCGGCGAGGAGGAGATCCCCGCCGTGTGGGATACGGAATTCGAACCGACCGGCGCTGCGGTCGATCCCCACCCGCTGACCATCGACCATCTGGCTGCCGTGGTGCGGATCGATGAATATCTGTCCTGGCAGCTTTACTGGCGGGCGCTGTTCGGGCTGGAGCAGAGCCTCCAGTCGGACGTCATCGACCCGTCCGGTCTGGTGCTGAGCCAGCCGCTGCGGTCGGCCGACGGCGCGCTGCGCCTGACGCTCAACGCATCCGATGCGGCGGGCACGCTGTCTTCCCGCTTCGTCGGGCATAATTTCGGCGGCGGTTATCAGCATATCGCCTTCGCCAGCGACGATCTGACCGCGACCGCCCACAGGATCGCCGAAAAGGGGGCGGACATATTGCCGATCGGCGGCAATTATTATGCCGATCTGGCGGCGCGCTTCGGGCTGGACGGGGCGACGCGCACGCAATTGCGCGACGCCCATATCCTCTATGATGCGGACGATGCCGGCGACTATCGCCAGCTCTACAGCCGGGCTTTCCAGAAACGCTTCTTCTTCGAATTTGTCGAGCGGCGCGGCTATGAAGGTTATGGCGCACCCAATGCCGGGGTGCGCCTGGCCAGCCAGGAGCGGTTCAGGACGGCATGAGCAGCGCGGCCCTGCGCCGGGCCAACTGATCGTCAAACACGGGTTGGACAGGAGGAAGCCGATTTCCCCTGCCCGTTCCTGATGGATCGTCTCATCGGGCATCGACGCCAGTATCGCGTCGAACCGGGTGCGCATGCCGTCTGCAAATTCAGGATGAGTCAGAATATAGAGGTCGTTGGCGCGAATGCCGGCCAGCACCCGCTCCCCCACCTCGTCCGCGCTCATCCAAAGCGGAGAGACGGGCCGCTTTTCCAGATCATCCTCTCGCTGCTTATAACCGCTGTCGCTGCGATAGGCGGCCGGGCGCAGTTCGCCGCTATGGGCGATATGGCTTTGCACGGGGCCGGGCATGAAGGCGGACACGCCGATATTCTCCGCCGTCAGTTCACCCCGGATCGCTTCGGACAGGCCCAGGATCGCGGCCTTGGCGGCAGTGTAAATGGCCGAATAATTGACCGGGATCAGCGCAGACTGGGACGAGGTGGTGACGATCTGCCCCCCCTGCCCATGCGCCTTGATCCGGGGCAGCAGGGTGACGAGGCCGTTGATTACGCCGCCCAGATTGACGCCCAGCCCCCAGTCCCAGTCATCATAGCGTGCATCCAGCACCGGCCCCATCACACCGATGCCGGCATTGCCGATCAGCATATGGATGGGACCAAAACGCGCCTCCGCCATATCGGCCGCGCGGGCGAAGCCGGCGCGATCGGTGACGTCCAGCTGCACGGTTTCCACCTGCGCATCGGCACCAAGATCCGCCTTTGCCTGCGCCAGCGATTCCGGGCGAATATCGGCGATCACCACATTGGCGCCCGCCCGCACCAGCGCGCGCGATATGCCAAGGCCGATGCCATTCGCTCCGCCGGTGATGAAAGCTGTCTTCCCCGCCACATCCGCCATCGGCGCCTTTGCCAATTGTGTCATCCCATCCTCTCCCTATTGCTTCAGGCCCAGCATGGCCCGCGTTTCCCCGGCGCTGGCGATGTCGCCGCCCATCCGGTCGACCATTTCCACCGCCCAGCGCACCATGTCCGCATTGTTCGCCGCCATCTGGCCGCGCCGAAGGTAAATCGTATCTTCAAACCCCACCCGGATATTGCCGCCAAGCAGCATCGATTGCGCAGCCATCGGCATGCTGTGGCGACTGACGCCAAAGCCGGTGAAACGCGCGCCGCGGGGGATCTGGTTCCTGGCGTAGAGCATGGCTTCGGATGTTGCAGGCAGGCCATATTTAGTGCCCAGAACGAAAGTGAAGGGCACATGTTTGGGGATCGCGCCCTTGGCCATCAGATCGTCGGCGAAGACGAAATCCCCGGCCTCGAAACATTCGATTTCCGGCAATACCCCGGCATCCTGGATCATATGGCCCATTTTCGTGATCATCGGGTCCAGGTTGATCGCCACCCGCCCCATAGCTGCATCGTACAAATGTCGAGCGTGCACATGTCGGGCCGCAGGTCGAGAATATGTTCCAGCCGCCGTTCGGCCGTGAACATCAGTGTGCCGGGACCGCAGACGGCGGGTCTTCATCCCCCTGCATCCAGGTGCAGCCCGCCCGGTGGTGACGTTGAGGATGACTTCGTTGTTCTTTGCCCGGATGAGGCCGACGACCTCCCGATAATCCTCCAGCGCCTGCGAGGGATCGCCCGTTTCCCGGTCGCGTACATGAACATGGATGATCGATGCGCCGGCCTCCGCCGCCGCCAGCGCTTCGGCCGCCACATGATCCGGGCGGAAGGGGAAATCGGGGTGTGTCGGCATCGGTGAACTTCCCGTCACCGCGCAGGTCACAAATAGCTTGCCAGCCAATATCGCTCTCCTGTCTAGTCTCGGCTATGTTGCCGACCGCAGACCAAGCGGTCTTGCAGAGGAGACGGCCCGCAAGAAGGCCGCTGGATGTCCCATCATTGCGAGTAACTGGATAAGGCATGGCACAAAGGGAAGAATTGTCGCGGTTCCTGAAAGCCGCACGCGCGAAGCTCGCCCCGTCAGAAGTTGGATTGCCGGCCGGCGAACGCCGCCGCACGCGCGGATTGCGGCGCGAGGAAGTGGCGACGCTCGCGGGGATGAGCGTCACCTGGTACACATGGTTCGAACAGGGGCGCGAGGTGCAATTGTCCGCGCCGATGCTGGAGCGGTTGAGCCGGACGCTGCGCCTGACGCCCAATGAGCGCGAATTTCTGTTCGCGCTGGCGCAGCATCGTCCGCCGCCGCTGGCCCGCCGCGCCGACGAGACGATCCATGCCGGCACCCAGCATCTGATGGACGCCCTGTCCATTCCCGCGCTGGTGATCGTGGAGGATTGGACCGTGATCGGCTGGAACCGCCTCGTCGGCCGAGCCTTCCGCGATTACAGCCAATTGCCGCGCGAGGAGCGCAATCTGTTCCGCATCCTGATGCTGCATCCGCGCTATCGCGCCGATCCGGACAAGTTTCAGGATATGTGCCGGCGGCTGATCGCCCGCTTCAAATGGGATTATAGCCGCACAGCCCAGCCGGAGGTGTTCGAAGGGATCATCGCCGACATGATGGAGCAGTCCGAATTCTTCCAGCGATATTGGCAGGATTCGGAGATCATGGCCCATTTCGAGGATACGAATATCGCCGACATGCCGGGGGTGGGCGAAATCATGTTCCGCCACACCAGCTATGCGATCGAAGAGGCGCCGGGCCAGCGGCTGTTGCTGTTCGCGCCGCTGGACGATGTCAGCGCGCAGCGACTGGCGCAACTGATGGCGGAAACGGAGGCGCCGGTGCTGGCCTGAAACCCGCCCGGCGTTTACGATCAGTTCGTCTCGCGCTTCAGTCGGTCGGCCAGCGCTTCAATTTCTTCCGGCTCCAGCAGCCAGGTGCGGGTCTTGCGCCCTTCGCGGTGGACCGGCTGGGTCAGCAGCACGCGCGCCTGCGCCTTTGCATGCGGCTTATAGAGGCCGAAATGAACGGCGCAATCGCGGATCGTGCCAATCAGCGGAGCCTTGCCGTCTAGGTCGATCATGGTCGCGGGCTGATCCCAAGGGATGCCGGCGACGCCGGGATGTTTCTGTTCCATGGGCGGGGGACACCATGCCCCGGCGCGGAAATCAAGACCTAAGCGATTTGCCGGGAAATCGCGCCGTCAAAAACTATCGCAGCAGCGCCATCAGGATCGGATCGCGGGTCGCGGCGGGATCGCGCCGGATTTCCGCCTCCTCCCGCCCGATCGCGCGGAAGATCGCGTCGCCAATCTGGCCCGAAACATTGTCGGCGATCGCCGCATAATCCTTGCCGCCGGTGGCGGACAGCGCGGCCGAAAGCATTTCGAACATGTCCGATCGCAACGCGCGCGATGCGCCGGGCAACAGCGCCTCGACCACCGAACCACGCGCTTCGCGGGCCAGCAGGTCGGTCGCCGCCGTCGGTCCGCCGCGCAACACGGATATGGCGTCGGCCAAAGTCATGCGATGCACCGCGTCCATCACGACCGGCGCGGCATGGTCGGCCAGGTCGACCGCCACGTCATTCAGGGCCATCGCCACCCGGTTGCGCACGGCGTTGGTGCGCAACAGCGCGGACAGCACCGCGCCGCCTTTACCGCCGCCCAGATCGGGAGGGGCGATGCGGGTCAGCTGGTCATCATAGAAGCCGCCCGGTTCGGTCAGCCGGGCAAAGGCGCGCTGGCTCGACAATTCCAGCAGCCGGCGCACCGCATCCTCGACCGTATAGCGGCCCATCGGCGTGGCGCAGGCCGCCAGCGGCAGCAGCGCCAGCGTCGCGATCAGGCTGCGCCGGTCGGAAAGACCCAATGATTGCTCCATGACGCATCTCCCTTATTGCAGGCGATGCTATGGCGCGGATAGGCTTGCCGGGCGGTGAACATATATCAGGACGGAAACAATGCCCGTACCGAATCCGGCACTCGCTCGGCGCGCAATCCGGCGGGTCGACTTGCGTCGGGCGCGGTCCAGACCCGTTTTTCGGTGCATTCCACGCATAATTCGCCATCCAGCGACAGCCGATGGGCGACGGTGAAGCTGCTATTGCCGAAGGATGGCGCATCCGCCTCCACCAGCACATCGTCGCCATAGGCGGTGGGGATGAAGAAGCGGGCGGACACATCGACCATCGGGAAGCCGGCAAAGGGCATGGTCGCCAGCATCTGGCGCTTCTTGGGCAGGCCCGCCTGTTCGAACAGCAGCATCGTGCTTTCGCCGAAAATGTCGAAATAGCGGGGCGCATGAACGATGCCGGCGGGGTCGCAATGGCCCCATTCGATGCGAACGATCCGCTGGAGGAAGGCGCTCACGCGAGAATGGTCTTTCCCTGTTTCGTGGTCTTCTCCGCCATCTCTTCGGGCGTGGGCGGCGTGGGGACAAGAAGCCCGCGCTGCACCGCGGGCCGCGCTGAAATTCTTTCGAACCAGCGCTGAAGGTGAGGGAAACCGCCCATGTCGACACCGGCCCAGTCATGGCCGCGTATCCAGGGAAAGCAGGCCATATCGGCGATCGAATAGTCGCCTACCAGATAGTCGTAATCGGCAAGCCGCGCGTCCATGACGCCGAACAGGCGCTGGCTTTCGCGAACATAGCGATCGATCACCGATGGCAATTTCTCGTCGAAATAGCGGGTGAAGACGGTCGCCTGCCCCATCATGGGGCCAAGGCTGGACATCTGCCACATCACCCACTGGATCACCCGGCTGCGATCCTGCGCGTCGGTGGGGATGAACCGCCCGAATTTTTCCGCCAGATAGAGCAGGATCGCGCCGGATTCGAAGATAGCAAAATCGCCCGCATCATGATCCACCAGCGTCGGTATGCGGCCATTGGGATTGAGCGCGACATACCAGTCCTGTTTCTGCACCCGGTCGGTCAGGGATATAGGCGTCACCTGATAGGGCACGCCCAGTTCCTCCAGCAGGATCGCGACTTTCCAGCCATTGGGCGTTTCCGACGTCAGCAGTTCCAGCATCTTCCTCTCCAAATGTCTTTCCCCATCCAGAGCAAAGGCTTGTCCCCGCTGCAAGACGAGTGGCGGCGCTATCATTGAAACTGACAGGTTAAGGTGCCGGGTAGTGGCACTGATAGTATCGACAGAGGACTTGCGACCCGCCGGAGCGCCAGCCACTTTCCCGTCCGAAGGCGCCCAAGACGCCATAACCACAAGGTGAGGATGAACCAGCGCATGTTGACGCTCTACAGCTTCGGTCCGGCCGCCAATTCGTTGAAACCCCTGCTGGCTTTGTATGAAAAGGGGCTGGAATTCACCCCCGCTTTGTCGATCCGACCCGGTTCGAACATCATGAGGACTGGTTCAAGGCGATCAATCCGCGCGGGCAGGTGCCAGCGCTGGACCATGACGGGCATATCATCACCGAATCGACCGTGATCTGCGAATATCTGGAAGATGCCTTCCGGATGCCCCGCGCCTGCGCCCGGCCGATCCGGTGCAGATCGCCGAGATGCGGGTCTGGACCAAATGGGTGGACGAATATTTCTGCTGGTGCGTGTCGACCATCGGTTGGGAACGGATGATCGGCCCGATGGCGCGCAAGCTGTCAGACGCCGAATTCGAGGAAAAGCTGAAGCATATCCCGGTCCCGGAGCAGCAGGCCAAATGGCGCAGCGCCCGTGCCGGCTTCCCGCAGGCGGTGCTGGACGAGGAAATGCGCAAGATTGGCGTGTCGATCGACCGGCTGGAACAGCGGCTGTCGCAAAGCGAATGGCTGGCAGGCGAAGACTATACGCTGGCCGACATCTGCAACTTCGCGATCGCGAACGGGATGCAGTTTGGCTATGCCGACATCGTCAACAAGACGGCGACGCCGCATCTGGTCGCCTGGATCGAGCGGATCAATGCCCGCCCCGCCACGCAGGCGATGTTCGCCAGGTCGCAGAGCGAAATGCCGCCCCGCCCGGCCGCGACGGCAGCCTGATCCATGGGCTGGCAGGACGAACCGCCCGCCGGGCAGCTGCGCATGTACCATATCCCCGGATGCCCCTTTTCCGAGCGGATCGAGTTGCTGCTCGATCTGAAGGGCCTGCACGGCATCATGGCCGATCATGAGATCGACATATCGCAGCCCCGGCCCGACTGGCTGCTCGCCAAGACGCGGGGGACCACGGCGCTGCCCGCGCTGGAACTGGAAAATGGCGAGACGCTGAAGGAGAGCATGGTCATCATGCGCTATTTCGAGGATCGCTTTCCCGATCCGCCGGTGGCGCGGCAAGACCCCTATGAACATGCGGTCGAGGCGATGCTGTGCGCGACCGACGGGCAATATACCGGGGCGGGCTATCGCATGATCCTGAACCGCGACCGGCGAAGCGCGAAGAGCACAAGGCCGAGATCGACGCCCAATATGCGCGGCTGGACGCGTTTCTGCGCCATTATGCGCCGGACGGGGATTTTCTGTTCGACCGGTTCGGCTGGGCGGAGGTCGCCTTCACGCCGATGTTCAAACGGCTGTGGTTCCTCGATTATTATGAAGCCTATCAGATCCCCCAGCATCTGACCCGGCTGCTGCGCTGGCGTGACGCCTGTCTGGCCCATCCGGTGGCCCAGCGGCATCACGGCCATCGCGAGCTGATGACGCTCTATTATGATTATAGTCAGGGTGGCGGCAACGGGCGCCTGCCCGAAGGCCGCACCATCTCCAGCTTCACGCTCGATCCGCCCTGGGACAGCCGCCCCCTGCCGCCGCGCGACAAATGGGGCACGCCCGCCTCCGACGCCGAACTCGGCCTTCTTCCCGCATAAGGACATTCATCATGCCCAACACGCTTCAGCATTATATCGATGGCCAGTGGGTCGACAGCCAGGGCGGCCGGACCATCGCCGTCATCAATCCCGCGACCGACCAGAGCGCCGCCGACCTGATATTGGGCACGGCCGCAGATGTGGACGCCGCCGTGATCGCCGCGCGCCGGGCGTTCGAGACATTCTCGCTGACCAGCCGCGAAGAGCGCGTCGCGCTGCTGGAGCGCATCATCGGTGAATATCAGAAGCGCGTGCCCGACATCGCCCGCGCCATCGCCACCGAAATGGGCTGTCCCATCTCCATCGCCCAGACGGCGCAGGCGGGATCGGGCCTTGGCCATCTGGGACAGGCGCTGGCGGCGCTGAAAAATTACGAGTTCAGCGAGAAGATCGGCGATAATCGCGTGGTGCGCGAGCCGATCGGCGTGGTGGCGCTGATCACGCCATGGAACTGGCCGATGAACCAGATCGTCGCCAAGGTCGGCCCGGCGCTGGCGGCGGGTTGCACCATGATCCTCAAGCCCTCCGAAGAGGCGCCTAGCTGCGCCGCGATCTTCGCCGAAATACTGGGGGCGGCGGGCGTGCCGGCGGTGTCTTCAACCTGGTACAGGGGGATGGCGAAGGCGTGGGCACCGCGCTGGCCAAGCATCCCGATATCGACATGGTGAGTTTCACCGGATCGACCCGCGCGGGCATCATGGTGGCGAAAAATGCCGCCGATACAGTGAAGCGCGTCGCGCAGGAACTGGGCGGCAAGTCGCCCAACATCATCCTGGAAGGGACGCCGCTGGACCTGGCGCTGCGGGTGGCGTGGGCGGCGTGCTGCTCAACAGTGGACAAAGTTGCGTGGCCCCCACCCGCATGCTGGTCCACCGCTCCCAGCATGACGAAGCGGCGCAGAAGGTCGGCGCGCTGTTCGCTGCCAAGAAGGTCGGCGACCCGCAGGCGGAGGGCGATCATATCGGCCCGGTCGTCAGCCAACGGCAATGGGACCGGATTCAGGGCCTGATCCAGACCGGCATTGACGAAGGCGCCACGCTCGTCACCGGCGGCACCGGGCGGCCCGAGGGGCTGGAGGCGGGCAGCTATGTGCAGCCGACCGTCTTTGCCAATGTGACGCCGGACATGACGATCGCAAAGGAGGAGATTTTCGGCCCCGTGCTGGTCCTGATGCCCTATGATGACGATGAGGATGCGATCCGCATCGCCAATGACACGCCCTATGGTCTGGGCGCCTATGTTGCGGGCGACCCGGCCCGTGCCCGCAAGTTCGTCAGCCGGATTCGGGCTGGCGCCGTGTTCGTCAATGCCGGCGGGCTTGCCTTCGACATGCCCTTTGGCGGGTATAAACAATCGGGCAATGGCCGGGAATTCGGCAAGTTCGGGCTGGAGGAATTTCTGGAGGTCAAGTCGGTGATCGGCGCGCTGCCCGAAGAGGTGGCGTGATGGCGACGCTGGCCAGAACCGAGGATATTGAGGACAGCGCGCGGCAGGCACCCGCGCTGATCCGCTATCTCGACGAAGGCGATTTCGTCACGCGGCGCTATGTGTCGCAGGGGGTGGAGATCAACACCGGCACCTATAGCGACCATCGCATGTTGGTGCGCGACGGGATGCCGATCCGCGATCATTTCGAATTCGACACCCATGGCTTCATGCTGGCCGACATCGCAGCGCGATCCGCAATTTCTTCGACAAGGAGGAGGTCGATCGCCTCTATCTGCGCGAATGCGAGGCGGCGATACAGGCGCTCACCGCTGCGTCCTGCGTGTCGGCGGGCGGGTGGATGATCCGCACATCGGCCGACCTGACCGCGCGGGCGCAGGAGAAGGTAGAAAATTATCGCCATGAAGGCGGCATCCAGCCGCCAGCCGGCGAAGCGCATGTCGATTATAATGAGATTACCGGACGGCGCGCGGCGGAGCGGGCCTATGCCGCCGCTTTCCCCGATGGGCCGGGTTATAGACGGTCTGTCTGCGTCAGCTGGAGACCCGCAAAAACGGGTAATTTCGGCCTGGCTTGACAGACGTCGAGGCTTCGGAGCGCACGAACGGCATCGTTCGGACCGATTTCCACGATGCCTAGCGTTGATTTCGCCGGTTTGGCTGGCTTGCAGACAGAGTCAGCCCCTGCATTCCCGCGTTCGTGGAAAATCAGGCGGTTGAAGTTGTAGGCCAAGTTGCAAAGCGTCAGTTTTGCCTCAGCGCGGGCGAGGCCGATGGTGCGGATGAACAGGTTGAACCGGTTCTTCTGATGGGCGAAGACATGTTCGACATGGGCCCGGATCGAGGATTTGGCTGCATTGGCCCGCGAGGTGGCCTTCGACATCGGCTTGCCCATAGGTTTGCGCCGATGAATGCGGGACGTGAGCATCTGATCCGACAACCACTTCTCGTTGCGCCTGGAGCGATAGGCACTGTCTGCCCAGACCTCGGAACTGGTATTGTCCGTGCTGACGACCTGCCGGAGAAGACGCCCGTCCGCCGCTGACGCCGAAGTCACCGCCATGCCTCGGATGAAGCCGAAGCGTCGATCGATGCTGATGTGGGATTTGTAGCCGAAGACCGGCAGGGCGATCATGGGGAGCGGCGTTCCATCCGCTCGATACCGAACTTTCCCGCCGATCTTGAGGGTCCAGCGCGCGTCGGTATCCTTCTGTGCTGCCTTGTTCGGCTCGTTCGGCCAGATATCTCTGGCGCTCTTGCCCGACTTGATCGCTTCGCGTTCGCCCTCGGTGTTCCGCTGTCTTGGTGCAGGCACCAGCGAGGCGTCCACGAGTTGCCGGACATTGGAATGTAGCCCTTCTTCTGGAGTTGCCAGTCAAAGGCCTTCATCACCCGCTTGAGCGTTCCCGTCTCGGTCAGGCGATTGCGAAAATGCCGGATCGTGTTCTCATCCGGCGTGCGGTCCCCAAGCGACAGTCCCAGAAACCGCAGCCAACTCAGCCGATCGCGGATCATGAACTCCATCGGGGCGTCTGACAGATTATGCTGCGCCTGCAGGATCAGGGCCTTGAACATCATCACCGGATCGAAGGGTGGGCGTCCGCCTTTGGCTCCATCGCCATAACCAAGCCCTTCGACCAGCCACGCTCGGAAATACTCGAAATCCACCGTCTCCTGCAAAACCTCAAGCGGATCGCCCTCCTTGCTCAATGCCTCAAGGTGATCGCTCAAACTGAACAGGGACTTGGGATCCATGGCTGGCCTCCGTGATCGCGCGCCCTCAATGAATCATCATAGCCGTCCAAACACTACCGGTTTTTGCGGGTCTCCAGCTTCTGGCGCACCTTCTCACCCGGCCCGCAGGACTGGCCGCTCGCGCTGTGCGACGGGCGCACCGTGTCGGACGAGGAAGCGACGTCCAACACCTTGTTCGTGGTGGATGAATTGCCGACCGGCGAGGCGCTGACCGTGCCGGTCGATGGCGAGGATCAGATGATCGCCGCTTCCATCTTCCGCCATCGCGACCGGCATCGCTGGTGGTATTTTTCGAACATGGCGGCGGACGATGTGCTGCTGTTCAAATTTCAGGACAGCGATCATGATGTAACGTGGCGCTGCCCGCATACAGCCTTCCATGATCGCAGCTTGCCGGACACGCGCATCCGTTAGAGCATCGAAGTCCGAGCCGTCGCCTTTTTCGAATAGGGGAAGATGCTCGCGCATAATGCAAATAGGGCGGCTTTCCTGAAGAAAGCCGCCCTGTTTGGGAGATTGCGAATGGGTTTTGTGTTTAATGCGCGAGCTATAATGCCTGGCGAGCCCCTACTCTTCCGGGGCTTGAGCCACAGTACCATTGGCGCAGTCAGGTTTCACGGCCGAGTTCGGGAAGGGATCGGGTGGGTCATGACGCTATGGTCACCAAGCAATATAGCTTGCGCATTGTTTTTTGATCGATGTTATCCGTGCATATCTGGTGAGAATAAGACCGTATGATCAACATGGTCCTGGGTATCAGGGTTGTTGTTGATGGTGGGACTCATTGGTTCGTAATGAACCGTTTAAGCGTGAACAGAGCAATTAGGATCGGTTAGCTTCATGCGTTACCGCACTTCCACATCCGACCTATCAACGTCGTGGTCTACGGACGGCTCGATGAAATCTTATCTTGAGGG